>NZ_JAAKGV010000032.1 GCF_011043735.1 Methylobacterium sp. DB0501 | reverse complement strand
GACAAATCCCGTACCGGTGATCTTGCCCGCGGCACTCAGGTTGCCGTTGCCGTCCAGTTGCATCCGCTGGGTCGAACCCGCGTACCAGCGATAGAACGTGCCGGAATGCGGAATGCTGTGCCACATCGCACCGATTTCGATGCCGACGGCGAAGTCGGCTTCGGTCGCGCTGACATTCGGGTACAGGACGAGCTTGGTTCCGGCGGAGCGGCTGCCCGTGCTCGGCGCCGCCACCCCGGCGCTGGCAAACTGAAGGGTGTTGCCGGTGCCGTTGTTCAGCGTCAGGCCGCCGCCGACGTTCAGGCCGTTCGACACCGTCACCTGTCCGGAGGTCGCTACGGCGAGCGCGGACCGGCCGAGCGCGGTGCTGTAGAGGCTGAAATCCCTGCCGCCGGTGGCAAGGCTGTCCTGGTTGATCTGCCAGCCCGACCCCAGGGCGATGGTGGCTCGCCGCGACCCGCTCGCATGGGCGCTTTCCCGGACGACGAGACCCGCGCCGGTTTGCAGACCCGGGTTGCCGCACGTAACCGCCTGGGCGACCGACACCGCGCCGGTCGCGGCCTCGACCCGCAGCGCCTCGCGCCAGGTGCCGCCGTCGGCCGAGACCTTGAGGCGCAGGTCGTCGTCGCCGGTCAAGCCGATCTCGGCCCGGCCGGAGAAGCCGGACTGCAACAGCAGCGACAGGGTGTTGCCGGCGTCCTGCTTGTTCAGGGTGTAGCGCAGATCCCCGGTCCCGCCCTCGCCGGTGGTCAGCGCCGTCCAGAGCGCCTTGTTCAGCTTGGCCGCGAAGGGGTTCGCGGCGTCGGCGGTGGTGCCGATGCCGAGCCGGGCGAGGTTCTGGAGCGCCGTCAGGGTGGAGCGGTACGAGGCCCAGGCCGCACCTGTATAGGTGTAGAGGTCCGCCTCGTCCGCCACGACGGCGAGCCAGCCGGGGCGCGGCACGAAGGAGCGCCACGCCCCGTCCTGGTAGCGCACCACCCGGCCGGCCCAGCCCGCCCACGCCCCGGTGGGGGCGGCGGCAGCGATCAGGTAGCGGTCGCCCTCGGCCGGGCTGGCGGGGGGCGCCGTCAGGTCCTTGTCGAGGACGGCGAGTTGCACCAGCGTGTCGAGGCCCATGAGGGCTTCGTTGTGGGTGACGTGCTTTTGCGCCTGTGCCGCCTGGAGCAGCGGCAGGGCAAGGTGGGCGGTGGTGGCGTCAGGCATGCAGGGTCGCCCTCAGGGCCGCGCCGCGGCCGTAGGTTGCCGAGACTTGGTGGATGGCGACGGACAGGCGCGTGACCGGCCCGCCGAAATCGGCCGCCTGGTGGGCGGCTGTGTAGGTGACGGCCGGCGCCGACAGGTCGAACGTGCGCAGGACGGTGGAGCCGGCAGCGGACCCGGAGAGCAGGTCGAGGGCGTAGGCTTCGGCTTCTTCCCCTAAGGGCACCTCGACCTGTTCCCACGGGTCGCCGTCGATCCGGGTGCGCCGGACCCACGACAGCACCAGGTCGCCGGACGCCGCCCGCACCATCCGGGCCTGCGCCGGCGCGTAGGGCCGCAGGCCCACGCCCCGGAACGCCAGGGTGGCGCCGGCGAAGCTCGGATCATCCTGCGGCCGGCCGAGCGGTCCCCAGCGCCAGGCGAGCGGCAGGGTGCGCAGGGACAGCGGCATCCCGGACTGCACCAGGGCCTCCGTCAGCACCACGAACGGGGCGCCGGCCGGTGTCGGCGCACCCAAGGCGAAGTCGGTCCCGAGCTGGCCGCGCAGCAGGAGGCTGAGGCGGTAGCGCCCGGGCGCGAGCAAGGTGGCTTGCGCCCATTGCAGCACCTCCCACTCGCCCGACAGCGTCAGCAGGGCCGCCACGTTGGCCCCGTTGAGCACGTCGATCTCGGGGGCCGAGACCAGCTCGACCCCGCGCGGCACCTCCACGTAGACGCTGTTCACCCGGTCCCACCGCCCGCACGGGCCCGGGTAGAGGTCGGCCGTCAGCCGCCCGATGATCGACCGGGCGCCCACCGTGGCGTCGTCCGCGAACGCCCCGCCGGCGGTCGAGCGCAGGACCGCCACCGGCGACCACGGCGCCGTGTAGGCGGCGAGGTAGGGCGCATGGGGCACCGCGTCCGGGCGCAGGAGCGGCAGGTCGAGGAACTGGAACAGCGCAACACCCACCGTCGCCGGCGGCTCGGCCGGGCGCGGCGTCGCGGTGCCGTCCCGGTAGGCGAACACGGAAGGATCGGTGCGGATGCCGCTCGCCGGCCGGCCCCCTTCCAGGCCGAGGCGGGTCAGCCGGTAGTCGGTGCCGCTCCCGGCGAGGGAGAGGGTGACGACATCGCCGGCATCGAGCGCCAGGCAGGACGGCGGCAGGGTGGCGCCGACCTGCTCGCGCTCGACCACGCCCTGATAGAGCAAGGCCTGCGCGATCCCCCGCGCCGCCCCCTCGTCGAGGCAGAGCGGGACCGCCACCCGCTGCACCGCGTTGGCCCGGCCGTTGGTGCGGCGCGCCTCGACCGAAGCCGACTGGTAGCCGCGCTGCGGATCGATGTAGGTCAGCGCCACCACCCCCGGCAGCGCCGTCTCCTCGCCCCGGGTGCGCCGGTAATCGCCGCCGCTGCCGCCCCGCGCCACCAGGTCGTCGGCGGTGAGGGACGCCGCCGGGGCTCGCGCCAGCGGCGCGAAGACCAGGCGCCCGGCCGACTCCGCCGCGTCGAAGAAGAAGCACGTGCGCAGCGGTTCGAGGCTGGCGCGCGGCGTCTGGACTTCGGTGACGGCGTAGCCCTCCACCAGGCCATGGAGCTGGCCGACATCGATCGGCACGCCGAGGCCGCCGCACAGCTCGGCCACCACGTCGGCGATCGGCGCCAGGCCGAGGCGCCCGTTGATCCAGTGGCCGAGCCGGTAGTTCGGCCCGTCGCTCCACACCGCCGCCTGGCGCGGGAAGTCCGGATAGGGCCGGGCATCCCACGTCCAGACGAACAGCCGCTCGGGATCGACCATCCGGCCGCCATAGACCGACGAGACCGGGTTGCCGGTGTCCCCCTGCCAGTAGGCCAAGGTGGCTTCGAGGTAGGCCCGCTGCGCCGCAGGATCGCGCCGGCCGTTGGAGTAGAACGGCAGGACGCTTTCCGAGGACTTCGGGTCCACGAAGACGTTGGGTTGGTTCATGCCCTTGTCGATCGCGGCGCAGCCGAGTTCGATGAAGCGGACCGGTTTGCTCTGCGGCACCCACCCCGTGGCGGTCGCCTGGCGCACCCCGCCCGGCCGGTCGCGATGCGGGTTCGACCACCAGGCGCGCAGGTCCTTGAGGCGGAACACCCAGTGCTCGCCATAGGCCGTATCGGCGATCGGCACCCGGTTCTGGGCGTCGCGATCGGCAGGCGTCGGATAGTACCAGTCGAACAGCTCGCCGGCCGCGACGTTGCCGGCGAGATACCCCGGGTCATAGGGAGAGGGTGCGCCCGATGTGAACGTGCCGGCCTTGGCGTCGAGATGGTCGAACCCGTCGCGCCAATCGGCGAGCGGCATGTAATTGTCGATCCCGACGAAATCGATAGTCGGGCTCGACCACAGCGGATCCAGGTGGAAATACACGTCGTTCGAGCCGTCGGCCGGACGATGGTTGGCGTATTCCGTCCAGTCGGCCGAGTAGCCGAGCTTCGTGCCGCTCCCCAGGATCGCGCGCGCGTCGGCCGCCAGGCTGATGAGCTGCGCCACCGCTGGATACGTCGAGGCGCTAGAGCGCACGGTGGTGAGCCCGATCATCTCGGAGCCGATCAGGAAGGTATCGACCCCGCCCGCCGCCGCGGCCAGGCGCGCGCAATGCAGGATGAAGCGGCGGAAGGAGAACTCCGCCTTGGCACACGTCACCGTCCGGCCGTTCCACGCCAGGTCCGCCGGCGCCACGGTGCCGAAGAACGCCGCGACCTGATCCGCCGCGGCGGAAGTCTTGTCGGGGCTGCTCGGCCGGCCGGGGGCCGGGTGGCAGGTCACGCGCCCGCGCCAGGGGAACGCCGCCTGCTCCGCCGCCCCGTAGGGATCGGGCAGGCCGTTGCCGGCCGGGATGTCCATCATCACGAACGGGTAGAGCGTGACGCTGTAGCCCCGCTCCTTGAGCGCCCCGATGAGCTGCACCACCGACAGGTCGGACGGCGCGCCGCCGAGGAGCGGCGCCCCGGAGACGCCGCCGCTGACGATGGCAGCCGCCGCCCGGTCGACCCCGCCGGCGAGCCATTCCGGCTTGGTGGTCTTGGCTGCCGTCTCGGCCTTCGGGACGATGCGGCAGGCCGACAGCCGCAGGTCGGTGCCGTGCCAGGCGACCACCAGCGAGACGTGCCGGCAGGACGGCGCCTCGACCGCGAGCTGATCCAGGGCTTTCAGCGCATCGACCCCGCCCGACACCGTGTTCTGTCCGGCGATCCCGCCGAAGGTCGAGGCGTTGACCGGCACCGTGGCATAGGTGAACTCGCCCATGCTCGGGATCATCGTGACCGCCGTCACCAGCTCCTCGAGGCGCGGCCGGCCGGAGGCGTTGGGCGGGCGCCGGATCACCTCGGCCGTGATGACCGGGACCCGGTTGCCGAAGCCGGCCAGCGGCAGATCCTCGAACACGATGTAGGCGAGGCCGCGATAGGCCGGGGCGCTGTCGGCGCCCTCGACCGCGGCAATCTTCGGGTCGGGCCCCTGCGCTTCGTCGCCGAGATAGACCCGGGCACCGTAGGCCGCGAGGTTGATCGGCTTGCCGTCCGCGTAGACCTGCCCCACGGCGACGATCGGACCTTCGCACAGGGCAATCGCCACGCTGACGCTGTAGGCATAGGTGACGTTGAAGGCCTTCTGTCCGCCGCCGCCCTTGCCGCCGGAGGACTTTACCTTCTCGACCGTCTGCACCTCCTTGAGCTTGGTCGCCCAGATGATCTGTCCGCCGATGCGGACGCGACCGAACACGCGCGCGATGGCGGCGCCTTCGGTCGAGGCGGTGACGTGGAGGTCCGACAGGCGCGGGCCGAGATTGACCTGTGTCTTCGGCTTGGACCCGAACATGGCGCGGTCGAGGGCGCTGCCGCTCGCGGCGCCGACGATCTGGCCGATCGCACCGCCGATCGGGCCGCCGAGGGCCGTGCCGACCGCCTGGCCGACATAGGACAGGACGAGCGTGCTCATCGCGGGGACTCCGGCAGGGGCTCGGGCAAGGGTTCGGGAAAGCGGAAGGCGTAGGCGATGCGCCGGGCCCAGCCCGGCGGGATCCAGGTTTCGACCACCGCGTGACCGTCATAGGCGTGGATCATCACGGACGGGGCGACCAGGATCCCGCAATGCTTGGCCGGGAGACGGTCGCGCCAGCGGAACAGCAGCACGTCGCCGGGCTCGGCTGCGGCCGGAGCGAGCGGCACCAGGTGGCGGGCGGCGGCATCCCGCAGCGTCTCGGCGCCCCGGTCCTCGGCCCAGCTCGGCGTGTAGGGCGGCGGCGCCTCCGGCTCGGCGCCGTACAGCGCGGCGTAGACGCCCCGCAGCAGGCCGAGGCAATCGGCGCCGGCGCCCCGCACGCTGGCCTGGTGGTGGTAGGGCGTGCCGAGCCAGGTCCGCGCCAGCGCGACGACGCGCGCGCGGGTGTCAGCCGAGGCGGCCTCCGTCATTGTCTGCCCCCTGTACGGCATAGGCCACGGCGTAATCGTTGCCCGGCAGGTCCGGGAAGCCGCGGAAGTTGACGACGTTGGCGAACTTGTCCCGGCAGCTCGCCAAGGACTTGTCGCAGCCTGCGACGACCTGGAATGCGTCGCCGGCGGCGATCGGCGCCGGCATCGGCTCCCACAGGTCGAGGGAGGCGAGCTGGCCGAGGCGGGTATGCGCCCGCACCTCGACCACGGCGCCGGCATTCGCTCCGGAGGTCCAGACCAGCCGGCCGGCCTCGAACCACCGGGAGACGTACCCGGCGAGGCCGGAGGCGGTGAGCTTACGGGCGCTCCCCGCCGTCGCGACCGCGCCGGCGCCGCGGATCGCGGCGGCGGTGGCGTCGATCCGGCAACGGCCGTCCCCGAGGAGGGCATCGCAGGTGCGTTGGTAGACCCGGCCGCGGGGTTGGTTGAGCCGATCGGCGAGGCCTCGCACCTCCGCCGTAAAGGCGGTGGGCCCGCGCGAGACTTCACCCACGGTCCCGGAGAGGACGAGGACCCGGTCGGCCGGGCTCGACCAATCGACGCGCCAGACCGCGACCGTGGCGCCGTCGAACAGGCCGCGCGCCAGCTCGGCTTCCGCCAGGCGCCCGCTGGTCAGCGCCCCGACGATCTCGAGGGAGTCGGCGGTGAGGCCGGTGCCCTGTTCGAGCGCCGTGCCGGTGGCGCCGCTCTCGGCCGAGCAGGTCACGCCGTCGACGGTCAGGTCCTCGTCGTGATCGGTGAAGCCGAGGCGCAGCCCGTCGGCGCGGGTGACGATCCAGCACTGGCACAGGGTGGTGACCCCGCTCGCGAGGCTCGCGGCGAGGGAGGGCGGGAGCGTCTTCATGGGATCAGCGGCGGATCTCGAGGATCGGGATGTCGGCCACCACGCCGGCGCGCAGGGCCTGATGGTCGATCTCGATGCGGTCGGTGGCGAAGCGCACCGGCACGTCGAACAGGAAGCCGGCGGTGACCACCGCCCCGGAGGCGGGGGCGGCCTTGAGGGTGACGAGGCCGGTGGTGGCATCGAGCACGAAGGCGGAAGGAGCGAGGGCCACGCCGCCGACCGCGACGGCGACCGAGCCGGCGACCGGCTTGGTGATCGGGCGGGCGTAGGGGGCGAAGGCGGCGCCGTAGGTCTTGGTGAGCGGGAACACCCGGGTGGTGCCGTCGCCGGTGCCGAGGCGCTGGTCGGTGGGGGCGATCGTCTGGCCGGCGGCGGCGGAGCTGTGATCGAAGGTGTCGCGCCAGCGAAAACCGTAGAGCGGCCCGCGCCGCTCCTCGAAGAAGGCGATGAGCAAGGCGACGTCCTCGGCCGAGCGCAGGGCGGGTCCGGCATCGTAGCGGCGGCGGGAGTGGCGCCAGAGGCTGTTGCGCTCCTCGTCGCCGGAGCCGAGGGTAACGATCTCGGTGCGCCGCTCGGGCCCGCCGCGGGAGCCGTAGGACAGGGCGAGGGGGAAGCGCACCTCGTGGAAGGGGCTCGGCATGGCTCACGGGCTCCGGTTGCACTGGCCCGGGTCTCCCGAGCCCCGTTCTCACAGGCCTCTCAGGCCGCGCTGCACCGCCCGGGCGAGGGCGGCGCTGACCTGCGCCTCCGAGCGGTGGAAGCTCGGTGCGTCCGCGGTGGCGATCGACACCGAGACCCGGACGGTCGGTGCGGCGGGTTGCGGCGCAACGCCGTGCGCCGCCGGCAGGATGCGGCCGGGCTGGAGCGGCACGAAGGTCTCGCGCCCGCTCTCGCCGACCGTGTAGGCGACGCCCGGGGTGACGGGGCCGCCGGCGGCGCGGCCGGTCGGGTTCTGGCTCAGGCCGAGCGACCCGAGGGCGTCGCCGATCAGGTCGCTCCCGGGACTGCCGCGGCCGAACAGGCCGTCGAAGGCCCGGTCGAGGCCCCGGCTCGCGAGCGTGGTGGCGAGTCGGGCCACGACCGTGGTCAGGCGCTCGCCGTGCAGGATCGCGCCCTTGAAGCTGTCGGCGAGCGCCGCGCCGAGTTCCCGCGAGGCGGATTGCGCGGCGCGCTGCGCGGCCTCCGCCCGCTCCACCTGCGCGGTCGCCGCGCCGTAGGCCTCCGCCACCCGGTCGACCTCCTCGCGAAGGGCCGGCGTCACCGCGAGGTCGGCCTTCTTGGCCGCCTCCAGCAGGCAGAACGCCGCCTCGGCCTTCGCGGCGGCGCCCTCATCCCGGCCGACCGCGTCGGCCTCGATCGTCAGGAGCCCGGTACGCCGGGCGAGCCGGGCGACCTCGTCGCGGAACGCGTCGTCCTCCGGCTCGGCGGCTCTGGAGGACGCGGCCGCCACCCGGGCGCGCGGGCGCGCGGGCTCGGCGGCGGGGGCTGTCGGTGCGAGGCTGCCGCGGGGCGCGGCGTCGCTGATCGCGAAGGCGTCGGCGATGCGGGCGCGGATCGCCGCGCCTCCTCGTGCGCTCTCCTGGGAGGCCGCCCTCACCCGCCGGCCGAGATCGGCGACGAGGTCGGCGGCGGCTGGGATCCTGTCCGCGATCCCCCCGACCGCGCTCGCCACCGCCTCGAACCCCGCCACCGCCTCGCGCGAGGCGGAGCCGGCTTCGCCGAGCCGGGTGGTCAGGCTCCCGACCGCGTCGTCGACCCGCCGCAAGGCGCCGCCGTCGCCGGCCGGGATCGCGCTCGCCTGCTCCATCGCGCGCTGGAGCCGCCCGAGGGCCTCCGGCGCCGCCATGCGGGCAAGCTCGTCGCGCACCTCGGCGCCGGCCCGCGCCATCGCGGCGGCGATCCGCCCGCCCCCGGCCTCGACCGCGCGCTCGGCCTCGGCCATCGCCCGCTCGGCGAGCGGCCCGGCCCGGGCGAGCTCGCGCGCATAGGCGTCGACATTGGCCTCCAGGGAGACCACCAGGCGCTCGATCTCGGTCGTCATGCGGCGGATCCGTCATCCGGGAGGCCCGGGAGGCCTTGCAGCCAGGCCCAGAGCGCGTCCTCCTCCTGCGGCGTCGGGGCATCGGCGGCTTGCGCGTCGCGGGCGCGGTTGAAGCCGTCGATGTAGGCGGCGAGCTGCCACAGGCTCATCGCCCGCAGGTCGGCGGCGGGCAGGCCCATGGCGGCGGCAGCGCCGTAGAAGGCCGCGAAGGCGATCCGCCCGCCGGGTCCGGCGGCGCCGGCCGGGCGGCCGACCCGCTCGTCCTCCGTGCCTTCGAGCCCGGCCGCCAGCACCAGGGCGGCCTTGGCGATCAGCGGGATGCAGGGCAGCCCGTCGAGGCTCCGGGCGATGGCGTGGGCCTGCGGCACCGGGGTGCCGCCGCCGATCAGGCCGAGGCGCAGCACGTCGCGCACGTCGCGGAAGCGGTAGCGCCGGCCGGCATGGAACCCGTGGAGGAGGTCGGCGGGCCCCGCCCCCGTCGCCTCCTGCAGCGCCTCGAGGTCGCCGATGGCGAGGCGGAAGCGGTGGGTCGCCCCGTCCAGGTCGAGGTCGATATGGCCGTCGCGGCTCATCGGGACCTCACGAGGCCGCCGTGAAGGCCACGGCTCCGGTCGATTGCAGCGCCACCGAGACGGTGCAGCGCTCGCCACGGACGGCCCCGACCTCGAAGCTCGTGAGGTGGAACAGCCCCTCCCAGGCGCCGCCGCCGTCGCTGCCTGCGCCGCTCACCTCGACCCGGGCGCGCACCGGCGCGTCGGATTCGAAGGCGGCGCGCCAGCGGGCGATGCTCTGGCGCGCCATCACGCCCTTGCCGGAGACCGCGACCGATTTCGACACCGCGAACCGGTCGACGAAGGGCGCGGCGTCCTCGTTGGCGCAGTCCGGTACGACCGAGCTGTTGGTCTCCTTGGTGAATTGCGCCGCGCGCTCGGTGAGGCCGCATGGCGCCTCGAAGGTCCCGGCCTTTGACAGGCTCTCGAGCTTCACGGCGATGGCCGAGAACGGCAGGGTGGTGGGCTGGGCCATGGCATGCGTTCCTGAGGACGGAGATCAGATCGTTTCGGCAGCCACCGCCCCGAAGCGGGCGACGCCGTGCCATGAGCCGGGCCCGAGGGGCTCCGGCAGCACCAGGCTGCGCTCGTGCGACAGCCACAAAAGCTCGCCCCGGGGCAGCGCCAGGTCGGCCTCGTCGAGGGCGGCGGAGACCGCGGCGAGGAGGTCCTGCACCGGCCTCAGGTCCCGGGCTCCGCGCAGGAAGGCGTGAACGGTGAGGCGGCAGGTACAGCCGCGCCAGCCTTGCGCCTCGTAGGGGCCGACCTCCGGCGGATCGACCCGCAGGAACGGCCATTCCTCGCGGGCGCTCGCCGCCTCGCGCACCCGGTCGCCGACGAGCGGGCGCAGGGCCGGATCGGCGAGGAGGCGGGTGCGCACGGCCTGGAGGAGGTGGGGCGACAGGTCGATGCCGGCCATCACCCCCTCCCCGTGAGGAGCGCGACGGCCGGCCCGATCACCGGCCGGGCGGCCCGCGCCGCCGTGCCGAATTCCCGGGCGGCCAGGCCCGGCGCCTCGATCGTGACGGCGGCGCCATCGGGGGTCTCCGCCGCCTCGACGCGCCCGTCGGGCAGGTCGTTCGCGATCTCGGCGGCGAGGAGGGCCGCCGCCTCCCGCGCCCGGCCCCGCGCGGCGTCGCCGCCGGTCCGGGCGAGGTGCGCGAGCCGGGCCTGGAGCGGGCCGGTCTCGGTTCTGCGCGTCACAAGGGCCTCCCCTGGATGAGGGCGTGGCTGCCGGCGGGATCGGTCTCCACCGCGACGATGCGGTGGCGGGTCCCCGCCAGGGTGATCTCGTCGTCGGGGGTCGGGGGGAGGCCCGGCGTCAGCACGGTCATCCGCACCAGGCGGCCCGGCAGGCCGGGCTCCTCGGTCGATTCCCGGGCGCCGTCGCGCCGGGCCCGGACGGGCATGTCCGACGCGACGCCGTCCGGCCCGATCCGGTGCAGGACCGCTTCGTCGAACAGGGGGGCGAGGACGCCCCCGAGATGGCGGCCGAGGCCGTCGAGGAGGCCCATCACACCACCGCTACGCCGACGCTGTTGCGGCGCATCACCTCGTGGAAGCGCCGCCCGTAGGAGGTGAGCCCCAGGGTGCCGGGCAGCGCCTCCGCGGGCGGATCCCGACGCTCGAGGTGGAGCGTGCCGCTGCGAAAGCCCTTGAGGTCGAGGGCGCCCGCCCGGGCGAGCTCCGCCTCGGGGCCGCCCTGCCCGTCGAGCGTGAGGCTGTGGGCGGCGTGGAGCATCCGCCCGAGGGTCGCGTCCGCCTCGGGCCAGGAGGCGCCGATCCGGGGGGCGGCCTCCGCGAGCGCCCCCGCGATCGCGGCGTCGGGGACGGAGGCGAAGGCCGGGAAGCGGGCCCGGAAGGCGGCGGGCGTGGGGTCGGCCATCTCACGCCTCCCAGCCGAAGGGCGACCGCTCCCGGCCGCGCCGGCGCTCGGGCCGGGGATCCTGCCGGGGCGGCGGATCCGCAGCGGGCTCCGCCGCCGCGATCCGCACGTCGCCCGCCGCCTCCCAGGCGGCGAGGCAGGGGTCGGGCCGGTCGGGCAGCGCGAGCACCGCGCTCTCGCCGGGTACGAGGAGCCGGGGTGCCCGCGCCCCCTTCGGCCAGACCAGCCGGGGGCCGGCGGCGTGGTTCGTCACCCGCATCATGCCTGAGCCTCCCCTCTAGATGCCGTCGAGGTAGCGGCAGGCGGCGGGGCGGCGGATGTCGAGGCCGCCGAGCCGGAAGGCGCCCGGCACCTCGAAGCGCCACGGGCCGGTCTGCCAGGCCGGGAAGAACCGGAACGGCATCGGCAGCCACAGCTTCAGCACCGAGGGGTCGCGGCGATAGGCGACCATCCGGGCGGTGCCGCCGGTGCCGGCAGTTTCGAGCGCCCGCACGCCGTAGACCGTGAGGTCCTGGCCGGTCTCCAGGGTGTAGACGTTGTGGCGCCGGATCCAGTCGAGCAGGGTGAGCGGGCTGATCCCGTCGAGGCGGCGCAGGCCGATGCCGAGCATCTGCTCGTAGGGCAGCAGCAGTGTGTCGGCCATCTCGACGGTGTTCGAGCCGGTGAAGATGCCGATCAGCTGGCCGTTGACGTCGGCGAGGATCTGTTCGGGCGTCTTCTGCGCCCAGGCGGTGCTGCCGTTCGTGCCCGTCGCGGCGGCGCTGCCGACCGTGACGCCCGGATGGTTGAGGAGGCCGGAGAACCCCTTGGCGGGATCGCCGAACAGCGCGACCTGGTCGATGAACTCCTCCGAGGCGAGCCGCGCCGCATCGGCCTTGTCGGCGTCGAGGGTCATGCCGAGGAGCTGGGCCTTGCCGAGTTCCTCCAGGTCGTAGCCGTAGCCGATGCCCGCCATGGCGACGGCGGTCTCGTGCTGGCGGCGCAGCATCTCGACCTTCGGCACGTCGGCGGCGGCGCCGTGGACCCAGGTCGCCTGCCCGACCCGGTCGACCGAGAAATAGGTCACGGTCGGCACCCATTCGGGCGCCGCGGTGTCGACCGGCACGAGGCGCGGATAGCGGATCGCCGGGTACTGGGCGCGATAGACGGTAGGCTCGATGAAGGCCTGCTGGCTGACCAGGAAGGCGAGCGCCCGGGGGGCATCGGTGAGGAGGGTGCGGGTCATGCGAAGGCTCTCTTCCGGGTTCTCGTCAGTTCAGGCGCAGGCGGACGAGGCCGCCGGCGGGGGCCGAGGTGTCGAACAGGGCTCCGGGGATGGGGGTGTTGCCGGAGGCGGTCGACGTGACGGCGCCGGCGGCGGTGACGTAAGCCGGGCTGCCGGCGCCCGCGGCCGAGGCCGTGACGACCCAGACCGCGCCGGACGTCATCACCGGGACGGTCTCGCCCTTGGCGAAGAGGTCGGTGCCGCCCGCATTCGGCCGGGCGTTGCGGTCGGCCAGCACGATGCCGCGGAACACCGCGCCCGCGGCGGCGATGCCGTCGTCGCGGGTGCCCTGGAAGGCGGCGCGGCCGAAGCCGATCCCCTCCGTGGTCTCGACGGTGCGGCTGAGGATCGTGGCCGGGTTCTGGTCGGCGGCCATGCCCTCGTAGGCGGCGGCCGGGCGGCCGGGATAGCTGGTCTGGACGGGGGGCATCAGCGGGCTCCTGCGGGTTTCCAGGCGTTGCGGAGGGTCTCGACCATGGCGGCATGGGCCGCCTCGGGCGTCGGGGCGTCGGCCCGGTGGCGCAGGGCGTCGCGCAGCGGGTCCGGGGTGGTCCGTGGGGCGGCCGCACACGGGCCGGCGGCGACGACCCGGAAGGCGCCTTCGATCGCGGCCGGGCTCAGGGCGGCGGCCTCCGCCTCGCCGAGCGCCCGCGCCACGGCGGCGCGCCGGATCGCCTCGGGGGTGAGACCGCCGGGATCGAACGCATCGCCGAGGATGCGGCGGGCCTCCGTCACCAGCGCGCCGCGCTCGGCCGCCAGCGCGTCGAGGGCCGCTTCGTCCGGCACCCGGGCGCGGAGCGCCGCGACTTCGCCGTCGCGCCGCGCCAGCGCCGTCTCGGCGGCCTCCGCCCTCGCTTCGGCTTCCGCGAGGCGACGCGTCAGGTCGGCGTCGCCGATCCGGCAATCCGGTCCCGCGCGCCCCTGCGCCACGATGGCGACGTGGTCGACGACGATCCTGGTCTGGCGGGCGTCGTAGGGACTGCCGTCCGGGGCGGTGCCGGGGGTCCAGTCGAGGTCGCACGTGTACCCGACCGAGACCTCGCGCCGCCCGCCCTGCACCGCCGCGATGGCCGAGGAATCGGCGAGCAGCATCGGGATGCGGACGAACTCGCCGTCCCGCACCACCTCGTCGCCGACATGGCCCCGCGCCACCCCGCGCCAGGTCCGCGGCGTCACCGCCTCGGCGGGATGATCGAGGGTGACGGGCTTGTGGCCGAAGCTGCGCAGGGATTCGGGCCGGAAGATCTCGTCCGGGTCGCGGTAGATCCGAACCTGCGCGAGGTCCGGCCGGGCGACCTCGTCGCCGCGATAGACCTGCACGTTGCCGGCCCGCGCCGCACGGGCCTGCACCACCAGGGCGCCGTTGCCGAGCGGGCGCGCGCCCGCGATCTCGGCCGCGGGGCCGAGGCTGAACCGGTCGAAGATGTGCATGGGGGATGGTCTCGCGTGGGAGGTGGGAATCCTCGCTCCCGCTCGGGCCGGTCAGGTAACGGGCCGGGACGTGCACATCTCTCCTCGCCCCGCCCGCGGGGAGAGAAGAATGACCCGCGCCTCGTTCGACGACGTGACCGTGTCGGCCCGCTCGGGAGTGGGGTGGAACTCGGTTCAGTCCCCCGCCCGGCCGAAGGCCGCGGCGATGCCGGGGAAGAGGTCGGCACTGGAGAGCCAGCCCTCGACGCCGCGGGACAGAGCATCCGCCGGCACGACGCCCTCGCGGGCGAGCGCCGCCGCGGTCTCGGCCTTGAGCCGGCCGATCTCCGCCTTCTCGCGCTCGCTCGCTTGCGCCAGGGGCCGCCAGGCGTAGCGCAGGGCGGGGTCGGACCGGCCGAGCGCGTCGCGGACCAGGAGCCGGTCGAGGCGGGCGATGGCCGGGGTGAGCTCGACGGTCTGACGGGCCGCGACGTGGTCGTGGTAGTTGCGGATGTCGGATTCGCCGGTGGCGTTGAGGCCGGCGGGCGACTGGCCGAGAAGGCGCGTCACCGGGATGTCGGCCGCGCCCGCCGCCACCTGGAGGAAGAGCCGCGCCACCTCCGGCAGGCCGGAGAAGTCGAGCTGCTTCTGCTGGTAGCGCTCGCCTTCCGGCGATCGGCCGTCGCCTTCGAGGAGCAGCATCCCGAACAGGCCCTTCATCCGGGCCGCGTAGGCGAAGCGCTCGGTGAGCTGGCGGGTGCCGTCCTCGGTCGAGAGGTGCTGCGACAGGCCCGGCACCGAGATCACGTCCTGCTTGGCCTCGGGCAGCATCGCGGCGATGTGGGCGGACGCCGCCGTCGCCTGGTCGATCGCCTCGAGCAGCGCCTGGAGCACGCTGTCGCCCCAGCCGTCACCGACCGCGTCGTCCGGCAGGGCCGCGCCGAGGAGGCGCACCACCCGCGAGGGATGGATCGCCTGCCCGCCGGTGATGGTGTAGACCTTGGGCTCGCCGAACCAGGGCGACAGCGGGTCGGGATCGATCGGGCCGGCCTGGATCCGGCCGCGGGGCAGGACGTGGAGGTAGCGCAATCCCCCCTGCCCGAGCGTCTCGGGATCGAGCGGCAGGCTCGGGTCCGGGGCGCCGTCGCCGATCAGCAGCGCCGCGCCGCCATGCAGGCGCGCGAGCCGCAAGGCGCGCAGCAGGCGGTCGCGCAAGGACAGGCGCTCCTCGCTGGCCGCGAGCGCCGCCGCGACCTCCGGCGGCGCCTGCCAGGCGCGCCACTCGCGCAGCATGTCGAAGGGCACGATGTCGACGACCTTGCGGGCGAGCCAGTTGTCCCGGTAGGCGGCGTCGAGTTCGGCGCGGGCGCGGGGCACGTGGACGTGCAGGTTGCCGGTGCTCTTGTCCCGCGGGCCGCCGAGGCCGGAGACGAGGTTGGCGAGGCGGTCGGCGAGCCACATCACAGGACTCCGAGCAGGCCGTATCCCGGCCGGGCGAGCGCCGCGAAGGCGCGCGAGAGGGCGTCGACCTGGTCGAGGAAGGCGCCGTTGGGGAAGGCGCAGAGCTCGTCGAGGAAGGCCCCGTTCCAGGGGCCGGCGACGAGGTGCAGGTTGCCGGCCTCGGCCTGGGCCGAGACCGGGGCGGCGCGGGTCGCCTTGTCGCCGCTCTCGGGGCTGGCCCGCGCGTCGTAGCCGGCGAGGCGCGAGACGAGGTACTGCGCCTGCGCCTTGCCGGCCTGGCCCGGATCCTGCGGCAGCGAGATCCGGCAGGACGGCCCGTCCTCGGCGGCCGTCGCCAGGATCAGGCGCTCGACGCCGCCGGCCGAGAGCCGGTCGCGGCGCACGTCGACGACGTAGAGATGCCCGTCGGGGGCGCGGGCGAGCTTGACGCCGACGGTGTAGTCGGGCTGGCGCCCGGCCCTGGGCACGCTCGCGGCGAGGTCCCAGGCCCGGACATGGACGCAGCCGGCCGGTACCGCCCGCACGAGGGTGAACCAGCCCCGCTTGAACAGCCCGCCGTCCCGGGGGGCCGGCCGCTGCTGGTACTGGCCGGCCGCCGCGTACTCGCCCATCGCGGCCTTGTCGCGCTCGACCGCTGCCTTCGGGAAGCGGGCTGGAAACAGCAGCTCGCCCGGCTCGCGGCGCGGATCGGTGAAGCCGATCCGGGTGGCGCAGGCGCGCTCCGGCTCGAACTCCATCGGCAGCATCAGGTGCTCGTAGCCGAGGTTCTTGGCCAGGATCACCCCCGACAGGTCGCGCTCGTGCAGCCTCTGCATGACCACCACGATCGCCGAGCGGACGGGGTCGTTGAGGCGGGTCGGTACCGCCTCCAGGAACCACTGCGCGATCCCCTCGCGCACCCGCTCGGAATTGGCGCCCTCGACCGAGATCGGGTCGTCGAGGATCACCCGGTCGCCGCGCGAGCCGGTGATCGAGCCGGCCGAGACCGCCTCGCGCAAGCCGGTCGCCGTGGTCTCGAAACGGCCCTTGCGGTTCTGGTCGCGGGTGAGGCGCACCCGTTCGCCCCACAGGGCCCGGTACCAGGGGGAGGTGATCAGGCGCCGGGTGCGCAGGTTGTCGCGAAGGGCCAGCCGCTCGGTGTGCGAGACCGCGACGGTGCGCAAGGACGGGCGGTTCTTCGGCCCCCATTCCCAGGCCGGCCAGAACACCCCGGCGAGCAGGCTCTTCATCGTGCCGGGCGGCACGTTGATGAGCAGGCGGGTGATCTCGCCGGCGGTGACGGCCTCGAGGTGGGCGCTGACCGCGTCGATGTGCCAGCCATGCACGTAGGGGGCGCCCGGCTCGATGACCGGCCAGGCCCGGCGCACGAAGCCCGCCAGGCTCTCCTCGCTATCGAGCCGGTCGAGGGCCCGCAGCAGGGCCGGCGGGTCGGTCAGCCAGACGCTCGGCGATCGAGCGGAGCTGGGCCCGCTGGGCCTCGTCGAGGAGGCGGAAGGCGGCCTCGGGATCCGGGAAGGCGGTCTCGTCACGCTGCTGGCCCTGTCCCTTGTCCTGTCCCTTGCCGTCGAGGTCCCAGGCCTGGCGCTCGAGCGCGATCCACAACCGTGCCGCGGCGGCGAGGTCGCGCAACGCCGCGATGCGCTTCTGCAGGATGGCCGCGCGGGCGAGCCCGCCCTCCTCGGTGCCGTCGTCGGGCCGCGGATCCCCGGCGGACGCCGTCTGGAGGTCGTCGAGGAGCTGCAGTGTGAGCGCCGCGCCCTGCGCCACCACGATGCGGTGGCCGTCGAGGACGTCGCCGGCGGGAGGGCCGTCGGGAGCATCGCGCGCCCATCTTTCCGCCCGCGCCCGGCGCCGGAGCGTCGCCGGGCTGATGCCGAACCGGCGCGCGATGGCGGGCCCGGCCCCCGGCTCCGCCCGATAGGCCGCCGCGATGCCAGCCCAGTCGATGACTCGCCGTGTCATGTCGCCTTGTCGGGAAGGAGCGAGCCGGCTCGTGTCCGCGGGCCGCCAACCGACGGCTGGAGGCCCGCGGACACGAGCCGCCTTTCGCCTCGGTGATGCCGTGGGCCGGGTCCGGGGACACATCCCCGCATGGCGGGGCAGTCGAGCAGCCACCTCCCTCATGGGGCAGGCCGCAGACCCGGAGAACCTGGAAACCCTTGTACCCGCCCCGCCGATGTTCGTCAAATGTTCTCTTCGGCGGGGCGCGATTTTTCGGCTCGGTCAGTCCCGCTCGATCTGGTCCTCGTCGAGCGTCACCGGGGTCTCGCGGCCGAACAGCGAGAGGGCGACCCGGTAGCGCCGGCGGGCCGGATCGACCCCCTCGACCGTCCCGGACAGGGTCGCGAGCGGGCCGCCGGTCACCCGTACGCCGTCGCCGAGGGCGAACAGGACCGCCCTCACCGCCTCCGCGTCGTGGCTCTCGCGACCGCCATGCCCGGTGATCGCGTCGGCGAAGCCCTGGAGCACGCCGGCCGCGATGACGACGGCGCGGCCGTCGCGGAACAGGATCCGGTCGATGCCGGGATGTGCCTCGACCCGGGCGAGGTCGGCGTCGTCGCGTAGGCCCACGAAGATCGTGCGGTGCAGGAGCGACACCCGGGCGGTACGGCGCCGGCCGGCCGGGGAGGTCAGCTCGACCTCCTCCCGCGGGTCGAAGGCCGCGATGCCGGCGGCCTCCAGGTCGCGGGCGGCGCGGGCGGCCCAGCGCGCCTTGGTCTCGGCGACCATCCAGACCCGGTCGGCCGCCAGCACGACCCGCACTGGCCGGACCCGCCGGCGGCGCCGGCGGCGGATCTCGGCGGCCCGGTCGGCCGGCGGACGATCATGCGCCAGGGCGCGATGGGCCAGGGCCTCGCGGCGACGGCGGGCGATGCGGCGCTTGCCGTTGCTCACGCCGCCCTCCCCGCCGGACGGCGGGCCCGGGTCGGCCCTTGCCGGCTCAGCCCTCGCCGGGACGATCCGGCAGGGTCTCCTCCGGGCGCGGCGCGCCGGCCCGCTCGCGTGCGGCCTCCCGCGCCAGCGATTCGGTCGTCCGGATGATCCGGGAGCGCACCATCAGGAACAGGCCGACCCCCGCCGCGAGGGTCCAAAGCACGATCAGGGCTACCTTCATCCGCCCCTCCTGCACCGGCGCGGCGCGGCGCGCGACGGCTTCCCCATCCTGCCCCGCCCCGTTGCGGCGATTCGCCGCCCGGCCGGCGCGGGTGCCGCAGCCCCGGATCACCCGGTTCCGCTCCGGCGTTGCGCAACCGGGGACCTCCCGCGTCGGGTGGGCCGCGCCGGGCTGCGAGGAAACGGTGGACCATGGGGGACTCCCGCAACGAGGGATACGGCGCAAGGCTGCCCTTCGAGGCTGCCCCTGCGGTAGGATGCAGGATGGGCATGCGCGAACAGCGAGTGTTCGCCACGGTCCTTGCGACCGCAGTAGCTACATGATGTAATGACTTTGCTCAATACCTCAAGTGTCAAGGACGTTCGCTGAGGTGATCCAGTCGGGAGAGAACCGGGTTCGGGCCGCGCAGGGCGAGCGGCTGCGGCAGGCGCGCCTCGCCGCCGGCTACCGCTCGGCGCGGGACGCCGCGCTGCAGAACGCTTGGCCGGAGAGCACCTACCGGGCGCACGAGGCCGGCAGCCGGACCATCGGCCAGGACGATGCCGAGCGCTACGCGGAGCGCTTCCGCCGCGACGGCGTCGAAGTCACCGCCAAGGGGCTGCTGTTCGGCGACGACGACGCGCCGGAGCCGCCCGCGGAGGGCGGTTCGCTCGCCGGTGCGGTCGTGGGCGTGAAGGGGTTGATCAGCGCCGGCGGCTTGATCGAGACCGGGGACGAGCAGATCGGTGCGGGCGGCGACCTCTTCCGCATCACCGTGCCGTTCGGGGTGCCGCCCGGCACCATCGCGTTCCGGGTCGCCGGCCTGTCGATGTATCCGAAATACGAGCCCGACGACGTGGTGCTCTGCGCCGAGGCCGGGGAGGGCCCGGACCGCCTGCTCGACCTCTACGCCGCGGTCACGACGGTGGAGGGGCACCGCTTCCTGAAGAAGATCCTGCGCGGCTCGCAGCGGGGCACCTACCACCTCGAGAGCCACAACGCCCCGCTGATGCCCGACCGGCGCCTCGTCTGGGCCTCGGGCATCATCAGCACCGTGCATGCCCAGCACTGGAGCCGGTTCTGCGCCGGCGCGACGGCCGGACGGTAGCAGCGGGATCGCTGCGCGATGCAGCGATCCGGATCGGAATCAGTCGGCCTGCGCGACCCGGGTCGAGCGGCGCTGGGCGGTCCAGCGGCCGGAGCACAGCGACGACACGTTCCAGGTGCCGGAGCCCGAATTGGCCTGGAGCCGGCCGGAGGCGGCGCCGCTCGCCGAGCCGTGGCGGACGGTGAGGCCGACATTGCCGTCCTGCCCGATGCGCCCGCTCACCGTCGCGCCGCCCTCGGCCGTGGAGGCCACCCGCACGTCGCCGCCGTTGATCGCCAGCGAGACGTTGTAGCGGCTGTCGCACAGGCCCGAATCGGTGACGAGCTGCACCGACCAAGTGCCGTTGAAGCCCCGACCCTCCGCCGCCGCCGGCTGCAGGCTGGCCGGCAGGGCGGCGCACAGGACGAGAGCGGCGACGGACGACTTGAGCATGAGACCCCCGGGACATTCCGATCTTGGCAAATCGCTGGATGCGATCCGCAACCCTTCGCGGCGCGACCGGTCGCGGTCGTGCGCTGGATGGGAACGGTATGGATGAGGGATCATTAACGCAGGCAGAACGGCAGCAATATGGCGGTGAGACCCATCTCTCAGCCGGATCGACCGCAAGATCTGCCAAGTTTCGCTCTTGCCGTACTGCCGAGCTACTTGAGTGGATGCTGCGTTCAGCTCAAGTTCATGCGGGAAGCGTCGCCGCCATGCGCCGTCGGAGCGCCTCGTCGGGCAGTGCACCGGTGCCGGCGCGCAGGTTGGCCGCCATGTGGCCGGGATCGGCGGTCCCGGGGATCGCGCAGGTCACGGCCGGGTGGCCGACCACGAACTTCAGCAGGATCTCGGCCCAGGAGCCGCAGCCGAGGTCGGCCGCGTAGTCGGGCAGCGGCTTGCCGGCGAGACGGCGCAGCAGGCCGCCGCCGCCGAAGGGCCGGTTGACCAGCACCGCCACCCCCTTCTCGGCGGCGAGCGGCAGGAGGCGATCCTCCGCCGCCCGGTCGTCGAGGGCGTAGTTGATCTGGAGGACGTCCAGCCGCTCGGCCCGCAACACCGCCTCGACGGCGTCGTAGGCGCTCTCGGTGTAGTGCGAGATGCCGATGTAGCGGATGCGCCCCTCCTCCTTCCAGGCCCGCAGGGTCGGCAGGTGGGTGCGCCAGTCGAGCAGGTTGTGGATCTGCATCAGGTCGAGGCGCTCGGTGCGCAGGAGCCGGAGCGAGCGCCGCATCTGGGCGATCCCCGCCTCGCGCCCGCTGGTCCAGACCTTGGTGGCGAGGAAGGTCGTCTCGCGCGCGCCGGCCTCCGCCACGAGGTCGCCGGTGACGCCCTCGGCCCGCCCGTACATCGGCGAGGAATCGATCACCCGGCCGCCCCGGGCGAGCAGGGTCGCCACCACCTCGCGCAACGGCGCCCGCTCGGCGGGAGACGCGCCGACGTCGAAGCCGCGCCAGGTGCCGAGCCCGATCGCCGGCAGGGTCTCGCCGCTCGCCGGGATCGGCCGCCGGTGCAGGCCCGCATCTGCCGGCGTCCCGTGCCGCTGCGCTCCTTGCGCCGCCGCTCCGCCGCCCAGGGAGGCCGCCAGCGCGCCGCCGAGGAAGCCCATCCGGGTCAGCCCGTCCCGTTCCGTTCTCATCGCATCTCCCCTCATGGCGTCACTCCCCGGTCCGCGCCGCGCCTGTCGCGGAACGCCCGAGGGCATTCCCCGGTGCCCTTGGCGAAGAAGCGCGAGAAATAGGCCGGATCGGAGAAGCCGAGGCCGTAGGCGATCTCGGCGATGCCGAGGTCGGAATAGAGCAGGCTGCGCTTGGCCTCGAGCAGGCGGCGCTCGCGGATGATCCGGCCCGGGCTCATGCCCGCCACCGCCCGGCAGGCGGCCCGCAGCCGCGCCTCGGTCACCCCGAGATCGTCGGCATAGGCCGAGAGCGGGCGCTCGCGGCGGTGATGCGCCTCGACGAGGTCGCGGAAGCGCGCCGCGAGCAGGGCCTGCGGGCCCGGCGGGGCCGGGGGCGCCCTCAGGGCCGCGAGCCGCCTGAGGCCGGCGACGAGGAGCAGCATCAGGTGGGCCTCGACGGCGCCGCGCCGCCCCGGCGCCGCCCAGGCGAGCTCCCGGGCGAGCTCGGCCACCGCTTCCTCGACCGCGCCCGGCTCCGGCAGCGCGAGCGCCGCCGGGCCGGCGAACAGGCCGTCCAAGTCCGGCTCGCGCCCGCACAGGTCGCGCAGGTAGCGCGCCGAGAGGGTCAGCACCGACCCGACCGTGCCGTCGGCGAAGCGGAAGCCGTGGGCGGTGCCGGCCGGCACCACCAGCAGGCACGGCGCCGCGAAGCCGAGGCGCTCGGCCTCCGCCCGCATCTCCCCCGCCCCTTCGGCGATCAGCAGCACCTGATGCAGGCCGGAATGGACGTGCGGCCGGATGGTCCAGCGGTTCGGCCGGCTGCGATCGTCCAAGGCCTCGATGTGCAGGAAGCGGTCGTCCGCGTCCCGCGGCGCCTCGCCGTAAAGGAAGAAGTGCGGCACCGCAGGAAGTTGGGACGGGTCGAGGCGCATCGCGGACCTGGTCCTCCGGAACGGACGGGACGAACGGAAAGTCCAATTTTTCCCTTGCGCCGTCCATCGTCAACCGGCGTCGCGCCGGTCACCTTCGGGTCATGGAGCAGCCATCGCCGAGACGGTGGCGCCACGGGAGACGACGCCATGCCGAGCCAGGTCCGCATTCAGGTCGCCATCATCGGCGCCGGCCCGGCCGGCCTGTTCCTCGCCCACCTGCTGGCCCGGGCCGGGGTGGATGCGGTGGTGCTGGAGCGCCGCACCCGCGACTACGTCGAGGGCCGGGTGCGGGCGGGCGTGCTCGAACATGGCACCGTCGCGCTGATGGAAGACCTCGGCCTCGACGCGCGGCTCAAGGCCGAGGGCCTGGTCCATACCGGCACCAACCTCGCCTATGACGGCGAGATCTTCCGCATCGACATGGCGGCGCTCACCGGCGGCTCCGCCGTCACGGTCTACGGACAGCAGGAGGTGATGCGCGACCTGTTCGATGCCGCCGAGCCCCGCGGCGTCCGCATCGTGTTCGAGGCCGAGGACCTGCGGCTCGACGGCCTCGCCGGCGACCGCCCGAGCGTCACCTTCACCAAGGACGGCCAGTCGCACAGCCTCGCCTGCGACTTCGTCGCGGCCTGCGACGGCTTCCACGGCGTCGGGCGCGCGGCGATCCCGGCCGACGTGCTGAAGGTCTACGAGCGGGTCTATCCGTTCGGCTGGCTCGGCATCCTGGCCGAGGTGCCGCCGGTCAACCACGAGCTGATCTACGCCAACCACGCCCGGGGCTTCGCCCTCGCCAGCATGCGCTCGCCGACCCGCAGCCGCTACTACGTCCAGGTCGGCCTCGACGAGCGGATCGAGGACTGGTCGGACGAGCGGTTCTGGGACGAGGTCGAGACCCGCCTGGGGCCCACGGCATCCGCCGGGCTGGTGCGCGGCCCCTCCTTCGAGAAGAGCATCGCGCCGCTGCGCAGCTTCGTCGCCGAGCCGATGCGCTACGGCCGCCTGTTCCTGGCCGGCGACGCCGCCCACATCGTCCCGCCGACCGGGGCCAAGGGCATGAACCTCGCGGTCTCCGACGTCGCGATGCTCGCCGAGGCGCTGGACCTGCACTACGCCGAGCGCGATGCGTCCGGCCTCGACGGCTACTCGGCCCGGGCGCTCGCCCGGGTGTGGAAGGCCGAGCGCTTCAGCTGGTGGTTCACCGGCCTCACCCACCGCTTCCCCGACATGGACGACTTCGCCCGCCGGATGCAGGTGGCGGAGCTGGCCTATATCCGCGGCTCGAAGGCGGCGCAGACGGCGATCGCCGAGAATTACGTCGGGCTGCCGATGGGGTTCGGGGGCGAAGCCGCGGGCCGGTGACGGGCGGCGTCAGCGCGACGGCTCTGCCGCGACCTCGCCCCAGCTCTTCAGCGGGAAGGCCCGGTCGTAGCCTAAGTTGAAGACGAAGGCGTAGGCCACGTAGAACAGGGCGATCGCGATATCCATCACGAAGGCCTCGAGGAGGCCGATTCCGAGATACCAGGCGATCGGCGGCAGCAGGATCACCAGCAATCCCGCCTCGAACAGCACCGCGTGCGCCAGCCGCAGCGGCAGGGTCTTGCGGGTGGTGCCGATGAACCGTTGCATCGCGCGGTCGAAGCCCAGGTTGTAGACGTAGTTCCACACCGTTGCCGCGATGGCACTGCCGACGCCGATCACGCCCATCTCGGAGGCGTGCAGCCCGAACAGGGCGGTCCCGAGCGGGATGATGAGCGCGAGGCCGATGGCCTCGAACAGGAGGGCGTGGCGGATGCGGTCGCGTGTGCTGCGCATGAGGGGCTTTTGACCTCGACTCGGACAAACCGATTGGTTCGCGGCGTTCTATCGGCGATGCTGCCTCCGGCAAGTTAGGACGTATCGGAGGATCAGATAGGTGGCGGTCTCGCTCGATCAGCTCCAGGCGTTCGTGGCGGCGGCCGAGGCCGGGTCGTTCTCCGGCGCAGGCAGAGCCTTGCGCAAGGCGCAGTCCGCCGTCAGCACGCAGGTGGCGAATCTCGAGACCGATCTGGGACTGGAGCTGTTCAGCCGGGCCGGCCGCAACCCGGTCCTCACCCCGGCGGGCGAGCGGCTGCTCCTGGAGGCGCGGGTGGTGCTCGACCGGCGCGAGCACCTGATCGGCGTGGCGCGCAGCCTGGAGCAGCGGGTCGAGAACCGGCTGGTGGTCGCGATCGACGAGCTCTATCCCGAGCACGCGCTGGGCGCCCTCTTCGCCGGGTTCGCTCGGGCCTTCCCCCATGTCGAACTGGAGCTGCTCTTCCCGCTGATGGAGGATGTCAGCCGCATGGTACAGTCGGGCGCCGCCGATCTCGGGGTGATGTGGCGCCAGGAAGTTTTGCCGACGGAACTCGGCTTCCAGACCATCGGCTGGGTCCCGCTCAAGCTCGTCTGCGGACGCGACCATCCCCTCGCCAAGGCCCGGGTGGAATGGGAGGAGCTGAAGCGCCACCGCCAGATCCTCGTCGCCGCCCGCAGCGACGGCCCCGAGAAGCGCCGCCTGCGGGTCGCCGCCGAGGTGTGGTGGGTCGAGAGCCACTGGGTGATCCTGGAGATGGTCAAGCACGGGATCGGCTGGGCCTTCGTCACCGACCACGTCATCGCCGCCTCGCTCACCGCGCCGTACCTCGTCACGCCGGATCTTCAGTTCGACCAGGGCGACTGGCCGATCGCCCTGGAACTGGTCTGGCACAAGCAGCGGCCGTGCGGGCCGGCGGCGGCTTGGCTGCGGGAGCGGTTCGCGGCGGAGAGGGTCGGCGGCCCGGCGGGACGGGAGCAGGCGGGCTGAGCGAGCTGCCGGGGTGGCGTCAATCTTCCCCTTTCCCGGACGACTGGAGCGTCAGCGGAAGGAAATCCGGGATCCGGCGCGAAAAGACGCGTCGCGCCCGTATATCAGCAACGTTGAAACATACCGAGCCGCTGCGCGGCACGTCTTGTGCTGGATCCCGGATCTCCGTCCGCTTCGCTGCAGTCGTCCGGGAAATGGCGAGGGTAACGGCGAAACGCGTGGCTTGCTGAATGCGACTCTACCGCGACCCGTCCCGCCCCTCCGCATCGCCGTTCCCGCGCAGCAACTCCCCCGCGACATCCCCCAGCCGCGGTGCCGGCTCCCGGGTGAACGGCAGCGGCCGGCACACCGCCAGAGCCGCCAGCCCGAACCGCGCCGTCATCAGCCCGTTCAGGACGCCCTCCCCGAGCTTCGCCGAGATCCGCGCGGCGACGCCCAGACCCAGCACCTGCTGCACCAGGCTGTCGCCGACCGCGACGCTGCCGGTAACGGCGAGGTGCGCGAGCGCCGCCCGGGCGAGGCGCAGGAAGCCGAACAGGCCGGGCCGCCCGCCATAGATGGTGGCGATGCGGCGCAGGAGGCGCACCGCCGCGAAAATCACGAAGCCGACATCGACGATCGCCCGCGGGCTCAGCGCCGTCACCGCCGAGACCTGCTTGGCGGTCTCGGCCACGGCGGCCTTGGCGGCGCGGTCGAGGGAGGCCAGCAGCTCGGCCTCGGCGATGCCGATCCGGTCCTCGACGTCGAGGATCTGGTCGTCGAGGGCGGCCAGCCGCGCGCGCGGGGCCGCGGCCGCCGGGCGCCCGGCGTAGAGGCCGGAGAGCTGTCGCACCACCGCCTTGGCGGCGCTGTGGTCGCGGGAGCGGAGCGCGTCGAGGGCCTCCTCGCGCAGGGCCTCGATGCGGCGCTCGCGCAGGACCCCGGCCACCTCGCGCCAGACGATCGCCGAAAGCGCCACCACGGCGAGCGCCAGCAGCACCAGGGCCACGATGCCGAGCCAGGGCGCGGCGGAAAACAGGTCGGCGATCAGGCGCTCGACCGCGAGGCCGATGCCGAGGGAGGCCAGCCCCCCGAGGGCCGAGAGCAGCAACGTCGCCCACGGCGCGCGCGAGCGCGGCGCCACCGGCACGGCGACGCCGTCGGCGGCCTCGACGATCTCGAACGGTTCCTCCACCACCCGCACGCCGTCGGCGAGCGCCGTCTCGGTGCCGGGCGGCGGCGGGGCGGTCGTCGTCTCGGTGCCGGCGGGGGGCAGGCGGAAGGCGCGGGGCTTTTGGGGGGGAGGATTCGTCATCAGGACCCTCAGGCGAGGCGGTCGCCGATCAGGAAATTCAGGGCGCGGTCGAGGCGGATCTGCGGCAGGCGGCCCGGGCGGCCCAGCGCATCGCGCGACACGAGCGGCGGGCGGAAGCGCGGGAAGCGCAAGGATCCCGGCGGCACCGCCCCTTCGAGCACGGCCTCGGGCCGCTCGGGCAGCTCGCCGGGGAAGATCGCGGCTTCCGTCTCGCCGTCGAAGGTCTCGCCGTCGATGCTCTCGCCCGCCTCCGGCGTCCCGGCCACCGCCCGGAAGGCGTGCGGCCCGTCATGCACCACCGTCTCGCGGGTCGAGCGTACCGAGGCGAGCGCCTGGGTGCTGACATGGGCGCCGGCGGCCTCGGTGCGCCTGAGGGAACGGGCGACGAGGAGGCGCAGCAGCGCGTCGAGCCGGTCGTGGCTCGTGTGGTGGAGGTGGTCGGCCTTGGTGGCGGCGAACAGGATCCTGTCGGCGCGCGGCGCGAAGAGCCGCGACAGGATGGTGTTGCGCCCGACCCGCAGGCTCATCAGCACCCGGTCGAGGGCCTCCTCCAGCTCGGCCAGGGCCGCCGGCCCGGCATCGATCGCCGCCAGCACGTCGACGAGGACGATCTGCCGGTCGATGCGCTGGAAGTGGTCGCGGAAGAACGGCGTCACGACGCGGGACTTGTAGGCCTCGAAGCGGCGCTGCATCAGGCCGCCCAGGCTGTCGGGGCTCACCGGCCCGTTCAGGATCAGCGGCGCGAAGGTCAGCGCCGGCGAACCGGCGAGGTCGCCCGGCATCAGGAAGCGGCCGGGCGGCGTCGTCGCCACCGCCTCGGGCCCGGCCCGCACGGCGGCGAGATAGGTGGTGAAGGCCTCGCTCGCCCGCTCGGCCACGATCTCGTCGAGGGGCTGGTTCGGGTCGAGCGCCCGCAGCGAGGCGAGCCAGGGCGCCGCCATCGCGGCCCGGCCGGGGCGTTCGGCGGCCACGATCGTCTCGCGCGACCAGCCCTCGTAGGTCTGCTCGATCAGCGCCAGATCCAGGAGCCACTCGCCCGGGTAGTCGACGATGTCGACCATCAGGCTCGCCGGCCCGGTGCGCCAGGCGCTCTTGCGCTCGTAATCGATCTCGAGGCGCAGCTGGCTGATCCGGTCGGTCGAGCGCGGCCAGCGCCGCGCCTCCGTCAGCGCCGCGAGATGGTCCTCGTAGGGGAAGCGCGGCACCGCGTCGTCGGGCTGCGGCACCAGCCGGGCCCGGCGCAGGCGGCCCTCCTGCGAGGCGCGGAGCGCCGGCAGCGGGTGCAGGCCGGTGAGCTGGTGCACCAGCGCGGTCGTGAACACCGTCTTCCCCGAGCGGGCGAGGCCGGTGACGCCGAGCCGCACCGTCGGCTGGACCAGGAGGTCGTTCGAGGCCTCGGCGAGCGAGCGCGTGGCCTCGGTGACGGTCTTGGCGAGTGAGCCGGCACGCGCGGCGAGATCGGTCAGGGGCACGCGGTACGCTCTGGCTTCATCGTGATCCGGGAGGTGGCGCGGCCTTACGGGTTCCGCAAGGGCTCGAGGCGCGACGTGCTCGAGGCGCGACGTGCTCAAGGCGCGGCGTCGGCCTGCTGCCGGGCCGCCCCGCGCTCGGCCTCGGCCCGGGCGATCGCCGCGGCGACGAGGGCCGGGCTCGCCCGCAACGCCCCGAGCTCGACCGACGACATCGCCAGCAGCACCGGGGCGAGGCGGGCGGTGGCGTGCCCGTCGGGCGTGAACAGGCCGAGATCGTCCCCGGGCTTCACGCCGACGCTGCCGGCGATGCGGGCGGCATAGTTCTGGATGCGGATCTCGTCCGAGCCGCACAGGGGCGCGGGCGGCCGCAAGGCCGGCGGCAGGGCCGAGACCGGGGCGGCGGCCAGCGTCGGCAGGGCGGCGGCTTCCGCGGCGAGGCGGGCGCCATCGAGGATCCGGCCCGGCTCGATCGCGGCGGCGGGGCGCGCCGTCTCGCCGATGCCGGTGGCGATGGTGGGGAGCGGGGCCGCCTTGACGGCGCGGGCCGGCTGGCGCGGCCGCCCCTGCACCCGGGCGAGCGCCGACCAGGGCTGGACCCGCAGGGCGTTGCCGGCCACGGGGCGGGAGGCAACCGGGCGGGAGACAACCGGGCGCGCAGGCGCCCGCGCGACCCGCCGGGGGGCGCCGCCGCGGCCGTGGCTGGCGAGGAACCGTGCCCTGAGGGTCCGGCCGAGGCCCTGCGGCGCCAGGGCCGCGAGCGCCGGCGAGGCGGCTCGTACCGGTGCGGCCCGGCCGGCCGGAGCCGCCGCCCGCGCGGCGACCGGGCCTGCGCATTCCGCCGGCGCCCAGCGCCGGACGATCGCGAGCGCCGAGCGGCGCCCGTACTCGCCGTAATAGCGCCGGAGCAGCGAGACCGCGGCGTCCGCCCCCTGCCCGGCCGTGGCGAAGCCGGTATGGCCCTCCTGGTCGCCGCCGATCTCGCCGTCCCAGCGCGCCCGCTTGATGCACCAGTAATTGTTGAGCTTGACGCAGCGCGCCACGAAGGCCGGATCGCCCGGCGCCGCCCAGGCGGTCCAGGCGAGCGAGAGCGGCAGGAGCCCGTCGCGGGTCTCAGCACGCCAGTTCGACACCGCCCGGGCCTCGGGCCGGTAGACCGGGGTCTCGCGCAGCGGCGCCGCCAGGGCGGAGGCGGCGGCAAGCCCCTCGCCGATCCGCGCGGCGCCGTCCCTGACCAGGGCGGCACCCGCATCGGTCGCTGGTCCGGCCGCGAGGCTCAAGGCGAGGAAGGCGGTGAGGATCACGGGGCCCGGGATGCGTTGCTGAGGCTAAGCCTGTCTTAAGCGATTTACCGTCCGCTGCGTTCCAACGCGCGAGGTACGGGTCTCCCCATTCCCCGCACGATCCCATGCCCGCCGGGCGAGGAGAGGCCCGCGCCCTTCCCGCGTCCCGGACGGCCCTGCCTCGATCACGACGGCGACTTCACCGCCCGTCGCTCACTCGTCCTCGCCGTACCCTAAGCTCTTCGGGGTCACGAACCGCTCGATCGTCCCCGCCCCGGCCTCGACCTGGGCCCAGGACCCCGCCGGCAGGTCGATCACCGCGACCGCCGCCGTCGGGTATTTCTTGGTCAGCGCCCGCCGCGCCTCCCCGGGCTCGGACAGCAGCCGGGCGAGGTCCTGGAAGCCCGGATTGTGCCCGATCATCAGGATCGTGGCGGCCTCGTCCGGGATGGCGTGCACCACGTCGAGGAGGCGCGAGACCGGGGCCTCGTAGATCTGCGGCACGGTCTCGTCCGGCGCAGACCCGAGGGCCGGCCTGACCAGGTCCCAGGTCTCCCGCGTGCGCCGGGCCGGTGAGACCAGCACCCGGTCGGGGATCAGCCCCTCCGCCGCCAGGTAGGCGGCCATCTTGGGCGCGGCGTCCCGGCCGCGGGCGGCGAGCGGCCGGTCGACGTCCGACGTGCCGTCCGGCCAGTCGGACTTGGCGTGGCGGAGCAGGATCAGGCGGCGCATCGCTCTAGCGTCCCTCGCGGCGGCTCAGGAAGGCGAGCTTCTCGAAGAGCCCGACATCCTGCTCGTTCTTCAGGAGCGCCCCGTGCAGCGGCGGGATCAGCTTGCGGGGGTCGCGCTCGCGCAACTGCTCCGGCCCGATCTCCTCGGCCATCAGCAGCTTGAGCCAGTCCAGCAGTTCCGAGGTCGAGGGCTTCTTCTTGAGGCCCGGGGCCTCCCGCACCTCGAAGAAGATCCTCAGGGCCTCCTCGACGAGGCGCTGCTTGATGCCCGGGTAATGCACGTCGACGATCGCCTTGAGCGTGTCGGCGTCCGGGAACTTGATGTAGTGGAAGAAGCAGCGGCGCAGGAAGGCGTCCGGCAGTTCCTTCTCGTTGTTCGACGTGATGATGACGATCGGCCGGCGCGCCGCCCGCACGGTCTCGCCGGTCTCGTAGACGTGGAACTCCATCCGGTCGAGTTCGAGCAGCAGGTCGTTCGGGAACTCGATGTCGGCCTTGTCGATCTCGTCGATCAGGAGAACCGGCCGCTCGGGTGCCGTGAAGGCGTCCCACAGCTTGCCGCGGCGGATGTAGTTGGCGATGTCCGACACCCGCGGGTCGCCGAGCTGCGAGTCGCGCAGGCGCGAGACCGCGTCGTACTCGTAGAGGCCCTGCTGCGCCTTGGTGGTCGACTTGATGTGCCAGGTCAGCAGCGGGGCCTTCAGGCCCCGGGCGATCTCCTCCGCCAGCACGGTCTTGCCGGTGCCCGGCTCGCCCTTGACGAGGAGCGGCCGCTCCAGGGTGATGGCGGCGTTGACCGCGACGGTGAGGTCGCCGGTGGCGACGTAGCTCTCGGTTCCGGTAAAGCGCATCGGGCTCGCGTCACGTCCTTCGAGGGGATTTCCCCGAACCTATGCGGCGAAGGCGGCGCTGGCGAGCCCCGCCCCTCTCACAGCTTCGACGGATCGAACCACACGCAGCTGCGGGCGATCACCGCGAAGTTGATCTCCGACCGGGCCGGCTGGGGCAGGAGTTCGCCGTCGATCGCCACGGTGGTCTGGTTCGAGGTGGCGCCGTCGCCGAAGGTCTGGGGCCGGGTCACGTAGCAATACTGCTTCTCGGGCTTCTGCTCGTCGCCCTTGAAGTTCCAGCCGGTGACGATCGTGCCATCGAGATAGGGCACGGTCTTGAACACCGTGAAGCTCGTGCGCACGGCGGCGTTGGCGGGTGCCTCGGTCTTGCCCTGGTTGCCGGTGAGCGAGGCCACGTCCGGGCGCCCCTTCGCCGCCGGCAGCCCCCCTTCGATCTTGAGGGTGTTGTCGGTCAGCCGGACCTCTCCGCTCGTCTTGAGCGTGGTGGTCTCGAGGGCCTGGGTCAGGGCCTTGGCGAGCTTGTCGGACGCGTTGCCGACCTCGTTCATCGTGGCGTAGCCGTAGAAGGCGGCACCCAGCCCGGCGCCGGCCAGCCCCACGAAGGCCCCCAGCCCGATCGCCCGGAACAGGAAGGCGCGGGCGTTGGAGATCCGGGCCTCGGCCCGCAGGCGCCCGTTGACGTGCTGGGCGAGCGCGACGTTCTCCGGCGTGCCCGGTGCGTGGTAGCTCACGGTCTCGGCCTCTCGATGCGGTCGTCGTCGCGCGCCGGCGGCGCCGGGGGCGTGCCGGCCTGGGGCACGGTCGGCGAGCGGCGCTGGTCGAGGGGGATCGCGGCGCCCGACGCCACCGCTTCCCGCACCGCCCGCTCCGCGTCGTTCATCACCGTCCGGCTCTCGGCCAGCTGGTTGAGGAGCAGCGGCACGCCCTCGGCCTGCATCACCGCGTCGAGGTCGTCCTCGTCGCGGTAGGTCCGGCGCACCTGCACGGCGCAGAGCGCGAGCAGCGTCGAGGCGAAGGCGGCGCACAGGGCCGGCGCGAAGACGAAGATGCGCAGGAAGGCGTGGACCTGCTGGTCGGTCACGTCGACCGGATCGGCGCCGTAGACCATGGCGGTGAAGGAGTGGAGCTGCGAGCGCCGCACCGCGTCGCGATAGGCCCCTTCGGCTTCCGTCACCCGGCGGTCGGCGGCGGCGCGGTCGAGCTGGGCCCGGGCGGTGCGGGCCTCCGCCAGGTTCCTGGCCACCGCCGCCCGCTCGTCGCCGGCGGATTTCAGGCTGCCCGCGATGGTGGCGGTGCGCGGATCGGTGACGCAGCGCAGGTAGTTGTAGCGCTTGCCGCGGCTGTTGGTGCCCGACAGGCGCTCGCAGCGCTGGCCCGGCAGGCCGGCGAGCTGCGCCGAGGCCTCGGTGGTGCGCTTCTCGAGCGCCGCGGCCTCCGCCGCGTACTGCGCCACCCGGGCGTCGGCCTGGGCGATGCGGTTGTCGATCGTGCCGCGGTCGGCCTCCGCTTCCTTCAGGACGGTACGGGCCTTCGAGGCCTCGGCGAGGCGGGGATGGAACATCATCTCGCCGAGCTGCGACACCGACTTGGTGGTCACGCCCGCCGCCATCACGATGCCGATCACCGCGAGGCTCTTGATCAGCCAGTCGCGCTGGACCCGGATCAGGATGCCGAGCGGCACCCGGCACAGCTCGATCGCCGCGTAGACGATCGGCGCCAGCAGCATGAACCAGAAGCTCTGGTCGTTGGGGTTCGCATAGGTCTCGGCGAAGAACCACGCTCCGGCGAGCGAGGTGCAGATCACCAGCGCCTCGACCAGGTAGGCGATGGCGACGTAGCCCCAGCGGATGCGGTAGCCCTTGCGGATCGCCCGATCCTGCTTCCAGGCGTCGGTCTCGTCGGTCCAGGCGCGCTTCTCGCGCACCACGACCCGATCGGGAGGCTGTCGGCCCATCACCACTCCTCGCACCACACCTCGCAGGGCCGCCCGGGGTCGCGGCTGCGTACACGGATTCTCAATCCTTCGTCCTAGGCGGGTTTTGCGCCGAAAATGCGCCCTGGGCGAGTGGACCCTGCCGCGGCGCAGCGTCCGGGCGGCGGTTTACGCACCGCAAAACGTCGCGAGCCGGGCTAGAATTAGGTCGTGGCGCGGTCGTCGCGCCGATTCCGACGCCGTGCGACGGCGTCGCCAGACCGGAGCGAGGCCCCGCATGTCGGACGACCGCGACCGCAAGGACCCCTATCACAAGGACCGCTACCACAAGGATCATTTGGGCAATCGCCGCCTGAACCCCGAGACCCTGATGCTCGGCTACGGCTACGATCCCGCCCTGTCGGAGGGGGCGGTGAAGCCGCCGGTCTTCCTCACCTCGACCTTCGTGTTCACCTCCGCCGAGCACGGCAAGGCGTTCTTCGACTACGTCTCGGGGCGGCGCGAGCCGCCGGCCGGCGAGGCGGCCGGCCTGGTCTATTCGCGCTTCAACCATCCCAACAGCGAGATCGTCGAGGACCGCCTGGCGGTGTTCGAGGAGGCGGAGGCGGCCCTCCTGTTCTCCTCCGGCATGTCGGCGATCGCCACCGTGATCCTGGCGCATGCCCGGCCCGGCGACGTGGTGCTGCACTCGCAACCGCTCTACGGCGGCACCGAGACGCTGATCGCCAGGACGCTCGCGGGCTTCGGCATCGGCGCCGTCGGCTTCCAGGACGGCACCGACGCGGGCAGCGTCGCCGCGGCGGCCGAGGCCGCGGAGGCGCTGGCCAGGGAAAGCGGCGGCCGCGTCAGCGTCGTGATGGTCGAGACGCCGTCCAATCCCTTGAACACGCTCGTCGATCTCGGGCTGGTACGCCAGGCGGCCGACCGGATCGGGGCCAGCCAGGGCGGACAGGCGCCGGTGGTGGTCTGCGACAACACGCTGCTCGGCCCCCTCTTCCAGCACCCGTTGCGCTTTGGCGCCGACATCTCGGTCTACTCGCTGACGAAATACGTCGGCGGCCATTCCGACCTCATCGCCGGGGCGGCGCTCGGCGCAGCGGCCCGGATGAAGCCGGTGCGGCTGCTGCGCTCGGCGATCGGCACCCAGCTCGATCCGCATTCGTGCTGGATGCTCGGGCGCTCGCTCGAAACCCTGACGCTGCGGATGGAGAAGGCCAACCGCAACGGCGAGATCATCGCGGAGCGGCTGCGCGCCCACCCGAAGGTGACGAAGCTCCACCATCTCGGCCATCTCGAACCCGGCTCCGGTGCGGCCCGGGTCTATGCGGCGCAATGCGCCGCGCCGGGCTCGACCTTCTCGTTCGACGTCGCGGGGGCCGAGCCGGAGGCGTTCCGGGTGCTCAATGCGCTCCAGCTGTTCAAGCTCGCGGTGAGCTTGGGGGGCACCGAATCGCTCGCGAGCCACCCGGCCTCGACCACCCATTCGGGCGTACCGAAGGCGGTGCGCGACCGCCTCGGCGTCACCGATGCGACGATCCGGGTCTCGATCGGCATCGAGCATCCGGAGGATCTGGCGGCGGACCTGGAGATGGCTCTCGCAACTCTGGATTGAAAATTCCGGCCGGCGATCGCGAAAGCGCCGGCCGCGGCACCCTTTTGGCTTGCTCCGGCGGGCCCCCTCCGCATGATGGCGGCCCGAGCCCCCGGCTGCGACTCGCGGCGGGGCTATTCCCCCATCCGCGAACCGATAAGGCCCTGCCGCTCCCGATGACCGAGCACGCCGCGTCCGGCTCCTACAAGGAGGTCATCCTGTTCCTGGTCACCGCCGGGATCGTGGTGCCGTTGTTCCATCGCCTGCGCGTCAGCCCGGTCCTCGGCTTCATCGGGGCCGGCGCGCTGCTCGGGCCGTCGGGCCTCGGGCGGCTCACCGAGACGGTGCCCTGGCTCGGCGCGGTAACGATCTCGAGCCGCACCGAGATCGCCCATCTCGCCGAGCTCGGCGTGGTGTTCCTGATGTTCATGATCGGGGTCGAGCTGTCGTGGGAGCGCCTGCGCATCCTGCGTCGCCTGGTCTTCGGCCTCGGCTCGCTGCAGGTGGTGGTGTCGAGCCTGCTCGTCGGGGCGGTGCTGATGGCGCTCGACGTCCCGCCCATCGCGGCGATCCTGGTCGGGCTGGCGCTCGCCCTCTCCTCCACCGCCATCGTGCTGCCGGTGCTGGCCGAGCAGAAGCGGCTCAACACCCCGGCCGGCCGGGCGAGCTTCGCAGTGCTGCTGTTCCAGGACCTCGCCGTCGCGCCCGTGCTGTTCGCCATCGCGGTGCTCGGCCGCAAGGACAGCGACGCGGTGACCGGGCTGGCGCTGGCGCTCGGCCAGGCGGCGGTCGCCCTGGCCCTGCTGGTCGGCGCCGGGCGGCTGGGCCTGAGGCCGCTGTTCCAGCTCGTGGCCCGCACCCGCAGCCCCGAATTGTTCATGGCGGCCTGCCTCCTCGTCATCGCGGCCACCGCCCTCCTCGCGGCGGCGAGCGGGTTGTCGATGACGCTCGGCGCCTTCGTGGCCGGGCTGCTCCTCGCCGAGACCGAGTATCGCCGGGCGATCGAGGCGACGATCGACCCGTTCAAGGGCCTGCTTCTGGGCGTGTTCTTCGTCTCGGTCGGCATGGGGATCGACCCGGCGGTGCTGATGAAGACGCCGCTCACCATCCTGGGGCTGGCCCTCGGCCTCCTCGTCCTGAAGGGCGGGGTGATCGTGGCGATCGCCACCGCCCTGCGGCTGCCCCGGGCGGTGGCGCTCGAATCGGCGCTCCTGCTCGGCCCCGGGGGCGAGTTCGCCTTCGTGCTCGTCGGCAGCGCGCTGGCCGCCGGCCTCGTGCCCGATGATCTCGGCCAGGCGGCGCTCGTCGTCACCACCGCCACGATGGTGATGATTCCCGGCCTCGCGGCGCTCGCCCGCCGCCTCGGCCGGCGGATCGACCGGACGGCTTTGGGCCGGGCCCGGGCCGAGCCGCCGCCGCCGGAGCGCCAGCCCGGCCGGGTGATCGTCGCGGGCTACGGCCGGGTCGGCCAGCTCGTCGCCGAGATGCTGGCCCGCCACAAGGTGCCCTACATCGCCCTCGACATGGATGCCGCCCGCGTCGCCGACCAGCGCCGCCTCGGCAACCCGGTCTATTTCGGCGATTCGGCCAATTCGGAGCTCCTGCGCCGCTGCGGCATCGACACCGCCCGCGCCCTGGTGGTGACCCTCGACCAGCCCCGCGCCGTCGAGGCGGTGGTGGCGGCGGCCCGCGCCGAGCGGCCGGACCTGACCATCGTGGCCCGGGCGCGGGATGCCCGCCACGCCACCGCCCTCTACGAGATGGGCGTCGACGACGCGGTGCCGGAGACGATCGAGGCCTCGCTCCAGCTCTCCGAAGCCGTGCTCGTCGATGTCGGGGTGCCGATGGGGCTGGTCATCGCCTCGATCCACGAGCGCCGCGACGAGTTCCGCGCCACCCTGCGCCGCAAGGAGGCGCCGCCGGTCGCGCCCTTCCAGGCCCGCCGCACCGTAGGAAAGCCCCAGTGATTGCGAGAGAAGCGTGAGCGAGCTCGGGCCCCAGCAGGAAGCGGCGCTCAAGGCGGTGTCGGACTGGCTGAAGCGCGGCAGCCCGCAGGTCTTCCGCCTGTTCGGCTTCGCCGGCACCGGCAAGACCACGCTGGCCCGGCGCCTCGCCGAGGATGTCGAGGGCGGGGTGCTGTTCTGCGCCTATACCGGCAAGGCGGCCTCGGTGATGCGCGCCCGCGGCTGCCCCGACGCGTCCACCATCCACAGCCTGATCTACCGCACCCGCGAGGATACCGAGGGCGGGCCCGCCTTCACCCTCAACCGCACCGGGCCGGTGAGCAAGGCGGCCCTCGTCGTCATCGACGAGTGCTCGATGGTCGACGGTGACCTGGGCAACGACCTCCTGTCCTTCGGCACGCCGGTCCTGGTGCTGGGCGATCCGGCCCAGCTGCCGCCGGTGAAGGGCGGCGGCTTCTTCACCGAGGCCGAGCCCGACGTGATGCTGACGGAGGTCCACCGCCAGGCCGCCGACAACCCGATCGTGCGCCTCGCCATGACCGTCCGCGAGGGCGGACGGCTGGACTACGGCGCCTATGGCGAGAGCCGGGTGATCCCGCGGCGCGACATCGACCCGCAATCGGTGCTCGCCGCCGATCAGGTGCTGGTCGGGATGAACCGCACCCGGCGGCTCTACAACGGCCGCATCCGCGAGCTGATCGGGCACGCCGATCCGATGCCGGCGGTGGGCGAGAAGCTGGTCTGCCTGCGCAACGACCGCACCAAGGGCCTGCTCAACGGCTCGACCTGGACCGTCCAGGCCCTGCGCGCCGCCCCCCGCCCCGACCTCGTGCGCCTCGACGTGGTGCCGGAGGACGATCCGGCGCTCCGCCGCAAGCCGCAGGACATCCGGGTCCTGCGCTCGGTCATCGCCGGCAGCGAGGAGGAGGTGCCGGCGATCCTGCGGCGCGAGACCGAGGAATTCACCTACGGCTACGCGCTCACCGTCCACAAGGCGCAGGGCTCGCAATGGGACAAGGTCGTGCTGTTCGACGAATCCTACGCCTTCCGCGAGCACCGGGCGCGTTGGCTCTACACGGCGCTGACCCGGGCGGCGCAGGCGATCACCGTGGTGGTGTAGGGGGCCGGCGTCGTTCCGTCCCCTCGCTGGGACCGGACAGCGCGCCGGCACGCCCGCATCCCGGATCGCCTGCTCGATGACGTCGACGCGCAGATGAGTCGCCGCGAGGGCGCGGGCGACGGCGCGGGAGATCGTCGTCTTTCCGGTCCCGGGCAGGCCGGCGAACACGATCAGCATGGAGCGGCCTCTCGGCGATCAAGATCAAGTCGATCGACGGAGGCGGATGAACAAGGCCGGAAGCCCGCCCGGCCTCGATCTGCTGCACGGTGCGTCGGTCCTCCAGCCGACTCCACTCCCCGGCAGCCCGCCGCTCCTCGATCTCCCGTGTCTTTCGATCGTAGAGATCCGACGCGACCTTGAGGGCGGGCAGGCCGCCGGTGATCAGCGTGGCGCTCACGCCGAGGATCTACCATGCGTAAGCGGTCGTCATCGGTGTCAGTCCTCTGCTCCGAGGAAGCGAAGCGCGGCTTGGCCGGCGAGGTGGAAGCATTCGCCTGCGATGAGGAGAAGTCCCCCTCCATGGGCGAAGACATCGTACCGGCCATGCGTGACCGGGATCACGAAAGCGGCCCCGAAGACCGCGATAGCCAATGAGTTGAACAAGGAAGCGAGCAGCTTGGCTCCTTCGTCGAACCGTTTTGCGCGGTGCTTCGGGTCACCCTTGGGCATTGCGGGCCGCCTCTGGGCATTGGATGCCCGGCGGGACCAATGAGGGGCCGATTCGTTCCACCATGGCCCGTCACCCTACGTCAGATACAGGCCTTTCGCCAGGATCCCCGCTCCGCATCCCGCCCCGCTGGACGAACGGCCCCGCAACCCCCACCTACGCCGCAGCACGACGCGAGACAGCCTGCCTGGAGAGACATCCTTGGCCAACGACGACGCGGGGGGCGCCCCCCGCATGCATGCGACGACGATCCTGATGGTGCGCAAGGGCGGCCGGGTGGTGATCGGGGGCGACGGGCAGGTCAGCCTCGGCCAGACCATCGTGAAGGGCAATGCCCGCAAGGTACGCCGCCTCGCCAAGGGCTCGGTGATCGGGGGCTTTGCCGGCGCCACCGCCGACGCCTTCACGCTGTTCGAGCGGCTGGAGGCCAAGCTGGAGCAGTATCCGGGCCAGCTCACCCGGGCCTGCGTCGAGCTGACCAAGGATTGGCGCACCGACCGCTACCTGCGCCGCCTCGAGGCGATGATGCTGGTCGCCGACAAGGATGTGAGCCTGCTGCTGTCCGGGGCCGGCGACGTGCTGGAGCCCGAGGGCGGCGTGATGGCGATCGGGTCCGGCGGCAATTATGCCCTCGCCGCCGCCCGGGCGTTGGAGGAGCAGGATCTCGACGCCGAGGCGATCGTGCGCCGCGCCATGCGGATCGCCGCCGAGATCTGCGTCTACACCAACGGCAGCCTGGTGATCGAGAGCCTGGACGCCGCCTGACGGGCGGCCACCTCGCCCTCACCCCACTCGCACAGGGCCGTGGGCCCGCCCGAAGAGCCTCATGACCACCTTCTCCCCCCGCGAAATCGTCTCCGAGCTCGATCGCTACATCGTCGGCCAGGGCGACGCGAAGCGCGCGGTCGCGATCGCGCTGCGCAACCGCTGGCGCCGCCAGCAGCTCCAGGGTCCGCTCCGCGAGGAGGTGGCCCCGAAGAACATCCTGATGATCGGCCCGACCGGCTGCGGCAAGACCGAGATCTCGCGCCGCCTCGCCCGGCTCGCCGGGGCGCCGTTCCTGAAGGTCGAGGCGACGAAGTTCACGGAAGTGGGCTATGTCGGCCGTGACGTCGAGCAGATCGTGCGCGACCTCGTCGAGATCGGCATCGGCCTCAAGCGCGACGAGAAGCGCCGCGGCGTCCAGGCCAAGGCGGAGGCCGCGGCCGAGAACCGGGTGCTCGACGCCCTCGTCGGCGCGACCGCGAGCCAGGCGACCCGCGACGCCTTCCGGCGCCGCCTGCGCGCCGGCGAACTCGACGACAAGGAGGTCGAGCTGGAACTGGCGTCCGGCGCCCCCCAGGGCATGCCGATGTTCGAGATCCCGGGCATGCCCGGGGCCGCCATGGGGGCGATCAACCTCGGCGACATGCTTGGCAAGGCGCTCGGCGGCCAGAAGGGCAAGCCGCGGCGGATGACCGTGCGCGACGCCTACGCGCCCCTCATCAGCGAGGAATCCGACAAGCTCCTCGACCAGGACAGCGTGGTGCAGGAGGCCCTGCGCGACGTGCAGGACAACGGCATCGTCTTCCTCGACGAGATCGACAAGATCTGCGCGCGCGAGGGCCGCTCCGGCGCCGACGTCTCGCGCGAGGGCGTGCAGCGCGACCTGCTGCCGTTGATCGAGGGCACCACGGTCGCCACCAAGCACGGGCCGGTGAAGACCGACCACATCCTGTTCATCGCCAGCGGCGCCTTCCACGTCTCGAAGCCCTCCGACCTGCTGCCGGAGCTGCAGGGCCGCCTGCCGATCCGGGTCGAGCTGAGCCCGCTCACCGTCGACGATTTCCGCCGCATCCTGACCGAGACGGAAGCGAGCCTGACCAAGCAGGCGGTGGCCCTGATGGCGACGGAAGGCGTGACGATCGACTTCACCGACGACGCCATCGATGCGCTGGCCAAGGTCGCCGTCGACGTGAATTCCTCGGTCGAGAATATCGGCGCGCGCCGGCTCCAGACGGTGCTGGAACGGGTCCTCGACGACGTGTCGTTCACGGCCCCCGACCGCTCGGGCGAGACGGTGACGATCGATGCGTCTTACGTCCGCGACCGGGTCGAGAGCCTGGCGCAGAACGCGGATCTGAGCCGTTTCATCCTGTAATCATCCGCGATCGGAGCCGTTCGGCGTCTCCGACATGCAGGATCATCCCGGGGCTCGCCGCAGGTGGGAGCCCGGGATTGACCCTGCATGTCGGAGACGAGGGCCGAGGAGAGCCGTCCGCTTCGTCCTGAACCGTCCTGCGGCTCCGGTACGACCCCGGAGGGTGTCAGGTCCGCCTGGGACCAGAAACCAAGGCTCCGCCTACCCACCCCACACCTGCCCCGGCCTGAGCGCGAGGAACCGTTCCGCCGGCACTTCCGATGCCGCGAGCGCCCGACCCAGCGCCTCCGCCGGCTCGCCCGCGCCCTCGTGGGTGAGACGGAACGTGCCCCAATGGTGGCCCAGACCCTGCCCGGCCCCGACATCGAGGAAGGCGCGCACCGCCTCGTCCGGGTTCATGTGCTGGGGCTGCATGAACCAGCGCGGCTCGTAAGCGCCGATCGGCAGAGTGGCGAGGCGGGGGGCGCCGAAGCGCGCGCGCACGTCCCGGAAGATCGCCCCGTCGCCGTAGCCGGTATCGCCGACATGGTAGAGCACCCCCTGCGGGGTGGTGAGCACGAAGGCGCACCACAGCGCCATGCGCCGGTCGTTCACGCCCCGGGCCGACCAGTGATGGGCCGGCACGAGATGCACGACGATCCCGCCGCCGAGATCGACCGCGCCGCCCCAGTCCCGGGTCTCGACCGGGATCGTGGCGTCGTAGCTGCGCAGGATCGCGTCGTTGCCGAGCGGTGCGACGAAGGTCGGCGCGTGCTCGGCCCAGAGCCGGGCCAGGATCGGCCCGTCGAGATGGTCGTAGTGGTTGTGGGTGACGAGCACCGCGTCGATGGGCGGCAAGGCGCCGAAGGCGATGCCCGGCGGGTTCACGCGCTTGGGGCCGCTGAAGCCCACCGGGCTCGCGCGCCGGGCGTAGACCGGGTCGATCAGGATGTTGCGTCCGGCGACCTGGATCAGCAGGCTCGCATGCCCGATATGGACGACCCGCAAGCCCTCGACCCGCTCCGGCGGCGCATCCTGCGGGAACGGGCTCGGAAAGCGCGCCGGCCAGGCCTCCCGGCCGCCGCTCAGCTGCCAGCGCGCCACCTCGCCCACGCCCTTGTCCTGAGGCTGCCCCGGCGAGAAGAACCGCAACCCGTCGAAATGGTCGCTGACCGGGCCGCGGTAGTAGGGGTTGCGGCTGCGCTTGTGCGCCGCGTAGCCGACGCCGCCGAGCGTCATCACGGTCATGGCGCTGGCGAGCTTGAGGAAGCCACGGTTCTTCATGCGGGGGAGATGATCGGGAGAAGGCCGAGGTCAAGGTGCGGACGTGCGGACCCTTCGCCGCGCCCAGACCGCATTGCACAATGCCGCCGGGTGGTTACATTCGGGTCATCGGCAACAACAGAAAGGAGGTGATCCAGTGTCTCATTGTCATCAGCCGCGGTCGTCTGCGCGCCGGACCTGGATCGTCGCCTCCGGCTTCACGGCCTGAGCGTACGACGAGCAATCCAGGATCGGTAGATCCTGACGGATCACTCGGTGATCCTGAATGATCGGTCGGACCGCGGTCCGGCAATGGAAGGGCTGCCCCGGCGACGGGGCGGCCCTTCGTCCGTTGAGGGCGCCCCTGCCGGGCGCCGCATCACGGCATCCGGTCGAGCAGCATCGCCTCCGCGTCCTTCAGCTGGCGCCGCAGGGAGGCGTTCTCGGTCTCCAACTCCTGGATGCGGGCGAGGAGGGCGTCCGGATCGGGGTCCTGCGCGCGGGCGGCCTCGTCCGTGAAGGTCACGCCGATGCTGTCTTCCCGGCGCCAGCGCAGGACAGCCTTGTGGGTGCGGTCCTTGGCCGGGATGAGGAGATCGAAGCCCTCGGGCAGCGTCGCGGTCTGGCTGAGCATCAGGCGGGCGCCGGATCCGGAGAGGTCCCGCACCAGGCAATCCATGCTGGAATTGCCGTTGTTGAAAACGATGCGCCCCTTCAGGAACGTCCGCAGGCGGGTCTCCCTGCGCAATTCGGACATGTCGGACATCGGCCCAGCCCCGTTCGACCTCGCGGGTTTCGGATGCCGGCATGGTGCCCCGGCGATCTTTAAGGAATGCTCGCCGCGATGCCCGACTCTCTCGTCCTCTCCCGCGGATAACGGTCAGCCCTGCGCCTGCGACAGGCTCTGAAACAGGTAGAAGCCGTTGAAGCGGACCGCGGTCGCCGCGGCGGCGCCGTCGAAGCCGACCGGGCGGGGCGTGCTGCCGTCGAGCTTGCCGCCGAAGGCCCAGCGCGCCTCGGTCACGAAGACCGGCACGGCGTAATCCTCCGGCACCGCGCAGACCAGCCCGTCGAGGCTTTTCAGGCAGAACAGGTTGTAGCTTCGCATCGGATCGCCTCCGCTCGCAGGTGCTGCCATGGCGTCCATTCGCTAGCGGCTGATTTGGCCGAGACTATGTCAGGCGTCGCCGCGCGGCGCCACCGCAATCTCGGCCATGACGTTAGGTGCGACGCGGCCAAATCACGAAAATGTGTGCATCGGGAGCCTCGGAACGGTACAAGAAACGGTTGCGCTACACGACTGCAACACGGGATCGCCCGGCCTCATCGCTGATTCGACTCGGACAAACTCCAATTGTCGAGAATCTGGTCAGTCGCCGCGATTTCGAGTTGCTGGCCGAAGCGTTGCCGGTAGAGCGTCATCATGGCGTCCTACAGCTCGTCCGACGACGAGCAGACCGCGTCCGTGGCGAGCACGATCATGCACCGCAGCGTCGTCCAGCGGGCCGTTCGGCAGGGCGTCGGTCTCGATGGGCGTGGCGGCCATGCGGGTCGGGCTCCCGTGCGGGGGCGCATCGGCAGCCCCGGGGCCCGACCAACGCATACGCCCCTGAGGGGTTTCTGGGCTCAGCCTTTCGACATCATTCCTGCGGGACTTCATTCCTGCGGGACTTCATTCCTGCGGGACTTGGCGCTCCAGCTCGTCGAGCCAGATCCTGGCATTGCCGTCGGAGGGCGCGCGCCAGTCGCCGCGGGGCGAGAGGGCGCCGCCGGCCGCCACCTTCGGGCCGTTCGGCAGGGCCGAGCGCTTGAACTGGCTGAAGCCGAAGAACCGCCGCACGAACACCCCGAGCCAGGAGCGGATTTCCGGCAGAGCGTAAGTCCCCCGTTTCGCCTCCGGGAAGCCGGGCGGCCAGGGCCCGCGGGCGGAATCCTCCCAGGCCATCAGGGCCAGGAAGGCGATCTTCGACGGGCGGTAGCCGTAGCGCAGCGTGTAGAACAGGTTGAAGTCCTGCAGCGCGTAGGGGCCGATCTTCGATTCGGTGCTCTGGATCGTCTCGCCCTCCCGCGCCGGCACCAGCTCGGGCGAGATCTCGGTCTCGAGGATAGCCTCCAGGGTGCGGCCGACCTCGGCGTCGAACTGGCCGGACGCGATCACCCAGCGGATCAGGTGCTGGATCAGGGTCTTGGGCACCCCGGCATTGACCGCGTAATGGGACATCTGGTCCCCGACGCCGTAGGTGCACCAGCCGAGCGCCAACTCCGACAGATCGCCGGTGCCGATCACGATCGCATCGTGCTGGTTGGCGAGACGGAACAGGTAATCGGTGCGCAAGCCCGCCTGCACGTTCTCGAAGGTGACGTCGTAGACCTCCTCGCCGCGCCCGAACGGGTGGTGCATGTCGGCGAGCATCTGCCGGGCGGCCGGCCGGATGTCGAGCTCGGCGGCCCGGGTGCCGAGCGAGGCCATCAGCCGGTGGGCGTTGGCCTTGGTCTCGTCCGAGGTGGCGAAGCCCGGCATCGTGTAGGTGAGGATGTCCGAGCGCGGCAGGCCGAGCTGGTCGAAGGCGCGGGCCGCCACGATCAGCGCGTGGGTCGAATCGAGCCCGCCCGAGATGCCGATCACCACCCGCTTCGTGCCGATCGCCTGCAGGCGCTGGGCGAGGCCGGCGACCTGGATGTTGTAGCCCTCGTAGCAATCCTGGGCGAGGCGGGCGGGATCCGCCGGCACGAAGGGGAAGCGCTCGACGGTGCGGTGGAAGCCGAGATCCGCCTCCGGAGGAGCCACCCGGAACGGCACCCGGCGGTAGGCCGGCGCGCCCGGCAGCACGGCCGCCCGGTTGTCGTCGAAGCTGCCCATCTGCGCCCGCTCCTGGCGCAGGCGGTCGAGGTCGATGTCGGCCAGCGTCACCTGCGGCTCGGCGGGAAAGCGCACACCTTCGGCGATCAGCTCGCCGTCCTCGAAGATCGCGGTCTGGCCGTCCCAGGCGAGGTCGGTGGTCGATTCGCCCGGGCCCGCCGCGGCGTAGATGTAGGCCGAAAGGCAGCGCGACGAGGTCGAGCGGCACAGGAGCGTCCGGCTCTCCGCCCGCCCGATGGTGATCGGGCTGCCCGAGAGGTTGGCGAGCACGGTCGCGCCGGCGAGCGCGGCGAGCGCGGCGGGCTGCACCGGGATCCACATGTCCTCGCAGATCTCGACGCCGAGGACGAGGCCCGGCAGGTCTTGCGCCGAAAACAGCAGGTCGGTCCCGAACGGCGCGTCCGTCCCGCCGATGCGGATCGTCTCGCCCGTGATCCCGGCGCCGGGGGCGAAGTGGCGCTTCTCGTAGAACTCGCGGTAGTTCGGCAGGTAGCTCTTCGGCACCACCCCGAGCAGCTGTCCGCGGTGGATCACGGCGGCGGTGTTGTAGATCCGGTTGCGGTGGCGCAGCGGCGCGCCGACGACGAGAACCGGCATCAGCCCGCGGCTCGCCTCGACGAGGGCGAGGAGCGCGGCCTCGACCCGCTCCAGCAGCGTTTCCTGCAGCAGCAGGTCCTCGAGGGCGTAACCCGACAGGCAGAGTTCCGGGAACACCGCCACGGCGACGCCGTCCGAATCGCACCGCTCGGCGAGTCGCCGGATCTCGGCCGCGTTGGCGTCCGGGTCGGCGATGTGGCCGCGGCCGACACAGGCCGCGACGCGGGCGAAGCCGTGCCGGTACAGGGATCGAAACATCGCGCGACAGGCCCCTTCTCGCCGGAAATGCCCCACGTCCTTACCGCGCCCGCCACGCGCGCGGTACCGGCTCCAGGACATGTCCCACCACGGGTCCCATCCCGTGCCGGCCCCGTCGCCGTGCCTAATCGGGCGTTAACGATGCCGTGGCTAACTGGCTCCACGCGACGCGGCCGCGGGCCGCCCACACACACTTTCGGCATCATGAGACAATCGGGACGGCCACCCTTCTCCGACTCCTCGCCGCGTGCGCCCCAGCGAGTGCGCGACCACCTGCGCACGCCCGAGCGGCGGGAGCGCCCTCTCGGCCTCCTGGCCCAGACCGTGATGAGCCTGCGGGCGATCCTGTCCCGCCGCCTCGCCCCCCCGGCGCCCCCGCCGGCCCCGCGGGACTACACCCTGAGCCGCCGCGCCACCCCGAGCTGGATGGCCGACGCCCTGGTGCGGCCCGACGCACACGAGCCTCAGCCGGAACCCGTCCTGCCGCCGGAGCCGTGGAGCCAGAGCCCGTTCGTGCCGAGCCAGGCCCAGGACCCGTCGTTCGGCCGATCCGCAGGCCAGGCGCCGCGCCCGGTACCGGCGGCCCCGCATGCCTTCGCCGCCCCGGTGGAGCCCTTCGTCATCCCGGCGGAGCCCTTCGCCGCCCCGGCCTGGGAGCCGCCTCCCGCCCCCGTCCCCCCTGCGTCGTCCTGGCGTGAGCCCCCGGCGCGCGCCGCCGCCCCGCGTCCGGCCGTGCCCCGCGAGGATGACGGACGCGGACAGGCATCCGCGGTGCCGGGCTTCGCCGACGCGCGAGCAGCCCGGCCGCCGACGACCGAAGCGTTCGTGCCTCCCGTCGAGCCGTTCCGCGCGCCTCATGCCGATCTCGCGCCCGATCTCTTGCCTCATCTCGCCCCCCTTGCCGAGCCCGATCTCGTCGCGCCGCCGATCATGGTGGTGGCGCCCGAGCCGCCGGCGCCACGCCGCGCTTCGACCTGGGCGCCGGACCCCGCTCTCGTGCCCGAGGGCGGCTGGACCATGCCGATCCCGCCCGCCGGCCCCGCCCGCGCCGTGTTGACCCGCGCCCGCCGCCGGGACGCGGATCAGGTCCAGGCGCCGGAGGCGCGTTCCTATCCATCGTCGCCGGAGGCGCGTGCCTATCCGTTGTCGCCGGAGGCGCGTTCCTACGCGCCATCGTCCGAGATCCCGGCCCGTGCCGCGGCGCCGGCCCGGCCTGCCGAGTCCGGGGTGCGCTTCACCCGCACGCCCGATCACGTGCTGCAGGCGCGCCAGCGCCGTCGCGAGCAGGCCCTGCGCGAGAAGGAGGAGGCCCGTCTCGCCGCGGAGGCCGCGGCTGCGGCCGCTGCCGCCGCCGAGATGGCGGCGGCCGAGGCGGTGCGCCTCGAGGCCGAAGCCGCCCGGGCCGAAGCCGAGGCGGCCGCGGCCGCCGCCGCGGTGCCGTTGTGGCGCCAGCCCTTCGTCCTGCCGCCGGGTGTGCGCTTCACCCGCACGCCGGACCATCTCCTGCGCCATCCGCAGGAGGAGGCCGGATCCCAGGGCGAGGCCGCCTCTCGGGAGGAGGCTGCAGCCCGACAGGATGGCGCGTCCCAAGAGCCTGTGTCCCAAGAGACAGCGTCCCAAGAGACAACGTCCCAAGAGGAGGTGGCGACCGGGACCGACACCCTCGCGACCGCCGCCACGGAGGCGACTCCCGCATCCGCAGAGCCCGTCATGGCCGATGCGGTCCTGCCCGATCTCGCCCTGGCTGGCCCGGTCTCCGCCGACGCTCCGGCCGATATCGCCGCGATGTCCGGGCCGTTCGCCGAGGGTGTCGCCGTACCGGCGGAGCCGGCCGCGAGCGTCGCCGCCGAGTCCGCGGCGCCGGTTGTCTCGGAATCCGAGGCCGTCGCTCCCGAGCCCGCCGATCCGGTCTCCGAGGCCGCGGCAGTGCATGTCGCGGACGCCCCGCCCGTGCCCGACCTGTCGGCGTCCGAGCCTGCCCCCGTCGCGGAGGTTCCGGTCGCGCCGGCGCAGGTCTTCGACGTGCCGAACAGTGCCATCCTGGTGCCGGTCGACGTCTCGCACCTGCGCTCCCTGCCGCCGCGCCCGGTCTATGCCCTCGACCGGCTGCTGCAGCACGACTGGACCCGCCCGCTCTCGACCGCCGCGGAGCAGGACAATCGGCTGCCGCCCGAGTCGATCGTCGAGGAGCCTGCCGTAGCCGAGCCCGACGTCGCGGCGTCGCCCGACGAGGTGCCCGCCGTCGCGGAGTCGGCTGCAGAGACCCATCCTATCGCGGTTCAGGATCACGCCCCGACGGCCGGGCCCGTCATGGACGAACCCGTCATGGACGAACCCGTCATGGACGCGCCCGTCGTCGTGGAAGCGTTCGTCATGCCTGAACCGGCCACCGAGGCGCCGGTCGACGTCCTAACCGAGGCCGACGCCCCGGTGACCGCGAATGCGGCGGACCACTACGCCGCGGCGGACCGGTCCTTCGCGGCCGAGCTGCCGCCCGCCACGATCCTGCTGCCGGCGCCTGCCCCGATGCTGGCCCTCACCTACGCCCCGCGGCCGGACGTCGCGAGCGCGCCGGACACGGTCGGCGTGCCGGATCGGGCGACCCCGCCGGACGCGACGGTCGCTCTCGTGGCGGCGGTCCCCGAACTCCTTCCTGAGCCCCTCCTCACCCCCCTGGCCGCCGCCCTGCCCGTCGACGACGCGCCGGTCGGCGTGTCCGAGCCCGCCTTCGTGCCCCTGGCCTTCGCGCCGGTGCGGTGGTCGTTCATCGCCGCGGACGCCCTGCCGGTCGCGACGGCCGAAAAGCCGGCGGTGCGGCCGGATGCACCCTGGACCCTGCCGGCCGTGTCCGTCGTCGCGCCCGCACCGGTCGAGGATCGCCCCGCGGCCGAGCCGGTCGCCCAGTCCGCGACCTCGGCGCCCGAGCCGTCGCAGACCTCGGTGCCGCCGTCGCAGGCTTCGGTGCCGGCGTCGCAGCCCTTCGTCTACGTGCCGACCGGCCGCCTCAGCGCGCAGCTGCCGGCTCCGACGCTGCCCTCCCCCCCGCGCCCGCCGCGCATCATCCTGCCGGTTGCGTCGCAACCGGTGCCGTCCGCCGAGCATCCGGCGTCGCTCGCCGCGCTGCCGACGGAGACCGGCGCTCCGGTTCCCGAGTCCCACGCCGTCCCGGCGGCGGCTTGGTCGTCCCCCGCATCCGAGATGCCGGCCGCGGAGCCGCACGGCCTGGTCATCGGCACGACGGGGCTCGCGATCGATCTCGGCCTCGATGCCGACGACGATGACGGGGAGGACGAGGACGACATCCTGGCGCCGGTCGCCACCATCCCGCTGCGCCAGGCCGCCCGCGCGGTCGAGGTGCCCTACGAGCTGCCCTCGGTCGACCTCCTGGCCGAGCCGCGGGAATCGGACGGCAGCAACCTCGATCCCGAGATGCTGGAGGACAACGCCCTCCAGCTCCAGCAGGTGATCCAGGATTTCGGTGTGCGCGGCGAGATCCTGGCGGTCCGGCCGGGCCCGGTTGTCACGCTCTACGAGATGGAGCCGGCGCCGGGCACCAAGTCGAGCCGCGTCATCTCGCTCGCCGACGACATCGCCCGCTCGATGTCGGCCATCTCGGCCCGCGTCGCGGTCGTGCAGGGCCGCAACGCCATCGGCATCGAGTTGCCGAACCTGAAGCGCGAGACGGTGTACCTGCGCGAGCTCCTGACCTCGCCGGTCTTCACCGAGACCAAGCAGAAGCTCGCGCTCTGCTTAGGGAAAAATATCGGCGGCGAGGCGATCATCGCCGATCTGGCCCGCATGCCCCACCTGCTGGTCGCCGGCACCACCGGCTCGGGCAAGTCGGTCGCCATCAACACCATGATCCTGTCGCTCCTCTACCGGATGAAGCCGGAGGAGTGCCGCCTCATCATGGTCGATCCCAAGATGCTGGAACTCTCCGTCTACGACGGCATCCCGCACCTGCTCTCGCCGGTCGTCACCGATCCCAAGAAGGCGGTCATCGCCCTCAAATGGGCGGTGCGCGAGATGGAGGAGCGCTACAAGAAGATGGCGCGCCTCGGGGTTCGCAACATCGACGGCTTCAATGCCCGGGTGGCGGAGGCGCGGGCGCGGGGCGAGGTGATCACCCGCACGGTCCAGACCGGCTTCGACCGCGAGACCGGCGAGGCGGTCTACGAGGACGAGGTCATGGATCTCTCCGCCCTGCCCTACATCGTGATCGTGGTCGACGAGATGGCCGACCTGATGATGGTGGCGGGCAAGGACATCGAGGGGGCGATCCAGCGCCTCGCCCAGATGGCGCGTGCGGCCGGCCTGCACCTGATCATGGCGACGCAGCGCCCGTCGGTGGACGTGATCACCGGCACGATCAAGGCGAATTTCCCGACCCGGATCTCGTTCCAGGTGACCTCGAAGATCGACTCGCGGACCATTCTCGGCGAGATGGGCGCCGAGCAGCTCCTGGGCCAGGGCGACATGCTGTTCATGGCCGGCGGCGGC
>NZ_JAAKGV010000031.1 GCF_011043735.1 Methylobacterium sp. DB0501 | reverse complement strand
GGCGGCGCGATCGACATGTCGTTGTCGTTGAGGATGACGATCAGGCGGGACTTGAGCGCGCCGGCATTGTTCATCGCCTCGTAGGCCATGCCGGCCGAGATCGAGCCGTCGCCGATCACCGCCACGACGTTGCGGCGCGGCGGCGTCTCGCCGCGCGCCTTCGCGGCGGCATCCGCGAGGTCGCGGCCGATGGCCATGCCGAGGCCGGCGGAGATGGAGGTGGAGGAATGCGCCGCGCCGAAGGGATCGTAGGGGCTCTCGGAGCGCTTGGTGAAGCCCGAGAGGCCGCCGCCCTGGCGCAGGGTGCGGATGCGGTCGCGGCGGCCCGTCAGGATCTTGTGGGGATAGGCCTGGTGGCCGACGTCCCAGATGATGCGGTCGTCGGGAGTGTTGAAGACGTAGTGGAGGGCGACGGTGAGCTCGATGACGCCGAGGCCGGCGCCGAGGTGGCCGCCGGTGACCGAGACGGCGTCGATGGTCTCGGCGCGCAGCTCGGCGGCGAGCTGCGCCAGGTCGCTCTCGGGCAGCTGGCGCAGGTCCGCGGGAACGCGGACGCGGTCGAGGAGGGGAAGGTTGAGCGGTGACACCGGAGCCATCCTCACGTCCGGAAGGAGAGACCCCGCCGCCGGAAGCCGGGGCGGGACGAATGGGAGCGATCAGGCGACATCGAGCGGCGCCGTCCCGGCGGCGCGTCCGTCGGCCCCGAGGGTGATGCGCTGGATGCGCGCCTCGGCGCGCTGCAGCAGCGTCTCGCAGTGGCGCTTGAGGGCCTCGCCGCGCTCGTAGATCGCGACGGATTCGTCGAGCGGCACGTTGCCCTGTTCCAGGCGCTGAACGATGCCCTCGAGTTCCTCGAGGGCCTTCTCGAACGGCAGGTCCGCGAGTCCGGCCGGGCCGGCGGGTGCGGAGACGGCCGCGCGGCTGGCATCGGACCGGGCTGCGGACATAAGCGAGGATGCTCCCATGATGAGCGTTGGGTTATGGCGAGTGAGATCGCGCGAAACAACCCTTCGGCGGTGCCGCAGGGCTACGGGAGGGCCACTCGCTGCCCGTTTGCGCGCCAGGGCTGCCTTTCGGCCACAGTGGAATCACTCGACGGTGAGGCTGAACGGTTCGCCCTCGAAGGCGTCCGCGCCGCGACCGATCGACGCCACCGCCGCCACCATGCGCCCGTCGCGGCCGAGCAGGGCATCGGCCACCGCGACGAGGCGCCGGTTCGGCGTCGCCGAGGGCGAGGCCTCGCGCAGCTCGCGGGCGATCTCGGCCTCGTCGCGGTCCGGCCGCAGGGCGCAGGCCGCGATGAAGCCGGCCGCCGTCGAGCGGCTGATGCCGGCGTAGCAATGGATCACCAGCGGCTGCGCCCGGTCCCAGTCCCGCACGAAATCGAGGAGGCGGCGCACATGGACCTCGTCCGGCAGGACATGGCCGTCGAGGGCGTCGGTGATGTCGCTGATGCCGACGAACAGGTGGTCAGTCTCGGCGATGGCCGGCGGCCGGGTCACCGGCGTTCCGGCATTGATGAGGGTCACCATCCGCCGCGCCCCCGTCGTCGCGACGGTCTCGGGCAGGCGGGACAGGGCGCAGACGTGCAGGGTTGGCATGGGGGCGGAAGATCCTTGTTCACGAGGCCGTGGCCGGCTGCATCGCCTCGGCGAGGGCGTGGAAGCGACTGAGGAAGGCGCCTTGCGCCTCGGCGGTCGGCCAGGGCTCCAGCAGGGCGCCGGGATCCGCATCGAGGCGATCCGGCTTGCCGAAGACCCGGACGGCCTCGACTTGCGAGAATCCTGCCAGCCGCGTCGCCTCCAGGTAGGCGCTGAGGCGGTCGGCGCGCTTGATCAGCCGCTGCATCGCGGCCGTCGGCGCCGGCGTGAGGCCGAAGCGCAGGCGGATCGCCGCGAGCAGCCGGTTCTCCACCGCCTTGTAGGAATGGCCGATCGCCGCCTTGAACGGCGAGATGATGTCGCCGATCACGTATTCGGGCGCGTCGTGCAGCAGCAATTCGAGCCGCCCGGCGCTGCCGAGGCCGGGCTCGAACGCGCCACCGATCGCCTCGACGAGCAGCGAATGCTGCGCCACCGAGAAGACGTGCGGGCCGGCGGTCTGGCCGTTCCAGCGCGCGACGCGGGCGAGCCCATGGGCGATGTCGACGATCTCGACGTCGAGCGGCGACGGGTCGAGGAGGTCGAGACGCCGCCCCGACAGCATCCGCTGCCAGGCCCGGGGCTGGCCGCTCATCGCGGCCCCCCGAGGCCGCCAGGCTCCCGCGGGGACGTGCAAGGCCCCGGCAGGGACGTGCAAGGCCCCGGCAGGGCGGCACACGCGTCGTGGCGGCAGCAGCCGACGAGGTGGTCGTTGATCATGCCGACCGCCTGCATGAAGGCGTAGACGATGGTCGGGCCGCAGAAGCCGAAGCCTTTCGCCTTCAACGCCTTCGACATCGCCCGCGAGGCCGCGCTCTCGGTCGGGATGTTGGCGCGGGTCTCCGCACGCGGCTGGAGCGGGCGCCCGTCGACGAAATCCCACAGGAAGGCCGAGAAGCCGGGTCCCTGCTCCTGGATGGCCAGCCAGGCGCGCGCGCTGCGGATCGTCGCCTCGATCTTGGCGCGGTTGCGGATGATGCCGGCATCCTGCATCAGCGCCTCGACCTCCGCCGGCCCGAACCGCGCGATCGCCTCGGGCGCGAAGCCCGCGAAGGCCCGCCGAAACCCCTCGCGCCGGCGCAGGATGGTGATCCAGGACAAGCCGGCCTGGAACCCGTCGAGGATCAGCTTCTCGTAGAGCGCGCGGTCGTCGTGCTCCGGCACGCCCCACTCGGTGTCGTGGTAGGCGACATAGAGCGGGTCGGTGCCCGGCCACCAGCAGCGCTGGCAACCGTCATCGTGCAGGATCAAGCCGGTGGACATCCGGTGTCGTGTAGCGAGGACCGCCCGGAACGCAACCTACTCGACGAACTCCGCCGCCGCGAAGCCCTGGAGATAGAGGAGCGCGGTCAGGTCGCCGTGGTCGATCCGGGCCTGCGCCGCTGCCGCAACCGCGGGCTTGGCGCGGAACGCGACCCCGAGACCCGCCTCCTCCAGCATCGCCAGGTCGTTGGCGCCGTCGCCGACCGCCAGGGTCTCGGCGGGGTCGAAGTTGAAGCGGGTGCGCAGCTCGATCAGCGCCGCGCGCTTGGCGTCGCGCCCGACGATCGGCTCGGCGACGGTGCCGGCGAGGGTGTCGCCCTCGATCTCGAGACGGTTCGAGCGGTGCTCGTCGAAGCCGATCCTCTCCGCCACGGGCCCGGTGAACAGCGTGAAGCCGCCCGAGACCAGGGCCGTGTAGGCGCCGTGGGCCTTGAGGGTGCGCACGAGCGTGCGCCCGCCCGGCATCAGGGTGATGCGCTCGGCGATCACGTCATCGACCGCTTTGACGGGCATGCCCTTGAGCAGGGCGACGCGCTCGCGCAGGGCCGGCTCGAAGGCGATCTCGCCCCGCATCGCCCGCTCGGTGATCGCCGCGACGTGATCCTTGAGGCCGACCTGGTCGGCGAGCTCGTCGATGCATTCCTGGCCGATCATGGTCGAATCCATGTCGGCGAGGAACAGGCGCTTGCGCCGATGAGGGCCCGCCACCTGGACCGCGACGTCGATCGGCTCATCCTGGAATGCGGTGCGCAGGCGCTCGGCGAGGGCCGAGGCGGAGGCCGGCGCGCCCTCGGCCAGGATCTCGGCCGCGACCTCGCCGTGCAGGATACGGGGCTGGTGCCGGGTCGCCAGCAGCGCCCTCGCCTCAGCCAGCACCGCGTCGGTGATGGCGGGGCGCTCCGGGTTTGCTATCAGGGTGGCGACCAGGGTCATCGGGGTTCTCGGGCTCGTCGTGACGCGGCGCGTCCCGCCCGCGCGCGTGGGAGGGGCAGGCATGGACGGGCGGGTTCGGGCAATCCTCATTGCAGGGCCGACCGCCTCGGGCAAGTCGGCGCTCGCGCTGGCCCTGGCCCGCCGGCATGGCGGCGTGGTGATCAACGCCGATTCGATGCAGGTCTACCGCGACCTGCATCGGCTGACGGCGCGGCCGAGCGCCGAGGAGGAACTGCTGGCCCCCCACCGTCTCTACGGGACGATCGACGGCGCGGTGAATTTCTCCGTCGGCCATTACCTGACGGAGGCCGGCGCCGCGTTGCGTGCGGCCTGGGCGGCGGACAGGCTGCCGATCGTCGTCGGAGGCACCGGGCTCTACTTCATGGGCCTGACCGAGGGCCTGTCGGAGATCCCGCCCGTGCCGGATGCGGTGCGGGCGGAGGTGCGGGCCCGGGCCGAGGGGAGCGAGACGCCGGACCTCCACGCCGCCCTCGCCGGCCGCGATCCGGACGGCGCCGCCCGCCTCGATCCCAACGACCGCCTGCGGGTACTGCGCGCCCTCGAAGTGCTGGAAGCGACGGGCCGGCCGATCGCCGCCTTCCAGGCTGCCCGCCGGCCGGGTCCGCTCACCGGCCGGTCCTGCGCGAAGCTGTTCCTCACGCCGGACCGGGAGGTTTTGCGGGCGCGGATCGATGCCCGCTTCCTCGCCATGATGGCGGCGGGTGCCCTCGACGAAGTGCGGGCGCTCGCCGCCCGCGACCTCGACCCGATGCTGCCGGTGATGCGCGCCCACGGCGTACCGGGGCTGATCGCGCATTTGCGCGGGGCGCTGTCGTACGACGAGGCGGTCGCGCGGGGTCAGGCGGATACGCGGCGCTACGCCAAGCGGCAGGTGACGTGGTTCCGGCACCAGGCAGGGGCGGACTGGACGTGGGTCGCACCGGACGCGGCAATGGCCGGAGTCGAGACCGGGATGTGGGACCGGACGGACTGACGGCGAAGCCGGCGGGGCGGACGGATGGACCACCCCCCGCGTCTCAAGAGCGGGCGGTCGAGGAAAGCGGGCATCCGCCCATCCGGGACCGCCGCGTGGCCGCGTCACGGGCCGTTTCCGAACTCCACGAGTTTTCTTCCGACGTTGCAGCGGGTTGGTGACGTTTCCTGATCGCCTCGTTCAAGCGATGGGAGCAAAGAGAGAAGCCGGCAATCAGCATGAGCGGAATACGGCAAGTCCTTGTCGACCCAGCCTGATCGTCCCTCACACCCGCCCGCGCCGCCCCTCCACCAGCCACATCGCCAGCACCGCCGCCGCGAGAGCCGCCAGCGCCGCGAGGCCGAGCCCCAGCGGGTAGACCGAGACGCCCCGCACCACGGCGCTGTCGCTGGGGCGGAAGCCGATCCAGTCGGAGCCGGAAAGCCGGCCGGAGCGGGCGATCTGCAGCCGCGGGATGGCGAGCCCGCCGCCGGCTTCGGCGAGGCGGCGCACCGAACCGCCGGTCGCCTCGGCGAGAGGGCGCAGGCGCTCGGTGTCGCTGAACACGTCGATCAGCTCGCGCGGGTTGGCCGGGCCGACGCTCACGAAGGCGACGAGGTTTCCGGCCCGCAGGGTGTGCAGCCCGAGCTCGTCGGCCTCGAAGGTGGCGGCGAACAGGCCCGGCTTGTCGGGATCGAGCACCACGGTGCGGGTCTTGCCGCTCGGTGCCGTCACGGTGACCGGCTCGGCGGTGTCGCCCATGGTCTGGCGCTCGATCCGGACCTCGCGACCGTGGCCGGTGGCGTTCGCCCGCAGCGCCTCCTCCTCGAGGGCCGGCTCCTTCATCAGCCAGTGTCCGAGGCGGCGCAGCAGGTCGAGATGCGGTCCGCCCTCCTGGTAGCCCCGGGCCCAGAGCCAGGCATGATCGGAGAGGAGGAGCGCCACCCGGCCCTTCTCCTCGCGGGACAACGCCAGCAGCGGCAGCGAATCGGCGCCCGCCATGATCGGGGTGACGCCGGGCCGGACCTCGGCACCGATCAGGCGCAGCCAGTCGCCCCAGGCCGGGGGTGAGGCCTCGGAGCCCGGCAGGTCGCGGGTAACCGGATGGCGCTGGCCGCTATTGGTCAGCGCCGCCTTGTAGGGCCGCTCGACGACCCGGCCGTTCGGCTCGCCCGGCAGGATCGCGGCGAGCCGCGTGCGGGCGAGGCTGGCAGCCGACGCGAATTCCGGCCCTGCGGCGATCAGGAGCGCCCCGCCCTCGCGCACGTAGCGGACGATGTTGTCGAAGTAGCTCGACGGCAGCACGCTCTGGTTGGCGTAGCGGTCGAAGATGATGAGGTCGAAGTCCTTGATCTTCTGCTGGAACAGCTCGCGGGTCGGGAAGGCGATCAGCGACAGCTCGGAGATCGGGGTGCCGTCCTGCTTCTCCGGCGGGCGCAGGATGGTGAAGTGGACGAGGTCGACATTGGCGTCGGATTTCAGCAGGTTGCGCCAGGTGCGCTCGCCGGCATGGGGCTCGCCGGAGACGAGCAATACCCTGAGCTTCTCGCGGATGCCCTCGATCGGCAGCACCGCACGGTTGTTGGCGGTGGTCAGCTCGCCGGGCAGCGCCTCGGCCTCGATCTCGACGACGTTGGGACCGCCGTGCTCGACCCGCAGCGTCAGGTTGAAGGGCTGGCCGGTGCGGACGGTCTGGCGCACCACCTCCTCGCCGTCGCGGCGCACGGTCACCACCGCCGAGCCGGTGCCGCCGCGCTCCATCACCTCGGCCCGGATGGTCTGGTCGCGCCCGACGATGCCGAAGCGCGGCGCCTCGATCAGGCGGATCTGGCGGTCGCGCTCGTCGGGCCGGCCGGTGACCAGCACGTGCAGCGGCGCCTTGAAGCTCAGGGAGGCGAGGTTCGCCGGGATGTCGTGGACGACGCCGTCGGTCAGCATCACCACGCCGGCGAGGCGGTCCGGCGGCACGTCGGCGAGCGCGCTCGACAGGGCGGTGAACAGCCGCGTGCCCTCGTCGCCGCCGGCCTCCGGCACCTCGACGAAGCGCGGCTCGATCTCGTTGAGCGTCCCGAGGCGCCGCTGCAGCTCGGCCCGCACCTTGTCGGTCATCGCCGGCCGGTCGCCGAGGCCCTGCGAGCCCGAGCGGTCGACCACGACGGCGACCACGTCCTTGACCGGCTCGCGCTCCTCCTGGACCAGCGAGGGGTTGGCGAGCGCCAGCAGCACCAGGGCGAGGACGAGGACGCGCAGCAGCGCCACCGGTCCGCGGGCGAGGAACGCGACGACGGCGAGAATCGCGGTGAGACCGCCCAAGGCCCAGAGGACAGGCACGGGGACGAGGGGGGCGAGGCTGAAGCTCAGCATGTCCGGTACCGTTGAATGATGCGACGCCTCACTGCCCCAACCGCTCCAGCAGGGCCGGCACGTGCACCTGATCGGCCTTGTAGTTGCCGGTGAGCGCGTACATCACGAGGTTGACGCCGCCGCGGAAGGCCATCTCGCGCTGGCGCGGATCGCCGCCGACGAGGGGATAGAGCGCCTCGCCGCGCCGGCCGATCGCCCAGGCCGAGGCGAGGTCGTTGCCCGTGATGACGATCGGCGAGACGCCGTCGCCGGCCCGGGCCGGACGGCGTTCGGCTCCATCGCTGGCCGGCGGCAGGGCCTCGACCCAGGTCTGGCCGGTGGCGTAGCGGCCGGGAAAGCCGTCGACGAGGTAGAACGCCTTCGTGAGCACGTGGTCGCGGGGCACCGGCTCGAGCTCCGGCACCTCGAGCGTCGCGAGCATGCGCTGGAGATAGAGCGCCTCGGGCGTCGGCGGGCCGCCCGGGCGGGCCGTCATCGCGTCGCGGGTGTCGAAGATCACCGTGCCGCCATTCTTCATGAAGGCGTCGATGCGCCGGATCGCGTCGGCGCTCGGCAGCGGCCGGCTCGGCACGATCGGCCAGTAGATCAGCGGATAGAAGGCGAGCTCGTCCCGGGCCGGGTCGATGCCGGCCGGCTCGCCGGGTTCGAGCGCCGTGCGGCTCGCCAGCATCTGGGTCAGGCCGGCGAGGCCCGCCCGGCTGGTCTCGTCGACGGTGGCATCCCCGGTGACCACGTAGGCGATGCGGGTGACGAGGGCCGATTCGATGCCGTTCGGCCGGTTGGCGGCGGGCTCGACGGCGCGCGCGGTCTCGGGCGCGGCCCCGAGCACCAGGAGGCCGAGGACCAGCGCCGCCGCCGCCGGCCGGCGGCGCAGGCGCGACGCCATCCGTCCGAGGAAGCCGCCGAGCCACAGGCTCGCCAGGGTGTCGAGGGCCAGCAGCAGCAGGGCGGCGAGGAAGAACGGCCCGCGCAGGTCGCGGGTGCGCGCCTCCTCCAGGCCGCCGAAGCGGGCGCCGGTGAGGCTTGAGAGGTCGAGGGGCGTCAGGCGGTCCTCCGCGGTGAGCGCGTTGACGGCGAGCCCGCCATCGGCCGGGCCGTAATAGCCCGGCGGGTGTTCGAGGGTCGCACGTTCGGTCCAGGTCGCCGGCACCGCCCGGGCGGTGGCCGGGGGCGTCTTGAGGGCGCCGAAGCCGTCGAGGGTCAGGCGCGGGGCGAGCACCGGCGGCGGGCTCCCGGCGCTGGCGCCGGTCGTCGGCGGGGTGGTGCCGGCGAGCGCCACGACCCGGCGCAGCATGGTCACGAACAGCCCCGAGAGCGGCAGGTTCGACCAGGTGGTGTCGGCGGTGACGTGAACCAGGACCACCATGCCCTCCCCGCGCTTCGCGGCCGTGACGATCGGCGTGCCGTCCTGAAGGGCGGCCCAGGTGCGCCGGGCGAGGTCGCCGTCCGGCTCGGCCAGGATCTGGCGCCGCACGCCGATATCGGCGGGCGGGGTCAGGCCCGCGAAGGGGCTCTCGGGCGCGAAGGGCGCCAGCGTGCGCGGGCTGTCCCACGACAGGGTGCCGCCGAGCGTCCGCCCGCCGCGGCGCAAGCGCACCGGCACGAGGTCGTCGCTGCCGGCGGCGAGCCGCGGCCCGGCGAAGCGCAGCAGCAGGCCGCCCTTCTCGACGAAGGCGGAGACCCGCTCCAGGGTCGCCGGATCGAGGGCGCCGACATCGGCGAGCACCAGGACGGAGACCTGGGAATCGAGCATCTGGCCGATCGATTCGGCGACCCCGCGCCCCGCCCGGGGCTCCTGCACGTCGGCGAAGGGGGTCAGGGCGCGGGAGAGGTAATAGGTCGGCGAGAGCAGCGGCTGGGCCTGGTCGCTGGTGCCGCCGAAAACGAGGCCGACCCGGCGGCGGCGGCCGCGCTCGTCGGCGAGCACCACCGCGCCCGCGGAATGCTCGCCCGCGATCTCGAACCGCGCGATGGCGTTGCGCAGCTCGACCGGCAGGTCGAAGCGGATCTCGGCCGCGTCGGCATTCGCCCCGAACGCGAAGTTCGTCTCGGCGAGCGGCAGGCCCTTGGCGTCGAGGGCGCGCACGGTGCCGGAATCGCGCCCGTTCGGAGCCGCCCGCACCACGCGGACGCCGAGCTGACCACCCGACGAATCCGGCCCGGCGAGCGCGAGGGCCGGCGGGCGCTCGGCCTTGAGCACGGTAATCGCGGCGCCGGTGCGGGCGGCGACCTGGGCCAGGCTCTTCGGAAAGGCGTCGCCGCCCGGCCCGGCCACGCCGTCGTGGATCCAGACCACGGCGCTGCCCGGGTTGCGATCCAGAAAGGCGGTCAGCGCCGGGGATTGCGCGGCGCGGTCGGCGAGATGCGGCAGCGGCTCGATGGCGCGCAGGCGCTCCAGGGCGGGGCCGGGGCCGGTCGCCTCCAGCCCTGCCGGGGCCGAGGCGGTCGCCAGCAGGGCGACCGGCCGTCCGGCGCGGGAGGCCGCCTCGACCTCGGCGGTGGCGACGCGGACCCGGTCGCGCCAGTCCTGCGCGGCGGTGACGCCGTTATCGAGGACGAGAACCAGGGGCGTACGCCCGTCGCCGCTCCCTTGCGGGGTCGGGTTCCAGACCGGCCCCGACACCGCCAGGATCAGGCAGGCGGCGGCCATCAGGCGCAGGGCCAGAAGCCAGGGCGGCGTGCGGGCCGGCGTCTCGCGCTCCGGCAACAGGTCGGCGAGGATGCGAAGCGGCGGGAAGTCGATGCGGCGCGGCCGCGGCGGCGTCACCCGCAGCAGGTACCAGAGCGCCGGCAGGGCGACGAGGGCCGCGAGGGCGGCGGGAGCGGCGAAGCTGAGGGGCAGTCCGAACATGAGGCGTCCTCAGCCCGCGCTGCGGGCGGCGGCGACCAGGGTGACGAGACGGAACGCCGCCTCGCTCGCCGGCCGGTCGGTGCGGTGCAGCGTGAAGGTCCAGCCCTGAGCCCGGGCGATCTCGGCCAATGCGTCGCGATGGGCGCGGATCCGCCGGCGATAGGCCTCGCCCCAGGCGGCCGCGTCGCCGACCCGCAGCGACAGGCCGGCCTCGAGGTCGTGCAATTCGGCCTGGCCGGAGAACGGGAACGTCTCCTCGACCGGATCGACCACCATCACCAGGTGGCCGCGGCTGCCGCCGGCCGCGATGGCCGAGACGGCCGCCCGGACCTGCTCGGGGAGCGAGAGGAAGTCGCCGACCAGCACCACCTCGTCGAAGCGGCCGACGGGCGCGCGCGGCGGCAAGTCCTCGTCGAGGCCGGACGGATCGGCGGCCAGCGTCTCAGCCATCCGTTCGACGACGGTGCGGGTGGCGAGCGGCCGCGACAGGCCGAGCAGCCCGACCCGCTCGCCGGCCTCCACGAAGGTGTCGCCGAGCGCCAAGGCCAGGACGAGCGCCCGCTCGATCTTCGGCGCCTGGGCGAGGTCGGAGCCGAAACCCATCGAGGCGGAGCGGTCGACCCAGATCCAGACGGTGTGAGCCGCCTCCCATTCGCGCTCGCGGACGTAGAGCCGGTCGTCCCGAGCCGAGCGGCGCCAGTCGATCCGGCTCGCCGCCTCGCCGGCGACGAAGGGGCGGAACTGCCAGAAGCTCTCGCCCGGTCCGGCCCGGCGGCGGCCGTGCAGGCCGTGCGCCAGGGTCGCGGCGACCCGGCGGGCCTCCAGGATCAGGCGCGGCATCCGCTCGGCGAGCGTGAGGGCGGTCTCGGTCTCCCGCCGGCCGGGCGCGCGGGCGGCCGCGTCGAGGACGCGCGTCGGGGCCACCGGGTCAGAGCCGCCCGACGAGGCGGCCGATCAGGCCGGGGATCGTCTCGCCGTCGGCGCGGGCCGGATAGGTGAGCGCCATGCGGTGCTTCAGCACCGGCTCGGCGAGCGCCGCGACGTCGTCGACGGAGGGCGCGACCCGGCCCTCGATCAGCGCACGGGCGCGCACCGCCAGCATCAGGGCCTGGCTGGCACGGGGGCCGGGCCCCCAGAGCAGCTTGTCGGCCACGGCCGCGTCGCCCCCGACCGGGCGGGCCGAGCGCACGAGGTCGAGGATCGCGTCGACGACGGCCTCGCCGACGGGAAGCCGCCGCACAAGGCGCTGGGCCGAGAGCAGCGCGTCGGTGTCCATCACCGCCTGCGGCCGGTGTTCCTCGGCGCCGGTGGTTTCGAGCAGGATGCGGCGCTCGGCGGCCCGGTCGGGATAGCCGACGTCGATCTCGAGCAGGAAGCGGTCGAGCTGGGCCTCGGGGAGCGGGTAGGTGCCCTCCTGCTCGATCGGGTTCTGGGTCGCCAGGACGTGGAAGGGCCGCGGCAGGTCGTGGCGTGCGCCGGCCACGGAGACGAAGTGCTCCTGCATCGCCTGCAGCAGGGCCGACTGGGTGCGGGGGCTGGCGCGGTTGATCTCGTCGGCCATCAGCAGCTGGGTGAAGATCGGCCCGCGCACGAAGCGGAACGAGCGGTGCCGGTCCTGGTCCTCGTCGAGGATCTCGCTGCCGAGGATGTCGGAGGGCATCAGGTCGGGGGTGAACTGCACCCGGCGCGCGTCGAGCCCGAGCACGGTGCCGAGGGTCTCGACGAGCTTGGTCTTGGCCAGGCCCGGCAGGCCGACGAGCAGCCCGTGGCCGCCCGCCAGGATCGTGACCAGCGCGAGGTCGACCACCTGCTCCTGACCGAAGATGACCCCGTGGATCGCCTCCCGGGCGCGCCCGACGCTGGCGAGGCAGGCCTCCGCCGCGGCGACGATGCCGTCATCCATCGGGGTCGCGGCGGCCGGCGCGCTGGCTTCCATCATGCGGTGTCCTCGTCATCGTCCGAGAGGGCTTCGAGGAGGGCTACGAGCCCCTGTCGGGATCCGCGAGTGTGGATCCCTTCCGCACCGCAAGGCAAGGTCGGCGCGACGCCGCAGGGCGGTGGGGCATGCGCCGAGTCCGAGCGGTTTGTGCGCTCATCCTCCGTCCTCGCGAGCATAAACCGGTCAGGAGCAAGAAGAGGCGTGGGTTTCTCCCCTCCCCGCGGGCGGTGAGAGGAGAAACCCACGCCGCCTCGTCGCGCAGGATTGATCGGCGGATCGACGCGCCTCACGGCGCCTTGCAGGAAAAACTCTCCGCCTCGTCCGCCTCGCCGCCCTGGTACCGCGCCTCCCGCGGGAAGGGGCAGAGCGGCCGGGTGCGGCCCGGGAAGGCGGTGCCGCGGGCGAGCATCCGGTCTGGCGCCCGGCCGCCTTCGACCCAGGCCTCGATGGCCGACAGGGGATCGAAATCGTCGAGCGCGGGGCCGCCGCCGCAATGGGTCATGCCCGGCACCAGGAACAGCCGCGCCCGCTCCGAAAACGCCGGCGCGCCGCCGTTGTGGCGGGCCAGCTCCTGCCAGTGCCCGACGAGGTCGCGCGCGGAGAAGACCGGGTCGGCGACGCCCTGGTAGACGAGGAGCCGGCCGCCGCGGGCGGTGAAGGTCGACAGGAAGGTGCCGGTCGGATCGTTGATCGTGGCGGTCTCGGCAATGCGCGGCGTGTCGCGGTCGAAGTCGAAGCGGAGCGCGTCGAAGCCCGGATCCGGCGGAGTGAGGAAGTAGTTCGCGATCGCGGCCGGCCCGAGCGTCGCGTTGCGGGCGTTCGGTACCGCAGTCTTCGAGGTGCCGAGCTTCCAGGCCCGCCAGCCCGGCGCTGCGAGGCCCGGATCCCACGGCCAGGAGGCGTAGACCGGACGTCCCTGCGAATCGTGGGCACCGCCGAAGCTCCGTCGCAGCGCTTCCACCTGCGGTCGGCTGAGGCAGGCCGCGCCCTTGTCGCCCGGGCAGGCGAGGCTCGCGGGGTCGAAGCGGCAGGAGGCGACCGCCTCCACCGCCCCGTCCATAAGACCGTCGGCGGCGTCGCAGGTCTTGAGCACCGCACCGGCGACGAGGGCGAGGTCGGCCTCGCTGAGCGCCTCGGCGAGAACCGGCCTGCCCTCCTGGTCCTTCGGGGCGGCGGAAAGGAAGGCCTGCGTGTCCCAGACCTGGCCGAGCGCCGCGCGGGTGAGCCGGAAGGCCGGGGCGCCGGCCACGATCCCGTCGAAGGCGGCGGGGAAGCGGGTCGCCGCCATCAGCGCGGAGCGGCCGCCGTTGGAGCAGCCCATGAAATAGGCATGCGCCGGGGCGCGGCCGTAGCGGGCGGCGATCAGGCCCTTCGCCTCCCGTGCGACGGTGCCGACCGCGCCGTAGGCGAAATCGATCCGCGCCTGCTGGTCGAGGCCGAACGAGGCGTCGGCATTGTCGCGGCCGCGATGGCCGGAATCGGTCGAGGCGACGGCGTAGCCTCGCAGCAGGGCCGGCGGCGCCGTCGCGCCCGAGACCGGGATCGCGCCGAGCGCCTCGCCGACCACGCCGTCGAGCCCGCCGCCGCCCTGGAACAGGAAGCGGCCGTTCCACGCCTCCGGCAGGCGGAGCTGGAAGCCGATGCCGTATTCGACGCCCCCTGCCCCGACGCGGGGGTCGATTATGCCCTCGACGAGGCAATGGGCCGGCAGGGCCGCCTTCGCCCGAGCGGCCCCGGTGAGCGCGGCGCGGCCCGGGTTGTCGGCCGGCAGGGTGCCGGCGGGGATCGCCTCGGCGCGGGTGATGCGCAGGTCCGGCCGGACGAGCCGCGCAAGGTCGCCGCAGGCGAGCGGGCCGCCCAAGGCCGGCGAGAGGAAAACCGGCGAGAAGAGAAGAGGCAGGGAGAGGCCGGTCAGGCCGAGGACGACCGGACGGAAGCGCCCCACCCTTCCCGTCCCGCTCCTCCGGGTCGCGCCGCGCAGCATGATCGCTCCTCCCCCAGGGTTTCGCCGCCACTCGGCCGCGGCCGGGGCGGCCCGTCAAGCGACCCCAGGGAATTCGACCTGAAAAACGCTGCGGCAGTGCGTCCGCTGCCCTGTCGCTGCTTCTCGCCCGAGCGCATGATCGCTCGACGACGACAGACAGGGAGGATCCCGATGGCCGACCGAGACGTTCCGCATCCCGACCGGCGCACCCTGCTCCTTGCCGGCGCCAGCCTCGCCGTGGCGGGGCCCGCTTTTGCGGCGGAGACCTCCGCTCCGCTCACCGACCGGCCTCTGGTGATGCCGAGGACGGAATTCGTCTACGAGGCCGTGGTCGAGATCGCTCCGCTGGTGCCGCTGGGCGATTCGCCGCTCGGCGAGCGCCGCATCGTCCCGATCACCGGCGGGCGCTTCCAGGGGCCGCGGCTCCGCGGCACGGTCCTGCCTGGCGGCGCCGACCGGCAACTCGTGCGCAAGGACGGCGTGCGGCGCCTCGATGCCCTCTACGAGATGAGGACAGAGGACGGCGCGATCCTGACCGTGCGCAACCAGGTGACGATCGATCCGGGCCGCGACGGCGCGCCGGATACTCGCTTCTCGACCATCGACGTCACGGCGCCCGAGGGGCCGCATGCCTGGCTCAACCGGCTGGTCCTGGTCGGCACGCTTGCCAGCCTGCGACCGGCGCAGGAGGCGGTGCTGGTCCGGGCGTTCCGGTTGGCGTGACCCATGGCCGGAGGCGGGCGGAGACAACGGGAGCGCCCGCCATGCGTGCCGCCGAGCCACGCGATGCTCCGACGGCTTCCTCTCTTTCCTCAAGGAAGGGCCGGAGGGAGAGTGCTGGAAACTGGACGACGGGGTGCCGCTGAAGACCCCGCGGCCGACGCGGCGGCACGACGGGATCCCGGCCACTTTCCTCGAGGTCCTGCGCCAGCACCGGGCCGGCACGCCAGCCCCTGGCGCCCGTCCGGCCCGAGCCGTGTGCCGGTCCCGGGCGCGGATCGTCGCGCCCGACGTCATCGTGGCGATTCGACGATGGACGGGATGGATGGCCTTTGCATCACGTCCGCGCCGCTGGTGGTGGTCGAGGTGCTGTCGCCGAGCGACAGGTCCCGGCGCCGGGCCTCCGGCTCGCGACCTACGCCGCCGATCCGTCGAGCGTGGGCGTCGTGCTGGTGGGGCAGGATCGGCGTTCGGTGACGAGGCATCGCCGCGATCCGGAAGGCGGCCTTTCGCCCAGCATCCGCGCCGACGCCGTCGATCTGCCGGAGATCGGCGGGACGCCGAGTCTCAAGACGATCTACGACGACTTGCCGCTCACCCGAGCTGTTTTCACCCCAGCTCCGCCGACAGAAACTCCCTTACCGCTCCCGCGTCGATCCCCGGGGCGATGAAGCTCTGGCCGATCCCCCGCGCCAGGATGAAGGTGAGCGCGCCGTCGCGGACCTTCTTGTCCTGGCGCATCGCGTCGAGGAGCTGGTCGGCGTCGCCGCAGCCGCCCGGGACCTGGGCGAGCGTGGTCGGCAGCCCGGCGAGCGCCAGGTGGTTGGCGACGCGGCCGGCATCCTGGCCCGGGCACAAGCCCAGCCGGGCCGAGAAGCGGAAGGCGAGGCAGAGCCCGATCGCCACCGCCTCGCCGTGGACGAGGCGGGCGGAATCGTAGGCCGTCAGGCGCTCGAGCGCATGCGCGAAGGTGTGGCCGAGATTGAGCAGCGCCCGCTCGCCGTCCTCGCGCTCGTCGCGAACCACCACCCCGGCCTTGGCGCGGCAGCAGGACGCCACCGCTTCCTCGCGGGCCGGGCCGCCGGCGAAGATCTCGGCGAGGTTCGCCTCGCACCAGGCGAAGAAGGCGGGATCGTCGATCAGCCCGTACTTCGCCACCTCGGCATAGCCCGCGCGCATCTCGCGCATCGACAGGGTGTCGAGGGAGGCGGTGTCGGCCAGCACCAGGCTCGGCTGGTGGAAGGCGCCGACGAGGTTCTTGCCGTGGGGCGAGTTGATCCCGGTCTTGCCGCCGACCGAGGAATCGACTTGCGCGAGCAGCGTGGTCGGCGCCTGGACGAAGCGCACGCCCCGGCGGAGCGACGCGGCGGCAAAGCCCGCCAGATCCCCGACGACGCCGCCGCCGAGCGCGAGCACGAGGTCGCCCCGCTCGATCCGGTGGGCGATCAGCCCGTCGCAGACCTGGGCGAAGCCGGCATAGCTCTTCGAGCCCTCGCCCGGCACCACCGCGATCAGGGCGGTGCGCTGGCCGGCTTCCGCCAGCGAGGCGGTGACGGCCTCCCCGTAAAGCCCCGCCACGGTCTCGTCGCTCACCACCGCGACGGCGCGGGCCTTCAGCGCCGCGACGCGGGGGCCGATCTCGGCGAGGAGCCCCCGCCCGACCAGGATGTCGTAGGCCCGGCCGCCGTCGAGGGGCACGTGAACGGTCTGGCTTTGCACGGGTCTCACATCCGGTCGTCGGGGTCGTTCGGGGCGAAGGCGGCTATTGCGCGGCGAGGGCCTGGCCGGCGGGTTCCGGCTGGCCGGCGGATTCCGCACCGTCGGCATCCGACCGGTCTCCCGGCACCTCGCCCGGCAGGGCTCCCGCCGCATCGCCCGCGATGTAGGCGTCGAGGGCTTCGAGCACGTCCTGCACCACCCGGTCGTGCGAGACGTCGCGCGACAGCACCATCACGTCGGCCCCGCCATAGACGGGGTAGCGGATGTCCATCAGGCGGCGCATCGTGCCCTCGGGATCCTCGTTCTGCAGCAGCGGCCGGCCGGGACGCTTGCGCACCCGGCGCATCAGCACGTCGAGATCCGCCTTGAGCCAGACCGAGACGCCGGCCTCGGCGATGCGGGCCTGGGTCTCGGGCCGCATGAAGGCGCCGCCCCCCGTGGCGAGCACCATCGGGCCCTCGCGCAGCAGGCGGGTGATCACCCGCTCCTCGCCGTCGCGAAAGCTCGGCTCGCCGTAGATGGCGAAGATGTCCGGGATGGTCAGGCCGGCCGCCGCCTCGATCTCGTGGTCGGCATCCTTGAAGATCAGGCCGAGGCGCCCCGCCAGGCGCTTGCCGACGGTGCTCTTGCCCGCGCCCATGAGCCCGACCAGCACGATCGAGCGCAGGCCGAGGCCCCGGCGCACGCGCGACTCGATCGACTGCTCATGGAGGGGACGCTGGTTCATGCGGCGTTCTTTAGCCTGTTTTTCGCGCAGGGCGAAACGGCGGAAACGGAAAATCCCGCCTCTGGATGCCGGCCCGCCGGCCCGGCCGCGGAGGCGCCCGCGCAACAGCCGCCGGCATTCCGCCGGAGGGGGCGCCGGCGACCTTGCCTCCGGGGGCCGCGCGTGGTCGAACCGACGGCCAAGGCGGCCGGCGCGGGGCGTCCGCGCCGCTCGTTGTCACGCGTAGCTCCGGGGACCCCTCCGACGTGCCGACTCTCTTCCGCTTCCTGGCCGTGGTGGCGATCCTGGCCGGGCTCGCCTTCGCGGCGATGTTCGCGCTCGCCACCTTCGTCGAGCCGACGCCGCGCGAGATCACCGTCACCATTCCCAACGCGAAGCTGCAGCCGAAATGAGCGCCCCGGCCCCCCAGGGCCTGATGCACGCCTATCTCGACATGCTGGCCGCCGAACGGGGTGCGGCCGCCAACACCCTCGCGGCCTACCGGCGCGACCTCGACGACTACCTCGCCCATCTCCAGGGCAAGCGCCTCGCGCCGGGCGAGGTCGAGGCGTCGGGAATCCGCGCCTACCTCGCCGAGCTGGAGGCGCGGGGCCTCAAGAGCACCTCGGCGGCGCGCCGGCTCTCCTGCGTGCGCGGCTTCCACCGCTTCCTCTACGCGGAGGGGCTGACGGAGAGCGACCCCACCGCACCGGTCTCCGGGCCGAAGCGCGGCCGCGGCCTGCCCAAGGTGCTCTCGGTCGCCGAGGTCGACCGGCTGCTCACCGTCGCCCAGGAGGCGATTGAGCGGGCACCCACGCCCGGTGAAGCGGCCCGGGCCGGGCGGATGCACTGCCTGATCGAGCTCCTCTACGCCACGGGCCTGCGCGTCTCGGAACTGGTCGCCCTGCCCCGCGCCGCCGGCGCCACCAAGGAGCGGTTCCTGGTGGTGCGCGGCAAGGGCGGGCGCGAGCGGCTGGTGCCGCTGACCGACATCGCCCGCAAGGCCATGGCGGCCCATCTCGCGACCCTGGCCGCGCCGGGCCCGTGGCTGTTTCCCGCCGACAGCGAGGCCGGCCACCTGACCCGCCAGGCCTTCGCCCGCGACCTGAAGGCCGTGGCCGCCGCCGCCGGCATCCGCACCGACCGGATCAGCCCGCACGTCCTGCGCCACGCCTTCGCCAGCCACCTGCTGCAGAACGGTGCCGACCTGCGGGTGGTGCAGGAACTCCTCGGCCATGCCGACATCTCGACGACGCAGATCTACACCCACGTCCTCGACGAGCGGCTGAAGCAGATGGTGCGCGACCTCCATCCCCTGGCGAGCGCCTGACGGCCGGGTGGCGCCGGGCGAGGCGCCGACCTATCTCGCTCCCCGGAGGCGGCGCCAGGCCGCCGCGGGGAAAGCAGCGTGCCGGTCTCGACTCTGTCCATCGTCGCGCAGGCCCTGGCCGCGCTCCTCATCGTCGCAACGCTGCTGCCGTTCTGGCGCAGCCGCGCCGGCCTGGTGCGCACCTTCGACTTCCCGCGCTTCCAGGTTGCGACCGCGATCCTGCCGGTCCTGCTCCTCCTGGTGGTGGCCGGGCACGATCCTGTGTCGCTCGCCCTCGGGATCGGGCTGCTCGCGGCGCTCGGACTGCAATTGCGGCACATCCTGCCCTTCACCCGCCTGACCCGCCCGACGGCCGCGGCGGCGCCGGCCGATGCGGATCCGGGAACGTGCGTGTCGATCCTGATCGTCAACGTGCTGCAGTCGAACCGGGCCTACGACCGCCTGCTGCGGCTGGTGGAGCGACGCGATCCGGACATGATCCTGGCGCTCGAGACCGATGCGGGCTGGCGCGACGCGCTCCGCCCCTTGCGGGCGCGCTATCCCCACGGGGTCGACCAGGCGCAGGGCAACACCTACGGGCTGATGCTCTATTCGCGCCTGCCGCTCGACGACCTGCAGGTGCGCTTCCTCGTCGAGGACGACGTTCCGTCGGTGCGCGCCCGCGTCACACTTCCCTCCGGCGAGCGCTTCACCTTCCACGGCGTGCATCCGCGCCCGCCGCATCCGGGCAACAGCAGCGCGACGCGGGACGGCGAGCTGGTGCTGGTCGCCCGGGAGGTCGAGCGGGAGGGCGGTCCCACGATCGTCGCGGGCGACCTCAACGACGTCGCGTGGTCGCGCACGACGCGCCTGTTCCAGGCGATCGGCGGCCTCCTCGACCCACGGGTCGGGCGCGGCGCCTATCCGACCTTCCACGCCCGCTGGCCGATGCTGCGCTGGCCGCTCGACCACGTCTTCTTCTCCGAGCACTTCCTGGTCGCCCGGCTGGAGCGGCTGGAGACCGTCGGCTCCGACCATTTCCCGATCCTGATCCGGTTGTGCCGCCACCATGCCGCCGAGACGGCGCAGGAACCGCCGGCAGCCGATGCCGAGGACCGGCGGGAAGGCGCCGAGGCGGTGGCGGAGGCGCGGGAAGCGGCCCAGTCCTGATCGTGCAGCGACCGTAGAAGCCAACCGGCAAAAGTCAGACAGTATGACTATTCAGCGGGGCGGCGGCGTGGTGTAAGGGTCCGGCCGGCGCCGCGGGGCGCCTCGTCCCGGCGGATTCCCAGCACCGATGCGCGCACCCCTCGCTCCATCCCACGCCCGGGCAGCGGCCGGCCTCGTGGTGATCCCGTCGGGGCGGACGCGGTCGAACCACGCCGAGGTGGCGCGCAGCCTCGGCACCGCGATCATCGCCGGCCGCTACGCGGCGGGTGCCAAGCTGCCGGGGGACGGCGAGTTGCTGGCGGCCTTCCGGGTGTCGCGGCCGGTCCTGCGCGAGAGCGTCAAGACGCTGGTGGCCAAGGGGCTCCTTACCACCAAGGCCCGGGTCGGCACGGTGGTGCGCGACCGCGCGGCCTGGAACATGTTCGATGCCGACGTGCTCGCCTGGCATCTCGAGGCCGGGATCGACCGGTCCTTCCTGCGCGACCTGGCCGAGATCCGCCTCGCCGTCGAGCCGGCGGCGGCGGCGCTGGCGGCCGAGCGCCGGACCGCCGACGACCTCGCCGCCCTGGAGGCGGGCCTGGCGCGGATGCGGGCCGAGCCGTCCGATTCCGACGGATTCGCCGAGGGCGACCTCGCGCTCCACGTCGCGATCGCGGTCGCTTCCGGCAATCCGTTCATGCGCTCGATCGGCGGGGTGATCGAGGTGGCCTTGCGGGCCTCGTTCCAGCTCAGCGCCCCGGTCGCGACCGCCGAGCGCGAGACGACGCTGGCGGCGCATGCCGCCATCGTGGCGGCCATCGCGGCGCGCGACCCGGCGGGCGCGGCCGAGGCCGTCCGCCACGTCATCCACAACGGCCTGCGCCGCCACGGCGCCGCGGCTTGACCTACGGAGGACCAGCCATGATCACCGACACGAGGGCGACGGCGCCCCGCCCCTATCGCGGCGTCTTCCCGGTCGCCCCCACGGTGTTTCACGAGGACGGCACCCTCGACCTCGACGGCCAGCGCCGGGCGATCGACTTCATGATCGAGGCCGGCTCGCACGGCCTGTGCATCCTCGCCAACTTCTCCGAGCAGTTCGTCCTCACCGATGCCGAGCGCGAGGAGGTGATGACGGCCGTATTGGAGCACGTCGCCGGCCGCGTGCCGGTGATCGTCACCACGACCCACTTCGCCACCCATATCTGCGCCGCGCGCTCGCGCCGGGCGCAGGACCTGGGCGCCGCCATGGTGATGATCATGCCGCCCTATCACGGGGCGACGATCCGGGTGACCGAGGCCGGCATCGAGCGGTTCTTCCAACAGGTCTCCGACGCGATCTCGATCCCGATCATGATCCAGGACGCCCCGGTCTCCGGCACCTCCCTCTCGGCGTCCTTCCTGGCGCGGCTCGCCCGCGAGGTCGAGAACGTGTCGTATTTCAAGATCGAGACCGCGCAGGCGGCAGCCAAGCTGCGCACGCTGCTGGAACTCGGCGGCGAGGCGATCGAGGGCCCGTGGGACGGCGAGGAGGCGATCACCCTGCTCGCCGATCTCGATGCCGGCGCCACCGGTGCCATGACCGGCGGCGGCTACCCGGACGGCATCCGCCAGATCCTCGACCCCTATGTCGGCGGGCGGCGCGACGAGGCGGTGCAGGCCTATGGCCGCTGGCTGCCGCTGATCAACTACGAGAACCGCCAGACCGGGCTCGCCGCAGCCAAGATCCTGATGAAGGAGGGCGGAATCATCCGCTCGGATGCCGTTCGCGCACCGCTGGAGTTGCCGCATCCGGCGACCCGGGCCGGGCTGATCGAGATCGCCCGGAGCCTGGATGCCGCCGTGTTGCGCTGGGGGCGGTGAACACTCTCCGCCCTCCCGGAATCCAAGGTTCCGGCCCCCGGGAGGGCGGGATGCGGTGAGGTCGAGCATTTTCCGACGTAGCGGATACCGATTCGTCGCAGAAAATGCAGCAAAATCAAAAACCAGGAGAGCTGCCCGATTGCAGCGCGATCGGGCGGTGCTCTAGAGCCGCGCCCTCACCTCATCCACCACCCGCTCCGGCGTGAAGCCGAAATGGCGTGCGAGGTCGGCCTCCGCTCCCGAGGCGCCGAAGCCGCTCATACCAACGAAGCCGCCCGCCTCGCCGAGGTAGCGGTCCCAGCCGAGACGCACCGCTGCCTCGATCCCGACCCGGACGGTGCCGGGCCCCAGGATCTCGCGGCGATAGGCGGCCTCCTGGCGCTCGAACAGCTCCCAGGACGGCATCGAGACCACCGCCGTCGGGATGCCCTCCTCCTCGAGCCGGCGACGCGCCTCGACGGCGAGCGCCACCTCGGAGCCGGTGGCGAGCAGCGTGACCCGGCGAGGACCCGAGGCCTCTTCGAGCACGTAGGCGCCGCGGGCGGACAGATTCTCGCCCGCGCCGTCGCGGCGCAGGGCCGGCAGCGCCTGCCGGGCGAAGATCAGCGAGGACGGGCCGGTGCGGTTCTGAAGCGCGATCTCCCAGCATTCCGCCGCCTCGACCGCGTCGGCCGGGCGCAGGACCAGCATGTTGGGGATGGCGCGCAGGGACACCAGGATTTCGACCGGCTGGTGGGTCGGCCCGTTGCGGCCGATGCCGATCGAATCGTGGCTGAACACGAACGGCACCGGCAGGCCCATCATGGCGGCGAGGCGCAAGACCGGGCGCAGGTAGTCGGAGAAGACCAGGTAGGTCACGCCGACCGGCACCACGCCGCCATGGGCGGCCATGCCGTTCATCATCGCCCCCATCGCGTGCTCGCGGATGCCGTAATGGACGTAGCGCCCGCCCTGATCCTCGGCGGTGAAGGCTCTCAGGCCGCGCTTGTGCTGGGTCGCGCCCTCCAGGTCCGGCGCGCCGGAGAGGAGTTCGGGGATCGCCTCGGCGAGGCGGTCGACCAGTTCGCCCGAGAGCGCAATGCCGGATTGCGCCTTGCCCGACCGGGCGGCCTCGTATCGGAACGCACGCAGCGGCGCCTCCCAGCCCTGCGGCAGCTTGCCCTCACGCAGGCGGTCGAGGAGGCGGCGGCGCTCCGGCGGCAGCGTGGCGACGCGGCGGGTCCAGGCCTCGAAGGCCGGAGCGTTGCGCTCACCCGCCGCGCGCCAGGCGGCGCGGATCTCGTTCGGGATCTCGAAGGCGGGGTGCGGCCAGTTCAGGGCCTTGCGGGCGGCCTCGCTCAAGGATGCCGGGATGCGGGCGGAGTGGGCTGCCCGGGTGCCCTCGACGCCGGGCAGGCCGCGGCCGATCACCGTGGTGCAGCGGATCATCGAGGGGCGCGGATCGGCCTTGGCGAGGAGGAGTGCCGCCGAGACCGCCTCGCTATCGTGACCGTCGACCTCCTGGACGTGCCAATGGCTCAAGCGGAATCGCGCCGCCATGTCGTCGCTCAGCGCGAGGTCGATCGCACCGTCATCGGTCATCCGGTTGTCGTCCCAGAGGAAGGTGAGCTTGCCGAGGCCCAGGTGGCCGGCGAGCGAGATCACCTCCTGGCCGACCCCCTCCTGCAGGCAGCCGTCGCCGACGAGGGCGTAAGTGCGGTGGTCGATGATGTCCGGCCCGAGCCAGCGGTTCAGGTAGGCTTCCGCCAGCGCCATGCCGGCGGCGTTGGCGATGCCCTGGCCGAGCGGCCCGGTGGTGGTCTCGATGCCGTGGGCCGGTGCGTATTCCGGATGGCCCTCGCAGGGCGAGCCGAGCTCGCGGAAGCGCTTGATGTCGTCGAGCCCGATCGCCTCGTAGCCCGAGAGATGCAGCAGCGCATAGAGCAGCATCGAGCCGTGGCCGTTCGACGCGACGAAGCGGTCGCGGTCGAACCACAGCGGCTCGCGGGCTAGGAACTTCAGGTGGCGGGTGAAGAGCGCCGTCACCGTGTCGGCGGCGCCGAGCGGCGTGCCCGGATGTCCCTCGCCCACCCGCTCGATGGCGTCGATGGACAGGAAGCGGATCGCATCCGCGAGCGCGCGCGGCTCGGTGCCGGTCATCGGGGTTCCTCCCGGGGATTGTCGGGTGCTCTTGAGGCGCGATCACCCAACAATCGCCCGGGGCGGAACTCAAACGAGTTTTATCCGCGCCGAGATGAGCGGGATTCATCTCCCGCCCGGTCGTGCCTCAAGCGGCGATCAGCCCGCCCATCCGGGCGACCCGACCGAGATGGTGGTCGGCATCGCCGAACAGCTGGTCGATCATCGTGACCCGCTTGAAGTAGTGGCCGACGCTGTACTCCATGGTGACGCCGACGCCGCCATGGAGCTGCACCGCGCCCTGGCCGACGATGCGGCCGGAGCGGCCGATCTGCACCTTGGCCCCGGCGATGGCGCGGGCGCGCTCTTGCGGGTCGTCCTCGCCCGCCATCATGGTGGCGAGGAAGGCCATCGAGCGGGCCTGCTCCAGGGCGATGAACATCTCGGCGGCCCGGTGCTGGAGCACCTGGAACGACCCGATCGTCACCCCGAACTGCTTGCGGGTCTTGAGGTACTCGACCGTCAGCGTGTGCATCCGGTCCATGGCGCCGACCGCCTCGGCGCAGAGCGCGGCGATCGCCTCGTCGGTGACCCGCTCGATCACCGGGAGCGCGCCAGTGGGATCGCCGATCACCGCATCGGCCCCGACCCGGACCGAGGACAGCGAGACTTCCGCGGCCCGCATCCCGTCCTGGGTCGGGTAGCCGCGGCGCGAGACGCCCTCGGCATTGGCCTCGACCAGGAACAGGCCGATGCCGTCGCGGTCGCGGCGCGACCCGCCGGTGCGGGCCGAGACGATCAGCCGGTCGGCGCTGTCGCCGTGCAGGACCAGCGACTTCTCCCCCTCCAGCACCCAGCCGTCGCCGTCGCGGCGCGCGGTGACGCCGACGTCGTTGAGATCGTAGCGGGCCTGGCGCTCGGAATGGGCGAAGGCGTAGCGGGTCTCGCCGGCGATGAGGCCGGGGAGCCATTCGGCGCGCTGCTCGGGGCTCGCGGCGTGGCGCAGCACGCCGCCGGCAAGCACCACCGTGGCGAGGTAGGGCTCGAGCGCCAGCGCGCCGCCGAACGCCTCCATGACGATCATGGTCTCGACCGGCCCGCCGCCGATGCCGCCATCCTCCTCGGAGAACGGCACCGCGAGCAGGCCCTGCTCGGCGTAAGCCGCCCACATCGCCTTGGAGAAGCCCTCGGGCTCGCGGCCGTGGCGCCTGCGTGCCTCGAAATCGTAGCGGTCGGCGAGGAGCCGCTCCACGCTGTCCTTGAGGAGGCGCTGCTCCTCGCTCAGATCGAAATCCATCGGGTCGTATCCGTTCGCCGGTGCCGAGAAGCGGCTTAGTTCGTTCGTCCCGCCCTCGACCTCGTCCTGTGAGGTCGAGGGCGGGCAGTCAGAGCCCCAGGATCGCTTTCGCGATGATGTTCTTCTGGATCTCGTTCGACCCGCCGTAGATCGAGATCTTGCGCCAGTTGAAGTAGGTGGGCGCGGCGGGGCCCGCCCAGTCGGGCCCGACCGGCGGCTCGTTGCTCAGATGCTCGTCGCCCTCGTCTTCCGGCACGTAGGGCAGGGCGTAGGGGCCGACCACTTCCAGCAGCAATTCGGTCGTGGCCTGCTGGATCTCCGAGCCCTTGATCTTGAGGATCGAGGAGGCCGGGTCGGGCTTGCCCTTCTCGCGGGTACGCTCGGCGGCGACGACGCGCAGCTGGGTCATCTCCAGCGCCTTCAGCTCGATCTCGAGCGCCGCCAGCTTCTCGCGGAAGCGCGGGTTCTCCAGAATCGGCGTGTCGCCGACCCGCTCCAGCGCCGCCAGTTCCTTCAGGCGCCGGATGCGCTGCTTCGAGACGCCGACGCGGGCGATGTTGGTGCGCTCGTTGCCGAGCAGGAACTTGGCATAGTCCCAGCCCTTGTTCTCCTGGCCGACGAGGTTCTCGACCGGCACCTTGACGTCGTCGAAGAAGACCTCGTTGACCTCGTGCCCGCCGTCGATGGTCTGGATCGGCCGCACGGTGATGCCCGGCGTCTTCATGTCGATGAGGAGGAAGCTGATGCCCTCCTGCTTCTTCACGGTGGCGTCGGTGCGCACCAGGCAGAAGATCCAGTCGGCGTGCTGGCCGAGCGTCGTCCAGGTCTTCTGGCCGTTCACCACGTAGTGGTCGCCCTCGCGCACGGCCTTGGTCTTGAGCGAGGCGAGGTCGGAGCCGGAGCCGGGCTCGGAGAAGCCCTGGCACCACCAGTCGTCGATGTTGGCGATGCGGGGCAGGAAGTGCTTCTTCTGCTCCTCGTTGCCGAACTGCGCGATCACCGGACCGACCATGTAGACGCCGAATTGCAGCGGCGACGGCGCCGGGAAGCTCTGGAGCTCATCGAGGAAGATGTACTGGCGCACCGGATCCCAGCCGGTGCCGCCCCATTCGACGGGCCAGTTCGGCACCGCCCAGCCCTTCTTGTTGAGGATCTTCTGCCAGGTGACGATGTCGTCCTTCGATGGATGACGGCCGTCGATCAGCTTCTGGCGGATCTCCTGCGGGAGGTTCTCTTGGAAGAACGTACGGACTTCCTGACGGAAGGCGCGCTCCTCGGGGGTGAAGCGAAGGTCCATGGGTGCCTCCTCGGGAGGTGAATTGTTCTCGATATTGGCTGAACGCCCAACCCTCCCCCCTCTGCGGGGGAGGGTTCACCTGCGTCGCGCCTTACAGGTCCTTGAAGCCCTTGCCCTCGGCGGCAAGCCGCTCCAGCAAAGCCGACGGCTTGAACGCGTCGCCGTACTCGGCCTGATAGGCACGCAGGCGCTCCAGCACCTTGGGCAGCCCGATCGTGTCGGCCCAGAACATCGGCCCGCCGCGATAGACCGGCCAGCCGTAGCCGTTGATCCACACGATATCGATGTCCGAGGCCCGGATCGCCTTGCCCTCTTCGAGGATCTTCGCGCCCTCGTTGACCATCGGGTAGAGGCAGCGTTCCAGGATCTCCTGGTCGGTCGCGTCCTTCCGCTTCACGCCCTGGCGCTCGGCGACCTTCGCGATGATCTCCTCGGTGACCTTGGAGGGCGTGGCCTTGCGCCTGGCGTCGTAGTCGTAGAAGCCGGCGCCTGTCTTCTGGCCGCGGCGGTCCTGCTCGCAGAGCAGGTCGCGCACGCTCTCCGACTTGTTGGTCTCCCGGCTCCAGCCGATGTCGAGACCCGCGAGGTCGCTCATCGTGAACGGGCCCATCGGCAGGCCGAAATCGTAGATCACCCGGTCGACGTCCCAGGGGGTGACGCCCTCCAGGATCAGGCGGTTGGCCTCGCGCTGGCGCTCGGCCAGCATGCGGTTGCCGACGAAGCCGTGGCAGACCCCGACCAGCACCGGGATCTTGCCGACCTTCCGGCCGATCTGCATCGCGGTGGCGATCACGTCCTTGGCGGTCTTCTCGCCGCGCACGACTTCCAGCAGGCGCATGACGTTGGCCGGCGAGAAGAAGTGCATGCCGATCACGTCGGCCGGCCGGCTGGTCATCGCGGCGATCGCGTCGATGTCGAGATAGGAGGTGTTCGAGGCGAGGATCGCGCCGGGCTTGGCGATCTTATCGAGCTTGGAGAAGATCTCCTTCTTGATGCCCATGTCCTCGAACACGGCCTCGATGATGAGGTCGCACTCGGCGAGCTTTTCCAGCTCCAGGGTGTCGGAGAGGAGCCCCATCCGGGTCTCGACATCCTCCGGCTTCAGCCGGCCCTTCTTGGCGGTGTTCTCGTAATTGGTGCGAATGGTCTTGAGGCCGCGGTCGAGCGCCTCGCGCTTCGTCTCGACGATCGTCACCGGGATGCCGGCGTTGAGGAAGTTCATCGAGATGCCGCCGCCCATCGTGCCGGCGCCGATCACGCCGACGCGGGCGATGGGCCTCGCGGGCGTGTCGTCCGGCACGTCCGGGATCTTGGCGGTCTGGCGCTCGGCGAAGAACACGTGGCGCTGCGCCGCCGACTGGGTGCCGGAGACGAGTTTCTGGAATTCCGCGCGCTCGAAGGCCAGCCCCTCGTCGAAGGGCAGCCGGCAGGCGGCCTCGATGCAGGCGATGCAGGCCTCGGGCGCCTCGAAGCCGCGGGTCTTGCGGGCATTCTCCTCGCGGAACGCCGCGAACAGGCCCGGATTCTCGCGCCCCTCGGCGATCTTGTCGTCGCGGTCGCGGATCTTGAGGAGCGGCCGGCCTTCCGCCACCACCCGCTCCGCGAAGGCGACCGCGTGGGCGCGAAGACCGTCCTCCGGGGCCAGCTCGTCGATCAGTCCCATCGCGGCGGCCGCCTTGGCGCCGATCGGCGAACCGCCGACGATCACCTCGAGGGCCTTTCGGGGTCCCACCACCCTCGGCAGCCGCTGCGTGCCGCCGGCGCCCGGCAGGATGCCGAGCTTGACCTCCGGCAGGCCGACCTTGGCCGACGGCACCGCCACCCGGTAGTGGCAGGCGAGCGCCGTCTCGAGCCCGCCGCCCAGCGCGTTGCCGTGAATCGCCGCGACGACGGGCTTCGAGGCCGCCTCGATGCGGTTGAGGAGGTCCGGCAAACTGACCCCGCTCTGCGGCTTGCCGAACTCGGTGATGTCGGCCCCGGCCGAGAACATCCGGCCGCCGCCGATCAGCACGATCGCCGTGACGGCGGAATCGGCCTCCGCGGCCTCGACCGCCGCCAGGACGCCCTGGCGGAGCGCGGTGCCGAGCGCGTTGACCGGGCCGGATTGCAGCGTCAGCACCGCCACCGCACCGTCGCGGGCGGTCGCGACCACGTTGTCGTTGGTCGGCGTACCTTGGGCGTTAGTATCGTGCGCCATATCCCAAACAATCCCTCTGCCGGCGTCCTCCGGGCGCCTCTTGCCGGGCGCCGTCACGAGCCGGGATGGTGGCAGGTTCAGTAGATCTCGAACAGGCCCGCGGCCCCCATGCCGCCGCCGACGCACATCGTCACCACGCCGTACCTGGCGCCGCGGCGCCGGCCTTCCAGCAGGATGTGGCCGGTCATGCGCGCGCCCGACATGCCGTAGGGGTGGCCGATCGAGATCGCGCCGCCATTGACGTTCAGGCGCTCGTCCGGGATGCCGAGCCGGTCGCGGCAATAGAGAACCTGGCTGGCGAAGGCCTCGTTCAGCTCCCACAGGTCGATGTCCTCGACCGTGAGCCCGTGCTGCTTGAGGAGCTTGGGCACCGCGAAGACCGGGCCGATCCCCATCTCGTCCGGGTTGCAGCCGGCCACCGCCATGCCGCGATAGGCGCCCAGCGGCTTCAGGCCCCGGCGCTCCGCCTCCCGCGCCTCCATCAGCACCACGGCCGCCGCCCCGTCCGAGAGCTGGCTGGCATTGCCGGCGGTGACGAACCGCCCGTCCTTGACGCGCTGGCCGTCCTTGAACACGGGCTTGAGGCCCTGCAGGTCCTCGAGCCTGGTCTGGGGCCGGTTGCCCTCGTCCTGCGCGAGGGTGATGTCCTTGTGCGAGACGGCGCCGGTCGCCTTGTCGACGACGGCCATGCGGGCGGCCATCGGCACGATCTCGTCGGCGAACAGGTTGTCGGCCTGCGCCTTCGCGGTCCTCTGCTGCGACCGCAGGGCGTAGGCGTCCTGGGCCTCGCGGCTGATCTTGTAGCGTTCCGCCACGTTCTCGGCGGTCTCGATCATCGTCATGTAGATCGCCGGCACATGCTCGACGAGCCACGGATCCTGGCCCCGGAAGCGATTGATCTTGTCGTTCTGGACGAGCGAGATCGACTCGAGGCCGCCCCCCACCGCGACGTCGAGCCCGTCGGTGACGATCTCCTTCGCCGCCGTGGCGATGGCCATCAGGCCCGAGGCGCATTGCCGGTCGAGGCTCATGCCGGCGACCGTCTCCGGGAGACCGGCGCGGAGCGCCGCCTGACGGGCGATGTTGCTGCCGGTCGAGCCCTGCTGGAGGGCGGCGCCCATCACCACGTCGCCGATCTCGGCCGGGTCGATGCCGGCGCGCTGCACGGCATGGGCGATGGCGTGCCCGCCGAGCGCCTGGGCTTGCGTGTCGTTGAAGGCGCCCCGGTAGGCCTTGCCGATGGGGGTGCGCGCAGTGGCGACGATGACGGCTTCCCGCATCACGGTTTCCTCCGACCGCCCCGTCCGCCGCTCTGACGGCGGGGCGGGGTTCTGCCTCATTATCGGGGATTGGGTATGGAGTCGCAAGGGCTCCAAACTCGGGCTCGGGCCAGCGGCGCGGCCCTCGTTCCGTCCTCCCCACGGCCGCGTTTTCGAAAACACGGCTTGCTTAATTGTCATACAGGGCTAAGGTCGCGTCAAAAGCAAGGCCTGTTTTGGCAGCGCCGACAGGGAGGATGCCGCATGCAGACGCCGCTCTTCGACCTCACCGGCCGCGTCGCGATCGTCACCGGCTCGTCGCGCGGCATCGGCCGCGCCATCGCCGAGCGCCTGGCCGAGCACGGGGCGAAGGTCGTCATCTCCTCGCGCAAGGCGGAGGCCTGCGCGCCCGTCGCCGAGGCGATCAACGCCCGCCACGGCGAGGAGCGGGCCGTGGTGATCCCGGCCAGCATCTCGTCGAAGAGCGACCTGGAGCGCCTGGCGAAGGGCACCGGGGACCGTTTCGGCCGCATCGACACCGTGGTCTGCAACGCCGCCTCGAACCCCTATTACGGGCCGATGAGCGGCATCTCGGACGACCAGTTCCGCAAGATCCTCGACAACAACGTGATCGCCAGCCATTGGCTGATCGGGTTCTGCGCGCCGGGCATGATCGCCCGCAAGGACGGGTCGATCATCCTGGTCTCGTCGGTCGGGGGCCTGAAGGGCTCGGGCGTGATCGGCGCCTACAACGTGTCGAAGGCGGCGGACTTCCAGCTCGCCCGCAACCTCGCGGTCGAGCTCGGCCCCCACAACGTCCGGGTCAACTGCATCGCCCCGGGCCTGATCCAGACCGACTTCGCCCGCGCCCTGTGGGAGGATCAGAAGTCCCGCGCCGCCTACACGGCCCGCACGCCGCTCGCCCGGATCGGGCAGCCCGACGAGATCGCCGGCGCGGCGGTGTTCCTGGCGAGCCCGGCCGGCGCCTTCATGACCGGCCAGAGCATCGTGATCGACGGCGGCCAGACCATCACCTGACCGGATGCACGGCCCGCCCCCTCGTCGCCAGCACCTCGGGATGATGTCGCGGGCGGGATAAACCATCCTCTCTCGAGAGAACCAGGCTCTCCGCGAGCCGCCAGTCACGAGTCTGCCGATGACCGAGCCGTTGACCGAGCCGTTGACCGAGCCGTCTTGGCCCGCCCTCTCCCTCGCCGAGGCGACCGCGCGCCTGACCGCGCCGGGGGCGCCCTTCGCCATCGCGGAAATCCCGATCCGCGGCGTGCCGACCCGGATCTGGGCCGGCGCGCCGCTCACCCTGCGCGACATCTTCGTGGCCGGGCGGGCGCATGGGAGCAAGACGTTCCTGGTCTACGAGGACGAGCGGGCGAGCTTCGAGGCGTTCAGCCGCGCCGCCCTGGCGCTGGCCGAGAACCTGATCCGGGGCGGCGTCCGCCCGGGCGACCGGGTGGCGATCGCGATGCGCAACCTGCCGGAATGGCCGGTGGCGTTCTTCGCCGCGATCCTGGCCGGCGCCATCGCGACGCCGCTCAACGCCTGGTGGACCGGCCCCGAGCTCGATCACGGCTTCACCGATTCCGGCGCCGCCGTCGCCATCGTCGACGAGGAGCGCTGGGCCCGCATCGCCGAGCGCCGCGCCGGCTACCCGGCCTTGGAGCGGGTGCTGATCGCCCGCGCGCCGGCGGCCCCCGGCACCGAGAGCCTGACCGACATCGTCGGCCCGGTCGCGTCCTGGGGCGGCCTGCCGGAGGGGAGCCTGCCGGAGGTCGCGATCGGCCCGGAGGACGTCGCCACCCTGTTCTACACCTCCGGCACGACCGGCCGCTCGAAGGGCGCGATCGGCACCCAGCGCGCCGGCGCCAGCAACGTGATGGCCCACCCGTTCTCGGCCGCCCGCGCCTTCCTGCGCCGGGGCGAACCGGTGCCGGCGCCGGACCCGTCCGCGCCCCAGAAGGTGGCCCTGCTCTCGATCCCGCTGTTCCACGTCACCGGCTGCTTCGCGACCCTGGTGACCAATCTCTTTCGCGGCGGGCGCCTGGTGATGATGCGCCGCTGGGACCTCGCCCGCGCCATGGATCTGATCGAGCGCGAGCGCTGCACCAGCGCCGGCGGCGTGCCGACGATCGCGTTCCAGCTCCTCGACGGCATGGCGGCCGGCACGCACGACCTGTCGTCGCTGGAGACCATCAGCTACGGCGGCGCCCCGGCCCCGGCCGAGCTGGTGCGCCGCCTGCGCGCCGCCTTCCCGAAGGCGCAAGCGGCCACCGGCTGGGGCATGACCGAGACCACCGCCACCTTCACCCACCACCAGGCCGAGGATTACGTCCACCGCCCCGACAGCTGCGGCCCGCCGCTGCCGGTCTGCGAGGCGAAGGCGGTCGATCCCGAGGGCAACGCCCTGCCGGCCGGCGAGGTCGGGGAATTGTGGGTCAAGGGCCCGGTCGTGGTGGCGGGCTACTGGAACCGGCCCGACGCCGATGCCGAGGTGTTTCGCGACGGCTGGCTGCGCACCGGCGACCTGGCGCGGATCGACGCCGAGGGCTTCGTCACCATCGTCGACCGGGCCAAGGACATGCTCATCCGCGGCGGCGAGAACATCTACTGCGCCGAGGTCGAAGCAGTCCTCCACGAGCACCCGGCGGTGGTCGACGCCGCCGTGGTCGGCATCCCGCATCCGACGCTCGGCGAGGAGCCCGGCGCCGTGGTGGCGATCGCCCGCGGCGCGGAAGCCAGCGAGGAGGAGCTGCGCGCCTTCGTGGCCGGGCGCCTCGCCGCGTTCAAGGTGCCGGTGCGCATCCTGCTCCACGACGAGATTCTGCCGCGCAACCCGAACGGCAAGATCCTGAAGAGCGAATTGAAGACGCTGTTCTGAGGGCTGTCCGGCTCATCCGGCGAAACCGGGCCCCTCCCGATCTTTCCGGGTCCGCGAGAGCGCAAGCCCGGGATCACCGTGTCGGGCGGAAACCGGGGCGCCCGGCCTCAGGCGAGGTAGGCCCCCGCCCCCTCGAACGTCACCCCGGCGAAATCGCCCCGGCGCCAGCGCAGGCGGACCGCGACCGTGCGCAGGTCGTCGCCGACGATGACCAGGGAGAAGGCCTCCGGCAGCGCGATGCGGGCCGGGACCCGCAGGCGCGCGCCCGCCACCGAGAGGTCCGCGACCTCGCAGGCGACGAGGCGGTCGGGGCCGAGGACGAGCCGCCCCTGCTGGAATACGCGCCGGCGCCGGCTGGCCCGCGGGATGGGGTCGGTCGTCCGGCCATCCGCCTTCTCGCCCTGCGCATCCTCGACGGCGCCGCTGTCCCGCAGGTCGGTCATGGATTCCCCGCACCGGGCCCCGGCGCCCGTCCGGCGACGCTTACGCCATTTCCGAGCGCCGCGGAAACCCGGCTCGCGCCGGTCCGGCCTCCCCGCTCCGTCATGTCGTTAACTCGTCGTCAAGCATGTTCCCTCACTGCTCATTAGCCATCAACGTCACGATCGAATCCCGGCCATGCCCAAAGCCCCGGCCACCTCCAAGCGTCCCTCCCTCCCCCCGGAGAGCCCGGTCGCCGGCCTGATCGCGCGCCGCCGGGCCCGCGAGGCGGCCGCGGAGCGGAGCGTGTTCGGAGGCATCATCCTGCTGGCGCTCACGGCCACGGGCTTTGCCGGCTACACCCTGTCCCAGCCGGCCCGCCCCTACGACGTGCAGGCAGTGCTGCCGGCGTCGTTCGGGCCCTTCGCCTGGAAGCGGACCGCTGCGGAAACCCGCGCCCCGGAGCCCGATCTCGATCCCCTGATCACCGGCGCGCTGCCCGACGCCCCGGCGGCGCCCGCCGCGCCGGCCGAGGCGAGGCCGGCGCTCAGCGTGCCGCCGCCCTCGGACTATGCCCTGCGCCGCGCCTCGGCCGGCCAAGCGGTGGTGGAAGGGCGCGACGGGATTCACCAGGTTGCCGTCGGCTCCATCCTGCCGGGCGCCGGCCGGGTGCTGTCGATCCGCAACACCGGCGCCGGCTGGATCGTGATCACCACCCAGACGATCATCGGACCGACCGCGCTGTGAGCAAGCCGCAGCAAGCCACGAGCGAGCCGCTGCAAGCCACAAGCAAGCGTGGCCGCCTAGGAACGGGGTCAGATCGGGGCCTCGCGCCGCCGCGGCCGACCGCAGCGGAGGGACGAGCCGGAGACCTGACGCCGTGACCACCCTGACGAGCTACATGCTCCTGTCGCGCAATCTCGCGACCTCGCTGCAGCGCAAGGGCGCCGAGCCGATCGTCGCGCGCGATACCGCCTATTACCAGGCCAATATCGGCAAGGTGAAGTCTGTCGACGACTTCATGGCCGACACGCGGCTCTATAATTACGCCGTCAAGGCCTACGGCCTCGAGGATATGGGCTACGCCAAGGCGTTCATGCGCAAGGTCCTGACCGAGGGCACGACCGATCCCGCCGCCTTCGCCAACCGGCTGGCCGACGACCGCTACGTCGCCTTCGCGCGGGCCTTCGACTTCACCCCCGGGCCCAGCGCCGCCGGCACCGACGCGGTGCTGAGCTCGACGGACCAGGTTCCGGCGGGCAGCGCACGCCTCTCGCTCCCCTTCGCGCTCGCCTCGACCTCCGACTTCTCCGGCACCAACGAGGCGCGCTTCACCCTGTCGTCGCAGGTCGACGCCTCCACGACGAAGACCGTGACCATCGTCCTCAACCAGGCGAGCCTCGCCGGCAAGGTCGCGGATCTCACCAAGGTCACTTCGGTCGAGATCGGCCGGGCGATCAGCAACCAGATCGACGCCTCGGGCCGGGACGGGCTGATGGGCAAGGTCCAGGTCGGCCTCGGCGTCAACGGCAGCCTGTTCTTCGAGAGCACGGGCTACACCGATCTCGGCCAGGACGGCGCCGCGGGCGGCATCGGCGCGGATGCCGACACCGTCTACCTCGCCGGCGGGAAGGTCCGTACCCTGAGCGTGACCAACGCCGCCCTGTCCGCGCCCGGCCAGACGGCGGTCGACATCGGCAACGGCATCGACGTCCCGCCCGACGCCAACGTCCAGACGGTGGTCGACGCCTACCTGCAGCAGAGCCTGGAGGCGGATGCCGGCGCTGAGGATACCGGCGTGCGCCTCGCCCTCTACTTCGCCCGCAAGGCGGCGACGCTCAACAGCGGCTACGACATCCTGGGCGACGCCGCCCTGACCCAGGTGGTCAACACGGTGATCGGCCTCCCGGCGACGAGCAGCGCCACCACCAGCGAGGCCCTGGCGGCGCGCGCCAGCCTGATCTCCTCGAAGGTCGACTTTTCGAGCTTCCAGGATCCGGCCAAGGTCGAGGCCTTCGCCCGGCGCTTCGCGGCGATCTGGGACGCGCAGAACAACACCGCCGTGGACCCGATCCTGGCGCTGTTCAGCAACAACGCGGCGTGAGGCGACGATGCAGAACAGCCTCTACGTCAACCTCTCGGCCCAGATCGCCCTCGACAAGCGGGTGACCGCCACCGCCAACAACGTCGCCAACATGGCGACGGCGGGCTTCCGCGCCGAGGAGACGAAGTTCTCCACCCTGCTCGCCCAGGCGACCAAGGGCGCGGTGGCCTTCGTCGGCACCGGCGACACCTACCTGTCGCGGGCCTCCGGCCAGATTACCAAGACCGATTCCCCCCTCGACGTCGCCATCCAGGGCGACGCCTGGCTCGGCGTGGGCGGTGCCTCCGGCCCCGTCTATACCCGCGACGGGCGCCTGACGATGGATGCGACGGGCCAGCTGCGCACCCTCACCGGGCAGCCGGTGCTCGATCCGGGTGGTTCGCCGCTGCTCCTCGACCCGCAAGCCGGACCGCCGACGATCGGGCGCGACGGCAGCATCTATCAGGGGACCAACCAAGTCGGCGCGCTCGGCCTCTACATCCTCGACAAGAAGGGCACGCTCAGCCGCGCGCCCGGCAATGCCGTGACTTCCAGCCTGCCGGTCCGGCCGGTCCAGGACTTCACCGGGATCGGGATCGTCCAGGGCTACACCGAGGGCTCGAACGTCAATCCGATCATGGAGATGACCAAGCTCATCACCATCCAGCGCGCCTTCGAGAGCGCCGCCACCGCGACCTCCGAGGCCGAGTCCTCGCTCCAGAGCGCCGTGAAGTCGCTCTCGCCGCAGGGCAGCTGACATGACGGCCGACCTGCTGCGGACGGATCCCCTCGCACGTCTCGCCGAGGCGATGACGGAGGCGCGCCGCGACGGCGCCCTGGTGCGGGTCGGCGGGCCGATCCGCGAGGTGACGGCCAGCGCCTGCCGAATCGGCGGCGTCGCGCCCTTCGTGCGCCTGGGCGACCGGATGGGCTTCTCCGTCGGCGGGCGGGCGCAGGTCGGCGAGATCGTGCGGATCGATGCCGAGGGCGCCACGCTGAAGGCCTACGAGAGCCGGATCGAGGCCGGGATCGGCACCCTCGCCCACCGCCTCGGACCGGCGGAGCTGCGGCCCGACCCGAGCTGGAAGGGCCGGGTCATCGACGCCCTCGGGCGGCCGATCGACGGTGCCGGGCCGCTCGCGTCCGGCGCGGCCGCCGCCGCCCTCGACGCCGATCCGCCGGCGGCGCTCGGCCGCGCCCGGGTGCGCGCGCCCCTGCGCACCGGCGTCCGTGCCCTCGACCTCTTTACCCCGCTCTGCGCCGGCCAGCGCATCGGCATCTTCGCCGGGTCCGGCGTCGGCAAGTCGACGCTGCTCGCCATGCTGGCGGGCGCCGAGGGCTTCGACAGCGTCGTCGTCGCCCTGGTGGGCGAGCGCGGGCGCGAGGTGCGCGAGTTCCTCGAAGGCCCTCTGGCGCCGAGCCGCGCGCGCGCCGTCGTGGTGGTCTCGACCGGCGACGAGAGCCCGATGATGCGCCGCCAGGCGCCCAAGGTGGCGCTCGCGGTGGCCGAGGCGTTTCGCGATCGCGGCGAATCGGTGCTGCTGATCGTCGATTCGGTGACCCGCTACGCCCATGCCGCCCGCGACGTGGCGCTGGCGGCCGGCGAGCCGGCGGTGGCCCGCGGCTACCCGCCGAGCGTGTTCTCCGACCTGCCGCGCCTGCTCGAGCGGGCCGGCCCGGGCCTCGAGGGGCGCGGCACCATCACGGGCGTGTTCTCGGTCCTGGTCGACGGCGACGACCACAACGACCCGGTCGCCGACAGCATCCGCGGCACCCTCGACGGCCACGTCGTCCTCGACCGCGCCATCGCCGAGCAGGGCCGCTACCCGGCGGTCGACCTCCTCGGCTCGATCTCGCGGCTCGCCACCGAGGTCTGGACGCCCGAGCAGCGCGACCTGATCCGCAAGCTGCGGTCGATGATGGCCCGGTTCGAGGAGACCCGGGACCTGCGCCTGATGGGCGGCTACCGGTCCGGGACCGATGCCGAACTCGACCAGGCCATCGCCCTGGTGCCGCGGATCTACGACTCCCTGCGCCAGGATCCGAGCCAACCGCCGAGCCAGGACGCGTTCCTGGAACTCGCCCAGAGCCTCCGGGGCTGACGCGATGACCCGTTCTCCACAGCCGCCGATCTCATCCTCCGAGATCACTGCTTCCAAGCTCCGCGCAAGCCTGAGCGGGTCTAGTCCGCCCTTGAGCCAGCCTGTCTCGGGCTGAGGATCCGTCCCGGGTCCCCCCTTCCTGCCTGCGCCCACCCAGAACCACTTTCGACGAACGAGGTCCCGCAATGAGTCTCATCGGCGTGCTCCGCTCCGGTGTCTCGGGCATGAACGCCCAGTCGAACCGCATCTCGACGGTGGCGGAGAACATCCAGAATTCCAGCACGACGGGCTACAAGCGCGCCTCGACGGAGTTCTCCTCCCTGCTGATCGCCGATACCGGGACCGGCAACTACAATTCGGGCTCGGTCGAGACGACGGTGCGGCACGCGGTGTCGGAGGGCGGCACGATCAACGCCACGACCTCGAAATCCGATCTCGCGATCGACGGCAATGGCTTCTTCGTGGTCAAGGACCCGACCGGCGCCCCCGCCCTGACCCGCGCCGGCAACTTCAAGGTCGACGCCACCACCAACACCTTCACCAACGCGGCCGGCATGACCCTGATGGGCTACAGCCTGCTCGACACCGGCAAGCCCACCACGACGCTCAACGGCGTCGCCGACATGGTGCCGATCAGCCTCGCCTCGGTCAGCAGCCGGGCGACGCCGACCACCACCGGCAGCCTGTCGGGTAAGCTCCCGGTCGATGCGGCCACGGTGCCGGACGGTCAGTACTCGAAGAAGTACTCGATCGTGACCTACGACAACGTCGGCAAGTCCAAGACCGTCGACGTCTACCTGGCGAAGAAGTCCGACAGCACTTGGTCGGTCTCGCTCTACGACGCCGCCGCCACCCCGACCCCGACGGGCTCGACGCCGGCCCTGCCGTCCGGCACGCCGCTGGCCACCACCACGATCGGCTTCAACGCCCAGGGCAAGTTCACCGGCACGCAGAAAGCCGGCCCGCCGGTGACCTATGATGGCGAGGGATCCATGACCCTGACCGTCCCGGGCGGCCAGAGCACGACCGTCGACCTCTCCGGCCTGACCCAGCTCGCCGGCGACTACGCCGTGACCGGCACGGCCAACGGCAAGGCGCCGGCAGCGGTGACCGGCACGTCGTTCGACACCGACGGTACCGTCTACGCCACCTTCGACGACGGGACGCGGCTGGCCGCCTTCAAGATCCCGGTCGCCGTCGTGCCGAGCGCCGACAACCTCGAGCCGCGCTCCGGCAACATCTACCGGCCGACGACCGAATCCGGCGGCATCCAGGTCGGCTTCGCCAACGAGGGCGGCCGCGGCAAGATCCTGTCGGGCTCCCTCGAGCAGTCGAACGTCGACGTCAGCAGCGAGCTCACGGCGATGATCGAGTCGCAGTCGACCTACACCGCCAACTCGAAGGTGTTCACGACCGGCAACGAGATGCTCGACACCCTGATGAGCCTCAAGCGGTGACGCGCGACGGCCGCCACCTCAAGGCCACCGGGAACTGACAGATGGGCCTCTCGCTCGCGCTCAACACCGCACGCTCGGCGCTCCTCGCGACGTCGAGCCAGATCGCCACCTCCGCCCGCAACACGGCGGGGGCGAACGACCCCGGCTATTCGCGCAAGGTCGTCAGCCTGGTGAGCGGTGCGGGCGGGACCACCATGGTGGTCACCCGCGCGAGCGACGCGGCCCTGTTCGGGCGCAAGCTCGCGGCGACCTCGTCGTCGGCGGAGAGCCAGGCCCTGCTCGACGGCCTCACCGCCTTGTCGCGGACGGTGGGCGACACCAGCGACGCCGGCTCGCCGGCGGCGCGGCTCGGCGCCTTCAACGCGGCGCTCCAGGCCGCCGCCAACCGCCCGGACAGCGGCGACCTCGCCCGGGCCGCGGTCGAGAGCGCCCGCGACCTCGCCACCAGCCTGAACGACGCCGCCGCGACGGTGCACGACGTGCGCGCGCAGGCCGACCAGGGCATGGCGGACTCGGTCGCGACGATCAACGACCTGCTCGGTCAATTCGACCGCGCCAACAAGGCGGTGATGCGCGGCACCGCCTCGGGCCAGGACGTCAGCGACGCCCTCGACGACCGCGACCGGATCCTGACCCAGCTCTCGGCCGAGATCGGCATTTCCGTCACCGACCGTGCCGGCGGCGACATGACGATCGCGACCGACAGCGGCGTCGTCCTCTACGACCGAGGCGCCCGGACGGTCGCCTTCACCCCGACGAGCAGCTTCCAGGCCGGGACGCAAGGGGGCCCCGTGACGGTCGACGGCGTGCCGGTGACCGGAGGCGGCTCGCCGATGCGGCTCGCGAGCGGGCGGCTCGCCGGCCTCGCCACCCTGCGGGACGAGACCGCGGTCGCCTACGAGAACCAGCTCGACGCGATGGCCGGAGCGGTCATCGACACGTTCAAGGAGACCAGCTACCGCGACGTCTCCGACCCGCTCTACACCGTTCCGCGGGCCGGCCTGTTCTGGTCGGGCAGGAACAACATCCTGCCGGGCGCGAACACCGGGCTCGCCACCAGCATCGTGCTCAACAGTGGGGTCGATCCGCGGTCCGGCGGCAACGTCGCGCTTCTGCGCGACGGCGGCATGAACGGTGCCGACTACCGGTCGAACCCGACGAACGACGCGGCCTACTCCTCTCGCCTGCGCGAACTGGCGGACGGGCTCGCCGCAACGCGCCGCTTCACCCCGGGCCCGCCGCTGAACGAGACCGCGACGCTTGCCGGCTTCGCCGCCGATTCCGCCGGCTGGCTCGAAGCGACCCGCAAGGCCGCCTCGACCGATGCCGACTACCAGAAGACGCTGCTCGGCCGGGCGACCGACGCCCTGTCGAACGTCGCCGGCGTCAACGGCGACGACGAGGTCGCCCTGACCCTGCAGCTCCAGCGCTCCTACGCCGCCTCGGCCAAGTTGCTGACCATGGTGGACGACATGCTGAAGACGCTCCTGGACGCGGTCCGGTGAGCGGTCGCGGCGTCGATCCCTGAGACGGAGGCTCACACCCGATGATGACCACGAGCTACATCTCCAGCCTCAGCCTGCTGAACGCGCCCCGCAGCGCGGCCATGCGGCTCCAGGGCGAGATCGACCGGGCGACTCAGGAGATCGTCAGCCAGCGCTACGCCGATATCGGCCTCGCCCTCGGCGATGGGGTCGGGCGCAGCTTCGGCCTGCGCCAGAATGCGGCGGAGGTCGCCTCCCTCAAGGACGGCAACGGCGTCACGGCGCTCCGCCTGAGCGCGAGCCAGACCGCGCTGCAGCAGATGCAGAAGGCGGCCGACGCGCAACTGAGCAGCCTGACCGGCCTGACGGCGGACAAGCGCGTCGCCGCCATGGCGACCTCGTCGGCCGACCTGCTGACCTCGCTCACCGGCCTGCTCAACAGCTCGGCGAACGGGCAGGCGCTGTTTTCCGGCACCAACACCGACGTCCTGCCGGTCCGCGCCGACGCGGCGGCGACGGCCAAGGCGGCGGCGCTCAAGGCCTTCGAGGACACCTTCGCCTTCCCGCCGAGCGATCCCCGGGCCGCGAGCCTGACGGCGGACCAGATCAAGACGTTCCTCGAAAACACGGTGGCGGCGCAGTTCTCCGATTCGAACTGGGCCACCACCTGGTCGCAGGCGTCCAACACCGCCATCACCAGCCGCATCTCGCTGAGCGAGTCCGCAACCACCTCGGTCACGGCGAACGAGACGGCGTTCCGCCAGCTCGCCCAGGCGGCGGTCGTCGCCGGGCTCGGCCTCACCGGCCTGTCGGCCGACGCGCAAGGAGCCGTCTCCGACCGGGTGATGGGCCTGCTCAGCAAGAGCGGCGCCGGCCTCGTCTCGCTCCAGGCTGATCTCGGCCGCACCCAGTCGCGGCTCACCGACGCCAACACCCGGCTCGATGCGCAATCCACCCTGATGACCCAGGAGATCTCCCGCCTCGAATCGGTCGACACCGTCGAGGCCAAGACCCGGCTCGACGCCGCGACGAAGCAGCTCAACATCTCGTACGCGCTCACCGCGCAGCTTCAGGGGCTGTCGCTCCTGAAATACGTCGCGTAAGCGCGACGCCCGTCCCCGACCGCGCACGACACCAGACCGACGAGGCATCGGCCCGATGTACCGCTTTTCCTATTCCGAGATCCTGGAGGACGCCCCGGAGGTCGGCCGCGAGCGCGAGCGCGCCGCCTTCGACCGGGCGCTCACCCTCCTGCGCGACGTCGAGATCCGTGGCCTCGCCGGCCCCGAGCGGACGGCCGCGGTCGGCTTCGTGCAGGACCTCTGGAACGTCCTGATCTCGGACCTGCTGGCGCCCGAGAACGGCTTGCCGGAGGCTTTGCGCGACGACCTGATGTCGATTGGCGCCTGGACCATGCAGGAGGCGGGCGAGGTGTTGCGCTCGCCCGAGCGCAGCCTCGCCGCCCTGATCGAGGTGAATTCCTCGATCCGCGACGGGCTGCGGTGAGCGGCGCCATGCGTCTGTCGCTGCGCGCCGGGGAGCGGATCTACATCAACGGCGCCGTGCTGCGGGTCGACCGGAAGGTGGCGATCGAGCTCCTGAACGACGCCACCTTCCTGCTCGAGAGCCACGTCCTGCAGGTGGAGGAAGCGACGACGCCGTTGCGCCAGCTCTACTTCGCGGCCCAGACCATGCTGATCGACCCGGCCCGGACCGAGGCGGCGTGGTCGCTCTACGACGGCATCCGGGACGGCCTCCTGGCGACGATCCGTGATCCGGCCCTGCGCGACGGGCTCGAGGCCGCCCACGGGCTCATCGAGGCCGGCCGCCTCTACGAGGCGCTCAAGCAGCTCCGTGGGCTCTACCCCGCCGAAGCCGCGCTCCTGAGCCCGGGCGACATGCCCGTGGCGCCGGTCCCGGTGCTCGGCGCCCTCGCCCGCCGCAGCCGCGGGCCCGAACGCCCCCGGGAGCGCCCCCCTTCGGGAGCGGACATCCGGCGGCCCCCGGCCGCGCGAGGCCGCCCCGCTCCCCAGACCCTGCCCGCCCTCGACCCGGAGGCCTGACATGTCCGTTTCCAGCACGTCCAGCGCCACCGCCGGCGGCTCCACCCCGGCGACCTCGACCGCGGCGGCCGCCGCCAAGGCCGGCAGCTCCGTCGCCGCCTCGATGAACTCGGATACCTTCCTGACGCTGCTGATGGCGCAGCTGAAGAACCAGGACCCGACCAAGCCGATGGACTCGACGCAGTATGTCGGCGAGCTCGCCACCTTCTCGCAGGTCGAGCAGGCGACGAAGACCAACCAGAAGCTCGATTCGCTGCTCGCCTCGAGCTTCCTCGACCAGGCCGATACCGTGATCGGCCGCACCCTCACCTCGGCCGACGGCACCACGACCGGCACCGTCCAGTCGGTGCGGGTGACGAGCGACGGGGCACTGGCGCGCCTGACCAACGGCACCGACGTGCTGCTGACCTCCGGCGTCGTGATACAGTAGGGAGCGGCGGATAGGAGACCATCATGAACGAGGTCGACGCCCTCGAACTCGTCCGCTCGGCGATCTGGACGGTGCTCGTCGCCGCCGGCCCCGCGGTCGGCGCCGCGATGCTGGTCGGCGTCGCAGTGGGGCTCCTGCAGGCGCTCACCCAGATCCAGGAGGTCACCCTGACCTTCGTGCCGAAGATCGTGGTGATCCTGCTGGTGCTCCTCGTCACCGGCACCTTCGTCGGCGGGCAGATCCACGCCTTCGCGGAGGCCGCCTACGGGCGGATCGCCACGGGGTTCTGAGCGTTCGGGGGCCGTGCCGCCGACCCGGTCGTCGCGGGCCGGGGCGGGACCGGCTTCCGGGGGCCGCGCCGGCTCCCCTTCCCCCAACCCCCGCACAAGCCAGCGATGGCACATCCTCTCGCTCAAGCGGTCGCGGAGGATGGAGACGTCATGGCGGTGGGCGCGGCGCCGGCAATCGAGCGCAAGTCGCGGCGGGATTTCGGCTTCGCGGCCGGCATCGTGGCGATCCTGGCGGTGCTGTTCCTGCCGGTGCCGGCAGTGCTCATCGATGTCGGGCTCGCCTTCTCGATCGCCCTGTCGGTGCTGATCCTGATGGTGGCGCTCTGGATCCAGAAGCCGCTCGAATTCTCGTCCTTCCCGACCGTGCTGCTGATCGCCACGCTCCTGCGCCTGGCGCTCGGCATCGCGACGACCCGGCTGATCCTGGCCAACGGCCAGAAGGGCGTGGACGCCGCCGGCCACGTCATCCAGGGCTTCTCGCAGTTCGTGATGAGCGGCGACTTCGTGATCGGGATCGTGGTGTTCCTGATCCTGATCACCGTCAACTTCCTGGTCATCACCAAGGGCGCGACCCGCATCGCCGAGGTCGGCGCCCGCTTCACCCTCGACGCGATCCCCGGCAAGCAGATGGCGATCGACGCCGATCTCAATGCCGGGCTGATCGACGACAAGGAGGCACAGCGCCGGCGCCGGGAGCTGGAGGAGGAGAGCGCCTTCTTCGGTTCGATGGACGGCGCCTCGAAATTCGTCCGCGGCGAGGCGGTGGCCTCGCTCATCATCATCGCGGTCAACGTCTTCGGCGGCATCATCATCGGGACGACGCGGCACGGCCTGCCGCTCGGCACCGCCGCCGACATCTTCACCAAGCTCTCGGTCGGCGACGGCCTGGTCTCGCAGATCCCGGCGCTCATCGTCTCCCTCGCCGCCGGCCTCCTGGTCTCGAAGGGCGGCACGCGGGGCACCGCCGAGCAGGCGGTGATCGGGCAGCTCGGCGCCTATCCGCGCGCGCTCCTGGTCGCGGCGGCGATGATGGGCGTGTTCGCCCTGGTGCCGGGCCTGCCCTTCCTGCCCTTCGTGGCGTTGAGCGGCCTCCTGTTCTTCGTCGCCCGCACGATCCCCCGCCGCCTCCAGGCCCAGGCCGACGCGGCGGAGGCGAAGGCCAGGGCCGAGGAAGCGGTGAAGCAGGCGGAGGCCAAGGAGAAGGATTCGGTCAAGGAGTCGCTCAAGACCCCGGAGATCGAGCTGTGCCTCGGCCGCCAGGCCGCCTCGCAGATCCAGGCCTCGTCGGAGCTCGGCCACCGGGTCGCCAAGATGCGGCGCAAGTTCGCCCGCCAGTACGGCTTCGTGGTGCCGGACATCAAGGTCTCGGACAACCTCGCCCTGCCGGCGAAGGGCTATCAGATCCTGATCCACGGCACCGTGGCGGCCGCCCATGAGATCCGGCCGGGGGAGATGCTGGTGGTGATCGGCGACGGGCCGAAGCCCGACGTGCCGAGCGACGAGGTGCGCGAGCCCGCCTTCGGCCTGAAGGCGCTCTGGGTGATGGATTCCTATGCCGGCGAGGTGCGCCGCGGCGGCTTCGAGCCGATCGACGGCGCCTCGGTGCTGCTGACCCACCTCTCCGAGGTGATCCGCAACAACCTGCCGCAATTCCTGTCCTACAAGGACATGCGCGGCCTGCTCGACCGCCTCGACCCCGAATACAAGCGCCTGCTCGACGAGATCTGTCCGTCGCAGATCTCCTATTCCGGCCTCCAGGCGGTGTTGAAGCTCCTGCTCGCCGAGCGGGTCTCGATCCGCAACCTGCACCTGATCCTCGAGGCGATCGCCGAGATCACCCCGCATGCGCGCCGGGCCGAGCAGATCGCCGAGCACGTGCGGATGCGCATGGCGCAGCAGATCTGCGGCGACCTCGCCGAGAACGGCGTGCTCAACGTGCTGCGGCTGGGTGCCAGCTGGGACCTGTCGTTCCACCAGAGCCTGAAGCGCGACGCCAAGGGCGAGGTGGTGGAGTTCGACATCGACCCGCGCCTCGTCGAGCAGTTCGGCACCGAGGCCTCGGAGGCGATCCGCTCGCGGATGAAGGAGGCGCACGGCTTCGCCCTCGTCACCGCGCCGGATGCCCGGCCCTACGTGCGGATGATCATCGAGCGGATCTTCCCGACCCTGCCGGTGCTGTCGCATCTCGAGATCGCCCGCGGCATCGAGATCAAGTCGCTGGGCACGGTATCGTGACGAAGATCGGGCCGGACAGCTTCCTTGCCGTCTTCCTGATCTTCTGCCGGGTCGGCGGCTGCCTCCTCGTCGTCCCGGGCTTCTCCAGCCCGCGGGTGCCGCAGCAGGTGCGGCTCCTCATCGCCGGCGCCGTCTCGCTCGCCATCGCGCCGCTGATCGTGCCGCAATTCGAGCCGCGGCTCGCCGGGCAAGCGCCGACCGAGACCCTTGCCTGGATCGTCAGCGAGACCCTGACCGGGCTGATGATCGGCTTCCTCGGCCGGATCTTCATCCTGGTGCTGGAGACGGTGATGAACGCGACCTCGACGATGGTGGGGTTCGGCGGCATGCCGGGCTCGCCGGTCGAGGGCACCGACCCGGTGCCGGCGGTGGAGGGGCTGATCGTGCTCACTGCGACCGCGCTCCTGTTCGCCGCCGACCTGCACTGGGAGCTGTTTCGCGGTCTCGTCGAATCCTACGCCCGCATCCCGCCCGGCGAGGGGGTCGGCAGCCAGGTGATGCTGACCCGGATCGTCGACCAGGTCGCCGCCGCCTTCATGTTGGGCCTGCGCATCACCGCGCCGTTCATCATCTACGCGATCCTGGTCAACCTGGCGGCGGGCTTCGTCAACAAGCTCACGCCGACGATCCCGGTCTACTTCATTGCTACGCCGTTCGTGATGTTCGGCGGTCTCCTGATGCTCTACTATCTCGCGGGCGAGTTCATGATGCAGTTCCTCCTCGGCTACGCGTCCTGGCTGCAGCGCGGCTGATGGCGGGCGGCACGGGAGACCGGCTGAAGCGCGCCCAGCGCCTCGTCACCGTGCAGGAGCAGATGCGCCGCGCGGCCGAGATCGCGCTCGCCGCGACCCGCGAGCGCGCCGCCGGGATCGAGGCCGACCGGGCGCGGCTGCTCGCGGCGCTCGCCTCCTCCGACCACGGCCCGATGCTCCTGGAGGCCACGGCCAGGCGCTTGCGCAACCTCGCGGCGGAGGCCACCGCCCTCGAGGCGGAGGCCGCCGCGCAGGCCGATGCCGTGCGCGAGCGCGGTCTCGCCCGCAAGCGGGCCGAGGCGCTCACCGAGCGCCGGGCCGAGGATCACCGCCGCGAGGTGGACAAGCGCGACGACCTGGAGCGCCTCGACGGCCTCGCCGCCCGCCTCGGCCGCCCCGGCGCAAGCCTCCCGTAAGCCAGCGGGCTTACAGCTTCCGTTCACCACGAGACTTCCGGATCTGCCGATGAGCATCACCCCGCCCTCCGACATCGTGCTCGACGTCGCCCGGGCCGCCGATCCGGCGCGCTACCAGGACGCCGTCGCCAAGCTGTCGCAGCCCGGCAGCGCGGGCGCCACCGCCTTCGCCGATGCCGCACGGGATGTCGGCCTCTCGACCCACATGCCGCTCGATGCCCGCGGCACCCTCACCGGCCTGCAGAACCAGACCAGCCTCTCGGGCGCCGGCAGCGACCCGTACAAGAAGTTCGAGGGATTGGTTCTCCAGCAATTCGTCGAGGCGATGATGCCGGAGAAGTCCGAGACCGTGTACGGCAAGGGCAATGCCGGCGGCATCTGGAAGTCGATGCTGGCCGAGCAGATCGGCACCCAGATCGCCAAGGCCGGCGGCATCGGCATCGCCAAGATGCTCAACGCCGCCCACCCGGCCGCTCCGGCCGTCGCTCCGGCGGACGCCGCCAATCCCGCGGCCAAGGTCTGACCGCCATGCTGCTCGCCTGCGTCAAGCGACTGGAAGCCGTGATCGAGGAGGAGACCGAGGCGCTGGAGAGCCGGGCCCCGGTCGACCTCGACGCCCTCAATCACCGCAAGAGCCAGGGGCTCCTGGAACTCACCCGCCTCACCCGCGGCCTCGACGTCGCCGCCCTCGACGCCACGGTGGCGATCCACCTCGCGCGCCTGCGCGACAAGCTCGCCCGCAACCAGCAGGTCGTCGCTCTGCACCTGCGGGCGGTGGAGGAGATCGGCGACACCCTGGCCCAGGTGGCGCTCGCCGCCGAGTCGGACGGCACCTACAGCGCGCGAGCGCTCCGCTCATGAAGATCCTGATCACCGGCCTGTGGATCTGCGCCGTCACCATCGCGTCGTGCTACGGCGCGGTGACCTTCGGCGGCGGCCTGTTCAGCAAGAAGACCGAGCCGTACCTGGAGGGCCTCCAGTACCAGAAGCTCGCGCCGATCAACATTCCGATGATCGCCGACGGCAGGGTGCAGGGCTACGTCATCGCGGTCCTGGTCTTCACGGCCGACGCCAAGCTGATGCACACCCTGCCGGTGCCGCCCAACGCCTTCGTGGTCGACGAGGCCTTCCGCCAGATCTATTCCGACCCGACCCTCGATTTCCGCCGCCTGGCGAAATACGACATCACCCGGCGGCTCGCCGAGGTGCGGGCGAAGGTGAACGAGCGGCTCGGCGGGGACGTGGTCAAGGACGTGCTGGTCGACGAGATCAATTTCGTCGCGAAGCGGGAGGTGCGGTCGTAGGTCTGTCGCCGCTCTCCCCAAGAAGGCGCGTCGGGCCCTTTCCCGGCCCCCCTGGCAAGCAGATCCGGGAAAGGGGGGAAGGCGGAGCGGTGAAAGCCCCTACCCCCCGAACACCGAGGTCAGCTGCTGACCGCCCCGGTTGATCGTCACCTCCCACATCGCGGCGGGCGCGCGGGTCATGCGCTCCAGGTCCTTGGTCGAGGCGACCGGGGCGCCGTTCACCGCCACCACGACGTCGCCCTTCTGCAGGCCGACCCGGTTGGCGACGGTGCCGCCCTCGACCTCGGCGATGATGACGCCGTCGCCCTGGCCCTGCGCCGACACGTCGAGCTGCATCTCCTCCGCCACCGCCGGCGACAGGTTGACCGCCGTGGCGCCGAGGAAGGGCGAGCGGGTCTTCACCTTCAGGGTGTCGCGGGGCCGCGTCTCCGGCGCCGGCCCCAGGCGCACCGGCACCATGGTGCGGGTGGCGCCGCGCAGGACCGTGAGCTTGGTTTCGCCCTTGATGCCCTTCAGCGCGAAGCGGTAGCCGAAGGCCTCCGGGTCGTCGACGGTCTGGCCGTCCACCGCCAGGATCACGTCGCCGCGCTTCAAGCCGGCCTCCTCGGCCGGGCTCTTGGGCTGCATCGAGGCCACCAGAACGCCGGTCGGGTGATCGAGGCCGACGCTGTCGGCGATGTCCGGCGTCACGTGCTGGAGCCGGGCACCGAGCCAGGGCCGGCGCACCGTGCGGGAGCCGCCCTTGGCGGTCTCCACCACCGCCCTGACCATGCTGGCGGGAATCGCGAAGCCGATGCCGTGGCTGCCGCCCGATTGGGAGTAGATCGCCGTGTTGATGCCGACGAGGCCGCCGTTGAGGTCGACCAGCGCGCCGCCCGAATTGCCCGGGTTGATCGCCGCGTCGGTCTGGATGAAGAACTGGTAGTCGGCGGAGCCGACCTGGGTGCGGGCGAGCGCCGAGACGATGCCCTGCGTCACCGTCTGGCCGACGCCGAACGGGTTGCCGATCGCGATCACGAAATCGCCGACCTGAAGCCCTTCCGAATCGCCGATCTCCATCGGCGTGAGGCCGCCGGTCGGGCTCTTGATCTTGAGGATGGCGAGGTCGGTGCGGGGGTCGCGCAGCAGGATCTGCGCCTCGAACTCGCGCCGGTCGTTCAGCGCCACCTTCACCTCGTTCATGTTCTCGATGACGTGGTTGTTGGTGACGATCAGCCCCGAGGCGTCGACGATGACCCCCGAGCCGAGGGAGCGTTGCGCCCGCTCCTGCGGCAGGTTCGGGCCGGCATCGCCGAAGAACCGGCGCAGGAACTCGTCCATGGCGCCGCGGTTGGCGGCACGCTTCTCGACATGGGTACCGTAGACGTTGACCACGGACGGAGCGGCGCGCTTGACCAGCGGCGCGAAGGAGAGCTGCACCTGCGCCTTGGATTCGGGCACGGCCCGGTTGTCCGTGAGGGCGCGGAACGGTGGCACCGACTCGGCCTGCGCGGCCGCCGGATGGGCGACCCCGAGGAGGAGCGCGGCGAGCAGCAAGGAGGTCGTCGGGCGGCGCATCGGCATTCGGCTCCGGAAGAGGTCGGGCAACTGGTCGGGCCAGAGATCGGATTCGCGGTCTGGGTGCTCTCTCACATGACAGCACTGCGCTGAAAAGATGGCGCCTCGGCCGCACCGGTCATCCCGGCATAGAGGTCGCACAGGGCGGCGGCATGCGCGGCCAGCGTCATCGGGGCGGACCAGTAGCGGGCATGGGCGGCCTCGCCGAGGCGGCGCACCAGGGCGTCGTCCCTCAACCGGCCGAGAGCCTCGGCCAGCGCCGCGAGGTCCGGGGCGGTGACGAAGCCGGTCACCCCGTCCCGGATCTTCTCGGCTGCGCCGGCCCGGTCGGAGGCGACGGCCGGGATGCCGGCGGCGAGCGCCTCGTAGATCGTCAGCGGGCCGGTTTCGAGCCAGCGCGCCGGCGCCGCCACGGCGCGGGCCCGGCGGCGCAGCAGCGCCTCGACCTCGTCCGGCGCGCGCCAGCCGACCACCTCGGCCCCCGGCACGGCGCCCAACGTGTCGGCGAGCGGCCCGTCGCCGATAAACAGCGAGGGCAGCCCCGCCCGATGGGCCGCCTGCGCGACGAGATCCGCCCCCTTCTCGCGGGTGAAGCGGCCGACGAAGGCGACCGCATCGCCGGAGGCCGGATCGGCCGGGGCAGCGCGCGCGATCCGGACCGGGTTGTCGATGCGGTGGTGGCGGACGGGGGCACCTTGCATCATCGTCTCGATCCGCGTCCGGCTGCCGTCGGAGACGTGGACGAGGTCGAGCCGACGCGACGGGAAGCCGCGCAGGATCGCCGCCAGCTGCGCCACCGCGCGGGCCACCCGCACCGCCTTGTGGACCCGCGACTGGGGATCGCACGGGGCTGCGAGGCAGCCGGGCGAGAACGGGCGCACGGTGCAGGGCTCGGCCCGGTCGAAGCGGTAATAGACGCCGTTCGGGCAGACCAGGAAGTAATCGTGCAGCGTGATCGCGACGGGCAGGCCGGTGCGCGCCAGCACCGGAAAGATCGCCGGCGAGAGCGAGCGGGTCCATTGGTGCAGGTGCAGCACGTCGGGCTTCGCCGGCAGGGCCGCGAGCGCCGCGTCCAGACGCCGCGCCGCCTCGCGGTTCCAGATCCCCTCGATCGCGCCGCGCCAGGCCGGCCGTTCCCACACGTCGGTGAGGCTCAGGCCGACCCGCCGGATGCCGGGGTGGTCGAGCATCGGGTCGGCCGGCCCGTCGACCCCGTGGATCAGCGTGACGGCGACGCCGCGCTCGGCGAGACCGCGGGCGGATTCGATCGCGACCTTCTCGGCGCCCCCCTTCGGCGTGGCGAAGTTCGTCAGGATGGCGGCGTGCATGGCGGAATCCCTCGCGTCGGCGAAGCCTAGCCGGCGAGGCGCCACCGTCCCGTTAACCACCGCCCGCACGCAACAGGCTCGGACCCTGCGCGTTAGCCGGGCAGACCGTCCCCGGACCGAGGGACGCCGCGACAGGAGAGTTCGCGATGAGCGAGTCCAAGACCCCGAACCAGGACCAGCCCGGTCTCCGCCGCGACAGCGCCTCGCCGGACGACAAGGCGCGGCCGGAGAACCAGCAGAGCAAGCTGAACGAGCGCCTCGACGAGGGCCTGGAAGAGACCTTCCCGTCGAGCGACCCGGTCTCGGTGAAGATCACCAAGTAGCGCCTGCCCCGTCGCACGCGACGATCGACCGGAACGAGGAAGGGCGCCGCGGTTGGACCCGCGGCGCCCTTCCTGCTTCGAGCGCTTCATACACTGTCCGGCTGCGTGCTTCGCCACGCGGAAAGCGGCTTCGCTCAAGCGCGGCGCGGGCTCGTGAGGCGACCTCCGGAAGAAGCATCCGGAGGTCGTCTCAGTTCGCGCGGAGGGTCACTGCACCTCGAGCAGGCGCCGGGCAATGACCTGGGCCTGGATCTCGGCCGCGCCCTCGAAGATCGACAGGATGCGGGCGTCGCAGAGCAGGCGGCTCACCGGGTATTCGAGGGCGAAGCCGTTGCCGCCGTGGATCTGCAGGGCGTTGTCGGCCGCCGCCCAGGCGACGCGGGCGCCGAGCAGCTTCGCCATGCCGGCCTCGAGGTCGCAGCGCTTGCCCTCGTCCTTCTGGTGGGCGGCGAAATAGGTGAGCTGGCGGGCGATGTTGATCTCGACCGCCATCATGGCGAGCTTGTCGGCGACCCGCGGGAACGAGACCAGCGGCTTGCCGAACTGCACCCGCTCCTCGGCGTAGCGCAGGCCGACATCGAGGGCCGATTGCGCCACGCCGACGGCGCGGGCCGCGGTCTGGATACGGGCCGATTCGAAGGTCTGCATCAGCTGGGCGAAGCCCTTGCCCTCGACGCCGCCGAGGAGGTTGCCCTCCGGCACCTTGAACCCGTCGAAGGCGAGCTCGTACTCCTTCATGCCGCGATAGCCGAGCACTTCGATCTCGCCGCCCGACAGGCCCTCGACCGGGAAGGGGTCCGCGTCGGTGCCGCGGGGCTTCTCGCCGAGCAGCAGCGACAGGCCCTTGTGGCCCGGCTCCTCGGGCTTGGTGCGCACCAGCACGGTCATCAGGTCAGCCCGGACGGGGTGGGTGATCCAGGTCTTGTTGCCGCTGATCCGCCAGGTATCCCCGTCCTTGACCGCCTTGGTGCGCAGCGAGGCGAGGTCCGAGCCGGTATTGGGCTCGGTGAAGACCGCGGTCGGCAGGATCTCGCCCGAGGCGATCTTCGGCAGGAAGCGGCTCTTCTGCTCCTCGGTGCCGCCGCACAGGATCAGCTCGGCGGCGATCTCCGAGCGGGTGCCGAGCGAGCCGACACCGATATAGGCCCGCGACAATTCCTCAGAGACCACGCACATCGAGATCTTCGGCAGGCCCATCCCGCCGTATTCCTCGGGGATGGTCAGGCCGAACACGCCGAGCTCGGCCATCTGGCCGATGATCTCGAGCGGGATGTAGGCGTTCTTCCGGTGCCACTCATGGGCGTGGGGGGCGACCTCGGCCTGGCCGAAGCGGCGCATCTCGGCGCGGATCGCCTCCATGTCCTCGTCGAGGCCGCTATCGCCGACCGTCGCGGCGCCGGCGCCCTCGCGGATCAGCCGTACCAGGGCGGCGCGGTTCTGGGCGGTGTTGCCCTCCGCGATCAGGGTCTCGACGGCGTCCGAGCGGTGGCGCGCGACCTCTTGCGCCTTCAGGCCCAGCGACGAGGTCGGGCGCACCATCTCGCCCTGGCTCATCGGGATGCCGCCGAAGAGCTGCTCCAGGTACTCGCCCAGGCCGATGCGCACGAGCAGCGTCTCGGTCTCGCCAAGGCGGCTCTCGGCCGACAGGCGGGCGGCGTAGGCGCCGAGCTGGCTGATCGCCTCGGCATAGGTGGTGAGCCAGGCGAGGCCGTGGGCGGCGTGCTGCTCGGCCTCGATCCGCTCGGGCGAGAGCCGGCCGTCGGGCCCGAGCAGGCCGGCGCGGACCCGGCGGGCGGCGTCGGCGGCGAGCGCCTTGGCGGCGAGGCCGGCCTCCTGCGCCAGGGTGACGAGATCGGTCGGGGCGGGGGCGGCCTGGGCGGACATCGGTCAGGTCTCCGGTGGATTTGCTGCGGCGCATACAAATAGCGGCGAATCGCCGGCCTGTAGAGGGCCTGAGATGCCGCTGGGACCCGACTTTATGGGGAGCGGCAATTTATTGTGCCGTGACGCCGCCGTCGATCACCATCTCGGCCCCGGTGACGAATCCGGCCTCGTCCGAGGCGAGATAGGCGGCCAGGGCCGCGATCTCGTCCGCCGCGGCGTTGCGCCCGACCGGCACCGAGGCGCGCAGGCGCTCGGAGAGTTCGCCGGGCGTGTAGCGGCTGCCGCTGGCCAGATCGCGCAGCATGTCGGTCTCGGTGAAGCCCGGATGGATCGAGTTGCAGCGCACGCCGTATTTCTGGCGGGCGCAGTGCAGGGCGACCGACTTGGTGAGCAGCCGCACCGCCCCCTTCGAGGCGTTGTAGGCGGCGAGGTTGTGCCCGCCGACGATGCCGGAGACCGACGAGAGATTGATGATCGCACCCCCGCGCCCGGCCGGCGGCTTCATCGCCCGGACGGCATGGCGGCAGCCCAGGAAGGTGCCGTCGACGTTGATGTCCTGGACCCGGCGCCAGTCCTCGAGCGTCACCGACTCGATCGTGCCGACCACCGCGATCCCGGCATTGTTGACCAGCACGTCGAGCCCGCCGTGGCGGGACACCGTGCGGTCGACGGCTCTGGTCCAGTCCTCGTCCTTCGTCACGTCGAGGGCGCAGGGATGGAAAGCCGGGTTCTCCGGCGCCACGCGCTCGGCTTCCCCCTCGTCGATGTCGGCGAGGATCACCGCCGCCGCCCCCTCGCGGGCGAAGCGCCGCGCGATCGCAAGCCCGATCCCCCGCGCGCCGCCCGTGACCAGGGCGACCTTGCCGGCCAGACGCTGCATCCGGATTTCCTTCCCTCGCGTCCCGCCTCTTGCATCGGGCGGTCCGCCAGGGTGACGCGGCCGGCCTGCGGCCGCAAGCGCCGGATTCTAGAACTTCACCGCGGCGCCGCCGCGCACGGTGTTCAGGTTCATCTTGTGGCCGTCGAAATCGTTGAACAGGACGTACTGGTACTCGGCGCGCAGCAGCAGGTTCGGCGTGATGGCGTATTCGATACCGGCCCCGGCCGCGATGCCGCCGACGATCTTCTCCTTGCTGCGCGTCAGGACGACCGGCGGGGCGATGATGCTGGAACTCGGATCGTTCTGGTTGAAGTAAGAATAGCCGACGTTGAACACGTTGACCGCTTTCGACTTGTCGGCAAGCGCCTGGTTGGCGCGATAGGTCGCCTGATCGAACTCGTAGTGCTCGATCGCCGCGGTGTCGGCGATCTGCGCGCGGCCGATGGCGAAGCCGCCGGTCACGTAGGGCATGACGTCGCCGAGCGTGTAGCCGAACCGCGCCCGGATCGTCGCGTAGTCGTTGATCCGCGTCGAGGCATCGCCGTCGAGACCGATGGCACGGAAGAAGCCGTTGCTGCTGACGGTGCTGCGCCCGATCGAGTCGTGCGGGGCCCGGCCGGTGACGCCGAAATGCGTGTAGTCGAGCTCGACGCCGATGACGGTGTCGTCGAACTGGTAGTTGACGCCGGCATAGGCGCCGAAGCTCACGCCGTCGCGGCGGGTCGATCCGGCATGCAGCAGCGTCGAGGCCTGCATCTCGTTCTCGATCGCGGTCGCCCGCAGGGCGTTGGCGACGATGGGCTGGTACACCGATCCGAAGCCGAAGCTCGCGCTCGTCCAGCCGGCATGGCCGCCGACATAGATGCCCTCCCAGGTCGAGAAGGAGGGCGCCGCGGCCGGCTCGTAGCTGCCGCCCCGCAGGGCCCCGAAATCGAGATCCGCGGCCTGCGCCGCCACGGGCGCGCCCAGACCCAAGCCGACAAGAAATCCGAAAGTCGAGAAACGCATCTGGGCCGCCTCCGGCACGATGATCGGCAAAATTTGCCGTGCCGCAGCCATTACAATGCCTTGGTAACCTTAAAGACGCGTTACGGCCACGGGAGAACGGTCAGGAACCGGACACGCGAAAACGCCCGATGCGACGGGCGCACCGGGCGTTTCGCTCATTCGAGCGGTGAGGATCAGTAGGTCAGGCCGCCCAGGCGCGGCAGGGCGAGGCCGTTGCCGAAGGCCCAGCGCAGGCCGACCCGGAACTCGTTGGCGGCGATGTCCTTGATCCGGGTGTTCTGGTTGTAGATGTCGAAGCCGGTGCGCGCCTTGCCGACCTCGAGGTAGCGGTAGCTCGCGTCGATGCTGACGCCGGCGCCGATCTCGTAGGAGATGCCCGCCATGGCCGCCCAGGCGAGGCCGACCGCCGTGTGGTTGGCGCGGGCATCGAACCCTTGCGCGCCGAGCTGGTAGGTCCCGTCGACGCCGCTGCCGCAGGCGGTGGTGAAGCAGGTGGTGCCGGTCCACGCATCGTGGAAACGCTTGCTCGCCATGCCGACGCCGGCGCCGACATAGGGTGTGAAGCCCCACCAGGTGCCGAGATCGACGTAGACGTTGAACAGGCCGGTCAGCACGTCGAGCTTGCCGGCCTCGGTGTTGAAGCCCTCGACGAAGTTGGTGCGCGAAGAATAATCGCGGAAGCGGCTGCGGGTGCGCCCGTCGACCGTGACGTCGGCCCGCAGGAAGCTGTTGAAGCGGTAGCCGATGCCGCCGCCATAGCCGTCGGTGTTGCCGAGGCGGAAGCCGACGAGCTTCGCGCCGTCGGTGCCCGGCAGGGTGTCGTCCTTCGGGTGGCGGAAGTCGCTCGCCGTGTAGTCGCCGCGCAGGTACCAGCCCGAGCCGACCTCCACCGGAGCGGGGAGCGGTGGGGGCGGCGGAGGCGGGGGCGGCAGCAGGTCGGCGGCGAGCGCCGGCGCGCCGAGCAGGCCGAGCCCGAGGAGTGCGACCGGGAAGCAATGACCGAACCGTGCCATGGGGCGCCCTTTCCTGCCCTTCGACTCCTCGGCCGGGGCGAAATACGCGAAACTCGTGGTGGGCCTGTTCGCCCGATCAGTAACGTAGCGTCAGAAGGTTAGCGGCCGTTTAACCCTAATCGCCCCCTCACGGGGCCCCGGCGCCCGGAGGGCGCCGGAGGGCTCGTCGTCTCAGTACTTGCGAACCAGAGGTGCCATCGGCATCGGCGGCGGAGGCGGCTCGTAGGCGACAGCGGCGACGGCCGGCGCGCCGAACATCCAACGCATGCCGAGCTTGATGTCCTGGGACTCGAGCTCCGTGGCGCGGTACACCGTCTTCAGGTTGCAGGCCGGCACGCAGGTCACCACGCCGGTCTGGGCTTCGCCCATGTTCAGGTAGCGGTAGGCGAGTTCGAGCTTCAGGTTGGGCGTGACGGCGTAGCTGACACCGGCATGCGCGGCCCAGGCGAAGTTCGTCTTGTCGTAGGACTTTCCGTAACCGAGGCCGCCGACATAGGTGCCCAGGCCCTGGTCGGTCACCGACCCGAACATGTGGTGCGCAAAGCCCACGCCGGCGCCGACGAACGGGGTGAACCCGTACCAGTTGCCGAGGTCGATATAGGCATTCGCCAGGCCGACGACGGACGAGAACTTGCCCGTCGTGAGATCGTAGCCGCCGCGGGTGCCGTAGGAAAGATCCTCGGCCACGAAGCGCCAATCCGTCTTCGAGCGATACTCGCCGGTCAGATCGAAGCGCAGCCAGGGATTGAACTGGTAGCCGACGCCGACGCCGACGAAAGCCTGGTCGCCGAGTTGATCCTCGATCGTCCTGTACTTGTAGGGGACCCGCGGGGTCGAGACGTCCTCGACGACCGTCTTGCGCAGATCGAGAACGCCGATGCCGACATCGCCGCGCAGGTACCAGTTGCCGCCGACATCCACCGGCGGGGGCGGCAGCGGCAGCGGCGGTGGGGGCAGGAGGTCGGCGGCGTGGACGAGCCCCGGCGCGGCCACGCTCGCAGCGAGCGTGAACATGCGTGCCAGCGCGAGTGGCTTGCTGCGGCCCATGACGGTTCCTTGTTCTGATGGGCCGCTGCAGACTTCGGGCGGCCGATCCGGAAGACGTCACGACTCTCGCCGCGTTCGGTAAACCCGTGCTTAACGTTAAGCGTTAGGGCTGAGAAAGCGTTGCATTTGATCGATCCGGGGCGAGAAAGACACGAATCACCCCTGTGCAAGTCGTGCGGACGGTCTCGCCGAATTTTCTCGCGCAGGTTGCGGGGCGGAGGGAGCGGGACACGAGGTCCGCTCCCGCCGCCCGGACTTCACGCGAATCCCGGTTCAGGCCGCGACCTTGCGCAACGCCTCGACCACGTCATCGACCACCCGCACCACCAGATCGCGGTCGTCGCCCTCGGCCATCACGCGGATCACCGGCTCGGTGCCGGACGGCCGGATGACCAGGCGGCCGCCCTCGCCGAGGCGCTGGCGCGCGCCCTCGATCGCCGTGACGACGCTGTCCTGGCGCAACGGCTCGCCGCCGGTGGCGTAGCGCACGTTCTTCAGCACCTGCGGCAGCGGGTCGAAGCAGTGGCACACCTCGCTCACCGGGCGCTGCTGGCGCTGCACCACCGAGAGCAGCTGCAGCGCCGCCACCAGCCCGTCGCCCGTGGTGGCGTAGTCCGACATGATGATGTGGCCGGACTGCTCGCCGCCGAGGTTGTAGCCGTGCTCGCGCATGTGCTCGAGCACGTAGCGGTCGCCCACCGCCGTGCGCACCATCCCGAGGCCGAGCCCCCCGAGATAGCGCTCGAGGCCGAGATTCGACATGATGGTGGCCACGATGCCGTTCTTCGACAGGCGGGCATCCTCCTGCCACGAGCGGGCGACCACCGCCATCAGCTGGTCGCCGTCGACCTGCCGGCCCTTCTCGTCGACCACCAGCACCCGGTCGGCGTCGCCGTCGAGGGCGATGCCGATATCGGCGCGCAGCTCGCGCACCTTGCCGATCAGGGCCTCGGGCGCGGTCGAG
>NZ_JAAKGV010000030.1 GCF_011043735.1 Methylobacterium sp. DB0501 | reverse complement strand
GCTCGCGAACCTCTCGCTCCAGCGCCTTGATCCGTTCGCGCTCGTCCGTCGTCTGGCCAGGACGCACGCCCTGATCCCGCTCGGACTGACGCACCCAGTTCCGCAGCGTCTCGCCCGAGCAGCCGATCTTCGCGGCAATCGACTGGATCGCCGACCACTGCGAGCCGTGCTCGCCCTCGTGGTCGCGCACCATCCGCACGGCACGCTCGCGCACCTCAGGCGAAAAAGGGGCTGTTCGCTTCGTCATGGCTCCATCCTCTCAGAAGTTGGAGCCTCCGGGAAACCCGGGGCGGTTCAGTTCAGCGGAGAGGCCGGTGAAGCCGGACTTGCCTTGAGCAGCGACGAAGCCGACCGCCCGCGACAGGTCAAGGCGGGGGCAGGGCAACCTCAACTCCTCGAACCGCCCGGTGCGGACCCGCATGCCGGATGGTGTGGGAGGGGTGCAGGCCGAAGGGTCTGCCCCCTATCCCGATCGGAGACCGTCACGGTGCGTCACCGCAGCCGCCGAACCTCCCACCCGGCTCCCGCATTGCCGGGCTGGTTCGAGATTCCGGGAGGCGAGCGTGGCGCGGGTGGTTGTGGTGACGGGCGGCACGGCGGGGATCGGTCTGGCGACCGCTCACGCCTTCGCCAGGGACGGATGGTCGGTCGGGATCGTTGCCCGTGACGAGAGCCGCCTGCGCGATGCCGAGGCCGCCCTGCGTCGGCATGGCGGCGCGGTCTTGGGCGTATCGGCCGATGTCGCCGACGTGGACGCGGTGAACGCCGCCGCCGACCGCTTCGAGACCGAGCTCGGGCCGATCGACGCCTGGGTCAACAACGCGATGTCGTCGATCGTGGCGCCCGTCCCGGAAATCACGCCCGAGGAATGGCGCCGGGTCACCGAGACCACCTATCTCAGCCAGGTCTGGGGCACGCTCGCCGCGCTCCGCCACATGCGCCCGCGCAACCGCGGCACCATCGTGCAGGTCAGCTCCGGCCTGGGGCTGCGATCGATGCCGCTCCAGGTGCCCTATTGTGCCGCCAAGCACGCCGTGACCGGCTTCACCGACGGCCTGCGCTCGGAACTGCTGCACGAGGGCGTCGATATCGGCTTGACCGTCGTCTACCTGCCGGCGGTGAACACGCCGCAATTCGGCTGGGCCCGCACCCGGACGGGCGCCGAGCAGGATATCCCGGCCCCGGTCTTCGACCCCCGTCTCTGCGCCGACGCAATCCTGTTCGCGGCCCGCAACCGCCGCAGGGACATTTGGGTCGGCCGCTCGACGGTGCAGATGGGGCTGCTGCAGGTCGTGTCGCCGGCCCTCGCCGACCGCTTCATGGCCCGCGGCTGGGACGCGCAGATCGGCGCGCCGGCCCCCGACAAGCCCGGCAACCTGTTCGCGCCCGCCCCCGGTCCGGCGGCGATCGATGGAAAATTCGCCGACAAGACCACGCCGACCCGCAGCGAGTTCGTCACCGACCGCCAGCGCGACATCCTCGTCGGCGGCCTCGCGGCCATCTGCCTCGGCGGCGTCGCGGCCCTCGCCCTGGCCGGCCACGCGACGCGCCGGCTCGCCGGGCGGCGCCGGATCCTGCCGCGAGTGTTCTGACGGCCAAGCCCGCGTCGACGGTCGGAGACAGGCGCCCTATCTCCGCCGGCATCCCGCAAGCTGTCCCGATAGGTCTCGCGTGCCCGGTTACCTGCCCTTCGCGGGCGCCCTCAAGCTGCCCAGCTTCGTCTGCGACAATTGCGGCTTCTGGCAGCGCCACTTCGCGGCGCCGCCGAGCTGCCCGATGTGCCTCGATGCCCGCCACGTCGTGCCGCAGGACGGATGGCGCTTCCGGGATGTCGCGGAGGCCCAAAGATCGTTCCCGTGTCACTGGAGGGAGGTCGAGCCGGGGGTGTGGAAGTTCTGGAACGAGCCGGTCACCGGCATCGGGCCGAGCGCCTACCTGATCGTCACGCCCCGGGGCAACATGGGCTTCGAGGGCTGCCCGGTCTTCAGTGCCGCGGCGCTCGACCACATCGAAGCCCTGGGCGGCATGGCGATGCTCTCGGCCTCGCATCCTCACAGCTACGGTGCGCTGCCCCAGCTTCAGGACCGCTTCGATCCCGAGCTGTGCCTGCCGGCCGCCGATTTCACCTGGAGCGCGGCGCTCCAGGTCTCCTGGCCCTACGACGACGTCCTGGAGCCGCTGCCGGGGCTCACGCTCCACCGCACCGCCGGCCATTTCGACGGCCATGCCGTGCTGCACGACGCGAGCCGCGGCATCGTGTTCTGCGGCGATGCGCTGAAATTCGAGTTGAACCCGGAGAACCCGCGCGAGGCGCTGACGATCTCGGCCCACAAGGCCTTCGTGCGCGGCGTGCCGCTGACCCATGCCGAGCTGACCCGCTACCGCGAGGTCTTCGCCGCGCTGGATTTCCACCAGACCTGGACGCCGTTCGAGCAGGCGGCGAATGTCGGACGGCCCGAGGTGCTGGCGCTGATCGACGCGATGCTGGCCGGGCGGCCGCACGCCTACCCGGTGCCCGTCTCCGAGCTGAGATAGGCGCGCCGGCTCAGAGCCCGAACTGCGCGCCGGTATCCCCCGGCGTGACGAGGCTCCGGGCGCGGCTGCGCGAAGGCAGGAAGGGCAGGGCGGCGCAGACCGCGCCGACGCTGTCGCACAGCCGCTCGACCGCCCGCACGATGTCCGGCGGGCCGGCGACGTGGACGGTGTCGCTGCCGCGCAAGGACGGCAGGTGGGCGGTGACCGGGCCGTGGCGCACGTCGGCCCGGCCACGACGGTCGCGGCTCGCCGCCAGCGTGATCTGCTGCACGCCGGTCCCGCGCAGCCAGTCGAGGCCGGGGCGCATGTAGAGGTCGTCGGCATCGGCCGCGCCCGCCACCACCACCATTTCGCGGGCGATCTCGAGGTGGCGCGCCGCCCGGGCAATGGCCCAGATCGGCGCGAAGCCGGTCTCGGCCGAGACCAGGATGAGGCGGCCCGGCCCGGGCCGGTACGGCGTGCCGCCGGCCGGTCCCTTGATCCGCACGACGTGGCCGGGCAGCACCGCCTCGCCGAGGGCGGGTCCGAGCGCCCCGACATCGCGCCGCAGGTGGAAGACGAGTTCGTTGAGCTCGGTATTGCCGTCGATACGCTGGGTCGGGCAGTAGGGCCGGGCGGGCAGCCCCGCGAAGCCGACCTCGACCGCCTGGCCGGGGGCGACGTCGAGGCTGCGCGAGACCGTCACCACCACCTCCATCACCGCGCCGGAGAGCGGGGTGGCGGACAGGAGCGTGCCGGCGCGCTTCACCGTCCGGAGGACGGCGAGCGGCGAGGGGGCGGGGCCCGGCCGGGTCGCGGCGCCGTCGCCGAGGCGGGGCCGGGCGCGGCTGGTGTTGCGCAGGCGCGGCAGGGCGTCCTGGTGGCGCACCTCCAGCTGGGAATCCTGGATCAGGCCGTCGCGGCCCGCGGCGACGTTGCGCGGCAGGGCGGAATCGAGGGGCGTATCGCCGGTCGCCACACGGACGGGCTTGCCGTTGACGACGAGCGAGCAGCGGGGGCTCATGGCCGTCTCCGTGCAACTTCGGGCAGCAGGGCGTGGGATGCGATGGAACGGGCCGCGCGCCGGTTCACCGTGTGGCGAACAGCAGGCGCTCGACCAGGCCGGCCCAGCGGTCGCGATCGGCGCGCAGGTCGTCCTGAGCGTCCTCGCCGTCCGCCTGCCGGGTCGACAAAGCCGCCACCTGGGCGCGCAGCTCCGCCGCCATCTCGCGCTCGGAGCGCAGCACCGCCTTCATCACCTTGTTCTCGGCCTCGAGCTGGGCCACGAGATCGTCGATCTCCTCGGCCTCCATCTCGTCGGGCGGGGGCAGCCGGTAGGGCCGCGGCCCGAGCCAGCCCGGCGGCAGGAGCAGGCGCCGCACCAGATCGAAATCCGGGCCGCTCCGCTCCTGGCGATCCGGACCGGTCCGATCCTGGTCCGTGATGCTCCACGCCGCCTCGCCCATCGCCGCTTCTCCGCGCCTCAACCGTCCGGACCGCACCCTGGGGGGTGCGCCGCATCCGCTCACGGCCAGGCCGACGATGCTGTCGTCATGGTTAAGGACGGTTTAAACGAGTGGAACGCATTCGCGTGATTGACCGGGCGGAGCCGCCGTCACACTCTCGCCCCGGCACCCGGATCCGAGCAATGATTCGCCCGGCCCGGAACCCACGGAGATCGCGATGCTGGACGGACGACGGGTGCTGATCGTCGAGGACGAGGCGCTGGTCGCCCTGGAACTGACCGAGATCGTCACCGGCTCGAACGCCCACGCCGTCGGCCCGGCTCGCACCAACCGCGAGGCCCTGGCGCTCATCGACTTCGAGGAGATCGACGTCGCGATCCTCGACCTCAACCTCGCCGACGGCGAGGCGACCCCGACCGCCGAATGCCTGATCGCCAAGGGCGTCCCGGTCCTGATCTGCACCGGCGGCGTCCTGCCGCGCGCGATGCGGCTGATGTGGCCGGATCTGCCGATCCTGCGGAAGCCGCTGAACCCGGACCGTCTGGTGGAGGCGTTGGGGGCGTTGTGCATGGAGCCGGTGGGGGGCGGGCGAATCTGATTCGCCACACAACGCCGATCCCCGGTCTTGCTCCTTTCATTATCGCGGCGGAGCGGCGTGACCGGCGGGCAGGGATAGAGTTTAGATCCCGTCGCCGTCGCGGTCGGGGTGAGACTCCGTCGACGCGCTAAGTCTATCGAGCCAGTAGCAAGCACATATGAAATTTCCGCGGATTTCCATTCTCGATGCGGCTGCTTTCGCAATCATATAGTCAATTGATATTCAATATATGTCGCTAGACACATGCATCCTCTCTCCAAAGAGAGCGTATAAATGAGGAAGAAAACTTGAAACTGTACGTTTTGATGCGCATCGGATTCAAGGCGAACTGAATTCTTGGCATGAAAGGGGGCCGCGCGGGGCAAGACGTCCATCTGCGAAGAAAGCGGCCTTGCCGTCCGCGTCGAACGATTGTCACGCCGCCTCCGGCGCCGCCCCCACCAGCTGCCGCGCCTGCAGGATCGACATCGGCTCGCCGAAAGCGAAGCCTTGCGCGTAGTCGCAGCCGACCTCGGCCAGCGCCAGGGCGTCGGCCTCCGACTCGGCGCCCTCGGCGACGATCTCGAGGCCGAGTTCCTGGGCCATCCGGACGATCGAGCGCAGGATGCCGGAGCGGCCGTTGGCCATCTGGCGCACGAAGGACTGGTCGATCTTGATCGTGTCGAAGGGGAAGCGCTGCATGTAGGTCAGCGCCGAGTAGCCGGTGCCGAAATCGTCGAGGCACAGGCCCGCGCCGAGTTCGTGGATGCGGGCGAGCATCTGGGCGGCGTATTCCGGGTTCTCCATCACCAGGGCCTCGGTCAGCTCGAGCTTGAGCGAGCCGGGGGCGACGCCGGTGCGGGCGAGCACGGTCTTCACGTCGTGGAGCAGGTCGTGGCGCAGCAATTGGCGCGAGGACAGGTTGACCGAAGCGAAGATCGGCGGCTCGACGACGAGTGCCTGCTGCCACGCGGCCAGTTCCGCCGCGGTGCGTTCGAGCGCGAAGACGCCGAGATTGACGATGAGGCCCGATTCCTCGGCGATCGGCAGGAAGACCTGAGGGGCGACGCGGCCGAGGCGCGGGTGGTCCCATCGCAACACCGTCTCGAAGCCCGCGACCGTGCGGTCCTCCAGGCGCACGATCGGCTGGAACAGAACCTTGATCTCGTTGCGCTCCAGCGCCCGGCGCAGGTCGCTCTCCAGCATCATCCGCTCGCCGCGGTCGGAGCGCATGGTCGGGCGGTAGACCTCGATCCGGTCGCCGCCCTGGCGCTTGCCGTTGATCATGGCGAGCTCGGCGTTCTTGATCACGTCGTCGCGCTTCACCACCGCACCCGCCTCGTGCAGGGCGACGCCGATCGAGGGCGTCAGGAAGATCTCCCGGTCGGCATAGGTGATCGGGGTGGTGATCGCCCGGCGGATGCTGTCGGCGAAGGCGATGATCCGGTCGGGGTCGCGCTCGGAGAGCAGGATCACCGCGAACTCGTCGCCGGCGACGCGGGCGAGGGTGTCCTGCGGGCGAAGCAGGCGGTTGAGGCGGCGCGACAGCGTCAGCAGGATCGAATCGCCCGCCGAGAGGCCGATCGCGTCGTTGACCTGCTTGAAGCGGTCGATGTCGACCACGAACAGGGTGGGCTTCAGGCGCGGGTCCTGGCTCGCCAGGGCGAGCGCGGCGTCGAGCCGGTCGTGGAACAATTCGCGGTTGGGCAGCCCGGTGAGGTTGTCGTGCACCGCGTCGTGCAGCAGCCGCTCCTCGGCGATCTTCGCTTCGGTCACGTCCGCGATGGTGCCGACGATGCGCACCACCTCGCCGTCGGTGCCGATGACCGGCCGCGCCTTCAGGCGGAACCAGTAATACGGGCCGGCAGCCGAGCGCAGGCGGAAATCCTGGGAGATCCGGCCGCGTCGCTCCTCGATCACGGTGTCGAGGGCCGCCGAGTAGCGCTCGACGTCGAAGGGGTGGAGGAGGGAGAGCCAGTTCGCCTGCGGTCCCTCCAGCGCCCCGCGCTTCAGGCCGAGCTGCCCCTCGATCTCGGGGCCGGCGAAGACCCGGTCGCCCGGCACGTCCCAGTCGAACACCACGTCGCCGGCGCCGGTGAGCGCCAGCGCCCGGCGCTCGGTGTCGGAAACCAGGCTGTTGCCCAAGCCGCCGCCCGCGAAGGCGTGCTGGAGCACCGTGAAGCCGATCAGCATCACGATCAGCACGAGGCCGCCGATGAGGGCCGGCTGGACGAGGTCGTTGTGGAGCTGGCCGGTGATGGCGAAACCCGCCGCCACCACCCAGGCCAGCAGCAGGAGCCAGGTCGGGATCAGCAGGATCGCCCGGTCGTAGCCGTTGTGGATCGCCAGATAGACGACCAGCAGCAGGCCGATTCCCGCCACCGTGGCGATCGAGATCCGGGCGACGCCCGCCGCCACCGGCGGGTCGATCACGGCGAGGCCGACGAGGCCGCCGAGGAACAGCAGCCAGATCAGCGCGACGTGGCTGTAGCGCACGTGCCAGCGGGCGAGGTTGAGATAGGCAAACAAGAAGACCAGCAGCGTCGCGCCCAGCACCGCTTCGGCGGAGGCGCGGTAGATCCGCTCCGCAGCCTCCGTGACCGGGAAAATTCTCTGGAAGAACCCGAAATCGATGCAAGCATAGGCCAGTACCGCCCAGGCGAGCGCCGCCGCGGCCGGAAAGATGATGGCACCCTTGACCACGAACACGATGGTCAGGAACAGGGCCAGCAGCCCGGCGATCCCGATGATGATGCCCTTGTAGAGGGTCAGCCCGGTCGCCTTCTTGCGGTAGGCGTCCTGGTCCCAGAGATAGACCTGCGGTACGTTGGGGGTGCGCAGCTCGGCCACGAAGGTGACCGTCGTGCCCGGGTCGAGCGTGATGACGAACTGGTCGGCATCCGGGCTCTCGTCGCGCTCGGGCCGGATGCCCTGGCTCGCGGTGATCGCCGCGATGCGCGAGCCGCCGAGATCGGGCCAGACCACGCCCGAGCCGACGAGGCGGAAATGCGGGGCCACCAGCAGGCGGTCGATCTGCTCGTCGGTGTCGTTGGTGAGGGCGAACACCATCCAGTCCGGCCGCGCGCCGGTCTCGCGCGCCTTCACGGCGATGCGCCGCACGATGCCGTCCTTGCCCGGCGCAGTGGAGATCTGGATCAGGTCGCCGTCCGAGCGGTAGCGCTCGATCGCCGGCGTGAGGTCGATGGCCTGCGAGTCGAGGGTGACGCGCACGGCCTCGACCGCGCGGGCCTGCGGCACGGAGAGGAGCAGCCCGGCGAGGGCGGCGAGGCAGGCGAGGACGAGTGAGTACGTGCGCAAGCTTCGGGGTCTTCCGACCGGACGGGGGCGGCCACGGTCACGGGGGCGGCTCGGGAGAGGGTGCCGGACCGTACTGACGCGCCAGCATCCGAGCAAGGCGGAGGCCCTGGATCTCCCCTGCCGTCCGCGAGCGCGGCCGTCGATGGGCTTCGATCGCTCCGCTTTGCGGCCAAATCAAGTTGCGCCGGTCTCTCCACGATCGGTGCGGCCGCCGACCTCGGCGAGCGGGACGATCTCCCAGCATTCCGGATGACGCATCAGCTCGGTCAGGAACGCGAAGGTGAGGGCGTGGGTCGGGCAATTGGCCACGATGCGCCCGAGGATCGGCCGGTCGGCCAGCGCGAGGTCGCCGACGAGGTCGAGGATCTTGTGCCGCACCGGCTCGTCCGGGAAGCGGGCCCCGCCGAGCACCTTACCCCCGAGGAGGATCGCCACCCGCCCGGGGCGGGCGCCGCGCAGCAGCGGCTCGCGATCGCGGGGATGCATCCGGCCTTCCGTGTCCGGGTGGATCGGGTGCTGGCAGTCCGGCCGCGCGGGGGCGGGATCGAGGCCGGCACCCGTCACGGTCTGCGCCGTGAACGAGCGGGCCCACAGCCGGTCCCGCGTTGCCGCCGGCAGCAGCGTCCGGGCGAGCCGGGTCTTGAGCAACGTACGCCAGATCAGCGAGGCGTTGCCGAAGCTGCGGCTGGGGGCGATCGCGCTGCGGAACGTGCCGGGGTCGATCGGGCCCGACCAGCGCAGCACGCCGAAATCCGGCAGCCGGTCGGTGCTGACGTCGACGGTGAAATCCTCGCCCGGCTCGGCCCGCAGGAAGCCGTGCAGGCCGTTGACCTGGAAGGGCGCGCGGATGCGCAGGACGTGGCGCGGCCGCGCCTGCGGCACCCGCCCGGCCCCGTCGATGAGCGCGCACCAGCGGGACGCCGACCCGTCGAGGATCGGGATCTCGGTTCCCTCGACGGTGATGGCGGCGTTGTCGATGCGGGAGGCGGCGAGGCTCGCCATCAGGTGCTCGATCGTGCGCAGCTTGCGCCCGTGCCCGAGATCGAGGGCGGTGCTCATCCGGCTCGCGACCCAGCCGGCGGTACCGGCCGGCACCGCGTCGGCCTGGGCGCCGGTGCGGCGACACCGCACCGCGAAGCGGATCCCGTGGCCGGCGGGGGCGGGCGCCAGGGTGACGCGCGCGACGCGACCGGTATGCAGCCCGGGCCCGCGCACCGAGACGCTGCGCCCGAGCGTCGCCTCGCACGACCCGTCCTCTGCCGAGTGCGCGATGCCCCCGAGCCCCATCGTTCCCGCCCGACCTGCCCGCCGGCCGCCCGCAGCGGCCGTCGTCTGCTGTTCCCCTGGGGCCGGTACGGTTGGTCCGTGGGTGGGGCCGGCCGAGCGGCCAGTCTCCTCGTCCCCGGACCTTGGTGTCGCGCAGGCCCCGCCTCCGGGCGCTCGCGCGCTCGATTGCGGGTCGGTTCTACGGAGACTGGGGGCACCTCGACACTAGACCGTTCGGCCTAGTTCAGGCGGACGGGTGTGAGGTCGGCTTGATTGTCGACAGGGAGAGGAACGCTGCGGCATGGCCCGCTTCGGCTTCTTCCTGCACCCAAGTCGAGCAAGCCCGATTTGGCATGAGAGAGAATAGCCCCTGCATCGGCAGGAGTCGGGAGGGGCGAATCACGTTTCCGGAGAAGTCGCGCCCGTCATGAACGGCGCCATATCCCGAGCCGTCGCGGTTCCCTCTCCCGGCGCGCTCGGCTCGCCACCCTGCCCCGCAGAGTGGAGAGGGTTGCCGTGCGGATCACGCCCCCTTCAGCGCCCGACCGACCGCCTCGAGGCTCTGCAGTTTCTTGATCGGCCCGATCGCCGCGATCGTCGGCGCGCCGGCGATCAGCGCGCGGCCTGCGGCGCGCACGTCGTCCGGGGTGACGGCGTCGACCTTGGCGATCACCTCGGCGGCGGGGATCACCCGGCCCCAGGCGAGGAGCTGGCGCGCCGCGCGCTCGATGCGCCCGCCCGGCGTTTCCAGCGCCGAGAGCAGGGCCACCTTGAGCTGGGCCTTGGCCCGGGCCAGCTCGGCTGCGTCGACGGTCTCGGCGGCGTCGCGCAGGCAGGCGAGCGTGACCTCGACGAGGCCCGGCAGGTCGGCGCCCGCGGTGCCGGCACCGATGCCGAACAGGCCGCAATCGCTGAACGGCCAGTGGAAGGCATGAATCTCGTAGGCCAGGCCGCGGGTCTCGCGGACCTCGTGCCAGAGCCGCGAGGTCAGCCCGCCGCCGAGCACCTGCGCGAAGAGATGCGCGGCGTAGTAGGAGTCGTCGCGGAACGAGAGGCCCGGCAGGCCCAGCACCAGGTTGGCCTGTTCGAGCTTGCGCGGCATCCGGCGCTCGCCGCCGCGATACTGGCCGGGCACGGCCTCCGGCGTCTCGACCGCGGGCATCGCCCCGAAATGCCGCTCGGCCGCCGCCACGATGGCCTCGTGCTCGACCGCGCCGGCGGCGGCCAGCACCATCCGGCCGGGCGTGTATTCGCGGGCGAGGTAGGCCTCGATCGCCGCGCGGTCGAAGCTCTGGATCGTCTCCGGACGCCCGAGGATCGGCCGGCCGAGGGGCTGGTCGGGGAAGGCCGCCTCGGTGAAGGCGTCGTACACCACGTCGTCCGGCGTATCCTCGACGGCGGCGTATTCCTGGAGGATCACCCCCTTCTCGCGGGCGAGCTCGCCGGCCTCGAAGGTCGAACGGGTCAGGATGTCGCCGAGCACGTCGAGGGCGACCCCGGCATCCTCGCCGAGGACCCGGGCGGTGTAGCTCGTCTGCTCGACGCTGGTGGCGGCGTTGATCTCGCCGCCGACATTCTCGATGTCCTCGGCGATCTGGCGGGCGGTGCGGGACGCCGTGCCCTTGAACGCCATGTGCTCGATCAGGTGGCTGAGCCCGTGCTCCTCCGGCCGCTCGCTGCGCGAGCCGGCGCCGACCCAGACCCCGAGGGTCGCGGTGGCGACGCCCGGCATCGCCTCGGTGGCGACGGTGAGCCCGTTGGACAGCCGGGTGACCTTGAGGTCCGGCGAGGCGCCGAGCGTCGCGAAATGCTGGTTCATGCGGCGGTCCTCAGGATGCGGGCGCGCTCGCGGATCGCCCGCTCCACCGCCGCCTCGTCGTTCGGCAGCACCGTGAACCGCTCACGCCGCTCCAGCAGGTCCGACAGGTGCGGCGGCAGGGCCGGACGCACCCCGGTCGCGGCCTCGACCGCGTCAGGGAACTTCGCCGCGTGGGCGGTCGCCAGGGCCACGACCGGCGTCGCCGGATCGTCGGCGAGCACCTTGCGCGCGGCGCGCACCCCGATCGCGCTGTGCGGATCGATGATCTGCCCGGTCCCCGCATAGACGTCGCGGATCTCGGCCACGACCTCGTCCTCCGGCACGCAGGCCGCGTCGAACTCGGCCCGGATCCGCTCCAGGGTGCGCGCGTCGAGCGTGAACGCGCCCGATTGCTTCAGGCTCGCCATCAGCCGGTTCACCGCGCCGGCATCGCGGTCGAGCGCCTCGAACAGCAAGCGCTCGAAGTTCGACGAGACCTGGATATCCATCGACGGCGACGTGGTGGGGGCCACGCCGCGCACCTCGTATGAGCCCGTCGCGAGGGTCCGCGCGAGGATGTCGTTGGCGTTGGTGGCGATCATCAGCCGCCCGACCGGGAGACCCATGCGCTTGGCCGCCCAGCCGGCCAGGATGTCGCCGAAATTGCCCGTCGGCACCGAGAACGAGACCGGGCGGTGCGGGCTGCCCAGGGCGACCGCACTGGTGAAGTAATACACGGCCTGCGCCGCGACGCGGGCCCAGTTGATCGAATTGACGCCCGACAGCCGCACGTCCTCGGCAAAGCGCGGGTGCTGGAACAACGCCTTCACGATCGCTTGGCAATCGTCGAACGTGCCCTCGACCGCGAGCGCATGGATGTTGTGCGCGTCGACCGTGGTCATCTGACGGCGCTGCACCTCCGAGACCCGGCCGTGCGGGTAGAGGATGAACACGTCGACGTTGTCGAGGCCGCGGAAGGCCTCCACGGCGGCGCTGCCGGTATCGCCCGAGGTGGCGCCCACGATCGTGGCGCGGCTGCCCCTGGCCTTGAGGGCGTGGTCCATCAGCCGGCCGAGGAGCTGCATCGCCACGTCCTTGAAGGCAAGGGTCGGGCCGTGGTGCAGTTCGAGCAGGAAGAGGTTGTCGCCGAGCTGGGTGAGCGGGCAGACGGCCGGGTGGCGGAAGGTGGCGTAGGCCTCGTCGATCATGCGGTCGAGGTCGACCTGCGGGATCTCGCCGTCGACCAGGGGACCGAGCACGGCCTTGGCGGCCTGCGCGTAGGGCCGGCCGGCGAGGCCCGCGATGGTGGCGGGCGCGATCTGCGGCCAGGCCTGCGGAATGTAGAGGCCGCCGTCGCGGGCGAGGCCGGCGAGGAGGGCGTCGGTGAAGGTCAGCGGCGCGGCGCTGCCGCGGGTCGAGACGTGGAGCACGATGATCTGTCCTGAGGCTGACGCGAGGCCCTACACGAATCCGCGGGCCTCGTCAGCCGATCCCTGCGCAGGTCGGGTCAGGCGCTCGCGCCGGGGGCCTTGCGCAGGCGGCAGCCGGTGATCCGCCACGCGCCGTCCTCCCCGCGCTCCAGGGTGTAGAGGGCCTCCCAGTCGGCCCCGTCCTGGTCCTGGATCCGCACGCCCTGGGCGAAGCTGCCGTCGGGCATCGCCTCGTCGGTTCCGAACTCGAAGCGGCGGTTGCGGTAGACCGGGGCGTAGCCCTGGCGCACCATGCCGATGAAGGTGTCGGCGCTGGGAAAGATCGAGCGGATCGCCGGGGCGGCCTCCGCATAGGCTGCCGCCGCGTCGTCGTGGCGGAAGGCGTCCTGCTGACGCAGGATCACCGCCCGAGCCGCATCCCGGTCGCCATCGCCGGCCGCGCGGGCGCCCGAATCGAGGGGGACCTGGGCGAGCGCAAGCAGGGTCATCAGAGTGACGAGGGTGCGCACAGACCGGGCCCTCCTGGACTAAATTCCTCTACGGATGCCGCAGCGTAGCAGGCCCGCGGGCGTGTCACAATCAGAAGTCGTCCGGATCGTGGTCGGGGTGAGGGGCGGGTGCTTCCTCCCCCCTCCACGTCGTACGACGTCCGATCGATCGCTCCGCAATCGCTTCCGCGTTGCGAAAAATGCGCGTCGCTCGGACGCAGCGCGGGCGGGTGATCCGAAATCCGGAAGATCGCTTCCGGGTTCCGGATCGTTCCAGGCTCCGCCTTCGCAGCTCCGGGATGCCCCGGAGGGCGTGGAGTTCGTCGAGAGGCGAGGCCGGCTACACCCCGCTCGCCTTGCGTCCCAGCTCCACCACCCTGAGGTTGTTGGTCGTCCCGGGCCGGCCGAACGGGATGCCGGCCACCGCCACGACGAGGTCCGGCGCCTGCGCGAAGCCTTCCTGTGCAGCGACCTCCGCGGCGCGGTCGACCATCGCCTCGTAGGAGTCGATCTCCGGACCGAGCACCGAATGGGCGCCCCAGTACAGGCTGAGGCGGCGCGACACCGCGGCGTCCGACGTCGCGGCGAGGATCGGCACGTTGGGGCGCTTGCGGGCGATGCGGGCGGCGGTGGTGCCGCTCGACGTGAAGGCGACGATCGCCGCGGCCTCGATCGCGTCGGCGAGGGTCGCGGCGGCGGCCGCCACGGCGTGCGGCGGGCTGTCCTCGACCTCCGGCTCGCTCGCCCGGACGAGCGAGCGGTAGAGCCGGTGCTGCTCGGTGCGGCGGATGATCCGGTCCATCATCGAGACGGCCTCGATCGGATACCGGCCGGCCGCCGATTCGGCCGAGAGCATCACCGCGTCGGCGCCGTCATAGACGGCGGTGGCGACGTCCGAGGCCTCGGCCCGGGTGGGCGAGGGCGCCGCGACCATCGATTCGAGCATCTGCGTCGCCACGATCACCGGCTTCACCGCCCGGCGGCAGGCCCGCACCAGCTCCTTCTGGCGCCCGGGCACGTCCTCGGGCGGCAATTCGACGCCGAGATCGCCGCGGGCCACCATGATCCCGTCGGCGATCCGGATGATGTCCTCGATGTGGTCGAGCGCCGAGGGCTTCTCGATCTTGGCGACCAGCCCGGCCCGGCCGGCGATGAGACCGCGCGCCTCCATCACGTCGGACGGGGTCTGGACGAAGGACAGGGCCACCCAGTCGACCCCGAGCTCGAGCCCGAAGGCGAGGTCGCGCCGGTCCTTCTCGGTGAGCGGCGACAACGCCAGCACCGTGCCGGGCAGGTTGACGCCCTTGCGGTCGGAGATCGGCCCGCCGACCACCACGTCGGCGTCGATCGCCGCGTCGTCGACGCCGACGACCCGCACGCGGACCCGGCCGTCGTCGATCAGGAGGTCCTGGCCCGGCGCCACCGCGGCGAATATCTCCGGGTGAGGCAGGGGGATCGCGTCGGTGCCGCCCTCCCGGCCCTCGCGCACGAAGCGGATCCGGTCGCCGGTGGCGAGATCCGCCTTGCCGCCCCGCAGGGTGCCGATGCGGATCTTCGGCCCTTGCAGGTCCTGCAGGATGCCGATCGGCCGGCCGGTCTCCTTCTCCAGGGCGCGGATCGCGGCGTGCACCTTGGCGTGGTCGTCGTGGGTGCCGTGCGAGAAGTTCAGCCGGAAGGTGTCGACCCCGGCAAGGAACAGGGCCTTCAGCCGCTCCGGCGTGTTGCTGGCCGGGCCGACGGTGGCGACGATCTTGGCGTGGCGATGGCGGCGCATGGGGCCTCCTGTCTCTCGTCGGAGTTAAGGTTTGCCGCGGCGGTAGACGTTGGTGAAGCTCACGTTCATGCCGCCGCAGGCATTGTTGTCCTCGGCGAGGAGGAAGGGCGGCAGAAGCCGCAGGCGCAAGGAGCAATCGGTCCGCTCGCCGGCCGCGAAGGGCATCGTGCCCTTGTCGCCCATGGTAAAGGCGAGGGTCGGGCCGGTCGGCGCCGTCGTCCCCTCCACGCTGCCCATGTTGACCGCGCCGCGCCGGACCCGGTCGGGGTCGAGGGTGCCGTAGCTCGCATCGCCCTTCACCGAGAGGGCGCCCGCCTTGGCCGGCCGGATGACCAGGGTCGCCTCCGGCGCCGTCCAGGTGCCGGTCCAGTCGCTCAAGGACGGCGCCGGCGGGGCCGGTGCCCGGGCGACCGCGCCCTCCGGCAGCCAGCCGGAGCGGACCGCCCCTTTCTGCCCGACATAAGTGGCGCAGACGAAGCCGGGCGTCGTGCCCCCGAGGATCACGGTGTTGCCGGGCACCACGAAGGCCTTCTCGCGGCAAGCCGGATCGGGTCCGGGGCAGCCCTTGCGCGCGGAGGCTCCCTGCACGAACGGCACGCGGGCCTCGCCGGCCTTGACCGTGCCGAGGGCCGGGCCCGGGCCGGTGCCGAGTTCGCCGTAGCCGAAACAATCGCCCTCGGCGGCGAGGCCGGGCCCGAGCCCCGCCAGCCAGGCCAGCACGATCAGCCCCGCGCCGCGCCGATTCCTGCCGAGCATCGTCCGCATCCCCCGGTTTCTCGTCACCGCCGCGGAAGCTAGGGCATCTTGGACCAAAGGCTCATCCGTCCGGGCCGAAATCGCCGCGCCTGTCGCGGCGGCACGCTCTTGACGCCGGATATGCTGCAACGCACCCTGTCGATAGGAAACCTTCCAGTGACGAACCGACGAGGGGGGTATCGACGGTCATGCTGTTCCAGCCGCCCGTGTTCGAGACGATCTTCCGCATCCCGGTCGAGCATCAGCTGGTGATCCGGGGCTCGCGCAGCCGCGGCGCCCCGATGGACGGCGTGCGCTGGTACCACGACGAGTTCGACGCCGCCGGCACCCTGGTGGCGCGCTACGAGACCTACGACGAGACCGACGCCGCCTGCGGGGCGCGCTGCGGCTGGCGCCGCTACGATGCCGCCGGTCGCCTGGTCGCTCGCCACGAGGTACCGATGCGCTGGTCGGCCCTCGTCGCCCTCAATCATTCGCGCCGGGAGGCCGAGATCGTGCTCCAGCGCCTCGGCAGCCCGCCCGCCCCGCCGCCGCGGACCCGGCAGGGCCTGGCGGCGGCCTGACCGCGCCGTCCTCCGCTTGACCCTCGGTCCGATCGGCCGCACGATCCGCCCCATGACCTGTCTCGTTCACGTCGCGCTGCGGCGCCGAATTCCCCTCCCGGCCTGATTCGTCGGGCCGGGTTCGGCCGTCCACCTCCCGTGAAACGCCGGGCGCTCCTCTGCGCCCCCGAAGGTCTCCGGTCATGCTCGTCAGCAATGCGGTGCTGCATCTCGTCTGCGGCAAGATCTCCGCTGGAAAATCGACCCTCGCCGCCGGCCTTGCCGCTCAGCCGGGTACCATCCTCGTCCGGGAGGACCAGTGGCTCGCCGGGCTCTATCCGGGCGAGCAGAACACCCTCGACGAGTACGTCCGGAATACCCGGCGCCTGCGCGGGGTGATGGGACCGCACCTCGTCGCCCTTCTCAGGGCCGGGCTGTCGGTGGTGCTGGATTTCCCGGCCAACACGCCGCAGAGCCGGGCCTGGATGCGAAGCATCGTCCTGGAGGCGGAGGCGGAGCACCAGCTGCACTACCTCGAGGCCGACGACGCCCTGTGCAAGGCGCGGCTGCGGGCGCGCAACGCCGCCGGCACGCACGAATTCACGGTCAGCGACGAGGAGTTCGACCTGTTCACCCGCTATTTCGTGCCGCCGGGGCCGGAGGAGGGGTTCGTCGTCGTGCGGCATCCGCAGGCCGGCGCTTGAGAACGAGACGGTGAGAGACGGAGAATGCCCGAGCGGCCCTTCGCTTTGCTCGACCGACCTCGAACCATCCGCGTCGTTCCGGACGCCGTTGGGCGCCCCAGGGAACGGCGCGGCGGATGGACGGTCGCACGGGACGATCGGGGGGCCGGCGTGACGAAGGCTCGGCTCCCCGCATCACGCGACGATCAGCCGTAGCAGGTGCCCGTCCGGGTCGCACAGGAGCGCATCGGCGGCCCCTTCGGTCCGCGGTGCGAGGCCGCCCGACACGAGCCGCCCGGCATGGGCTGCGCACGCCGCCCGCATTGCCTCGTCGTCCGCCATCGCGATCACCAGCCGGGTCGCCGCGACGTCGTCGATAGCGAGGTCGGACACCGGCTGCGGAGGCGCACCGCGATAGCACAGCAGCTCGACGTGGGGCGGCCGTCCATCCGGGAAGGCGAGCCCGGTCACCTCGACGGTCGGGTCGGCGACGGCGTCGAGGCGGGCCTGTTCCGGCCCGGCATTGAGCGAGCGCGACGCCACGTGCAGCCCGAGCGATTCGTAGAAGGCCACGGACCGGGCGGTGTCGGCGACCGAGATCGCCGAATGGTCGAGGCCGAGGCAGACGTCGCCGGATCCCCGCCCGCGCCAGGCCTCGGGCACGGCCTCCGCCGGGAAGGCCAGGAATTCGAGCGGATGGCCCTCCGGATCGCGGAACTTGAACGCCGTCACGCCGCCCGACGACGCCGGGAGCCGCACCGGCCCGGCGGTCGAGATCGGGCGCCAGCCCGGATGCGCCGACAGGCGGGCATAGGCGGCCGCCATGTCGGCGACGATGATGGCGCAATGCTGGAACAGCGGGCTGAAGCCCGGCACGTCGCCCGGATAGGGCCGGCCGGCCGAGGTCCTCACGAGGTCGAGGCGCTGGTCGCCGAGGCGCAGGAGCACGTCTCCCGTCCTTGCGGGCCCGCCCGCGAACTCCGCTGCCGGATCCGCCGCGGCATCGGCGAAGCCGAGGGCGTCGCGGTAGAATCCCGACAAGGCCTTCGGATCGGCGGCATTCAGCGTGATCCGGGCGAGGCGCCGGGCGCCCGAGGCGGCGGCGCTCAAGGGGTCTGCACTCCGCGCCGATCGAGGAAGATCGCATAGAGCGTGTGCGAGCCGCCGATGAACAGCCGGTTCTTGGTCGGCCCGCCGAAGGTGATGTTCGAGACCCGGTGGGGCACCAGGATCTTGCCCATCAGCTTGCCCTCCGGGCTCAGGCAATGCACCCCGTCGGCGGCGCTCGACCAGACATTGCCGTCCTCGTCCACCCGCATCCCGTCGCAATAGCCCGGCTCGATCTTGTGGAAGATATCGCCGCCGGAGAGGGCTCCGTCGGGCGCCACATCGAAGACCCGGATGTACTGGCGCGGATTCGGCTTCGACTGGTCGCCGGTCTCCGCGACGTAGAGGCGGCGCTCGTCGGGCGAGAAGGCGAGGCCGTTCGGACCGTCGAAGTCGCCGGCCATCACCTGGATCTCGTTCGTCCGCGGATCGAAGCGGTAGAGCGCCGGCGGCTGCTCCGATGGCTGGCGCCCGCCCTCGTAGTCGTTGGCGATGCCGTAGACCGGATCGCTGAACCAGATCGTCCCGTCCGACTTCACCACCACGTCGTTCGGAGAATTCAGGCGCTTGCCGGCATGGCGCTCGACGAGCGTCGTGACCGTGCCGTCATACTCGGTGCGATAGAGGCAGCGGCCGCGATGCGAGCAGGCGATCAGCCGGCCCTCCCGGTCGCGGGTCTGGCCGTTGGCGTAGTTCGAGGGCTGGCGATAGACCGAGAAGCCGGCGCCCTCGATCCACCGCATGGTGCGGTTGCGCGGCAGGTCCTGGAACAGCAGGCAATCGGCGTCGCCCATCCAGACCGGCCCTTCGATCCAGCGGAAGCCGGAGCCGAGTTCCTCCAGAGGCGCGTTGCCCAGGATGTAGTGCTTGAAGCGCTCGTCGTGGATCTCGAACCCGTCCATGGCGTCACCGGAACCGGCAGGCCGCCCCGGTGGTCGGGGGCTTGTCGTACTGGACGATCATCAGGACGGCGGGCTCGTTCCCGACCGTGCCGGAGCGGTGGCCCTTCTTGCCGTCGACCTCGCGGACGTTCTGGTCCTCGCCGAACGAGATCTCGCCCGGTCCCATCTCGATGCGTGTCCCGTCCATCGATTCGACGAACCAGCGGCCCGAGAGCGGGATGATCCATTGCGGCTTCGGGTTCGGATGCCAGTCGCCGGTCCAGCCGACCGGCTGCACCGTCACGAACACGGTCGCGCCGTCATGGGTCTTCTGGCCCTGCCATTGCGGCGGGGCCGGCGGCGACATCGATTTCTGCTCGAACTCGGTGAAGGCGCAGCGGGTCTGGTGGCTGATCCCGTCCGCATCGGCCCAGAGGTGCCAGTAGGGGATGGTGGGTGTCTCGTCGCTCATCGGGCGGTCTCGCTGACGCTGTAGGGCTTCGACGAGGCGAAGGGGTGCGAGAAGAACGTCTCGACCGTCGCCGCCCCGGTGCCGAAGGTGACGAGCAGAAACCCGCCGGCGAGCGCGAGGTTCTTCCAGAAGTCCCAGAAAAGCTCGCGGCCCTTGCCGCCGGACCAGAAATCACCCGGCTTCCAGAACTGCTTCCACAGGAGCGCCGTCACCCCGCAATAGCCGGCGAGCACGAACGCGGCGAAGCGGTCGGCGATGCCGGTGAGGATGCCGAGCGACATCACGATCTCGACGAACAAGCCGGCGAGGATCAGCGCCGTCGCCGGCCCGGTCGCATGGACCGCCTGTTTCGCCTGCCCCACCGCGCCGCGGAAGTTCAGGATCTTGTCGAGGGCGCTGAACGGCAGGAAGAGCATCACCAGGAGGAGCCTGACCCCGAAGGCGACCGCGATGCTGAAGGTGGCCATCGATCCGGGAACCCCGCTGCCCTGGTTGCACTGCGAAAAGCTAAGTGGGGCGGGTCGACGTTCGCGCCAGCCCCGCCATATCCGCTTCGCACGGGCGACCGGCCCTGCATAATCCCGCGGCTTCCGCAGAGGAGGGGACCCCGCCGATGAGCGAGAACCGGCACTACGACGTCGTCATCGTCGGCTCGGGGCCCGGGGGCGGCACCATGGCGTGGCGGCTGGCCCAGACCGGCAGGCGCATCCTGCTGCTGGAACGCGGCGATTATCTGCCGCGCGAACGGGAGAACTGGGACAGCCAAGCGGTCTTCGTGGATGCCCGCTACCAGGCACCGGAGACCTGGTACGGCGCCGACGGCTCCAGCTTCCATCCCGGCCTGCACTACTTCGTCGGCGGCAACAGCAAGGTCTACGGCTCGGTCCTGCTCCGCCTGCGTGAGAAGGATTTCCACGAGATCCGCCATCCGGACGGGATCTCGCCGGAATGGCCGGTGAAGTACGACGTGTTCGAGCCCTATTACCAGGCGGCGGAAGAACTCTACTACGTCCACGGCCTGCGCGGCGAGGATCCGACCGAGCCGCCCTCGCGAAAACCCTACGCTTACCCGCCGATCACTCACGAGCCGCGAATCCAGGAGCTGTTCGACGGGCTCAAGCGCGAGGGCCACCACCCGTTCCACCTGCCGGTCGGCGTGCGGCTGGAGGAGCGGGACGGCAAGCCGCTGCCGCATTCGGCCTGCATCCGCTGCGACGCCTTCGACGGCTATCCCTGCATCACCAACGGCAAGGCCGATTCGCAGATCACCTGCGTCGACCCGGCGCTCGCGGCGCACCCCAACCTCACCCTGAAGACCAATTCTTATGTCGATCGGCTCCTCACCGATCCGGCCGGGCGGACGGTCACTGGCGTCGCGGTCAAGCGCGGCGACGCGACCGAGGTGTTCACCGGCGACATCGTGGTGGTGGCCTGCGGCGCGCTGTCCTCGGCGCTCCTGATGCTGCGCTCCGCCAACGATGCCCACCCGCAGGGGCTGGCCAACCGGTCAGGACAGGTCGGCCGCAACTACATGCGGCACAACAACTCGACGGTGCTGGCGATCTCCCGCACCCCGAACCCGACCAAGTTCCAGAAGACGCTGGGTCTCAACGACTTCTACTTCGGCGCCGACGACTGGGAGTTTCCCCTCGGCCATATCCAGATGGTCGGCAAGTCGGACGGGGTGCAGATCCACGGCGAGGGGCTGCCGGGGTTCCTGCAATGGTTCCCGGAAAAGCCGTTCGACTGGCTCGCCAGGCACTCGCTCGATTTCTGGCTCACCACCGAGGACCTGCCGATCCCGGAGAACCGGATTTTTTACGACGGCGGAAAAGTGCGGCTCGACCTGAAGCAGACCAACGAGGAGGCGCTGCACCGGTTGAAGGCCAAGCTGCGCGGCCTCTGCGCCAAGCTCGACATCCACCCGCACCTGTTCGACCGCTCGCTCTATCTCGGCAAGGACGTACCGATCGGCGGCACCGCCCACCAGGCCGGGACGCTCCGCTTCGGCTCCGACCCGGCGCGTTCGGTCCTCGACCTCGACTGCAAGGCGCACGAACTCGACAACCTCTACGTGACGGATGCGAGCTTCTTCCCGTCGATCGGTGCGGTGAACCCGACGCTGACGATCATCGCCAACTCGCTGCGGGTGGCGGATCACATCATCGGGCGGCTGGGAGCCTGACCCCTCGGCCGCTCCTGGTACGTTGCGCGGCGACGCCTCAGACGAGCCGCGCCGCCGCGATCACGACCTTGGCCGGGCTCCCCTCCTTGCCGGGGGGAACGAACCAGTCGGCCGGCCGGGTCGCGCTGCCGTCGTCGAAGCAGAATTGCAGCGGGGCGCCGCTCGCATCCACGCTGAGGAACAGCGTGCCGCGGCCGAGCCCGCCCGGCTTCGCGAGCGCAGGCGCCCCATGCGGCCGGACCGTATAGTTACGGCTGCCACCGGCGTGCCGGACGCTGCTCGCGTCGATCACCGGGACCGCGTAGACGGCCCGGTAGGCCTGCGACTGCGGATCGCGGCCGAGGCCGAACCGCTCCGGCCAGTGCGGAGCGGAATCCGATGGCGGCCCGTACCGCACCGCCGGCCCGGCGACGATGACGACGTGGCCGGTATCCCCGGTGGCGACGAGGCTCGGGTCGTGGCCGGCATCCGGATTCGCCGGGTCGGCATAGATGCCGAGCGACCAGGCCAGCAGGTCGCCCGCCTGCAGGTCGGGAATCGCGCCCACCCGGCAAAAGCCGTTCGCCGGGGCGGCGACCTTGGCGAAGGTAACGAGCGCCGCGCCGAGGGGCGCAGCCCCGGCGGGTGGAGACGATCCGGCAGACATCGTTGATGGTCCTGTTGTCCAGGTGACGGGCGGCACGGACAGTCTCGCGGTCGCCGCGCATTCCTCCGAGGTCAGGACAATTTAAGGTGGCGTGAATCGGTGCCTTCCTCGAGGAAGGCCGGCGCGGCCGCCACCGGTGAGGGCGCCGCCGCGCAGCCCGGCCGGCGCATCGCGGCGGCGCCGCTTCCCGGCTATGCAGGCGTGGTGCATGCCTTCAAGGAGCCTCCGATGCCCCTGGACCCCGCCCTGCGCGACCGCATCGTCGCGGCCGTCGCCGAGAATTTCGACGCGCAGATCGCCCATACCCAGGCGCTGATGCGCTTTCCCTCGACCCGTGGGCAGGAGCAGGCGATCCAGGATTTCGTCTTCCGGTGCTTCCGCGACCGCGGCTACGCCATGGACCGCTTTGCGATGGATCGGGCGCAGATCGAGGCGCATCCGGGCGGCGCCACGTTCGCGCTTGAGCATTCCGAGGCGCCGATCGTCGTCGGCATCCACCGGCCGCGGGAGGAGCGGGGACGGTCGCTGATCCTCCAGGCCCATGTCGACGTGGTGCCGCCGGGTCCCGCCGACCTCTGGACCCACCCGCCCTTCGAGCCGGTGGTGGAGGGCGACTGGCTCCACGGCCGCGGCGGGGCCGACATGAAGGCCGGTCACGCCGCCAACCTGTTCGCCCTCGACGCCCTTCGCCGCATCGGCCTCCAGCCCGCCGCGACCGTGACCCTCCAGTCGGTGGTCGAGGAGGAATCGACCGGCAACGGCGCCCTGATGACCCATCTGCGCGGCTACCGCGCCGATGCGGTGCTGATCCCCGAGCCCGAGGAGGAGATGCTGGTTCGCGCCAATACCGGCGTGCTGTGGTTCCGGGTCGAGGTCCGGGGCCGGCCGGTCCATGTGCGGGAGATGGGGACGGGCGCGAACGCCATCGACGCCGCCTACCGGGTGATCGGGGCGCTGCGGCAGCTGGAAGCGCGCTGGAACGCCGACAAGGCCGGGCGACCGCATTTCGAGGGCGAGGCGCACCCGATCAACCTCAATATCGGGCGGATCGAGGGCGGCGACTGGGCCTCCTCGGTCCCGGCCTGGTGCCGGATCGATTGCCGCATCGCGATCTATCCGGGCACCAGCGCGGCCGACGCGGCCCGCGAGATCGAGGCGGCGGTCCAGGCCTTCGCCCGCGACGACGCGTTCCTGTCGAACAGCCCGCCGCGCGTCACCTTCCACGGCTTCTTCGCCGAGGGCTACGTGCTCGAGGAAGGCTCGGAGGCCGAGGCCGTGCTCGGCCGGGCCCACGCGGCGGCGACCGGGACGGAACTCAAGAGCTTCATGACCGCCGGCTACCTCGATACCCGGGTCCACGCCCTGTACGACCGGGTGCCGGCGCTCTGCTATGGGCCGAAGAGCGAGAACATCCACGGCTTCGACGAGCGGGTCAGCCTCGCCTCGCTGAAGCGCATCACCACCGCGATGGCGTTGTTCGTCGCCGAGTGGTGCGGCACCGAGCGCCGCTGAAGGGGCGGGCCCCGGACGGGGCCCGCGGCCTCGTCAATCGAAGCTGCGCTTCGACCCAGACCCGCCGAGGCTGATCTTGCGGGTCTGCGGCGCGGCGGGGGCGGCCTGGACGGGCTTGGGCGGCGGCAGGTGGGCCTGGCCGTGGACCACGGCGCCGATCTCGCCGAGCGCCTTGACCAGGTCGTCCTTGTCGCAGGTGCGGGCGACGGCCAGGCCGAGCTTGTGGGTGTGGCTCTTGGCGTAGAGGTAGCCCGCGAGCTTGGCGCGGGTCTGCACCGGCAGGGCCTCGAGGAGGTCCGGCAGGTCCTCCGGCTCGGCCCGGTAGATCTCCCCGAGGGTCGCGAGGGGGACCGGGCAGTCGCGGTCGGCTTCCGCGCCGCTGGTGGGGTGGCCCTGGATCATGCTGCGTCCTCCGGCTGATGGCGAGCCGCCGACCCTAGAGCCGAAGGCGGGGTGAAGAAACCGCCGGCTCTCGCGATTCGGGGCGCTCGCGCTCCGGCGCCTCGATGCCCTATGCTCGCGTGGGACACCAGGGGGAGCGCGGGGCAACATGGCGGGAACCAGCGAAGCGACGACCGAGGCGGCACGGCCGCCGGGCGACCTGACGGTGCGGACCATCGCGATGCCGGCCGACACCAACGCCAACGGCGACATCTTCGGCGGCTGGGTGATGTCGCAGATGGACCAGGCCGGCGGCATCGCCGGGGTCGAGCGGGCGCAGGGCCGCGTCGTTACCGTGGCGGTCGAGGGCATGACCTTCCTGCGGCCGGTCCGGGTCGGCGACGTGCTGTGCGTCTACACCCAGGTCGTCACGACCGGCCGCACCTCGATGCGGATCCAGATCGAGGCCTGGGCCCGGCGCTTCCGCACCCAGACTCGCGAGAAGGTGACGGTCGGCGTGTTCACCTTCGTGGCGATCGACGACGACGGCCGCCCGCGCCCGATCCCGCCCGCCGCCCCGGGCCTGAGCCCGTGACCCCGCCTCCTCCTGAACCGGCCTCCTTCTCCTGCCAGGAATGCGGCGCCTGCTGCGCCTATTCGGCCGAGTGGCCGCGGTTCAGCATCGAGGAGGATGCCGACATCGCCCGGATCCCGGCCCGGTACGTCGACGATCCGGCCGGGCGGATGCGGTGCGAGGGCGAGCGCTGCTCCGCCCTTGAGGGCCGCGTCGGCGAGCGCGTGGCCTGCAAGGTCTACGCCGTGCGCCCGGAGGTCTGCCGCACCTGCGAGCCCGGCGATCCGGAATGCCTGATCGCCCGGCGCCATCACGGGTTGCCGGCATAGAGGCTGCAGGCCCTTGCATCGGCGCCTCCGGGGCGGCACATCCGTCGGATGATCGATCATCCGACCCGGGACGTCGGCTTCGGGGTCTACCTGCACTGGCCCTTCTGCGCCGCGAAGTGCCCCTATTGCGACTTCAACAGCCATGTCCGCCACGCCGCCATCGACCAGGCGCGGTGGCGGGCCGCCTTCGCGCGGGAGATCGCCCACGCCGCCGCCCTCGCGCCGGGCCGGACCGTGACGAGCATCTTCCTCGGCGGCGGCACGCCCTCGCTGATGGAGCCGGCGACGGTGGCGGCGCTCCTCGACGCGGTGGCGGGGGCCTGGGCCGTGGCGCCCGACATCGAGGTGACGCTGGAGGCCAACCCGACCAGCGTCGAGGCCGGCCGCTTCCGCGGCTACCGCGCGGCAGGGGTCAACCGGGTGTCGCTCGGGGTCCAGGCTCTCGACGACACCTCGCTGAAGAAGCTCGGCCGGCTGCACAGCACCGAGGAGGCGATGCGGGCGGTCGAGACCGCCGCCGCCCATTTCGAGCGCTTCTCCTTCGACCTGATCTATGCCCGCCCCGACCAGACGCCGGAGGCCTGGGCGGTGGAGCTGCGCGGGGCCATCGCCCGGGCGGCGGAGCACCTGTCGCTCTACCAGCTCACCATCGAGGAGGGCACGCCGTTCTACGGCCTCGCCGCCGCCGGCAAGCTCACCGTGCCGGACGACGACACGGCGCGGATCCTCTACGACGTGACCCAGGAGGTCTGCGCCTCGGCCGGCCTGCCGGCCTACGAGATCTCGAACCATGCCCGGCCGGGCGCCGAATCGCGCCACAACCTGCTTTACTGGCGCTACGGCGAGTATGCCGGCATCGGCCCCGGTGCCCATGGCCGCCTCGTCGTCCCCGAGGGCCGCACCGGCACCTCCACCGAGCGCAACCCGGAGGCCTGGCTCGCCCGGGCCGAGGGGGAGGGCCACGGCATCGTCGAGACGGAGCGTTTAAGCCCCGGCGACCAGGCCGACGAGTTCCTGATGATGGGCCTGCGCCTGCGCGAGGGCATCGACCCCGCCCGCTACGCCGCGCTGGCGGGCCGCCCCCTCGATCCGGACCGGGTCGCCGGACTGGTGGCGGCCGGGCTCGTCGCCCATCGTCCGAACGGCCGCATCGCCGCGACGCCGAGAGGCGCGCCGGTGCTCAACGCCGTCGTGGCCGAACTCGCGGCCTGAGCCTGCGCCGCACCGGGTGCCGTTGCGCCACGCCGAAAGTTGAGGGGAAACCCGGATCCTGAGGAGGGACCGGGGCCCGGGGAGCCTGACGGGGAGCCTTGGCTCCCCGGGCCCTTCACGCCTCGGGCCGGGCGGAAGGAGAGGGGCCTTGCGGGGATCAGGTCCCCGACGGCCCGAGCGCCCGCGGCGCCGGGCTGGCGACGCTCGTGCCGCCACCACGGATCTCGAACACCGCCAGGGTGCGGTCGCTGGTGCCCTCCGGCCGGAACCGGAAGGTGCCGTCGACCCCGGCGAAGCCCGACGGGTTGGTGAGCGTCGCATCGGCGAAGCGCTGCGACCCGTATTGCCGGTTGAGCGCCGCGGCGAGGGACACGGCATCGTAGGCGAGCGTCGCGACCCGGACCGGATCGGTCCCGAACCGGGCGCGGTAGCGCTGGCTGAACCCGGAAAAGCCGGCCGGATCGGCCGCGGCGAACCAGCCGCCCTGGAAGGCCGGCAGGACGAAGACCCGCGGGTCGTTCCAGAGGGCGGTGCCGACCGGCTTGACCCGAGCCGGGTTGAAGCCGGCGCGGGTCAGCGCGGCGCCGACGGCGGCGAGGCCCTCCGGCGTGTCGGGCAGGAACAGCGCGTCGGCCTGCGGCGCCGGGCCGGCGACGAGGGAGGCGATGCGCCCGACGGCCGGCCCCGGATTGCCGGCGGGGTAGCGCTCGATCGCCACCACCCGGGCGCCGCGGCGGGCCGCCGCCTCGCGGAACTGCGCCTCGACGACGCTGCCGTAAGTGGTGTCCGGGATCAGCGCCACGAAGGAGCGTCGCCCCGCCGCCGTGGTCTCGTCGACGATCCGGTCGACCTCGGGCTGGGGCAGGAAGCTGAGCAGGTAGACGCCCCGCGCCGCCACGCTGGCATCGGTCGAGAAGGCGATCACCGGCCTGCCGGCCGGCCGCGCCGTGGCCGCGGCCGATTGCACGGCGCCGGCGAAGAGCGGGCCGATGACCAGTTCCGCCCCCTCCGCCACGGCCGCCGCCGCCGCCTCGCGGGCGCCGTCCGGCGTGCTGCGGTCGTCCTTGACCAGGATCTTCAGGTCGGGGCTCTGGGATTCGGCGAGCGCCATCTCGGCGGCGTTGCGCAGGCCGGCACCGACCGCTGCGCCGGGCCCGGACAGCGGCAGGATCAGCGCGACCTTGACGGTGCCGGCCCCGATGCTCGTCCCGTCGCCGGCGGGCGCCGCCGACGCCTCGACCGGCGCGGGGCGGGTGGCGACGACCGGGCTGTCGATCCCGCCGCAGGCGCCAAGGGCCAGGATCGGCGCCAGGATCGGCGCCAGCAGGGCGACGGCGGTCGCCGCGCCGCGCCCGCGACGCCCCAGAGTGTCGAGGCCGATGCCCCCCATCGCCCGCTCCCCCGTTCCGACCGAGCTGCGAATCAGCCGCGGCAACCGACCAGCAACATGCATGCCCGGTGCATAAAGTCTGCCGACGAAAAGTAAACGACGGCCCGCGCCCACGTGGCGATGGCGCTGGGGCGGTGCGCCGTGGCACTGTCCCGGGACGATGACCCAGCGCAGCGACGATCCCCGCCGCCGTCCCCCGGACCGGTCCGCGACCGGCCGGGGCCCGGCGGTCTACACCGCCTTCGGCCTCGCCGCCGAGGCCGAGCCCCTGGCCCCGGGCCTGCACGTGGTGGCGACCCCGATCGGCAACCTGAAGGACGTGAGCTTCCGGGCGCTCTCGACGCTGGCCGCCGCCGACGCGGTGCTGGCCGAGGACACCCGGGTCACCCGCACGCTGCTCGCCCATTACGGCATCACCACGCCGCTCGTCGCCTATCACGAGCATTCGGGGGAGGGGGTGCGCGAGCGCATGATCGCCCGCATGCAAGGGGGCGAGGCCCTGGCGCTGGTTTCCGACGCCGGCACGCCGCTCGTCTCGGATCCGGGCTTCAAGCTGGTCCAGGCGGCGATCGAGGCGGGACTGGCGGTGACGCCGATTCCCGGCCCGTCCGCCGCCATCACGGCGCTCGTCGCCGCCGGGCTGCCGACCGACCGGTTCTTCTTCGAGGGATTCCTGCCGCAGAAGACCGGCGCGCGGCGCAACCGGCTCGCGGCCCTCGCCACCGTGCCGGGCACGCTCGTGCTGTTCGAGGCGCCGCACCGCCTGCCCGAGATGCTGGCCGACGCCGCCGAGGTGCTGGGCGGCACGCGGCCCGCCGCGGTGGCGCGCGAATTGACGAAGCTGTTCGAGACCGTGCGCCGCGGCGATCTCGCGGGCCTCGCCGCCGACTACGCCGCCTCCGGCCCGCCCAAGGGCGAGGTGGTGGTGGTGATCGGCACCGCGCCCGAGGATGCGCCGGGCCCGGAGGCCGACGCCGACCTCGATGCCCGTCTCGAGGCGGCGCTCGCCCGCCACTCGATCAAGGATGCCGCCTCCCTGGTCGCCGACGAGACCGGCGTGAAGCGCCGCGAGGTCTATGCCCGCGCCCTGGTGCTGGCCCGCCGCAGCGACGATGCCGACGACGCCTGAGGCCGCGCGCCGGCGCCGGCTGACCTTCGTGCGCGGACGCCGGGCCGAGTGGCTGGCGGCCCTCGCCCTCATGCTGAAGGGCTATCGGCCCCTGGCCTGGCGCGTCTCCCTCGGCGGCGGCGAGATCGACCTGATCGTGCGCCGCGGCGGCGTCGTGGCGTTCGTCGAGGTCAAGGCCAGGCCGACCCTGGAGGCGGCCCAGGTGGCGATCGACGCCCGCAAGCGCCGGCTGTTCTCACGCGCGGCGCGGGCCTGGATCGCCCGCGCGCCCTGGAGCGCGGGCCTCACCCTGCGGGCCGACGCGGTGTTCGTGGCGCCGGGACACTGGCCCCGGCACGTCGTCTCGGTCTTCGAGCTGGACGCGTAGCGTTTTTCGGCGATTGCGTTCATCTTGCGTGCAGCGCAACATGGCTAAGCTCGCCGGCATCACGTCGTCGCGGAGGAGGGGGAGTCACACGATGCGCAGCGGTTTCGGATGCGAGTCCTGCGGCTCCCCGGCGGTCCGTCTTCCGGCGGAGCTGAAGGACGACGCCCTGATCCAGTGCGACGGTTGCGGCTGCACGCTGATGGCCTGGGGTGCGTTCAAGCGCCGCGTCGAGGCGCAGGAGGCAGCCGAGCGCCCCGAGCCGGCCGAGCGGCGCTCGGTCGGGGCAAGGGTTCCGTCGATCTGCTGAAGGCGGCGTCGGCGCGCGGCCGACGCGACGCCGTCCCGACTCGCTTGGTGATTCCCAAGGGCGAGTGACACCATCCATGTCATTCAGGGCTCCGCTTTCGCGGCCCTGGAATGACGATGGCGAATTGTCGATGCGCGTGCGAACTCAGCCCGCTGCCGCCGCGATCGCGGCGATCAGGGTGCGCTTGAGGTCCTGCTGGCTGAACGGCTTCTGCACCACCGGGCGATCGCGGAACGGCTCGCGGATGCCGGCGCCGCCATAGCCGGTGGAGAAGACGAGGGGCAGGCCGCGGCGCACGATCGCCTCGGCCACGGGGTAGATCGGCTCGCCGGCGACGTTGACGTCGAGGATCGCGACCACGAAGCTCTCGGTCTCGGCCATCTCGAGCGCCTTGCTCAGGCGGGCCGCCGGACCCACGACCTCGCAGCCGAAATCGAGAAGCATGTCCTCCAACAGCATCGAGATCGCCGCTTCGTCCTCCACCACGAGGACGCGGGCACCGTTCAGGAGGTCTTCGCTTGTTTCCGTGCCCACGCCGGAGTTCTTTCCCTCAACGCCCCGCACCGAGGCCCCACCGAACCGTCCCTGTCGCCGCGGAAGCCGCGGGGCCGCCAGGAACTCCATCCACCATTCCATCCACCCGCAACCCAAGCGGGGCCGCGCCGGCAGACGAGGCCTGCGCCGGTGAGCCGTCGCCCGGAAAGGCAGACATGTCAAGCGCACGGACATGGGACGCGATGCAGCGGCGCCGCAATACTCCCCGCCCCTTGAATCGCCGACGCCTGATCGCGGGGGGCGGGGTGGCCGCGCTCGCGGCGGCCCTGTCGGGACGGGCGGCCGCCACCCCGGCGCAGGCCGACAGGCCGGTCGTCGTGGCCTCGAAGGTCGACGGGGAGGGGGCGCTCCTCGGCCACCTGATCGTGATGGTCCTGCGGCGACTCGGCGTGCCGGTGGCGGCCCGGCTCCAGCTCGGCCCGACCCGCATCGTGCGCACCGCGCTGACCGCGGGCGAGATCGACGTCTATCCCGAATATACCGGCAACGCCGCCTTCTTCTCCGGCACCGATTCGGATCCGGTCTGGCGCCGGGCCGACAGCGCCTATGCGGCGGCCAAGGACTTCGATGCGAGGCACGGCCTCACCTGGCTGAAGGCGGCGCCGGCCAACAACACCTGGCAGATCGCCGTGCAGGGCGGTCTCGCCCGGGCCGAGCGCCTCGCCACGATGGCGGATTTCGCCGGCGCGGTCCGCCGCGGACTGATCGAGCTTGCCGCCTCGGCGGAGTTCGTAGAAAGCCCCGCCGCCTTGCCGTCCTTCGAGCAGGCCTATGATTTCACGATGCCGCGGGAGCGGATCGTCATGCTGCCGGGCGGCGACACCGCCGTCACCCTGCGGGCGGCGGCGCAGGGAATCAGCGGGGTCAATGCCGGCATGGTCTACGGCACCGACGGGGCGATCGCCGCCCTCGACGTGGTGGTGATGAGCGATCCCGCCGGGGCGCAGATCGTGTACGAGCCGGCCCCTGTGATCCGCACCACCGTCCTCGTCCGCCACCCGGAGATCGGGCCGGTTCTCGACCGGCTGTTCGCCGGCCTGGACCTGCCGATCCTGCGGCGCCTGAACGCGCAGATCGCCGTGGACGGCGACACGCCGGAGACGGTCGCCCGGCGCTATCTCGGAACGCTCCCCTCATGACGCCCTCCGTCCCGGTCCGGCCCGCCGCCTGGCTTCCCACCGCTCTTGCCGCCCTCGCCGTCGCGAGCCTCGCCGGACTGCCGTTCCTCACCCTGGCGCCGAACCGCCTCGTCCCCGGGAGTCCCGTCGGCTGCGGGCTGTCCGGCGCCGCGGCCGGGATGCTCGCGGTCGCCGCCGCCTGGCTCCTCGCCGGGCCGGGGCGGCCCGGGCGCGCGGGGATCGCCCTTGCGGTATCGCTCGCCGCCTGGGGGGCGCTGCTCCTCGGGGCCGGGCGGGCGGCGGCCGACCTCGTCGCCGGGCAGCCGCCGGCCGCCCGTGCCGCCCTCGGCTCGGGGGCATGGCTCGCCGGCCTCGCCCTCGCGGGCCTCGTGGCGGAATCCGCCCGCGCGGCGCTGCCGCGCCGCGGCGGCTTCGTCGCCGTCCTGCTCCTCGTCGGGCTGAGCACCCTCGCCGGCCTGGCCGACTTCCTCGACGCCCTGTCGCTCGCCGTCGAGTACCGTGCGCGGGCGGCCTCGATCGGGACGGCCTTCGTGCAGCATCTCGGGCTGGCCGGGGCGTCGCTGGCGCTGGCCCTGGTCGTCGCGGGACCCCTGGCGCTCCTGCACCTGCGCGGCGGGCCGGCCTCGCGCCTCGCCGACGGGCTTCTCAACGGGATCCAGGTCGTACCGGCGCTCGCGCTCTTCGCCGCCCTGGTGGCGGGCCTCTCGGCGCTGCTCGCGCTGGTGCCGGCCCTGCGCAGCGTGGGCCTTGCCGCCATCGGCCCGACCCCGGCGGTGATCGGCACCGCCGCCTATCTCGGCCTGCCGCTGGTCCGCGGCCTCGCCGCCGGCCTCGCGGGGGTGGATCCAGACGTGCTCGCCGCCGCGCGCGCCATGGGGCTCACGCCCCGCCAGGTGCTGCTGCGGGTGCGCCTGCCCCTCGGGGCACCGGTGCTGATCGGAGCGCTCCGGGTCGCGGCGGTACAGAGCATCGGGCTCGCCACCCTCGGCGGCCTCGTCGGAGCGGGCGGGCTCGGGGCGGTGGTGTTCGAGGGCATGGCACAGTTCGCCCAGGACCTGATCCTGCTCGGGGCGCTGCCGGTGATCGGCCTGGCGCTCGCGGTCGATGCCGGGCTCGCCCTCCTCACGGGAGCGAGGATTGCAGGAGAGACGGCATGATCAGAGACGGCATGATCAGAGACGGCATGACCCGCGCCGGTCGCGGCGCCCTGGCGCCGCTCCTCCTCGGCCTCGCCCTCGCGGTGCTCAGCCTGCCGGAGGTCGCCGGGTTCGTCGTCCGCATCCTCGGCCTGCAGGCCGGCACGCCGGTACCGGCCGGGCGCCTCGCCTGGCTCGCCCGCCAGCACCTCGTCCTGGCACTGGCGGGGTTCGCCCTCGCCGGCGGGGCCGGGCTCGCGCTGGGCATCCTGGCGACCCGGGCGGCCGGCGCGTCCTTGCGCGCCACCCTCGACACCCTGGCCGCCGCCGCGCAAGCCGCGCCGCCGGTGGTGATCGTGGCGCTCGCCCTGCCGGTGCTCGGCTTCGGCGCACCGCCGATCCTGCTGGCGCTCGCCGCCTACGGGCTGATGCCGGTGATGCGCGGCACCGTCGGCGCGCTCGCCACCGTGCCCGACGACGTGCGCCGGGCCGCGACCGCGCTGGGCCTCACCCCGGCGCAGACGCTGCTGCGGGTGGAACTGCCCCTCGCCGCCGGGCCGATCCTGGAGGCGCTGAGGGTGGTGCTGGTGCTGGCGGTGGCGACCGCCGCGATCGGGGCGCTCGCCGGCGCCCAGACCCTCGGCACCCCGATCGTCGTCGGGCTGCAGAACCAGAACACCCTGGCGCTGGTCCAGGGTGCGGCCGCCGCCGCGGCGCTCGCCTTCCTGGCCGATGCCGCGTGGCTGGCGGCGGCGGCGGGAGTCGGAAGGCTGCTGCGCCGCTGACGGCCTACGCCGCCGCCAGCCCCCGCTTGCGCAGGAGCGGCGCGGTGCTCGGCAGGCGTCCGCGGAACGCCGTGTAGGCGCTGCGGGCGTCGCGCAAGTTCCCGGCGCCGTAGACGTAGGTGCGCAGGCGCTCGGCAGTGGCCGGATCGAAGATGTTGCCGGCCTCCCGGAAGGCGTCGAAGGCGTCGGCGTCCAGCACCTCGGACCAGAGATAGCTGTAATAGCCGGCCGCGTAGCCTTCCCCGGCGAAGATGTGCTGGAAGTGCGGCGTGCGGTGGCGCATCGCGATCTCGGCCGGCATGCCGATCCGCCGCAGCGACTCGGCCTCGAAGGCGAGGGGATCGATGCCGGATTCGGCCTCGCCCGACAGGTGTAGGTCGAGGTCGACGATGGCCGATGCCGTATATTCCACCGTGGCGAAGCCCTGGTTGAAGGTGCGGGCGGCGAGCAGCCGGCGCAGCAAGTCCTCGGGCATCGGTTCGCCGGTGCGGTAGTGGCGGGCATGGGCGCGCAGCACCTCGGGCTGCTCCAGCCAATGCTCGTAGAGCTGCGACGGCAGCTCGACGAAGTCGCCCGCCACCGCGGTGCCGGCGAGCACCGGGTAGGTCACGTTCGACAAGAGGCCGTGCAGGGCGTGGCCGAATTCGTGGAACAGCGTGCGGGCATCGTCGAAGGACAGGAGCGCCGGCTCGTCCTCGGCCCCCTTGGCGAAGTTCATCACGTTGACGATGATCGGCGTGATCTCGCCGGCGAGGCGCTCCTGCGAGCGGAAGCCGCTCATCCAGGCGCCCGAGCGCTTGCTCGGCCGCGCGAAGTAATCGCCGAGGAACAGCCCGACCAGATGCCCGTCGCGGTCGGCGACCTCCCAGGCCCGTACCTCCGGGTGATAGCGCGGCGCGTCCTGGAGTTCGGTGAAGGAGAGGCCGAACAGGCGGTGCGCGGTGTCGAAGGCGGCCTGGATCATGCCCTCGAGGGGCAGGTACGGCTTGATCTCGCCCTCGTCGAGGGCGTGCTCGCGCCGGCGCAGGCGCTCGGCGTAGTGGCGCCAGTCCCACGGCGCGAGGGGCGCGGTCTGGCCGTCCTCGCGGGCCAGCGCCTGGAGCCGGTCGCGCTCGGCCTCGGCCCGCCGGCGCGCCGGCGCCCAGACCTCCTCCAGCAGCCCGACCGCGGCCTCGGCGCTGCCCGCCATGGTGTCGTCGAGGCGATAGGCGGCGTAGCTCGGATAACCGAGGAGGCGGGCGCGCTCGGCGCGCAGACGCAGGGTCTCGGTGATGATCGCCCGGTTGTCGGTGTCGCCGCCATTCTCGCCGCGGCGGATCCAGGCGGCGTAGGCGCGCTCGCGCAAGGCGCGGTTGGTCGAGAAGACCAGGAACGGCTCGATCAGCGAGCGCGACAGGGTGACGACGTGGCGCCCGGCCAGCCCGCGCTCCTCGGCGGCGCGACCGGCCGCGGCGCGCAGGAAGGGCGGCAGGCCGGCGAGGTCTCCCTCGCCGTCGAGCTCGAGAGTGAACGCGCCCTCGTCGGCGAGCAGGTTCTGGCTGAACTGGGTGCCGAGCTCGGCGAGCCGCGCCGCGATGGCGGCCATGCGCTCCTTTGCCTCGGCGTCGAGCTCGGCCCCGGCCCGGCGGAAGCGCAGGCGGTAGCGCTCGCGCACCCGCTTCTGCTCGTCGGACAGGCCATCCTCGACGATGCCCGAGACCCGCGCCCACAGGTCGGGGTTGAGGTAGATCGCGCTGCCGTGGCGGGCGAGCCGGGGCGCCACCGCCCGCTCCACCGCCTGCAGCTCCGGATTGGTGTGGCTGCCGGTGAGGTTGAAGAAGGTCGAGGAGACCCGGCGCAAGGCCTGGCCCGCGCGCTCCAGCGCCTCGATCGTGTTGGCGAAGGTCGCCGGTTCTGGATTGCCGGCGATGGCCTCGATCTCGGCGAGGTGCTGGGCCAGGGCCCGCTCGAAGGCCGGCTCGTAATGCGCCGGCGCGATGCGCTCGAAGGGCGGCAGCCCGTGCGGCGTGGTCCAGGCCGGCTCGGAGAAGGGGTTGGGCTCGTGCTCCGCCGTGACGCCGCGCATGCTGGTCCTCTCGTTCAGGTGGCGGGTGACGATAGCCCCTGGGGCGGGCGGCGCAAGCGAAGGCCGGTCGCAGGCTACCGGTCACGCCTCGGAACGGTCACGCCTTGGAACGGTCACGCTTGGCTGCCCGTTGAGGAGCGGACCAGGGGAGGGCGCGCAATGCCGGGGACGATCGTGGGGCAGTGCCTCGCCGCGCTGTTGGGAGCCGGCCTCGCGGCGATCCCGGCCGCGGCGCAGACGCCCGCCGCTTCGCCACCCTTGAGCCGGGTCCCGGCCGATCAGGTCCCCCTGCCGCCCCCGCGACCGGAGGAGGCCAAGGAACCTGCCACGAAGGAGCCTGCGGCCAAGGACGCGACGAGCAAGGATGCGACGGACAAGGATCCGGCGTCGAAGGACGCCGCGAAGGAGACGCCCCCGGTGACGCCGGAGCCGGCCCCGCTGCCGCCCGAGCGGCCCGCCGACATCCCCTCCGGCCCGGCGCCGACGCCCGCGACAATCGTGCCGGACGACACCGCCTGCCTGCGCCGGCTCGAACGGCTCGGCGCCAAGGCGGAATCGGTGGCGCCGCTCGCGGACGGGATGTGCGGGGCGGCCAAGCCCCTGCGGGTGACCGAGCTGCCGGACGGGGTGACCCTGGCCCCCGCCGCCACCCTCACCTGCACCGCCGCCGAGGCCCTGGCGCGCTGGAGCACCGATGTGCGGGTGATCGCCGAGCGCAGCCTCGGCAAGGCGCCGCAGAAATTCCAGATCGGCGGTTCCTACGAGTGCCGCGGCCAGAACCACGATCCGAGCGCCAAGCTCAGCGAGCACGCCTATGCCAACGGGATCGACGTGATGGGTTTCACGTTCGAGGGCAGGGCGCCGGTCACCGTCGGCGCCACGCGGGAGGGCACGCCGGAGGCCGCGTTCGAGGCGACCGTCAGGGCTCGCGCCTGCGGTTTCTTCCGCACGGTTCTGGGACCCGGCTCGGATGCCGCCCACGCCAATCACCTCCATCTCGACGAGCGCGAGCGCCCCGCCGGCCACCGCCTGTGCCAATGAGCGTCTCCCGTCCGGGAACGGGATCGGGCCTCTCACGCTTGTAAGCCCTGCCGGCGCGGCGTTCGGGCCGGGCTTTGCTTTGTCGGAGACGGTCAGATGCGGGTTGCGGCGGCGAGGCTCGGGGCGGCTCTACTGGTGATGGGGCTCGCGGGCGCGGCCGGCGCCGCGGAGACGCCCCTGACGCCGGAGGCGATCAACCAGGCGCAGTTCGACGCCGGGGCGCCGGAGGCGGACAAGGACGACCGCAAGGGCGCGGACAAGAAGTCCTCCGAGACGAAATCATCCGAGAGAAAATCCTCCAAGGCCGCCGAGAAGCGGCCCGATCCGCTGACGATCCGGACACAGGTTCTGCTCGACCGGGCCGGCTTCTCGCCCGGCGCCATCGACGGGCGCGACGGCGACAACCTGCGCGGCGCGCTCGCCGGTTTCGCCAAGGCCAAGGGACAGCCCTTCTCCGGCCAGATCGATGCGCCGCTCTGGCAGGCCCTGTCCGGCACCAGCCAGGATCCGGCGGTGACCCAGTACACCCTGACCGAGAAGGACGTCGAAGGCCCCTATGCCGAGACGATCCCGGCGAAGATGGAGGACCAGGCCGACCTGAAGGCCTTGTCCTACACGTCCCCGGCCGAGATGCTGGCGGAGCGCTTCCATATGAGCAAGGGCCTGCTCGAGGCGCTGAACCCCGACAAGCCGCTGGCGAAGGCCGGCACGGTGATCACGGTGGCGGCGGTACCGCCTCTGGAGACCGGGCGAATCCCCGCCAAGGAACTGCCGGAGACCCCGAAGGTCAGCCGCATCGAGGTCGACAAGGACGCGCTCCAGGTCCGCGCCTACGGCGAGGACGGGACCCTGCTGCACCTCTACCCCGCCTCGATCGGCAGCGAGGAGAAGCCGGCACCGAGCGGCGTCCTCAAGGTCGAGGGCGTCGCCTTCGACCCGACCTACACCTACAACCCGAAATACGCATTCCAGGGCGTCGAGTCGAAGAGCAAGTTCACCATCAAGCCCGGCCCGAACAACCCGGTCGGCGTGGTCTGGATCGACCTGTCGGGCAACGACGGCTATGGCATCCACGGCACCCCGGAGCCGGAAAAGGTCGGCAAGACCGAATCGCATGGCTGCGTCCGGCTCACGAACTGGGATGCCCGCGATCTGGCCAAGCACGTCGCGAAGGGCGCGAAGGTCGATTTCGGGAAGTGAGCCGACTTCGTCGGATCGGGTCGGACGCCTAATCCTAAGAAGATCCTCCCCGTCATCCCGGGTTCCGCCGGGCAGGCCCGGGATGACGGGGAGGGTGGCAGGGCCGGCAGGACGCTCGCCGCCCCCTCAATTGCTCCGTAGCAACGCCTCGAGCACCTTCGCTCCCGGCCGGCCGGTCTGCGGCATGCCGAGCCGCCGCTCGATGTCCTTGATCGCCTCGCGGGTCTTGGAGCCGACCTTTCCGTCCGGCTCGCCGACGTCGTAGCCGCGGGCGGCCAGCGCGCTCTGCAGGCTGCGGCGCTCGGCCCGGGACAGGGGCGGGTCGTCGGTCGGCCAGGCGGTCTGGATGCCGGCCTTGCCGCGCAAGCGGTCCGACAGCACCGCGATGGCCAGCCCGTAGGAATCGGCGGCGTTGTAGGAGTAGATCGCGTCGAAGTTCTTCGTCACCAGGAAGGCCGGGCCGCCGGCGCCGGCCGGGGCCATGATGCCGACCGGCCCCTCGCCGGAGAGCGGCCGTCCGTCGATCCTCGTCACCCCGAGCGACGCCCAGTGCGCCACCGGCTTCTTGTTCTTGCGCCCGGCCGCCGACACGTTGAAGCCCGGCGGCAGCCGTACCTCGTAGCCCCAGGGCTGGCCGTTGTGCCACTTGGCGACGCGCAGGAAGTTGGCGGTGGAGCCGACCGCATCCGGCACCGAATCGACCACGTCGCGCCGCCCGTCGCCGTCGAGGTCGACCGCGAGGCGCTGGTAGGTGGTCGGCATGAACTGGGTCTGGCCGAAGGCGCCGGCCCAGGAGCCGGTCAGGCGATCGGGGGCGATGTCGCCCCGGTCGATGATCTTGAGGGTGGCGATCAATTCGCCGCGGAAGAAGTCGCGCCGGCGGGTGCCGCCGCAGGCCAGCGTCGCAAGCGACTGGACCAGCGGCATCTTGCCGAGGTTCTTGCCGAAGTTCGATTCGACGCCCCACACCGCCGCGATGGTGTAGCGGTCGACGCCGTAGCGCGCCTCGGCCTGGGCGAGCGCAGTCGCGTGCTGGCGCATGGCGGCGCGGCCGTCATCGACCCGCTCGTCGTCGACGAGGGCGGCCATGTAGTCCCAGATCGGCGTCTTGAACTCGGGCTGGGCCTGGGACAGCTCGATCACCTTGTCGTCGAAGCTGATTCCCGCCGTGGCGGCCTGGAACGCCGCCGGCGACACGCCGGCCGCCGCCGCATCCTGGCCGAGGCCGGCGAGGCAGGAGCGAAAATCCGCCAGCGCCGCCTCCGGCAGGCCGAGGCCGGCGAGGCAGAGCAGGGTGGCGGCCTTGAGGGTCGCGCGCCGCGTCATGAGCAGAAATCTCTCCCGTTTCGCCGCTTCAAGCATCCGAATAGGGCGGCATCAGGGTTAAGGAATTCCTGACGCGCCCGGCCGCGGCGTCACCGCAATGCCCCAGCGAAAAGGTGTTTTCCGTTTTCGCCGGGCAGATCGCGCTCGACGAACGGCTGCCCGTGGACAATGAAGATGATATAAATCTCGAGTTGTTGGATGTGAGGCGATTCGATGTTCGGGTCTGACGTGCTGGAGGTCGCGATCGGCCTCGTCCTGCTGTTCCTGTTCGTCAGCCTGCTGTGTACTGCGTTACGGGAAATGATCGAGACTCTGATGAAGTCACGAGCATCCGATCTTGAACGAGGAATTGCCGAGCTTCTTTCCGAGGATGAAGATAAAAAGACGCTATCTGGCGACGTCGGCAACCTCGTCGCTTTCTACAATCACTCCTTCATTTATCCTTTATATACCGGTGCATACGGAAAAAAGGACGGAAGGCTCGATAAGTTGACGTATCGGTCCAGGCTGCCGGCCTACATTCCGTCACGCAACTTCGCGAATGCCCTGATCGACCTGGCCCGGAAGGCTCCCCCGGCTCCTTCGGTTCAGGTGTTGGCTCCGGTAGTCCCGGTGCCGTTGCCGGTCCGGCCAGTTCCGGCAAAGGACCCGGCAGACCCGGTGGCGTCCCTTCGCGAGGCGGTGGCGGCCATGCATCCGGGGCGTCTGCAAACAGTGCTTCTCATCGCGATCGACGATGCTCAGGGCGATCTCGATCGCGTCCGTCTCAACATCGAGCAATGGTACAACGCCACCATGGATCGGGTATCCGGCTGGTACAAGCGGCGAACCCAGATGATCCTGGCGGTGCTGGGGTTTGTCGTGGCTGCGGCGTTCAACATCGACGCCATCCAGATCGCCCGGAAGCTCAACACCGACAAGTCCTACCGGCAAGCCGTCGTGAGCCAGGCCGGATTGCTGCTCCAGAAGCCCAACGGACAGACGACCGAGAACCAGGCGTCCGGCGGACAGGGGGGCGAGGGACCGACGACCGGGAACCGGCCGTCCGCCGGGCAGGGGGCGGTGGGACAGAAACCCGACGGCCAGACGCCCGCCGGACAGCCGGCCGGCCTGAGTGCGAAGGAAATGCAGGACAGGCTTGCGCAATTGCAGGACAGTCTCGACAAGGCCGGCTTCCTGATGGGCTGGTCGCCGCCGCCTCAGCTGGCGACATGCGGCGACACCGGCTGCGCGAAGCCGATCTTCTTCATGGTCCTCGGCTGGCTGGTGACCGCGCTCGCCGTCACGCTGGGTGCGCCGTTCTGGTTCGACCTGCTCAACAAGTTCATGGTCGTGCGCTCGACCGTCAAGCCGGCGGAGAAGAGCGCCCCGGAGGCCTCGAAGGACAGCCAGCCGGCCTGACGCCCGCCCCCGACGAAGCGGTCACTGCTTCGTCGGGGAAAAGGAGATCCGGTGCCGCGCCGGGAGCATCGCACGCAGGCGACGCGATCGATGCTCCGGGCCGCGGCGACGACGGGCTCGCGCCGTCGGCTCAGGCCCAGGGCCGCTCGGCGAGCTTCGCCTCGTAGGCGTCGATCGACGACGCCTTCTCGAGGGTCAGGCCGATATCGTCGAGGCCGTTGAGCAGGTTGTGCTTGCGGGTGGGATCGATGTCGAAGTGCAGGGTGCCGCCGTCGGGCCCCTTGATGAGCTGGTTCTCGAGGTCGATCGTCAGCGTCGCGTTGGCGCCGCGATTCGCATCGTCGAGGAGCTTCTCGAGGTCCTCAGGGCTCACCGTGATGAGCAGGATGCCGTTCTTGGCGCTGTTGTTGAAGAAGATGTCGGCGAAGCTGGTCGAGATGATGCAGCGGATGCCGAAATCGGCGAGCGCCCAGGGGGCGTGCTCGCGCGAGGAGCCGCAGCCGAAATTGTCGCCCGCCACCAGGATCTTGGCGTTGCGGTAGGCCGGCTGGTTGAGGACGAAGTCCGGGTTCTCCGAACCGTCGTCGCGGTAGCGCATCTCGGAGAACAGGCCCTTGCCGAGGCCGGTGCGCTTGATCGTCTTGAGGTATTGCTTGGGGATGATGCGGTCGGTGTCGACGTTGACGATCGGCAGCGGGGCCGCAACGCCCTCCAGCACGGTGAACTTTTCCATGGGTCGCTTCGTCCGAGATGCGCGCCGCGCGGGGGGGTGGTCCCGCGCGGCGTCAGTTCGGAGGTGTTCTAGCAATTCGCCGATGCGGCGGGAAGCGCGAGCCGCGCCGGCGAGACCGATCTCGCGTCGGCGCGAGCGGGTCGCGTCACCGCGACCCGGACAGTTCCAGCACGTCGTCGAAGGTGCGCAGTCCCGCCCGCGGCGAGTTCACCAGCACCGCCATGTTGCCCGGCGCGTGCTGGTTCTTCCACATCTTGGTGTGTGCCTCCGGGATCTTGTCCCAGGGGAAGAGCTCGCTCATGCAGGGATCGACCCGGCGGTCGATGACGAACTGGTTGGCGGCGGCGGCCTGCTTCAGGTGGGCGAAGTGCGAGCCCTGGATGCGCTTCTGCCGCATCCAGACGTAGCGGGCGTCGAAGGTGATGTTGAAGCCGGTCGTGCCGGCGCAGAACACCACCATGCCGCCGCGCTTCACCACCAGCGCCGAGACCGGGAAGGTCGCCTCGCCCGGGTGCTCGAACACGATGTCGACGTCGTTGCCCTTGCCGGTGATGTCCCAGATCGCCTTGCCGAACTTGCGGGCTTCCTTGGTCCACTCGTTGAACTCGGGCGAGTTCACCTTCGGCAGCTGGCCCCAGCAGTTGAAGTCCTTGCGGTTGATGACGCCCTTGGCGCCCAGGCTCATGACGTAGTCGCGCTTCGACTCGTCCGAGATCACCGCGATGGCGTTGGCGCCGGCCGCCGCGCAGAGCTGCACGCCGAACACGCCGAGGCCGCCCGAGGCGCCCCAGATCAGCACGTTCTGGCCCGGCTTGATCGTGTGCGGGGCGTGGCCGAACAGCATCCGGTAGGCGGTGGCGAGGGTGAGCGTGTAGCAGGCGCTCTCCTCCCAGGTCAGGTGCCGGGGCCGGTGCATCAGCTGGCGCGACTGCACCCGGCAGAACTGGCCGAAGGAGCCGTCCGGGGTCTCGTAGCCCCAGATGCGCTGGGACGGCGAGAACATCGGGTCGCCGCCGTTGCACTCCTCGTCGTCGCCGTCGTCCTGGTTACAGTGGACGATGACCTCGTCGCCGACCTTCCAGCGCTTCACCTTGGCGCCGACCGCCCAGACGATGCCGGAGGCATCCGACCCGGCGACGTGGAAATCGGCCTTGTGGACGTCGAACGGCGAGATCGGTTCCCCGAGGCCGGCCCAGACGCCGTTGTAGTTGACGCCCGCGGCCATCACGAGGACGAGCACCTCGTCGTCGCCGATCGACCAGGTCGGCAGGACCTCGATCTGCATGGAGGTTTCCGGCGGGCCGTGGCGCTCGCGCCGGATCGCCCAGGCATACATCTTCGCCGGAACGTGTCCGAGCGGTGGAATCTCGCCGATCTCGTAGAGATCCTTCACCTGGGGCCCACCCTTTGCCACCGGTTCCAGCGCGGCGCTCGCTGCCATTGCGGACCCTCCCTTGGTATGATGCACTGCACCGCGAATTCTAGCGCCGTTCCAAAGGGCCTCAATAGCCCTTTTGGCGACGTGGCCGACGTGTCGGTCTTACGTCATGGATGACGGTCAAGCCGGGTGCGGTTACCATTGCTGCCTGCGGCGGGCATCCGGGCCTGCGGGCACAGCCGGACAACGAGGGACGAGGGCGCAGATGGGCGAGCCGGACGTCAAGCGGGACAAGCCGTGGATCATCCGCACCTATGCGGGCCATTCCACCGCGGCGGAATCGAACGCGCTCTACCGCGGCAACCTCGCCAAGGGGCAGACCGGGCTGTCGGTCGCCTTCGACCTGCCGACCCAGACCGGCTACGACCCCGACCACGAGCTCGCCCGCGGCGAGGTCGGCAAGGTCGGCGTGTCGATCGCGCATCTCGGCGACATGCGGACCCTGTTCCAGGACATCCCGCTCTCCCAGATGAACACCTCGATGACCATCAACGCCACGGCCCCCTGGCTGCTGGCCTTGTATCTCGCGGTGGCCGAGGAGCAGGGGGCGCCGTTCTCGGCCCTCCAGGGCACGACCCAGAACGACATCATCAAGGAGTACCTGTCGCGGGGCACCTACGTGTTCCCGCCGGGCCCGTCCCTGCGGCTCACCAAGGACGTGATCCTGTTCACGACGAGCCAGGTTCCGAAGTGGAACCCGATGAACGTCTGCTCCTACCACCTGCAGGAGGCGGGGGCGACGCCGGTTCAGGAGCTCTCCTACGCGCTCGCCGTCGCCATCGCGGTGCTGGACACGGTGCGGGACGATCCCGATTTCGACGAGGCGAGCTTCGCCGACGTGGTCGGGCGGATCTCGTTCTTCGTCAACGCGGGCCTGCGCTTCGTCACCGAGATCTGCAAGATGCGGGCTTTCTGCGATCTCTGGGACGAGATCACCCGCGACCGCTACGGCATCACCGATGAGAGGAAGCGCATCTTCCGCTACGGCGTGCAGGTGAACTCGCTCGGCCTCACCGAGCAGCAGCCGGAGAACAACGTCCACCGCATCCTGATCGAGATGCTGGCCGTCACGCTGTCGAAGCGCGCCCGCGCCCGGGCGGTGCAGCTGCCGGCCTGGAACGAGGCGCTCGGCCTGCCGCGGCCCTGGGACCAGCAATGGTCGATGCGGATGCAGCAGATCCTCGCCTTCGAGACCGACCTCCTCGAATACGACGACATCTTCGACGGTTCGGTCGTGATGGACGCCAAGGTCGAGGCGCTCAAGGCCGAGACCCGGGCGGAGCTGGCGCGGATCGGGGCGCTCGGCGGCGCCGTCGCGGCGATCGAGACCGGGACGATGAAACGGGCGCTGGTCGAATCGAACGCGAAGCGCATCGCGGCGATCGAGCGCGGCGAGCAGGTCGTCGTCGGCGTCAACAAGTTCCAGAACGGCGAGCCCTCGCCGCTCACCGCCGGCGACGGCGCGATCTTCACCGTCTCCGAGACGGTCGAGATGGAGGCGCAGGGCCGGATCAAGGCCTGGCGCAGCCAGCGCGACGCTTCCGCCGTCGCGGCGGCGCTCGACGAGCTGGAGGCCTCGGCCCGCGAGGGCCGCAACGTGATGCCGGCCTCGATCGCCTGCGCCAAAGCCGGGGTCACCACCGGCGAGTGGGGCGAGCGCCTGCGCCAGGTCTTCGGCGAGTACCGCGCCCCCACCGGCGTCACCCCGGAGACCGTCACCTCGGGGGCGGCCGAGGAGGCGCGGCTCCTCGTCGCCGATCTCGGCGAGCGCCTGGGCGAGGCGCCCAAGCTCGTCGTCGGCAAGCCCGGCCTCGACGGGCATTCGAACGGCGCAGAGCAGATCGCGCTACGCGCCCGCGACGTCGGCTTCGACGTGACCTACGACGGCATCCGCCAGACCCCGGCCGAGATCGTCGCCAAGGCGCGGGAGCGCAACGCCCACATCATCGGCCTGTCGATCCTGTCCGGCTCGCACGTGCCGCTGGTGCGCGAGGTCCGGTCGCGCCTGCGCCAGGAAGGCCTCGACCACATCCCGGTCGTCGTCGGCGGCATCATCTCGCCGGAGGACGAGCTGGTGCTGAAGAACATGGGCGTGGCCGCGATCTACACCCCCAAGGACTATGCCCTCGACACGATCATGGTCGGCCTCGCCAAGGTGGTCGAGCGCGCGATCGCGAAGCGCGAGGCGGAGAACGCGGAGCCGCGGCGGGAAGAAGTGTTCTGAGGCCTGCCCCGGGAGAGTTGAAGCCGGCTCTCCCGACGTTGCTGAAACCCGCCTTGTCATCCCGGGTTCTCGCTTTCGGCGAGCCCGGGACGACCCCGGCGGGCCAGCGATCGTTGGGATGTCGGATCGTGGGCCGGTCCAAGCAGGCACCAGTCTCTCTCCATCGCTTGACTGTCCGGACGACGCGCGCACACTCCCCGAACCGCGCCGGTCCAACGAGCGCGCGACGACGGGAGGAACACCATGCTGACGCGCCGCGGTTTCGCGGGGTTCGCCTCGTGCGCGATCTGCAGCCTGACCGGCTTTCTCGCCACCGAGGCCGGCGCCCAGACGCCGCCCGCCGCCACGCCGGGGGTCAAGCGCAAGATCCTGGGCCAGACCGAGGGACCGGCGCCCGGCTACGTCACCATCACCGCCGAGGTCGAGATCGAGCCCGGCGTGCTGGTCGGCCGCCACACCCATCCGGGGATCGAATCGGGCTACATCGTCGAGGGCGAGATCGAGTTGCCGATCGAGGGCCAGCCGACCCGGGTGCTCAAGGCCGGCGACGGGTTCCAGGTGCCGCCGGGCGTGCCCCATGCCGGGTCGAAGAGCGGGACGAAGCCGGTGCGCCTCGTCAGTACCTACATCGTCGAGAAGGGCAAGCCGCTGGCCTCGCCGGCGTGACGCACCGTCTGGCTGCGGCGGGAGCGGTGGGGTAGGGGTGTCTTCCCCCATCGTCCACACCCTGCCGTATGCCGATCAGCCCCCTCGTCGCCGTCCCCATCGTTGCCGTTCCCTGCGCCGCCGCCCTGTCGGCCGGGCTGATCATGCTGTTGCGGCCGCTGCTCCAGCGCTACGCCCTGGCGCGGCCGAATGCCCGGTCGAGCCATCGCGTGCCGACGCCGCAGGGCGGCGGAATCGCCGTGGTAGTGGCCGCCCTCGCGGTCGGTCTCGGGCTGGCCGGGACGGCGGGGATCGAAGCTCTGAGCCTCGCGACCGGCACCCTGGCGCTGGCGGTCGTCGGCGCCGTCGACGACATCCGCCCGCTCCCGGTCGCCCTGCGCCTGCCGCTCCAGGCGGCGGCGGTGGTGCTGGTGCTCTCAGGGGCCGGCGGACAGCTCATCCCCGAACTCCCGCTCTGGCTCGAGCGCGGCCTCGCGGTGCTGGCCGGGTTGTGGTTCGTCAACCTCGTCAACTTCATGGACGGGCTCGACTGGATGACGGTGGCCGAGATGGTGCCGGTGCTCGGCGCCCTCCTGGTCTTCGGCCTCGCCGGCCGGCTGCCGGAGCCCGCGACCCTGGTGGCGGCGGCGCTCCTCGGCGGGCTCCTCGGCTTCGCGCCGTTCAACCGGCCGGTGGCCAAGCTTTTCCTGGGCGATGTCGGCTCGCTGCCGATCGGCCTCCTCGTCGCCTGGCTGCTCTATCGGCTCGCCGGAGAGGGGGGGCTCACCGCCGCGATCCTGCTGCCGCTCTACTCCCTTGCCGACGCGACCCTGACCCTCGGCCGCCGGGCGCTCGCCGGCGAGCCGGTCTGGCAGGCGCATCGCAGCCACTACTACCAGCGCGCCACGACCAACGGGCGCTCGGTGCCGTTCGTCGTCGGGGCGGTGTTCGGGCTGAACCTCGCCCTGGCGCTCCTCGCCGCCGCGACGCTGGCAGTCCCGGGCTGGGCGATGTCGCTCGCCGCCCTCGCCCTCGGCGCCGGGCTCGTCGCCGGGCTGCTCCGCCTCTTCTCCCTGCCCGCCGTCAGGACCACCGCCGCATGACCGCTCCCCTCGTCGCCCTCACCGGCTCGACCGGCTTCATCGGCCGCCACCTGCTGGCCGCCTTGAGCGCCCGGGGCTACCGGGTGCGGGTGCTGCTGCGCCGGCCGGTGGAGCTGCCGCCGGGCATCAGCGGCGCGGTGGTCGGCGATCTCGCCCGGCCGCAGAACATGGCGGCCGCCCTGTCCGGCGCCGACGCGGTAGTGCATTCGGCCGGGCTCGCCCACGCCATGTCGGGGGCGCCCGAGGACGATTACCGGAGCTTCAACACCGAGGCGACGCGCGGCCTCGCCCAGGCGGCGGCCCGCGCCCGAGTGCGCCGCTTCGTGTTCCTGTCCTCGATCCGGGCTCAAGTCGGTCCCTCCGCCGCCGGCCCGCTCACCGAGGCCGACGCCCCGGCTCCCACGGATGCCTACGGCCGCTCGAAGCTCGCCGCCGAGGAGGCGCTGGCCGGCATCGACATCGACTACGCCGCATTGCGGCCGGTGCTGGTCTACGGGCCGGGCCAGAAGGGCAACATGGCGGCGCTGATGCGGCTCGCGCGGGCGCCGTACCCGCTCCCCCTCGGGGGGCTCGCCGGGCAGCGCTCCCTGGTCTCGGTCGAATCTCTGAGCGATGCGGTCCATGCGGTGCTGCGGGCCCCCGGAGCGATGCGCCGCCCGCTGATCGTCAGCGAGGCCGAGCCGGTGAGCGTGCCCGAGATGATCGCCGCCCTGCGCGCCGGCCTCGGCCGCCGGCCCGGCTTGCTGCCGGTGCCCGAGTTCGTCCTCGACGCGGTCTTGAGCCTCACCGGACGGGGCGAGCTGCGCGAGCGCCTCGCCGGCTCCCTGGTCGCGCGGGCGGCGGGGCTGGAGGCGCTGGGCTGGACCGCGCCGGTCGAGACGCGCAGCGGCCTCGCGGCCCTGGCGCGGGCCGGCGGCTGAGCGCAGGCCCGGAGCCGTCGGCCCGGAGGATCAATCCTCCGCGTCGTCCTCCTCGTTCTGGCGGATGCCGTAGCGATTCTCGAGGTTCACGGTGGTCCGGGGCGCCCTTTCGCCGAAGTCGCGCGGGCCAGGATCGCGCGGCCCGTCGGGGCCGAGGGCGCGGGGCTGGCGCACCGGGCGGTCGCCCTGGTCACGGCCGATGCGGGGGATGAGCTGCACGATGTCGACGAAGTCGTCGGCCTGGCGGCGCAGCTCGTCGGCGACCATCGGCGGCTGGGTCTGCACGGTGGAGACCACGGTCACCCGCACGCCGCGGCGCTGCATCGCCGCCACCAGCGGCCGGAAATCGCCGTCGCCGGAGAACAGCACCATGTGGTCGATATAGGGGCTGAGCTCCATGGCATCGATCGTCAGCTCGATGTCCATGTTGCCCTTGATCTTGCGCCGTCCGGTCGAATCGGTGAATTCCTTGACCGGCTTGGTGACCACGCGATAGCCGTTGTAGTCGAGCCAGTCGATCAGCGGCCGGATCGAGGAATATTCCTGGTCCTCGACCAGGGCGGTGTAGTAGAAAGCGCGGACCAGATTCTCGCGTGCCTTGAAATCGGCCAGGAGCTTGCGGTAATCGATGTCGAAGCCGAGAGCCTTGGTGGTGGCGTAGATATTGGCGCCGTCAATGAATAAAGCGCTACGGGGGGGATTGGGCATTATTGATCCTTAAAGGTGCGGTACGGCCGCACGGAAAGAATGACTTGCGAGAAAAGCCGCGACGAGCAAAGCACTGCCCCCTGGGAAATCAGGCGGGGGCAATCAGAGCGGGTGCCGCACACCGGACAGCGGCCGCAATAGGATCAGCTAAGGACGCGCCGACGCACCTGTCAAGCGACGGTGCGGCGGCCGAGCGGGGATAAGCGCGATTCCGTCAGGATGTCATGCGATGTCCGACCGATTGCTTCCAGCAATCCGATCGGATCCCATGCCCGAAACGAAAAATCGGCTTCGCTCGAGCGTGCAGGTCGAAGTTCCGCCGTCGCGGGCTTGCAATGCGTTTTCGGAAGGAAATCTTTCCGGAAAACGTCTCAGGCGCCCGGGAGGGCGCGGCTGCCGGGCTTCACGGCGGGAATCGCGGCAAGTTCCGGCGGCAGCTGGTCGGCCGGGTAGTTCGGGATGTCGAGGGTGACGAGGGCGACGAGCGGCATCCCGAGATCGGCCTTGCCGCCGGAGCGGTCGATCAGGCAGGCCGCGCCCACCACCTCGCCGGGCTCGGCGGTCAGGGCAGCCAGGCACTCGCGCGAGGACAGGCCGGTGGTGACGATGTCCTCGACCATGACCGCGCGGGCGCCCTTCGGGATCTGGAAGCCGCGACGCAGGGCGAAGGGCTTGCCCGGATCGCGCTCGACGAAGATCGCCTTGGCGCCGAGAGCCCGGGCAGTCTCGTAGCCCGGCACGATGCCGCCGATGGCCGGCGAGACCACGTAATCGACCCGGCCGTACCGATCCTTGATCCGCTCGGCCAGCGCCCCGCAGACCCGGGCGGTGCGCACCGGATCGGTGAAGATCGCCATCTTCTGCAGGAAGACCGCGCTGTGCAGCCCGGAGGAGAGCACGAAATGGCCTTCCAGCAGGGCGCCGGCGGAGCGGAATTCGGCGAGGACGTCGTCGGAGGTCATGGCACCTTCAGTGGTCGTTCGAGAGCATTTTTCGACGAAATGGATGCCGCTTCGTCGCAGAAAATGCGGCGAGATCAAAGACCTGGAGCGGCGTCCGATGGCAGGGCGATCGAACGCCGCTCCAGGGGCGGCACTGAGCCGGGGCTTGTGGCAGCGCCCCGGCCATCGTGCAATCCCGCCTCAGCCGTTCACCCGATCCACTCGGCTCACCACGCGCTTGGCCCGCAGTTCCGACACGATGGCGTTGAGGTGCTTGAGGTCCCAGACCGCGAGGTCGATCGTCACGTCGGTGAAGTCCTGGGTCCGGCGCTTCATCGAGATGTTGTCGATGTTGCCGTCGTGGTCGGCGATCACCTGGGCGATCTGGGCGAAGCTGCCGGGCTCGTTGATCGATTGCAGGGCGAGCCGGGCCGGGAAGCGCTGGTTGGAGGCGCCGTCCACGTCCCAGCGCACGTCGAGCCAGCGGTCGGGCTCGTTGTCGAAGGCGGCGAGCGCCGGCGACTGGATCGGGTAGATCGTCACGCCCTCGCCGGGGGTGAGGATGCCGACGATCCGGTCGCCCGGGACCGCGCCGCCATCGGGCGCGAAGCGCACCAGGAGGTCGCGGTCGAGGCCGCGGATCGGGATCGCGCCCTCGTCGGGCGCGCCATCCTTGGCGGCCCCGTCCTTGGCCGCCGCCTTGCCCGGCCAGGTCAGGCGCACCGTCTGGTCCTTGTCGAGGGACAGGCGCCCGGCGCCGTTGACGTGCGGCCGGGGCTGGCCCGGCGCCGGCTGGCTCGCCGCGGCACGGCGCTCGTCCTTGTAGTCCGGGTAGACCGCCTTCACGACGTCGCCGGAGAACATCTCGCCCCGGCCCACCGCCGCGAACACGTCCTCGGTCGATTGGCGCGCGAGCCGCGGCAGGGCGCCGCGCAGCTTCTCGTCGGAAAAGTTCTTGCCCGCCCGCTCGAAGGCCCGATCCAGGATCTGGCGGCCCAGGCCCGCATATTGCCGGCGCACCGCCGAGCGGGTGGCGCGCCGGATCGCGGCCCGCGCCTTGCCGGTGACGACGAGGGATTCCCAGGCGGCCGGCGGGATCTGGCCGTCGGCCCGGGCGATCTCGACCTCGTCGCCGTTCTGCAACTCGGTGAGGAGCGGCGCGATGCGGCCGTTGATCTTGGCGCCGACGGCGGTGTTGCCGACGTCGGTATGGACCGCGTAGGCGAAGTCGATCGGCGTCGCGCCCCGGGGCAGGGCGATCAGCCGTCCCTTGGGGGTGAAGCAGAAGACCTGGTCCTGGAACAGTTCGAGCTTGGTGTGCTCCAGGAACTCCTCGGGGCTGTCGCCCTCGGCCAGGAGCTCGATGGTGCGGCGCAGCCACTGGTAGGCGCCGCTCTCGGTGGCGAGGTGCGGGGCGCCGTCCTTGTAGAGCGCGTGGGCGGCGATGCCGTACTCGCCGATCTCGTCCATCTCGGTGGTGCGGATCTGCAGCTCGACGCGCTGGCTCTTCGGCCCGATCACCGTGGTGTGGATCGAGCGGTAATCGTTCTGCTTCGGGGTCGAGATGTAGTCCTTGTAGCGCCCCGGCACCATCGGCCAGGTGGTGTGGACGACGCCCAGCGCCCGGTAGCAGGTATCGACCTCGTCGACGATGACCCGGAAGCCGAAGATGTCGGAGAGCTGCTCGAACGCGACCGACTTGCGCTCCATCTTGCTCCAGATCGAGTAGGGGCGCTTCTGCCGTCCCTTGACGGTGGCGGCGATGCCGGCATTCGCCAGCTTGGCGGCAAGGTCGCGCTCGATGCTCTCGACCAGCCGCTCGGACTTGGCCGAGAGGTCGGAGAGGCGCTTGGCGATCGTCGCGTAGACGTCCGGCTTCAGATTGACGAAGGACAGGTCCTCCAGCTCCTCGCGCAGCTCCTGCATGCCCATGCGGCTCGCCAGCGGCGCGTAGATGTCGAGGGTCTCCTGCGCGATGCGGGCGCGCTTCTCCGCCGGCATGTGCTGCAGGGTGCGCATGTTGTGCAGCCGGTCGGCGAGCTTGACCAGCAGCACCCGTACGTCCGCCGCGATGGCGAGCAGGAGCTTGCGGAAGTTCTCGCCCTGGGCGGCGCGCTTCGAGACGAGATCCAGGCGCTTGATCTTGGTCAGCCCGTCGACGAGCTTGCCGATCTCCGGCGTGAAGACCCGGTTGATCTCGTCGAGGGTGGCGGCGGTATCCTCGACGGTGTCGTGCAGCACCGCCGCCACGATGGTGGCGTCGTCGAGCCGCAGGTCGGTGAGGATGGCCGCCACCTCGAGCGGGTGGGCGAAGAAGGGATCCCCCGAGGCGCGCTTCTGCGTGCCGTGCGCCCGCATCGCGTAGACGTAGGCCCGGTTCAGCAGCCCCTCGTCGGCGCCGGGATTGTAGGCCTTGACCCGCTCGACGAGCTCGTACTGGCGCATCATCCGCCGTTGGTCTCCTTAGGCGCGTAAGACCCGCCGGCACGCGGCCGGCGGAGGCGTCGCGGCGTGCCGGAACGGGCCGGTTGCGCTGAACGCCGACGACGCTGGTGGAGGTCCGGGCTTAAATATCGAGCCGAACGGGCGGCCGCGCCAGCCCCTAAACGTCGCGGAAGCCCCGCTTCCGCGCGGGATCGGTCGAAAAGGTCACGAAAAAACCCGGCCTCTCGGCCGGGTTCGATGCGCGTCTGGCTCTCGGGGACGACTCAGTCGCCCTCTTCCTCGGTCTCGGTCGGGGGCGCGAGGTTCTCGAGGCCGCGCAGCAGGTCCTCCTCGCTCATCCGGTCGAACTGGATGTCGTCGCCGTCGCCCGAACCCTGCGGCGCCACCGCGGCGGCGGCGGGCGAGCTGGAGAGCAGCGGGACCGTCTCGGCCTCCGGCTCGTCGACCTCGACGTATTTCTGCAGCGAGTGGATCAGCTGCTCCTTCAGGTCGTCCGGCGTGATGGTCTCGTCGGCGATCTCGCGCAGGGCCACGACCGGGTTCTTGTCGCGGTCGCGGTCGATGGTGAGCGGGGCGCCGGAGGAGAGCAGGCGGGCCCGATGGCCGGCGAGCAGCACCAGCTCGAAGCGGTTCTCGACCTTGTCGATGCAGTCTTCAACGGTGACGCGAGCCATGCGCGACCCCTTCCTTGGTCATACGAAAATCTCGGAGTACCGGCCTCCCTACACGAGATGCCGTTTTGCAACAAGCGTCGGTGGCGGATGGGGTAGTGCGAAGCGTCGCCGGGCAGTCGGTTCAATGAATGGCGCGGGTTTCGCCCTCCCCCCTCTGCGGAGGGAGGGTGCCCGGCCGAGCCGGGCGGGCGAGGGGAACCGCGCTTCCGAAAATGACTGAACCGTTTTGGAGGGCGCCAAGCCTTGAAGCGTCGCGCCGCCCCTCCCGGCGGGACTTCGTCCCGCTGCGCTCGCCACCTTCCCCCGCAGAGGGGGGAGGGAGAAACCCGCGCCATGCCTTCTTGCCGAAGTCTTCTTGCCGAACGACCCGGCCTCCGCAGAGAACCACACGAGCGATCCTGTCCGGCCGGCAGGATTCCCCCGAGCGAGGCGATGCATTTTTACGGTCCAGCCACGCTTGACTAGCGCCGGCCGCTCTGCGACTGGCGCCGCCCAATCACTGCGTCCCGCAGCCGCATCGACTCAACCCAGGGCAGGAAGCACCCCGCACGTGTCGCGCGCCTTCATCTTTCCGGGCCAGGGCAGCCAGGCCGTCGGCATGGGCTCCGCCCTTGCCCAGGACCACACCGCCGCCCGCGCGGTCTTCGCCGAGGTCGACGAGGCGCTGGGCCAGAACCTCTCGCACCTGATGTTCGAGGGTCCGGCCGAGGAGCTGACCCTCACCACCAACGCCCAGCCGGCCCTGATGGCGTCGAGCCTCGCCGTGCTGCGGGTACTGGAGGCCGAAAACGGCCTCGACCTCGCCCGCGACGTCGCGTTCGTCGCCGGCCACTCGCTCGGCGAGTACAGCGCGCTCGCCGCCGCCGGCAGCCTGTCGCTCGCGGATGCGGCGCGCCTGCTGCGCCTGCGCGGAGAGGCGATGCAGAAGGCGGTGCCGGTGGGCTCGGGCGCCATGGCGGCGCTTCTCGGCCTCGACGTCGAGGCGGCGGCCGAGGTGGCGGCGGAGGCCCGGCAGGGCGATGTCTGCGATGTCGCCAACGACAACGGTGCCGGCCAGGTCGTGGTCTCGGGCCACCGGGCGGCGGTGGAGCGGGCGGTCGCCCTGGCGCAGGGCCGCGGCGCCAAGCGCGCGGTGATGCTCAACGTCTCCGCTCCCTTCCATTGTGGCCTGATGGCGCCCGCCGCCGAGGCGATGCGCGCGGCGCTGGCGGCCGTCGATCTTCGCCCCGCCGCCGTCCCGGTGATGGCGAACGTGCTCGCCGCCCCGATCAGCGACCCGGCGGCGATCCGTGCCGCGCTCGTCGAGCAGGTCACCGGCACCGTGCGCTGGCGCGAATGCGTGGCCGCCATGGCGGCGTCCGGCGTCGACGCCTTCTACGAGATCGGCACCGGCAAGGTGCTGTCGGGCCTCGTCAAGCGCATCGCGGCGGGAACCTCCGCCACGCCGGTCGGCACCTCGGCCGACATCGCGGCCCTCACGCTCTGAGAAAGACCCCAGCATGTTCGACCTCAGCGGCCGCAAGGCCCTCGTCACCGGCGCCACAGGCGGCCTCGGCGGCGCCATCGCCCGGGCCCTGCACGGCCAGGGCGCCCACGTGGCGGTCTCCGGGACGCGGCGCGAGGCCCTGGAGGCGCTTGCCGCCGAGCTCGGCGAGCGGGTCCACATCCTCGAGGCCAACCTGTCCGACACCGCGGCGGTCGAGGCCCTGGTGCCGGCCGCGGAAGCGGCGCTCGGCGGGCTCGACGTGCTGGTCAACAATGCCGGCATCACCCGCGACAACCTCTTCCTGCGCATGAAGGACGAGGAGTGGGACAGCGTGATCGCCGTGAACCTGACGGCGGCGTTCCGGCTGTCGCGGGCGGCGGTGAAGGGCATGATGAAGCGCCGCTACGGCCGCATCGTCAATGTCGGCTCCGTGGTGGGCTCGACCGGCAATGCCGGGCAGGGCAACTACGCCGCCGCCAAGGCCGGCCTCGTCGGCCTCACCAAGGCGCTCGCCGCCGAGGTGGCGAGCCGCAAGATCACCGTGAACTGCATCGCGCCGGGCTTCATCACCTCGCCGATGACCGACGCGCTGAACGACAAGCAGCGCGAGGGCATCCTGGCGACCGTGCCGATGGGGCGCCTCGGCGAGGGCGCCGAGATCGCCGCCGCCGCGGTGTACCTGGCCTCCGACGAGGCGGCCTACGTCACCGGGCACACCCTGCACGTCAACGGCGGGATGGCGATGTTCTAGGCCGCCCAATGGCGGCCGCGGCGATGTTCTGGGCCGTCTCTGGGGATTGCCGGACACATTCCCCAGGCGGGTGGCACGGTTTCTTAACCGGAGGTGAAGCGGCCCTCGCCAGGGCTAAATCCCTGTGTTAAGCACCCGCCGGCCGTGCAAGGGGATTGACGGACCGGCCGTCCGCGGCTTTTCCACGACATGCGCGACCGGTGCTCCCGGCCGCATCACGACCTTCCCCGGGGCTCCGCCCGCACGCGGCGGCTCCGAACAGTTCCACGAGCAGTAACTTAAGGACCTACACGATGAGCGATATCGCGGACCGGGTGAAGAAGATCGTCGTCGATCACCTGGGCGTCGAGCCCGAGAAGGTGACCCCGAACGCGAACTTCATCGACGATCTGGGCGCCGACAGCCTCGACACCGTCGAGCTGGTGATGGCGTTCGAGGAGGAGTTCAACGTCGAGATCCCGGACGACGCCGCCGAGACGATCCAGACGGTCGGCGACGCGATCAAGTTCCTCGAGAAGAACGCCGGCTGATCGCCGTCGTCTTCCGCTGAAAAGGTAGTACGCTTCCGTCATGGGATCGGGTCGGGATAACGCGATGCGTCGAGTCGTCGTCACGGGCCTCGGGATGGTGTCGCCGCTGGGCAGCAGCGTCGACGTCACGTGGAGCCGCCTCATCGAGGGGCAAAGCGGTGCCGCTCGCGTCGAGGCCTTCGACGTGTCGGATCTGGCGTGCAAGATCGCCTGCTCGATCCCCCTCGGCGACGGCAGCGACGGCACCTTCAATCCCGACCGGTGGATGGAAGCCAAGGAGCAGCGCAAGGTCGACCCCTTCATCGTCTACGCGATGGCGGCGGCCGGCCAGGCGCTCGACGATGCCGACTGGCACCCGACCTCGCACGAGGACCAGTGCGCCACCGGCGTCCTCATCGGCTCCGGCATCGGCGGCATCGGCGGCATCTACGATGCCTCGGTGACGCTGTTCGAGAAGGGGCCGCGGCGGATCTCGCCGTTCTTCATCCCGGGCCGGATCATCAACCTGGCCTCCGGCCAGGTCTCGATCGCCCACGGCCTCAAGGGCCCGAACCACGCCGTAGTGACGGCCTGCTCCACCGGCGCCCACGCCATCGGCGACGCCGCGCGCCTGGTCGCGCTCGGCGACGCCGACGTGATGCTGGCCGGCGGCGCCGAATCGCCGATCAACCGGCTCTCGCTTGCGGGCTTCGCCGCCTGCCGGGCGCTCTCGACCGGCTTCAACGACGAGCCGCAGCGCGCCTCCCGCCCCTACGACCGCGACCGCGACGGGTTCGTGATGGGCGAGGGCGCCGGCGTGGTGGTGCTCGAGGAGTACGAGCACGCCAAGGCCCGCGGCGCCAAGATCTACGCCGAGGTGATCGGCTACGGCCTCTCGGGCGATGCCTACCACATCACCTCGCCCTCGCCGGACGGCGACGGCGCCTATCGCTGCATGAGCGCGGCGGTGAAGCGTGCCGGAATCGCCCCGTCCGAGATCGACTACATCAACGCCCACGGCACCTCGACGCCGCTCGGCGACGAGCTGGAGCTGAAGGCCGTCGAGCGCCTGCTCGGCAACGCCACCGACGTGGCGATGTCCTCGACGAAGTCCGCCACCGGGCACCTGCTCGGCGCCGCCGGCGCGATCGAGGCGATCTTCTCGGTGCTCGCCATCCGCGACGGCGTCGTGCCGCCGACCCTCAACCTCGACAATCCCTCGGTCGAGACCGCGATCGATCTCGTGCCGCACACGGCGCAGAAGCGGACCGTCGACATCGCCCTGTCGAACTCCTTCGGCTTCGGCGGCACCAACGCCTCGCTGATCCTGCGGCGGGTGTGACGGATCCGGTGCCGGGTCCGACGACCCGGCGTCGATTATCATCGCCGAGACCTCCAAAGCCCCTCTCGCCCGCGCGGAGGGGCTTTCTCGTCTGTGGCCGCCGGCCCGCACCGGCTCCATTTCGCCATAAAACTTGCTAGGGTCTCGGTCGCTCTCCGCCCCATCGGGCCGGCACGCGCGTCCACGGCCGGCTTCCCGGACGCGCCACGACAGGACCGCCATGTTTCGCAGATCGAAGACGCAGGACCCGGCGCCGAGCGCGCCGGAGCCGGTCAGCCAGCCGAACCGGCTCGCCCCGCGCAGCCCGAGCGAAGCCATCAAGCCGACGGCCGCGCCGCCCCCGCCCGAGAAGCCGGTGCGCGAGCGCGGCGGCCTGCTCTCCGCGGTGAGCGGCTTCCTGACCCTGTTCGTCATCCTGGGGCTCGGCGCCATCCTGGGCCTCGTCGTCCTGGAGCGTCAGACCAACGAGGCGGGGCCGCTCGCCGCCGACAAGGTCGTGGTGGTGCCCCGCTCCAGCGTCGGCGAGATGGCCGAATTGCTCAAGCGCGAAGGCGTGATCGCCCATCCGATGCTGTTCGAGCTGACCGCCCGGTTCGGCCGGAAAGCGGCGCTCAAGGCCGGCGAGTACAACTTCAAGGCCCATGCCAGCATCGACGACGTCGTCGACGTGCTGATCCAGGGCCGGCCGGTTCAGCACGCCATCACCTTCCCGGAGGGCCTGACGAGCGAGCAGATCGTCGCCCGCCTCAACGACAACGATGTGCTGACCGGCGACATCAACGAGACCCCGCCCGAGGGCTCGCTGCTCCCCGACACCTACAAGTTCGAGCGTGGCGATTCGCGCCAGAAGATCCTCAACCTGATGCGCACCAAGCAGCGCGAGGTCCTGAGCCAGATCTGGGCCCGCCGCTCGCCCGACGTGCCGGTGCGCACGCCGCAGGAGATGGTCACCCTCGCCTCCATCGTCGAGAAGGAGACCGGCCGGGCCGACGAGCGGCCGCGGGTCGCCGGGGTGTTCGTCAACCGCCTGCAGAAGCGGATGCGGCTGCAATCCGATCCCACCATCGTCTACGGCCTCGTCGGCGGCCGCGGCACCCTCGGGCGCGGCATCCTGCGCTCCGAGATCGACCGGGTGACGCCGTACAACACCTACGCGATCGAGGGCCTGCCGCCGGGCCCGATCGCCAATCCGGGCCGGGCCGCGCTCGAGGCGGTGGCGAATCCCTCGCGGACGAAGGAGCTGTTCTTCGTCGCCGACGGCACCGGCGGCCACGTCTTCGCCGAGACCCTGGAGGCGCATAACCGCAACGTCGCCCGCTGGCGCCAGGTCGAGAAGGCGAAGGCCGCCGCCGATCCGGGCTCGACGGTCGGCGTCGACAAGGTCGAGCCGCCGCAGGCCGATCCGGCGGCCCTGCCGCCGCGCACCGGCCTGCCCGGCGCCTCCGTCGCGGGCGCCCCCATGGCCTATGACGGCAGCGACGCGAGCAGCGCCCGCTCGCGCGCCTTCGACGCCTCGGAGGGGACGGCTCGCGATCCCCTGCGCAACAAGACGTTCGATCTGAACTCGCCCAAGACCGTGCCGGTCCTGTCCCAGCCCAAGGCCGGGCCCGTCCCGCGCTAAACATCCGAGCGCCCCGATGTCCATCGCCAGCATGACCGGCTTCGCCCGCGAGGCCGGGAGCACCGGGCCCGCGCACTGGGCCTGGGAACTGAAGAGCGTCAACGGCCGCGGACTCGAAATCCGGGTCCGGGTCCCGGCCGGCCTCGATTCCGTCGGCGAGGAGGCCCGCGCCCTGGTGCAGAAGCGCCTCGGCCGCGGCACCTGCCACCTCACCCTGACCCTGTCGCGGACGGAAGCCGCACCGCGGGTCAGAATCAACGAGGCGCTGCTCGCCGCCCTCGCCGAGTCCGTGACCCGGGTGCCGATGCCGCTCGGCATCACGCTGCCTTCCGTCGACGGGCTCCTGTCCGTGCGGGGCGTGGTCGAGGTCGAGGAGGAAACCGGCGACGACGAGGCCCTGCGCTGCGACCTCGCGGTGGCGGCCGGCCGGCTGGTCGAGGCCTTGGCGGAAGGGCGCCGTGCCGAGGGGCGGGCGCTGGCCGACATCGTCGGCGGCCAGCTCTCCGTCATGGCCGACCTCGTCGAGGCGGCGGAGGCCTGCCCGGCCCGTCGCCCCGAGGCGGTGAAGGCCCGCCTCGCAGCGCAGGTCGCCGCGCTCCTGGAGAGCGCCAGCCTCGATCCGGCCCGCCTGCACCAGGAAGCGGTGCTGCTCGCCGCCCGCGCCGACGTGCGCGAGGAGATCGACCGCCTGCGCGCCCATATCGGTGCCGCCCGCGACCTGCTCGCCACCGGCGGTGCCGTCGGGCGCCGGCTCGACTTCCTGGCCCAGGAACTCGGCCGCGAGGCCAACACGCTCTGCGCCAAGGCCAACGACGTCTCGCTGTCCCGCATCGGCCTCGACCTCAAGGCGGTGGTCGAGCAGTTCCGCGAGCAGGTGCAGAACGTCGAGTAGGGGTACCGGGGCGATTGTCCCCGCTTCGTCGTCGCCTCCCCGGTTGCGCGTCGGCCGGACGGACGGCATTGGGGGTGGACTCGAATCGGATGGCCGGCCCGCGCCGGCCGCACCGCGTCGCCCGGGCCTTTCCGGGCGAGGCCGGCCAGAGGGTGAAGCAACGCGATGGGATCGACCGTGGGCTCCGAACTCCTGACCACACCGGTGGCGCGCCGGGGCCTGGTGCTGATTCTCTCCTCGCCCTCGGGGGCGGGCAAGACCACCCTGACCCGGGCCCTCGCGCAGCGCCCCGAATGGGGCCTTGAACTCTCGGTCTCCGTCACCACGAGGGTGCGCCGCCCGTCCGAGATCGATGGCCAGCATTACCGCTTCATCGACCGGGACGCCTTCGAGCACTTGCGCGAGCGCGACGACCTGCTCGAATGGGCCGAGGTGCACGGCAACTATTACGGCACGCCCCGCAGCCCGGTGGAGCGGGCGCTGGCCGCCGGCCGCGACATGATCTTCGACATCGACTACCAGGGCACCCGCCAGGTGCGCGCCAAGCTGCGCGACGACGTCGTGACCATCTTCATCCTGCCGCCCAGCATGGCCGAGCTGCGCCGCCGCCTCGAGCGCCGGGCCGAGGATTCCGCCGAGACGATCGAGCGCCGGCTGCTCAACGCCCGCACCGAGATCGAGCGCTGGTCGGAATACGATTACGTGCTGGTCAACGACGATCTCGACCGCTCGTTCAAGACCCTGGAGGCGATCCTCGCCGCCGAGCACCTGCGCCGCGAGCGTCAGGTCGGCCTCGCCGGCTTCGTCGACGGCCTGCTGGCCGAGACCGCCGATTCCCGGGATAATCATTCCTAGAGCTGGCGGGGAAAGCCTGACGCACCGGAACGAATCGTCCGCGATCGATGTTTCCGGGACGTCACTTCCGCGACGTCGCCCCCCGCGCCGTGCCGGTCGGCCAGAGGGAAACGGCGATGCATGAACCGGCCAGCCGAGATTTGACCTGCGACGTGGCGATCATCGGGGCCGGCACGGCGGGCATCGCCGCGCATGGAGCGGCTACAAGGGCGGGCGTCCGCGTCGTGCTGATCGAGCGCGGCCCCGGCGGCACCACCTGCGCCCGGGTCGGCTGCATGCCCTCCAAGCTCCTGATCGAGGCGGCACGGGCCGCCCACGACGCCCGCGAGACGCGGGCCTTCGGTCTCGCCGCCGGCGAGGTCCGGGTCGACGGGCATGCGGTGATGCGGCGGGTGCGAACCTTGCGCGACGATTTCGTCGCCTCGGTCTGCGCAGGCCTCGACGACATCCCGGCGGAGCTGCGGGTTTCCGGCACTGCGCGCTTCGCCGACCCGACCACGCTCCTCGTCGACGACCACACCCGGATCACCGCCGGGGCCGTGGTGATCGCCACCGGGTCGAGCCCGAGCCTGCCGGCGCCCCTGCGGCCGGTGGCCGACAGCGTGCTGACCACCGACACGCTGTTCGAGATCGAGACGCTGCCCGACTCCCTCGCGGTCCTGGGGGCCGGCCCCGTCGGGCTCGAACTCGCCCAGGCGATGACCCGCCTCGGCGTGCGGGTGACCCTCCTCGATCCCGCCGGCGCGGTCGGAGGCATCCGCGACCCGAAGGTCGCCGCATGCGCCGCGTCGCTGCTCGGGAACGAGATCGATCTTCGCCTCGGCGCCACGGTCGAGTCCGCCGAGAGGGTGGGCGACGAGGTGCGCCTGACCTGGCGACTCGAATCGGGCGAGCAGGGCAGCGGCACCTTCTCCCGCGTTCTCGCCGCCGCCGGGCGCCCGCCGAACCTCTCCGGTCTCGATCTCGCCGCCGCTGGAATCGAGAGCGACGAGGACGGCCTGCCGGACTTCAACCCGCGCACGCTCCAGTGCGGCACCGCCCCGGTCTTCATCGCCGGGGACGCCAATCACGAGCGCCCGGTGTTGCACGAGGCCCAGCGCCAGGGCTGGGTCGCCGGTGGCAACGCCGCGCGCTTCCCGCAGGTCGAGGCACCGCCGCCCTGGCCGGCCTTCGGCCTCGTCTTCACCGACCCGCAGATCGCCGCGATCGGCGAGGCCTTCGATGCGGAGTCGGCCCGCGACTGGGTCGTCGGCGAGGCCTCGTTCGCCGATCAGGGCCGCGCCCGGGCGATGGATCGGGCTGCCGGGCTGATCCGGGTCTACGCTGCGCCCGACGGCCGCCTGACCGGCGCCGCGATGATCGGGCCCGGAATCGAGCATCTGGCTCACCTGATGGTGATCGCGGTGCAGGAGGGCTGGACGGCCGCGACCTTCCTCGACCGCCCCTTCTATCACCCGACCCTCGAGGAAGGTCTCTCGAGCGCCGTCAAGGCCGTGGCCGAGCAGACCGGAGGTACGCGGTGACGTTGCGCGATCCGAGGGGCCGGGGACCACGCGTTGCGGTTCCGTTCAGGGTAGGAAGTCGTTAAGGTGCGCCTCATGTCGCCGGACGGTTGGCCGGACGCACGGCCGTCCCGGGCCACCGCTCCCCTGGAACTACAGTGACCCTTCCCGACCCGAACACGGCTCCGACGATCGATCTGGACGCACTCGCGCCGCGCGATCTCGACGCGCTGCGCCAGGGCGTGATCCAGATCGACGGCGCCGGCATCATCCATCGCTACAACCGAGCCGAGAGCGCGTTCTCGGGCCGTGCGCCGGAGCGGGTCATCGGCCGCAACTTCTTCACCGAGGTCGCGCCCTGCACCCATCTGCCGCATTTCTACGGCCGCTTCCGTGAGGGCGTGCGGCGGGGCCGGTTCGACCGCCCGTTCTCGTTCGTCTACGGGTTCGACCCGCGGCCGATGCAGGTGCGCATCACCCTGCGCCACGCTGCGATGCCCGACCGCTACTGGCTCATCACCGAGCCGGTCGAAGCCCTGGAGCCGGGTCATCGGCGCGAGGCGGTGCAGGCGGCGGTGAGCCAGCGGGTCCGGGCCGAGCCGGTCGACCCGCGGCTGTGCGAGCAGGAGCCGATCCACATCCCCGGGGCGATCCAGCCCCATGCCGTGCTGGTCGCCGCCGAGGTCGACACCCTCACGGTGACGGCCTGCAGCGGCAACGTACTCGACGCCCTCGACCGGGATCCCCTCGGCCTCGACCTTGCCACTCTGCTCGGCACCGACCTCGCCGACCGAATTCGCGACAGCCTGCAGGGCGAAGCGGTCGATCCCGGCCGCACCGTCCGCGCCCGCGTCGTGCTGCCCTCCACCCTCGGCCTGCCGGTCGAGGCGGTGGCCCACCGCAACGGTGACCGCATCATCGTCGAACTCGAGCTGGCGCCGGCCCACCCGGAGGATTTCCGCACCGCGAGCCAGCTCGACACCGAGCTGGCGATCGGCCGCCTGCGCGGTGCCGCCACGCTGGAGGAAGCCGCCGCGGTCGCGGCGCGGGAGACCCGGGCGCTGACCGGCTTCGACTGTATCCTGGTCTACCGGTTCGACCCCGACTGGAACGGCGCCGCGATCGCCGAGGACAAGGACCCGACCTGGACCCGCAGCCTGCTCGGCCTGCGCTTCCCGGCCTCCGACATCCCGGCCCAGGCCCGCGCGCTCTACACCCGCTCGAAGAGCCGCTTCGTCATCGATCGCGACTACGTGCCGGTGCCCCTGGTGGCGACGCCGGCCACCGCCAATGCTCCCGTCGACCTCACTTTCGCCCAAGCGCGCAGCCTGTCGCCGATCCACCTCGAGTACCAGCGCAATCTCGGGGTGAACGGCTCGATGTCGGTCTCGATCCTGGTCGAGGGCCGGCTCTGGGGGCTGATGATCGGCCATCACCGCAAGCCGCACTACGTCGCGCCGGAGACGCGCGCCGCCGCCACCGTGCTCGCCGACGCCTTCGCGATGCGGGTCTACGAGCTTGAGAGCCGGCGCCTGTGGCAGGAGCAGCAGGCCCACCTCGCGCTCGAAAGCGAGCTGGTGCGCGAGCTCGCCCGCTCCGACGATTTCGTCAGCGCGCTGACCGAGAACAGCCACACCCTGCTCGACCTGTTCGGGGCCGGCGGCGCCGCCACGGTATCGAACGATTCCGTACGCAGCCTCGGGAAGAGTCCGCCGGCAGCCGCGATCCTGACGATCGCCGCCTGGCTGCGCGCGACGCTGCCGCCGGGGAGCAGCAGCTACGTCACGGCGGAATTTGCCGCCGCACACCCGGCGAGCGCGCCCTACGCCGAATGCGCCAGCGGCCTCATGGCGGTCTTCGTCGATCCGGAGCGGCACCACCTTCTGCTGTGGTTCCGGCCGGAAGTCCCGAGCACGGTCACCTGGGGCGGCGACCCACGCAAGCCCGTCCTCGCCGGCAGCGGACCGGTGGCAGTGCTGCCCCGGCGCTCGTTCGAGCGCTGGGTCGAGGAACGCCGCGGCGTCTCGGAGCCGTTCGCCCCGTGGCAGGTCGACATCGCCGAGGCCCTGGCCCTTGCGGTGGAGGGCGTCGTGCTGCGCCAGCGCCGCAAGATCGCCGAGCTGACCGGGCTGCTGGCCGACAAGGAACGCCTACTCGCCCAGAAGGATCTGCTCACCCGCGAGATCGACCACCGGGTCAAGAACTCGCTCCAGATCGTCTCGGCCTTCCTGCAAATGCAGCGCCGCCAAGTCACCGATCCGGCCTCGCAGGCGGCTTTCGCCGAGACCGCGGCCCGGGTGATGAGCGTGGCGCGGGTCCATGACAGCCTCTACCAGGCCGAGAGCGTCGAGGAGGTCGATCTCGGCCAGACGATCGAGAACCTCTGCGCCGACCTCGCCGGCATGGCAGGTGAGGGGCACGCCGTCGATCTCGATGCCGAGCAGGGCCTGATGGTCCCTTACCGAAAGGCGGTCGCGCTCTCGCTGATCGCGACCGAGCTCATCACCAACGCTTTCAAATACGCTTTCGCGGAGAGCGGCGGCCGCGTCGCCGTGAGCGTCACCGGCGAGACAGAGGGACGGGTTCGGCTCTCGGTCTGCGACGACGGCCAGGGGCTGCCCGCCGGATGGTCCGACGCCCCGGCCCGCGGCACCGGCCTCGGGATGAAGCTGATCCGGGCGATGCTCGACCAGATCAACGCCCGCCTCGAGGTCGAGAATCGCCCCGGCGCCTGCTTCACGGTCACGGCGTGAGCGAGATCCCGTTGAACGACATCGTTGTGACCGACATCCTGGAACGCCTGCGGGCGGAGACGCGGGAGGCGCACGAAGCGATCGAGCGCGATCTCGCCTGGGAATCCCGTGTCACCACGCGCGACGGCTACCGCGCGCTGCTCGCTCGATTCTGGGGCCTCCACGTGGTGCTGGAGCCCGCCCTCGCCGACGTCCTGGACGACCCGACCTTCTTCGATCCGCGCCGGCGCCTCGGCCATCTCGCCGCCGACCTGCGCCTCCTCGGCCTCGACGACGCGGCGATCGAGGCGCTGCCGCGAGCCTCCATGATTCTGCCGTCCAACCGCGATCAGGCGTTCGGCGCGCTCTACGTCCTCGAAGGCTCGACTCTCGGCGGACAGGTGATCGCCAAGCAGATCGGGCGGCAGCTCGGCCTCTCGCCGGATCATGGCTGCCGCTATTACGCCGCCCACGGCCGCGAGACCGGTCCGATGTGGAAGCGGTTCCGCCAGCGCCTCACCGAGGAGGCGCGAGCCGGCGACCCTGACGTCATCGTCGCCTCGGCGACCCGGACCTTCGACGTGATGCGCCTCTGGCTCTGTGCCGCCCCCCTGCCGCTATCGCCCGTGCCATTCCCGGACGGGGAGGGGAGGGGGCCTGTCGCAAAAGGTTCGCAGCGGGGTTGACGGGCCGGAGCGCCGGCCATATACCCCGCTCATCGGCGCCGGCCGCGACAGCGGACCGGGCGCTGAGCCATCTTCGAGACAGTCCGGGCCGGCGAGCCTGACCTTGGTCAGGTGCTGGTCCCGTCGTCGCCGATGATACCCCGGTTTTCAGCCGGGTCGCTCTTTGACAAGTTCATACGAGAAAGAGAAGCGTGGACGGCGTCGTCCCTGCGGATCCTGCCTCTGGGTGGGATCGTGAGTAGGATGATGCTGGTCTGACGTTTCGGTGCTCACACGATTGGTGGAAACGCCGATCGGTCGTGAGCCTCCGTTTATGTTGTGATCAGCTTTGATCAGCTCTTCAACTTGAGAGTTTGATCCTGGCTCAGAGCGAACGCTGGCGGCAGGCTTAACACATGCAAGTCGAGCGGGCATCCTCGTGGTGTCAGCGGCAGACGGGTGAGTAACGCGTGGGAACGTGCCCTTCGGTTCGGAATAACTCAGGGAAACTTGAGCTAATACCGGATACGTGCGAGAGCAGAAAGGTTTATCTGCCGAAGGATCGGCCCGCGTCTGATTAGCTCGTTGGTGAGGTTATGGCTCACCAAGGCGACGATCAGTAGCTGGTCTGAGAG
>NZ_JAAKGV010000003.1 GCF_011043735.1 Methylobacterium sp. DB0501 | reverse complement strand
ATGGCGCGTGCGGCCGGCCTGCACCTGATCATGGCGACGCAGCGCCCGTCGGTGGACGTGATCACCGGCACGATCAAGGCGAATTTCCCGACCCGGATCTCGTTCCAGGTGACCTCGAAGATCGACTCGCGGACCATTCTCGGCGAGATGGGCGCCGAGCAGCTCCTGGGCCAGGGCGACATGCTGTTCATGGCCGGCGGCGGCCGGACGACCCGGGTGCACGGGCCGTTCTGCTCGGACGACGAGGTCGAGCAGGTGGTGGCCCATCTCAAGCGCCAGGGCCGCCCGTCCTACCTCGAGGCGGTCACCGCCGAGGAGGGCGAGGAGGAGGCGGACAGCCCGGTGATGGATCAGGGCGGCTTCGGCGATCCGTCGGCCGACGTGTACGACCAGGCGGTGGCGGTGGTCCTGCGCGACAAGAAGGCCTCGACGAGCTACATCCAGCGCCGGCTGCAGATCGGCTACAACCGGGCGGCCTCGCTGATGGAGCGGATGGAGCGCGAGGGCATCGTCGGCCCCGCCAACCATGCCGGCAAGCGCGAGATCCTGCTGGAGGACGGCCAGGACGGGTGAGGACAGGGCTCCACCACCCGGCTGTCGAGAAAACCCTCCAACGCCTCCCGGGCTCTCGTCTTCGAGGAGCCACGGGATGACGATGGAGGATTTATCGGACCTGTCGGATCAGTCCGGCGGCATTCAGCGCTGGCCGAAGCTCGCCTCCTTGAACAGGTCCTTGAGGTGGTGCGGCTGCGAGCGCCAGTACTGCTTCGGCGCGCGGACCCGGGCGCCGAGTTCGGCGGCGGCGTGCCAGGGCCAGCGCGGGTCGTAGAGCATGGCGCGGGCGAGCGAGACCGCGTCGGCCTTGCCCTCGAGCAGGATCGTCTCGGCCTGGCGCGCCTCGGTGATGAGGCCGACCGCGATGGTGACGAGATCGGTCGCCGCCCGCACCCGTTCGGCGAACGGCACCTGGTAGCCCGGCCCGACCGCGATCTTCTGCCGGGGCGAGACGCCACCGGTCGAGACGTGGATGGCGGCGGCGCCGCGCGCCTTCAAGGCCTCGGCGAAGGCGATCGTCTGCTCGACCTCCCAGCCGTCCTCGACCCAGTCCGTCGCCGAGACCCGGGCCCAGACCGGGCTGCCGCTGGGGAAGACGTCCCGCACGGCGTCGAAGACCTCGAGCGGGAAGCGCATCCGGTTCTCGAGGCTGCCGCCATAGGCGTCGGTCCGCCGGTTGGCGAGCGGCGACAGGAACTGGTGCAGCAGGTAGCCATGGGCCGCGTGGATCTCCGCCGCCTCGATGCCGAGGCGGACGGCGCGGCGGGCGGTCGCGGCGAACCCGTCGCGAATGCGCTTCATGTCCTGGCGGTCCAGCGCCCGGGGCGCCACCTCGCCTTCGGCATGGGCGAGGCTCGAGGGCGCCTCGGTGAGCCAGCCGCGGGGCGAATCCGGCGCCACCTGGTGGCCGCCGCGCCACGGCGGCTCGCTCGATGCCTTGCGGCCGGCATGCGCGATCTGGATGCAGATCGGGACCGGCGCGTAGTCCCGCACCGCGCCGAGGACGCGGGCGAGCGCCCGCTCGGTGCCGTCGTCCCAGAGCCCGAGATCGCCGGCGGTTATCCGCGCCTCCGGCGAGACCGCCGTCGCCTCCAGGGTCAAGAGCCCGGCGCCCGAGATCGCGAGCTGGCCGAGATGCATCATGTGCCAGTCGGTCGCCTCGCCGTCGCGAGCGGAATACTGGCACATCGGCGCGACGATGATGCGGTTCTCCAGTTCCAGGCCGTCGAGGCGCAGGGGCTGGAACAGAAGCGGGCTGCTCATGCGGGTACTCCGGAAGAGGATGGCCGCAATCTGGCGCGAGGCGGCGGTCTCGGCCAGCGCAGGCAGCGCAGGGCGCCCGTGCGCGACCGGCGGCCTCGCCGCGTGCGGCGGCGCACCGCGCCAGGGATCATCGCGACCCGCGATCCCCTGCCGAGGTTACCAGCCTCGTCCGAGGCTGGTGGCGATCCGGCTCGGGCGGGTATCGACCAGGACGGCCGCCAGGCTCTCGATCGCCCGCGCCGCCGCCCGGCGCGCCGCGCTCTCCGCCCGCGAGCGGAGCGACGGGACTTCGATCTCCGCCAACCGCTCGCCGGCATTCACCACCCGCTTCACGGCGCGCTGGATCCTCGGGTCGCGCTCGGTCAGCGCGCAGATATCGGACAGGGTGCTGCGCAGGGTGTGCATCGTCTCACGCTTGTCCGCCCCCTGCATCAGCCCGGCGATGCCCTGCTCGATCCGGTCGAGCGCGGCCCGCAGAGGTTCCGGCACCGGGGTCCCGACCGTCGCAGCCCCGACGCGCGGCTCGGCACTCGGATGGTGCTGTCCGTCGCTGGAATCGGGGTCGAGCATGGCGACACCTCTCGTCGGATGGTCGGGTGCGGATCATCCCGCCGCGGCGGTGACACCGTGGCGATGCATCGTGGGGGCTCGCGGATGCGACACCGCGTGAGCCGGATCCATACACCCCCATAGAGTATGCGACCCGGGAATCGGCTCGTCAAGCCGTGTGGTTGAATGCGTCAGGTCTGACATCTGTCACCGCGTCGCGGTCGTGCCACACTTCCCAAATGTTCTTGCACTCCGCTGAAGATAGCAGCAAAAACGACTTCGACAAGGAGTGTCCTCGGCTTGTATCGCCATTAGGATTTTTATACTAACACTGTCGGAGCCCAGGCGCGCGCGATCCCCAGGATCCCGGCACGTCGCAGTCGCCGGGCGGCGAACCGGACCCGCTCCATTTGCCAAGTCGGCGCGTTGCCGAATTCGCTCGTTCCAAAGTCCGCTCACGGCAGAGTCCGCCCGAACCAGGTCTTCCCGAACGATGTCCATGCGCTCAGCCCTCGGCAACCATTTCGGGAGCGCCGATGAACAGATCCTGTCGGTTCTCCGCTCGGTTCGCCGCCACCTGGCGATGGATGTCGGCTTCGTCTCGGAATTCGTGGCGGACAACCGGATCTTTCGGGTCTCGGATGCCGAGACGGTGGTGAATCCGATCGTGGCGGGGACCTCCGATCCCCTCGCGCGGAGCTTCTGCTACTACGTGGCCAAGGGTCTGATGCCGGAGCTGATGCACGATGCGGCCGAGGATCCGGTCGCGGCGCAGATGCCGGTCACCCGCGACCTGCCGGTCGGAGCGCATCTGAGCGTGCCGCTCCGCCACGACGGCGGCGAGCCCTACGGGACGCTGTGCTGCTTCAGCTTCACGCCGGACCGCAGCCTGACGACCCGCGATCTCGGCATCCTGCGCGTCTGCGCCGACCTCGTCGATGCCATCCTGTCGACGGACCGCGAGGCGGCGCGCGCCCACGAGGCGAAGCGGCGGCGCGTCGCCGAGGCGATCGAGGCCGAGGCGATCACGATGGTGTTCCAGCCGATCTACCGCACGGCCGACGGCAGCCTCGCGGCGTTCGAGGCCCTGGCGCGGTTTCCCGCCGCGCCCGGCCTGCGACCCGGCTCCGGTCCCGATGCGTGGTTCGCGGACGCGGCCGAGACCGGCCTCGGCGAGGCGCTCGAGTTCCTGGCCCTGCGCCAGGCCTTGGGCGCGCTTGCCGCCCTGCCCGCCGGGGTCAAGCTGTCGGTCAACCTGTCGCCGGCGGCCCTGGCCTCGCCGCGCCTCGCCGAGGCGCTGGCCGGCGCACCCCTCGACCGGCTGGTGCTCGAACTGACGGAGCACGCGGCGGTCCCCTCCTACGAGGCGCTCCGCGATGGGCTCGGCCCGCTGCGGCGCCGGGGCCTGAGCCTCGCGATCGACGATGTCGGGGCCGGTCACGCGACGCTGCGGCACGTCCTCGACCTGGAGCCCGACTTCATCAAGCTCGACATGAGCCTGATCCGGGCCATCGACGCCCAGTCCGCCCGCCGGGCGCTGACCGAGGCGCTGACCGGATACGGTCGTCGCATCGGGTGCGAGATCGTGGCCGAAGGCGTCGAGACCGAGGCCGAGTACGCGGTGCTGCGGAGCATTGGGGTGACGCGGGTGCAGGGCTTCCTGACCGGCCGGCCGATGCCGCTCGCCGCGGCCGCGTCCCTGCCCGCCGCCGCGGCGGAGCGGTGACCCGGTCCACCGCTCCGGTCCACCTCTCCCCGGGCCCGCCCTATCCGAGCCCGCGCTCGCGCAGAGCCCCGCCGATCTCCTCCAGGACGCCGGGATCCTCGATGGTCGGCGGCACCGTCCAGGCTTCGCCGTCGGCGATCTTCTTCATCGTGCCGCGCAGGATCTTGCCGGAGCGGGTCTTCGGCAGCCGCCCGACCGTGAGCGCGAGGCGGAAGGCGGCGACCGGGCCGATGCGCTCGCGCACCAGCGCCACCAATTCGCGCTCGACGACGTCCGGCGCCTGCGTGACGCCGGCCTTCAGCACCACGAAGCCGCAGGGCGCCTCGCCCTTGAGCGCGTCCCGGATGCCGATCACCGCGCATTCCGCCACGGCCGGGTGGGAGGCCAGCACCTCCTCCATGCCGCCGGTCGACAGGCGGTGGCCGGCGACGTTGATGATGTCGTCGGTGCGACCCATCACCGAGACGTAGCCGTCGGAATCGAGAAAGCCGGCATCCGAGGTGTTGTAGTAGCCCGGATAGGTCGTGAGATAGCTCTCGCGGAAGCGCTCGTCCTGCCGCCACAGGGTCGGCAGGGCGCCGGGCGGCAGGGGCAGCCTGATGGCGATGGTGCCCATGGTGTTCGCCGGCACCGGCTTGCCGGCCTCGTCGAGCACCTGCACGTCCCAGCCCGGCATCGCCACCGTCGGGCTGCCGTGCTTGACCGGCAGCGCCCCGAGCCCGACCGGGTTGGCGGCGATCGGCCAGCCGGTCTCGGTCTGCCACCAATGGTCGATGACCGGCACACCCAGGATCCGCTCGGCCCACGCGACGGTGTCGGGATCGGCCCGCTCGCCGGCGAGGAACAGGGTGCGGAAGTGCGAGAGGTCGTGGCCGGCCATCAGCCGTGCCTCCGGATCCTCCTTCTTGACGGCGCGCAGGGCCGTCGGCGCAGTGAACAGGGCGACCGCCCCGGTCTCGGCGATCACGCGCCAGAACGCGCCGGCATCCGGCGTGCCGACCGGCTTGCCCTCGTAGAGCACGGTGGTGCAGCCGTGGAGGAGCGGGCCGTAGACGATGTAGGAATGGCCCACCACCCAGCCGACGTCGGAGGCGCACCAATAGGTCTCGCCGGGGGCGACGCCGTAGAGGTTCGGCATCGACCAGGCGAGCGCCACGAGGTAGCCGCCGGTGTCGCGCACGACGCCCTTCGGCTTGCCGGTGGTGCCCGACGTGTAGAGCACGTAGAGCGGGTCGGTGGCGGCGACCGGCACGCACGGAGCGGCGCGGCCCTCCGCCTTCGCGGCCGCCACGGTTTCGGCCCAGTCGCGGTCCCGCCCCTCGACCAGGGTGGCGGGAGCTTGCGGCCGCTGCAGGATCAGGCAGGACCCGGGCTTGTGCGAGGAGAGCCGGCAGGCCTCGTCGAGGAGCGGCTTGTAGGCGACGACCCGCGCCGGCTCGATGCCGCAGGAGGCGGCGAGCACCACCTTGGGCTCCGCATCCTCGATACGGGCGGCGAGTTCGCGGGTGGCGAAGCCCCCGAACACCACCGAGTGCACGGCGCCGATACGGGCGCAGGCCAGCATGCCGAACAGGGCCTCGGGCACCATCGGCATGTACAGGACCACCCGGTCGCCGCGCCCGACGCCGAGATCCTGGAGCACCGCGGCGAGCGCCGCGACCTCGGCCTGAAGCTCGGCATAGGTGATCCGGCGCTTGGTGCCGGTGACGGGCGAATCGTACAGGATCGCCGCCTGCCCGGCCCGGCCGGCCGCGACGTGGCGGTCGACGGCGTTGTGGCAGGCATTGACCTCGGCGCCGGGAAACCAGCGGCCGTAGATCCCCTCGTCGGCCGCGAAGACGCGGGTGGCGGGGGTCACCCAGTCGATCGCCCCGGCGGCCTGCGCCCAGAAACCTTCCGGATCGCGCTGCCAGGCGGCGTAGGTCTCCGGGTAGCGGCTCGGGCTCGCCATGGCGTCTCCTCCGGTGCAGCCCGTCTGCGGGGCGGCCTCATCGTCCAGATAGGATAGGGCCCGCCCCCGCCGGAAGTCGAACTTTCGTAAGGAGCGCGGGCGGATTGATCGCCCTGCCCCGGCGGGTACTCTGGTGCGACAGCGAGGACGACCCCATGACCGGCGCGACGATCTACGACCAGGGCCTCGACCGGAACCCGGCCAACCACCAGCCGCTCACGCCCCTCACCTTCCTGGAGCGGGCGGCGGCGGTCTTCCCCGACCACACCGCCGTGATCCACGGGAGCTTGCGGCGCAGCTACCGCGACCTCTACGCCCGCAGCCGGCGGCTCGCCTCGGCCCTGAAGGCCCGCGGCATCGGGCGGGGCGACACGGTGGCGGTGATGCTCGCCAACACCCCGGCGATGATCGAGTGCCATTACGGGGTGCCGATGGCCGGCGCGGTGCTCAACACCCTCAACACCCGGCTGGATGCCGCCGTCATCGCCTTCTGCCTCGACCACGGCGAGGCCAAGGTGGTCATCACCGATCGGGAATTCGCCCGCACCATGGGCCCGGCCTTGGGCCAGGCCGGCGTCAAACCCCTGGTGATCGATTACGACGATCCCGAATATGACGGCCCGGGCGAGCGGCTCGGCACGATCAAGTACGAGGATGTCCTCGCCGAGGGCGATCCCGCCCATGCCTGGGCCATGCCCGGCGACGAGTGGGACGCGATCACGCTCAACTACACCTCGGGCACCACCGGCGACCCGAAGGGGGTGGTTTACCACCATCGCGGCGCGTCGCTTCTGGCGGTCGGCAACGTGGTGGCGGGCAACCTCGGCCGGCATCCGGTCTATCTGTGGACGCTGCCGATGTTCCACTGCAACGGCTGGTGCTTTCCCTGGACCCTGTCGGTGGTGGCCGGCACCCATGTCTGCCTGCGGCAGGTCCGGGCCAAGGCGATGTACGACGCGCTGGCGGATCACGGCGTCACGCATCTGTGCGGCGCGCCGATCGTGATGTCGCTCCTCATCAACGCGCCGGCGGCCGAGCGGCGGGAGCTGCCGCGGCGCGTCTCGTTCCTCACGGCGGCGGCGCCGCCGCCGGAGGCGGTGCTCGCCGGGATGGCGGAGGCCGGGTTCGACGTCACCCACGTCTACGGCCTGACCGAGACCTACGGCCCGGCGGTGGTGAACGAGTGGCACGCCGACTGGGATGCGCTCGGCAAGGACGAGCAGGCCGCCCGCAAGGCGCGCCAGGGCGTGCGCTACCCGCCGCTCGAGGCCCTCGACGTGCTCGACCCCGAGACGATGGAGCCGGTCCCCGCCGACGGCGAGACGCTGGGCGAGGTGATGTTCCGCGGCAACGTGGTGATGCGCGGCTACCTCAAGAACCCGACGGCCACCGAGGCCGCCTTCAAGGGCGGCTGGTTCCATTCGGGCGATCTCGGGGTGAAGCACCCGGACGGCTACATCCAGCTCAAGGACCGTTCGAAGGACATCATCATCTCAGGGGGCGAGAACATCTCCTCGATCGAGGTCGAGGAGGCCCTGTTCAAGCACCCGGCGGTGGCGGCGGCCGCGGTGGTGGCCAAGCCCGACGAGAAATGGGGCGAGACGCCTTGCGCCTTCGTCGAGCTGAAAGGCTCCGAGATGGTCTCGGCCGAGGAGCTGATCGGCTGGTGCCGCCAGTCGCTCGCCGGCTTCAAGGTGCCCCGGCACGTCGTCTTCACCGAACTGCCGAAGACCTCCACCGGCAAGGTGCAGAAGTTCGTGCTGCGGGAGATGGCGAAGGCGCTGTGATGCGAAATCCGGACGATCGGTCGGACATCTCTGTCGGACATCGCATGAGCGTCGCTGGGCCGGGGTGATTCGATCGGTTCACGCGACCGGTCCGACACCCTCCGCGACATCCCGGGGCCGCGCAGCGGAGCCTGGGATCCAGACACGCAAGCGGGAGAGAATCAGGCAGAACACTGACCGCCCTTTCCTGACAGACATCAGTGTCCGGATCCTAGTTTCCGCTGCGCGGCCCCGATGGACGCAGCGGATCACGGTCTTGTCGGGCAGACAATCAGGTTGTGACGGGAAAAGAACGCGGTGCGCCGGGATGACGTCTTGCCCGGCATGGCCTCGAGCGATCCGAGCGGGAGCGAGGCGGCGACGCGGGTCGTCAGGAGCCGCCGCGCCGAACGCGGGCGCGGCGGCACGCGGGTCTGGTCTGGGCTAGTGCATCACGCGGGTGGACGTCGTCCGCAGGCGACTGATCTCATCCTTCAAGTGAAGCTTTCGGCGCTTGAGTTCTACAACTCGCAAGTCATCGGTGGAGAGGTGGGTGATCGCGTCCTGGATCTCGCGCTCCAAGGCCTCGTGCTTACGCTCAAGCTCGGAGAGATGCGTGTGCAGCGACATCAGCCATTGCCTCCTGTCATGTAGGTGACACATGCAGCCTGCCACAGCTCGCGGCGGATGTCGAAGGCATTTGTTGCTGCACCTGCGTCATGCGCCGCAGCGTCGGCAGTCCCGGAATGCATGCCGGACGCCCGCCGGCAAGCCCTGCGAGGCCGCACCGCAAGGTGGCGCTGCACAACCCCTCCGGCGCCCGCGCGACGCCCTTGCCGCAGGCCGGGGGCTGGTTCATGCTTCGTCGCATCTCTCCCGGAATATCTCCAGGACTTGGGGCGAGGGCTTGGGGCGGCGATGGCGTTCGACGAGTTGAGTGCGGAATCCGCGGCGGAGTACGAGACCGAGCTGGCGCGGCTCCGGGAGGAGCACCGCGACCTCGACGATGCGATCGAAGCCCTGTCCGGGGTCATGGCCGGCGACCGCCTGCAGCTCCAGCGCCTCAAGAAGCGCAAGCTCTCGCTGCGCGACCGCATCACCTTCCTGGAGGACCAGCTCACCCCGGACATCATCGCCTGAGGGCGGTGGATCCGGCCGGCGGCGGCTTGCGGCATCGCGGTCGCGCCGCTACTGCGGGCGGATGACCGGTCGCGGCGTGGACCGCGGCCGATCGGCTTTTTTTGCGAGAGGATGCGCTTGACGATGGCGGCATCGCCCCCCGTCGCGGTGATCATGGGCAGCCAGTCCGACTGGGCCACGATGCGCCACGCCGCCGAGACCCTCGACGCCCTCGGGATCCCCTACGAGGCCCGCATCGTCTCGGCCCACCGCACCCCGGACCGCCTGGTTGCCTTCGCCAAGGGCGCGAAGGCCGCAGGGTTCCGGGTGGTGATCGCGGGTGCCGGCGGCGCCGCCCACCTGCCCGGCATGGCCGCCGCCATGACCCCGCTGCCGGTCTTCGGCGTGCCGGTGGAATCGAAGGCGCTGTCGGGCCAGGACAGCCTCCTGTCGATCGTGCAGATGCCGGCCGGCATCCCGGTCGGGACGCTCGCCATCGGCCGGGCCGGCGCCGTCAACGCGGCGCTCCTCGCCGCCGCCGTCCTCGCCCTGACCGACGACGACCTGGGCCAACGGCTCGATGCCTGGCGCGCCCGCCAGAGCGCGGCGGTGGCCGAGCACCCGGATACGAGCGCCCCGTGAGCAAGTCCCCCGAATCCACGCCCGGCGCGGGCAACGGTCCCGTCGCGCCCGGCGCGACCATCGGCATCATCGGCGGCGGCCAGCTCGGCCGCATGATCGCGGTCGCGGCGGCGCAGTACGGCCTCAAGGCCCATATCTACTGCCCGGATCCCGACAGCCCGGCCTTCGAGGTGGCGGGACGGCGCACGATCGCCGCTTACGACGATGCGGCGGCGCTGCAGGCCTTTGCCGAGTCCGTCGACGTGGTGACGTACGAGTTCGAGAACATCCCGAGCGCCACCGCCGAGATCCTGGCGGCGCGCCGGCCGCTGCACCCCAGCGCCTCGGCGCTGGCCACCACGCAGGACCGGCTGACCGAGAAGAGCTTCGTCGCCGGCCTCGGCATCCCGGTGGCGCCGTTCCGGGCGGTGGACGACGCCGCGAGCCTCGACCGGGCGGTGCGCGAGATCGGCCTGCCGGCGGTGCTGAAGACCCGACGCTTCGGCTATGACGGCAAGGGCCAGGTCATGCTGCGGCAAGAGGATCTCGGCGACGCGGGCTTCGACCCCGCCGCCGTGATGGCGTCGCTCGGCGACCAGCCCTGCATCCTCGAAGGCTTCGTGCCGTTCGAGGCGGAGGTCTCGGTGGTCGCCGCCCGCAACGCGGAGGGGCGCTTCTCCGCCTACGAGCCCTGCGCCAACGAGCACCGCCACCACATCCTCGCCCGCACCGTGGTGCCGGCCCCCGGCATGGCGGAGGAGACCGCGGCCGAGGCCATGGCGATCGCCCGCACCATCGCGGAGGCGCTCGGCTATGTCGGGGTGCTGGCGGTCGAGATGTTCCTGGTCCGCGGAGCGGACGGCCGCGCCGGCGTGGTGGTCAACGAGATCGCGCCGCGGGTCCACAATTCCGGCCACTGGACCATCGAGGGCGCGCAGACCTCGCAATTCGCCCAGCACGTCCGGGCGATCTGCGGCTGGCCGCTCGGCAGCCCGGCCCTGACCGGTCCGTCGGTCGAGATGCTGAACCTGATCGGCGACCAGGCCGACGGCTGGACCCGCATCCTCGCCGAGCCGGGCAGCCACCTCCACCTCTACGGCAAGGGCGAGGCGCGGCCCGGCCGCAAGATGGGTCACGTCACCCGGGTCGCGACCGGGGCCTGACCCCGGGTGCGGCCTCGCGGCCACACCCGTCCCCTGCCGCCGCCTCCCCTGCCCCTGCGGCGCCCGCAGGCCACACCTTCGCCACATCGGACCGCACAAGCGTCGGGGGCGCATCGCTTTAAGCCGGTGTTCACCCCGATCCGGAATGGTCGTCCGGCATCGGGGCCGCCGTCGAGCGGGGCGCGAGTGCGGATGGCGAGGGTGCGCGGCGCGACAGGACGCGCCGCCCCGGGGGAGCGGGCGATGAACAACGTGATCGTACTGGGCCGCATGAAGCCGGCGGCCCGGGTGCTGGGAGCGACCGTGCTGACCGCGCTGGCGCTCGCCGGCTGCGATACCGTCAGCCGTGCGACCGCGACGCGACAATTCGCGGTGGTCGAGGCCGACAAGTCCGGCGCCACCGAGGTCAACATCGCCTCGCTGTCGGACGTGATCCAGCGCAACCCGAGCGACGCGGCGGCCTACAACACCCGCGGCGCGGCCTATGCCCGCGCGGGCAACTTCGATTCGGCCATCGCCGACTTCACCAAGGCGATCCAGCTCGACCCGAACTCGGCCTCGGCCTACGGCAACCGAGCCCTGGCCTACCGCCAGTCGGGCCGCAACGACGCCGCTCTGCAGGACTTCACCAAGGCGATCAACGCCGACCCGAACTACACCGCCGCCTATATCGGCCGGGCGAACCTGCAGCGGGCGCAAGGCAACTACGAGGCCGCCTACAGCGACCTCAGCCAGGCGATCCGCCTGACGCCGGAATCGGCCGAGGCCTACCATGCCCGCGGCCTGGTGCGGCAGGCGCAGGGGCAGCACCGCTCGGCGATCGGCGACTTCGACGCCGCCATCGACCGCAACCCCTTCGTGGCCGCCCCCTACGCCGCCCGCGGCCAGAGCCTGATCGCCACCAACCAGTACGACAAGGCGATCGAGGACTACAACGCGGCGCTGAACGTCAACAACAAGGACGCCGACTCCTGGGCCTACCGGGGTCTCGCCTACGAGAAGTCCAACCGCCGCCAGGAGGCGACGGAGAGCTACCAGCGCGCCATCGCCATCGACCAGGGCAACGCGGTCGCCAAGCAGGGCCTGGGACGGATGCAGGGCGGGATGGCGTCGCTGTTCCGGTAGGGCGGCGACGTACCGCTCCGCGCGAACGAGGCCTCCGGCGACGCGCCCGGGGGCCGATATCCTCGACCGGATCGATGGGAGCGAGCGTCGGGAGCCAACCGTCTGCATCGAGACTCCGGTGCATGAGCAGTCCCTGCGGGACGTCGGTCAGGTATTCGCGAACAGGCGCGCGCCGAAGGCGGGCACGTCTCTGAAGCTCGCGGCGACGTGCCCGGCCAGGGCACGTGCGGCAGAACCGGCACCGTCGCGCATCCGCATCAGCACGTCGTAGCTCCCGAGGGGCGGCAAGTCGGACAAGCGGTGAAACGGTAGGCGCGCCGAACTGACGGGAAGCGGCGCGACGGCCAAGTCGGCTTCGACCGCCGCGATCTGCCCCAGGCAATGCTCGCTCGTATAGGCGATGCGATAGGGGATGCCCGCCTGGTCGAGGGCATCGAGCGCCATGGCCCGCCATGCACACCCGCTGTCGCAGACCGCGAGCGGCAGAGGACGCCGTTCCGCGGCGAGCCCTCCCCTAAGCCCGATCCAGGCGAGATCGTCGGCATGGACGACCTGGACATCCCGGCTCGAGGCGGCGATGCCGGTGAAGAGGATCAGGTCGAGGCTGCCCTCGGTGCAGGATTGCTGCAGCAGGCGGCTCGCCTCGAGCCGGACGTCGACCTCGACCTGCGGGTGCGTGACCGCGAAGCGGCGCAGCATCGCCGGCAGCGCGAAGAGGCCCGAATCGGTGGGCGCGCCGAACCGCACCCGCCCTTCGAGCGGCGGTGCCTCGAAGAAGGCGACCACCTCGTCGTTCAGGGACAGCAACCGTCGCCCCAGGCTCAACAACGCCTCGCCGTCGGGTGTCGGGATGACGGTCCGGGGCAGTCTCAGGAACAGCGCCCGTCCCAGACGGTCCTCCAGTCGCTTGACCTGGAGGCTGACGGCCGACGGGGTCCGGCCGACCCGTTCGGCGGCACGAGAGAAGTTGCCGGTCTCACAGATCGTCACGAAGGTGCGAACGAGATCCAGATCGAGGTTGGATGGGTTGAGCGTCGACACCGGCCCCCTCGGCTTTCCTCGTCCCGACGGACGCGACGCGACCCGGACCCGCCTCGCTCCTGTGAGCATTTCTCAACGATAACATAAAATCAATTCGCTTCTCTCATCCGTAAGACCGCGCGACAGTGTCGGCCTCGGATCACGGAGGCAGCGATGGCGGCATGGTTCGCAGACCGGTTCGGCGCTCGGATGAGGGAATTGCTGGTGCGGCCCGGCGAAGCCCGGTCGGAGAGGTGCCTGAAGGCTCTCGCGTGCGACCTCCCGGACAGCACGCTCGAGGATATCGGGCTGACCCGGGCGGGCACGCTGCTCACGCACGGCAGCGAGGCCGACCGCGCGGCGCCAATCCGCCCCCACCCGGACGCGTGGCTGATGGGCGTGGCTCATAGGCCAGGAACGCGTCCCGCTCCCGGCACGGCGGACGCCTCCCCCCCTCACGGCAGGCGGACGATCCTGGCCGGCTGGCGGCGTTACAGCACCTTCCGGTACTGGATGAAGCCCGGCCGGTCCGCTACCGTGTCGTAGAGCGCCCGCGCCGTGACGTTGGCCTCCTGGGTCAGCCAGTAGACCCGGCTCGCCCCCGCCTCCCGCGCCGCGGCGTAGACCGCCTCGATCAGCGCCCGGCCGACCCCCTGCCCGCGGGCGGCGGGTGCGGTGAACAGGTCCTGGAGGTAGCAATAGGGCCCGGCGGTCCAGGTCGAACGGTGGAAGATGTAGTGGACGAGCCCGGTCACGGTTCCGTCCTGCTCGGCCACGAGGGCGTGCATCGGCTCCGACGCATCGTTCAGGCGGGCGAAGGTGAGGTCGGTGACTTCGGGCGCGACGGTGGCGCCGTAGAAGGCGAGGTAGCCCTGCCAGAGCGGGTCCCAGACGGCGCGCTCGTCGGGGCGCAGCGGGCGGATGGTGGGGCTCGGCATGACCGGCGATTCCTCGAATCGGAGACGCCGCAAGGTTGCGGGGAAAGCTCCCCGGATCAAGGGGGCCGCGCCATGGTCCCGGCGCGGCCCACCCGTCGAAAGGTCCTATTTCAGGTGGAACTTGTCGAAGTCGCGGTGCTCGGCCTCGATGCGGCGCACGGTGCCGGTATGCGAGCGGTACACCACCGTCTCGGTGCGGATCGTGCTGCGGCCGAACTTCACGCCCTTGACGAGCGCCCCGTCGGTCACGCCGGTCAGCGCCACCACCACGTCGCCGCGGGCGAGGTCGTCGAGGGCGTAGAGGCGGTTCGGGTCGGCGACGCCCATCTTGGCGGCGCGGTCGCGCTTCTCCTCGGTGTCGAGGATCAGGCGGCCCTGCATCTGGCCGCCGATGCAGCGCAGCGCGCCCGCGGCCAGCACGCCCTCGGGGGCGGCGCCGATGCCGAGATAGATGTCGATGCCGGTGTCTTCCGGCATCGTCGTGAAGATCACGCCGGCGACGTCGCCATCGGAGATCAGGCGCACGCCGGCACCGGTCCGGCGGATCGCCGCGATCAGGTCGGTGTGACGCGGCCGGTCGAGCACGAGGGCGGTGATCTCCGCCGGCGGCACGCCCTTGGCCTTGGCCAGCGCGTGGATGTTCTCCTCAGGCGAGGCGTCGAGGTGCACGGTGCCGGCCGGGTAGCCCGGGCCGATGGCGATCTTGTGCATGTAGACGTCGGGGGCGGCGAGCAGCGTGCCGCCCTCGGCCATCGCCATCACGGCGACCGAGCCCGGCATGTCCTTGGCGCACAGCGTCGTGCCCTCCAGCGGATCGACGGCGATGTCGACCTTGGGGCCGGAGCCGTTGCCGAGGGTCTCGCCGATGAACAGCATCGGTGCCTCGTCGCGCTCGCCCTCGCCGATGACGACGGTGCCGTCGATCGGCAGGCGGTTCAGCTCGCGGCGCATCGCGTCGACGGCGGCCTGGTCGGCGGCCTTCTCGTTGCCCTGTCCGCGCAGGCGGGCCGCCGCCACCGCCGCCCGCTCGGTGACGCGCACCAGTTCGAGGGTCAGGATGCGCTCGATGACCTGGCTCGGTCCCGGCTTCTTGGCGTCCGACATGCGTTGATGATCCTCGTGCTGGTCCTTGAGGCCGGGTCTTAAAGGATAAACCGGCGCCGCTGAACTGGATTCTGTCAATCGAGGGGGCGTGGACCGGTGAATGGCGCGGACGATGCCGGACACGATCCGTCGCCGCGTCCGGGCCGATGCGCTCGCGGCGGCGGCCCTTACTCGCGCTCGATGCGGATGAGCTGCGGCGGCTCGGAGAGCAGGCCGTCCGCCGCCATCGCGTCGAGGCTCTCGCGGATCGCCGCCTCGGTGGCCGCGTAGGTGATGAGCACCAGCGGCACCGGCAGGCCCGAGCGGCCGTGGCGGTCGCGCGCCGCGGCGCTCTCGGAGCGGTGCTGCAGGATGCTCTCGAGCGAGATCTCGCGCTCGGCCATCTTGGTCGCGACGCCGGCGGCGACGCCGGGGCGGTCGTGGACGGTCAGGCGGATGTAGTAGCCACCCTCGTGGCGCTGCATCTCGGCACGGGCCGGAGCGGTGAGGGCCGCGACCGGGCGGCCGAAGGCCGGCGGCGTCCGGCCGGCCGGCCGCCACGTCGGCGATGTCGGCGACCACCGCCGAGGCGGTGGCCTCGCCGCCGGCGCCGGGGCCGATCAGGGTCAGCTCGCGCAGGGCGTCGGTGTCGATGGTGACGGCGTTGGTCACGCCCATCACCTGGGCGATGGCCGAGGATTTCGGCACCATGGTCGGGTGGACCCGCTGCTCGATCCCGGCGGCCGTGGCCTCGGCGACGCCGAGCAGCTTGATCCGGTAGCCCAGCTCGTCGGCCATGCGCAGGTCGAGGGGCGTGATCGCCGAGATGCCCTCGACCGAGACGCCCTCGGCGTCCAGCTCGGTGCCGAAGGCGAGGCTGGTCAGGATCGCGAGCTTGTGGGCGGTGTCGAAGCCCTCGACGTCGAAGGTCGGGTCGGCCTCGGCATAGCCCAGAGCCTGGGCGTCCTTCAGGCAGGCCTCGAAGGTCAGGCCCTCCAGTTCCATCCGGCTCAGGATGTAGTTGCAGGTGCCGTTGAGGATCCCGTAGACGCGCGAGATCCTGTTGCCGGTCAGCGCCTCGCGCAGGGCCTTGACCACCGGGATGCCGCCGGCCGCCGAGGCCTCGAAGGCGAGCGCGACGTTCGCACCCTCCGCCGCCCGGGCGAGCGCCGGGCCGTGGCGGGCGAGCAGCGCCTTGTTGGCGGTAACGACGTGCTTGCCCGATGCGAGCGCCGCCTCGACGGTCTCCCGGGCCTTCCCCTCCGCGCCGCCGATCAGCTCGACCACGCAATCGACGTCCCCGGAGCGGGCGAGCGCCACTGGATCGTCGAACCAGGTCACGCCGGTCAGATCGAGGCCCCGGTCGCGCGCGCGGTCGCGGGCGGCGACGGCGGTGACGGTGACCGGCCGCCCGGCGGTGGCGCCGATCGCCTCGGCGCGGCGCGCGACCATGCGGACGACGGAGGCTCCGACGGTGCCGAGACCGGCGATGCCGAGGCGGAGGGCTTGAGTCATGGCGAGCAATCCGGGCAGGCAGGCGCGCGAGAGCCGCAACCGTGGCGGCCGCGCAGCGGCGTCCTTCTGCAACGGTTTCCGGACCCGTGCAAGGAAGGCGCGTCCTTCGACGTCAGGCGGCAGGTTCGGCGCGCCGCGCCGCCCGCACCAGGCCGTAGAGCACCCAGGCATTCAGCAGGTGCCAGAGCCAGTGCGTGCCGATGGGCACGAGGGGGCAGAGGGCGGCGTCCAGGGTGCGGGCGGCGAGCGAGGCGAGGAACAGCGCGCCGATGCCGATCAGCGCCCCGCCGGCCCGGTTGCCGAAACGCCGCGCGGCCGCGCCGACGCCGAACAGCGCCAACGCCGCGGGCGCGTAGGCGATCGAGCCGTTGCCGAGGGGGCCGAGCGGCCGCCCGGCGAGGAGCGACAGGGCCGGCTCAAAGACGGCGGCGGCGACCGCGAAGGCGAGCGTGCCGGCGAGCGCCGCGAGCGCCCCGAATCCGAGGAAGCGCCGCAGGGCGAGGAAGAAGTAGGCGTGGATGAACAGGGCGATCGGGATCACGTCGGCGAGCATCGCCCACTGCACCGCGAGCGTGTGGAACAGCGCGCTGCCGATGCCGATCGCGCCGATCAGCCAGGCGAAGCCGTCGGCGATCCGGTCCGGCGCCCGCCCGCGCCCGAGCAGCAGGATCGCCGCGACCACGAAGGCGCCGTTCGAGACCGCGTTCAGCGGCTCGGCCCACGGCTCCGGCCCGGTGCGCTCGCAATAATCGCGCACGGGCTCCCACCATTCCGCCATATCCGGTCCCCAGGCCACCGCCGCGCGCCGGCTTGCCAGCGCGACGCGAAACCCCGATGACGGGGCCATCGGCGAGAGCTTGGTTGCGAGCGGCGCGGGACGCGATGCGGATCACCACCTGGAACGTCAACTCGGTCAAGCAGCGTCTGCCGCATCTCCTCGGCTTCCTGGCCGAGGCGCAGCCGGACGTGGTCTGCCTCCAGGAGCTGAAATGCGTCGACGACGCGTTTCCCCGCACCGAGATCGAGGAGGCCGGCTACGTCGTGGCGACCCACGGCCAGAAGGCGTTCAACGGCGTCGCGCTGCTGGCCCGCCGGCCGCTGCCCCTGCAGGAGATCCGCCGCGGCCTGCCGGGCGACGCGAGCGACGAGCAGGCGCGCTATATCGAGGCGGTGATCCCGACCGCGGCCGCCACCGTGCGGGTCGCCTCGATCTACCTGCCGAACGGCAATCCCGTCGGCACGCCGAAATACGACTACAAGCTCGCCTTCATGCGCCGCCTCCAGGCCCATGCCGTGGGCTTGCGGGAGCGCGAGGAGGTGCTGGTGCTCGCCGGCGACTACAACGTGATCCCCGAGCCCGAGGACGCGGCCGACCCGGCGGCCTGGACCGGCGACGCGCTGTTCCTGCCCCAGACCCGGGCGGCGTTCCGCACGCTCCTCAACGAGGGCTTCACCGATGCCTTGCGCGCCTGCGACGGCAGGCCCGGCGTCTACAGCTTCTGGGACTACCAGGCCGGCTGCTGGCCGCGCAACCAGGGCATCCGGATCGACCATCTGCTGCTCTCGCCGCAGGCCCTCGACCGCCTGGTCTCGGCCTCGGTGCAGAAGCACCTGCGCGGCCTCGAAAAACCCTCCGACCACGTGCCGGTGACGGTGGAGCTGGATGTCGGCTGACGCTCCTCAGCCCGCCCGGCACGGCCGGTCGCCCTCCGCGGGGCGCGGGTAACCGGCCTGGAACTCGGCGATGGCCTCGGACCGGCGAGGGTGAGGAAATCGATCCGCTCGCTGCCGGGCTCGACGAGCCGCATCAGCCGCAGGACGCGGATGGCGTGGACGTGCGACAGGCCGGTCGTGTCGGCGACGCGCTCGGCATCCTCACGGCGGGCGGGGCGGAAGGCGATTCGAGGTGAGCGTCGGCGCGAGGCGTCCGGCGATCCAGGCCTGGGCGGCGTCGAGGTCGGCGAACTTGCCCGGCTGCGGCGAGGCCAGGGTGCCGAACCCGGCCTCGAGGAACCACAGCCCGGCATCGTCGCCATGGGCGTCGGAGAGGCAGACAAGCACGGCCGAGAGGATGCCGTCGGCGAAGACGAGCAGGCCCTGCTCGTCCTCGCTCCCGGTCCTGACGCGCACGGGCTGGAGCGTGAGATCCATGCCGGGGCAACGGGGCGGCGCTAGCTTGGTTCTGGATTGCTGGATCCCCGGACCACCGGCCGCCGCCATCGGCGGGACCACCGGCGGCCCGTGGCACGGCGGCCGGCCCGGCCTCAGCTAAGCGGATTTCGCGAATGTGGTCGCCGGTTTCGCGACAAAGATCTGCGACAGAACAAGAAACTCAGCGGACGACGCGTTGGCCTGCCGACACAAGTCCGCTGGGCAGAGGGCAACCAGGGCGCCGGCCGCAGCAGCCTCGGCACCGGTCCCACCGGCGAGCATGCCGGCGGCAGCGCAACCGGCGCGAGCGAGCCCGGGCAGGAAAGCCGAAGTGAGGTCGGGCTTGACTGCCGCGGCAAGCGGATATCGATCAAGGCGAGGCCGGCGACGCACCGTTTCCCGGACGAGCCCCTTCGCCTCGACGGCCCCGGCGCCTCCGGAGGACGACGCCGGACCGGACCACGGCGCCGCGAGCCGCCGACAGCCGGCCCGACGGCAAGCCCGGCCGTAGTCGATCCCCGCCCGCACCGGACGCTGCCGCAGAGGTCCCCCGGCCCTTCCGCCTAAATCGCCGGTGATTGATCCAAGTTGAGGACGCCCCCCGGAAACCGGCCCAATGTCCGCCTTGGCCACGCCGGCCCTGTCCCGTCCGATCGACGGCACTCGGCTGGTGTCGCTCCCGCGGGCCGGGACATCTCTCCTCGGCGTTCAGCGCATCGGCCCGGCCCGCCCTTCCCGTTCAGGCCGCCTCGCCGTTGCAGGTGGCCTCCTCCTCCGGCACCACGTCGACCGCGACGCGCAGGCTCTGCGCGCCCGACCCGGCGATGATGCCGGCGACCGGCGCCACGTCGGCGTAGTCGCGGCCGCGGGCGACGACGATGTGGTCGTCCTGCACGCCGATGCCGTTGGTCGGATCGAGGCCGACCCACCCCTCCCCGCACCAGAAAGCCACCCAGGCATGGCTGGCATCGGCCCCCTCCAGGCGGGGCTGGCCCGGCGGCGGCAGGGTACGCAGGTAGCCGCTGACATAGGCCGCCGGCAGGCCGAGGCCGCGCAGGGCCGCGATCATGATGTGCGAGAAGTCCTGGCAAACGCCGCGCCGGCCGGCGAAGGCCTGCGCCAGCGGCGTGCCGACCTCGGTCGCCGCGGCATCGAAGGCGAAATCGGACCGGATGCGGCGCATCAGGTCGAAGGCGCCGGCATAAGCGCCGCCGCCGGCGGGAAAGCTCGGCCGGGCATAGTCGGTGACCTCGGGCAGCAGCGGCACGCGGCGGCTCGGGGCGCAGAAATGCAAGGGGGCGTCCGGGCCGAGGCTCCCGCCGACGAGGACCCGCGTCCGCACCTCCTCCCAGGCCGGCCCGGTCGCGGGATCGGGCAAGGGCGGCCGCTCGACCCGGACGCGGGAGCGCGCGTCGATCCGGAAGTCCCGATGCGGCGTCTCGACGGTGAGCGACACCGTGCGGTTGCCGAAGAAGTCGTCGCGCTCGGTCGCGGCGCGGGGCGCGGGCTCGACCACCACCTCGTGCGAGAGCGGCACCTGCCCCTCCCCCGCCGCCGGCGCGAGGCGCAGCGAGCAGCGGGCGAAGCCGACCGGGTTGCGATAGGCGTAGGCCGTCAGGTGGCGCAGGCGGTAGAGCATTTTCTTATGGGGGCTCAGGCCAGCGTGACGAGGGTTTCGGGCCGGGCCGCGTCGGACCCACCGGGGAAGTAGCGCGCACCGATCGCGTCGGCGATCTCCCACAGGCGCCGCTCCCAGGCCGCCACGGTGTCGAGCGGCAGGGTGGCGGCCTCCGCCCCGGCGATCTCGCCCCTCAGACCGGCCACGAGGCGGGCCGGCGCCTCCGTTACTCCGTCCTGGCGCAAGGACGGCAGGCCGGCCAGGCGCTCGGCCAACCGCTCGATCTGGAAGGCGACCGAGCGCGGGTTGTAGGGATCGAGCAGCACCATGTCGCGCACCGGCGCCAGCGCCACGCCGAGGATGTAGCGCGCGCCGTACGAGATGCGGGAATCGACCAGATCGAGAAGCACCCCGAGATCGTCGGTGCTCGCCCCCGCGGCCCCGAAATCGAGGGCGAAGCGGCAGGCATTGACCGCCCGCTCGACCCGCCGGCCCATGTCGACGAAGGCGAAGCCGCCGGCCCGGTTCATGTTCTCCTGGGCGAGGCCGGCCAGCGACGCGGTGAGCGACAGGGCGCGCTCGGCCCGGTCGAGGAGGGCTGCCTCGGAATCCGTGGCGTCCGCCGGCGCCTCCAGGGCGCCGTGCAGGGCCGAGAGTGCCCGCCAGGTCTCGCCCGACAGGCGCTCGCGCAACGACGCGGCGTTGCGCCGGGCCGAGAGGGCGTGGCTGAGGCCCGAGCCCCATTGCCCGCCATCCGAGAGGGCGTGGTGGGCGAGATCCGCCGCCGTGCCCTCGATGGACGGCACGGCGCCCCAAGTATGGAGCAGGGTGCGGATGCGGGCCGAGGTGGCGCGGTCCTCCTCGGCGGTCGAGACGCTGCCGGCCCCGTCGAGCAGGCAGGCGGTGAGGCGGATCACCGCCTCGGCCCGCTCCAGGTGGCGGCCGAGCCAGAACAGGTTGTCGGCGGCCCGGCTCGGCAGCAGGCCGGGCACCCGGCGCACCGGGACTCGGTCGCTCGGCGGCAGGAGGCTCGCCTGCGCTTCGGTAGAGCCGGAGGACAGCACCCAGACGTCGGCGGCGCGCACGCCCACCCCCATCGCCACCGGGCGCACGTCCGGCGTCTCAGAGATGCGGCAGAAGCCGCCGGGCATCACCCGCCAGCCTTCCGGCGTCGCGGCGGCGAAGACCCGCAGCACGAAGGGGCGGGGCACCAGCCGCGTGCCGTTCCAGACCGGGGCGGTGGAGAGCCGGACCGGCTCGTGGGCGACGAGGTCGCCCGGCCGGTCGCGCAGGACGCCGCGCAGGCGCTCGGTCTCGGCCTCGTCGCGGCCCTCGCCGAAGGCCCGGCTGGTGAAGGCGCCCTGCGCCGGCGCCGCGGCCGGGCGGAAGGCGAGCGCATCGAACCGCTCCAGCACGGCGTCGCGCTGCGCGGGGTCACCGCACCACCAGGTCGGCAGGCCGGGCAGGCGCAAGGCTTCGCCGAGCAGCCGCTCGCACAGGGCCGGCAGCGAGGCGGCGAGCCAGGCGCTCTCGACGAGGCCGGTGCCGGGCATGTTGCCCATCGCGACGGCGCCGGCCCGCAGGGCCTCGACGAGGCCCGGGGCCCCGAGCCGCGAGGCGGGGTTGAGTTCGAGGGGATCGACGAAGTCGCCGTCGATGCGCCGCCACAGCACGTCGACCCGCTTGAGACCGGCGACCGTGCGGATCGACACCATGCCGTCGCGGACGAGCAGGTCGTCGCCCTCGACCAGGGCGAAGCCGAGATAGCGGGCGAGCACCGCCTGCTCGACGTAAGTGTCGCTGTAGGGGCCCGAACTCATCAGGCCGATGCGCGGCTCGTCGCGGGTCGCCGTGGCGGCGAGGCCGTCGCGAAACGCCTGGAAGAACGAGGCGATCCGCTCGACGTCGAGGGCGCCGTAGACCTCCGGCAGGGCCCGGGCCATGACCAGGCGGTTCTCGAGGGCGTAGCCGGCCCCCGACGGCGCCTGGGTCCGGTCGGCCAGCACCCGCCAGGCGCCGTCCGGCCCGCGGGCGAGGTCGGCGGCGTAGGTGTGCATGTGGCGCCCGCCCGGGGGGGCGACGCCGACCAGGGGGCGCAGGAATTCCGGATCGCCCGCGGCGGCGGCCGCCGGCAGCAGGCCGGCGCGGGCGAGCGCGCCGTCGCCGTAGAGGTCGGACAGCACGGCTTCCAGCAATTCGGCGCGCTGCGCCACCCCGGCGGCGATCGCCTGCCACTCCGCTCCCTCGATGAGGAGCGGCAGGGCGCCGATCGGCCAGTCGCGCTCGGTCGTCTCGCCATAGGCCCGGTAGGCGATGCCGGTATCGTGGATGTGCCGCCCGGCCGCGGCGAGGCGGGCGGCGATCTCGCCGTCCGGCAGTCCGGCGAGGCGGCGCAGGAATTTGTCCCAGGCCGGCCGCAGGGCGCCATCCGCGCAGACCAGTTCGTCCGGCAGGCCGGGCAGCGGGGCGTATCCCGCGGTCCAGCGCGCCAGCCGCTCCTCCGGACCCTCGGCCCGCGATTCGCCGGGCCGCACGACCTCGACCCCGGCCGGCCCCGCGCCGGTGGTCGCTTCCGCGATCGGGGCCTCGCTCATCGGGGCCCCGTTCACCGGGGAGCGGGCGTGCGCAGGTCGAGGGTCAGGGGGAACTCGCGCCGGAGCTCGTCCGGCGGCGGGCTCACCCGGCCCGGGGTATGGCCGTGCTCCTGGAAGCGGGCGAGGCGCCGCCCCTCCGCCTCGTAGGTGTTGATCGGGAAGGTCTCGTAGTTGCGCCCGCCCGGGTGGGCGACGTGGTAGACGCAGCCGCCGAGCGACCGTCCGCTCCAGGTATCGAGCACGTCGAAGGTGAGCGGCGCGTGGACCGGCAGGGTCGGATGCAGGGCCGAGGCCGGCTGCCACGCCTTGAAGCGCAGGCCCGCCACCGCCTCGCCCGATCGGCCGGTATCGGTCATCGGCAGGCGCCGCCCGTTGCAGGTGACGACGTGCCGGCTCGGCACGTAGCCCGACACCTTGACCTGCAGCCGCTCGACCGAGGAATCGACGTAGCGCACCGTCCCGCCGATCGCGCCCTCCTCGCCGAGCACGTGCCAGGGTTCGAGGGCCTGGCGCAGCTCCAGCTTCACGCCGCCGCGCTCGACCTCGCCGTAGCGCGGGAAGCGGAACTCGGCCTGCGCCTCGTACCAGGCCGGATCGAAGGCGTAGCCGGCGCGGCCGAGGTCGCCGAGGACCGCGGAGAAGTCCTCCCACAGGAAGTGGGGCAGCATGAAGCGGTCGTGGAGCGTCGTGCCCCACCGCACGAACCCGCCCTCCTGCGGCTCGCGCCACAGCCACGCGACGAGGCCGCGCAGGAGCACCTGCTGGGCGAGGCTCATCCGCGCCTCCGGCGGCATCTCGAACGAACGGAATTCGAGCAGGCCGAGCCGCCCGGTCGGGCCGTCCGGCGAGTAGAGCTTGTCGATGCAGATCTCGGACCGGTGGGTGTTGCCGGTCACGTCGGTGAGGATGTTGCGGAAGAGCCGGTCGACGAGCCAGAGCGGCACGTCCGGCCCGCCGGGAGGCGGCACCTGAGCGAGCGCGATTTCGAGCTCGTAGAGCCCGTCGTGGCGCGCCTCGTCCATCCGCGGCGCCTGGCTGGTCGGGCCGACATAGAGCCCCGAGAACAGGTAGGACAGGGACGGGTGGCGCTGCCAGTACAGCACCAGGCTCTTGAGAAGGTCGGGCCGGCGCAGGAACGGCGAATCCGCCGGGGTCGCGCCGCCAAGCACGACGTGGTTGCCGCCCCCCGTCCCGGTATGGCGCCCGTCGATCATGAATTTCTGCGCGCCGAGCCGGGTCTGGCGGGCATCGGCATAGAGGCCGGTGGTGATCTCGACCGCCTCGCGCCAGGTCTTGGCCGGTTGGACGTTGACCTCGATCACGCCGGGATCGGGCGTGACCTTGACCACCGACAGGCGCGGATCGTAGGGCGGCTCGTAGCCCTCGATGTGGAGCGGCTGGCCGATCTCGGCCGCCGCCGCCTCCAGGAGGCCGAGCAGCTCCAGATACTCGTCCACCCGCTCGATCGGCGGCATGAACACGCACAGCACCCCGTCCCGCGGCTCGACGGCGAGCGCCGTGCGCACCGCGATGCCGGCCGGGGCGGGCTTGCGCTGTGGCGCCTTGGCGGCACCGGGGGCGAGGGGGCCACGCTGCTCCAGCGGGTCCTGCGGCACGTAGTAGGGATAGGAGTTCGGCGGCACGTAGGGCAGCGAGGCGAGCGGCAGGCGGAAGCCCGCCGGCGAATCGCCGGGCACGAGGTAGATCGCGCCGCGCTTGAGCGTCCACGGCTCGGACACCCACTGCCGGGCCGGGCCGACCGCGACGTTGGCGAGAGGCAGCACGTAGCCGGTCGCCTTGTCGAGCCCGCGGGTGAAGACCCGCACCATGCGCGCCTGGGATTCCGCATCGCCGACCTTCGGGTCGAGCGGCGTGACGTTGACCGGCAGCTCCGCCGCCTTGCGCTCCCAATGTTCGGGATCCTCGAAGAGCGGCTGGATGTAGGGCTCCAGATCGAGCCGCCGGGCGAGGCCGCGCATCAGCGCCTCGGCTTCCGCGATCCCGGCGTCGCGCGGGCCGGTCTCGGAGGCGACGAGGGCGGGATCGCGCCAGACCGGCTCGCCGTCCTTGCGCCAGTAGAGGCCGAAGGCCCAGCGCGGCAGGCTCTCGCCCGGATACCACTTGCCCTGGCCGTAATGCAGGAAGCCGCCGGGGCCGAAGCGCTCGCGCAGGCGGCGGATCAGCTGGTCGGCCAGCCCGCGCTTGGTCGGCCCGACCGCGGCGGCGTTCCATTCGGGCGATTCGAAATCGTCGACCGACACGAAGGTCGGCTCGCCGCCCATGGTCAGGCGCACGTCCTGCTCGGCGAGGTCGCGGTCGATGCGCTCGCCCAGCGCGTCGAGCGCCCCCCAGGCCTCGTCCGAGAACGGCTTCGTGACGCGGGGCGCCTCGGCGACCCGGGTGACCTGCATGGAGAAGTCGAACGTGACCTCGGCCGGTTCGGCGAGGCCGGAGATCGGCGCCGCCGACCGGTAATGCGGGGTCGCCGCGAGGGGGATGTGGCCCTCGCCGCACAGCAGCCCCGAGGTGGCGTCGAGCCCGATCCAGCCGGCGCCCGGCACATAGACCTCGGCCCAGGCGTGGAGGTCGGTGAAGTCGGTGGTGGTGCCGGCCGGCCCGTCCACCGCGGTGGTGTCGGGGACGAGCTGGAGCAGGTAGCCGGAGACGAAGCGGGCGGCGAGCCCCAAGCGCCGCAGCACCTGGACCAGCAGCCAGGCCGAGTCGCGGCACGAGCCGCTGCCCTTCCGGAGCGTCTCCGCCGGGGTCTGCACCCCCGGCTCCATCCGCACGACGTAATTCACCGTGTCCCGCACGAGGGCGTTCAGCGCCACCAGGAACTGCACGGTGCTCGGCTCGGCCGGCAGCCGGGCCATCAGGGCCTCGATCTCCGATCCCCCGTCCTCGACGGCGAGGTAGGGAGCAAGCTCGGCCTTCAGGTCGTCCGGATAGGCGAAGGGCCGGGTCTGGGCGTAATCCTCGACGAAGAAGTCGAACGGGTTGATCACCGACATGTCGGCGACGAGATCGACCTCGATCCGGAACTGCGTCGTCTTCTCGGGAAAGACCAGCCGGGCGAGCCAGTTGCCGTTGGGATCCTGCTGCCAGTTCACGAAGTGGTTGGCGGGCGTGACCTTGAGGGCGTAACTCTCGATCCGGGTACGGGTATGCGGCGCCGGGCGTAGGCGGATCACCTGCGGCCCGAGGGCGATCGGCCGGTCGTAGGTGTAGGACGTGACGTGGTGCAAGGCGGCCTTGATCGACACGACGACTCCGAACCTTCTGCTGCGTTTCAGGGGTGAGCCCGCCGGCCTCTCGTGCGGTCGATGCGGTTCTACACCTTGGCCGGGCCGGCGTCAGCCGGGACGTCGACGACTCGAGCCCGCATCGTGTGCCTTTGCGTCACCATGCGGCCCGTCCCGGGTGGCCGGGCGAAATAAAATTAGGCAAGTCCCGTGCCGCTGCCGAGGGAACCGCGGGCGGGTATCGCCCCTTGGTGCAGGCAGGTCCCGCTTCCGCCCCGGGCGCCTGCCCGGACGCCGCGATGAAGATCTTCCAGTGCCAAGCCTGCGCGCAGCCGGCCCATTTCGAGTCCGATGCCTGCGAGAGCTGCGCGTGCCGCCTCGGCTACGACCCCGACCTCGCCGACATGACGGCGGTTCTGCCGGCCGGTTCGCACTGGCGCGGCCTCGCCGATCCGCGCCGCACGTATCGCCCCTGCGCCAACCGCGAGTCCGGCGGCTGCAACTGGCTGGTGCCGGCGGGCGCGCCCGAGGCCTACTGCCTCGCCTGCCGCCACAACCGGGTGGTGCCGGACCTGTCGATCCTCTGGAACCGGACCCGCTGGCGCGAGGTCGAGGCGGCCAAGCGCCGGCTGTTCTACGCCATGCTGCGCCTGCGCCTGCCGCTCGTCTCCCGGCGCGAGGACCCGGCCGGCATCGCCTTCGACTTCCTGGTCGACCCGGCCGAATCCTACCTGATCGGCCCGCCGGTGCTCACCGGGCACGATAACGGCCTCATCACCCTCAACATCGCCGAGGCCGACGACGTCGAGCGCGAGCGCCGGCGCACCCAGTTCGGCGAGCATTACCGCACGCTTCTCGGGCATTTTCGCCACGAGATCGGGCATTATTTCTGGAACGTGCTGGTCCGGGCCGATCCCTGCCTCGACGCGTTCCGGACGGTGTTCGGCGACGAGCGGGCCGATTACGGCGCCGCCCTCCAGCGCCACTACGCCCACGGACCGGACGAGGGCTGGCAGGAGACCTTCGTGTCGGCCTACGCCACCTCCCATCCGTGGGAGGACTTCGCCGAGACCTGGGCCCACTACATGCACATCGTCGACACGCTCGAGACCGCGAGCCAGTTCGGCGTCCGGGTGCAGCCCAAGCTCCAGGCGGGCCCCGCGCTCCACGCGCCGATCACGCTCTCGGCCAAGGTCGATTTCGACCCCTATCGCAGCCCGGATTTCGGCCGGCTGATCGAGGCGTGGCTGCCGCTGACCTTCGCGATGAACTCGCTCAACCGCAGCATGGGCCAGCCCGACCTGTACCCGTTCCGGATGACGCCGGCGGTGATCGGGAAGCTCTCCTTCGTGCACGACCGCATCTATGCCCGCACCGACGCGCCGGAGGCCGAGGCCGGGACGCTGCGGGCGGTGATCGCGGGCCTGCGCCACCCGGTGGCGGCGCCGCGGTCGACGTGAGGACATCGTCGAGCGAATTGCCCGTCGGAGAGCGAGACGGGTTCGGCCCGTTCCACCCTCCCGCCTGATCCCGGGATGGGAGGGCGGGCTGGCCCCGTGCCCCCGTCACGGCGTCGCGAAGACGAACACGACCTTGATGCGGCCGGTGCGATCGCGATCCCGCATCCTGATCGACGTTCCGTCGGCCCTGATGCGGACCTGCAGGGTCGCCGCGTCGCGCCAGACCGCCGGCGGCGAGGCCGGCGCGTCCGGCCGATCGCCGTCGGGAAGGGCCGAGCAATCGCCGACGAACACGTCGTCGGCGGCGTCCGGGTCTTCGGAGGCGTCCGGACCGCCCCGGACCACGGCGACGCTCGACGTGCGGTAGGGCGAGATCGCGCCACCGCAGACCCGCGTCGCCACGACCGCGTTCATCGTCGCATCGGGAGACGGATACACGTGGCGCTGCACGTCGCCCGAGGGCGGCAGGAGGCCGGCCAGTCCGGCGATGCAGGCCGCAAGACCGGCCCCGACCACGACCGTCGCCGCGCCGATCACGCACAGGATCGTCCGCACGATCGGCCAGCCCCGCATCGCCCTCTTCCTCGATCCGATCGCCGGCAGGCTGCCGCCGCATGAACAGACTCTGAAAAATCCGCCTGCCGGCAAGTCGAATCGCGCGTCCCGGTCCCGGCGGGCCGGACCTGCCTGCCTCACCGCGGGCACAAAGGCACTTCAGATGAAGGCCACTCGCCGGACGGCATCTCTCACCTTCCGTCAGCCTTCGGCCGCAAGCTTAGCTGTGGCGAGGTCGCAACACCCCGAAAGCATCCCAGGTTTGCCCCAGACCGCACTTTGCTCCGCCGCGTTCCCGCCATAAACCGACGGCACCTCAACGGCCACGTTAAACGACTGTCCCCACAGTGATTTATCGCGGTGTTTCCGGGTCCCCGGGGATCGCGGGCGGCGCTGGCGGATTGATCCGGCAACGGGTCCGTTTCGCGTGAGCCGTCCCAGGGCGGTGCAGGGAGTGGGACCGGGGAAAAACCGGCCTTTCAAGAAACCACGGGTACGGGACAGGGCCATGGACGCGCGTCACACCACCGACAAATCGAAGCTGCCCAGCCGCTACGTGACCGAGGGTCCCGAGCGGGCGCCGCACCGGTCGTACCTGTACGCCATGGGTCTGACCCGCGAGCAGATCCACCAGCCGCTGATCGGCGTGGCCTCGTGCTGGAACGAGGCGGCGCCCTGCAACATCTCGCTGATGCGCCAGGCGCAGGCGGTGAAGAAGGGCGTGGCCTCGGCCGGCGGCACCCCGCGCGAGTTCTGCACCATCACGGTCACCGACGGCATCGCCATGGGGCATCGCGGCATGCGCGCCTCGCTGCCGTCCCGCGAGGTGATCGCCGATTCGGTGGAACTCACCATGCGCGGCCACGCCTACGACGCGCTCGTGGGCCTCGCCGGCTGCGACAAGTCCCTGCCCGGCATGATGATGGCGATGGTGCGCCTCAACGTGCCCTCCGTCTTCATCTACGGCGGCTCGATCCTGCCCGGCACCTTCCGGGGCCAGCCGGTGACCATCCAGGACCTGTTCGAGGCGGTCGGCAAGCACTCGGTCGGCACGATGAGCGACGACGACCTCGACGAGCTGGAGCAGGTCGCCTGCCCCTCCGCCGGGGCCTGCGGCGCGCAGTTCACCGCCAACACCATGGCGACCGTCTCCGAGGCGATCGGCCTCGCCCTGCCCTACTCGGCCGGCGCGCCCGCCCCCTACGAGATCCGCGACCGGTTCTGCGCCACCGCGGGCGAGATGGTGATGGAGCTTCTCGCCAAGAACATCCGGCCGCGCGACATCGTCACCCGCAAGGCGCTGGAGAACGCCGCGACCGTGGTGGCGGCCTCCGGCGGCTCGACCAACGCGGCGCTCCACCTGCCGGCGATCGCCCATGAATGCGGCATCAGCTTCGACCTGTTCGACGTCGCCGAGATCTTCAAGCGCACCCCCTACATCGCCGACCTGAAGCCCGGCGGGCGCTACGTCGCCAAGGACCTGTTCGAGGTCGGCGGCATCCCGCTCCTGATGAAGACGCTGCTCGACGGCGGCTTCCTGCACGGCGACTGCCTGACCGTCACCGGCCGCACCATCGCCGAGAACCTCGCCAAGGTGGCCTGGAACGCCCAGCAGGACGTGGTTCGCCCGTCCAGCCAGCCGATCACCGCTACCGGCGGCGTCGTCGGGCTCAAGGGCAACCTGGCGCCGGAGGGCGCGATCGTGAAGGTCGCCGGCATGCCGCCGGAGAAGCAGACCTTCGCCGGCCCGGCCCGCGTCTTCGACAACGAGGAGGCCTGCTTCGAGGCGGTGAAGAACCGCCAGTACAAGGAGGGCGAGGTCCTGGTGATCCGCTACGAGGGCCCGCGCGGCGGCCCCGGCATGCGCGAGATGCTGGCGACCACCGCCGCGCTCTACGGCCAGGGCATGGGCGACAAGGTGGCGCTCATCACCGACGGGCGCTTCTCGGGCGCCACCCGCGGCTTCTGCATCGGCCATGTCGGGCCCGAGGCGGCGGTGGGCGGCCCGATCGGCCTCCTCGAGGACGGCGACCTCATCCGCATCGATGCGATCCAGGGCACGCTCTCGGTCGACCTGACGGATGACGAGCTCGCCCGGCGCCACGCGGCCTGGCAGCCGCGGGCCAACGATTCGACCTCGGGCTACCTGTGGAAGTACGCGCAGACCGTCGGCCCGGCGGTGACCGGCGCGGTCACGCATCCGGGCGGGGCCCAGGAGACGCTCTCCTATGCGGATATCTGAGGCCGGCCTGCCCTCCCGGGCGGGCCGCCGGTTCCTCCTCGCGCTCCTCGGCCTGACCATGGCCGGGGCAGGCCCCACCGCGGCGCTCGACGCCGCGGTGCGGACCCCGGTGCCCGCGGCCACGGGCTACCGCAACGCCCGCGAGGCGATGCGGACGGGCATGCGCGACTACAATGCCGGCGACAAGGAGGGCGCCGCCCGCGCCCTCGAATACGCCGCCGGCCAGGGCCACGCCCTGGCCCTGTGGAAGCTCGGCCGCATGTACGCGGAGGGAGACGGCGTCCCGCACGACGACCTCAAGGCGTTCGAGTTCTTCTCGAAGATCGCCGACGAGAACGCCGACGAGGGCCCGGAGGCGCCGAATGCCGGCGTGGTGGCGAGCGCCTTCACGGCGCTGGGCCGCTACTTCCTCGACGGGATCAAGGGCTCCTACGTGCGCCCGAACGTCGAGCGCGCCTACGACATGTTCAACTACGCGGCGACCTATTACGGCGACCCGAACGCGCAGTACAACCTCGCCCGGCTCTATCTCGACGGCACCGGCGTGACCCAGGACCCGCGCCAGGCGGCGCGCTGGTTCAACCTCGCCGCCGAGAAGGGCCATCCGGCCGCGCAGGCGCTGCTCGGCCAGCTCCTCATCAACGGGCAGGGCGTCACGGTGCAGCGCGCCCGGGGCCTCGCCTGGCTGACGCTCGCCCGCGACGCGGCGGAGGGGCCGAAGGACCAGTGGATCGTCACCCTGCAGGAACAGGCGATGGCCGCCGCCAACGAGCGCGACCGGGCCGAAGCCCAATCCCAGGTCGACGGCTTCTACCGCCGCAGCGCCAAAGGGCGCTGAGGGACTCGGGGCGCTGAGGGGATCGGGGCGCTGGACGAGGGGACGGTCGCCCGCCCCCTCCCTCCTCAGCCTTGCCGGGCCGCGATCGCGGCCTGGAACGACGGGCGTTCCAGGATGCCCTTGATGTAGGCCGCGAGGCGCGGCCAGCGTCCGGCATCGACCGCCTCGCCGGCGAGGTGGAAGTTGTGGAAGCCCGTCGCGACCGAGATGTCGGCCAGGCCGAAGGCGCCGCCGACCAGATAGGGCCCGTCGATCACCCCCTCGAGATAATCGAACAGCCGCGGCAGTTCCTCGCCCATGCACTTGGCCACCACGGCCTCGTCGCAGGGCTGGTTCATCATCTTCGGCCGCATCACCCGCTGCACGAACGGCTTGATCAGCACCGGGAACAGCTCGGTATCGCCGAACTCGTCGAACCAGATCGTCCGGCCGAGATCCTTTGCCTCCGTCGCCAGCAGGGCCGGCGCCGGGTGCTTGCGCTCCAGGTAATGAATGATCGCCGAGGAATCGGCGAGGCGGAACTCCCCGTCCTCCAGGGCCGGGATCTTGCCGAACGGGCTGGCGGCCCGGAAGCGCGGATCGGGATCGTGGAAGCGCAGTGGCACGTGCTGGGCCTCGATGCCCTTCTCGGCGAGGACGACGAGCACCTTGCGGACGAACGGCGACAGGCTGGTGCCGTAGAGTTTCATCGGGTTGTTCTCCCTTGAGGCCGTCAGGCCGGCGTGGCGGATATCGTACAGGACCGGCCGGTTGACACCCCTCCCCGCCTGGAAACCGGAGACCCCTGCGCCCATACTCCGCCACGGCCGTTCCCGGCCCGGGGAGGGCGATCCGTGGACGATACCTTCGAACTGCGCGAGCGCCTGTCCCGCGCCTGGCGGGCGGTGTTCGACAATGCCGTCGAGGCGGGCAGCCCGCCCGCCGCGGTGGTGGAGACGATGACGGCGGTCGCCCATGCGCGCTTCGCCGAGTTGTTCGGCACCTCCGCTGCCGCGAGCTACCTCGCCCTGCTGGCCGAGCAGATGCGCGACGTCGACCATGGCGAGGCCGAGAGCCTGATCCGCGGTGAGGCGCCGGGGCCGGCGCCGTTCGACGAGACGGTGATGGCGATGGACCCGTCCTGGATCGAGCGCGATCCGGTGTGAGACGCGGGCGCCGACGTGCGCCGGCGCACATCGCAAGTCGCACCCAGAGGAACGGGTACCGTCGCGGAGGGTTCTGGCTGCGGATCACATCATCTGCTTGCGAATGCCGCCATGATCGTCAGGTCTTCTCTCGCCGTGATTGCCTGGACCGCGTTCTGCTTCGCCGCTCAGCCTCACAGGGAACAGGCGACGCCGCAGGATCCGGTGCTGCTCTCGGGCATCGAAGCCGACCTCGCCAGCCGGACATGCGACGGCGTCCGGATCGACGCCGAGCATTTCCGGGCCTTCTCGTCCCGGGCCCAGCTCAATCACGCCGACTTCTTCCAGAAGCCCCGCTCCGTGCGCCTCCAGGCCGCCCTCGACGACCTGGATGCGCGGTTCAAGCGCGACCGGCCGGGAGCCTGCGCGGCGATCTGGGTGGCGTACGGGCCGGGGAGTGCGTTGCAGTTGCTGCGGCGGGCGTGAGGTCTGCCGGACCATATCGCGATCCCGACATCCTCCGCGACATTCCAGGCTCCGCATTCGCGGCCCCGGGGGACCCCTGCGTGGCATGAACGCGGAGGACTGCACGATATCATAGGGGCATAAAAGAAAGCCCGGCCTCCCGGCCGGGCTCCCCGCATCCAGCAACCCCGATGCGCTCAGGCGCTGGCCTGGATCCAGCGGGCCAGATCGCCCTTCGGGGCGGCGCCCACCTTCTGGCCGGCGAGCTGGCCGCCCTTGAACAGCATCAGGGTCGGGATCGAGCGGATGCCGTACTGGGAGGCGATGCCCGGGTTCTCGTCGACATTGACCTTGGCGATCTTCACCCGGCCGTTCATCTCGGTGGAGATTTCCTCCAGGGCCGGGCCGATGGCGCGGCAGGGGCCGCACCACTCGGCCCAGAAATCCACCACCACGGGCTCGGCCGATTGCAGCACGTCCTGCTCGAAGCTCGCGTCGGTCACCTTCACGGTCGCCATCGCTGGAAATCCTTCTCGTCCTGAAAGCCGGTCAACGGTGCGGACCGGCCCGCGTGAGGGGGAAGGTAAGAACCGGGAGGGAGCCGATCAAGCGCAACGGCCAAGTCATCCCCGCTCTCATCCATGCTCTCTCGCGCCGTCCCTGCATGGCCCGTGCGATCGCGCACCCCGGTTCACGCCGGCGTGTTCATGCCAGCGTATCGAGGGCGGCGGCGCAATCCAGCGGGGTCAAGCGGCGCATCACCGGCCCGGCGGTCCAGACCAGGAGCGGCACCAGGGTGCGGCCCGGATAGATCTGTTCGAGGAGGCGGGCGTAGAGCGCAACCTGCGCCGCCTGGCCCCGCGGCGTCGGGGCGCCGTCCCGGGGCGGGCGGCCGGTCTTGAAGTCGACGAGCCAGATCGCCGTCTCGGTGACCGCGATCCGGTCGACCCGGCCATGCACCGGGCGCATCACCCCGTCGACCGGAATGCTGCCGGCCAGCGTCACCTCGGCCCGGGCCTCCGGCCCGAACAGGACCGCGAGGTCGGGGTCGGCGAGGAGCCGCAGGGCCTCCGCGGCGATGGCCGCGCGCCTGTCCGGATCGAGGCCCGGGGCGCGGGCGGCGACGAAGGCCTCCGCGGCACCGGCGCGCCGCTCGGGCGCAAGGCCGGGCAGGTGCTCGAGCAGGGCGTGGACCAGCACGCCGCGGCGGCGCGCCGCCGGGTCGCTGGAGCGGGCATCCGAGCGGCGCGGCTCGTCGGCGGCGCCGAGGCCGGAGGGACGCAAGGGCGGCAGCGGCTCGGCCTCCGGCGTCACCGCCCGGTGCAGCCAGTCCGGCACCGCCTCGGGCTCCGGGACACCCTCGGGCGTCGCCGGGGCCTCCGGCAGGGCGGCGCCCTCGCGCCAGCTCTCCGCCGGGCCGTAGGGCATCTCGGCGATCTCGACGCCGCCGAACTGCTTGACCAGGCCGCGGCGGATCATCTCGCACCAGGCCGCCGCCGGGGTCTCCTTGTCGTTGCCGGAATAGGGCGCGATCACCAGCCGGTCCTTGGCCCGGGTCATGGCGACGTAGAGCAGGCGGTTGTGCTCCTCGCCGGCCTTGGCGTGGAGCGCGTCGCGGGCGGCCGCGACGCCCGCGCTGTCATGCGCCTTGGCGCTCGACCAGACCGGGACGGTACTGCCGTCCTCGAGCCGCATCGGGATCAGGGCCGGGTCGCGGCCCAGGGCGTCGCAGCCGTCGAGCACCAGCACCAGCGGCGCCTCCAGCCCCTTGGCGCCGTGCACCGTCATCACCCGCACCTCGTCGCGGGCGGAATCGAGATCGCGCTTCACCGTGTGGCCGCCGGCATCGCGCCCGCCGCTCGGGGCGTAGCGGGCGAGGAAGCCGGTGAGCGAAGGCGCGTCGGGCCCGGCCTCGGCCTGAGCCGCCGCCGTGAGGAACACGTCGATGGCGTCGCCCGCCTCGCCGCCGAGGCGCTGCACCAGGAGCGCCCGGCCGCCGAGAGGCCCGAGCAGTTCGGCGTAGAAGCCGAACGGCCCGTGCGTCCGGGCAAGCGCCATCCAGCTGTCGAGCGCGCCGGCGCCGCGCCGGGCGGCCGGGTCGCCGGCCTCGGCCCGGCGGCGCAGCGCCGTCACCAGCGCCTCGTCCGGGTCGCGGCCGGACGCGATGGCGACGAGGTCGTCGTCGGTGAGGCCGACGAGCGGCGTCTTGAGCGCGGTGGCAAGCGTCAGGTCGTCCTGCGGCAGGAGCGCGGCGCGCCCGGCGGCGACCAGATCGAGCACCGCGATGTGGGCGGCGATGTCGAGGCGGTCCTGGCCGGCGACCGGCACGCCCTCGGCCTTCAGCGCCCGGATCACGCCCTCGAAGGCGGCCGAGCGCTTGCGCACCAGGATCAAGACCTCGCCCGGCCGCCAGACCCGGCCGGTATCGTCGCCTTGCGTGGTCCAGAGCCGCACCGCCCGCGCCACCCGGCGCGCGGTGACGAGGGCGGGCGCGCCGGCCTCGATCGCATCGACCGGATGGGTCCAGGCGTCGGGCTCCTCCTCGGCGCTCGGCCGCTCGACCGGCCACAGCTCGATCTGGCCCGGCGCCCGCACCCGGGCGGTGGAATGTACGGTGCCGATGGCGGTGTCGCCGAAGGACAGCCCGCGATAATGCTCCTCGAGCGCGAAGGTGGCGTCCACCGCCCGCAGGACGCCGATGGCGGAGCGGAACGACAGGGTAAGGCCGACATCGGCGAAGGGCATCCCGGCCCCTTCCGCGTCGCGCCGCCAGGCTCGCCGCGTGGTCTCGAACTCCTCGGGCGCGGCGCCCTGGAAGCTGTAGATCGACTGCTTGGGGTCGCCGACGGCGAAGCGGGTGCGGGCGAGGCCGGCGCCCGCCTCGCGGGCCCCCTCCCCGGCGCAGAAATCCTCGGTGATCCGGCGCAGGATCTCCCATTGCTGCGGGTTGGTGTCCTGCGCCTCGTCGATCAGCACGTGGTCGACGCCGCGGTCGAGCTTGTACAGCACCCAGGCCGAATCGACCCGGGTCAGCAGGTCCAGGGTCTTGTGGATCAGGTCGTCGAAGTCGAGGGCGCCGAGGCGCGCCTTCTGCGCCTCCATCCGGCGGTGGATCTCGGCCGCCAGGGTGAACAGGGCCTCGGTGCGGGAATGGGCCCGGGCGGCCTTGAGGCGGTCGCGCAAGGCGCCGAGCCGCGCCTGCTCGGCGAGCAGCGCCTCCTTCACGTCCGCCGGCACCGCCTTGGTGCCGAGGGAGGCGGCGGCGTAAGCGTCGCCCTCGCCCTCGTCCTTGAAGAACGCCGCCAGCGTCAGCGTCAGCCGGGCCGGCCCGGTGGCGCTGGCCGCGAGCGCCAGCGCGTCGGCGCGCTTCTCGTCGGTGGCTTTCCCCGTGCGCAGGGCCGCGCTCAAGCCGGCAAGGTCGGGCCCGCCGTCGAGCATCCGGGCCTCGATCGCGCTCAAGCTCTCGTCGGGCGCGAGGCCGAGTGCGGTCCGCAGGGCATCGAGGCGGGCCGGCACCCCGTCGGGATGGCCGATCAGGCCGCGGTTCTGCACCGCCGCCACCATCGCCCGGCGCAGGGCCTCGCCCGCCGCCTCGGGGGCGACCAGGCTCAGCGCCTCGGCCAGCTCCGGGTGGCGGGTGTCGACCGCATCGGCGAGGACGTTGTCGATCGTGCGGTCGATCGCCTCGCGGGTCTGGGCCTCGTCCAGCACCACGAAGCGGGCCGGCACGTTGGCCTCGAACGGGACGAGGTGCAGCAGCCGCTCGCAGAGGGCGTGCAGGGTCTCGATCTTGAGCCCGCCCGGCGTCTCGACCGCCCGCGCGAAGAGACGGCGGGCGCGCCGCAGGGTGGCCCCGTCCGGTGCCTCGCCCTCGAGGGCGGTCAGCTCGGCGCGCAAATCCGCCTCGTCGAGGGTGACCCAGCGGCCGAGCCGCTCGAACACCCGGATCGCCATGTTGGCGGCGGCGGCCTTGGTGAAGGTGAGGCAGAGGATCTTGGCCGGTGCGGCGCCGTGCAGCAGCAGGCGCACCACCCGGTCGGTGAGCACCTTGGTCTTGCCCGCCCCGGCATTGGCCGACACCCAGGCCGACGCCCGCGGATCCGCCGCCCGCCGCTGCGCGTCCTGCGTCAGGCCGTCGACGACGAAACCCTCGATGCCCATCCGTCCTCCCGATCACGCGCCAGAATGCTGGGCTCGCACCGAAGGAAGCGTTGCCTCAAGGGCGCCCGGGGGGTGGTGCACAGGGTTTTCGCGGGGCGTGGCGGCGGGGGCACAGGGTCGTTCCCCGGATCTCGCCGGCCCGACGAGGCGCACGGGCCGACCCCTCCCCCTCGTGGGGGGGAGGGGTCGACCGGCAAGGGTCAGGCCCTCATACGCTTTCCGACCGATTGCTTTGCAATGCGGACAGCAGCTTCGCTCAGGCGCCGCGCGGGCTGGTGATACGACATCCGGACGTCATCGTCCGGATGTCGTATCACTCCTCCCCCTCGACCAGCGACCATTCCCTGACCCGCGCCAGATGGTCGTAATCCGAGTAGGCCTTGGCGTATTTCGGATAGGGCCGCGACAGGTAGGACGCCTCCCCGGCCATGAACGCGCCGACGAGCCGGCGCAAGCCGGCGACATGGGCCTCGACCAGCTCGGGCAGCGTTCGCCCGTCGTTCCGCGGCGGCTTGAGCGGGATCGGGTCGAGGGGCGTCTTGCCGCCGCTCGCCCGGATGTAGAGGAGGTCGGGCGTCTCCTCGACGGGCCCGAGCCCCTTGAAGGCGCCGGCGCGCAGCATCGCGGCCTCGAGCGTCAGCTGGGGCGAGAAGCCGGCGAAGACCTCGCGGGCGCTCGGGGGCTGGCCGGTCTTGAAGTCGATGATCGTGTGGCCGCCGTCCCGACGGGTCTCGATCCGGTCGGCGCGGGCGCGCAAGGTGAGCACGTGGCCGCCCGGGATGTCGAGGGCCCAGCGCCCGCCGGTCTCCGGGTGAACGCGGCGCAGGCCGGGCCGGCGCTCGGCCTCCCAGGCCAGGAACGCCTCGGCCAGGCGTACGAAGCGCGGCCACCACTCGGCGTAGAGCTCCGGATAGGCGTCCGAAATCGGCGCGAAGGCGTTGGCGGCGAGCGCGTAGAGGACCTGTTCGGCCTCGTCGAGGGAGGGCAGGCCTTCCGGGAAGCGCTCGGCGAAGCCGCCGAGCACGTCGTGGACGATGGTGCCGCGGTCGCTGGCGCTCGGCTGCACCGCCACCGGTTCGAGGGCGTCGAGGCCGAGCACGTGGCGGGCGAAGATCCCGTAGGGATCGCGCACCAGGGTCTCGATCTCGGTGACGCTGAGCGAGCGCGGAAACAGGCCGGGATCGGGCCGCGGCGCCGGGCGGCGCAGGCGCGGCGGCACGGGAGCCGTGCCGGCATCGATCACGGCGGCGAGCGCCCGGAACCGCTGTCCGCCCGTCACGAGATCCGTCCAGGCCTCCTCGCCCGCGAAGGCGCGCAGGCGCTGCAGGAAGCGCGACGGCACGGTCGGCGCGCCCTCGCGCTTATGCGCCCGGGTGACGATCGCGTCCGGGCAGCCGAGGGCCTGGACGAAGTCGTGCGCGGTCTGTCCGAGGCGGCGCTCCGGCGGGGCCAAGCCGACGCGGCCGCGCATCGGCCGGTTGAGGAAGGCGTCGGTCTCGGCCTTGGGCGGCCACACTCCCTCGTCGAGGCCGCCGAGCACCACCCGGTCGACGGTGAGGAGCCGCGCCTCGAGCAGGCCGAGGATGCGCAGGCGCGGATGCGGGCTGTCGTTGCGCCGCGACACCACCCGCTCGCGGGCCAGCGCGGTGAAGAAGGCCGGATAGTCCGAGAAGCGGCCGGCGAGCAGGCCGGGCTCCGCCATCTCCATGTCGTCGAACAGGGCATCGAGCACCGCCACGGAGGCGTCGGGTCCGGCATCGCGCTCCGGCTCGTCCTCCTCCGGGCCCTCCATCAGGAGGTCGCAGGCGGCGCGGTGGGTCTTCGCGATGGCGATCAGGTCGCCGGGGGCGTCGTCCTCGTCGGCGGCGAAATCGCGAAACGCCAGGGAGAGGCGCAGCAGCAGGTCCTCCGCCGCGTCCCAATCCCCCGCGGTGAGGCGCCGGCGCGGGCGCGGATCGTGCGGGCGCTCCTCGGTGCGGGCGAGCGCCAAGGCCTCCTCGATGCCGGCGAACCCCTTGGCCGGGGCGGGACCGCGCAGGCACCCGATCTCCAGCGCGCTCGCCGCCCGCTCCACCTCCGCGCGCGGGAGGCCGAGGCGCACCAGCGGGTGGGCGAGGAGCGCCAGCACCCGCTCGGGCCTGGCGTCGAGCGCCGCGACGTCGGCGGCGAGGCGCGCCAGCCGCCCGGCCGGGCTGCGCGCCAGGGGCTCACCGGCGGAATCGTCGGCGACGATGCCCCAGCGGCGCAGCTCGGCGGCGACCCGGAGCGCCAGGGCGCGATCCGGGGTGATGAGGGCGGCCGTGCGGTCGGGCCGCTCCAGCGCCTCGCGCAACGCGACCGCGATCGCCAGCGCCTCCTCGCGCTCGTCGGCGGCCTCGACCACCCGGATGCCGGCGGCGCCGTCGCGGGCGAGCGCCTGGCGAAGGCCCGCGTCGAGATCGGCCCAGGCATCGGTGGTCTCGGCCGGCCGCAGGGCCTGGGAGAGCAGGCCGGCCCGGGCCGCGGCGGCGGGAGTCGGGCTGCCGAGGGGGACGATGTCGGCCCGGTCGAGGGCGAGGAAGCCTTGTCCCACCAGGCGGTGCAGCACCGCCTGCGGGTGGGCATGGGCCGCCGCCTCACCGTCGCCGGCGGGGTCGATGGCGCTCCAGCCGGCGGCGTCGAGGTCGCGGTCGAGGCCGGGCAGCACCACGGCCCCGCGGGGCAACCGCGCGATCGCCGTGATGAGCCGGGCGGTGGCGGGCACCGAGCCGGTCGAGCCGGCGACGATCACCGGGTCGGCCGGGCGCTCGCGGGTGAGGCGGGCGGCCTCCGCCAGCACCAGGGCGCGGCCGCGCTCGACCGGGTCGGCGACGCCGCGCGCGGCCAGGATCTTCGGCCAGTGCTCGGCGGCGATGCGCACGAAATCGAGGGTGAGCGAGAAGTAGCGCGAGTGCTCGGCCTCGACGGCGCCCGCGATGTCGTCCCAGGGCAGGCCCTCGACGGTGAGGCTGTCCATCAGCCCCTCCAGGTCGGCGGCAAGCCCGATCGCGTCGGCCGGCGAGGACGGCACCCGGAACGGGACGTCGTCGCCGAGCGGCAGGAGCTGGCGGTCGACGGTGCCGGCCCAGGCCTGGACGAGGCGCGCGAGGATCAGCCGGCGTTCGAGCGCCGGGATCGGCGGGCGCAGGACCTCGTCGCGGCGCTCGCCCGGGGGGGCGGAGAGAAGGTCGAGCTCGGCCTCGTCGGCCTCGCCGAGCGGCACCATGCGCGGCAGCAAGGCGGCCGGGCCGCATTCCCGGGCGAGGATCGCGGCGAGCGCCCGGGCGGCGCGGCGGGTCGGCAGGTAGAGCGTGACCGCGGCGAGCCCGAACGGCCCTCCGGCCAGGTCGCCGACGAGGCGGCCGGAGAGGAGCGCCTCGGCGAGCGTGTCGAGGAAGGGCGCCCCCGGCGGGATGGTGAAGACGTGACCGGCGCTCATCGGGCGACCTCGCGCAGGAGGTAGCGCACGGTCTTCGCGCCGTCGTGGATCTCGGCCGTGCCGACCGGCGCGAAGCCGAGGGCGGCGTGGAAGGCGTCGGAGCCCGGATTCGGCGGCACGCGGTTGACCTCGCAGGCGATGCGGTCGTGGCCCGCGGCCGCGGCGCGGGCGAACAGGTCCTGGTAGAGCGCCCGGGCGCGCCCGCGGCCGCGCTGCGCCGGGGCGGTCACGATCCGGTCGACGTAGACGAAGCGGGGATAGCGGGCCTGGAACCAGCGGAAGTTGGGGCTGGCGTAAGTCGCGTCCTGGTCGAGGGCGATCAGGAAGGCGGCGAGGCCGTCGGGGCCGGTGATCGCGGTCGCTAGAAAGGCTTGATCGACGAGGGCGCGCAGGGCCGGCTCGTCGAGGGGCGAGGTCTCGGCGGCGTTGCCGGTGTTGAGCGCGAGGACCGCCGAGAGATCGTCGATGGGACGGAGCGAGAAACCGGAGGCCATGCGGGGTCCGTATGATCTATCCGATGGAACGGTGGCGGGATCGGTAGCCATGGTGCCGGCATGCCTACCATCCCTCGCACACCTCCCCTTTCCCGGACGATTGTAGCGTCAGCGGAAGGAGATCCGGGAAAGGGCGAGGCTTGCGAGGATCCGTCGGCGGTAGAGCCCGGCTGGGGTCGTCGTGTCGCAGACCCTGCATCCAGACGAGCTTCGGCACACGACGGGCCTTCCCCTCACGGCTGCGTCGCGCTCGCGCGCACCCGCTCCTCCGCCTCGCGCAGGGCCTCCGGCGTGCCGACATGGAGCCACTGCCCGTCGAGGCGAAGCCCGAACAGGCGCTCGGCCGCGATGGCGCGGTCGAACAGCAGGTTGAGGGAGAACGCGCCGTCCGGCGTGTCGGCGAACAGGTCGGGCTTCAGAATCGCGACGCCGGCATAGACGAAGGGCGAGACCTCGCGCTCGGCCCGGCGCGTCAGGCGCCCCTCCCCGTCCATGTGGAAGTCGCCCGGTCCGTCATAGCCGAGGCTCGTCGCCGCGGAGGCGAGGAGGAGCAGCATGTCCATCCGCTCCGGGTCCCAGGCGGCGACGAGCCGGCCGAGATTCGGCTGCGGCCCTTCGAGCCAGAACGAATCGGAGTTCAGCACCATGAACGGTGCCGGCCCCAGATGCCGGAGCGCCTTCTTCACCCCGCCGCCGGTCTCGAGCAGCGTCTCGCGCTCGTCCGAGATGGTGATGAGCGGAGCGGAGCGGCGGCGCACCAGATGCGCCTCCATCAGGTCGGCGAGGTAGTGCACGTTGACCACCGCCTCCGGGATGCCGGCCTGCGCGATCCGGTCGAGGGCGTAATCGACCAGCGACTTGCCGGCAACCTCGACCAGGGGCTTGGGCGTGGTCGCGGTGATCGGGCGCATGCGCTTGCCGAGCCCCGCGGCCAGCACGAAGGCACGGGTCACGGCGGGCTTTGGGGAATCGGTCATCGGGAGATGTTTCGCGGGCGATGTGGCGGCGGTCAGGAATCGGCGGGACAAAGGCGCGGCAGGTGCTCGGCATACCAGGCCCGCACGCCGGCGAGCGCCGGATGGGCGAGGTTGCGGGCGAGGTAGCCCTCGATGCGCGGCAGGTGGGCGAGATAGCCCGGCTTGCCGTCGCGCCGGTCGAGGCGGGCGAAGATGCCGAGGATCTTGGTGGCGCGCTGCGCCGCCAGCACCGCGTAGGCGCGGGCGAAGCCCTGCATGTCGAACTCGGCGTCGCGCAGACGGCGCTCGCGGGCGTAGAGGCCGAGCAGGCGCAGCTCGAACTCGGCGCTGGCATCGACCCGGGCGTCCTGCAGCAGCGAGGCGACGTCGTAGGCCGGGTGGCCCAGCACCGCGTCCTGGAAGTCGATCACGCCGATCCGCTCGATCCCGTCGCGCTCGGGCAGCCAGATCAGGTTGGGCGAGTGGTAGTCGCGCAGGGTCCAGGTCCGGGCCTCGGCCTCGATCCCGTCGAGCGCCTCGCTCCAGGCGGCGACGAAGGCCGCCCGCGCCGCCGGCGCCAGCGGGCGGTTGGCGACGTACGGCGCGTACCATTCGGGCAGCAATTCGGCCTCGAACAGCAGCGCCTCGCGGTCGTAGAGCGGCAGCTCGTGGTCGCGGCCCTCGGCCACCGGCAGCACCGTCGGCAGGGGCGTGCCGTGCAGGCGCGCCAGCACCTTCACGGCCTCGGCGTAGCGCTCGGGGCGCGGGCCGTTCTGGTCGGTGACCGGCTCGCTGCCGAGGTCCTCGAGGATCAGTAGGCCGGCCTCCAGGTCCTCGCCGAGGATCTTCGGGGCGCTGAGGCCCAGGGCCCGCAGGCCGCGATCCATCGCCACGAAGGCGTGCACGCTCTCGGCGAGATGGACGATGGCGCTGTAGGGCTTGCCGTCCCGCACCGGCGGCCCGTCGGCCTTGGGCGGCGAGATCATCAGCACCGCCTTGGTGCCGTCCGGGTTGACCAGACGCTCGTAGGACCGGCTCGACGCGTCGCCCTGCATGTGGAACCGCTCGGCCTCGCCCCAGCCGGAGCGGTCGAGGAGGACGCGCAGCGCCCGGGCCCGCATCAGACGGCCGCCCAGGCCCCCGCCGCCGATCAGCCGGGCGAGGCGGGCGTCGTCGCCGAATTCGGGCTTGAGGGAGAGGTCGATGGCGAGCGTCGGGCCGTGGCGCGGCGGCAGCCGGTCGGGCCACTCGACGAGGGCAATCGCCCGCTCGGTCATCTCGTCGAAGCCGAGCTCGACGAGTTCGTCGGGCCCGCGCAGCCGATAGAGGTCGGCATGGACCACCGCCTGCCCGGCCCGGCCCTCGTAGGGCTGGATGAGGGTGAAGGTCGGGCTCGGCACCTCGAGATCCGGGTCCCCGACGATCTCGCGGATCACCGCCCTGGCCAGCGTCGTCTTGCCGCCGCCCAATCCGCCGGACAGCGCCACCAGGTCACCGGGCCGCAGGATCTCGGCGAGGAAGCGGCCGAGATCCTCGGTCGCGCTCTCGTCCGGCAGCACGATCTCCCAGGGTGTACGCTCGGCCATGCCCTCCTGGTCCACTCCGCCATCCTCGCTCACGGGCCCGTCCGGGGCTGAAGGCCCCCGTGATAACCCATGAACCTTAACCTTTCGAACCTTGGGCTTTCCCGGATGCAGGCGGGGCCCGCTCCGGAACGGTAACGCGTCCAGGGTGCCGGAATATCCAGGGTCCGTCACCCTCGCTCCGTCACCCGCCGGCACCGAACGCAGTCACACGGCGGCCGCTCGCCGGCTACTCGGCCGCCGCCAGACGGGCCTCCCCGTCGCCGACCGGGAAGGTGCAGGTGACCCGGGTTCCGGCGCCGGGGGAGGACGCGATGTCGATGCGCCCGCCATGCAGCTCGACGAAGGAGCGCACGATCGACAGGCCGAGGCCCACGCCGCGGTGCCGGGTGCCGAGCGTATTGCTCTCGAACCGCTCGAAGACCCGCGCCATCACCTCGGGCGGCATGCCGCGGCCCTGGTCGATCACCTCCAGCACCAGGCTCTCGCCGTCCTTGCGGGCGCAGACCCGCACCTGCTGGCCCGGGGCCGAGAAGCCGACCGCGTTGGAGAGGAGGTTGAACAGGATCTGGCGGACGCGCTTGCCGTCGGCGACGAAGCTGCCGATGTCGGCCGGCACGTCGAGGACGAGAGCAATGTCGGCCTCAGCCAGCCGGTCGCCGATGCCGCGCACCGCCGCCGCGATGGTGGTCTGCACGTCGACCCGCTCCCGCGTCAGTTCCATCGAGCCGGCATCGATCGAGGCGAGGTCGAGGATGTCGTTGATGATGACGAGGAGCGCCGCCGAGGAGCGCATGATGTGGTCGGCGTATTCGCGCTGGCGCGGGTTGAGCGCGCCGACGGTCTCGTCGCCGAGGAGCTCGGTGAAGCCGATGATGTTGGTGAGCGGCGAGCGCAGCTCGTAGGAGACGTGGTGCACGAACTCGTCGCGCAGGCGCGTCGTGCGCTCCAGGGCCTCGTTCTTGTCGGTCAGCGCCCGCTCGACGTTGACGCTCGCCGTCACGTCGATGTGGGTCAGGAGCGTCGCGCCGTCGGGCAGCGGCTCGGCGGCGCAGTCGAGCATGGTGCCGTCGGCGAGCGCCAGCCGGCAGGTGAGGCCGCGGCGGGCATCCACCAGGCCGGTCACCGCCTCGCGGATCCGGGTCCAGGGCTCCTCGGCCGGGCTCAGGGTGCGGCAGACCGCGATCACCTGGTCGATGTGGACCTCCAGCATCTCGGGGCCGATGCGCCAGACCTGGCTGAAGGCGCGGTTGGCGAATTTCAGCCGCCCGTCGGTGCCGAACACCGCCACCGGCTCGCGCAGGGTGTCGAGCGTCTCGCTCTGCACCTGCATCAGCACGTTGTAGCGCGATTCGAGGTGGACCCGCTCGGACACGTCCTCGAAGAGGTAGGTGAGGCCCCCCTGCGGGTTCGGGTCGGCGAGGACGCGCAAGGTCCGCCCGTCGGGCAGGTGCCACCAGGTCTCCTGCGCCTCCACCGCCCGGTAGGCGGCGAGCACCCCGGCCTTCCAGGTGCGGAAATCCGCCTGCTCGGGCAGCTTGCGGGCGTTGCGCAGGGTATCGAGGATCTCGCCGTCGAGGGGCCGGGTCTCCAGGAAGGCGGGATCGAGATCCCAGAGCTGGCGATAGGCGGCGTTGTGGAAGATCAGCTGCTGGCGCGCGTCGAACATCGCGACGGCGGTGGGCAATTGGTCGAGGGTGCGGACGTTGGCGTCCATCTGGCGCTGCAGGTCGGCGCGCACGCTCTCCAGCTCCGAGACGTCCACCGCGATGCCGACCGTGCCGGCCTCGGTCGAGACCTCGGTGACGTCGAGGGTGCGGCGCGCGCCCGCGATCACCGCCGAGACCCGCAGGGGACCGGCGGTGCCGCGGGAGCGGCGGCGATCCGCCTCCTCGCGGGCCTGCCGCTCGAGGAGTTCCGCCCCCTCGCGCACCGCCCGGGCGACGTCGCCGGCCTCGGCCGCCGCGACGTAGGCGGCGTTGGCCCAGGCCAGGCGCCCGTCGCGGCCGCGGCGCCAGACCGGCTGGGGAATCGCGTCGAGGAGGCCGGCGAGTGCCGAGAGGCCGTGGCGGGCCTCGTCGAGGGTGGCGCGCAGCTCGACCAGCTCCCGGCGCTCGCCGGTCAGTTCGCGCAGGCGCAGGAGCGCCTGGCCGCCCACCGCCTGCCCTTGCGCCTCGATGGTACGGCCCTGCAGCGTGTGGACGGTGCGGCGGAAGCGCTCGCCGCGCCCGCGCAGGGATTCGACCGCGGCGTCGAGGGCGGCGGCGTCCTGGGAGACGAGCCAGGCGCCGAAGGCCAGCACCCGGCGGGCCGAACCCGGCCGCGCCCCGTCCGCGGTCATGCCGACATCGCCCTCGATCCGCGGCTCGCCGCGGCTGTCCCAGGTCACGACGACCTGCGGCTCGGAGCCGAGCAGCAGCTCGGCCCGGTCGTGGGCGCCGCGCAGGTCGGCGAGTTCCGCGTTCAACCGGACCTCCCGCCGAGCCCAGCGGGCGCGCTCGCGCAGGTAGAGCAGCGACAGGATGGTGGCAAAGATCGTCAGGCCGATCAGCACCGCGAAGCCGACGGCGTTGTGCGCATGCAGGCCCGGGGCGGTCTCGGCCGCCTGGGCCGCGGCGGCGAGGCCGAGCGCGCCGCCCAGAAAACCGGCGCCCGCGCGGCCGCCGAGGCGCCGAGGCGTTCGTCCTACCCCCATGATCCGTTCGTCTCCACGCAAACCGGCGCGCCGGCCCTCGACCGGACCGGCACGCCTTCGACCTCAACGCCACGCCTCGATGAACGCGGGGGACGGCCCGCGACCGCGGAGCAGGCCCCCTCACCACAGATTCGGCCCGAGTTTAGCGCGCCGTGGAATCCGGCAGGAAGGGGTGAATTGGACGGAGGCGGGCGATGCCGGCGCGGAGCACCGTCAAGAGCACAGAAATGCCACACTCGCGTCAGAACAAAGGTAGAACATTGGCAGCGTGGCCGCACCCACAACCACTGTCACCAAGCGTACACGCAAAAAAGAAGAGCCCGGCCTTCCGGCCGGGCTCCCGATTCCATCACGCCGTGATGGGAATCTTATCAGTAACGGTAGTGGTCGGGCTTGAACGGGCCGGCCTGGCTGACGCCGATATAGGCAGCCTGATCCTCACGCAGCTTGGTCAGCTTGACGCCGATCTTTTCGAGATGCAGCGCCGCGACCTTCTCGTCGAGGGCCTTGGGCAAGGTGTAGACGGACTTCTCGTACTTGCCCGGATTGGTCCAGAGCTCGATCTGGGCCAGGGTCTGGTTGGTGAACGAGGCCGACATCACGAAGGAGGGGTGGCCCATCGCATTGCCGAGGTTCACCAGGCGGCCCTCCGACAGGAGGATGATGCGGTGGCCGTCGGCGAACTCGATCTCGTCGACCTGCGGCTTGATGTTCTGCCACTTCAGGTTCTTGAGACCCGCGACCTGGATCTCGTTGTCGAAGTGGCCGATGTTGCAGACGATCGCCCGGTCCTTCATCGCCCGCATGTGGTCGAGGGTGATGACGTCCTTGTTGCCGGTGGCGGTCACGAAGATGTCGGCGCGGGGCGCGGCATCCTCCATGGTGGTGACCTCGTAGCCTTCCATCGCGGCCTGGAGGGCGCAGATCGGATCGACCTCGGAGACCAGCACCCGGCAGCCGGCATTGCGGAGCGAGGCGGCCGAGCCCTTGCCGACGTCGCCGAAGCCCGCGACCATCGCGACCTTGCCGGCCATCATCACGTCGGTGCCGCGGCGGATGCCGTCGACCAGCGACTCGCGGCAGCCGTAGAGGTTGTCGAACTTCGACTTGGTGACCGCGTCGTTGACGTTGATCGCCGGGAAGAGGAGCTTGCCCTCCTTGGCGAGCAGGTACAGGCGGTGCACGCCGGTGGTGGTCTCCTCCGAGACGCCCTTGATCGACTCGGCGAGGCCGGCGAACCAGCCCTTCGGCTTCTCGGCCAGCATGCGCTTGAGGAGCGCGAAGAAGATCTCCTCCTCCTCGGAGCCCGGCTTGTCGAGGAAGGCGGTGTCGCCCTGCTCGGCGCGCAGGCCGAGATGCACGAACATCGTGGCGTCGCCGCCGTCGTCGAGGATCATGTTCGGCATGCCGCCGTCATGCCACTCGAACAGCTTGGCGGTGTAGTCCCAGTAATCCTTCAGGGTCTCGCCCTTGATGGCGAAGACCGGGATGCCGGCGGCGGCGATCGCGGCGGCGGCGTGGTCCTGGGTCGAGTAGATGTTGCACGACACCCAGCGGATATCGGCGCCGAGAGCCTTGAGCGTCTCGATCAGCACCGCGGTCTGGATGGTCATGTGCAGCGAGCCGGCGATCTTGGCGCCTTTCAGCGGCTGGCTCGCGGCGTATTCCTCGCGCACGGCCATCAGGCCGGGCATCTCGGTCTCGGCGATCGCGATCTCCTTGCGGCCGAAATCGGCCAGCGCGATGTCCTTGACGATGTAGTCGTTCGTGCTCGGCATTGGTCGGTCTCCCGTGTCGGCCGGTTCGGCTGCGCCTATAGCAGCCCCCCGGCGGGGAGGCAATCAAGATATAAAGATGTCTTTATGCGACCGGTTCGAAAGTGAGCGGGCGGTCGCCGCCGCGGTGCGGCGCCACCCGCATGCCCCCGCCCTGCCGCCTCGCAAGAGCGGCTCCTTGCCCTTGCACGCTCCTTGCAGACGTCAGGCGCGTAACGCGGCGGCCCGGAAGCGGCCGCGCGCCTGTCCGGGATCATTCGCATGCGTCACGCCTCCCTTTCGCGCCGCCAGCTGCTGGCCGGGGCCTCGGCCCTGGCCGCCCTCGGGCCCAACGGTGCCGTCCTGGCGGAGGGCGCCGCCCCGGCCGGCGCGACGGGGACGGCCTCGGGCAGCCTGACCTACGGCATCTCGCTGTTCGACCTGCCGCTCACCACCGGCCAGCCGGACCGCGGCGCCGGCGGCTACCAGTTCACCGGCCTCACCCTCTACGATCCCCTGGTCGCCTGGGAACTCGACGTCGCCGACCGGCCGGGCCGGCTGGTACCGGGGCTCGCGACTTCCTGGGAGAGCGATCCGGCGGATCGCCGCAACTGGGTCTTCCGCCTGCGCGAGGGGGTCAAGTTCCACGACGGCTCGGCCTTCGACGCCGATGCGGTGATCTGGAACTTCGACAAGGTGCTCGACGCCAAGGCGCCGCATTACGACCAGCGCCAGGCCTCGCAGGTGCGCCCGCGCCTGCCGTCGGTGGCCTCCTACCGCAAGCTCGACGCCGGGACCGTGCAGGTCACCACCAAGGCGGTCGACGCGCTGTTTCCCTACCAGATGCTGTGGTTCCTGATCTCGTCGCCGGCGCAGTACGAGGCGGTCGGCCGCGACTGGACCAAGTTCGCCTTCCAGCCCTCCGGCACCGGCCCCTACCGCCTCGCCGCCCTGGTGCCGCGGGTGCGCCTGGATCTGGTGCCGAACGAGACCCACTGGAACCCCAAGCGGATGCCGCGCCTCGCGAAGCTCACGCTCGCCTGCATCCCGGAGGACCTGGCGCGCGCCAATGCCCTCCTCTCCGGCAATGCCGACCTGATCGAACTGCCCGCGCCCGACGCGGTGCCGCGCCTCAAGGGCGCCGGCATGCGGGTCACCGGCAACGACACGCCGCATGTCTGGAACTACCACCTGTCGATGCTGGAGGGCAGCCCGTGGCGCGACCTGCGCCTGCGCAAGGCCGCCAACCTCGCCATCGACCGCGACGGCGTCGCCGCGCTGATGGGCGGGCTTGCGACGCCCGCCGTCGGCCAGGTGCAGCCCTCGAGCCCGTGGTTCGGCAAGCCGGGCTTCACGATCTCGTACGACCCCGACGCGGCACGCAAGCTGGTGAAGGAGGCCGGCTACTCGGTGCAGAACCCGTTGCGCACGAAGTTCGTCATCCCGACCGGCGGCTCGGGGCAGATGCTGTCGCTGCCGATCAACGAGTTCGTGCAGCAATCGTGGGCGGAGGTCGGCATCGCCGTCGAGTTCCAGGCGGTGGAGCTGGAGGTCGCCTACACCGCCTGGCGCCAGGGCGCCGCCGACCCGTCGATGAAGGGCATCACCGGCAGCAACATCGCCTACGTCACCTCGGACCCGCTCTACGCGATCCTGCGCTTCTACGATTCGAAGCAGGTCGCACCGACCGGCGTGAACTGGAGCCATTACCGCAACCCGGAGGTGGACCGGCTCTGCGACGCGGTGCGGGCGAACTTCGACCCGGCCGAGCAGGACCGGATGCTGGCGCGCATCCACGAGATCGTGGTGGACGACGCGGTGCAGGTCTGGGTCGTCCACGACACCAACCCGCACGCGCTCTCGGCCAAGGTGAAGGGGTACACCCAGGCGCAGCACTGGTTCCAGGATCTGACGACGCTCGGATAGGGGCGGCCTGCGGCGCGGCTGAGGATGACGATCCTCAGCCGCGCAACGCGGCGTAGCCCCGCTCCGCCACCCGGCGGCCGGCATCGGCCTCCACGGACACCCCGACGCTCCGCGGCCTGTCTCGGTCCGCGAGCGCATGCACCGTCATCGCCTCGCTCCGCCCCCGCAGCCGGTACGCGCCGAGCGCCTCCGCCTCGATCCCCTCGGGAAGGTGCGGCAACCGGGCGAGAACCGCGTCCGAGATCAGCACGGCCCGCCGGGTCTCCCGGCACAGGCCCTCGAGCCTCGCGGTCGCGTTCATGACGTCGCCGAAATACGCGATCTTGTGCCGGTCGACGCCGACCTCCGCCGTCACCACGCTGCCGCCGTGCAGGGCCGCGCGCATTTCGGGCACCAGGCCGAACCGGGCGAGCCACCGCTCCCGATCGCCGTCGAGGGCTCTCCGGATCGCGAAGATGCAGGCGACACAGCGTGCCCGCTCGATGCCCCTGGCGAACGGCCAGGAGACGATCACCTGATCGCCGACGTAGTCGTCGACCTGGCCGCGATGCCGCCGCACCGGCTCGGCGATGGCGGAGAACACCGCCTTGAGGAGTTCCTGCGCGGCGAGATCGCCGTGGCGTGCGGCGTAGGCCGTCGAGCCGACGAGATCGAGGAACAGGAACACGCGCTCCTCCCTGACCGGACGGTGATAGCGCCCGAGGATCAGGTTCAGGAACGTCTCGCCGCCGATCAGGTCGCGCACGCGCAGGACCGAGACGATGATGGCCGACATCGCCAGCGCGAAGGGAATGGTGGAGAGCTTGGGCGTGACGGCGCCCATCAGGGGCTTCTCGACGATTCCGAGCGTCCAGAGGAGCAGCCCGGTCAGCGCCATGCCGACGACGATCACCAGCACCAGGCTGACCTCGGCGGCCGCGACATAGGCCGGCGTGGGCAGCCGCCGCAGGCGCTCGCTGTAGCCGGCGAGGAAGACGCCGCGCTCGTAGGCGATCGCGAGGACGCCGACGCCGGTCCCGTAGAGGATCCCCGCGAGATTGGGTCCGTCGCTGAACAGGAATCCGTGCAGGGCCCCGAACGAGGCACTCACAGCGGCGATGATGATCCAGAAGGTCGCGGTGCCGCTCGACATCGTCTTCCTCGCCTCGGGAGCGCGGAATCCTGGATGACCGGGGAATAGCGGCGACGCAATGATCATTGGATACTTGGCGGCTACGCACGCTCGAGCCGCGTGCGGCACCGCACAGGGCGAAATCACGGATCATCGAACCGTGACGCTCGCGCGGGCCGGCCTCCGCTACCCGGCCATCCCGTGAACTCGGCGGTGCGGCCGGTCGGTCGACGACCCGAGCAGGCGCGGTGCCGGCAGCTCCCCGGTCTATCGCAAGCCCCTCCCTTTTTCCGGACGACGGCAGCGCCGGCGGAAGGAGATCCGGGAAAGGGGCGCTCTACGGTCAATCGAGAGGGACAGGTGGAGGGATCGACGAGAAGGCCGGTTCGTCACGGCGAGCGCCGCACCGGCTGCCAAGACCCTCGGCGAACCCGTCTCGGCGAGCGACCGCCGCCCGTTCACCCCTCGCCGAACACCCGCGCCACATCCCCCTCCCCCATCACCCGATACTGCCCGGGCTCCAGGTCGGCAGGCAGGTCCAGCGCCCCGACCCGATCCCGGTGCAACGCCGTGACGTGGTTCCCCAGAGCCGCGAACATCCGCCGGACCTGGTGGTAGCGGCCCTCCGTCAGGGTCACGGCGGCGCTTGTCGGACCGTGGACCTCCAGGGACACCGGAAGGAGCGGCTTCTCCTCACCCTCCAGCATCAGGGTGCCGGAGGCGAGCACCGCCCCCTCGTCGCCGCGCAGCGGTCGGTCGAGCGTCACCTGGTAGCGCTTCGAAACGCTGGCCTTCGGCGAGATGATCCGGTGCAGGAGCGCGCCGTCATCGGTGAGCAGCAGCAGGCCCGAGGTCTCCTTGTCGAGGCGGCCGACCGTCGAGAGCGGCGGCTCGCGGCGGCGCCAGCGCGGCGGGAGCAGGCCGTAGACGAGCGGGCCGGCCTCCTTGTGCGAGCAGGTGACGCCGAGCGGCTTGTGCAGCATCAGCGCCACGCCCGGCAGTGGGTCGAGGGGCTTGGTCTGGACGGTGAGCCGGGCCGGGAGATCGGGGTCGAGGGCGATGCGCCGGTCGGCATCGCGCAAGGCGGCGCCGTCGAGCACGATCGTGCCGGCGCGGGCGAGCATCTGGATCTCGCGGCGCGAGCCGTAGCCGAGATTGGAGAGCAGCCGGTCGAGCCGGACCGACGCCACCTTGCCCTTGGTACTCATCTCTTGGCGTTTCTCTTGCCGGATCTCGTGCCGAGTCTCTTGCCGAGTCTTTTTTCGGCGCTCATTTGCGCGCCTCGTGGATCTTGTAGCCCTGGGCGGTGGCGCGCGGCACGACCTCGCGAAACACCTCAGAGAGCGTCGCCTCGTAGGGCAGATGGGTGTTGGCGGTGAGCCACAGCGTCCCGCCCGGCCGCAGGGCCGCGGCGGCGCGGCGGATGAAGGCCTGGCCGAGCGCCCGATCCTCGGTGCCGCCGTCGTGGAAGGGCGGGTTCATCACCACGAAGTCGAGGCGCTCCGGCACCGCATCCGCGGCGCGGGCATCGGCCCATCTGATCGCGACGCGGGGATCCTCGACGTTGCGCCGCGCCGCCGCCACTGCCCGGCGGTCGTTGTCGACGAGGGTGAGCCCGGTCACTTTCGCCGAGGCCAGCACGGCCCTGGCGAGGATGCCGAGGCCGCAGCCGAGATCGGCGCCGCGGCCCGACAGGGCCGGGAGCTGCGCGATCAGGAGCGCCGTGCCGGGATCGATCCGGTTCCACGAGAAGATGCCGGGCTGCGACCACAGGCCGAGATCGGGCACGAGCCGCATTGCGCCGTCAGCGATGGCCTCGTCGAGGCCGGCCGGGGCCTCGGGCCGCGCGGTGCGCACGATCCGGTGGTGGCGCTTCGCGGTCTCGTCGAGGCGGCAGCCGAAGCCGGAGAGTTCGCGGGCGAGGCGCGAGCCGCCGCGATCCTTCGGCGCCAGCACCGTGAGGGCCGCACCCGGGGCGAGCGCCCTCAGGGCCAGCGCGAGGGCATGGCGGCGCTCGAGCGTGCCGGGCGGGGCCAGCACCGTCAGGCTCTCGAGCGCGCCGGGGGCCAGATCCTCCAGGGGCTGGGCGCCCGGGACGAGCGGAGAGAGCTGCACCGCGCCGTCCGGGACGGCGGCGAGGTCGGCGGGTGGGTGGCCGTAGACGCCCGGCCGGGCGGAGATCGGGTCGGTCACGTCAGCCGCGGGGGAATTCCAGGCCCATCTCGCGGTAGCGCTCGGGATCGTCGGCCCAGTTCTCCCGCACCTTCACGAACAGGAACAGGTGGACCTTCGCTTCCGCCGCCTCGGCGATGTCGATCCGGGCGGCCTGGCCGATGGCCTTGATGGTCTGCCCGCCCTTGCCGAGCACGATCGAGCGCTGGCTCTCGCGCTCGACGAAGATGGTCTGCTCGATCCGCACCGAGCCGTCGGGCCGGACCTGCCACTGGTCGGTCTCGACGGTCGAGGAATAGGGCAGCTCCTCGTGCAGCCGGTCGTAGATCTTCTCGCGGGTGATCTCGGCGGCGAGCATGCGCAACGGCGCGTCGGAGACCTGGTCCTCGGGGTAGAGCCAGGGGCCGGACGGCATCCGGGCGGCGAGGTCGCGGCGCAGGTCGTCGACCCCGTCGCCGGTGAGCGCCGAGATCATGAAGGTGCGCTCGAACGGCACCCGGGCGTTGACCGAGGCGGCAAGCGCCAGCAACCGCTCGCGGGCGATCACGTCGATCTTGTTGAGCACCAGGAATTTCGGGCGCTTCAGATCCGGCATCCGCTTGAGGATCGCGTCGACCTCCTCGTCGACACCTTTTCGCGCGTCGATCAGCAGGCAGACCGCGTCGGCATCGGCCGCGCCGCTCCAGGCCGAGGTCACCATCGCCCGGTCGAGGCGGCGCTTGGGCGCGAAGATGCCGGGGGTGTCGACGAGGACGATCTGCGCGTTCCCCTCGATGGCGATGCCGCGCACCAGCGCCCGGGTGGTCTGCACCTTGCGCGAGACGATCGACACCTTCGTGCCGACCAGGCTGTTGAGCAGGGTCGACTTGCCGGCATTCGGCACGCCGATCAGGGCGACGAAGCCCGCGCGGGTGTCCTTCGGGGGCGTCGTGTCGGCGGGAGCGCCCGGGATCGGGCCGTCATCCTCGGTGTCGGGTGTGGTGTCGTCGATCATTCTGGTTGCTCCCCGGGCTCGTCCCCGGTCCACAGCCCCTCGCGCACCAGCAGCGCACGCGCGGCCGTCTGCTCGGCCAGGCGCTTGGAGCCGCCGATGCCGATGCCGGGCGCGGTGCCGGTGACCCGGGCCTCGATGCGAAATTGCGGCGCGTGGTCGGGCCCGGCCCGCTCCACCACCACGTAGGTCGGCGTCGGCCAGCCCTGCGCCTGCGCCCATTCCTGCAACGCCGATTTCGGGTCGCGGCTGCGCGTGCCCTCCGTCTGCCGGTCGGCCTCGAAGGCGCGGTCGATCACCGCCTTGGCGGCGCCGTAGCCGGCATCGAGGAAGACCGCGCCGAGGATCGCCTCGCAGACGTCGGCGAGGATCGCCGAGTTGCGGCGCCCGCCGCCATGGACCTCGCCGCCGCCGAGGTTCAGGTGCGGCCCGACCTCCCAGGCATTGGCCACCATGGCGCAGCTCTCGCGCCGCACCAGGCTCGACAGGCGCCGCGACAGGTCGCCCTCGTCGGCCCCGGGCAGGGCGTTGTAGAGCCCGTCGGCCACGGCGAGGCCGAGCACCCGGTCGCCGAGGAATTCCAGGCGCTGGTAGCTGACCCGGCCGTTGGTCGCGCTGACATGGGTGAGCGCCTGCACCAGGAGGTCGCGGTCGGCGAAGCGGTGGCCGATGCGCTCCTCCAGCACCGAGAGGTCGGGCCGACGCCTCATGCCGCGCTTGCGCCGCGGCGGGGCGTCACCCGGACCGGCGGTCCCGGGTCCCGCAACCGGCGGTTCGCCCTGCGGCGTTGCGGCGTCGGCGTCGATCACGCTCTTCGGCTCCCGTCAGTGGATCGGCTTGAAGATCCGGTTCCAGCGCACCGTCCAGGGCCAGTTCCAGATCTGCCAGGCGGCAGCGCCCTCGTCGATCGAGAAGAAGATCACCTCGGCCCGGCCGATCAGATTCTCGTAGGGCACGTAGCCGACATTGCCGAGATCGCGGGAATCGGTGGAGTTGTCGCGGTTGTCGCCCATCATGAAGAAGTGGTTCGGCGGCACGGTGTAGACCTGGGTGTTGTCCCACAGGCCGCGGTCGCCGTCGCGCTCGATGATGTCGTGGGTGACGCCGTTGGGCAGGGTCTCGCGGTATTGCGGCACCAGGGTCGGCTGCCCGAACGCGTCGGTGGTCGAGTAATCGGCGATGCGCTCGCGCTTCACCGGCCGGCCGTTGATGTTGAGCACGCCCTCGATCACCTGGATCCGGTCGCCCGGCAGCCCGATCACCCGCTTGATGTAGTCGGTCGCGTTGTCCTTCGGCAGCTTGAACACCGAGATGTCGCCCTGCTTGGGGTAAGCGCCCCAGATCCGGCCCTTGGCCTCGATCGGCAAATACTCGCTCAGCGGCAGCGAGTACTTGGAATAGCCGTAGGAGTACTTCGATACGAAGAGGTAGTCGCCGATCAGCAGGGTCGGAATCAGCGAGCCGGAGGGGATGTTGAACGGCTGGAACAGCAGGGTGCGGACCACCACGGCGATCAGCAGCGCCTGGATGCCGACCTTGACGGTTTCCTTGATCGAGTCCCAGACGCCGGCTTCCTTGCCGCGTTTCAGGTCGTGGTCCGTGCGTGCGCGATCCATGCTCGTTCTCTCCGGCGGTCCGTGCAGAATGCGCCTTCGCCCCCGCCGAGGGCACGCGGCCGGCTTTTTGCGCGGTGCGGGGGGTCTAGACCAACGCTTGCCCGCCCGCAACGCGGTGGCGCGACGGGAGCGAATCACCTCGCCGCCCGCGACCGGGTCCGGACGACCGGGACCGGGTCGGCCTCGCGATCCTCCATCCCACCTCCGGATCGGGGCCGGGGGCTGGAGGAGGCCTACCGTCTCCGCCCTACCCCTCCGGCAAGGCCTCGATGATGACGAAGGCCTGGGCGAGCGGGGGATCGTCGGTCAGCGTCACGTGGACCACCGGGCGGTGGCCCGGCGGCATCAGGGCGGCGAGGCGCTCGGCCGCGCCGTTGGTGAGCCGCAGGGTCGGACGGCCGCCGGGCAGGTTCACCACCTCCATGTCGCGCCAGAACACGCCGTGGCTCATGCCGGTGCCCAGCGCCTTCGAGCAGGCCTCCTTGGCGGCGAAGCGTCGCGCATAGGACGGCGCGCGGGCGGCGCGCCGGTCGCTGCGGGCGCGCTCGCCCTCGGTGAAGACCCGGTGGGTGAAGCGGTCGCCGAAACGCTCCAGCGAGCGCTCGATGCGGCGGATGTCGCAGAGGTCGGAGCCGATGCCGACAATCATGCGGGGCCTCCGGCCTGCGCCTGCGCGCGGCCCGCCTCCATCGCCGCCCGCATCGCCCGGATCGCGGCGGGCAGGCCGTCGAAGATCGCCTCGGCCATCAGGGCATGGCCGATATTCAGTTCGCGCACCTGGGCCAAGGCCGCCACCGGCCCGACGCTCTCGACGGTCAGGCCGTGGCCGGCATGGATCTCGAGCCCCAGGCCCCCGCCATGCTCCGCCGCGCGGGCGAGCCGGGCGAGCTCGGCCCGGATCTTCTCCGGATCGCCGGCGATCACCGCCTCGCAATAGGTGCCGGTATGCAGCTCGACGACCGGGGCGCCCAGGGCGCGGGCCGCCTCCATCACGTGGATCTCCGGCTCGACGAACAGCGAGACCCGCACGCCGGCCGCGTTGAGGCGCGCGATGGCCGGGGCGAGGTGCTCGCGGCCGCCGATGATGTCGAGCCCGCCCTCGGTGGTGCGCTCCTCGCGCTTCTCCGGCACCAGGCAGGCGGCGTGGGGCTTCAGGCGCAGGACGATCCCCATCATCTCGTCGGTCACCGCCATCTCGAAGTTGAGCGGCCGGTCGATCTCGCGCATCAGCCGCTCGACGTCGGAATCGCGGATGTGGCGGCGATCCTCGCGCAGGTGGGCGGTGATGCCGTCGGCGCCCGCCGCGATCGCCGCATGGGCCGCCCGCACCGGATCCGGCAGCGTGCCGCCGCGGGCGTTGCGCAGGGTGGCGACGTGGTCGACGTTGACGCCGAGGCGGAGAGGCGAGGCGGGCATCGGGCGGGTTTCTCGGACGGTGTCTTCTCTGGAGTCCCCGCGATGTAGCGTGGGGCACCGCCCCCCGCCACCCGCCCGTATTGCGGAACCACACTCCCTGGAGAAAGCGCGAACGGGCCGGGACTCCGCCTGGACAACCTCGCCCGGTGCACCGCACTGTGCGGTTTCCACGGCGCGGGCCCTCGAAGACCCGCCCGGCGCGGCGCCCCCCGCCGCGACAACCCGACGACCGATGCTCGGGCGGGCCGCCGTGCCCGCCCCGGAGGCCCACGATGTCTGCTCGACGGCTCGACCGCGGCGGTGACGCGCCCGCCCGGCTGCCCCTGCCGCCCCGCCCCCACACCTTCGCCGCGTTTCTCCCCCATGGAGGACGCGCAGTCCCGGAACCCGCGGCTCCCGCCGCGGTTGCCCTTGGGACAGCCCGCGTGACGCTGCGAGAGACCCGCTTGACCGGAACCCTGCGGACGATCCTGACGGCCTTCGCCGCGCTCTCCGCCGTGACGGCGGCCGAGGCGCAGCAGGGCTCGGCGCCCGCGGACGCCGTGAAGCCGCCGGCGGCGATCCCCGCCCAGCCGCCGCAGGCCGCTCCCGCCCCGCAGCCCGCCGCCCCGCCGCCCGCCGCGAACCAGGCCGCCCCGGCGAACCCGGCTCCTGCGCCGGCTCCCGCCGCGCAGGCTCCGGCGATCCCGACCGGCACCCCGGCGACCGTCCTCGACACCCAGGATTACGACGGCGTCCTCGGCAAGCCGGTGCGCAGCGCCGCCGGCGAGGATATGGGCCGCATCATCGACATCATCGTCGACAAGGACGGCCGGCCGCGGGCCGCGATCATCGATTTCGGCGGCTTCCTCGGCGTCGGCTCGCGCAAGATCGCGGTCGATTGGCGCGCCCTGCACTTCTCGGCCGACAACAAGCCCGGCCGCGCGGTGCTGCAGCTGAACCGCAACCAGGTGCGGGTCTCGCCCGAGTACAAGCCCGGCGACCCGATCGTCGTGCTCGGCCCGGCCGGCCCGGTCCCGGCGCCCGCCCAAGGTGCGCCCTCCCAAGCATCCCCTACCCCTAGCCAAGCGGTCCCTGCCCCTAGCCAAGCGGCCCCCACCCAAGCGGCGCCCGCCCAACCCTCGGCGTCCGCGCCGGCGCCCGCTCCCGCCACGCCGCCGGTCGCGGCCCCGGCTCCGGCTCCCGACGCCGACCAGGCCGCTTCGCGCAACCCGCCGGACAAATGACGCGACCGCGCCAGGCCTTCCGCCGCCCCCTCGCCCATCGCGACCGGGACGTTCCTCGCTCCGACGCGCGGCCGGATTCCCGCCAGGATCCGGCCCGCGACGCTCTGCGGGACCGGGCCGGCGGGTCGGCGGGGCGGCGGCGGGAGAAGCCGGCGCCCTCGCTCGCCAGCACCCGCGGCCTCGACGCGTTCACGTTCTTCGTCGCCAACCTGCAGACGGGCTTCGGCCCGTTCGTGGCGGTCTACTTCACCTCGCAGAGCTGGACACAGTCCGATATCGGGCTGGTGCTCACCATCGGCGGGCTGTTCAGCCTGTTCGGGCAGGTGCCCGGCGGCGCCTTCGTCGACTGGGTGACCTCCAAGCGCTTCATCGCCGCCCTGTCGGTGGCGATCATCGGCGCCTCGGCCGCCGGCCTGGCGCTGTTCCCGACCTTCCTGATCGTGGCGCTCGCGATGGCGGCGCACTCGATCGCAAGCTGCACCCTGACGCCGGCGATCGCCGCGATCAGCCTCGGCCTCGTGGGCCATGCGGGCCTCGGCGAACGCCTCGGGCGCAATGCCCGCTTCTCCTCGATCGGCAACGCGCTCGCCGCCGCCGGCATGGGCGCCTGCGGCTACTACCTGTCGAGCGAGGCGGTGTTCTACGTGACGGCGGCGCTCGCGCTGCCGACGCTGGCCGCGCTGTACTGCGTGCGCGCGAGCGAGATCGACGTGGTGCGGCCGCAAGCCCCCGGCGGCGGCGAGGCACCGGGCGGCTGGGCGAGCCTGAAGCTCCTGCTCACCAACCGGGCCCTGCTGTGCTTTGCCGCCTGCATCACCCTGTTCTTCGTCGCCAACGCGGCGATGCTGCCGCTGGTCGGCAGCGTGCTCACGGTGCGGGCGAGCCAGACCGCCACCATCCTGATCGCCGCCTGCATCATGGCCCCGCAGATGGTGATGGCGCTGATCGCGCCCGCGGTCGGCCGCGCCGCCCAGGCCTACGGCCGGCGCCCGCTCCTCATCATCGGCTTCGCCGCCCTGCCGATCCGCGGCCTGCTATTCGCCTATACGGATGCGCCCGAACTGCTGGTGGCGGTGCAGGTCTTCGACGGCATCTCGGCCGCGGTGCTCGGCGTGATGGTGCCGCTGATCGTGGCGGATTGCACCCGCGGCACCGGCCGGTTCAACATGGCGCTCGGGGCGGTGGGCACCGCGATGGGACTGGGCGCCGCCGCCAGCACCACCCTGTCGGGCTACATGGCCGACCATTTCGGCACCCATGCCGCCTTCCTGGGACTGGCCGCGGTGGCCTTCGCGGCGCTGGTGCTGGTGGCGTTCATCATGCCGGAGAACCGGCGGGCGCGGGAGGCGTGACGGGGATCGATCCGGGGAACGGCGCTGCGGGAAAGCGGTGTGCGGTGCAGCGCCGCTCAACTCCCGTTCAGGAACGGCGGATTACAAGACGGATTGCACCGCTCGCCTGAAACATAAGGTGACGCTTGCGCGTTGCGAGAAGCGGGTGGGGCCTAACGGGACGTACGGGGAGAATGCGGCGGGGTTCTTGCATCCCGCCTCTCTCCCGACCGTGGGCCGCACGCGTGCGAAGAACCGGGATCGATCGCCACGATGGATGACCTCTGCGCGTACGCCAACCGGCCCTGGGCCTTCGTGGCCCGCTACCTGCGCCGCCGCATCGTACCCCACGCGGCCATTCTGGTCGCGGTCCTGGGCGCCGTGGCCTGCTCGGTCAGCACCCAGTACGGCCTGAAGGGCGTCGTCGACGCCCTCGGCAAGGGACCCGAGAACAACACCCTGATCTGGCCGGCGCTTACGGTCCTGATCTGCTTCATCGCGGCCGACAACATGCTGTGGCGGGTGGCGAGCCTGATCGCCAGCTTCACCTTCGTGAAGGTCACCGGCGACGTCCGGCGCGACCTGTTCCAGCACCTGACCGGCCACTCGCCGTCCTACTTCGCGGACCGGCAGCCCGGCACGCTGGCCAGCCGCATCACGGCGACCTCGAATGCCATCTTCACCGCCGAGAACATGTTCGTTTGGAACGTGATGCCGCCCTGCGCGGCGGCGTTCGGCGCGATCCTCTACGTCGGCAGCGTCAGCATGCCGATGGCGCTCGGCCTGCTCGTCATCTGCGGCGGCGTGGTGGTGCTGATGTTCCGCATCGCCGCCGCCGGCAAGCCGCTGCACCACGACTTCGCCGAGAAGGCGGCCTCCGTCGACGGCGAGATGGTCGACCTCGTGAGCAACATGCCGCTCGTGCGCGCCTTCTCGGCCTACAAGCGCGAATTCGCCCGCTTCGACCAGACCATCGGCACCGAGATGAAGGCGCGCAGCCGCTCGCTCCTCTACCTCGAGCGCCTGCGCATCATGCACGCGCTGATCACCGTCGTGGCGGTGCTCGGCCTCCTGTTCTGGGCGATCAAGATGTGGCAGGCGGGCGCCGCCACCGCCGGTCAGGTGGTGCTGGTCTGCACGCTCGGCATCACCATCCTGGCCGCGACCCGCGACCTCGCCGTCGCCCTGGTCGACGTGACCCAGCACACCGCCCGCCTGTCGGAGGCGCTGCGCACGCTGCTGCAGCCGCACGACCTGCGCGACCACCCGGAGGCGAAGCCGCTCGTCGGCGAGGGCGCCCGCATCACCTTCGAGAAGGTCGCCTTCAACTATCCGGACGGCCGCGAGGTGTTCGGCGACTTCAACCTCGACATCCAGCCCGGCCAGCGCGTCGGCCTCGTCGGTCGCTCGGGCGGCGGCAAGTCGACCCTGTTCACCCTGCTCCAGCGCTTCTACGACCCGCAGAACGGCCGCATCCTGATCGACGGCCAGGATATCGGCCGGGTCACCCAGGAGAGCTTGCGCGAGGCGATCACCGTCGTGCCGCAGGACATCTCGCTGTTCCACCGCAGCTTGCGCGAGAACATTCGCTACGGCCGGCCGGACGCCTCCGACGAGGACGTGTGGGCCGCGGCCGCGGCCGCCCGCTGCACCGACTTCATCAACGACCTGCCGGGCGGCTTCGACACCATCGTGGGCGACCGCGGCGTGAAGCTCTCGGGCGGCCAGCGCCAGCGCATCGCGGTGGCCCGCGCCATCCTGAAGGATTCGCCGATCCTGCTCCTCGACGAGGCCACCTCGGCCCTCGACACCGAATCGGAGGAGGCGATCCGCGAGGCGCTCGGCAACCTGATGAAGGGCCGTACCGTCATCGCCATCGCGCACCGGCTCTCGACGCTGAAGGATTTCGACCGGATCGTCGTGCTCGACGGCGGCCAGGTGATCCAGGACGGCTCGCCCGACCGCCTGGTGCATCTCGACGGGTTCTACCGCGACCTGATCCAGCGCGAGACGATCAAGCTGTCGCGCGAGGCGGCGTAAGCGACTGTCGGGGACAACACTTCCCTAGAACGATCGCACTCCTGTCCCCTCCCCCCACGGACCTCGGGCTCGCCCGAGTTCCGCATCGACATGCGCAAATCGGGCCCGCCCGACTTCGGACGGGAGAGCGTGGCCTGTGGAGCGGGCCGGGAGAGGGGCAGCGCGCGACGCCGATCCAGGTCGCGCCCGTCGAACGGTTCAGTCATGTTCGGAAGCGTCGTCGCCTCTCCCGCCCCGCTCCGCGGGGCACCCTCACCCGCAGAGGGGGGGAGGGTTCAGGAGCGCGCAGTCCGGCCGGGACTTCGCTATCACCGAAGCATCCGACGTGCGCCGGCGCACTTTCCGACGGACCCGTCTCAATTGGCGCCCCGGGATTTGTGCGTTGCGGTGAACTTTCCGCCGCGTTCGTCGTTCTATCCGGAAGCCGCCCGCCGTCGCGACCCCACCGGCGCGTGATCTGCGTGCAGCGGGCTCCATCCAACCCGGCAAGACGAGACCGACGATGCTGAAGACCATCACCTATGCGATGATCGGCGTCCTGGCCTGCGGGCTGGTGGTGGCCGTGGTCGGCGCCTCCGGCGTCATCGGAGGCTGAGAGACAACGAGGAGCCCGTCCCGGTGACGGGCCCCCGCCTCACTTCTCCCGGAACGCGCGCGCGACCTGATCGGCGAGAGGCTTCGTGAAGTAGCTCAGCACCGTGCGCGGCTGGGTCTGGATGAAGGCCTCGACCGGCATGCCGGGGGTGAGCCGCACCGTACCGAGGCGCCTCAGCTCGGCGTCCGGCACGGCGACCCGGGTGGTGTAGTAGCCCTGGCCGGTGCGCGGGTCGGTGGTCAGGTCGGGAGAGATCCGCGACACCGCCCCGTTGACGATCGGCGTGGTGCGCTGGTTGAAGGCCGAGAACCGCAACGAGGCCGCCTGCCCGACATGGACCTGGTCGATGTCCTGCGGCGCGAGCTTCGCCTCGACCGTCAGGTGATCGGCGGTCGGCACGATCTGCATGATCTCGGCGCCCGGCGCCACGACGCCGCCGACGGTGTGGACCGCCAGCTGGTGCACGAGCCCGTCCTGCGGCGCCCGGATCTCGACGCGCTTCAGCTGGTCCTCGGCGGTGATGCGCCGCTCGGCGTATTCCGAGGTCTTGCTGCGGATCTCGGCCAGCTCCTTGCCGACCTCGGTGCGCAGGTCCTGGTCGATCTGCAGGATCTGCAGCCGCGTCTCGGTGATGCGGCCGCGGACCTGGGCGATGGTCGAGACCAGCGTCCCCTTCTCGCCCTCCAGCCGCGCGAGGTCGCGCTCGAGCGCGCTCACCCGCTGGATCGGCACCAGCTTCTTCTCCCATAGGTCCCGCACCCCGCCGAGCTCGCGCTCGATCAGGACGATCTCCCGGGCCTTGGCGGCGATCTGCTCGTCGAGGCCGCGGATCTGCTCGTCGAGCTGGCCGACCCGCTCGGCGAGCTGCGACTTCTGGCCCTCTCGGGCGCTTCCCCTCGTCTGGAACAGCCGGCGCTCGCCGCCGATCAGCCCGGCCACCACCGGATCGGCGACCCGCGCCGTCAGCTCGTGCGGGAAGGTCACGTCGGACGCACCGTCGCGCTCGGCCTCGAGCCGGGCCCGGCGGGCGGTCGATTCGTCGATCGAGCGGGTGACGATGGCGAGGTTGGCCTGCAGCACCGTCTCGTCGAGGCGCAGGAGCACGTCGCCGGCGGCGACCCGGTCGCCGTTCTTGACCCGCAGCTCGCCGACGACGCCGCCGGTCGGATGCTGCACCTTCTTGACGTCGGACTCGACCACCAGCGAACCGGCGGTGACGACGGCGCCGGAGAACTCGGCCAAAGCCGCCCAGCCGCCGGCACCGACGAACAGGAGCGCGCCGCCGAGCGCGCCGGCGAGCAGGTGGCGGCGGATCGAGGCCTGGGTCCCAGGGCTGATCGAGTTCATCACGAACGCCCTCCCTGGGCGAGCTTGAGGGTGAAGCCGGGCGCGAAGCTCGCCGAGCCGGCCTGCATCGGCGCCTCCGCCGGCATGGCGCGGGGTCGGTTGAGGGTGGGCAGGATCTCGTCGCGGGGGCCGAGCGCCTGGACGCGGCCATGGGCCATTACCATCACCTGGTCGAGGGCCGCGAGCGCGCTCGGCCGGTGGGCGACCACCACGACGATGCCGCCGCGCGCCCGCACCCCGGCGATCGCCTCGGTGAGCGCCGCCTCGCCTTCCTGGTCGAGGTTGGAGTTTGGCTCGTCGAGCACCACCAGGAAGGGGTCGCCGTAGAGGGCGCGGGCCAGCGCCAGGCGCTGGCGCTGGCCGGCCGAGAGCAGCGCGCCGCGCTCGCCGATCTGGGTCTGGTAGCCCTCGGGCAGGGACAGGATCATGTCGTGGACCCGCGCGGCCCTGGCCGCCGCGATGATGCCGTCGGCCTCCGCGCCCGGCCGGAAGCGGGCGATGTTGGCCGCCACCGTGCCGGGAAACAGCTCGACCTCCTGCGGCAGGTAGCCGATATGGCGGCCGAGATCCTGCGACCGCCACTGGTCGAGGCGGGCGCCGTCGAGGCGCACCGCCCCCCGCACCGGCTGCCAGATCCCGACGAGCAGCCGGGCGAGGGACGACTTGCCCGAGGCGCTGTGGCCGACGATGCCGAGCCCCTGCCCGGGCTCGAGCGTCAGGCCGACATCGAGGACGGTGAGGCGCTGGCTGCCGGGAGGGCCGACGCTGGCCTGCTCGACGGTGAGCCCGTCGCGCGGGGCCGGCAGGGTCAGGCCTTCCGGCTCGTCGCCGGCGGCGGAGAGCGCCGCGCCGAGATGGCGCCAGCACATGCGGGCCGACGCGAAGGTCTTCCAGTAGCCGATCGCCTGGTCGATCGGCGCCAGCGCGCGGGCGCTGAGGATCGAGCCGGCGATGATGACCCCGGCGGTCGCCTCCTGGCGGATCACCAGGAAGGCGCCGACGCCGAGCACCGCCGATTGCAGCACCACCCGCAGCACCTTCGAGGCGTTGTGGATCGCACCCGTGATCTCGGCGGTGCGCTCCTGGGTGGCGTGCGAGGCGGCGCTCGCCCGGGCCCAGATGCCGGCGAGGTCGGCCTCCATGCCCATCGCCCGCACGGTCTCGGCGTTGCGCCGGCTCGCCTCGGCGACGAAGCCGCGGGCGGCTCCCGCCTCGCGGGCGTCGCGGGCGTGGTGGCGGGTGAGGATCTCGGCCAGCACCGTCAGGCCGACCAGCGCCAGCGCGCCGACGAGGGCGGTGAGCCCGATCCAGATGTGGAAGGCGAAGAGCAGGCCGAGATAGACCGGGATCCAGGGCAGGTCGAACAGCGCGCCCGGTCCGCCGCCGGCGAGGGCGGCACGGATCTGGTCGAGGTCGCGCATCGGCCTGAGGCCGTCGGCCTCGCCCCTCCCGCGCAGCGGCAGGGTGACGACGGCGCGGAAAACCCGCCGGCTCAGCGCCTCGTCGAAGGCCCGCCCGGCCCGCAGGAGCAGGCGCGAGCGGATCAGGTCGAAGAAGCCCTGGCCCAGATAGAGCACCAGCACGATCAGGCTGAGGCCCACCAGCGTCGGCACGCTGCGGCTCGGGATCACCCGGTCGTAGACTTCGAGCATGTAGAACGAGCCGGCGAGCGCCAGCAGGTTCACGGCGCCGCTGAGCACCGCGACGCCCAGCACCACGTGGCGCAGCTGCGCCAGGGCGGCCACGATCGGCGGGGCCGAGGCGGCCCGGGACGGGGCGAGGCCGAAGGCCGTGAGCGTATCGTGACGCAAGCCCCCGCGGGAAGCCTCCTGTTGCCGGGAAGCCTCCTCCTCGCGGGATGCGTCCTCCCGGGCGGGGCCGGCATGCAGGCGGTCGAGGACCGGCCGCGCGGCGGAACGGGCGACGGCGCGGACGCGCCCGATGCGCGAGCGGGGGAGATCGAGGGATGTCACGGGTTCGGACTCCGTCTGGCGGCGCGCGGCGACCGCCGGACGGGAGAACCCGACCGGCGGCGGCGGCGCGTCGCGGAAATGCGAGGAGAGGCGGCGCGGGGTGCCCCGACCGCCGGTCCGGAAACCGGCGGGCGGGGCGGTCACGATCCTCAGACGAGGTAGTCGTGGAAGGTGAAGTGCTGAGCGCCGTTGCTTTGCAGGTTCAGATGGGCCCCCGCCACGTCCTGGCCGTGATAGGTGGCGCTGTCGACGTAGAGGTTGCGGTCGCCGCGGCCGGCACCGGCCCAGACGTCGTTGAGGAAGTTGACCGCCACGTCGTGGTCGCCCTGGCCCCAGTTGCCGCTCACCGAGATCAGGTCGGACTGGCCCGAGCCGTGGGCGGCGTGCGCGGTCTGGACGCCGCCGATCTGCTTGCCGTCGACCGAGATCGTGTACTGGGCATCGCCCCAAAGGGCGTCCTGGCTGACCTTCAGGAGCAGCTGGTCGGGGCCGCTGCCTAGGCTGACGCTCGGCTGCGCCGTGCTGCCGGTGGACGGCGCGGTCGCGACCGGGGGGACGACGGCCGTGGCCGTGGCCGCCGCCGCGGGGGCGGGCGTGCTCGGCAGCGCATGGTCGCCGCCGCCGGCCGGGGTCGCGGCGGTGTTGTTGGTCACCAGCTCGAGATGCGCGCGGATCGCGCCGATGTCCTTGAACAGGTTGTCGACCTGCTTCTGGCTCGCACCCTGCTCGAGATAGGCGAGCTGCATGGTGTTCGGGCCGGCGGTGTCGGTGACGTAACCGCCGTAGTTCTGGTAAGCCTTGGCCAGCGCCATGCCCTCGGACGTGGTGATGCCGATCTTGGTCAGGTCGACGTCCTTGGGGATCGCGATCAGCGAGCCCAGCGGGATCGAGCCCGAATAGCTGCCGCTGAAGTTGTCGGCGGAGGTCGCCGGCCAGACATACGGGGATGCGGCGGAGCCGGCCTGGGTCGTCGAGACCGCCATCGCAACCGCGTGGTCGATGTGGCCCGCGTCGAGCTCGGACTTCTGCACCAGGCCGCCCATCAGCGACATGCCGGCGGCGCGGATGCCCTCGTGCGCGCCAGGCACATTGGCGATGCCGTCACCCGTCACGGTGTTCTCGACGACGTAGGAGGCGTGATAGCTGTTGTTGCCGGTCTTACCGCCCAGCCAGGTCTCGATGTAGTGCTGGCCGTCCTCGGACACGATGATCGCCCAGCCGTCGCCGGTCTTGAACTGCACGTCGCTCGGCGTCCGCATCTGGAACGAGCCGTTCATCGACGAGGTGTTGCCGAAAGTCCAGTCGGAGTTGGTGGCCCGGCTCTCGTAGGTCCAGGTCGCCATCGGGTCGGTCGACTTCGCCTGGTAGATCGGAATGGCGTCCTGGCCGATCCAGGTGTTTACGCCGGCCTGATGCTGGATGGAGGCGGTCTGCGCCCCGGATGCAGCCTGGAACTGCGCATTCGACCCGATCGGGGTGTTCCAGATGCTGCCCGGCGCAAAGGGCTGCGCGACCGTTTCATAAGCCATGTATCACGTCCGGTTCTGTGGAAAGGCAGCCGGGCCGCAGGACGCGGCGGCTGAATGCGGCATCACAAGTAGATCACGGCCCGCCCTGGGCCTGATCCGATGCGCGAGGTGACAATAGGCAGCAATACTCAATCGTCAAGCCTGTGTTAAGAAACGTAGACTTATGGATATTTTATCAAATAATTCCCCGACGTGCGGCGACCGGACGCTGATTCGCCCGCTCTTCCGGTCAAGATTCGGCGAAGGAAATGGGGCGCAAGCGGCTGCCGGCGGTCGTGGCGCCAAGAGATCGACGGCGACAACTCTCGGGTCTTTGATGCAGCGCAGCAACTAGGCCGTATTGCGAGCGGGCGAATTGATCTGCGGAGCAGTCGCACGGCTCGAATCGACCCTCCTACATAAGATGAATGGTCGTCCCGTTATGGGACGCCTGCCGGGGGCGGGTGATGAGGGCGGGCGCTCCGCGCAGGGAAGCCGCCGATCGATTACGCTGCCCGACGGCGCGCCTCAGACGAGCGCGAGAAAGCCGGCAATCGTCGCGGCGGGAACGACTGAGTGTCCGACCATCACGCCGCATCCAAGACCTGGGACGACTTGCGACGACAGATCTCGACGTCCCGGCGCGGATCTGCGCGCCACACCGGTCTGTAGCCGACTGGAGCATCGCCGCGACCCATCATGAAACACTCACAAGATGCACAGGCAACGGTTTTTCACCTCGGCCGGGGGCCTGGGCGCGCAGCCGGTCAAGGGCTCCTTCCAGGATGCCGTGCCCGTTCCGGCAGTACCGGTCGCCGCCAGGCCTTCCCGTCGAAAGCAGACGTCATACAACTTCCGATTGATTACACGGAGATTGCTGCGCAATCGCATCCGCAATGCGGAAGTCGGCTTCGCTCAAGCGCCGCGCGAGCTGGTGATGCCGTTTCCGGACGTCATCTCCCGGAAACGGCATCATCCGCTCTTCGGATGGGACGCCCCTCGATCCGGCGCCCGAACCGGCCCGGACCGGCGGCAATGCCTTGTCCTCGTGGCCCGGCCTGGGGCGGTGCGCGCCGACCGCCGATCACGGCGCGCGGCGGCCTCGCGGCCGGGCCACAGGACGACGTCGACGGCGCGTGCAGCCGGGGCGCGAGCCTCACCGCCCGGCCCACACCGCCCGCGTCCGCGCCCGCAGGCCGATCATGACCGGGCGGATCGTCTCGCGGATGTGGCCGGCGATCGGATGGTCGAGGACCAGCATCGCGACGAGCCAGGCCGCGGCGCCGCCGAAGCCGGCGAGGACGCCCTCCGGGATGGTGAGGGCGAAGCCCCGGCCGGTGAGCGCGATGACGGCGATCGGGGGAAGGGCGGTGGCGAGCGCCACGAGGGCGCTGATCCGGAGCGCGCCGACGAAGTCGGCGAGGCCGAACGGCACCCGGCGGCGGATGAACCACAGGGCGATCCCGGCCTGGAGCGGGACGGTGAGGAACTGGCTCGCGGCCACCGCCAGCGGCCCGCCGGAGGCCGCCGCGAACAGGATGACGGCGCTCGGCGGCAGGCCGATCAGGCTCGCCGTCAGGGTGTCGCGCAGGCCCTCGCTCGCCAGCAGCACCGGATAGGTCAGCATCGCCGGGAACGTCAGCATCGAGGCGAGGGCCAGCACCTGGAAGATCGGCACGCTGGCGAGCCACTGCGACCCGAGCAGGACCATCACCACCGGATGGGCGATGAGCGCCAGCAGCACGGAGATCGGCCACAGCACCGCCGTGATGTTGCCGATCGACGCGAGGTAGGTCGGCGCCAGCGGCCGCCCGTCGCGCCGGTCGGCGGCGAACATCGGCAGGATCACCGTGCTGAGGCTGCCGAGGATCATCTTGTCGGGGAGCTGGCTCAGCACTTGCGCCCGGCCGTAGAGGCCGACGAGGTCGGGCCCGCCGAAGCGGCCGAGGAGGAAGATCGGCAGCAGGTCGTAGGCGCGGGTGAGGAGCGTGTTCACGCTGGAGAAGCCTCCGATCGCCAAGGCCGTGCGCCAGCCCTGGAGGCTGGGGCGGTAGACCCCCGGCTCCGGCCGGACCGCGAGGCTCAAGGCCACGGCGGCGGCCGCGCTTCCCACCATCGCCCAGGCGAAGCTCAGCGCCCCGAAGCCGAGATAGGCGAGCCCGACGAGCACCACAGCGTAGGTCAGGCCGATGCCGACATTGACCCACATCAGGGAGGCGAACTGGAAGTCGCGGCGCATCATCGCCATCAGCGGGCCGGAGAACGGTACCAGCAGGAAGCTCAAGGACAGCACCCGCAGGTAGGGGGCGAGCACCGGCTGGCCGTACATCCCCGCCCACAGGTCGGCGGAGGCGAAGAGCCCGGCCGCGAAGACCAGCGACAGAGCCAGCAGCACCGTGAAGGCGGTGCGGGCGCTCTGCTGCGAGGTCGTCGGCTCGTGGATGATGTAGTTGGTGGTGCCGAAATCCCGCAGGCCGTCGACGACCTGCACCAGCGCGACCCCGAGCATCGACAGGCCGACCTGCTCCGGCGTAAGCAGGCGCGAGACCAGGGCGGTCTGGACGAGGGTGATCGACAGGACGAGGTAGCGCTCACCCGAGACGAGAAGGACGGCGCGCTTGACGAGGTTCATCAAGTAACCCTTGGTCTGAAATCGTTTCGGACGATCGTTGCTTGGGCGGGCGGCGGCATGGATGGGGACATCTTCGGTGGAGATGGCGTCGGCGGGGTTTGTCTTGGCGGGGATCAGGGCGAGCCGGCGAGCGCCCCCGGCGCCGGCCAGGCCCGGCCGGCGCGCCAGGTGCGGGCGAGCGCCGCGAGGTAGCGCGCCGGATCGAGGCCGGGGACGCAGTCGCGGGCCAGGACCACGCGCGCCTCGGCCGGACGGCCGAGACCGGCGAGGCGCCGGGCGTGGTCGAGCGTCAGCCGGTTGCGGCAGCGACGGGCGGACGGCGCCAGCTCGGCCGGCACCGCACCCTCGTCGAGGAGCCTGCCCAACGTGGCGGCGAGCAGCGGCGGGGCCGGCACGCGGCGGGACGGGACGGCCGGTCCCAGCACCGCCGTCGGCCGCGCGACGTAGCGAAAGCATCCCTGCAGGGCGAGGCGGCCCCACAGGTCGAGTTCCGGCCCGCCGCCGCAGCGGAGGGGAAAAAGCCCGGCCTCGATCGCCGCCGCCCGCTCGACCAGGACGGCGCTCGCGCGCAACGGCGCGTCCCCGATCCGGAGCGCGAAATCGAACGGGTCGGAGACGCGGCCGGCGGGCACGCTCATCGGGAGGAGCGGCCGCCCGGGCTCCCCGAGGAGGGGGTTGCCGAACACCGCGACGGCGTCGCCGAACCGCGTCGCGGCGACGAGCTCGGCGAGGTGGTCCGGCCGCCAGGCATCGCCGGGATCGAGGAACGCCACCCATTCGGCCCGGGCCGCGCCGATTCCGCGATTGCGGGCGGCGCTGCGGCCGGCTCCCTCGACGCGCAGCGCCCGCACCCGCGGATCGGCGGCCCCGGCGGCGGCCTCGGCGGCCCCCTCCCCGACCGCCAGGACCTCGTAATCGCCGAAGGTCTGGGTCCGCAGGGACGCGAGGGCCGGCTCGACGGGCGGACCCGCCCGGAGCGGGAGCACGACCGAGACGCGCGGGGGGCGCATCGGGCTCACGCTCCGCTCCGCAGGATGCAGGCGGGATTGCCGACCACCGTCGCGCCCGCCGGCACGTCGCGCAGGACGACCGCGCCGAGACCGACGAGCGCCCGCTCGCCGACCGTCACGCGCTGACGCAAGCAGCTGCCGGCCCCGACGTAGCAGGACCGTCCGAGCCGCACGAAGCCGCCGACGACGCAGCCCGGCGCCAGCATCGCCCCGTCGCCGATCACCGTGTCGTGCCCGACGATCGCGCCCGGCCCGATCGTGACGTGCGCGCCCACCACGACGTTGCCACCGATGCCGGCGCCGTGATGAATGCAGGTCCCGGGGCCGACGATCACCCGGGACGAGACCGCAGCGCCGGGATGGATCAGCGTCGCGAAGTGCTGGCGGTCGAGCCCGGTCCCGGCGACGATCTGCAACCGCTCGCGGTGGCTGGTGTCGCTGCCGACGGCGTTGACGAAGGCCGCATCCCCGCTCTCGGCGAGGCGGCGCGCCTCCGCGAGGCGCCCGAGCACCGGCAGCCCGGCGACCCGCTCGCCCTCCGGCCGGGCATCGTCGAGGAAGCCCGCCACCCGCCACAGGCCGGGCCGGCTCTCGACGAGGTCCAGGATGTCGAGGGCGTTGCCGCCGGTGCCGAGGATGATCAGGGGGCGCTGCATGGCCGTGCCGGGTCTCGACCCACGTCTCGCCGCGGACGACGCGGCCTCGACGTCCAGGCTAGCCGGCCCCGCCCGCAAGGTAAGCGTCGCAATCGTCGGCGCCGGGCTCTCCGAAAGGCGTAAACCCGCCCGCCCTTCTGGGCGGGGAAGCCGCCGAATTCCGCCGCTCCCGCGCGTGAGGGCAGCCCCTAGGCTGCTGCCCATGATCGCGCGGCGCGGAACGCCCTCCGCCCGCGAGACGGTACGCGGGAGAGCGCCGACCCATGACGACGGCACCCATGACGACGGCACCCATGACGACGGCACCCATGACGACGGCACCCATGACGACGGCACCCATGACGACGGCACCCATGACGACGGCACCCATGACGACGGCACCCATGACGACGGCACCCATGACGATCACCCCCGTCGAGGCGCGGACGACAACGGCCGACGAGACGGCGCCCCGGATGACCGTCGCCTACCTCGTCAATACCGGCCCGGTGACGAGCTCGACCTTCATCCGGCGCGAGATGGCGGCCCTAGAGGCGCAGGGCGTGACGGTGCGGCGCTTCGCAATCCGCCGCTGGCACCTGCCCCTCGTCGACCCCCGCGACATCGCCGACCAGGCCCGCACCCAATACATCCTCAGCGGCAACCTGCCCGGGCTGCTGCTCGCGGTCCTGCGCCAGGCCGCGACCGACCCGGCGGCTCTCCTGCGCGGCGCCTGGCTCGCGGCGCGGCTCGCCCGCTCCGGCGGCGGTGCGATACGCCACGCGGCGTATTTCCTGGAGGCGGCGTACTTCCTGCGGGCCTTGCGGCGGGAGGGCATCGCCCACACCCACGTGCATTTCTCCTCGAACGCCGCCGCGGTGGCGCTGATTACCCGGACCATGGGGGGCCCCAGCTACAGCTTCACCGCCCACGGCCCCGACGAGTTCCTGACCGCCACCGAGGACGGCCTCGCCCTCAAGCTCTCCGGTGCCGCCTTCGCGGTGGCGATCTCGCATTTCTGCCGCGCGCAGCTCCTGCGCTTCGGGGGAACGCAATTTCGCGACCGGATCGCGGTGGCGCGCTGCGGCCTCGACCTCGACGAGTTCGTGCCCTCCGACCGGCCGGCGGGCTCAAGCCGGACGCTGGTCTGCGTCGGCCGGCTCTGCCCGCAGAAGGGGCAGGTCTACCTGCCCGCCGCGGTGGCGGCCCTGCGGGCGACCGAAGCGCCGTTCCGCCTGGTGCTGATCGGCGACGGCGAGAGCCGCCCGGCGATCGAGGCCGAGATCGCCCGCCACGGCGTCGGCGACCTGATCGCGTTGCGCGGCTGGCAGAACAGCGCCGAGGTCCGCGCGGCCATCGCCGAAGCCCGCGCCCTGGTGCTGCCGAGCTTCGCCGAGGGGCTGCCGATCGTGCTGCTGGAGGCCTTGGCCCTGGCGCGGCCGGTGGTGACCACCACGGTGGCGGGCATCCCGGAGCTGGTGGACGAGGCCTGCGGCCGCATCGTGCCCCCGGGCGACGGTGCGGCCCTGGTCGGAGCCCTGCGCGACATCCTGCGGGCCGACGACGCGACGCTCGCCGAGATGGGCCGCACCGGCCGCGCCCGCGTCGCCCGCCACCACGACCTCGGCACGCTGGCGACGACCCTGCGCGGCCTGTTCGCGGCGGCGATCGCCCGGGAGGGACAGGTGCGGGAGGGGCAAATGCGGAAGGGGCAAGTCGGGGTGCGGGCGGGGCGGGAGAGGATCGGGCGGGAGGCGGCGGAGGTGGAGACGTGAGGGGGGCGCGAGCCTCGAGTCGTCTTCGGATCTCCCGACGACCCTAAAAACCCTCCCGGTCATGCCGGGCTCCGCTGCGCGGTCCCGGCATGACCGGGAGGGTTTCGACGATCAGGAGGATGTCGGGAGCAGACATGGCGTCACCGCATCCCCGTCACCTCCTCCGACAGCACCGCCACCGGCCTTGCCGCGAAGGTCCAGACACGGTGGCCGAGGAAGTTCCAGAACACCACCACGCCGGTCGCCAGCCCCTGGGCGGCGAGGTAGGGCAGGCCGAAGCCGCGGATGAGCCCCGCCATGATGAGCCAGGTCAGCCCGAAGCCGATCGCCGCCACCACGCCGAAGCGCCAGGTCGCCTCGGCATGGGGCCGCGTGCTGGCATAGGTCAGGCGGCGGTTGAGCCCATAGGACACCACCGCCCCGGCGAGGTAGCCGGCGAGCGCCGCCGGCACCGGGTCGGCCCGGCCGGTCTCGACCAGGGTCGCGAGCAGGGCGTAGTGGACCGCGAGCGCCGCGAGGCTGACTCCGACGTAAGCGAGGAACTGCCGCGCGAGGGCTGCCAGCGCCTCGGCGTTCCGGGGACTCGGTTTCGGTTCGCTCGCCACGACGCAACCCGGTGAGGACGGGCGGGAGGTAACCCGCTTCGCCCCTGTCTAGCCTCGGGCACTGAACCGAAGATGACCCGAAAGCGGCGGAATCCGTTCATCCTTGCAGGCGGGCCGCCACCTTTCGGCTGAGCCAGCGCGGCATCAGGCGGGCGCCCAGCACCGCCGCCCGGTTGGCCGTGCCCGGGATCACCACCGCCCGCCCGGCGAGGTACCCGTCGACCGCGGCCCTCGCCACCGCATCCGGCTGCATCACGTTGCCGGTGAAGCGCTTGGTGCCGCCGACATCCGCCCGCTGCGAGAATTCCGTCGCGGTGGCGCCGGGGCAGAGCGCCGTGACGGTCACGCCGAAGGGCCGCGCCTCCTCGTAGAGGGCTTCCGAGAGCGAGAGCAGGTAGGCCTTGGTGGCGTAATAGGCCGCCATGTTGGGTCCGGCCAGGTAGCCCACCACCGAGGCGACGTTGAGGATGCCCCCGCTCCTGCGCGCGATCAGCCCCGGCAGGACCAGGCGGCTGAGGACCGTCGGCGCGGCGACGTTCACCGCCACCATCTCGGCCTGGTCCCGCACCGGCAGGCCGGCGAAGCGCCCACGCAGGCCGAAGCCCGCATTGTTGACGAGGGTGTGGAGAACGATCCCCCGCGCCTCGACCGCCGCCAGCAGTCCCTCGGGCCCGTCCGGCCGCGCCAGATCCGCCGGCACCACGAGCGTCGGCACGGGCAGCTCCGCCGCCAGGGCCTCCAGCCGCTCCGTCCGCCTTGCGCTCAGCACGAGCGGACGCCCCCGTGCCGCGAAGGCCCGGGCGATCTCGACGCCGATTCCGCTCGAGGCGCCGGTGACCAGCGTCCAGCGCGCATCTCCCCCTTGGTCCATGGACTCGGCCACACCCTTCCCCTGATCTGTTCGCCTATGCTAAGGGCGCCCAACGCAATCCCCGCCGCTTCCGCCCATTCCGCTTCCGCCGCGACACGCCCCGACCGGGCCCGAGGCCGGAACCGAGGAACGAGGCAGCGCGCCGCACGAGTCTGAAGCGTCCGATGCCCAAGCGCACCGATCTCTCCTCCATCCTCATCATCGGCGCGGGCCCGATCGTCATCGGCCAGGCATGCGAGTTCGACTATTCCGGCACGCAGGCCTGCAAGGCCCTGCGCGAGGAAGGCTACCGGATCATCCTGGTCAACTCGAATCCGGCGACGATCATGACCGATCCGGATCTCGCCGACGCCACCTACGTCGAGCCGATCACCCCGGAGATCGTCGCCCGCATCATCGAGAAGGAGCGGCCCGACGCCCTCCTGCCGACCATGGGCGGCCAGACCGCGCTGAACTGCGCCCTCTCGCTCAAGCGGATGGGCGTGCTGGAAAAATTCGGCGTGCAGATGATCGGCGCCACCGCCGAGGCGATCGACAAGGCGGAGGACCGCAGCCTCTTCCGCGATGCGATGACCAAGATCGGCCTGGAGACGCCGAAATCGGCGCTCGCCAACGCCTCGGCCGCCAAGAAGGCCGACCGCGAAAAATACCTCGCTGAGATCGCCCGCATCGAGGCTGCCGAGAGCGACCCGGATGCCCGGAAGAGCGCGCTCGCCGCGTTCGAGAAGAAGTGGGCGTCGGCCGAGAACGACCGGCGCAAGCGCTACGGCGAGCACGCGCTCGGCCAGGCGCTCGTCGCGCTCGCCGAGGTCGGCCTGCCGGCGATCATCCGCCCGTCCTTCACGATGGGCGGCACCGGCGGCGGCATCGCCTACAACCGGGAAGAATTCCTCGACATCGTCGAGCGCGGCATCGACGCCTCGCCGACCAACGAGGTCCTGATCGAGGAATCGGTCCTCGGCTGGAAGGAGTACGAGATGGAGGTCGTCCGCGATCGCGCGGATAACTGCATCATCGTCTGCTCGATCGAGAACGTCGACCCGATGGGGGTGCACACCGGCGACTCGATCACCGTGGCCCCGGCGCTGACGCTGACCGACAAGGAATACCAGCGCATGCGCGACGCCTCGCTGGCGGTCCTGCGCGAGATCGGCGTCGAGACCGGCGGCTCGAACGTGCAGTTCGCCGTCGACCCGGCCACCGGCCGGATGATCGTCATCGAGATGAACCCGCGCGTGTCGCGCTCCTCGGCGCTCGCCTCGAAGGCGACCGGCTTCCCGATCGCCAAGGTCGCGGCGAAGCTCGCGGTGGGCTACACCCTCGACGAGATCGCCAACGACATCACGGGTGGCGCCACCCCGGCCTCGTTCGAGCCGACGATCGACTACGTCGTCACCAAGATCCCGCGCTTCGCCTTCGAGAAGTTCCCGGGCGCCGAGCCGACCCTGACCACCGCCATGAAGTCGGTCGGCGAGGCGATGGCGATCGGCCGGACCTTCGCCGAGTCGCTCCAGAAGGCCCTGCGCTCCCTGGAGACGGGCCTGACCGGCCTCGACGACATCGAGATCGAGGGGATCGGCAAGGGCGACGACCGCAACGCCATCAAGGCGGCGATCGGCACCCCGACCCCGGACCGGCTGCTCAAGGTGGCGCAGGCCCTGCGGCTCGGCGTCAGCCACGAGGAGGTCCACGCCTCCTGCAAGATCGATCCGTGGTTCCTAGAGCAGCTCCAGGGCATCATCGACCTCGAGACCAAGGTGAAGCGCTTCGGCCTGCCGAAGACCGCCGGCGCCTTCCGCCAGCTCAAGGCGGCAGGCTTCTCCGATTCACGCATCGCCGTGCTCGCCGGCATGGAGGAAGGGGCGGTGCGCGCCGCCCGCCGGGCGCTCGACGTGCGGCCGGTCTTCAAGCGGATCGACACCTGCGCGGCCGAGTTCAAGTCGCCGACCGCCTACATGTACTCGACCTATGTCGCGCCCTTCGCAGGCGCGGTGGCCGACGAGGCCCAGCCCACGGACGCCAAGAAGGTCATCATCCTCGGCGGCGGCCCGAACCGGATCGGCCAGGGCATCGAGTTCGATTACTGCTGCTGCCATGCCTGCTTCGCGCTGACGGATGCGGGCTACGAGACCATCATGGTCAACTGCAACCCGGAGACGGTCTCGACCGACTACGACACCTCGGACCGGCTGTATTTCGAGCCGCTGACCGCCGAGGACGTGCTGGAGATCATCGAGACCGAGCGTCAGGCCGGCACGCTGCACGGCGTGATCGTGCAGTTCGGCGGCCAGACCCCGCTGAAGCTGGCGCGTGCCCTGGAAGAGGCCGGCGTGCCGATCCTCGGCACCTCGCCGGACGCCATCGATCTGGCCGAGGACCGCGACCGGTTCAAGCGCCTGCTCGACAAGCTGCACCTCAAGCAGCCGAAGAACGGCATCGCCTATTCGGTGGAGCAGAGCCGGCTGATCGCCGCCGATCTCGGCCTGCCCTTCGTGGTGCGGCCGTCCTACGTGCTCGGCGGGCGCGCGATGGCGATCATCCGCGACGAGACCCAGTTCGCCGATTACCTGCTCGACACCCTGCCGAGCCTGATCCCGTCGGACGTCAAGGCGCGCTACCCGAACGACAAGACCGGCCAGATCAACACGGTGCTGGGCAAGAACCCGCTCCTGTTCGACCGCTACCTGTCGGACGCGATCGAGGTCGACGTCGATGCGGTGTCGGACGGCAAGGACGTGTTCATCGCCGGCATCATGGAGCACATCGAGGAGGCGGGCATCCATTCGGGCGATTCCGCCTGCTCGCTGCCGCCGCGCTCGCTGTCGCCGGAGACCATCGCCGAGCTGGAGCGCCAGACCCGCGGCCTCGCGCTGGCGCTGGAAGTCGGCGGCCTGATGAACGTGCAGTACGCGATCAAGGACGGCGAGATCTACGTCCTCGAGGTGAACCCGCGGGCCTCGCGCACCGTGCCGTTCGTCGCCAAGGTGATCGGCGAGCCGATCGCCAAGATCGCCGCCCGGGTGATGGCCGGCGAGCCCCTCGCCTCCTTCGGCCTCAAGCCCAAGACCTTAGCCCACATCGCCGTCAAGGAGGCGGTGTTCCCCTTCGCCCGCTTCCCCGGGGTCGACGTGCTGCTCGGGCCGGAGATGCGCTCGACCGGTGAGGTGATCGGCCTCGACCGCGGCTTTGGCGTCGCCTTCGCCAAGAGCCAGCTCGGCTCCGGCACCCAGGTGCCGAAGGCCGGCACCGTCTTCGTCTCGGTGCGCGACGACGACAAGGCCCGCATCCTGCCGGCGATCAAGCTGCTCTCGGAACTCGGCTTCTCGGTGCTCGCCACCGCCGGCACGCAACGCTACCTTGCCGAGAACGGCGTGGCGTGCGCCCGCATCAACAAGGTGCTGGAGGGCCGGCCGCACGTGGTCGACGCGATCAAGAACGGCGACATCCACCTGGTGTTCAACACCACGGAGGGGGCGGGCGCGCTGTCCGACTCCCGGTCCCTGCGCCGGGCCGCCCTCTTGCATAAAGTGCCGTACTACACCACTCTCGCGGGAGCCATGGCGGCTGCCGAGGGAATCAAGGCCTATCTCGGGGGTGATCTCGAGGTCCGGGCCCTGCAGGAATATTTCGCGGCTTAAGTCGAAAGACCGCGGACGAGACCTATTTCATCCCCTCGCGCCCGCGCGAGACAATCGGAAACAGGCCCGGTCGGGAGGCTCACCCTCCCGCCGGGCCGATTATTTGTGACGCGAGACGACGACGATGGACAAGGTTCCGATCACGGTACGGGGATTCGCGGCTCTGGAGGCGGAGCTGAAGCGCCGCCAGCAGGAGGAGCGTCCGCGGATCATCCAGGCGATCGCGGAGGCCCGCGCGCTCGGCGACCTGTCGGAAAATGCCGAGTACCACGCCGCCAAGGAGGCCCAGTCCCACAACGAGGGCCGGGTGCTGGAGCTGGAGAGCCTGATCTCCCGCGCCGAGGTCATCGACGTCGCCAAGCTCTCGGGCACGAAGATCAAGTTCGGCGCCACCGTCAAGCTGATCGACGAGGACACCGAGGAAGAGAAGACCTACCAGATCGTCGGCGAGCCCGAGGCCGACGTGCATGCCGGTCGGGTCTCGATCACCTCGCCGATCGCCCGCGCGCTGATCGGCAAGGGCGTCGGCGACACCGTCGAGGTCGTCACTCCGGGCGGCGGCAAGTCCTACGAGATCGTTGGCATCCAGTACGGCGCCTGATGCGCCGAAGGACGTCTGGCGCCCGAGCGAAGCGTTGCCGGACCGTCCTCCCGGGGCTATCTCCGCGGTGACGAGGCGGCCCCGTCGGGCGCCATGGAGACGACGCCGATGCTGCGCTGGAGCCAGTCCCTGATCGCGGCCGCCCTGCTGGCGGTTGCCGCGCCGGCTTTGGCGCAGGACGCGACCCTGCCGCCGGGAACGCGCTTCTCCGCCATCCGGGTCGATGTCCGCCCGCTGCTGGCCACCGGCCTCGGCGTTTACGCCGAGGGCGTGCGGGCCGAGTTGCAGGCGGCTTTGGGCAAGACCTTCGCCGACCGGGTCGGCGGTCCCGGCCCGGTCCTGGTGGTGCGGGTGACCGGCCTGTCGCTCAACCCCTATGCCGGCAGCGAGACCCGCGGCGGCGGAGGCGGGCGGGGCAGCGGCGGCAATGCCACCAACACCGACTATCTCGAAGGCGAGGCCCTGGTGGTCGACCGCGCCGGCACCGTCCTGCTGCGCCACCCCCAATTGTCGGCCACCAATGCCAGCTCCGGCGGGGCCTGGTACGACCCGGCCTCGGAAGGGCGGCGGGTGACGTATATCGCCGGGCATTATGCGGCGTGGTTGAAGCGGGGGTTGGGGCTGGATTGAAGCCTCCCCCCCGAGCGGCCTTCGCAACATCTTCGGCGGCGCGCGATTCAGGCTCGATCTTGTTCAACCGCCCGACGGCCGCGTGTCCCGAGGCTGCCGGGAGCGAGGCCGGCCAATCGTCGGGCGGGTGGCCCGTGTCGAGCGTGCCCTCGAACACGCGATAGGCGTCCGTCTTCGAGCCGTAGGTTCGCAGTGTATCCTGGTCGTTCACCCAGGTGAAAACGACGACCTTTGCCTTGCTGTCGTAGCGAAAGAACAGCCGGAAGCGGCCGTTGCCGAACTTGGCCAGGAACCAGTGCTTGCGGCTACTGCCGAGCGTACCACCCTGACGCTATTCAGGCCGTGTCGGATCGGTTGGGATGGTCTCGAAGATCAGCGTTCGGAGCATCGCCAGGAGCTTCGCCTGCGCCGTCCTCCGATGGCCTTCCGGATCGGCCGCCGCGGCCTTCTCGACGGCCGCCGTCGCCCTCTCGAGTTGGTCGAGCAGAAGAGGATGGGCGAAGATCGTCCAGCCGTCGATCACCATGGCTCGGAGCGTCACGGCTTCGTCGATCTCCTCGTCGAGATCGACGGTCGTCCCAACAGTGAGGGCGGTCATGCGCGCCGCGAGGTCGGTGGGAAAAGCCGTGATGTGCTGCGGATTGCGGGCGTTGTCCTGCGCGAGGAACATCAGGAAGCCGTCGATGACGGGATCCGCCTCGGTCTCCGCCGCGAGCAGGCTCACCCGGCCGCCCTCATCGACGACGAAGTCGATCTCGCCGCCGTAGCTCACGCCGAGGGCTTGGCGTATCGCCTTGGGGACCGTTGTCTGCCCCTTCGCCGCGATCTTGCTGCGCTCCCGGACAAGGGCCGTCACGGCATCATTCTTCGCTCCAAAAGTAAGGAAATTATCTTACCTTCGAGCAGACATATTGGTAACGACACGCTGCGGACCGCAGAGATCCAGCCTCACAGGGTCATCCCGGGGCCGCGCAGCGGAGCCTGGGGTGCCGGAGGCACGCCCAGAACCGCTGATGTGCCGGATCAAGCGGTGCCCGTTTCGCCTTCGTTGAAGACATCTGCGTGTCTGAAATCCGGGCTCCGCTGCGCGGCCCCAGGATGTCCCGGAGAATGCGATGGCGCGAGTGGCTGCCTTGCCCGGCCGCTTCCCGTAGTGTGAAGCGGCGCGGGTGACGACGGCTGCCCTGCACACCCGGACGCCGACGATGGAACTCAAGTGGATCGAGGACTTCCTGAGCCTCGCCGAGACCCGCAGCTTCTCGCGCTCGGCGGAGGCCCGGGCGGTCACGCAATCGGCCTTCAGCCGGCGCATCCGCTCGCTCGAGGTCTGGCTCGGCACCGCGCTCCTCGACCGCAGCACCTACCCGATCACGCTCACCGCCGACGGACGCCAGTTCCTGGAGACCGCCGAGGAGGTGGTACGGCTCCTGACCTTGAGCCGGGCCGATTTCCGCGCCCGCAGCGACGGCGCCGGGCTGCCGGTGGTGACGATCACGGCCTTGCACTCGCTCTGCCTGTCGTTCCTGCCGCGCTGGCTCGGGCGCATCCGCGATGCCCTCGGGCCGGTGGCTAGCCGGGTGCTGCCGGACAACTTCAACATCTGCGTCCAGGCGCTGGTCGAGGGCGGGTACGATCTGCTCCTGACCTATCACCATCCGGGCATCCCGATCCCGCTCGACCCCGAGCGCTATCCCTGCCGGATCGTCGGGCGCGACAGCCTCGCCGCGGTGGCCTCCCCCCGTGGGCTGGTGCCGGACGCCAAGGGCCGCCTGCCGCTGCTGCAATATTCCCGCGGCTCGTTCCTCGGGCGGCTCGCCGGCATCGCGCAAGGCGGTGACGACGCGCCGGCGACCTACCCGGTCCACACCAACGAGAACTCGATGGCCGAGGCCCTGCGCTCGATGGCGCTCGGCGGCCACGGCATCGCCTGGCTGCCGCGCAGCCTGGTCGAGCCCGAGATCCGGGCGGGCGCCCTGACGGTGCTCGGCCGCGAGATGCCGATGGACATCCGGCTCTACCGCAGCGCCGAGCGCCACCGCTCCTTCCTCGACGAGGTCTGGGCGGTCGCGGCGGAGGATCCGCCAAACTATTCGGATCCGGAATAGTTCTTGGCAAACATAGCATTGGCGTCGTGGTGCGACCGGGATTATCCCGCCGCCATCCGGTGACGGCGCCGCTTCTCGACAGGAACCGGTCGCGCCTGATCCCGGCCCCGACCGTCCTTCGACGCGGCCTCGAGCCCCTGCCTGCCCTCCGGCGGGCCGGATCGCGCCCGCACGTCAGGAGAGAGCCTTGTCCGACGTTTCGACCCGCACCGAGCACGATCTTCTCGGCGACCGCGAGGTGCCGCGATCCGCCTATTACGGCATCCACACCCTGCGCGCCGTCGAGAACTTTGCGATCACCGGCACCACGCTCGCGACCTGCCCCGACCTGATCCGGGCGCTCGCCGCGATCAAGCAGGCGGCGGCCCTCGCCAACCGTGAACTCGGGCTGCTCGATCCGGCGCGCTGCGACGCGATCGTGGCGGCCTGCCTGGAGATCCGGGGCGGCGCCCTGCACGACCAGTTCGTCGTCGACCAGATCCAGGGCGGGGCCGGCACCTCGACCAACATGAACGCCAACGAGGTGATCGCCAACCGGGCGCTCGAACTGCTCGGGGCGGAGCGCGGCGACTACGCCCGCCTCCATCCCAACGAGCACGTCAATATGGGCCAGAGCACCAACGACGTCTATCCGACGGCGCTCAAGATCGCCGGGATCGGGGCGATCCGCCGCCTCGTCGCGGCGATGGCCGATCTGCGCACCAGCTTCGCGGCGAAGTCGGAAGAGTTCCGCGACATCCTCAAGATGGGCCGCACCCAGCTCCAGGACGCGGTACCGATGACCTTGGGCCAGGAATTCGGCACCTATGCCCGGATGCTCGCCGAGGACGAGGCGCGGCTGGGCGAGGCGGAACTGCTGATCCGCGAGATCAACATGGGCGCGACCGCGATCGGCACCGGCATCACCGCCCACCCGCTCTACGCGGAACTGGTGCGCGAGCGGCTCTCCGCCATCACCGAGATCCCGCTCGTCACCGCGGAGGACCTGGTGGAGGCGACGCAGGATTGCGGCGCCTTCGTGCAGGTCTCGGGCGTGCTCAAGCGCGTCGCCGTCAAGCTGTCGAAGACCTGCAACGACCTGCGCCTGCTCTCCAGCGGCCCGCGGGCCGGTTTCAACGAGATCAACCTGCCGGCGCGCCAGGCCGGCTCCTCGATCATGCCCGGCAAGGTCAACCCGGTGATCCCGGAAGTCGTCAACCAGGTCGCCTTCGAGGTGATCGGCAACGACGTCACGATCTCCTTCGCGGCGGAAGGAGGCCAGCTCCAGCTCAACGCCTTCGAGCCGGTGATCGCCTACAGCCTGTTCCGCAGCCTCGCCCATCTGGAGGCGGCCTGCCGCACCCTCGACATCCATTGCGTGCGCGGCATCACGGCCAACCGCGAGCGGCTGCGCGCCAGCGTCGAGAATTCCATCGGGATCGTCACGGCGCTCAACCCCTATATCGGCTATCGCAACGCCACGGCGGTCGCTATGGAGGCGCACGCCACGGGCCGGGGCGTCTACGACCTCGTGCTCGAGAAGCAATTGATGGCCCGCGACCAGCTCGACAGGGTGCTGCAACCCGACCGGCTGACGCGCCCGCAGGCCCTCACGGCGATCTGACGAGTCGCCACACCATCACGGACGGAAACGCCAGACATCCGCGGGAAACCTCGGGCGCGCGAGATCGCGCCCGGGTTCTTGCCGCACATCCGTTCACCTATCGGGAGGAACATAGAAATGGCACAGCCAGACTTGGCACAGCAAGACTTGGCACAGCAAGACCTGGCCCATGTTGAATCGGCCGGGCGCTCGGGCCGGCTGACGCTCTATACCGGAATCGGTCTCGCCCTCGGCGTCGCGGTCGGTGCGGTCCTGCACGGCATGGCGGGAAGCCCCGCGGAAGCGAAGGAAATCGCCGGCTACTTCACCATCGGCACCGACATCTTCCTGCGGCTGATCAAGATGATCATCGCGCCCCTGGTCTTCGCCACCATCGTGTCGGGCATCGCGAGCTTCGGCGACACCAAGGCGGTCGGCCGCGTCGCGGGTCTCGCCATGGGGTGGTTCCTCACCGCCTCGATCGTCTCGCTGTCGCTCGGCTTCCTCGTCGCCAACATCTTCCAGCCCGGCGCCAGCCTCGGCCTGCCGCTGCCGGATGCGGCGGCGCAGACGGGCCTGAAGGCCGCCTCGATCAACCTGCGCGAGTTCATCACCCACGTCTTCCCGACCAGCATCGTGTCGGCGATGGCGACGAACGAGGTGCTGCAGATCCTGGTCTTCTCGGTGTTCTTCGGCTTCGGCCTCAGCGCGATCGACCGCCGCTATGCCGATCCGATGGTCCACATGCTGAACGGGCTGGCCCAGGTGATGTTCAAGGTCACCGACGCGGTGATGAAGGTCGCGCCGCTGGCGGTCTTCGCCGCCATGGCCTCGGTCGTCACCATCCAGGGCCTCGGCGTGCTGGTCGATTACGGCAAGTTCATCGCCGTGTTCTATCTCGGGCTAGCCGTCCTGTGGACGCTCCTGATCGGTGCCGGCTGGCTGGTGCTCGGCAACAGCGTCGTGCGGCTGCTGCGCCTGCTGCGCACCCCGATGATCGTCGCCTTCTCGACGGCGAGCAGCGAAGCCGCCTTCCCGCGCACCGTCGAGGTGCTGGAGCGGTTCGGCGTGCGGCCCCGCGTCACCGGCTTCGTGCTGCCGCTCGGCTACTCGTTCAACCTCGACGGCTCGATGATGTATCAGGCCCTCGCCTCGCTGTTCATCGCCCAGGCCTTCGGCATCCATCTCGGCATCACCGAGCAGCTGACCATGCTGCTCGTCATGATGGTCACCAGCAAGGGCATCGCCGGCGTGCCGCGCGCCTCGCTGGTGGTGGTGGCCGCGACCGTGCCGATGTTCGGCCTGCCCGCCGCCGGCATCCTGCTGATCATGGGCGTCGACCAGATCCTCGACATGGGCCGCACCGTCACCAACGTGCTCGGCAACGGGCTCGCCACCGCGGCGGTTGCCCGCTGGCAGGGGGAGATGCAGGAGGACGAGGGCGAGGCCGTGGCGGAGACGCCCGCCACCGTGGCCCTGCCGACCGGCAAGGCGGCGTGAGGTGAGACGACCGGCGGTCGTCGATGACGGCCGCCGGCCACGGAGAACGACGAGATCTCGCCCGCTCCGCGACATCCCGGGGCCGCGCAAGCGGAGCCCGGAATGGCGCGGAGGATGTCAGGATCGCCGCGGCAGGCCGCGGGGCCCGGGCGCGCGCCCTACCCCGCCCCCGCCAGCACCTCGACGACCTTCTCGGGGTTCGGCACCTCGACGTCGTGCGGCACCGCCAGCTCGCGGTACTCCCAGCCGGCCTTGGCCTTCGCGCGCTGCCGGCTCGGCTCGATCGAGGCCAGCGCCGGGGCGGTATAGGCGACATAGGTGACCGGCAGGCCGGCGCCGGCGGGCCTGGTCAGCCGCACCGGGCTCTCGTAGGTGCCGATCGGGTGCGGGCGCAGGCGCTGCATGAACCAGTCCTTGGCCGGTCCCGCCGGGATCGGGAAGCCCTCGGGGCCGGGCACCGGCAGGGCGACGCCCGCGCCCTGCTCCAGGGCCACCTTGCGCCGGGCGTCGGCCATGCCGGCGGGCAGGATCGTGAAGGCGGTGTCGCCGTTCTCGGGGATCAGCGCGTCGAGATAGACGAGGCGGCGGATCCGGTCGGTCATCCGGTCGGCGACACCGGTCACCGCCATGCCGCCGTAGGAATGCCCGACCAGGATGACGTCGCGCAGGTCCTCGAAGGCGAGCACGCTCGCCACGTCGTCGATATGGGTGTCGACGGTGATCTGGCGCGACAGGAGGTGGCTGCGCTCGCCGAGCCCGGTCTGGGTCGGCGTGAAGACCCGGTGACCCTGGCCGCGCAAGGATGCGGCGACGTCGCGCCAGATCCAGCCGCCGCCATAGGCGCCGTGGACGAGGACGTACGTCTTCGGCGCGCCTTGCGCCTGCGCCGCGCCCGTGACCAGGGCGGCGGCCCCGAGGGCGGAGACGCCCGCCAGGGCGGTTCTGCGATTGACCGTCACGCTGTGTTTCCTCCGGCTGTTCGTTCTTGGATGCGTTGTAGCGGCGGATCGGCCGAGGTCCAGCGGCCAAGGTCCGGCAGCCAAGGTCCGGCAGCCAGGGTTCAGCGATCGGGCTTCGGTGCGACCCATGCGTGAGGGACGGCTCGCGCGCCGCGCCGCCGGTGCTATGGAGGGATCCGCCGATCCGACCTTGCCGGCACTTGAGGGCACGAGCCGCCGATGACCCATGCGGAGACCACCCCACCGGACCTCGCCGCCGGACTCTCGCCGCGGATGCAGGGCATCGGCACGAGCCAGATCGGCCTCGTCGCCGATCGCGGCCGGGACGATCCCGAGGTGGTCAAGCTGTGGATCGGCGAGGGCGACCTGCCGACCCCGCCCTTCATCGTCGAGGCGGCGCACCGGGCGATGCTGGCGGGCCATACCCGCTACGCCACCTCGCTGGGCATCCCGCGCCTGCGCGAGGCGTTGAGCGCCTACCACGCCCGCCACTGGGGCGTGACGATTCCGCCGGAGCGCTTCGCCGTCACCGCCGGCGGCATGAACGCCATCATGCAGGCGGCCCAGGCCCTGCTCGAACCCGGCGACGAGATCATCATCCCTTCCCCGGCCTGGCCGAACCTTGCGGAAGCCGTGCGGATCACCGGCGGCGTGCCGGTGACGGTGCCCTATCGGGTGCAGGGGGACGGGCGCTTCGCCCTGCCGCTTTCCGACATCGAGGCGGCGATCACCCCGCGCACCCGCGTGATCGTGGTGAACTCGCCCTCGAACCCGACCGGCTGGACCATGCCGCTCGACGAGATGAAGGGCCTGCGCGATCTCGCCCGGGCGCGGGACCTGTGGATCCTCTCCGACGAGGTCTACGCCCACTTCACCTACGGCAACGCCATCGCCCCGTCCTTCCTCCAGATCTGCACCGAGGACGACCGGCTGATCGTCACCAACACCTTCTCGAAGAACTGGGCGATGACCGGCTGGCGCGCCGGCTGGCTGGTCGCCCCGCGGGGTCTGGCCCCTGCCTTCGCCAAGCTCGGCCAGTACAACACCACGTCGATCCCGACCTTCATCCAGCACGCCGCCGTGACGGCGCTGGACGAGGGCGACGGCTTCATCCGCCAGATGGTCGCGCGCTGCGCCGAGAGCCGCGAGATCCTGGTCGAGGGCCTGTCGCGCCTGCCCGGCGTCACCGTGTCGGTGCCGGAGGGGGCCTTCTACCTGATGGCCCGGGTCGCCGGCCCCGGGACGCCCCGCCCGGACGAGACCAGCCTCGCGATCGCCTTCCGGCTCCTCGAGCAGGCGAAGGTCGGCGTGGCACCCGGCACCGCCTTCGGGCCGGAGGGCGAGGGCTTCATCCGGCTGTGCTTCGCCATCAGCCCGGGCCTCGCCCGCGAGGCGGTGGCGCGGCTCACCCCCGTCCTCGGCGGCTGAAGCGAGATCCCGATGTCCGAGCCGATCGCCTTCCTGGGCCAACTCGACGCCGACGAGGAGGCCGAGTTCCTGGCCGCCCTCGCCCAGGCGATGCCGGAGGAGACCATCCGGCCGTTCCGAACCTTGAGCGCGGCGGAACGCGCCGGCATCCGGATCGCCATCGTGGCCAATCCCGATCCCGGCGAGGTGGCGCGGCTGCCGAACCTCGCCTGGATCCAGAGCCTGTGGGCCGGGGTCGAGCGGCTGGTGCGCGATCTCGGGCCCGACGCAGCGCCGATCGTCCGCCTGATCGACCCCGAGCTCGCCCGCACCATGGCCGAGGCGGTGCTGGCCTGGACGTATTACCTCCAGCGCGACATGCCGGCCTATCGCCGCCAGCAGGAGGCGGCGACCTGGTGCCAGCTCCCCTATCGCCCGCCGGGCACGATGACGGTGGGTCTGCTCGGCCTCGGGGCGCTGGGAGGCGCGGCGGCCGACCGCCTGGTGCAGGCCGGCTTCCGGGTCGCGGCCTGGAGCCGTTCGGAGAAGGCCGCGGCGCCGGGCGTGACCGGCTTCTCCGGCCCCGGGGGCCTCTCCGGTCTGCTGGGCACGAGCGACATCGTCGTCTGCCTGCTGCCCCTGACCGGGGAGACGCGGGGCCTCCTCGATGCCGGGCGTCTCTCCGCGATGAAGCCCGGGGCCGGCCTGATCAATTTCGGCCGCGGGCCGATCGTCGTCACCGACGCGCTCCTCGCCGCCCTCGATGCGGGGCAGCTCTCGCACGCGGTGCTCGACGTGTTCGAGGTCGAGCCGCTGCCGGCGGAGTTGCCGCTCTGGCGCCATCCGGACGTGACCGTGCTGCCGCACATCTCCGGCCCGACCACCCCGGCGAGCAGCGCCGCGGTCGTCGCCGGCAACGTGCGGGCCTATCGCGCCTCGGGCCGGATCCCGGCGGCGGTGGACGTCGCGCGAGGCTATTGACGGGCGGGGACGGGCGTCGGCCCGGCCTGCCGGCAGGCGCCGGAGCCCGTCGCGGGCGCCGGAGCCCGTCGCGGGCGCCGCCTGGGCCTCGATCCGCCATTCGAGAGCCGGTCGCCGAGAATCCGCCGCAAACCCGTCCGGCGACATTGACGGCCCCCGGCCGGCCGGCCTACCCAGGGCCATGCGCGCCAGCCCGCCGATACGGTCGATCGGACGCGCGACCATCGCGGTGGTCGCGCTCTACGCGCTGTGCCTGCAGCTCCTGCTCGGCGCCCTCGCACCGGTGCCGGCCCAGGCCGCTCCCGGCCCGGTGATCTGCCACCCGGACCAGGCGGGCGACCCGGCGGGAACCGGGACGCATTGCGCCCTGCCCTGCTGCGTCGCGGCCCATCACCTGCCCTTCGTGGCGCCGGCGCTCCTCGCCTTCACCCGGCTCGCCTGGGACGGCCCGAGCCCGGCCGACCGTTTTCCGCCCGCCGCCGACGAGAGCCCGGCGCGGGCGCCGCCCGAGACGAATGTCGGCCCACGGGGTCCGCCGCAGGCCTGATCGATCCTCGTCGCCATCGATCAGCCGCCTTCTCGGATCCTCTCCCATGCCCGCCCCGTCTCACGCCTCCGCCCGGGGAGGCGCGCCCTTGCGCGACGCGCTCCATCGCGCGGTGTGGCGCTGGCACTTCTATGCCGGCCTGCTCTGCCTGCCGTTCCTGATCCTGCTCTCGGTCACCGGCTCGCTCTACCTGTTCAAGGACGAGATCGACCGGACGGTCTTCTCCTACCGCACCGTGGTGGCGGTGCCGGCGACGCCGCCGCTGTCGCCGGAGCGGCTGGTCTTCATCGCCGCCGACGCCGTGCCGGATGCCCGGCCGACCACCTATGCCAGCCCCGAGGCCCCCGACCGCTCAAGCGTCGTCACCATGGCGGGCCCGTCGGGAAAGACCCTGGTCTATCTCGACCCCTATGACGGCGCCGTCCTCGACCGCGTCGGGCGCGACGCGGAGGCGATGCGGGTGGTGCGCCGGCTGCACAGCCTGTCGATGTTCGGGCCGGTCGCGAACGGGATCGTCGAGGTCGTGGCCGGCTTCACCCTGATCCTGGTGCTCAGCGGGATCTACCTGTGGTGGCCGCGCCGGCAGGCGGGCGGCGTCGTCTCGGTGCGCGGCAATCCAGCCAAGCGGGTGTGGTGGCGCGACCTGCACGCGGTCACCGGCTTCGTCGCAGGGGCCGGCCTGTTCTTCCTCGCCGCCACCGGCCTGCCGTGGTCGATCGTCTGGGGCGACCAGCTCCGGGCGGTCTCGAACCGCGCCGGGCTCGGCCTGCCGACCGAAATGTGGGCCGGGGTCCCGGTCTCGGCCGTGCCGATGGGCGAGGTGCTCGACACCGCCGGGTGGGCCCTCGAGACGGCGCCGCTGCCGCGCTCGCCAGGCAAGGACGGGGTGCCGATCGGCATCGACCGGGCGGCCGAGATCGTGACCGGGCTCGGCATGCCGGCGGGCTACGAACTGGCGCTGCCGGAGGGGCCGACCGGCGTCTACGCGGCCGCCGCCTATCCGCGCGACGTGACGCGCCAGCGGATGATCACCCTCGACCAGTATAGCGGCCGGCCGCTGGTCAACGTGCGGTTCGACGAGATCGGCCCGGTCGGGCGCGGGATCCAGTACGCGATCGGGCTGCACAAGGGCGAGCTGGGCGGGCGCATCAACCAGTTCCTGATGCTCGCCTTCTGCCTCGCCACGATCCTGCTCGCGGTCACCGCCGCAGTGATGTGGTGGAAGCGCCGGCCGAAGGGACGTCTCGGCGTACCGGCCTGGCCGGAGGACCGCCGGGCGGTCGCCGGGGTCACCGGCCTCGTCGTCGCCATGGGCCTCGCCTTCCCGCTCACCGGGGTGGCGATCCTGGCGATGATCGCGCTCGACGCCGCGGTGATCGGCCTGCGGCGCGGCATCCGTCGGCCGGCGACGGCCTGATCCGCGGGCGGCCGCCGGCCGCCCTCCTCCGGCGCCGGTCTGCGCCGCATCCCCCTTTCCACGAGACGTCCCCCGATGCCGCGCCTCCCCGGTTCCGGCGTGCGCCCCCGCGCGCTCGCCCTCCTGCTCACCCTCGCCCCAAGCGCCCCCTTCGTCATAAGCGCCCCCTTCGTCTCAAATGCCGCCCTGGCGCAGGGGGGCCCCGAGACCATCGCCCTCGACGAGATCTCCGTCGCCGGCGCGAGCCCGCCCGGTCCGGCCTCGCTCAGGCCCGCCTTCGGCGTCGCCGCCCCGCCGGGATCGGCGCCGGGCGTGATCGAGCGCCCGGTCGGCGAGATCGTCACGGAGATCGGCCGCCGGGACACGATCGCGAACCGCCCGGCGACCACCATCGGCCAAGTGCTCCTCAACAGCCCCGGCGTCACGTTGCGCCAGGGCAACGGCCCCCGCGACGTGGTGGTGTCGATCCGCGGCAACAACGCCCGCTCGACCGGCGTGGTGAAGAACATGGTGGTGCTGGAGGACGGCTTTTCGCTGACGCAACCCGACGGCGCCTCGCGCTTCGACCTCACCGATCCGCGGGCCTATTCGCGCATCGACGTCTTCCGCGGGCCGCAATCGCCCCTGTTCGGCAACTACGCCACCGGCGGCGCGCTCGCCTTCCGCACCCGGACCGGCCGCGAGATCGACGGCTACGAAGTGGGCGTCGATGCCGGCAGCTTCGGATACCTGAACCATTACTACACCGTCGGCGGGGCGAGCGGCCCCTACGAGGTCAGCCTGTTCGCCAGCGACTTCCGGCTCAACGGCTTCCAGGACCATGCCAGCGCCAACACCCAGACGGTCAACCTGCTGGCGAGCTACACCCCAAGTCCGGACAACCGCTTCACCCTGAAGGTGATCAACAACACCCTCGACGTCGACCTCGCGGCCCGCTCGTCGCTCGCGCAGTACCGGATCAACCCCTACCAGCGCGGCTGCGCCACCGCGGCCAACGCCGCGGCCGGCTGCACCACCTTCAACCTGTTCCGCAACGGCGCATTCGGCGCCACCGTGCCGGTGACGGCCTCGGAGGGCGCCTTCGGCCGCAACGACCGGCGCACGATCATCGCCGGGCGCTGGGAGCACGACATCGACGCCGACACGACCTGGCGCATGCAGGTGGGCTTCGACGAGCGCAACTTCGACCAGCCGTTCTACACGAGCGCCTCGCGCGGCAGCTATCCGTCCTACAGCGTCCTCACCGACGTCACCCGCCGCGGCGAGGTGTTCGGCTTACCGGCAGTCGGCTACGCGGCGCTCGGGTACAATGCCCTCGACAGCCACATCGCGCTCTACAACCGGGCGCCCTATGGCGGTCCCCGCCTCGGCGCGCTCACGAGCAACCAGGAGGCCGTGCAGTCGAATCTCGGCGGCCGGGCCCGGGCCGAGGTCGCGCTGTCGGAGCGCTGGACCGGAGTGCTCGGCGTCTCGGCCGAGACGACGTGGCTGAAGGGGCGCACCTTCACCTACGCCTACTCGGCCAGCGGCACGACGGCGGCGCTCGCCGACATCGACCGCAGCTTCCTCAACGTCGCGCCGGAGCTGGCTCTGGTCTACCGGCCCGACGACACGCTCGCGCTCCGCGGCCGCGTCGCCACCGGCTACGCCACCCCGGCGGCGAGCGCGCTGTTCGTCACGCCCGCCGGCGCGCCGGGCAACAACACCGACCTGCGCACCCAAACCAATCTCGGCTTCGACTTGGGTGCCGAGTGGTCGCCCCTGCCGGACCTGCGCCTGAGCCTCACCGGCTTCTACGAATTCTTTCGCAACGAGTTCGTCACCCAATCGCCGGGGGCGGGCCTGCTCAGCTACACCTTCAACGCCCCGGCCTCGGAGCATCGCGGCATCGAGGCGGGCGCCGAATGGGCGTTCGCGCCGGGCTGGCGCGCCTTCGCGGCCTACGGCCTCAACGACCAGTTCTACACCCGCTACGTCGAGCAATTGAGCGCCGGCAGCCTGACGGCGCGGTTCGACCGGGCCGGGCGCCTGATCCCGGGCGTGCCGGCCCACCAGCTCCTCGCCCGCCTCGGCTACGACCAGCCCTCCGGCCCGTTCAAGGGCGTCGGCGCCTTCATCGAGGCGGTCTACCAGGACGGCTTCTTCCTCGACAACGCCAACCTGCTGAAGGCCCCGGGCTACACGATCCTCAACGCCAACATCCATTACGACACCGACCTGATCGGATCGTATGCCAAGCGCCTCAGCCTCTATGTCGAGGTGCGCAACCTGCTCGACACGACCTACATCGCCTCGGCCCAGCCGCTGGCGAACTCGATCAGCGCCGTGACCGGGCTGCAGAACGGCGCGGGCGTGCTCGCCACCACCACCGGCTCGATCTTCGCCGGCGCGCCGCGGAGCGTCGTCGGGGGGATGAAGCTGGCATTCTGAGAGGATTCCGGCTCGGGCGACCGGTCGAGCCGCCTCGTCGTCCGGCAGCCTCCCCGCCATCCTGCAGGGGCGGTAAACCATGTCCAAGTGTGGGGATCGATTGGCGCGACGGCCATCTCACCCTCCCGGTCGCTCCCCGGCGAGCGAAGGACCGACGGACGCCAGCCGGTACGCACGACGCATCGCCCCCTCGCAAACTGCGCGAAATGCGCATACCACGCACCATACGGATTGACTCCCCTCGCCATTGGCGCCCATCAGGCGCTAACAGCGGATCGGTCGCGCACTCACTGCGCGATTCGCGCAAGGGAGGAACGTGTGGGAGAGATTCGGATCAAGCGTGCGATCGAGCGCGTGCCGGGCGGGATGATGGTGGTGCCGCTGCTGGTCGGGGCGGTGATCGCCACCCTGTTCCCGGCGACCCCGAAGGTGTTCGGCTCGTTCACCGGAGCCCTGTTCACCGGGGCGCTGCCGATCCTGGCGGTGTTCTACGTCTGCATGGGGGCGAGCATCGACTTCCGCGCCACGCCCTACATCGTCAAGAAGGGCGGCACGCTGCTCGTCGTGAAGGTCGGCGTCGCGATGATCCTCGGGGTAGTCTTCGGGCGCCTGCTCGGCGAGGCGCCGATCGGGGCCGGGCTGTTCGCCGGCCTCTCGACGCTGGCGATCGTGGCCGCCATGAACGACACCAATGGCGGCCTCTACATGGCGCTGATGGGCCAGTACGGCCGTCCGCGGGATGTCGGCGCCTACACGATCATGTGCCTCGAATCCGGGCCCTTCCTCACCATGCTGACGCTCGGCGTCGCCGGCCTGTCGGCGTTTCCGTGGCAGACGATGGTCGGCAGCATCCTGCCGCTCCTCGTCGGCATGCTGCTCGGCAACCTCGACCGCGAGATGCGGGCCTTCCTCGGCCGCGCCGTGCCGGTGATGATCCCGTTCTTCGCCTTCGCGCTCGGCACCGGGCTCGACCTGACCAGGATCTGGCAGGCGGGCCTGCTCGGCCTCGGGCTCGGCGTCGCGGTGGTGGTCGTCACCGGCATCCCGCTGTTCTTCGCCGACCGGCTCACCGGCGGCACGGGGGTGGCCGGCGTCGCCGCCTGCTCGACCGCCGGCAACGCCGCCGCGGTGCCGGCGATCATCGCCGCCGCCAACCCGGCCTATGCCGAGGCCGCCGCGCCCGCGACGGTGCTGGTCGCCGCGACCGTGGTGGTCACCGCGATCCTGACGCCGCTCGCCACCGCCTGGACCGCCCGGCATTTCGGCGAGCCGGCGACCGGGGACGCCGCGGACGCGTCGGGCGAGGCCGTCGCCGTGCCGGAGCGGGCCTGAGCCATGGCGCCGCGCTGGCTCATCCTCGCCGACGACCTCACGGGGGCCGCCGACTGCGCCATCGCCTTCGCGCGCCGAGGCCGCGCGACGGTGGTGCAGTGGGGCGAGCCGGGCGCCGCGGCGGGGGGCGACGCCGTCCCGCACGACGTCGTTTCCCATGACGCCGACAGCCGCCGGCTCGGGGCGGAGGCCGCCGCCGCGCGCCACGCCGCCCTCGCCGGGCGCCTGCACCGCCCGGACGTGCGGGTGTTCAAGAAGATCGACTCGACCCTGCGCGGGCAGCCGGCGGCGGAACTCGCCGCCACGCTCGCGGTGATGCGGCAGCGCAAAGGCGCGGCGTTCGCGATCCTGGCGCCGGCCTTCCCGGCGACCGGGCGCACCACGCGAGCCGGGCGGATCCTGGTGGCGGGCCGGCCGCTGGAGGAGACCGAGCTCTGGCGGCGCGACCACACCTATCCGACCGGTGCGGTCCCCCAGATGCTGGACGGGACCGGCCTCGCCAGCACGGTAATCGACCTTGCCACCGTGCGGGCCGGAGGCGACGCGTTGCGCGCCGCCCTCGCCGCCGCCGCGCGGGAATCGGCGGTCGCGGTGCTCGATGCGGAGCAGGACGACGACCTCGCGCGCATCGCTGCCGCCGGCCTCGCGATGGCCAAAGCGGACGATCTGGTCTGGGTCGGCAGTGCCGGCCTCGCCCACGCCCTGGCCGCCGCCGAGGCGGTGCCCCCCGCCCCCGCCCCCAGCGTCGCGAGCGGCCCGGGCGGAACGCTCGTGGTGGTGGGCAGTCTCGCGGCGGTGTCGCGCGCAGCCTCCCGCAAGCTGGCGGCCGAGCCGCGGATGCGCCACCTCCCGGTCGCGCCCGACTGGCTGCTCGGCGCGGGCGAGGACGAGCGCCGGCGCTGGCGCGACGCGCTGACGGCCCGCCTCGCCGTCGGGGACGACGTGCTGGTCGAGGTCGCGACGGGCGAGGCGCCGGATCTCGCCCTCGGCTCGCGCCTCGCGACCGCGCTCGGCGCGCTGCTCGCCCCGGCGGCGCCCCATCTCGGTGCCCTGGTGGCGACCGGCGGCGAGACCGCGGCGGCGCTCCTGGCGCAATTCGGGGTCGACGGCCTGGCGCTGATCGACGAGATCGAGCCCGGGATCTCCCTCGGCCTGACGCGGGGCCGGATCGCCGTGCCGATCGTCACCAAGGCCGGCGCCTTCGGCAGCGAGGACTCGCTCGCCCGCGCCGTCCACCACCTCCGGGCCATCAGACACGAAGGGTCTCCGACATGAGCCGACCGACCGTCGCGATCACCATGGGCGATGCCTCCGGCATCGGCCCAGAGATCATCATGAAGGCACTGGCCCGGGCGGACATCGCGGCGCTCTGCCGGCCCGTGGTGATCGGCGACGCGGAGCGCCTGCGCGAGGCGGGCGCCCTCGTCGGGACGCCCCTCGCGGTCCGGGCGATCGCCTCGCCCGAGGAGGCGCTCGACGCCCCCGGCAGCGTCGACTGCGTCGATCTCGGGCTGATCCCGCCGGGCCATCCCTTCGGCAAGGTCTCGCCGGTCTCCGGCGAGGCGGCGTTCCGCTACATCGAGCGGGCGGTCCAGGTGGTCCAGGCCGGTCAGGCCGCCGCGATCTGCACGGCGCCCCTGAGCAAGGAGGCCCTGCACGCCGCCGGCCACAAGTATCCGGGCCATACCGAGCTGCTCGCCGAGCTGACCGGCACGCCGGAAGTCTCGATGATGCTGGTCTCGCCCAAGCTCCGGGTGATCCACGTCACGACCCATATCGGGCTGATCGACGCCATCGCGCGGATCGAGCCGGGCCTGGTCGGGCGGGTGATCGCGCGCGGCCACGACACCCTGGTCAAGGCCGGCATCGACAACCCGCGGATCGGCGTCTGCGCCATCAACCCGCATGCCGGCGAGAACGGCCTGTTCGGCCGCGGCGAGGAGGCCGAGAAGATCACGCCGGCGGTCGAGGCCTGCCGCGCCAGGGGCTGGCGGGTCGAGGGGCCGCTGCCCGCCGATACGCTGTTCTTCCTGGCGGGCCGGGGCGACTACGACATCGTGGTGGCGATGTACCACGACCAGGGCCACGGCCCGATCAAGGTGCTGGGGCTCGAAGCCGGCGTGAACATCACCGTCGGGCTGCCGGTGATCCGTACCTCGGTCGATCACGGCACCGCCTTCGACATCGCCGGCAAGGGCATCGCCGACGAGGGCTCCCTGGTCGAGGCCCTGCGCCAGGCGGTGGACCTCGCCCCGCGCCGGGCGGTCTGATCCCGTGACCCGCGGCCGGCACCGTCACCCGCTGCTGCTGGAGGCGCTCCGGACGGGCGAGGTCGTGGTCGAGGAGTTGGCGGAGCGCTTCGGCGTCTCCGCCTCGACGATCCGGCGCGACCTGCAGCAGCTGGCGAGCGAGAAGACGATCCGGCGCACCTATGGCGGCGCGGTGATCGCCCATCCCCTCCCTGAGACCAGCCTGCCGGAGCGCGAGGCCCAGGCCCGGCCCGAGAAGGCCGCCATCGCCCGGGCGGCCCTGGGCCTGCTGGCCGACGACGACATCCTGGTCCTCGACGGCGGCTCGACGGTGGCGGCCTTCGGGGCCGGGCTGGTCGGGCGGCGGCACGCGATCATCACCAACAACCTGCCGCTGGTGACCGCGCTCGCCGGCGCGCCCGGCCTGACGCTGACGGTGCTCGGCGGCGCGGTACGCCCCGGCAGCATGAGCACGCTGGGCCCGCTGGCGGAGGCCGCCTTGCGCCGCCTCACCGCCGACAAGGCGGTGGTCAGCGGCGACGGCTTCGTCGCCGGCCGGGGCCTGTGCGAGGCGGCGATCGAGCAGGTCTCGCTCAAGTCGCTGATGATGGAGCAGGCCGCCGAGGTGGTGGTCCTGATGGATTCCTCGAAGCTCGGCCGCGCGACGCAAGGAGCGTGGGCCCCGCTGCCCCGGCGCTGGACGCTGGTGACCGATGCCGGCGCGACGCAGGCGCAATGCGCGGAGGCCGAGGAGGCCGGCGCCAGCGTGGTGCGTGCGGCGGAGTGATGCCGGTACCGAGTGACTCCCTCCGGACGTCGATCCGGCCGCCGGCGCGCCATGCCCGGCCAAAAATACCTACGTAATGCAAGATCTAACACATCAAGTCATTGCCAAGCATATCATTCTCATGTTTCTAGTTTTTTCTGATTGTAACAGTATTCGAACCTTACTGGACAGTCTTCAGAACGTGAACCATTCTTTAACTACGGCAGCGCGGTGAGATCTGCCGGTTACAGAGAATGGCATCATGAAGAAGCTCGACGCGAAGTCCCTCGGTTCCGTCGCCGGCGGCTGCTGCCTCCCCGCCTGCCCCCCGCCGCCCTGCCCGCCCCCGGCCCCGGCCTGCCCGCCCCCGGCCCCGACCGGCTGCGGGGCCAAGTCGCGGGTTTGCTGAAAGCGCGGATGGGCTGACACGCATTCCGGAAGATCCCTTCCGGAATGCGTGTCACCAGCCCGCGCGGCGCCTGAGCGACGCCGACTTCCGCATGGCGAAGGCGATTGCGCAGCAATCGCCGAGCAATCGATCGGACGTCGTATGACATCGCGAGCCTGCCGAGCGCGGCGGGCTCGCACGCAGCTCGGACGAAGCGCAGGTCTCCCCTCTCTGCGGGGGCCCGCGCGTGATCCTGGACGGGATCGTCCCCGGTCCGGCTCGGCCGGAGCGGCGCCCGATCGCGCTGCAACACGGCACAGCAGGTTGCGGGGGACCGAGCAACGGCCACCACGCCAGGTCTTTGATTCTGCCGCGTTTTCCACGACGAACCGGTGACCGCCTCGTCGGAGCATGCTCCAGGAGAGAGCAGTCCTCGGCGCGCCGCGTCAGGCCGCCAGCTCGTCTTTCACGAAGCGCCCGCCGATCATGATCGCCCGCATATGCCGGCCCTGGCCGGTCAGCAGCGAGAGGTCGGCCAGGGGATCGCCGTCGACCACGATCAGGTCGGCGAAGGCCCCCGGCGCCACCACGCCGGCCTTGCCCTCCAGGCGCACGACCTTGGCGGCGTTGATCGTGGCCGAGCGGATCACCTCCATCGCCGGCAGGCAGCGGCCGCGGATCACGAACTCCTCCGACTGGTGGCGATGCATCTCGCCCAGAAGATCGGTGCCGTAGGCCATCATCACGCCCGCGTCGCGCAGGGTTTCCAGGGCGGTCAGGCCCGCCTCCCGCACGTCCTCGATCTTGGCGACCGAGGCCGGCGGGAGCCCCAGGCTCGCGCCCTCCTTGGCCAGCGCGTCGAAGGTGACGTTGGTCGGCACCACGTAGGCGCCCTTGTCGCGGATCAGCCGCGCGGTCTGCGGGGTCACGAGGTTGCCGTGCTCGACCGAGATCACCCCGTTCTCCACCGCCCGGCGGATCGCCGCGTCGGTGTAGAGATGGGCGGCGACGTAGGTCTGGGCGTTGTTCGCCTCCTCGACGATCGCCCGCAATTCGTCCACCGAGTAGCCCAGGAAGGCGATCGGGTCGGTCGGCGAGGAGACGCCGCCATTGGCCATGATCTTGATGAAGTCGGCCCCGGCCTTGATCTCCTCGCGGGCCACGCGGCGCACCGCGTCGACCCCGTCGCAGACCCGGCCCATCGCGCCGAGCTTGGTGCCGTAATGGCTCACGTCGCGAGAATGGTAGCGGCCGCGATAGTCGGTGTGGCCGCCGGTCTGCGACAGGGCCTTGCCGCAGATCACCAGACGCGGGCCGTCGATCAGCCCCTCGCCCACCGCCATCACCAGCCCGTGATCGGCGCCGCCGAGATCGCGCACGGTGGTGAAGCCGCGCATCAGCATCCCGCGCATGATCTTCGCGGTGCGCAGGGCTACCAGGGAATCCGGCAGGTCGGCATTGGCGCCGAGGTCGGGAATCGTCGCGATGACGTGGACGTGGCAGTCGATCAGGCCCGGCATCAGCGTGCGCCCGGCGAGGTCGATGACCCGCGCCGACGAGGCGGTCAGCGGCCGGTCCGAGACCTCGCGGATCGTGCCGCCCTCGACCAGCACGTCATACCCGTCGAGGGCGGTGTCGTGGGTGCCGTCGAGGATCGTGGCGTTGCGGAACAGGACGAGGTCGGCGCTCATGCGGGCGGTCCTTATCTGAGGGCATCTTCCGGCGAAGCGGAGACCGGTTCGTCGCGGAACATGCGGCACCATCACTTAGCCGGGGCGTCGCCGGATCGCCTTGCGATCGGGCAGTGCCCGCGTGCAGGGCGGCCCGGGGATGACGGCGCGCGGGCTCGTGCGGCACACTGGACAGCGTGAAAAAAACAGGCAAGCTTGTTTTTTTATCCGGCGCTCGTGCCCGGGAGGATCGGTGACGCGGACCGGACGGCCACCTCAGGCGCGCAGCCTCGCGACCCGCGAGCGGGTGGTGCGCGCGACGATCGACGAGATTCATGCCGTCGGCTACCACGCGGCCACCACGCAGGCGATCGCCGAGCGTGCGCAGGTCTCGCGCGGGGCGCTGCTGCACCATTTCCCGACCCGGGCCGACCTGATGCGGACGGCCCTGGAGACCCTGCTCGACGACGGCACCGCCGAGATCCGGTCGGTGTCGCAGGACGTGCGCTCAGGGATGCTGCCGCCGGCCGATTTCGTCGAGTTCCTGTGGCCGCTGTTCTCCGGCCGGTTCTTCCATCTCTCGATGGAGCTGATCAACGAGGCCCGCACCGATGCGGTGCTGCGCGGCTCCCTGATCCCGGTGGTGCAGCGCTTCCACGCCGCCCTCGACGCGATCTGGGCCGAGTTCTGCGAGTCCGACGCCCGGCCGCCGCGGGAGGCCCGGATCATCCTGAACCTCACCGTCAACCTGATGCGCGGCATGGGCGTGCAGACGGTGCTGCGGCCCGACCCCGATTACTACCGCGACCTGATCGAGGCCTGGAAGGCGGTGCTGCCGCAACTGATCGCCGGACCGGCCGGCGACGCCGCCTTCGCGGGTCCCCGCTTCCGCGAGGCGGTGGCGTGAGCGGCCCGGCGGTCGGGATCGTGCTCGGGATCGTCCTGGGAAACGATCTTGGGAACGGCCTTGGCACCTGTCTTGCCAGCGGCCCCGGTACCTGTCTTACAAACAGGTCAGCTGTCTTGTAGGTCAGGCGTCCCGCAGCCGTCAGACCTCGATCCGTGAGCCGCATGAGCGCCGCCTCCCTCTCCCCTCCCGGTCCCGGCCCGTCGGTCCGGCTCGGCCGCCTCGCGGTCCTGGCCGCCGTGATCCTCGCCTACGCGATCGTGTTCGCGCCGATCGTGATGGTGATCGTCACCTCGTTCTTCGACCAGGAGATCGTCACCTTCCCGCCCGACGGGCTGACCTGGCGCTGGTACCTCAACGCCTGGGCCCAGCGCGACTTCGCCCGCGGCTTCCTCACCTCGCTCCAGATCGCGCTCGCCGCCACCGCCATCGGGGTGCCGCTCGGCACCGCCGCGGCGCTCGCGCTGGTGCGGTCCGACATCCCGGGGCGCGGGCTCATCAACACCTTCCTGCTGGCCCCTCTCGCGGTGCCGGCGATCGTCGCGGGCTCGGCCCTCTACATGTTCTACCTGCGGGCCGAGGACTGGCTCGACATGGACATCAAGGCGACGCTGGGCGGCCTCGTCGCCGCCAACGTCCTCATCACGATCCCCTGGACGGTGCGCCTCGTCACCGCGAGCCTCGCCGGCCTCGACCGCTCGGCGGAAGAGGCGGCGGCCAATCTCGGCGCCACTCCCTTCACGGTGTTTCGCCGCATCACCCTGCCGATGCTGCGCCCCGGCATCGTGGCGGCGTCCCTGTTCTCCTTCGTGGCGAGCTTCGAGAACCTCGAACTGAACCTTCTCCTCGTCGGCCCGGGGCGCACCACCCTGCCCGTCGCCATGCTGAGCTACCTGGAATTCCGAATGGACCCGACCCTGGCCGCCGTCGCGACCGCGCAGATCCTGATGGTGACGACCCTGATGCTGGTCACCGACCGGTTCGTGAAACTGTCGCGGATCGTCTGATGGGCACCCTCCTCCTCGACGGCGTCACCAAGAGCTACGGCGAGGCGAAAGCCGTCGCCGGCGTCGATCTCGATATCCGCCAGGGCGAGCTCGTGGCTTTGCTGGGCCCGTCCGGCTGCGGCAAGACCACGACGCTCCGGATGGTCGCGGGCTTCATCGAGCCCACCGCCGGGCGCGTCGTGATCGGCGGGCGCGACGTGACGCGGCTGCCGCCGCATGCCCGCGACACCGGCATGGTGTTCCAGTCCTACGCGCTCTTCCCGCATATGAGCGTCGCCGACAATGTCGGCTTCGGGCTGGAGATGCGGAAGGTGGGGCGTGCGGAGCGCGACCGGCGCATCGCCGAGGCCCTGCGGCTGGTGCGGCTCGACGCGCTGGCCGACCGGCTGCCGCGCCAGCTCTCCGGCGGCCAGCAGCAGCGCGTCGCGCTCGCCCGGGCGCTCGTGGTCAGCCCGGCGGTGTTCCTGCTCGACGAGCCGCTGTCGAACCTCGACGCCAAGCTGCGCTCCGAGGTCGGGCTTGAGATCCGCGAGTTGCAGAAGCGCCTCGGCCTCACGACCCTGATGGTCACCCACGACCAGGACGAGGCCCTCGCCATGGCCGACCGGCTGGTGGTGATGGAGCACGGCCGCGTGCTCCAAGTCGGCAGCGCCGAGGACCTCTACGAGCGACCGGCCAACACCTTCGTTGCCGGCTTCGTCGGACGCTGCAACCTGCTCGACGGCACCCGCGAGGGGAGCGACGCGTTCCGCCTCGCGAGCGGCGCCGCGATCCCTTGCGCGCCCGGCGCGGTCGTGCCGGACGGCATGCTGGCGATCCGGCCCGAGCGGATCAAGGTCGCCCCCGACCCCGCCGGCACCGGGCGGCTGCGGGCCGTGACCTATCTCGGCGCCCGCACCGAGTATCACCTCGACCTCGCCGGCGAGGCGATCGTCGCGGTGACGTCGACCCCCTTGCCCGACGATCCCCGACGCCGCCTGGCCGCGGGCGATCCCGTCCGCATCACCTGGGCTGCGGACGCAGCCCGCGTCATCCCCCGCGCCGACGCGTCCCGCGTCATCCCCCACGCCGACGCGTCCCGCGTCATGCCAGCAGCAGAGAGCCCCGCCCGATGATCACCCGTCGCTCCATCATGGTCGGCAGCGCCGCGCTCGGCCTTGCCGGCACGCTCCCCGCCCGGGCCGAATCCGCCCCGATCGTCGTCGGCACCTGGGGCGGCGATTACGGTGCGCTCCTGCAGCAGAACATCGACGTCCCGCTGATGAAGCCGCAGGGCATCGAGGTGTCGCAGGACATCGCCAACCAGGACCCGCGCCGCACCAAGCTGATCGCCGAGCGCACCAGCCGCCGCGCCAGCATGGACGTCGCCTGCATCAACGACATCGACAGCTACATGCTGAGCCAGCTCGGCGTGCTGGAGACGGTGCCGGCCGCCGAGGTGCCGCGCCTGACGCAGGTGATCGACGTCTTCAAGAAGCCCCACTCGATCCCGCACATCTACTCGGCGCTGGTCGTGCTCTACAACCCGAGCAAGGTCACGACACCGCCGACCCGCTATGCCGACATCTTCGATCCCAAATACAAGGGCCGGGTCGGCTTCTCGGACATCCTCGCGCCGTTCAACATGGCGGGCGCCAATATCGGGGCGGGTGGCACTCCGACCGACTTCACCAAGGGCAAGGCGGCGCTGATGGGCCTGAAGGCGCTCCAGCCGAAGGTCTATCCCTCGAACGAGACCCTGGCCGCGGCTCTGAAGTCCGAGGAAGTGTGGGTCTCGCTGATGTGGCTCGCCCGCGGCTTCATGTGGAAGCAGGCCGGCATCCCGGTCGAGATGGCGGTGCCGGAGGAAGGCGCGCTGCCGATCCTGTTCGAGGCCGGCGTGCCGAAGAACTCGCGGGCCAAGGACAGCGCCTTCAAGTACCTGAACGCCATGCTCGATCCCCAGGCTCAGGTCGCCTTCGCGCGGAAGATGGGCTACGTGCCGACCGTCAAGGACGCCAAGCTTCCGGAGGATCTGGCCAAGCAGATCAGCCTGACGGAGGCCCAGCAGGCCAAGCTCCGCCCGCTCGACTACGCGACGATGCAGGAGCAGCAGGGGGCGTTCACGGATTTCTGGAACAAGGAGTTCAAGGGGTAGGCTGCCGGATCGGCCTGCTCGACGGAACTCACACCCTCCGCGTCATTCCGGGGCCCGCCGAAGGCGAGAGCCCGGAATCCGGCACCGCAGGTGTTTCAGAGGAGGGCGGCTCGCGTTCCGTCCGAGCCTGCACCCTCGGCGGTTCTGGATCCCGGGCTCCGCTGCGCGGCCCCGGGACGACCCCGTGGGGTGGAGAGGTGAGCGCCGAGCCTCACTCCGCCAGCAACAGAAGAATTCCCAAGGCAAAGGTCCGCCGTGTTCGCCCTCATCCTGCCGGCCGTCCTCGTCGTCGCCGCGCTCCTCGTCGGCCCGATGGTGCTGCTCGCGCGCATCTCGCTCAACCAGTACAGCCCGACGCAGCTGATGATCGAGGCGACGACGGCGCAGAACTACCTCAACGCCGTCGCCGACCCGTATTACCGCGGCGTGATGGGCACGACGCTCCTCATGGCCTTCACCTGCACGGCGCTGACCCTGGCCCTCGCCTTCCCGGCGGCCTACCGGCTCGCCCGGATGGAGAGCCGCTGGAAGAGCCTCGCCACCGTGCTGACCCTGATCCCGCTCCTCGTCGGCAACGTCGTGCGGGCGGCGGGGTGGCTCGGGCTCCTCGGCAATGACGGGCTCATCAACGCGAGCCTTCGCGGCCTCGGCGTGATCTCGGAGCCGCTGCAACTGATCTACACGCCCGGCGCGGTCGCCATCGGCACGATCGCGGTGGTGCTGCCCTACATGATCCTGACCCTGTCCTCGGTGATCGAGAGCATCCCCCGATCCGTCGAGGAGGCGGCGGCCAATCTCGGCGCGGGCGCCTTCACGGTCTTTCGCCGGGTGGTGTGGCCGCTGGCGCTCCCCGGCACGGTGGCGGGCTGCGTCCTCGTCTTCATCCTGTGCATGAACACCTACGCGACAGCGGTGCTGCTCGGCGGCTCGCAGTTCAAGATGATGGCGCCCGCCGTCTACGACCAGTTCTCGAGGGGCATGAACTGGCCGTTCGGCGCCGCCCTCGCCTTCATCCTGCTCGCCGCGACCCTGGTGCTGACGGCTCTGGGCACCGCCCTTCTCGGCCGCCGCTACGCCCGCTAGAGCATGGTCCGACGGAGCGGATACCGGTTCGTCGAGAGAAAAAGCGGCACAATCAAAGACCTCGATCACCCTTCGATGGCGCGGCGATCGGACCGTGATCTAGAGCTAACAAGACCACGGGAGAACACCATGAGCGACGCCAGCATCCCGGCGGGCAACGAACTCGCCGCCGAGCGGGCCAAGGCCGGCCAGCCGCCCCTGGTGCCCTCGACCTCCCGCGACCGCGGGATCGGGCCGCACAAGCGCCTGGTGCTGCGGGCCGCCACCGTCATCGACGGCACCGGCGCGCCGCCGATCGGCCCGACCGACATCGTGGTCGAGAACGGCCGCATCGTGCAGGTGAAGAAGGTCACGGGCAACCTCGCCAACAGCGCCAACCGGCCGGCGCCCGGCGACCACGAGATCGATTGCCGCGGAAAGTGGGTGACGCCCGGCTTCGTCGATTGCCACGCCCATGCCGGCGTCGCGTATCATGCCGCCAACGGCTGGGTGCCGCCGGTCGAGTACGTCTACAAGCTCTGGCTCGCCCACGGCGTCACGACGGTGCGCGAGATGGGCTCGTTCAACGGCCTCGACTGGATGCTCGACCAGAAGAAGCGGGCGGAGGCGAACGAGATCGCGGCGCCGCGGCTCCTGGCCTACAGCTACTTCCCGGCCGTCAACGACATGCTGAAGCTGATCCACACCCCCGAGGAGGGGCGGGCGTGGCTGCGCAAGCTCAAGGAGCGCGGCGCCGATGGGGTGAAGTTCTTCGGCGCGCCGCCCGCCATCATGGAGGCGGCCCTCGACGAGTGCGCGAAGCTCGGGCTGAAATCCGGCTGCCACCACGCCCAGATGGCGGTGACGCGGATGAACGCGCTCACCACCGCCGGCTGGGGCCTCACCAGCGCCGAGCATTATTACGGCCTGCCCGAGGCGCTGTTCGAGGACCGGGTGGTGCAGAACTTCCCGCTCGATTACGATTACAACGACGAGTATTTCCGCTTCTCGGTCTCCGGCCAGATGTTCCGCCAGGGCGCGGAGCCCGGATCGAAGAAGTGGAACGAGACCCTGGAGCGGTTCCTGGAACTCGGCTTCACCTTCGTGCCGACCTTCACGATCTACGACGCCAACCGCGACCTGATGCGGGCGCGTCAGGCCGACTGGCACAAGGACTATACCTGGAAGTCGATGTGGGACTACTTCACGCCGCAGCGCGGCGGCCACGGCTCGTACTGGTATCGCTGGTCGACCCAGAACGAGATCGAGTGGAAGGAGAACTACCGGCTCTGGATGGCGTTCATCAACGAGTACAAGAATCGCGGCGGCCGGGTCTGCGCCGGCTCGGATTCGGGCTTCATCTACCAGATCTTCGGCTTCGGCTACATCCGCGAACTCGAGCTGTTGCAGGAAGCCGGCTTCCATCCGCTGGAAGTGGTGCGCGCCGCGACCTCGCAAGGCGCGGCCCTGTGCGGGCTCGAGGACGAGATCGGCACCGTCGAGGTCGGCAAGCGCGCCGACCTGCTGGTCCACGACCACAACCCGCTCACCGACTTCAAGCTGCTCTACGGCACCGGGGCGCTGCGCCTCGACGAGGCGACGAACGGCGCCACCTGGCACCGGGGCCTCAAGTATACGATCAAGGACGGGGTGATCTACGACACCGCGGAATTGCTCGCCGACGTGCGCGACCTCGTGAAGGCGACCTGGAACGAGGCGGTGCCGGCCAAGTACGCCCGCACCGATCAGGCGGCGCCGTGACCGACAGCCTCGACTTCGTCGTCCTGACCGGCTTCCTCGGCTCGGGGAAAACGACGCTGCTGCGGGATTACCTTGCCCGCCCGGAGGCCGCCGACACCGCCGTCATCGTCAACGAGGCCGGCGAGATCGGCCTCGACGGGCTGATCCTGCGCGAGAGCGGGGGCGAGGTGCCGATGACCCTGCTGGCGAATGGCTGCGTCTGCTGCCAGATGACGAGCGACCTCGCCCGCACCGTCGAGGCCCTGCTCGCCGCCGAGCGGCCGGAAGCGTCGGGGCCGCTGCGCCGGATCGTGCTGGAGACGAGCGGCCTGTCGAAGCCCGGCCCGGTCCTGCGCCAGCTAGCCAGCCTCGCCGGCTTCCCGATGCGGGTCTCGGTTGTCGCCACCTACGACGCCCTGCGCGGACCCGGGACGACGGCCGTCGAGGAGGCCGCGGCGCAATGGGCCGCCGCCCACCGCATCGTCGTGACCAAGCTCGACACGGCGGCGCCGGAGCGCCCCGGGCTGGTCCGGGCGGAGGTGGCGGGCCTCAACCCCCTCGCCGAGACGGTCGCCGATCCCGACCGCGCCGCCGCGGTCGCGGCCGCCTTCGCGCCGCTTCCCGGGGCCGGCCTCGATCCGGCTCTGCTGATGCCCGAATCCGGCGGCGCCCATCCCCGCGTCGCGGTGTGGCTCGCCCGGCCGAACGCCTCCCTCCCTTACGACGACCTGGCCGCCTGGCTCGACAACCTCGCCGGCCATCTCGGCGAGCGGTTGCTGCGCCTCAAGGGGTTGGTGCGGGTCGCCGAAACCGACCGCCCGCTGCTGGTCGAGAGCGTCGGCACGCTGTTCTCGCGTCCGCGTCCCTTCGGCCGGCCCGGCGAGGAGGCGGCATCCTTCGTGGTGGTGATCGCCCGCGACCTGCAAGCGGGCGAACTGGAAGGCGTGGCGCCCGTCGGCCTGTTCCGGTTCGCGCCGCGGGTGGCCGAGAGCCCGTTCGCGCGTGTGGGAACCGGAGTGCCGCGCGCGGAGGCGGTGCGGGAGTGAGGTATGATCGGATGAACGATTGTCGTTCGCGGTGCGGTGTCTGATACCCGCCGGATCGTCCGCCCCGCGGCTCACCGCCTCCGACGCGTGGTTCCGCGGCCGCGGAACGGCCGTCACAGGGGCCGGTTATGGCAGGATGTGCCGACCTAAGCCGTAACGTCCGTCTCCCGCGAGCCCGATCGAGCATGACAGCACCGGCCGCCGCCTCTCCCGACAGCACGCCCCGAGGCGCGGAGCCGTTCTGGTCGGCCCTGTTCACCGACCGGCGGATCGCACCGGCCCTCGGGCTCGGCTTCACCTCCGGCATTCCGTTCCTGCTCGTCTACGGGACGCAGGCCGCGTGGCTGTCGGATAGCGGCATCTCGATCGCCACGATCGGGCTGCTCAGCGAGATGACGCTGGCCTACAAGTTCAAGTTCCTGTGGGCCCCGTTCCTCGACCGGACCGACCCGCCGCTGCTCGGGGCCCTGCTCGGCCGGCGGCGCGGCTGGATCGTCGCGGCGCAACTCGGCGTCATGCTGATGCTCGCCGGGATCGCCTTCGGGGATCCTGCGCACTGGCTCGCCTGGACGATCGCGTTCTCGGTGGCCTTGGGCTTTGCCGGCGCGACGCTCGACCTCGTCATCGACGGCTGGCGCATCACGAGCGTGCGGCCGCCCGAGAAGCAGGCCGTCCTGTCGTCCTGGACCGAGATCGGCTGGCGGATCGGCAACCTCGCGGCGGGGGCGGGCGCGCTGCTCCTCGCCGACCGGATCGGCTGGCGCGGCGCCTACCTCGCCATGGGGGCCCTGATGCTGGTCGGCATGGCGGCGGCCGTCCTCGCGCCCGAGCCGCCCTCCGACCAAGTGCCGCACGCGCCGCGCGCCGGCCTCCTCGACACGATCTGGGCGCCGATCGCCGACCTCCTGCGCCGCCTCGGCCCGATGGCACCGGCGATCCTGCTGCTCGTGGCGGGCTTTCGCATGCCGGGCTACATCGCGACCGCCATGGCGGTGCCGCTGTTCAAGCACCAGGGTTTCTCCAACACCGACATCGCCACCGTCACCAAGCTGTTCGGCTTCTGGATCGGGCTCGGCGGCACCTTCCTCGCCGGTTCCCTGATCCCGCGGATCGGCATGCTGACGAGCCTCCTCATCGGCACGGTCGCCGCCTCGGCCTCGCATCTGAGCCTCGCCTACCTGGCGGCGCATGGCGGCGACGGCGGCCGGGCCTTCTGGACCTTCGCGGTCACCGTCGGCATCGACGGCTTCGCCTATGCCTTCGCGTCGGTGGTGCTCATCACCTACATGTCGACGCTCGCTTCGACCAAGCACGCGGCGAGCCAGTTCGGGCTCCTGACCTCGCTCTGCGCCTTCCCGGGCAGCGTACTGGCGGGCTTCTCCGGCTTCATCGTCGAGCGGACGGGGTTCCCCTGGTTCTTCGTCCTGACCTCGCTCATCGGCGTGCCGGTGGCGCTGCTCGCCGTGTACGTCTGGGCCAAGGTCGGGATCTCCGACGAGGCTGCGCCCAGGACCTGACCCGTCGCACGCCTCGCGTTGGGCTTGTGCGCCCTGCTTGACACCCGCCCCCATACTCCCCACTCTCCCTGGCTCCCAGGGGAGCCTCGCGAGGAGGCTGAGATTCCGCCGGCCCGGACCCGTCCGGGCGCCGCGGTGACCCTATGAACCTGATCCGGGTCATGCCGGCGTAGGGATGCGGGACCGGCGCGGCCGCGGGGCCGATCGAGCCGTCTTTTCACGCATGATCTCCGCCAGCATGGCCGTCGCCCGGGATGGGCGCGAGGTGGCCGTGATGTCGCAAGCGGAGATCGTCGAGGCCCTCCTCGACTTCATCGGACGGCCGGGCGCGACTGAGGCGGAGTTCGGGGCGCTGGCCTTGCGGCTCTTCGCCTATCAGTTCGCGCAGAACGCGCCCTATCGCCGCTTCGCGCAACAGCGCGGACGCACGCCTCTCACCGTGAGGCGCTGGCGCGACATCCCGGCGGTGCCGATCAAGGCGTTCAAGGACCTGACCCTGAGCTGCTGCCCGCCGGACGAGGCCGAGAGGGTGTTCATGACGAGCGGCACGACCGGCAGCGGGCGCGGCCGCAGCTATCACCCGACGCTCGCGGTTTACGACGCCTCGATGCTCGCGGGCTTCTCCGCCCGCATCATGCGCGGGCGCGCGAAAATCCGGATGGGCATCCTGTTCCCGGACGAGGCGGCGCTGCCGAACTCCTCCCTCGCCCATTACTTGCGCTTGGCGAAGGACAGATTCGGCACGACGGACAGCGCGGTCTTCGTCGGCCCGGCCGGCCTCGATCTCGATGCGCTGCTCGCCGCCCTCGGGCAGGCCGAGGCCGCGGGCGAGCCTTACGCGCTGCTGGGTGCCACCTACGCCTTCGTGCCGGTGATGGACGCGCTCAAGGAACAGGGCCGCCGCTTCGCCCTGCCGCCGGGGAGCTTTCTGTTCGATACCGGCGGCTTCAAGGGCCAGTCCCGGGAGATCGAGCCGGACGCATTCTACGACGGGCTCTCGGAAGCCTTCGGGGTCCCGCGCGAATCCTGCCTCAACATGTACGGCATGACCGAGCTGAGCACCCAGTTCTACGACGACGGCAACGCAATCTGTCCGCCGGTGAAGTCCGGCCCGCACTGGATCCGCAGCCGCGTCGTCGATCCGCTGACCGGGGCGGATCTGCCGGAGGGCGAGACCGGCGTTCTGGTCCATCATGACCTCGCCCATTTCAACTCGGTCTCGGCGATCCTCACCGAGGATGCCGGGGTGATCGTGCCCGGCGGCTTCCGGCTGCTCGGCCGGGTCGAGGGCTCGGCCTCGCGCGGCTGCTCGGTGGCGGTGGCCGAGTTCCTGGCCGCCGCGCAGGGATGACGATCGTCGAGCAGGCCGGCCATCTGCCGGGAGGCTTCTCCGAGGCGGTCGGCCGGCGCACCGTCGAGCACCGCGCCTGGGGCGAGACCGTCGCGGTGGCGCTGCCGGAGCTGCGCGAGGATCAGGCGAAGGCCCTGTGCCTGCATGTCCGCACCCGCGCCCGCGAGAGCTTACGGCGGATGGAGACCGCCCGCATCGTCGCCGCCATCGACCGGGCGAGCGCCTGCCTGCTCGACCGCACGCATCCCCTGCGGAGCAAGGCCGAGGCCCTGCTGCCGGTCGTCACCGGCTACGACCGCGAGACGGTGCGGCTCGGCCTCACGAGCTATCTGAAGACCTTCCGGACGCCGCAGCTGCTGCGCTTCCTGGCGGAGGACTTCTCCAACCCGGGCGTGCTCGACGGTTTCCAGCCGGCGGTGAAGGGCGGGCTCGTGCGGGCGCGGGGGCCCGACCTGCTGCTCCATGTCTGGGCCGGCAACGTCCCGGCCCTGCCGCTGTGGAGCCTCGTCGCCGGCCTGCTCGTCAAGGCCGGCACGGTCGGCAAGCTCGCCTCGGCCGAACCCCTGACCGCCGGCTGGTTCGCGCAAGCGATCGCCGAGGCCGATCCCGAGCTCGGCGAGTGCCTGGCGGTCACCTGGTGGAAGGGCGGCGAGGGCGCGGTCGAGGCGGCATTCCTGGGCCGGGCCGATTGCGTCATGGCCTATGGCGGCAACGACACCCTGGCGGCGCTCCGCGCCAAGGTGCCGGTGACGACCCGCTTCCTGCCGCACGGCCACCGCATCGGCTTCGCGATGGCCGGCCGCGAGGCGCTCGACAGCCGCCGCGCCGGACACGTCGCACGGCTCGCGGCCCACGACGTGGTGCGCTACGAGCAGCAGGGCTGCTACGCGCCGCAGATGCTGTTCGTCGAGCGCGGCGGCACGGTCGGGCCGGACGAGTTCGCCCGCCACCTCGCCCATGAACTCGCCGCCTTCGCGAGCCGCCACCCGCGCCGGCGGCTCGATGCGGGCGAATCCGCCGCCATCGCCGCCTGGCGCAGCGCCCACGAGATGCGCGCCCTGGACGGCGGCGCGACGCTCCTGGGCGACCCGGCCGACCCGTGGAGCGTCGTCCTCATCGAGGCCGCCGTCCCGTTGAGCCTGTCCGGCCTCAACCGCAGCGTCGCGGTGGTGGCGGTCGACGACCTCGCCGAGGTGCCGGCCCTGGTCGCGCCCCACCGCGCCTATCTCCAGACCGCCGGGATCGCCGCCGCCCCGGCGCGGCTCCTCGCCCTCGCCGACGACCTCGCCGGCGTCGGCGTCACCCGGATCACCGCCATCGGCCGCATGACCGCGCCGGAGGCGGGCTGGCACCATGACGGCCGCTTCAGCCTGCTGGACCTCGTCACCGTGACGGAGATCGAGGGCAGCGCCGAGGCCGCGGCGGAAGGCTTCGCGCCCTATGCCGACTGACGCCTTCCTGACCCTCGCGGGCCTGCGCTACCGCTTTCCCGGCGATGCGGCCGAGACCGTGGCCGGCGTCGACTGGGCGATCCCCCGCGGGGCGATCCACTGCCTGCTCGGCCGCAGCGGCTGCGGCAAGACGACGTTGCTCAAGCTCGCCGCCGGCCTGCTGGCGCCGGACGACGGGGCCGTGCGCCTCGACGGCGCGGCGCTCGGCGGCCCGTCCCCGCGGGTCGGATTCGTGTTCCAGGCCCCGACCCTGCTCGGCTGGCTCTCCGCCCTCGACAACGTGCTGCTGCCGGTCTCGCTCAAGCGCCGCCCCCGCGCCGACGACCGGGACGCCGCCCGCGATCTCCTCGCGGCCATGGGCCTCGGCGCCCTCGCGCAGCGCCGGCCCGGCGCCCTGTCGGGCGGGCAGCAGAGCCGGGTCGCGCTGGCCCGCGCGCTCGTCGGGCGCCCGGACCTGCTCCTCCTCGACGAGCCCTTCGCCGCCCTCGACGCCCTGACCCGCGAGGAGTTGCAGGACGACCTCCTGCGGCTGTGCGCCTCGCGGGGGAGCACGGCCCTGTTCGTCACCCACGACATCGCGGAAGCCGTGTATCTCGGCGACCGGGTCGGGGTGATGGCGGAGGGCCGCCTGATCCACGAGGGCGCGGTTCCGCTGCCGCGACCACGCCCTGGGGGCATCCGCTACGAACCCGCCTTCGGGGCCGTCTGCCGGCATCTGCGCGGGATCATGGATTCCTCCGCGATCGGGCGGGCGGCGTGAGGACGCGCCTCGCCTCGGCCCTTCTGCTCGCCGGCCTCCTCGCCGCCTGGGAGGCGTGGTGCCGTTCGGGCGCCGTCTCGCCCCTCGTCCTGCCGGCTCCCTCCGCCGTCGCCGAGACGCTGTGGGGCGAGATCGCCTCGGGCCGGCTCTGGCCGCATCTGCGGGTCACGGTGACCGAGATGGCTCTGGGGCTGCTCGCCGGAACGGGCCTCGGCCTCGGTGCCGGCATCCTCCTCGCCGAGTGGCCGGCCCTCCACCGGATCCTGCGCCCCTACGTGCTGGCGAGCCAGCTGGTGCCGAAGCTGGCGCTCGGCCCCCTGCTGATCCTGTGGTTCGGCTTCGGCCTGACGCCGACGGTCGTCATCACCGCGCTGATCTGCTTCTTCCCGCTCTTCGAGAACACCCTGACCGGGCTGACCCAGGTCGATCCGGGCCAGCGCGAGCTGTTCCGGATGCTCGGGGCCGGCCGCGTCCGGACCCTGCTGCGCCTGAAGCTGCCCTCGTCCCTGCCGGTGATCCTGGCGGGGTTCCGGGTCGCCATCGTGCTCGCCCTCGTCGGCGCGGTGGTGGGCGAGTTCGTCGGCGGGCGCCAGGGCCTCGGCGCCTCGATCATCGCCGCCCAGAGCGTGATGGATTCGAGCCTGATCGTGGCTTTGTTCGTGGTGATCACCGCCCTCGGCATGGCCGTCTACGAGGCCGCGCGGGGGATCGAGGCCCTGATCCTGAGACGCTACGCGAGAGGTTGAACCGGAAATGCCCCCCTTACGCCTCCTCCTCGTCCTGGCGCTGGCCTGGCTCGGGTCCCCGGCCCTGGCGCAGCCCCTGGACCGGTTCACCGTCGCCGGCTGGAGCCAGCCGATCAGCGAGATCACCAACCTGCTCGCCGAGCCCGATCACGGCCTGTTCAAGGCCCGCGGCATCGCGCTGGACTACGTGCCGGGCAACGGCGGCGGCTCGGCGATCCAGGCGCTCCTCGCCGGCCAGGCCGACATCGCCTTCACCGATCCGGCCTCGCTCTACCTCGCCCTCGACAAGGGGGCGGATCTCGTCGCGATCTACAACATCTACCCGCAGAACGTGTTCAACGTCGTGGCGCCGAAGGCCCGCGGGATCCGCACGGCCGCCGACCTGAGGGGTAAGCGCGTCGGCGTCTACAGCCTGGCGAGCGGCACCCGCCAGCACCTGCTGCTGCTGCTGGCTGCGGCCGGGCTGAAGGAGAGCGACGTGACAGTCGAGGTCACCGGCCTCCTCAACTTCGCGCCGCTGATCCAGGGTCAGGTCGACGCGACGGCGGCCACCGATACCGGGCTCCTCGTCGGCCGCGCCAAGGGGCTCGGCGAGGTCGACGTGATCGAGGTGCGCGACCACCTCAACCTGCCGAGCGACATCTTCGTGGTGACGCGGGCCGCCTACGAGGCGAAGAAGCCGCTGCTGACGCGCTTCCTCGCCGCCTACCGCGACTCCGCCGCCTGGATGATCGCCAAGCCCGACGAGGCGGCGCGGCTCGCCGTCACCCGGGCGATCAACGGCCGCGACGAGGCGATCAACCGCGAGGTCATCGCCTTGCGCAACCGGTCGAGCGTGTCGCCGACGACCGAGCGCGAGGGCCTCGGCCACTTCGATCCCGCGATCCTGCAGCAGGGCGCCGATACGTTTCGCCAGCTCGGCCTGATCGGCCGCAGCCTCGACATGGGCCGGGTGGTGAAGAGCGACTTGATCCCCGCCAGGGAGGACGCGCGGTGAGGTTCCGCGACCGTGCGGTCCTGGTCACCGGGGCGAGCCGCGGCATCGGCGCGGCGATCGCCGCAGCCTTCGCGGCCGAGGGCGGCCTCGTCGTCGTCAATTACCGCGAGAGCCACGCCGCCGCCGAGGCGGTGGCCGAGAGATGCCGGGCGCTCGGCGGCCAGGCGCTGACGGTCGCGGCCGACGTGACCGACGCCGGTGCGGTGGCGGGGCTGGCGGACCGCATCGCCGAGGAGGTCGGCCGCCTCGACGCGGTGGTCAACAACGCCTTCGCGCCCTACCGCTTCGATCCCGACAACCGCCCGCGCTTCCGCGACGTGCCGTGGGAGGCCTATCAGCGCCAGTTCGACGGCGCGGTGCGGGCCGCCTACACCGTGGTTCAGGCGATGCTGCCGCTCCTGACCCGGCGCAGCGGCGGGAGCATCGTCAACCTCGCGAGCGACCTCGTCGCCCGGCCGAGCATCCCCTACCACGACTACACCACCGCCAAGGCGGCGCTGATCGGCTTCAGCCGCAACCTCGCGGCCGAGCTCGGCCCGGTCGGGGTTCGGGTGAACTGCGTCGCGCCGGGGCTGGTCACGCCCACGGAGGCGAGCCGGGACACGCCCGAGGAGGTGCGGGAGGCCCTGATCGCCCAGACGCCGCTGCGCCGCCTCGCGACGCCGCAGGACGTGGCCGGCCCGGTGCTGTTCCTCGCCGGCGAGGACAGCCGGTTCGTCACCGGGCAGGTCCTGCATGTGGATGGCGGGCTGGTGATGGGGTGAGCACAGCGCACGACCTTATCAGGTGCGGCACCAGCGGGCTCACGACCCGTCGCAAGCCGACCCCTTTCCCGGACGACTGAAACGAAGTGGAAGGAGATCCGGGACAGGGAGCGGCTTTGCGAGAACCCGTCAGCCTGCGAGGTCCGGCTAAGACCGCAGTGTTGTTCATTATGAGGGTCCAGTGGAATCGGCGCGTCGCAGCGCCGATCGCTCCGGCCCTCACGCCGCCTCCCGCCCGCCGATCCCCGCCCGCTTCAGCGTCCCGGCCAGCAGCTCCACCTGCGCGGCGATGCGCCCGAACACCGCCGAATCCGCGCCCTCGGGCTTCGGCGGCAGCCGGTCGCCCGCGGCGGTCGCAGTGAGCGCCACGTTCAGCCACTCGCGCCAGGCCCGCCATGTCGCCGCATCCGCCGGCTCGGGCTCGTGGCGCAGGATCGCGAGGCGTCCGGCCATGCGGCGCAGCGTGGCGTCGGCGACCATCGCGGCCTCGATGCGCGAGCGGCCGCGGCGGCGCGGCTCCTGGAGGGCGCGGGAGAGCGCGGCCTCCAGGTTGTTGCTGGCAAGGCCGGCCGCCCGGGCGGCGGCCTCGGCGGCGGAGGCCGGACCGTCGCCGAGGCGTTCCGCCACCACGGCTTCGGCGTAGCGGGCATGGGCCTGGAGCGCGGTGCGCAGCGCGTCGCGCACGCGGCCGGGCTCCCAGAGCGGCCAGAGCAGCAGGCCCGCGAGCACCGCCACCGCGCCGCCCAGCACCGTGAACAGCGCCCGCATCCCGACGATCTCCCAGGACGAATGCCCGGGTTCGACCAGTTCCACCAGCACGACGACGAGCGGCGTCAGGCAGGCGATGAAGGTGCCGTAGCTGACGCCGCGCGCGGCGAAGCCGACGACGCTGAGCGGCACCATCATGGCGGCGAGGATCGCCGGCGAGGTGGCGTAGAAGGCCAGCACCGCCCCGATCACCCCGCCGAGCACCGTGCCGCCGATGCGCTCCAGCGCCCGCTGCCAGGTGGCGGCGTAGAAGGGCTGCATCGTCAGCACCACCGTGATGGTGAGCCAGTGGGTGAAGGGGCCGGGCCACCAGAAGGTCACGGCGAGCGCCGGCAGCGCCACCACGGTCGCCCGCACGGCGTGGCGCAGGTTGGCCGAGGACCAGGTCAGGTTGGCGCGCAAGGGCTGCAGCACGGTCTCGCGCCAGGGCGGGGCCGGCGCGCCGGCAAGCCCCCCGCCGCCGGCGAGGTCCTCCGGCCCCGACAGCTTGGCGCCGATCCGCACCCGGTCGAGGATGCGCTCGGCCATCCGGCGCAAGGCCGGATCGGCGTCGGATGCGGGCTTCGCCCGGGCGAGCGCCCGCTCGACGCGCGTCAGGTCCACCGGGCGGTCGCGGCGGATTGCCCGCGACAGGATCTTGAGGACCGGCGGCAGCAGGCGCAGGAGCCGCGCGGCTTGCGCCTGCTGCACCGGGGTCGCCCGCTCCAGGTAGTCCGACAGGGCGATCATCACCCCGAACAGCTGCTCGGCCGCCTCGAGCCGAATCAGCGCCCGGGCGTTGCGCTCCGACAGCCGGGCGCGGCTGCGGGCCAGATCCAGCACCAGGGTGCGGGCGGCCTCGATGGCGTCGCGCACCGCCCGGCGGTGGCCCCGGGCATGGGCCTCCCAGACGGCAGGATCGGTGACTTGGTCCGTGCCTCGGCGCTCGGCCGAGAGCCGGTGCAGGTCGCGGGCGAGGCGCGACAGCCCGCGCCACACGCCCCCGATCGCCGCATGCGCCGGCCGGTAGGGGTGGAGGCGCCACACCACCAGGGTCAGGAAGGCGGCCCAGAGCCCCCCGGCCCAGAACATCGCGGCGACGACGGCGCCCTGCTCGACGCTCAGGGCCCGGTCGAGGGCGAGGCAGAGCACCACCACCAGCACGTTGCCGACGGTCTGGGCCGGCACGCCCCAGATCCGCGCGAAGGTGCAGCCGAAGATGACGACGAGTGCCACCGGCAGGACCAGGGCCGGGCCGTAGCCCTCCATGACGCCGAAGGCGCCCCAGAACACCCCGCCGAGGCCCGCGAAGGCGAGGAGCGCCCGCAGGCGCGGCCGGATCGGCCCGCCGATGTCGCAGAAGCAGGTGAGGTTGGCGGCGAGCGCCATGGTGAGGAGCGGCGGCCAGTGCAGCCACGATTCGAGCAGGATGATGCTGGCGAAGGCGACCGCCGCCCGCAGGCCCTCGGCGATGCTGATGCCGGTGAGGTCCGGCGCCACCGGCAGCCGGGCGAGGTCGGGGCCCGGCTCGCGCAGGGTGCCGCGGCGGATCGTGAGCTTCATCGGGCGGGAGGGGTCACGGGGGCGCTCGGGTCCTTGAGGCACCACGAGCTTGGCAAGCCCCGTGCCCCCGAGCCGTTATAGGACGCCGATCAGTCCCGTGTACCGCTCGAAGCCCGAGGCCGCGCCGGACAGACCGGCCGGCAATCGACCGGCGTCGCGGCGCGGCGGCAGAGACAGACCTCCTGCTCCGGATGCGCCTCGATCCGGAAGCCGGAGGCCCGCAGCATCGCCTCGGTGCCGGCGCGGTCGGGCGCCCACCAGTTGGTCGGGTCGCCGGCGTAGTTCCGCTCGATGACGTGCAGCTTCGGGTCGCGCGGATCGTCGAAATGCGCGGTCTCGAAGAAATCGCAATCGGCCGCGATCGGCGCCACGCGCGTCGCGCCCCGCTGCATCGACTGGAACACCATCAGGTCGCCGGCGACGTGGGCGTGGATCAGGTCGAGGGCGAGCAGCGGATGGCGCAGGTGGGAGAGCATGCTCTCGTTGCTGATGGCGGATCCTTCAGGAACGCTCGCTCGTTCAGGCTCTCGATCTTGGCGCCCCAGTCGCCGACGACCAGCACGCTCACCGAGGCCGGGCCGGCCTCGAAGCGCTGCAACGCCTCCGCGCCGAGCCCGAGGGTGTGGGCGTGGGCGCGCCTCGCCGCCGGGCGGCCGGGTGACGTGGCGGGCCCGGTTCCAGCCCGCCCAGACGGGATCGCCGTCCAGGGCGTCGCGAAGTCCTGCCCGGCCCAGGCGCCGAAATCGATCTCGTTCAGGGCCGGCAGGATCGGGACCGGCAGCCCCATCCTGGCCGCCACCGGCCCGGCGGTCTCCTGCGCCCACTCCTCGCGCCCGAGCGTCACTCCGGGCATCCGCCGGCACAGCACGCGGCCGAGCCGGTCATGGGCGGCGTGCCGCACCAGGAGGAAGGTCGTGGTCATGCGCCCCTCGTCATGCCCCCTCGCCCGCCGCGTCGGGAGCGGGATAGGTCCGCGGGCAGGGGCGGCGATGGGCGGGAGAGATACTGGGGGATGATTATTTCGTGGGGGATTGCGATGCGGCGTACCACGCAGGGCCCCGCCCTTCGCCCGTCCACCGCGCCCTTTCCCGGATGACGGCGGCGAAGCGGAGGGAGATCCGCGAAAGGGGTGGGAGGCACCCGGCCCTTCGTCTCCCCTGGCGCCTGCGGCAGGCCGCGCTAAGTTCCGGGCCGTGCCGAAAGCGCGCCTCTCAGACCGCGCGGCATCGTCCGGAGGATCCCCGTCATGCGTCCGACCCTGCTCCTCGCTGCCGCCCTCGCTCTCGCCGTCGGGCCGGCCGTCGCGCAGGGCATCCGCAACGCCCCGCCGCCGCGGGCGCTGGAGACGGCGGCCTACGTGTTCGCGGCGGCCAATGTCTGCGGCTACCGCATCGGCGCGGCGCCGTTCGAGGCGCTGCTGGCGCGCTATCAGGTGACGATCGACGACGTGCGCCCACCCCGCGGCCCGTTCGGCGCCAAGGTGCAGACGATCTTCACCCTGATGTCGAACCAGATGATGCAGAACCGGGACGCCGCCTGCCTGGCGGTGGCCGGCGAGTACGGCCCCGAGGGCAAGATCGTCCCGGGCATCCTCCTGCCGGCCGACGCGAGCCCGGCCCCGAAGCAATAGGACGACATCGATGAGCGACGAGGCCCGCCTGCCGCACGGGCGCTACGCCTACAGCCCCCTGCCGCGCCGTCCCGCCTACGACTGGCCCGGGGGCAAGCGGCTGGCGGTCTACCTCGCCCTCAACGTCGAGTGCTTCGATTTCGGCGGCGGGCTCGGGGCCGAGCTGGCGCCGGGCGGGCCGCAGCCCGACGTGCTGAACTACGCCTGGCGCGACTGGGGCAACCGCGTCGGGGTCTTCCGCCTCGCCGAATTGTTCGATGAACTGTCGCTGCCGGCCTCGATCCTGGTCAACAGCCGCATCTACGCCGAATGCCCCGGCCTGATGGACGTCTTTCGCGATCGCGGCGACGAGGTGGTGGGGCACGGCCGCAGCAATGCCGAGCGCCAGGGCACCCTGCCGGAGGACGAGGAACGGGCGCTGATCGCCGAGGCGACCGCCATCCTGACGCGGGAAGCGGGAAAGCCCCCGGCGGGCTGGCTCGGGCCCTGGATCTCCCAGAGCCGCACGACCCCGGACCTGCTGGCGGAAGCCGGCTACCGCTACCTCCTCGACTGGTGCCACGACGACCAGCCGACCTGGTTCTCAACCCGGGGCGGCGGGCGCCTCCTCTCGGTACCCTACCCGCAGGAGTTGAACGACATCCCGTCGATCGTCGGGCGCAAGGATTCGGGAGGGCAGTTCGCCGAGATGATCGTCGACACCTTCGAGGAGATGCGGACGGCGTCGTCCGCCGCGCCGCTGGTGATGGGCATCGCGCTCCACCCCTACCTCGTCGGCCAGCCGCACCGGTTGCGACCCTTGAGGCGGGCGCTGGCGCATATCGCGTCGCATCGTGACGAGGTGTGGATCACCCGGGCGGGGGACGTCGCGGATCACGCGATGGGGTTGCCGGAGGGGATGGTGCCGGGGTGATGCCCCGTTCGCTCGAGCCGACGCTTCCGGATGCGACGCGGGAAATCCCCCCTCCCCGCCCGCGGGGAGAGGGAATGCGCATTGCCGCCCGGTGAATGCGAGAATCAGCCACCGCCCCGCAGCAACCCCGCCAGTTCCTCCGCCAACCCTACGCTCTCCGTCGCCGGCAGGATCGCCCGGGCCCCGGCGAGACCCGCGGCCGCGATGACCGCGCGCGCGCCGGCCTCGACCGAGCAGATCACCGGCACGGAGACCTGCGGCTGCACCCGCTCGGCGAGGCCCGCCAGGGCCGCGCCGCCGAGCACCACCACGTCGGCGCCGTCGATCTCCGTGCAGTCGCGGCAGGCCTCGGCCAGGCGGCCGAGGGCGGCGTCGGGGTCGCGGGCGATCTCGCCGCCGGTGGGGGCGACGGTGCGGATGCCGGCGAGACGCTCGGAGAGGCCGAGCATCGCCACGAATTCGGTCAGCATCGGCTTCCACAGCACGCCGCCGGTGACGATGCCGATGCGGCGTCCCCGCGTGCAGGCGAGGTGCATCGCCCCTTCCGCCATGCCGACGACCGGCACCGGCGAGACTTCCTTGAGGGCGAGAAGCCCCGGATCGCCGAAGCAGGCGAGGTAGACCGCGTCGCAGCCGGCGACGTTGGCGGCGAGCGCGTCGAGGGCGGCATGGCCGGCGATCGCGGCGGCGGCGCGGCTCGCGATGTAGCGGGCGCCGAACCGGCCGGTCGCCGGCACGATCTCGGCCGGGATCAGGCGCCGCACATGCGTGGCCGCCTGCTCGGTGACGGAGGCGGTGGTGTTGGGATTGATCAGCAGGATGCGCAAAGACGGATGAACTCCTCGCGCATCCCGCGTACCACGCGGCTACTTCTCGACGAAGGCCTTCTCGATCACGTAGTGGCCGGCCTCGCCGTGGTTGCCCTCGACGTAGTCGGCGCCGGCGAGCAGGTCGCGGGTGTCGCGGATCATGTCGGGGCTGCCGCAGAGCATGAAGCGGTCGGCCTCCCGCGACATCATCGGCAGGCCGATATCCGAGAAGAGCTTGCCCGAGGTCATCAGGTCGGTGATGCGGCCGCGGTTGCGGAACGGCTCGCGGGTCACGGTCGGGTAATAGATCAGCTGGTCGCGGACCATCTCGCCGATCAGCTCGTGGTTCGGCAGCGTCTCGGTGATCGTCTCGCCGTAGGCGAGCTCCTGGACGTGGCGGCAGCCATGGACCAGGATCACCTTCTCGAAGCGCTCGTAGGTCTCCGGGTCCTTGATGATCGCCAGGAACGGCGCGAGGCCGGTGCCGGTGCCGAGCAGGTAGAGGTGGCGGCCGGGCATCAGGTTGTCGAGCACCAGGGTGCCGGTGGCCTTGCGGCTGACCACGATCGGGTCGCCGACCTTGAGGTGCTGCAGCTTCGAGGTGAGCGGGCCGTTGGCTACCTTGATGGAGAAGAACTCCAGCTCGTCCTCGTAATTGGCGCTGACCACGCTGTAGGCGCGCAGGAGCGGCTTGGCGCCCTCGCCCTTGAGGCCGATCATGGTGAACTCGCCGTTGCGGAAGCGGAACGACGGGTCGCGGGTGGTGCGGAAGCTGAAGAGCGAGTCGGTCCAGTGGTGGACGGACAGGACGCGCTCCTCGTTGAAGTTGCTCATCGTGCCAGGAATCCTGAAGGCGTTCGACGGGTCGACGGTTCTCGGTTTGGGAGCGGTCATCTCGCAGGTGCGGCATCGCCGTCAAGGCGTCGCCGCACAAGCGGGGTCTGCGTGGCCGTCAAGCCGCAGGGAAAACCGTCTGTTCTTCGGAATGCTTCCAGAGCATTTCCGGTCGACGTGGATACCGGTTCGTCGCGGCAAAGGCGGCAAAACCGAGGGATCGAGGACTCACGCCATGCCGGTCGCGTCCGCCACCAGATGCAGGGTGGCGCGAAGCCCCGTCATCAGCCCGGCCTCGTCGACGCGGAAGCGCGGCGAGTGGTTGGGCGCCGCCTTGGCGGGGTCGGTGCCCGGCGCCGTGATGCCGACGAAGTAGAAGAAGCCGGGGGCCTCGCGCGCAAAGTAGGGGAAGTCCTCGCTCGCCATGGCGGGATCGACGAGGCGCGCCTGCTCGCCGAAGAGGCGCGTCAGCGTCGGGGCGGAGCGCGCGGAGAGCGCAGCGTCGTTGTGGAGCGGCGGATAGCCGTTCTCGTCCCAGGTCACCTCGGCCTTGCCGTTCATGCCGGTGGCGATCGACTGGGCGATCTCGGTGACGCGGCGCTTGGCGGTGGCGCGCTGCGTCTCGCCGAAGGTCCGCAGCGTGCCCTCGAGCTCGGCGGTCTCCGGGATGATGTTGTTGCGCAATCCCCCCTTGAAGATGCCGACGCTGAGCACCGCGGGGCTGCGCGCGACGTCGGTCTCGCGGCTGACGACGGTCTGGAGCGTCGTGACGATGGTCGAGCCGATCACGATCGGGTCGACGCCGTTCCACGGCATCGCGCCGTGGGTCTGGCGCCCGGTCACCTTGATCTGGAACCGGTCCGACCCCGCCATGGCGTTGCCGGGCCGGTAGCCGACGCTGCCCACCGGCAGCGCGCTCGAGACGTGCAGGCCGAACACCATGTCGGGCTTCGGGTCGCGCATCGCGCCCTCCTCCACCATCAGGCGGGCGCCGGAGACGCCCTGCCCGACCGTGCCCTCCTCGGCCGGCTGGAACAGCAGCTTGATCGTGCCGGGCAGGCGGGCGCGCTGCGCGCCGAGCACCTGGGCCGCCGCCATCAGGATCGCCACGTGGCAATCGTGGCCGCAGGCATGCATCACCCCGACCTCCTGGCCGCCCCACTCGGCCCGGGCCTTCGAGGCGAAGGGCAAATCGACCTCCTCGCGCACCGGCAGCGCGTCCATGTCGGCCCGCAGCGCCACGACCGGACCCGGACCGCCGCCGCCCGTCAGCACCGCGACCACGCCGGTGCGGCCGACGCCTTCCTTCACCTCGTAGCCGAGGCCGCGCAGGTGCCGGGCGACCAGGGCGGCGGTGCGGTGCTCGCGGTTGCCGAGTTCCGGGTTGGCGTGGATGTCGCGCCGCCAGGCGATCATCGCCGCCTCGACCTCGCGCGCCGCAGCGTCGAGATCGCCGTGGACCGGCCGGGCGGGGGCCGCCGCATCCGCGGCCTGGGCCGGGGCCGTCCGGGGCAGGAAGGCCAGGGCCGCGCAGGTGCAGGCGCCCCTGAGCAGCGCCCGCCGCCCCGGCGCGACGCCGTCCCCGGCGACGCTCTCCGCCCGAAACCCTCTCGCCTTGCGCAGCCCGATGCGAAGCATGGCGGTCCTCCCCGTGCCGGCCCGCCGGAGCCTCGCCGACGGGACATTCGATCTCGCCCCACGATAGACCCGGTCCGGGGTCGGGGCCAGGGACGGCAGGCGGATCGGACGGCCGGCGGCTTGCGTGCCGCCCGCCCCGCGGCCATGACAGGCCATCATACGCCCTGCCCGTTTAAGCCCGAGGCTCGCACGATCGGGGCGGCGATGATCTGGAGCGAGCCCAGCACCAAGTCGCACAGGGATCCCGAGATCGATCCGGGCTGGGCGCTCTTCGCCGGTACCCTCGATTGCGCGGCGCGAGCCCTGAAGGCGGAAGCGCCGCACCTGCCGACGGTTCCGGGCGGCATCTCGCCGGTCGACCCGACCTTCATCCGCCCGCTCGACGGGAGACGCGCCCTCGACCACGTCGACGTGGTGGCGGTGCACGGCTTCCCGCTCGGCTGGAACCTGTGGCAGATCGACGAGCGGCCGGCCAAGCTCACCGAGATCCGGGCGGTGACGTCGAGGCCGATCTGGGTCACCGAGGCCGGCGTCTCGACCTTCGGCGCCGAGGAGGCGCCGGTCTTCGGGGTCGACCGCACCGCCGAGCGGCCGGTCGGCCGGGCGCCGCGCATCCACCGGTACAGCCTCTACGGCCTGCCGCAGGCCTGGGGCGCCACAACAAGGCACAGGGAGGCGGAGGGCTCCTCGTACGACCGGCACTTCGACATGGGGGCTGGTGCGCGAGGACGGGACGCCGACGCCCGCGCTGGCGCATTTCGCCCGTCGCACCCCGGCCCTGGGCCTGGGCCAGTGGTTCCATTATCAGGATCACCGCCTCGACGAGGCGGTGGCCTGGATGCGGCGGCTCGGGGTGACGTATCTCCGCACCGGCCTGTCCTGGGCCGATTCGTTCCGGCCGAACGCCCTCGACTGGTTCGACCGGCAGATGCAGGCCCTGGCGGAGTTCGACGTGACCGTGACCTTCTGCTTCCCCCCCGAGCACCGGGGCATCGCCCCCCACCACGCCAGCCCGCCGCAGGTGAAGGAGGAATTCGCCGAATCCTGCGCCGCGATGATCCGGCCCGGGCCGGCCCTCGGGCCGCAACCGGCGATCTGAAGGCCATGATTCGCCTCGCCCCGACCTCGCCGGCCGCTGAAGCTTTCCTGGCGGCCCTCGCCGACCCGGCCTGCGGGCCGGTTCCGGCGCACGACGCCGCCCTCGTGGTCGCCCATCCGGACGACGAGAGCATCGGCTGCGGCGCGCAGCTGCCGCGGCTCTCCGGCCTCACGGTGATCCACGTCACCGACGGCGCGCCCCGCGACGGACGGGACGCGGCAAGGCACGGCTTCCCGGATCCGGCCGCCTACGCGGCGGCCCGCGCGACGGAACTCGACGCGGCGCTGACGCTCGCCGGCATCGCCGCGGAGCGGCGCATCGCCCTCGGGCATCCCGACCAGGGGGTGGCGGAGATCATCGCGGCCCTTGCCCGGCGCCTCGCCGGCCTGTTCGCGGAGCGCGGCATCACGGTGGCGCTGACCCACGCCTGCGAGGGCGGCCACCCGGACCACGACGCCGTGGCTCTGGCCCTCCAGGGTGCCCGCCGGCTCCTCGGGCCGGATCGCCTCGCGGTGATCGAGATGCCGTTCCACCATGCCGGCCCCGACGGGCCGGAGGCCGGCAGCTTCCTGCCCGCGGACCCGCCGCGGCGGGCGATCGCCCTCCATCTCGACCCCGAGGATTGCGCCTTCAAGGCGGAGCTGTTCGCCGCCCATGCCAGCCAAACGGCGTCCCTGAACCTTTTCCCGATCGCGCTGGAGCGTTTTCGCGAGGCGCCCGATTACGATTTCGGCACCCTGCCGAATGGCGGGCGGCTGCTCTACGAGGCCTGGGGGCTGGGGCTCGACGGGGCACGGTTCCGGGATCTGGCGGCGGCGGCAGGACGGGAGATCGGCGCCACGAGCGAGTGACCGGCTTCGGTCTGATACGAAATCCGGACGATGACTTCCGGATTTCGTATCACCAGCCCGCGCGGCGCCCGAGCGAAACCGCTGTCCGCGTTACGACGCAATCAGTCGGAAAGCGTATGACGCGCTTTATTCTGGAAGACTTGTACCGACTTTCAATGCCCTGCCCCGGCCGGCATCGCGCGGTAATACGCGATCACATCCCGGTAATCCTGGTCGACCGGCGTCACCGGCACGACGAGGCGCAAGGACAGGCCCGCGAGAGCGGTGAGCAGGGCGAGGACGAGGCAGGCGCGCAACGACATGACCGGGCGGTGCCAGAAACGCAGGCCCGCGTAAAGCCGGACGGCGCAAACGGGTACGGCCGGGCCGGTCGACGGTCCTTGGCGGAGCGAGGGGGCGGAGCTCAACCGAGGATCGCGACCGGCCCGGCCGCATGTCCATCAACCTACCGGACGAGTGATGAATGTCAACATTCGTCACTCGCCAGCCACCGGTTTCCGGTGCCCGGTGTGCGTCAGCGCACAAAGTCGGTCCCGGCCCCGATTTTGCCCGAGACCTAGGGTTCTGATCGGCGCGACGCATCGGCCGTCCGGTTTCGGGAGTGTTCGTGAGGCATGTCGCCGGGGTCGCGCCCGTGACGCTGCGGCGAGGCTGCGCGCGCCTTGCACCGCTCCTGCTGGCTTGCGCCGGCGCACCGGCGGCGGTCGCGGAGACCGGGCTCGACGATCTCGAGACCCGCTGGCACGCCTGCGTGCGCCAGGCCTTCTCCGGCCAGCCTCCCGGCCTGGAGCGGCGGGCGGCCCAGCGCGCGGCGCTCGCCGCCTGCAAGGCGCAGGAGGACGCCTACGTCCACGCGATGCTGGCGGCGCAGGAGGCGGAAGCCACTGTTCAAACGTCGGCGCGGGCGACCCGGGGCGTCGTCGCGCGGGCCAGGGACTGGGTGCTCGCCGCGGCGGGTTCGGCGCGGGCGACCGTGGGCGGGGTGATCGACCGGCTGCGCCGGTGAACCGCGTCGCTCCGGCCCCGTTGAGAGCCTGAGACCCCGCCGCCGATATCCTACCCGACCGTCCGGAGATTCGCCATGCGCGCCGCCCTGCTCTCCTTCGCCGCCCTGCTGGCCGCCGCGCCCGCCCTCGCCCAGCAGCCGGCCTCCGGTCCGGCGGTCGGATTCCTCACCCGGCCGGAGCCCGGCAGCCTGCGGGCCTCGAAGCTCGTCGGCGTCAAGGTGATCGGCATGGACCACGTCCGGGTCGGCGAGATCGAGGACGTGCTGCTCACGGAGGACGGCCGGGTGCGCGCGGTGGTGATCGGCGTCGGCGGGTTCCTGGGCATCGGCCAGAAATCCGTGGCGGTGCCGTTCGATACGCTGGCCTGGAACACCGGCCGCACCGCCGCCGAGGCGCCGCCCTCCCACACCACGCCGGACCGGGCGCCGGGCGATGCCGCGGCCCGGACCGCCGGCCCGCAGACCATGCCGGGCGCCCAGGTGACCGACCAAGCCCTCGCCGCCGTGCCGGAGAAGCGCAGCGGCACCGTCGACGACGCCACCGGCTCGGTCGCGGCACCCGAGCCCCGGGGCCGCGCCACCGTGCTGGCGACCGGCGACGGCACGGTGGCGGAGGCCGAGGTGCGGCTGACCAAGGTACAGCTCCAGGCGGCACCCGACTTCAAGTACGAGGCCGCCCGCTGAGCGACGCCCCGCACTGGCGCCCCTTGCGGGCGCCGGACCTCCCCGCCGCCTCGGACCTCGCCGCGCGCATCCATCCGGACTACCCGGAGGACGATGCGGTGATGGCCGAGCGCCTGCGCCTGTGCCCCGGGGGCTGCTTCGCCCTGACGGGCGGCGGTATCCTGCTCGGCTACGCGGTCGGCCATCCCTGGCGGGCGCGGTCGGTGCCGGACCTCGACACGCGGGTGGGCGCCCTGCCCGAGCCGGCGGAGGCCTGGTGCATCCACGACGTCGCGCTGGCCCCCCAGGCCAGGGGCCGCGGCGCGGCCGCCGCGGTCGTCGGGCTGATGCTGCGCGAGGCGGCGCGCCGCCGCCTGCAAGAGGCGGTGCTGGTCGCGGTCGGCGATGCCGCAGGCTTCTGGCGCCGCCACGGCTTCCGGCCGATCCCGCAGGCTGCGCCCCCGGGCTACGGCGGCGGGGCGGCCCTGATGGTGCGGGCGATCCCCACGCCCGCCGATGCCGGCTGACGAGGCGGCGGCGGTCGCGATGTGACCACGCTGTCGCACTGCGCCATTCGCCTCTCCGGGGCATCTGGCCGTGGGAGAACCCTGCGCCACCTAGCCTAGCATCGTTCCGAACAGGGCGGCCACGGCATGGCGAGGACGGCGTGCGAAGCGTGATTTCCGTCTCGGGCCCAGGATGCCCCTCCGAGGGACGTCCCGCCGGGGGATGCCCGGCCGAACGGGGCCGGGCGCGCGTCCAGGGCGGGGCCTGACGCCGTGCGTCAGCTCTTCGCACCGGGCGCCGACGCCCTCCTGCGTCTCGCCCTCCTCACCGGTGCCGCCTGCCTGGCGGCCCTGCCGGTGGTGGGGGCCGGGCTCGTGCGCTCCTCGTACGTCACCGGCGTCGGGGTGGCGCCGGCCCAGCCGGTGCCGTTCAGCCACAAGCATCATGCGGGCGAGCTGAAGATCGACTGCCGCTACTGCCACACCACGGTGGAGACCCAGGCCACCGCCGGCATCCCGCCGACCCATACCTGCATGACCTGCCACACGCAGATCTGGTCCGGCTCGGAGATGCTGGAGCCGGTGCGGGCGAGCTACGCCAAGGACCAGCCCCTGGTCTGGACACGCCTGAACAAGCTGCCGGGCTACGTCTACTACAACCACTCGGTCCACGTGACCAACGGCATCGGCTGCTCGACCTGCCACGGCAGCGTGACCGACATGCAGCTCACTTACCGGGCCAACGCCTTCGAGATGAGCTTCTGCCTCGATTGCCACCGCAACCCCGAGAAATACGTGCGGCCGAAGGACCAGATCCTCAACATGACCTGGAGCCCGCCGGCGAACCAGGCCGAGATCGGGCCGGAACTGGTGCGCCAGTACCATATCCGCGGCGGCGAGCGGCTGACCGAATGCGGGATCTGCCACCGATGACCGACGACATCGGCGCGCTCCGCGCCCGCCTCGCCGCCGGCGACGGCCCGGCCTTCTGGCGCAGCCTCGACGCGGTGGCGGATTCGCCCGAGTTCCGGGCCTTCCTCGACACCGAGTACCCGGCCGCCGCCCGGCTCGCCGCCGCACCCGACCGGCGCGGCTTCCTCAAGCTGATGGCCGCCTCCTTCGCGATGAGCGGGCTCGCCGCCTGCGGACAGCCGGACGGGCGCAGGCAAGAGATCCCGTATGTCCGCCAGCCCGAGCGGATCGTCCCGGGGGCGCCGCTCGTCTACGCCTCCGCCGCGCTGACGGACGGCTTCGCCAACGGCATCACGGTCACCACCCGCAACGGCCGCCCGCTCAAGATCGAGGGCAATGCCGAGCATCCCTGGAGCCGCGGCGGCACCGACGTGTTCGGACAGGCCTCGGTGCTCGGGCTCTACGACCCGTTCCGGCTCCAGACGCCGCAATATCTCGGCCGGCCGAGCGCCTGGCAGGCGTTCCGGGCCGCGATGACCGGGCGGTTCGCGGCGCTGAAGGCGGCCGACGGCGGACGCGGCTTCCACCTCGTCACCGGTCCGGTGACCTCGCCGTCGCTCGCCGCCCAGATCGCCGCGATGCGCCGCGACTTCCCGGGGATGCGCTGGCACGTCTCGGCCCCCACCGGGCGCGACGCGCTCTACGACGGCGCCCGCCTCGCCTACGGCCGGCCGCTCGAGACCCGCTGGCGCTTCGATCAGGCCCGGGTCGTCGTCTCGCTCGACGGCGACCTGCTCGATCCCGGTCCCGGCCAGGTCGGGCAGGCCCGGGACTGGATCGAGGCCCGCCGCAAGGCCGCCGCCGCGGGACGGCTCCTCGCCCTCCACCATGCCGGCCCGAGCCCGAACCTGACCTCGGCCAAGGCCGACGCGCCGCTCGGCCTCGGCTCGGACGGGCTGGATCACCTCGTGCGCGACCTCCTGGCCCAGGCCGGAGGCGGCGCGCCCTCGACCGGCGACGGCCCGGCCGCGTCCTGGCGCGACAAGGCCTTCGCGGCGCTGAACGGGGCGCGGGGCAGCGGCATCGTCCTCGCCGGCGCGCAAGGAGGGCCGGAGCTGCTGGCCCAGGTCCACCGCCTCAACGGGGCTTTGGGCAATACCGGCCGCACGGTGTTCCACACCGCTCCGGTGCCGGTGCTCGAGCCTGAGCCCCTGTCGGCCCTCGCGGAGGCGATGCGCCGGGGCGAGGTGCAGGCCCTGGTGATGCTCGACGTCAACCCGGTCTACGACGCGCCCGGCGACCTCGGCTTCCTGGAGGCCTTGGGTCGGGTGCCGCTCAAGATCCATGCCGGGCTCTACCAGGACGAGACCGCGTTCCACTGCGACTGGAACCTGCCGCTCGCCCACCCGCTCGAAGCCTGGGGCGACGCCCGCTCCCTCGACGGAACGGTGACGCTGATCCAGCCGACGATCCGCCCGCTCTATGACGGCCGCTCAGGTCCGGAAATCCTGTCGATCCTGACCGATGCCGAGGCGAAGGACGGGCGCGCCCTCTTCGACGCCCACTGGCGCCGGCCGGACGAGACCGAGGCTGCGTGGACCGCCCGGCGCGAGGCGTTCCTGCAGGCCGGTTTCCTGGCCGGCACGGCGCTCGCGCCCGAGACCGTCGGCGCCGCCTTGCTGGCCGCCCCGGCCACGGCCCGCCCCGCCCCCTCGCCGGCCGGGCCCGCACGGCGGGTCGAGGTGCTGTTCCGGCCCGACGCGACCGTGTGGGACGGCAGCCTCGCCAACCTCGCCTGGCTGCAGGAGCTGCCGAAGCCCCTCACCAAGGCGGTATGGGGCAACGTGATCGCGGTGAGCCCCGCACTCGCCGAGCGCGAGGCGCTGGCGCAGGGCGACGTCGTCGCGCTGGAGGCCGAGGGGCGGCGGATCGAGGGGCCGGTCTGGATCCTGCCGGGCCAGGCCGAGAATTCCGTCACGGTCGGCCTCGGCTACGGCCGCCGGATCCCGGAGCAGCTCGCCGACGGGCTCGGCTACGACGCCTATCCGATCCGCCCCGGCGCCACGCCCTGGCGCCTGGCCGAGGCGACGCTCGCCACGACGGGCCGCAAGGCGCCGCCGGTGACGACGCAGGATCACGGCACCATGGAGGGGCACGACTTCATCCGCGTGCAGGCGGTCGGCGCCACGGCGCCGGTCGTCTCCCGCGAGGCCCTGCCCTCGCTCTATCCTCCGGCCCCGACCTCGCCCGGCGGGCGCTACGGGACCGAGCGCGCCTGGGGCATGGTGATCGACCTCGATGCCTGCATCGGCTGCAACGCCTGCGTCACCGCCTGCCAGTCGGAGAACAACATCCCGGTCGTCGGCAAGGAGGAGGTGGCTCTCGGCCGCTGGCTGCACTGGCTGCGGATCGACCGCTACTACGAGGGCGGGCTCGACACCCCGAAGACCCACTTCATGCCGGTGCCCTGCATGCATTGCGAGCAGGCGCCCTGCGAGGTCGGCTGCCCGGTGGAGGCGACCGTCCACGACCGCGAGGGGCTGAACCTCATGGTCTACAATCGCTGCGTCGGGACGCGGGCCTGTTCGAGCTACTGCCCGTACAAGGTCCGGCGCTTCAACTACCTCGACTATTCCGGCGACATGGCACCGGTGCAGCAGCAGCAGCGCAACCCCGAGGTCACGGTCCGGGCCCGCGGCGTGATGGAGAAATGCACCTACTGCGTGCAGCGCATCGCCGCGGCGCGGATCGACGCGACCAGGGGCGACCACGCGCCGATCCCCGACGGCGCGGTCGAGACCGCCTGCCAGGGCGCCTGCCCGACCCGCGCCATCACCTTCGGCGACCTGCGCGACGCGGGCAGCCACGTCGCTGTCGCGGCGGCCGACCCGCGCAATTACGGCCTGCTCGCCGAGCTCAACACCAAGCCGCGCACCACCTACCTCGCCCGGCTGGTCGAGCAGGCCGCCGGGGATCCCGCCGCGAAGCCCGGGAGCACCCTGTGAGCGGCGCCCTGAATCCCCGCGCCGGACTCCTCGGCGCCGGCGAGGATTTCGCCTCGATCGGCCGCGCCGTCACCGGCGCCTCGGCCCGCACCCGCTCGCGGGCGTGGTGGATCGCCTTCGCGGGGGCCTGCGGGCTCCTGGGCGTGTTCGCCTCGGCGCTGACCTGGCTGCTGCTGAACGGCGTCGGGATCTGGCACAACAACAACCCGGTCGTCTGGGCGCTCGACATCGTCGCCTACGATTGGTGGATCGGCATCGCCTGCGGGGCGCTGCTCACCTCCGCGACCTTGCGCCTCTCCGGCACCGCCTGGCGCTCCGGCATCGACCGGATCGCCGAGACGACGGCGATCCTGGCCGCCGCCGCCGCCGCCCTCTACCCGATCATCCATCTCGGGCGGCCCTGGGTGTTCTACTGGACCCTGCCCTACCCCAACACCCTGGCGCTCTGGCCGCAATTCCGCTCGCCGCTGGTCTGGGACGCGGTCGACATCGTCAGCTTCCTGGGGGTGTGCCTGAGCCTGTGGTATGTCGGGCTGCTGCCCGACTTCGCGGCCTTGCGCGACCGCGCCTTCGAGGCGGTGCAGGGCGAGATCCGAGACGCCGAGGCGGGCCGCGGCCGGCGCCGGCGGCTGACGCTCCTGAAGGCGCAGGCCTACGGCATCCTGGCGCTCGGCTGGCGCGGGGCCTCGACGCACTGGGAACGCTGGCTCCTCGCCGTCCACACCCTCTCCCTTCTCGCCCTGGTCCTCGTCGTCTCGCTCCAGACCGGGGCCTCGGTGATGCTGTCCGGCTCGGTGCTGCCGGGCTGGCACGACACCCTCCTGCCGGTCACGTTCCTGGCCGCCTCGCTCCTGTCCGGCGTCGGCGTCACGGCGGCGCTGACGGTGCTGGTGCGCCGGGCGCTCGGGCTCGAGGCGCTGATCACCGGGCGCCACATCGCCCTGCTGGCCCGGCTGATGCTGGCCCTCGGGCTCGCCTCGACCTACTGCTACGCCACCGAGATCTTCTCGAGCCTGCTCCACGGCGACGCCTACGACCGGGCGGTGCTGGTGCGGCGGCTGTCGGGCTCGCATGCCTGGGCGTTCTGGCTCATCGTGGTCTTCGCGCTGCTGCCGGTGCAGCTGTTCTGGTTCGCGAAGCTCCGCCATTCCGGCCTCGTCGTGGCGCTCGTCGGCGTCGCCGCGGCGATCGGCAGCTTCGGCGACCACTTCATGCTGCTGATCGTGACGCTCAGCCACGACTTCCTGCCCTCCTCCGCCCATCCGTACTCGATGGGCGCGTGGGGGCTGGCGACGCTGGCCGGCTCCGTCGGCCTGTTCCTGGCCCTGCTGCTCCTGGGCCTGCGCACCCTCCCGATGGTGTCGATCACCGAGACCAAGCGCTTCGCGGAGCGCCATCCGGACGGGCGGCCGAGCGGCGAGGCGGCGCCGACCCTCGCAGAGACCGCGGAGGCGCCGCTCTGGGGCGTGAGCGCCGAGTTCGACGATGCCGGCGACCTCGCCGCCGCCGTGAAGGCCCTGCAGGCGCGGGATTTCGGCGCCCGGATCGAGACCTACGGCCCGGTGCCGATGGGCCGCGCCGCCACCCTCCTCGGGCGCCCGGCCGGGATCCTGCCGCTGCTCGCCCTCGGCGCGGCGCTCCTGGGCTTCGTCGCCTTCATGGCGATGTGCCTCTACGCCAGCGGCGTCGACTACGTGTTCGACGTCGGCGGCCGGCCGCGCTTCTCGTGGCAGGCGTTCCTGGTGCCGAGCGTGTCCTTCGGCACGCTCTGCGGCGGCCTGACGACCGTGCTGTCGCTCCTGTTCCAGAACCGGCTGCCGCGGCTCAACCACCCGGCCTTCGCGATTCCCGGCTTCGTGCGGGCGAGCGAGGACCGCTTCTTCCTCGCCCTCGAGGCGGCCGGCCCCCGCTTCGATCCCGCCCGGATCGAGCAGGCCCTGGCACGGCTCCCGCAAGGGCGGCCCCTGACCGTCCGGAGGGTGCCGCTGTGACGCGCCTCGCCCGCCTCGTCCCGCTCGGCGTCTCGCTCACCCTCTCGCTGGCGGCCTGCGACCAGGCCAACATGGTGAGCCAGCCCAAGTCCAGGACCTGGGACAGCAACCCGTTCTTCCCGCAGAACCAGACGATGCGCCTGCCCGCCCCCGGCACCGTCGCCCGCGCTGCCCCGGACCGGCCGGTGCCGCAGCCGGCCTCCGCCACCCCGGCCCTGCTGGCGCGGGGCCAGGAGCGCTACGAGGTGTTCTGCACGCCCTGCCACGGCGCCGCCGGGCTCGGCGACGGCCTGATCGTGCAGCGCGGCTATCCGCGCCCGCCCGCCCTCGACGAGGCCCGGCTGCGCGCCGCGCCGGCCCGCCATCTCTACGATGTGATCGGCAACGGGAAGGGCAACATGCTCTCCTACGGCGCCCAGGTGCCGCCGGCCGACCGCTGGGCCATCGTCGCGTATGTCCGCGCGCTCCAGCTGAGCCAGGGTGCGACGCTGGCGAGCCTGCCGGCGGAGGACCAGGCCGAGGTCGCGGCCGCCGCCGGCCGCGCAGACGCGACCACCGCCGCTCAGGGAGCCGAGAGATGAGCCGCCGCCCGATCTCCCTGGTCCTCGGCGTGGCGGCGCTGGCGGCGTGCGCGCTCGCCGGGGCATCCGGCAGCCCGGTGATGCCGTCCTACCTCGCCGCCTGGCTGGTGCTGGTCGCCCTGCCGGCCGGCGCCCTGCCGCTGCTGATGGGGCTCGAACTCGCCGGCTTCTCCGCGGGCCCGATGGCGGCCTCCCTGCGCCGCCTGCTCGGCCTCCTGCCGATCGCCGGCCTGCTGCTGCTGCCGGTGCTGCTCAGCCTCGACGGCCTCTATCCGTGGGACCGGGGCGCTCCTCCGCGCACCGCCTTCGCCGCCGCGTGGTTCACCCCCGCCTTCTTCATCCTGCGCAGCCTCGCCTATCTGGCCGTCTGGCTCTGGCTCGCCGACACCTTCCGGCAGCCCGCGGCGGAGCCCGGCAGCCCGGCGGCGGGCAAGCGCCGGGGGCGCGCCGTCCTGGGCCTGATCCTCTACGCGATCACCGGCACCCTGGCGGCGGAGGATTGGGTGCAGTCGGCCGATCCCGGCCTCGCCTCGACCGCCATCGGCCTCCTCGTCATGACGATCCAGGCCGGCCTCGCCGTCTCGGCGGCGGCGCTGATCGCGGCGCGCGATTCCTCCGGCCGGCCCGGCCGCGACCAGCGCACCGCCGCGTCCTTCGCCGACCCGATCCTGGTGCTGCTGGCGATCTGGGGCTTCGTCCACACCGCGCAGTACCTCACCGTGTGGTCGGCCAACCTCCCCGAGGAGGCGCGCTGGTACCTCGCCCGCGACGGGGCGCTGGGCCGCCTCGGCGTCTGGCTCGGCGTCGGCGTGATGGTGCTCGCCGCCCTCGTCCTGGTGCCGCGCCGCAATGCCGGCCGGCCGGCGCTCCTCGCCGGCATCGCCCTCCTGATCCTCCTGCTCCATGCGGCCGAGATGTTCTGGCTCGTCACGCCGGGCTTCCGCGGCGCCTTCCGCTTCACCTGGGCCGACGCTCTCGCGGTGATCGGCGTGGTGGGCGTCGCCGGCGGCCTCTACGGCCCGGTGGATCGCCGCCTGCGGGGACGCGTCTCGTGAGCGACACCCCAAAGCCCGGCGGCCCGCTCTCGCTGCTCCCCGCCCTCGCGGCGGCGGGCCTGCTGCGGCTCTCCGGCTTCCGGCGCCCCGCCCCGCCGGCGCCGCAGGACGACGGCCCGCACAACCCGGGAGGGTTCGAGGAGGAGGATGTCGACGTCCGCCGCACGGCCTACGTGGTCGCGGGCCTCGCGGCCTCCGTCGCCGCCGCCATCGCGGCGGTGGGGCTGATGATGCACCTGTTCGGCGCCTGGCACAGCGCCGACACCCCGCCCCTCACCCCGCAGCAGACCGCGAAGGTGCAGCCGCCGCCACCCAACCTCCAGGGCGCGCCCTACGAGGACCTCGCCCGCCAGGAGGCGCGGGAGCGGGTCCAGACCACCACCTACGCTCCCCTGCCCGACGGGCGCGCCCGGATCCCGGTCGAGCGCGCGATGCGCCTGATCGCCGGCAAATCCCTCGATCCATCCCCCGAGCCCGCACCGGCGGCCGCCGGAGCCCCCGTTCGATGAACCCGACCGACCTCGCGCTCCAGCTCTGGCCGCCGGCCGCGTCCAGCACCGCGGTCGAGACCGACTGGCTGATCCTCGCCTTCACGGTCCTGACCCTGCTGCTGACGGTGCCGGTCTTCGTCGCCATCACATGGTTCGCGATCCGCTACCGCCAGGGCGAGGAAGCCGACCGCAGCCACGGCAACGTCCGCAGCGTGCTGATCGAGATCAGCTGGATGCTGATCCCGTTCCTGCTCACCCTGATCTTCTTCGTCTGGGGCGCCCGGTTGTTCTTCATCTCGAAGCAGGTGCCGGGCGACGCCATGGTGGTCGAGGCGATCGGCCGGCAATGGATGTGGAAGTTCCAGCACCCGACCGGCCAGTCCGAGATCAACGACCTGCACCTGCCGATCGGCCAGCCGATCAAGATCCGGATGATCAGCCAGGACGTGATCCATAACTTGTACTTCCCAGTATTCCGGATGCAGATGGCGACCCTGCCCGACCGCTACACCGAGATGTGGTTCAAGGCCGACCGCACCGGCACCTACCGGCTCTACTGCTCGGAATATTGCGGCACCGACCATTCGAAGATGGACGGGACGCTCACCCTGATGACCCAGGCCGATTACGCCGCCTGGTTGCAGAATTCCGGCGCGCAGCAGGGCGGCCAGGCCGGGGCCGGCCGCGTCGTCTACGAATCCTACGGCTGCGGCGCCTGCCACGATCCCGGCGCGAAGGTGCGGGCGCCCTCGCTCGCCGGCCTCTACGGCAGCGAGGTCAAGCTCGCCGACGGCCGCACCGTGACGGCCGACGAGACGTACCTGCGCGACAAGATTCTCAATCCGAACCGGCAGAAGCTCGCCGCTGACTACAAGCAGGTCATGCCGGCCTTCCGCAACGTGATCCCGCCCGACGACCTCGACCGTCTCGTCGCCTACCTGAAGAGTTCAGGCGCGACGGCGCAGCAGGAAGCCAAGCCATGAGCAGCGGCACCATCACCGACGGGCCGGCCCTGCGCGACCCTCACACCCCGGATTCCCGCCTCGGCCACGACGCGGATTACCTCCACGCCGAGCACACCCTGCGCTCGTGGTTCTTCACCACCGACCACAAGCGCATCGCGCTTCTCTATCTCGCCAGCATCACCGCCTTCTTCGTCATCGGCGCCGTCACGGCCGGGCTGGTGCGCCTCGCGCTGGTGGTGCCCGACGGGCAGGTCTTCACCAACGACACCTACAACAAGCTGTTCACGATCCACGGGGTCGTGATGGTGTGGTTCTTCCTGATCCCCTCGATCCCCGCCACCTTCGGCAACTTCCTGATCCCGCTGATGATCGGCGCGCGGGACCTCGCCTTCCCGAAGCTGAACCTCGCCTCCTGGTACGTGTTCATGACCGGCGCGCTGTTCACGCTGGCGAGCGTGATCTTGGGCGGCGTCGATACCGGCTGGACCTTCTACACGCCGCTCTCCACCGCCTTCTCGAACACCTGGGTGGTGCCGGCGCTGATCGGCGTCACCATCGTGGGCTTCTCGTCGATCCTGACCGGCCTCAACTTCGTGGTGACGATCCACACCATGCGGGCGCCGGGCATGACCTGGTTCCGGCTGCCGATCTTCGTCTGGACCCACTACGCCACCAGCCTGATCTTCCTGCTCGCCACCCCGGTCATCACCGTGGCGCTGATCCTGCTCATCGCCGAGCGCGCCTTCCATATCGGGGTGTTCGATCCGGCCTATGGCGGCGATCCGGTGCTGTTCCAGCACCTGTTCTGGTTCTACTCGCACCCGGCGGTCTACATCATGGTGCTGCCGGGGATGGGCGTGATCTCCGAGATCGTCCCGGCCTTCGCCCAGAAGAAGCTGTTCGGCTACAAGTTCGTCGCCTACGCGGCGATCGGGCTCGCCTCGGTGACCTTCTTCGTCTGGGGACACCACATGTTCGTCAACGGTCAGAGCGACTTCGCCAGCGTAGCGTTCTCGGTGCTCAGCTTCGCGGTGGCGGTGCCCTCGGCGGTCAAGGTCTATAACTGGACCGCGACGATCCACAAGGGCTCGCTCAAGCTCGACACGCCGATGCTCTACGCCATGGGCTATATCGGTCTGTTCGTCCTCGGCGGGCTCACCGGGCTCTACCTCGCGACCCTCGCCATCAACCAGCACGTCCATGCCACCTACTTCGTCGTGGCCCATTTCCACTACATCATGGTCGGCGGCACGGTGCTGGCCTTCCTCGGCGGGCTGCATTTCTGGTGGCCGAAGATCACCGGGCGGATGTATATCGAGGCCTGGGGCCGGATCTCCGCCTTCCTGATCTTCATCGGCTTCAACGTCACCTTCTTTCCGCAATTCATCCTCGGCTATCTCGGGATGCCCCGGCGCTACCACGTCTATCCGCCGGAATTCCAGTTCCTCAACATCCTGTCCTCGGCGGGATCGACCATCCTGGCGGTCGGCTACATCTTCCCGATGGTCTATCTCGTCTATTCGATCTGGTTCGGGAAGCGGGCGCCGGCCAACCCCTGGGACGCCAAGGGCCTCGAATGGACCGTGCCGTCGCCGCCGCCGGCCCACAACTTCCTCACCGAGCCGGTGGCGCCGAAAGTGCCCTACGACTACCCGCTCCAGGCGCGGGAGACCGGGAGGCAGCACTCGTGAGCATGGGCGCCGCCGAGACGCCTGTGGGCGTCAAGCTCGTCTCGCACTTCGCCACGGTGGAGCAGCAGAAGCGCGCCGCCGTGCTCGGCATGTGGGCCTGGCTGCTGACCGAACTCCTGCTCTTCGCCGGCCTGTTCCTCACCGCGCTCATCCTGCGCCTGCTCCACCCGGAGGCGGTGCAGGAGGCGGCGCGCCACCTCAAGTTCTGGATCGGCGCCACCAATACCGTGGTGCTGATCGGCTCCAGCCTGACCATGTCGGGGGCGATCCAGCTCTCGCGGCTCGGCTGGCCGCGCGGCATGGTGCGGTTCATGCTCGCCACCGCCGCGCTCGGCACGCTGTTCCTCGGCCTCAAGGGCTACGAGTACTACGCCGATTACCAGGAACACATGATGCCGTTCCTCGGCGACCGGCCCTACGAGCTGAAGGATTCGCCGCCCTCGCGGCTGTTCGTGAACCTGTACTACGTCGCGACCAGCCTGCACGGCCTCCACCTGATGACCGGCATCACCATCCTGCTGGTGATGACCTGGCAGGCGAGCCGGCCGGGTTTCCTGGCCGCGCACCAGAACCGGATCGAGATCTTCGGGCTCTACTGGCACTTCATCGACCTGATCTGGATCCTCGCCTTCCCGATTCTCTACGTGCTCAACCGGTAGGAGGCCCCCTCGTGTTCGGCACCGACGACGAGCGCCGCATCCTCTGGCGGCACATGCGCGAGCCCGTCCTGACGGCCGGCGCGCTCCTGGCGATGCTCGGGATCAACGTGGCTCTGGGCGCCACCCTCCCCTTCCCGCATGTGTGGATCGTCGAGCTTCTGGTGGCGAGCGCCATGGTGGTGACGATCCTGCTGTTCTCGATGGAGGTCCGCCACGAGCCGCCGCTGGTGAAGCTGTTCGCCGGCATCGGCTTCTTCTGGGTCGGCATCCTGTTCACGATGACGCTGGTGGATTACCTGTCGCGATCCTGACCCCATCGGCCTCGCCGCGGCCGCGCCGGCCTGCTACCACCGCTCCAGCCTTGCGGAGGATCGGCCCCGGACGCCATGCCCCCTGAGAAGAACGACGTCCAGATCCGGCGCCCCTCGGACCGGGCCCGCAAGTCGCTGCCGGTTCCCAATGCCGAGGACAAGATTCTCGATGCGGCCGAGTTCATCTTCGGGCATTTCGGCCTGCGCGGCGCCACCACGGCGCTGATCGCCAAGAAGGCGGGCATCGCCAAGGCGCATATCTATTACTACTTCAACGACAAGGAAGACCTCTACTGCGCCATCCTGGAGCGCGCGATGAAGCAATGGGCGCGCGACCTCGCGGCGCTCGACATGGAGTCCGATCTCGCGACGCTGCTGCGCGGCTACATTCACAGGAAGGTCGATTTCTCGCGCGACCACCCGTTCCTGTCGAAGATCTACGCGATGGAGATCATCAGCGGCGCGCCGTTCATCGGCGAGTTCATCGACAAGGTCTCGACGCCGCTCCTGATCGAGAAATGCGAGCGGGTGAGCGAGTGGGCGGCCCTCGGGCGGATCAATCCGATCAGCCCGGCCGACCTGTTCTTCTGCATCTGGGCGATGACCCAGGCCTATGCCGATTTCTCCGGCCAGATGGCGATCATGAAGCAGAAGCGCCAGCTTGAGGAGGCGGATTACGATGCCGCCAAGGCGACGATCGTGCAACTCGTCTTCGGCGGCCTCGGCTTGAACGCCGAGGCCTGACGGCCAAGCGTCACACCGACTGCGTCACCAGCCTGGGCTGGCGCTTCATCAGCAGGCTGTAGGTGACGTAACCGAGCCCGCAGCCGATGAACCAGGTGAAGTTGGCCAACCCCTCCAGACCCGGCACCACCGCGCAGAGCACCGGTACCAGCGCCGAGGGCACCACTGCCGTCACCGCCGCCACGTTGTAGCCGTTCTCGTACCAGTAGGCGCCGGCTGGCCCCATCACGTAGAGGTCGTCGACGATCACTTTCTGTTTCTTCACCGCGTAGAAATCGGCGATCAGGATGCCGAAGAGCGGGCCGATGAACGCGCCGAGCACGTCGAGCGTGTAGTGAATCACCGCCGGATTGTTGTAGAGGTTCCACGGCGTGATGAAGATCGAGCCCACGGCCGCGATCATCCCGCCCATCCGCCAGCTGATCGTCTTCGGGGCGACGTTCGAGAAGTCGAAGGCCGGCGAGACGAAGTTCGCCACGATGTTGATGCCGACGGTCGCCGTCATGAAGGTGAAGGCGCCGAGCACCACCGCGAAGGTGCTGTCGATCCGGCTCACCGTCTCGACCGGATCGGTGATCAGGTGGCCGAAGACCGGCAGGGTGCAGGAGGTGGTGACGACGGTCAGGATCGAGAAGCCGAGGAAGTTGACCGGCAGGCCCCAGAAGTTGCCGCGCTTGACCGCCGCGAAGGACTGGCCGTACCGCGAAAAGTCGCCGAAGTTCAGCATCGGGCCCGAGAAGTAGGATACGACGAGGGCGATGGCGTTGATCATCACCGGAACGGCGGCCCAGCCGGTATACCTCACCTCGCCGAGGGTGAGTCTGACGTTGTCGAGGCCGGCCCGGGCGACGAGGTAGACGGCGAGCGCGATCATCACGACGTAGACCGCGGGGCCGGCCCAGTCGATGAAGACCCGGATCGCCTCCATTCCGCGCCAGAACACCAGCGCCTGGAGCACCCAGAGCAGCATGAACGGGGCCCAGCCGAGGGTCGAGAGGCCGACGAAGCCGTGCCTCGTGACGTCCGCGTAAGGCGCGAGGTCGGGGAAGAACCGCAGCGCCACGATCATCAGGGCGCTCGACGCCAGGTAGGTCTGGATGCCGTACCACGCCACCGCGATCAGCCCGCGGATGATCGCCGGGATGTTCGCCCCCTTCACGCCGAACGAGGCGCGGCAGATCACCGGATAGGGCGTGCCCGAGACCTGGCTCGGCTTGGCGACGAGGTTGCAGAAGACCTGCACGATCACGATGCCGATCAGCAGGGCCAGCAGCACCTGCCAGCTGACGAGGCCGAGGGAGAACAGGCTGCCGGCGGTGACGTAGCCGCCGACGCTGTGCACGTCCGACATCCAGAAGGCGAAGATGTTGTAGGCGCCCCATGTCTGCTTGCGCAGGGGCGCCAGATCCGGGTTGACGAGATTCTCGTCGTAAGCCGGCTTGATGATGACGTCGCCGTGATCCGCCGCACCGGCCCCATTCGGAGCCGCCGTCGGGATGGTCGCCATGGGTCGTCTCCTCCGCTGTCGATTGGACGCGCGCGTGAGGCCGATCGGGTCGGCCCTGCCATGGCGTCGCAAGCAGCATGCCGGTTTTGAACGATTGGTCAAACTCTTTGAACGATGGGTCGGTGGCCGGTTTCGGGCATCGCCTGCCCGAAGGATAGGCAGCGTCGTTCACTCCCCGCTCACCGGCGCGGCGCTATAACGGCCTCCATGTGCGAATTGCTCGGCATGAGCGCCAACGTCCCGACCGATATCCGCTTCAGCTTCGCGGGCCTGGCGCGCCGCGGGGGCGAGACCGGCCCGCATCAGGACGGCTGGGGCATCTCGTTCTACGAAGGCCGCGGGAGCCGCAGCTTCCACGATCCGGAGCCGAGCGCCCGCTCGGAGATCGCCCGGCTGTTGCGGCGATACCCGATCAAGAGCCGGATCGTGATCGCCCATGTCCGCCGGGCCAATCGCGGCCGGGTGGCCCTGGAGAACACCCATCCCTTCAGCCGCGAATTGTGGGGCCGCACCTTCACCTTCGCGCATAACGGCCAGCTGAAGGGCGTGAAGCGCCTCAAGCTCGGGCGCTTCAAGCCCGTCGGCACCACCGACAGCGAGCACGCCTTCTGCTGGATGCTGGGGAAGCTCGAGGAGCGATGGAGCACGCTGCCGAAGCCGACCTGCCTCGACGGGGCGGTGCGCGAGCTCTGCGGCGAGCTGCACGGCCTCGGGGTGTTCAACATGCTCCTGTCGGACAGCCGCACGCTCTACGCCCATTGCGGCAAGCGCCTCTGCACCCTCACCCGCCGGGCGCCGTTCGGCACCGCGACGCTCATCGACGAGGATTGGCGGGTCGATTTCGCGGAAGAGACCACGCCCGACGACATCGTGACCGTGGTGGCGACCCGGCCGCTGACCCGCGACGAGAACTGGACCGACCTCGCCCCGGGCGAAGTGCTGGCCTTCCGCCTCGGCGTGCCGGACGGCGACGAGGCCGGGGCCGGCGCCGGGGGCTGAATCCGCACCGTGGCGTCGCGGCTCTATCCGTTACGGTCCGTTTCTCGCTAAGCTCGCCCTTTCCGGTCGCGGCCCCCGGGCCCATCTTCCTCCTCAGGCAGGCAGACGCGAGAGCCATGACGCGAGACACCGCCCCGAATCCGTCGGCCGAGCTGCGCCCCGGCCTCTCGGCCAGCATCCGGTCGCATCTCGGCACCCAGCTCCGGGCGACCTACGAGGCCCTGGGCGACGCCGATCCGGACAACCGGTTCGCCGACCTGATCGCGCGCCTGGAGGCGGCGCTCAAGGCGCAGGGCGAGATCGTCCTGCCGGAATTCCGCGACGGGCTGCTCCAGGCGGTGCCGTCCCTGCGGGCCTTCGCGCTCTCGCTCACCAGCAATCCGGCCCGGGCCGACGACCTGGTCCAGGACACGCTCCTGAAAGGCTGGCAGCACCGGGCCCGGTTCCAGGCCGGCACCAACCTGAACGCCTGGCTGTTCACCATCCTGCGCAACATCTTCTACTCCGACCACCGCAAGCGGGTGCGCGAAGTCGAGGACCAGGACGGCTCCTACGCGGCGCGGCTCGCCACCGCTCCGCACCAGGGCGACCGCCTCGACGTCGAGGACCTGCAGAGCGCGCTCGCCAAGCTGCCGCCGGACCAGCGCGAGGCCCTGGTGCTCGTCGGCGCCGAGGGCGTCTCCTACGAGGAGGCGGCGGCGATCATGGGCTGCAAGGTCGGCACCGTGAAGAGCCGGGTCAGCCGCGCCCGCGGCCGGCTGGCGGAACTTCTGGGCTACGACGAGGAAGATCTCGGCACCGACCGGCTGATCCAGTCGGCGATGCCGAAGGACGCCTGACCCGGGCACCCAAGCCCTGCAGAGTACTCCCGCAGGGCAGCGCGACATTTCTGCCGAATCGATTGAACCGTTTCGCCGACAGCGACGTTACCACCCCCGAGAGCTGCCCCGCTCGACCGGGGTGGATTGGACGAAACGGAGATCGATTCGATGAAGACCAAGACCATTCTGGCCGCTGCCGCCCTTGCCCTGTCCCTGCCGATGGCTGCCCACGCTCAGGGCCTGATCGGCGGCGCCCAGCGCGGCGCCGAGGAGGGTGCGGATGCGGCCGGCCCGGTCGGCGCGATCGTCGGTGGCGCGGTCGGGGCCGCGACGGGTGCGGTCGGTGGCCTGCTCGGCGTCGACGACCGTCCGCGCTTCCGCTCCTACGCCGTGCGTCAGCACCGTTCGTACGACTGGGACGGCGATGTCCGCGTCGGCACCGTGCTGCCGTCCTCGGGCGTGAGCTACTACGAGGTTCCCTCCGATTACGGCATCCGCGGCCGCCGCTACACCGTGGTCAACGACCGCGTGGTGCTGGTCGATCCGGGCACCCGTCGCATCGTGCAGGTCATCGACTGATCGCGTGCGCGCCGCCTCCGGGCGGTGCGGCCGACTTTCGGGAAGCCCCGGCCCTGCGCCGGGGCTTTCTTGCGTCCGGACGTTGCAAAATCTGTTCCACCGTTGCGCGAAATCCTGCAACGAAACCGTCGCGATCGCCGTTTTGCTTCGAGACGGGCGTCGGCGGCCCGCCTGCCGCGCCGCGATACTGCAACGATACGGATCCCGATGCCTTCCGACCCGCACGAGAACCACGACGCCCCGCTGCCCAAGCCGGTGCGCGAGCACCTCGGGCAGCAGCTCCGCTCGACCTACAATGCCGAGGCGGAGAAACCGGACTACCTCGGCGACCCGGGCCTGCCGCCGGAATTCACCCCCCAGCTGCGCCGCCTCGAAGGCCGGCTGAAAGCCCACGATACCGGCCGCGAGGCGGTGGAGGATGCCTTGAAGGACATCCTGCGGGACTTGCCCGGGGCCTCGCCCGGGACGACGTCGCCGGGGAAGCGGTGAGGCTCCGGCGGAGCCTGCGCTTCGGACCTGAAACCCTCCGCGGCATTCCGGGACTTGCCGAAGGCGAGAGCCCGGGATCCAGGCGCGCAGGCGATGCGGAAAGAGGTGAGCGGCGCGCCGCTTTCTCCTCTCACATCTGCATGTCCGCATCGCGGGATCCGCGTCGCGGCCCCCGGACGACCCTGTGAGACGAAGTCCGGAAGGGATTTTCCGGACTTCGTCTCACCAACCCGCGCGGTGGAGCCGGAGGCTCCACGCGCTTGAGCGAAGCCGACATTCGGAAGTCGTACGAGGCGGTCGCGGAGGGCGAGCCTCCGACCGCCGGCGCGCCGACAGGTGTTCGGACCCTTTATCGCCGCGCCGCCAGCAGGTCCCGGATCTCCGTGAGCACCTTCACCTCGGCCGGATCCTCCTTCTTCTCCTCCTCGCGCCGCACCAGCTGGTTCATGGCCCGGATCGCCAGGAACAGCACGAAGGCGACGATCAGGAAGTTCAGCGCCACGGTGATGAACTGGCCGTAACCGATCACCGCCCCCTGCTTCTTGGCCTCCGCGTAGGACAGGCCGGTCTGCACCTTGGAGGACAGCGGCAGGTAATAGTTCGAGAAGTCGAGCCCGCCGGTGATCGCGCCGACGGTCGGCATGATGACGTCCTGCACCAGCGAGGTGACGATGGCGCCGAAGGCCGCGCCGATCACCACGCCGATCGCCAGATCGACGACGTTGCCCCGCAGGGCGAATTTCTTGAATTCCTCGAGCATGCCGTCTCCGCGGGGCTTTCCGTCCGGGCTGGCCTGCCGCGCACGGCACGGCGTCGCGCAGGCGGACCGATCCCGGTTAAGCTGGGGCGGAGAAGCGCGGCGGGGAGTCGTCCGATGATGGATTGGGATGCGGGCCAGTACCTGAAATTCGCCGACGAGCGTACACGGCCATCGGCCGACCTGCTGTCGCGGGTTCCCCTGACCGCACCGGCCCGGGCGGTCGATCTCGGCTGCGGACCGGGCAACAGCACGGCGCTCCTCGCAGCGCGCTTTCCCGACGCCGCGATCACCGGCCTCGATTCCTCGCCGGCGATGCTGGAGGAGGCGCGCCGGACCCTGCCGGGCGTCACCTTCGCCGAGGCCGACATCGCCGCGTGGACGCCCGATGCCGCGCCGGACCTGATCTTCGCCAACGCGGTGCTGCACTGGCTGCCCGACCACGAGACCCTGCTGCCGCGCCTTGCCGGGTTCCTGGCGCCGGGCGGCTGCCTCGCCGTGCAGATGCCGGACAACCTCGACGAGCCGTCGCACCGGCTGATGCGGGAGGTGGCGGAGGAGGCGCCCTTCCGCGAGGCGCTGGCCGGCGCCGCGGGCGCCCGCACCACGCTCGGCGGCGTGCGGGACTACGATACCTGGCTGTCGCGGGCGGGCTGCACCGTCGATCTGTGGCGCACCACCTACACCCACCCGCTCCAGGGTCATCGGGGCATCGTCGAGTGGGTGCGCGCGACGGGCTTGCGGCCGTTCCTGGCCCCCCTCGACGGGCAAGGGCAGGCCGCCTATCTCGCCCGCTACGAGGCAGCCCTGCGCCACGCCTATCCGATGCAGGAGGACGGCCGGGTGCTGCTGCCGTTCCCGAGGCTGTTCATCGTGGCGCGGCGGGTGTGAACACTGCTCTCCGGGCCTGTTTGATTAGGCAGGAGGCCGTCCGTTCGGCCCCCATGCCTACGTCTCTCTCCATCGTCGTCCCGGGGCCGCGAAAGCGGAACCCGGGACGACGATGGAGGGTTCGAAATCGGTGGCCGACCGATCGGACTCTCAGGCCGCCGGCGCCTCGTCGACCGGCACCGCGGGTCCTTGCGCCGCCTCGGCCTTGAGCTTGCGCCGGTACTGGTTGGCGCCGATCGGGATCGCGCAGAGGTAGCCGAGGCTCAGGAGCGCCAGGATCTCGAACGGGAAGCTGATCAAGAGCCCGAACGCCGCCACCGTCACGACGAAGATCGGCAGCACGTATTCCCGCGGCACGCGCTTGCCGACGGTCTTGCCCGAGAAGGTCGGCACCGTCGAGATCACCATGAGGGCGATCACCAGCATGTAGATCAGCGCCACCGGGGCGAGGGCGGGCGACATCTCGAAGCCGAGGAAGTGCAGGTAGAGCGGCAGCATCACCGTCAGCGCGCCGGCCGGGGCCGGCATGCCGACGAAGAAGTCCTTCTTCCATTCCGGCCGGTTGGGATCGTCCAGCATCACGTTGAAGCGGGCCAGCCGCAGGGCCATCGCGATGGCGAAGATCAGCGCGACGATCCAGCCGACCGATTTCAGGTTGTGCAGGGCGAAGGTGTAGAGGATCAGCGCCGGGGCGCAGCCGAAATTGACGAAGTCGGCGAGCGAATCCAGCTCGGCGCCGAAGCGCGAGGTGCCCTTGAGCAGGCGCGCCACCCGGCCGTCGACGCCGTCGAGCACCGCGGCGGCGACGATCGCGATCACCGCCGGCTCGAACTTGCCCTCGAAGGCGAGGCGCACGGCGGTGAGCCCGAGGCAGACCGCCATCAGGGTGATCATGTTGGGGATGATCATCCGCACCGGCACCGCCTTGAAGCGGCGCGATCTGGGCTCGACCGATTTGGGCTCGTTCGGCTCGGGCGCGAAGGGGGGGAAGAGGTCTTCCATCGAGGGTCCTCCCCTGTCAGACGCGCCGGAACTGCCGCACCGGGCCGGTCCCGCGCAGGTCGGCGAGCACGGTCTCGCCGGCCACCGCCTTCTGGCCGAGGCCGACCAGCACCCGGGTGCCCGCCGGGAGGTAGACGTCGACGCGGGACCCGAAGCGGATCAGGCCGAAGCGGTCGCCGACGGTGAGGTCGTCGCCGGGCTTGACCCAGTCGACGATGCGGCGCGCCACGAGGCCGGCGATCTGCACCACGCCGATGCGGACGCTCTCGCCGTTCTGCCGGGTCTCGATGACGAGGCCGTTGCGCTCGTTGTCCTCGCTCGCCTTGTCGAGCTCGGCGTTGAGGAACAGGCCCGGGGTGTAGTGGACCTGGTCGATCCGGCCGGTGACCGGCACGCGGTTCACGTGGCAGTCGAACACGTTCATGAACACCGAGATGCGCAGCATCGGCACGGAGGGCAGGTCGAGCTCGGCCGGGGGCAGCACGGTGCTGATCAGGTTCACCCGCCCGTCGGCCGGCGAGATCACCAGCCCGTCGCCGACCGGCACGATCCGCTCGGGGTCGCGGAAGAAGTAGCAGACCCACAGCGTCAGCAGCAGAAAGATCCAGCCGAAGAACTGCACGAAGGTGCCGGCGAGCACCGTCAGCACGATGCCGATCGCGATGAAGGGATAGCCCTCCTTGTGGATCGGCACCAGCACGCGGCGGATCGTCTCGAACAGGTCGGTCATGAGTCCTCGGGTCGGTCCTCGGGCCTTCGCCGGCCGCGAGCGCGCCGGTCCAGCGCCCGCGGATGGCAGGCGCGTGGCCGCGCGTCAATCGTTCGATCGGCGCGGGGCCTGCGTCACGACACCGAGGCGGGCTCGGGCGCCTTCGCCACCGGTCCGGGGATCTCCCCCGGCTCGAGGTGCGTCCGCAGGCTCTCGGCTTCCTCGGCCTCCGCCCGCTTCAGGGCCTCGCGGGCGGCCTCCGCCTCGCGCTGGCGGTTCCACATCGCCGCATAGATGCCGCCCTGGCCCAACAGCGCCAGATGGGTGCCGCGCTCGGCGATGCGGCCCTGGTCGAGGACGATGATCTCGTCGGCGCCGACCACCGTCGAGAGGCGGTGGGCGATGACCAGGGTGGTGCGGCCCCGGCTCACCCGGTCGAGGGCGTCCTGGATCTCGCGCTCGGTGAACGAATCGAGCGCCGAGGTCGCCTCGTCGAGGACCAGGATCGGGGGACCTTTCAGGATGGTGCGGGCGATGGCGACGCGCTGCTTCTCGCCGCCCGACAGCTTCAGGCCGCGCTCGCCCACCGGCGTGTCGTAGCCCTCCGGCAGGGCGGCGATGAAGCGGTCGATCTGCGCGAGGCGGGCGGCCTCCCGCACCTCCTCCTCGGTCGCCTCCCAGCGGCCGTAGCGGATGTTGTAGCCGATCGTGTCGTTGAACAGCACCGTGTCCTGCGGCACCATGCCGATCGCGGCGCGTAACGAGTCCTGCTGGACTCCTGCGATGTCCTGCCCGTCGACCGTGATGCGCCCGGATTGCGGCTCGTAGAACCGGAACAGCAGGCGCGACAGGGTGGACTTGCCGGCGCCCGAGGGCCCGACGATCGCGACCGTGCGCCCCGCCGGCACCGTGAAGCTGATGCCGCGCAGGATCGGCCGCTCCGGCACGTAGGCGAAATGCACGTCCTCGAACCGCACCACCGCCTCGGAGATCGCGAGCGGCTCGGCGCCCGGCCGGTCGGCGATCTCGGGGTTGCGGTGCAGGATCTTGAACATGTCGTCGATGTCGATCAGCGCCTGCTTGATCTCGCGATAGATCATGCCCATGAAGTTGAGCGGCATCGAGAGCTGCACCAGCATGGTGTTGACCAGCACGAAACCGCCGATCGTCGCCCGCCCGGCCATGATGTCGCGGGCGGCGAGCCACATCACCACGCCCATGCCGATCGTGAAGATCACCGCCTGGCCGGCATTCAGCACCGCGAGCGAGACATACGTTTGCGTCGAGGCCTTCTCGTAGCGGGCCATCGACTGGTCGTAGCGGGCGGTCTCGCGCCCCTCCGCCCCGAAATATTTCACCGTCTCGTAGTTGAGCAGCGAATCGACCGCCTTGGTGTTGGCGTCGGTGTCGGAATCGTTCATCCGCCGGCGGATGGCGATGCGCCACTCCGTGGCCTTGTAGGTGTAGCCGAGATAGGCCGCCACCATGACGAGCACGACGGCCGAGTACGAGAGGCTGAACTCGTAGGCCAGCGTGCCGAGCACCAGCAGGAACTCGACGATGGTCGGCACCAGCGTCAGCACCATCAGGCGCGACAATTCCTCGATGCCGTTGCGGCCGCGCTCCAGCACCCGGGTCAGTCCGCCGGTCTTGCGCTCGAGGTGGAAGCGCAGGGACAATTGGTGCATGTGCCGGAAGGTCTGCAGCGCCAGGCGCCGCACCGCGTGCATCGCCACCTTGGCGAACAGCCCGTCGCGGACCTGTGTCAGGAGCGCCATGGCGATCCGGGCGGCGCCGTAGAGCAGGATCATCAGGGCCGGCGCGGCCCAGATCCCGGTCGGGACGGCCCCGTCCTTCCCGCCGACGACCGCCACCAGGGCGTCGGTCGCCCATTTGAAGGTGAAGGGCATCGCCAGGGTGACCACCTTGGCGACGAGCAGCAGGCCGAACGCGACGAAGACGCGGCGCTGCAGGTCCGGCCGGCCGTGGGGCCAGAGATAGGGCCAGAGGCGGCGGTAGGTCGCGACGAGGCCGGGCCGCTCGGGCTCGGCCGGGGGGGTCTGGGTGATGGACAAGGAACCGGTTCCGCACGGGATCGGCGCCGCATATAGGCCAGGATGCGACAGGGAGACAGCGCGTCCGACGCGGCCCGGGCCTGCGGTCGGGGTGACGGTTCTCAGCCCGGGCCGCCCGGCACCTGCCGCTGCCCCATCGGCGCCTCGCCGGGCAGCACGAAGACCTGGCCCGGGTAGATCCGGTTCGGATCGCGGATCTGGCCCTGGTTGGCGTCGAAGATCACGGTGTAGCGCAGGCCCTTGCCGTAGGTCTTGCGGCTGATGCTCCACAGGTTGTCGCCGCGGGTGACCGTCGCGGTGCTGATGCCGGGCACGAACACCGTGCCGGGCTCGGTGGCGGCGGGACCGGGCGCCGCCTCCGCGCCCGGCGCTCGGCCGGGGGTGGAGGCCGTCGCATTCGGGGAACCGGGCGCCGGCCGAGCGCCCGCACTCGTCTGGGCCGGGGTGCCGCCCGTCGCGGGCGGACGGCCCGGGGCGTCGGCGGGGGCCGGGCCGAGCGACGCCGGCACCGCAAAGGCGGTCTCGGCGCGGGTCTTGACCGCGCCGGAGGCGGGATCGACCTGATCGACCCGCACCCGGTAATCGCCCGGCTTGACCCCGCGCCCGATCGTGAAGGCGACGCGGCCGTCCGGCCCCGCCTTTCCGGGCGCCACCAGCGTGTCGTTGAGGTAGAGGCGCAGATCCGCCTTCGGGGCGCCCTGCGCCATCACGTAGAGCCGCCCGCCCGCCTCGGCATCGATGCCGACGACCTTGACCGGCGCCGGGCCGGGCTGCGGGGTGTCGGACTTAACGACGTCCTTGGCCTGCGGCTCGGCGTCGTTGGCCTGCGGCTTGGCGTCGTTGGCCTGCGGCTTGGCGCCCTCAGCGAGCGTTCTGGCCTCCCCCGCCGGGGACTTGTCCGGCAGCGACAGCACGGCGGTCGGACGGCCGGGCGCCGTCACGGCGACGAGGGGCTTGGTGCGGCGGTCCTGCGCCACCACCACCACGGCGCTGGCCTGGCTCGAGGCCGTGGTGCCGTCCGGCGCGGTGCTGCGCAGGGTGATCTCGTGGCTGCCCGGCGGCAGGACCGGCGGCACCAGGGCGAAGTTGCCGGCCTCATCGGCCTTGGTGCGGGCGTAGGGCGCACCGTCGCGCAGGACCTCGATCACGGCCCCGGGGCGACCGCGTCCGGCGAGGACGCTTGCGCCGTCGGGCTCGACCCGGATGACGTCGAAGGCCGGCGCCCCCGGCGCCTCGGCCTTCGGCATGGCCGGAGACGATCCAGGCTGGCCCGGCTCCGCCGGAGGTATCCCGGGTCCGGCCGGCTCCGCCGGAAGGGCGGCGAGAGGGGTCGGGGCGGAGGTCCCGGCGGGCGGGGCGTCCGGCGTGGAGAGCGAGAACAGGCGCGTGCCGCTCGCTGCGACGCCGATGAGCACGAACCCGGCAACGACGCCCACGGAGGCGAGGACGAGGCCCCGGCGCAACTCGATCGTCCGAAACTCGGTCGTCATGGCGCAACACTCCCGCTCACGGGTCCTCCGGGGTCACGGCGTCGTATGTGGCCGCGCGACCTTTCGCCTCCGGTCGACACGTCCGCGCCATCGCCGTCATATTAACAGGACTGGCCGGTCGAGACCACGCGGCGCGAATCGCGCGGCTCGGCCGGAATCTTGCGTGATAACGGCCGGTTTCGGCTGCGAACGGTGCGGAGACTCGATGCGGACGGTTTGCGTGTATTGCGGCTCGGGATTCGGCACCGATCCGGTCTTCGAGGCGGCGGCGCGGGCGCTCGGGCGCCACCTGGCGGAGGCCGGCATCGCCCTGGTCTATGGCGGCGGCAATGTCGGGCTGATGGGCACGGTGGCGCGGGCCGTGCTCGACCATGGCGGCCACGTCACCGGCATCATCCCGGACTTCCTGAAATCGCGCGAGCGCATGCTCGACGACGTGCAGGAGACCATCGTGGTCTCCGACATGCACACCCGCAAGAAGCTGATGTTCGACCGCTCCGACGCCTTCGTGGCGATGCCGGGCGGCATCGGCACCCTGGAGGAGCTGGTCGAGCAGATGACCTGGTCGCAGCTCGGCCAGCACGCCAAGCCGATCCTGCTGCTCTCGGTGGCGGATTTCTGGACCCCCTTCCTCGCCCTCCTCGACCACATGCGCCGCACCGGCTTCATCCGCGAGGGGCTGGATCTCAGCTACCTCGTCGCCGAGGAGCCGGGTCAGGTGGTGCCGATGCTGCGCGCGGCGGTCCAGCGCGCGGAGCCGCGGCCGGAGGCCGATGCGCTGATCGAGGAGAAGTTCTGAGCCTTCGAGGGCACACCAAGAGGGCTGCCACTTTCGGCCCATCCGGGGAAAGGCGGCAGACTTCGCGCTCTCCCACCCGCGACCTCAGCCCCGAGGTCGCGGGTGGGAGCAAACGTGCACCGTCACCAGGAGCCCACCTTGAACACGACCTCGGACCCGAAGCCCCCGAACGACATGCTCCCCTACCGCCTGATTACCGGCAAGGACGACACCAATTTCTGCCGCCGGATCTCGGAAGCGCTGGCGCTCGGCTACAAGCTGTACGGCTCACCGTCCTGCACCTTCAACGGCACGGACGTGATCGTGGCGCAGGCCATCGTCTGGCCCTCGGTCGTCGAGGGGTGAGGGCCGCCGGAGGGGAGGCGTCAACCCGGCGGATCGCCGTCCGGTTCGGCCGCGCCACGATCACCCGCGCGGCCGTGAAGGCGGCATAATAGGCTCGGTTGATCGCGCCGTTCGGGCGACCCGCCGCGAGCAGGATCCTGGCCTCGGCCAGAGCCTCCTCTGCCCGGAGCCGGAGTTCCGTCACCGCCCCCCCCCTCGATGCGCCGGGCATCGCGCCGCATGGCGCGGACCAGGGCGGGGTTTGGGTGGAGCGCCGGGTCGTTTCCAGGCGCTTTGGGAGACCGGGCGAGCCTGGATATCGAGGCCGTCCTCGATCAGCCGGTCGTAGCAGAGGTCGGCAAGGAGGCGCGCTTCGTCGATGATCCGCCACGCTCCATCCGTCAGGATCACCGCCAGGATTACACGGCCCCTTCGGCGTCGCTCTCGGGCCGGGCATCGCCCCGGGCGCGGCTGGCGATCAGGTAGAGATCGAGGAGGCGCGGGCCGTAATGCCGGCGTGCATCGACGGCGAACCGCGCCAGGGCGGCGGCGGCCTCCGCGTCCGTCGGCGGCGACAGCACCTCCTCGATCGTCCTCATGCCGCGATCCTCATGCCGTCCTCCCCTCCTGACTCACCGTCCAGGTGGTGGTGCCGTCCTTGTTGTCCTTCACCGTCACCCCGAGCGCGGTCAGCGCGCCGCGGATCCGGTCGGATTCCGCCCAGTCCTTGCGGGCGCGGGCGTCCTTGCGCTCGGCGATCAGTTGCTCCACCGCCGCCGCGTCGACCCCCGAGGCCGCCATTGCCGCGCGGTCGCGCTCGGACTTCGACTGTCCGAGGAGACCGAGGAGGCCGGCGCCCGCCTTGAGCGCCGCCGGATCGTCGAGGCGGTGCACCTCGCCGAGCGCCGCCGGGGTGTTGAGGTCGTCGAGGAGGGGTTCCAGCACCATCTCGGGCGCCGGGCCGGGCGCTACGTCGCCGGCGGCATCGTACCAGCGGTCGAGGGTGCGGCTCGCCTCCTCCAGGGCGCGCAGGGTCCAGTCGATCGGCTGGCGGTAATGGGTGCGCAGCATGGCGAGGCGCACGACCTCGCCCGGCCAGTCCGCCAGCACCTCGCGCAAGGTGACGAAGTTGCCCAGCGACTTCGACATCTTCTCCCCTTCGACCTGCAGGAAGCCGTTGTGGAGCCAGATGTTGGCCATCACCGGCGTGCCGAAGCAGCAGCGCGACTGCGCCACCTCGTTCTCGTGGTGGGGAAACACCAGGTCGATGCCGCCGGCATGGATGTCGAAGGTCTCGCCGAGATGCTTCCAGGCCATGGCCGAGCACTCGATGTGCCAGCCCGGCCGCCCCGGGACCTCGATGCCGCCGGGCGAGGACCAGGACGGCTCGCCGGGCTTCGAGGGCTTCCACAGCACGAAATCGAGCGGCGACCGCTTGTAGGGCGCCACGTCGACCCGGGCGCCGGCCTCCATCTCGTCGAGGGGGCGGCGCGACAGGGCGCCGTAATCGGGCATCGAGGGCACGTCGAACAGCACGTGGTCCTCGGCCACGTAAGCGTGGCCGGCAGCGATCAGCCGGTCGATCAGCGCGACCATCTCGACGATGTGATCGGTCGCCCGCGGCTCGATCATCGCCGGGGGTCGGCCCGCCACGTTCACGTCCCCGGGCATCAGGATGCCGAGGCGGCGGATGTCGTCGTGGAACTGCGCCAGCGTCCCGTCGGTGAGTTCGCGGATGGTGATCCCGCGCTCCGCCGCCCGGGCGTTGATCTTGTCGTCCACGTCCGTGACGTTGCGGGCATAGGTCACCGCCTCCGCGCCGTAGACGTGGCGCAGCAGCCGGAACAGCAGGTCGAAGACGATCAGCGGCCGGGCGTTGCCGATATGGGCGGCGTCGTAGACGGTCGGGCCGCAGGCATACATCCGCACCCGGCCCGAATCGATCGGCCGGAGCGGCTCCTTGGCCCGGGAGAGCGTGTTGTAGAGGCGCAACAGCGAGGCCATGAAACACCTGCGGGACGGGGTCGGGCCGGGTCGCCGTCGGGCGGTCCGGCCGAGGTTCTAAGTCGTTGCCGGATCGGGCTCGGTCCCGTCCGGCCGGTCCTCCCGGCGCTCCCCGCGCGGGCGACCGGGGCGGACGCCTGTTGCACGGGTGAGACGCCCCGGAGAGCCGATCCGGGTTAGCTCAATTCCGTGAGCAATTCGAGAAGGCAGACGCCGCCGGGGCCAAGCCCGTGCCGGACGCTGCGTAATCGCCCCGCTCGCACGATGCGTAGAGAGATTGTTTACCACCCACGCCCAGTGTCGGGCCGGAGCCGGATGCCGACGGCTCCGTTCAGAAGGTTTGCCCCATGCGTCACACCCTCGCCGTCCTCAGCGCCCTCGGTGTCCTGGCCTGCGCCGCCGCCCCGGCGCTGGCCGCCTCGCAGACGGCGGGCGTGGAGAAGACCTTCCTGATCCCCTCCAGCGACGGCTACGGCGTCGCCGAGTGCCTGGCCACCGGCGGCGAGTGCGGCCAGGTGGTGGCGGATGCCTGGTGCGAGTCGCAGGGCTACGCCAAGTCGGCCTCCTACGGCATCGCCGCCCAGGACGAGTATACCGGCGCGATCGAGGCCGCCCCGGCGGTGAAGACCTCGGACCGCCCGATCCGGATCACCTGCCGGGATTGAGGCTTCCCGGGCGACGGATCCCTTCGACTCTTCGACGGACGCCTCCCGCGCGATCCTATTCCCGGACCTCGTCCCGAGGTCCCGAGTGGGATCGATCGACGATGTCACCGGCCCCGCTGGCGGACAAAGCCGGCAGCCCGCCCGACATTGGCACCTCACCCCGGACCGCCACGCTGGCGGAGCGTCCGCACTCGCCTATCTCGGACCAGAGGGCCGACAGCCGCGACGGCCGGGAGACTGGGCATGATCCGAAGCGTCGTCCTCATCGCCGCGGCCCTGATGCCGACCCTGGCGCTCGCCGGCCCGCGGACCCGCGCGCCCGCTCCCGTCGGCCCCCTCATCACCGGTCTGCCCGGCTACGATTGCCGGATGTGGAGCCCGTTCGACCACGACACCGTCGGGCCGTATCCGCGCCCCGGCGCCCGGCCGGTGCGGGCGGCGAGCGGCTGGGGCCGCAGCGCCTACGGCTACGGCACCGGCGGCGCCTCGGCCTCGGGAGCCGTCGCCTTCCCGGCCAACAGCGTGGCCGAATGCGACATCGGCGAGCTCACCGTCGGCCGCGCCGGGCTGGATCTCCTGCGGCGCTGAGGCGCGAAGCCCGGCCGGGGCACGAAGCCGGGTCCGTTTGCAGACCCGTGTCCACCTCGCAGGGCCGCCCCGGGGCCGCGAAGCGGAGCCCGGATCGACCAGGAGGGGGGCCTGTCGTCGGAGCCGGGCCTCGCCGTCGGCCAAGCCCGGCTCGTCTCGCGCCCTCCCCTACGTCCCCGGCTGGCCGTGCACCGCCTTGTAGAAGAAATCCGTCCACGCCTTCGGCCGGGTCTTCAGCACGCCGGCCTTCGCCAGGTGGTCGGCCTGCAGCATCGTGCCGTAGGGCGTGGTCGAGAACACGACGCCGGGCTGCTTCATCATGGCGACGAGCTCGTCGGGCTCGAACTTCTCCTTGGTGGCGCCGAGATAGAGTTCGGCGGCGCGCTTCGGGTCGTCGCGAATGAGGGCGTTCGCCTCCTCGATGGCGGCGAGCACCGCGGCGGTGGTCCTGGGGTTCTGCTCCATGAACTTGCCGCGGCCGAACACGATGGCGTTGCTCAACGGCCCGCCGACCACGTCGTAGGAGTTCAGCACCACGTGGATCTTCGGGTCCTTCAGCTCGATCTGCTGGTAGGGCGGCAGCGAGAAGTGGCTGTTGACCTCGCTGGTGCCCCCGAGCAACGCCCCCACCGCGTCGGGGTGGCCGAGCTGCACGGTGATCGGATCGAGCTTGTTGCGGCCGGCCTCGCCGAGCTGGCGCTCGGCGGCGATCTGCAGCATCACCGCTTGTGCGGAAACCTTCACGGTCGGCACCGCGATCCGGTCCTTGGCCGAGAAGTCGGCGAGCGTCTTCACCGCCGGGTTGCGGGTGACGAGCATCATCGGCGCGCCGGCAGAGGCGGCCAGCCCCTTCACCTCGCCGCGGGTGCGGTCCCAGGCCAGCAGCAGGTTGGTGGCGCCGCTCGTCACGAAGTCGACGTTGCCGGAGATCAGCGCATCGACCGAGGCGCCGCCGCTCGTCAGCGTGACCCAGCTCACCTTGACCGGGCCGAGGCCCGCCGCCGCGACGTGCTTCTCGACCAGGCGCTGCTGCTCGGCCAGCACCATCGGCATGTAGATCAGGCCGGGCTGGCGGGTGAAGCGGACCTCGCCGGTCTCGGCGTTCGCAGGAGAGGCGGAAAGGCCGAGCGCGACGGCCAGCGCGCCGACGGCGCGCCTGAGGAACGGCATGGGCGAATGCTCCCTGGTTCCCGGCCCCTGTCCGGACGCTCGGGGAGAGTGCCCGCCGGGACCGTGTGAGAGCCAGGGTCCGGAAATGTCCCGGAAACGTCAAGCCGCGACGCGAGCAAGCCCCGTCGAAACGAGCCTCGTCGAGAGAAGGGGTCAGGCCGAGACGGCACCGGGGGCATCGGTGGAGGCATCGGCCCGGGCATGCGCCGCACGCGTGCGGTGCGCCACCATGCGGTCGTGCAGCTTGAGGACCGTGCGCGAGCCGGTGCTGGTGAAGGCGAAGGGCAGCAGGCCGTGCACCAGGCAGGCCAGCCCCCCGGCGATCATGCGGAGGCCGAAGCCGGTCGCGACGCCCATATGCTCGAAATAGGTCTCGCCGACGGAGGCCGGGTGCTCGGAGAAGGACAGCTTCGACATCGGAGTCTCGCGGATTTCTGAAGGACCCGTTGGACGGAGTCCGGAAGGAACTGTGGGGGTCTCGAAAGGCACATGAGGATCGCACGGGAGCCGCGAAGCCGGATTGCGAATTTTCCCGGTTTACCGCAGGATTACGCAAGCTGGTTGTGCTGAATCGCCGTCGATTGGGAAAATCTTGCGTGGACGAGTTCGACCGAAAAATCCTGTTGTGCCTGCAGGAGAACGCGGCCGACTCGCTGGAGGCGATCGCCGCGCGAGTCGGCCTGTCGGCCTCGCCGTGCTGGCGGCGGATCCAGAAGCTGGAGGCGCAGGGGGTGATCCAGCGCCGGGTGGCGCTGCTCGATCCCGACCGGATGCGGGTCGGCGTCACGGTGTTCGTGTCGGTGCGCACCAACCGGCACACCGCCGACTGGGCCGAACGGTTCTGCGCCGCCGTGGTGACGATCCCCGAAGTGGTCGAGTTCTACCGGATGAGCGGCGAGACCGATTACCTGCTGCGCATCGTCGTGCCCGACATCGCGGCCTATGACCGGGTCTACAAGCGGTTGATCCAGTCTGTCGATCTCTACGACGTCAGTTCCGCCTTCGCGATGGAGCGGATCAAGTACACCACCGCCCTACCGGTCACTTACGCAGAGTAAGCATTGGGCGGGCGGCTTCGCGCGGGTCTGGCCTGCGCCGGGCACCGGTTGCTTTCCGGGCGGATCGGTATAGCTGCGCCGGTCGGCCCCCTCCCCTGCCCGAAGCCTTTCGACCATGACGACTTCCCGGACGACGCGCCGTCCCCTCGTGATCGCCGCCGTGATGGCCGCCATGGCGATGGTGGCGATCGAGGCGACGATCATCTCGACCGCGATGCCGGGCATCGTCGGCGAGCTCGGCGGGCTGTCGCTCTACGCCTGGGTCTTCTCCGGCTTCCTGCTGACCCAGACCGCCGCCACCATCGTGTTCGGCAAGCTCGCCGACATCCATGGGCGCAAGCCCGTGCTGCTCATCGGCATCGCGGTGTTCCTCGCCGCCTCGACCCTGTGCGGCTTCGCCTGGTCGATGCCGGCGATGATCGCCTTCCGGCTGATCCAGGGCGTCGGCGCCGGGGCGATCCAGCCGATCGCGCTCACCATCGTGGGCGACCTCTACAGCGCCCAGGAGCGCGGGCGGATCCAGGGCTTCCTCGCCAGCGTCTGGGCGATCTCGGCGGTGGTCGGGCCCCTGGCGGGAGGCTTCATCATCGCGCACGCCTCGTGGTCGTGGATCTTCTGGATCAACCTGCCGGTCGGGGTGGTGGCGACCGCCCTGTTCGTGCTCTTCCTGCACGAGGGCGAGCGGCGCCAGCGCCGGCCGGTCGACGCCAAGGGCGCGGCCCTGTTCACCCTGACGGTCGCCGCCCTGATGGTGGCGCTGACCGAGGCAGGCGAGGCGCGCTGGTCCGTCGTGACGGGAGCCGCCGCGCTCGGCCTCGTCGCGGCAGTGCTGCTGGCCTTGCAGGAGAGCCGGGCGCCGGAACCGGTGATCGACGCCGCCCTCTGGCGGCGCCGGCCGATCGCCGCCGCCAACGCCACCTCGCTCCTGGCGGGCATGGCGCTCATCGGGCTCACCACCTTCCTGCCGATGTACGTGCAGGGCGTGCTCGGGCAGACCCCGATCGTCGCCGGCATGGCGCTCACCGTGATGGTGCTCGGCTGGCCGATGGGCGCGACGCTGGCGGCGCGCAACCTGCACCGCTTCGGCCTGCGGCGCATCCTGGTCACCGGCGGCCTGCTGCTGCCGCTCGGCGCGCTGGCGATCGTGACGCTGCAGCCCGGCAGCCCGCCGGCGCAGGCCGGAGCCGGCTCGCTGATCATGGGCTTCGGCATGGGGCTGCTCAGCAACGCGGCCCTGATGCTGATCCAGGAGATCGTGCCCTGGACCCAGCGCGGCAGCGCCACTGCGTCGAACATCTTCTCGCGCAACCTCGGCAGCACGCTCGGCGCCACGGTGTTCGGCGCGGTGCTCAATCACGGCCTGGCGGCCGCGGGCAGCACCGTCACGGCCGACAGCCTGCAGCAGGCGCTGGCGGCGGGCGGCTTGCCGGGGGAGGCCGAGGCCGTACGACAGGTGCTGCAGCACGCCCTGCACCAGACCTTCTGGGCCGTGCTGGTGATCTCCGCGGCGGCCTTCGCCACCGCCCTCCTGGTGCCGCACGTCGCCATCGGGCGGGCCCGCGAGGTACCGGCCGAGTGACCGACCGGCTCGGGCCGACCGCGCGGCGGCTTCCCTAGCGCGCTGCGGCTTCCCTAGCGCGCTGCGGCTTCCCTAGCGCGCTGCGGCTTGGGCCGGCAGGGCCTCGGTGGTGGCGTTGATGAGGTAGGGCCGGCGCAGACCCAGCACGTGGTAGAGCACCCGGTCGACGTCGCGGGCGAAGAAGGGCTTCCGCAGCACGTAGTCGATGCCGAAATGGCGCGAGGCCTGGGCCATGGAGGCGGCGTCGCCCCCGGTCATCAGCACCAGCGGCGTGCCGGGCGCCACCTCGCGGATCTGGCAGGCGAGTTCGAGCCCCCCGCCCCCGCCGCGCAGGCCGACATCGATCAGCACGACGTCGCAGGCCGCCTGCCGGGCGAGCTTGAGGGCATGGGGGCCGCTCTCGATCTCCTCGACCGCGAGGTTGAACCCGGAGGTCGCCAGGATCCGGCGCACCAGGGCGCGGCTCTGGGGGGCGCTGTCGACGAGGAGCAGGCGAGTCGGCTGGCGGCGCCGGGCATGGGCCTGGAGCAGCCCGGCGACATGGGCCTCGTCGAGGGGCAGGCGCAGGAACTCGTGGGCGTCGAGGTGCTGCGAGACTTCCGTCCAGCGAGAGAAGATCTGCGTCGCGATCAGGATCAGGCAGGGCACCGCGAACCCTTGCGCCTTGAAGCGGGCGACCGCCTCCGGGCCCGTCGCGTCCTCGAATTGCAGGCCGACGAAGGCGAGGACCGGCCGGTGGATCAGGCAGGTCTCGCAGGTCTCGCGGCTCGTCTCCGCCTCGATGATGTGCAACGAGGGGTCATGCGCCCGGATCAGGGCCACGAGGCTGCGGCGCAGGGCGGGATCGCGGTCGGCGACGAGGGCCGTGGCCGGTCCGCGGGCATCTTTGTCGCTCACCGCCATCGTGCTTCGTCCGAATCGCAGGTCAACGTCAGGATCGGCCCGGCCTCCGGTTCAAGGTCGCAGGTCGGGCCGCCTGGGGTCTAAAGTGCTAACCGGCAAAGATTAGCACTCGATTACGATGAGCCGATATGGCTCACGATGCCCGGGCCCGCGGATGTGCGGCATCGAACGCGTCGAGCAGACGAACCGCATCGACCTTGGTGTAAACCTGCGTCGTCGCGAGGGAAGCGTGCCCCAACAGCTCCTGGATTGCCCTCAGGTCGCCTTGGCGGGCGAGGAGATGGGTGGCGAAGGAGTGGCGCAGGGCGTGCGGCGTCGCGCTGTCGGGCAACCCGAGCGCCCCGCGCATCGAGGCGACGGCGAGCTGGACGATGCGCGGCGAGAGCGGCCCGCCCTTGGCGCCGACGAAGAGCGGCCCCTCCGGGGGGAGGCCGTAGGGGCACAGGCGCAGATACTCGGCCACCGCGGCCTGAACCTGGGGAATCACCGGCACGCTGCGGGTCTTCTGGCCCTTGCCGATCACCGTCACGGCGTCGATGCCGTCGAGCGGGGCGTCGCGGCGCGCGAGGCCCAGCGCCTCCGAGATGCGCAGGCCCGAGCCGTAGAGCAGGGCCAGCACCGCGGCGTCCCGGGCGAGCACCCAGGGCGGGCGCTCGTCGCCGGCCCGGATGTCGGGGCTCGCCATGGCGATTGCGGCGGCGACGGGCAGCGGCCGGGGCAGGCGCCGCTCGACCTTGGGCGAGCGCACGGCGGCGAGCGCCGCGACGCTGCCGTGCCCCTCGCGATCGAGGTGGCGAGCGAAGGAGCGCAGGCCTGCGAGCGCCCGCATCAGGCTGCGCCCACCTACCCCCTCCTGGCGCCGTGCCGCCATGAAGGCGCGCAGGTCGCGGGGCTTGAGCCCGATCAGCGTCGGGATGTCGGGGTTCCGACCGTGGCGGGCCAGGTGGACCAGGAACTGGCGCAGGTCGCGCCGGTAGGCCTCGACGGTGTTGGGCGACAGGCGCCGCTCCGAGGCGAGCCCCGCGAGCCACGCGATGGCCGCCGCCCGCACATCGGGCGCGCCGGGCAGGATCAGGTCGGCGGGTTCGGCGTCGGGCATCGGGCCGGGCTCCGGTCGCGGGTGGGTCGCGCCGGCGAGTAGGGCTTACGGCTGGTTGACGGGCGGTTGACGGTGGCCGGTCAGGCCGGCGTGAAACGCAGGGTCACGCCGTGGCGGGCGCTCGCGCCCGGCGCCAGCAGGGCCTGCGAATCGCGCGTCGCAAGCTCGCCGGAGAAGCCCTGCCAGTCGGCGTGGCCGGTCCAGCATTCGAGCGACAGGAACGGCGCCGTCGGCTTCGTCCAGACCGCGAGGTGGGGGAAATCCTCCGTCTCGAGGGCGATCGTCGCGCCCGACGGCGCGGTGAAGCGCATGCGGCGGCTGCGGGCGTTCAGGAAGACCAGCGCCTCGGTGAACATCTCCGGATCGAGGGGCAGGGTGTCGCCGTCGAGGGGCAGCGGCCGCTCGCTGCGCACCAGCAGGCCGCCGGGCCCGACCTCCGGCACCGCCGGCCGCTCCGGCACATCGAAGCGCACCGCGTAGCCGCCGCCGGCCGCGCGGGCGCCGTCCGCGAAGGGCCACGGGAAGGCCGGATGGAAGCCGAGGCCGTAGGGCAGCGGCTCGGAGCCCGGATTGTGGACCGTGCAGGCGAAGGCGAGCGCGCCGTCCCGGACCGTGGCGGTGATGTCGACGCGGAAGGCGAACGGGTAGTGCGTCCGGGATTCCGCGGTGTCGGCGAGGCGGACGGTGACGCTGTCCTCGGCCTGTGCGACCACGTCGAAGCGGCTGTCGCGGGCGAAGCCGTGCTGCGCCATCGGGTAGGCGCGGCCCGCCACCGTGATGACGCCGCCCGCGGAGGCGCCGACGACCGGGAACAGCCAGGGCGCGTGCCGGTTCCAATGCGCCGGATCGCCCGACCAGAGGTACTCGGTGCCGCCGACCCGCCAGGAGACCGGCTCGGCGCCGGTGAGGGCGAGACGGGCGATGGTGTCGCGGTGGCGGATCTCGACGGTGTCGGTCATCGGGGCCTCATGAAGCGCAAGCGCCCAACCCTCCTCCCTCTGCAGGGCGGGTGGCGAACGCAGTGAGCCGGGAGAGGGGCAGCGCGACGTCTAGGAACACGGCGCCCGTCAGAATGGCCGCGGCCTCTCCGGAAGCGGCGTCCCCCCCTCCCGTCCCACGTCGTGGGGCACCCTCCCCCGCAGAGGGGGGAGGGATCAAGTCGGCACCGTGGCGAACGGGGATATTACGCAGGCGAGGTGCCCGCTCACCCCCGTCGGGCATTGGTGTTGCGGCGGGGCTGGCGCGGGCGCGGCGGCACCTCGGCCTCGCCGCCGGCCAGGGCCTCGACCTGGAGGTCGGCCGGGCCGGTGCGGGGGAAGGTGTGGGCGAAGCGCTCGGCGGCACCGCCGCGGACCTCGAACTTGGTCTCGCGGTCGAAGATCCGGATCGCGCCGATCTCCTCGCGGGTCACGTCGCCGCGGCGGCACAGCATCGGCAGCAGGCGGCGCGGGTCGGCATTGTCGCGCCGGCCGACATTGAGGCGGAACCACACGCTCGACCCGAACGGGGCGCGCGGGCCGTCCCGCGGGGTGGTCTCGCGCTTGGTCGTCGCGCCGCGGCCGGTGGTGAAGCCCGGATCGGTGACATCCTCCGGAGCCGGCAGGCGCGAGCGGTAGGCCCGCACCAGGGCGGCGGCGAGGTCCTCGGCCGAGCGCTGGGCGAGCAGCGACTGGGCCATCGCCCGATCCTCGTCGCTGACCTCGTCGGTGACGAGCGGGTCCTGGAGCAGGCGCTCCTGGTCGAGGGCGCGGATCTCGTCGGCCGGCGGCGGGCCGGACCAGACCGGCACCACGTTCGCCCGCACCATCAGCTCCTCGGCCCGGCGGCGGCGCGACGGCGGCACGAGCAGCACGCTGATGCCCTTGCGCCCGGCCCGGCCGGTGCGGCCGGAGCGGTGCTGCATCACCTCGGCATCGTTGGGCAGCTCGGCGTGGATGACGAGGCCGAGGCCCGGCAGGTCGATGCCGCGGGCGGCGACGTCGGTGGCGACGCAGACCCGGGCGCGGCCGTCGCGCAGGGCCTGGAGGGCGGCGTTGCGCTCGCCCTGGCCGAGCTCGCCCGACAAGGCCACGGCCTGGAAGCCGCGCTCGGTCAGCACCGCCTGGAGGTGGCGCACGGAATTGCGGGTGTTGCAGAACACGATCGCGGTACGCGACTCGATCTGGCGCAGGGTGTTGACCACCACGAGCTCGGTCTCCCGCGGCAGGATGCGGAAGGCGCGGTACTCGATGTCGGCATGGGCCTTGGTCTCGCCGACGACCGCGATGCGCTTCGCATCGCGCTGATAGGACTCGGCGAGCGCCACGATGGCCTTCGGCAGGGTGGCGGAGAACAGCAGGGTGCGCCGCTCGGCAGGCGTCGTGCCGAGGATGAACTCCAGATCCTCGCGGAAGCCGAGATCCAGCATCTCGTCGGCCTCGTCGAGCACCACGGCGCGCAACGCCGACGGGTCGAGGTTGCGCCGCTCGAGATGGTCACGCAGGCGGCCGGGCGTGCCGACCACGATATGGACGCCGTCGGCGAGCCAGCGGCTCTCGCGCCGCGGATCCATGCCGCCGACGCAGGACACGACGCGGGCGCCGGCCGGGCCGTAGAGCCAGGACAGCTCGCGATGGACCTGGAGCGCCAGCTCACGGGTCGGCGCGATCACCAGCGCCAGGGGCGCGCCGGGCGCAGGCAGCATCTCGGCGTCGCCGAGCAGGGTACGGGCGAGCGCCAGGCCGTAGGCGACGGTCTTGCCGGAGCCGGTCTGGGCCGAGACGACGAGGTCGCGCCCCTCGGTCTCGGGCTCGAGGACGGCGGCCTGGACCGGCGTCGGGTCTTCGTAGCCGCGGTCGGCGAGGGCCTTGGCGAGGGGGGCGGGCAGAACAGGAAACGGCACGTGGATTCGATCCCGGGGTAATGCGACGCGCGGGGATCGAATCGGCTCCGGAGGCCCATGGCTCTTGGAAGCTCATGGCCTCGTGGAGAGGGCCGGCCGCGTCGGCGGCGGGCGCTCTGCGGCGCGCGGGGAATCCCTACGGTCTTTTCGTGGAGGATGGTGCTGTTACAGGGGTTCGGGCCTGAGGTCCACCCCGTGGGGCCTCCCTGCGCGAAGGCGCATGGCTGAGAAGGCGCCCGGCGCATAGGCGCGGTGCCGGCTCGCGGGGGACGCTGCCGGACGGACCACCGCCCCGTTCTCACCCTCCCGTCTTTCCCGGAAGACGGGACGAGGAGCATCGTGCCGCAACGGCAATCGCCCGCTCACCCCTCGATCATCGCCCGGATGCGTCGCGCCAGGAGATCGACCGGGAACGGCTTGGTGATCATCTGCATGCCGGGGGCCAGGAACCCCGCCATGGCGGCGTTCTCGGCGTAGCCCGTGATGAACAGCACCTTGAGGTCCGGGCGGTGCTCGCGGGCGGCATCGGCGAGCTGGCGGCCGTTGAGGCCCGGCAGGCCGACATCGGTGACGAGGAGATCGATGCGGCCGGGCGCCCGCAGGGCGGCGAGGCCGGCCGGGCCGTCCTGGGCCTCCAGCGCCCGGTAGCCGAGGTCGCGCAGCACGTCGACGATCAGGCTGCGCACCGCCGGCTCGTCCTCCACCACCAGCACGGTCTCGCCGCTGCCGGCGACCGGCGGCGCGGGCACGGCCTGCGAGGCAGCCGCGGTCTCGGCAGGCGGGTCGGCATCGGCGGGTCGGTCGTGGCGCGGCAGGTAGAGCGCCACGGTGGTGCCGCGGCCGACCTCGGAGGCAATGACCGCGTGGCCGTCGGACTGGCGGGCGAAGCCGTAGATCATCGACAAGCCCAAGCCCGTGCCCTGCCCGATCGGCTTCGTGGTGAAGAACGGGTCGAAGGCGCGGCGCACCACCTCCGGCGGCATGCCGGTGCCGGTATCGGTCACGGCGAGGCGGATATAGGGCCCCGGCGCCACGTCGCCGTGGGCGGCGGCGAAGATCGCGTCGAGCTCGACGTTGCGGGTCTCGATGGTGAGCCGCCCGCCCTCCGGCATCGCGTCGCGGGCATTGATGGCGAGGTTGAGGATCGCGCTCTCGAGCTGGTTGGCGTCGCAGAGCGTCGGCCACAGCCCCTCGCCGAGGCGGGTCTCCAGGGTGACGGTCTCGCCCAGCGTGCGGCGGACCAGATCCTCCAGGGAGGCGACCAGCGCGTTGGCGTCGACGGCCTGCGGGTCGAGGGGCTGGCGCCGGGCGAAGGCCAGCAGCCGGTGGGTCAGCGCCGCGGCGCGGTGGGCGGAGGTCAGCGCCGCCTCGATGTAGCGGGGCGCGACGTCGAGACGGCCTTGCGAGAGCCGCGTCGAGAGCAGGTCGAGGGAGCCGACGATGCCGGTGAGCAGGTTGTTGAAGTCGTGGGCGATGCCGCCGGTGAGCTGGCCCACCGCCTCCATCTTCTGCGACTGACGGAAGGCCTCCTCCAGCTCGCGCTGCTCGGTGACGTCGCGCCCCACCGCGTGGAGATGGTCCTCCCCCGGCACCGCCGTCCAGGACAGGGTCCGGTAGGAACCGTCGGCGTGGCGATAACGGTTCTCGAACAGCAGCGTGGTCTCGCCTCCCTCGATGCGCCGGGCCTCCGCGGCCGTGCGGGCGCGGTCGTCGGGGTGGACGAAGTCGAGGAACGAGCGGCCGACGAGGTCCGCCGGCTTCCAGCCCAGCACCCCCTCCCAGGCCGGGTTGAGCGCCGCCATGGTGCCGTCGAACCGCGCGATCAGCATCACGTCCTTCGACAGGCGCCACATCCGGTCGCGCTCGCGGGTGCGCGCGGCGACCTGGACCTCCAGGGTCTCGTTGACCTGCCGCAGGGCGTCCGCCGCCTCGCGCCGGACCCGGGCGAGGCGCAGGTTGGTCTCGACCCGGACCTGCAGCTCTCGGGCCGAGAACGGCTTGATCAGGTAGTCGTCGGCGCCCGCCGCCAGCCCCTCGATGCGCGCCTCCTCGCCGGCCCGGGCCGAGAGCAGGATCACCGGGATGCCGCGGAGCGAGGGATCGTCGCGCAGGGCGGCGAGCAGCCCGAACCCGTCGAGCCCCGGCATCATCACGTCGGAGAGGACGAGGTCGGGGGCGTGGCGGCGCGCCGCCTCCAGCGCCGCGCGACCGTCACCCACCGCCTCGACGACGTGGCCGCTGTCGCCGAGCAGGCGCCCGACATAGGCCCGCATGTCGGCATTGTCGTCGGCGAGCAGCACCCGGCCGGTGAGGCCGGGCGGAACCGGGCGGGGCGCCTCGCCGAGATCGGCCGGCGCAAGCCCCGGCGGTGCAAATCCCTCGTCGCCGAGCCAGCGCGTCGCCTCCTCGACGAAGGCGTGCGAGCGGGTGGCGGTCGAGCCCCCGGTCCGGGGCGCGCGGATGCGGTCCTCCGGCAGGTGGTCGCGGCCGAGCGGCAGGCTCACCGTGAAGGTGCTGCCGTGGCCCAGGCTGCTCGCGACCGCGACCGTGCCGCCGTGGAGACGGACCAGCTCCTGCACCAGGGCGAGGCCGATGCCGGAGCCCTCGAAGCTGCGCCCCTGCGCGCCCTCGACCCGGTGGAAGCGCTCGAACAGCCGCGGCAGCTCGGCGTCCGGGATGCCGAGGCCGGTATCCGCCACGGTGAGCACCGCCCGGCCCTCCTCCGCCCGCAGGCGCACCGCGATGCTGCCCTCGAGGGTGAACTTGAAGGCGTTGGAGACGAGGTTGAGGACGATCTTCTCCCACATCTCCGGGTCGACGAAGGCGGGCTCGGGCAGGCCCCGGCAATCGACATCGAGGACGAGGCCGGCCTTGTCGGTGGCCGAGCGGAAGCTCGAGGCCAGCTCTGCGGTGAAGCGGCAGAGATCGAGGGGCTCGAAGGCGGCCTGGGCCCGGCCGGCCTCGATGCGCGAGAAGTCGAGGAGCGCGTTGACGAGCCGCAGGAGCCGCAGGCCGTTGCGGTGGGCCAGATCCACGAGGCGGCCCGTGTCGGGGTCGAGGCGGGGGGAGCCTGACGCCAGCACCTCGGCGAGCGGCCCGAGCATCAGGGTCAGGGGCGTGCGGAACTCGTGGCTGACGTTGGAGAAGAACACGGTCTTCTGCCGGTCGAGTTCGGCGAAGGCCTCGGCCCGGCGCCGCTCGGCCTCGTAGGCATTGGCGTTGGCCAAGCCCGTGGCGATCTGGCCGACGAACAGCGCGACGAAGCCGCGATACTCCTCGTCGAGGGGCCGATAGGGGTTCAGCCCGGCGACGAACACCCCGGCCGGGCGGCTCTGGCCCTGCTGGGCGATCGGCAGCACCAGGGCATGGGTCGGGGCCCGGTCCCACGGGCCGGCCGGCAGGTCGGCGAAGAGCGGGCCGAGTTCCGCGACCGGCAGCAGGCGCGGGGCGGACGAATCTTGACCGGAGGAATTCCGGCCGGGGGATTCGAGGAGGCCGAGCGCCAGGAGCACCGCCTCGTCCGCCCGCGCGACGGCCGGATGCCCGGGCCCGATCCCCGCCCGCGCCAGCAGGGCAGCCTCGGCTCCTTGCGCGTCGCCGCCCGAATAGGCCAGGGCCACCGGCAGGTCGGCGGTCCCCTCGCCCAGGCAATCGGCCACGACCGCGCCGACCTCCGCCGCATTCCGGGCCGCCGCCATCCCGGCGCCGAGATCGCGCAAGGAACGTAGGCGCCGCTCGCCGATCACCCGCTCGGTCTCCTCCGAGACGACGCAGAGCATGCCGCTGACGGTGCCGGCATCGTCGGCGAGCGGGCTGTACGAGAAGGTGTGATAGCTCTCCTCGGTGAAGCCGCGCCGCTCCAGGAACAGCAGCAGCGCCTCGTCCCAGGTCGCCTGGCCGGTGCTCAGCACCTGGGCGATGCGCGGGCCGATATCGGGCCAGATCTCGGCCCAGACCCGGTCGGAGCGGGCCCCGAGCGCCCAGGCCTCCTTGACGCCGAGCGTCGGCTTGTAGGCGTCGTTGCAGAAGAACGTCAGTTCGGGGCCCCACGCCATCCACATGGCGAAGCGCGAGCCGAGCATGATCCGCACGGCCGTGGTCAGCGATGGCGGCCAGCCCTCGACCGGCCCGAGGGGCGTCGCCGCCCAGTCGTGGGCGCGCAGGCGTGCGCCCATCTCGCCACCGCCGGGGAAGAGGGTCTCACGCATCGCGGGCAGGTCACCGGGCATGGCCGTGTCGAGCATACCTTCGCGATGGCACGGGCGCCGCGAACTGTCAAAAACCAGGCATAATCGGCATCTCTTCGGCCCCGCCCGGGGGCGTCAAGGTGCTCGTCCGGTCAGCGTCCCGACTATCTCGGCGACGATCTGCTGCGGCGTGCCGCCGACCGAGACCACCAGGGGATTCTCGTCGGGCGCGGGCACCTGCAGGGTGCGGAACTGGCTGTCGAGCAGGCTCGTCGGCATGAAATGCCCGTGCCGGGCGGCCATGCGCCGGCCGATCAGATCGCGGTCGCCCTTCAGGTAGACGAGGCGCACGTCCGGCCGGTCCCCGACCAGGATCTCGCGATAGGCCCGCTTGAGGCCCGAGCAGGTGACCACGCCGTGCCGCCCCTCGGCGCGGACCCGGTCGATCCACGCCGCGATCGCGGCGAGCCAGGGCCAGCGGTCCTCGTCGGTGAGCGGGGTGCCGGCCTGCATCTTCTCGACATTGGCGGCCGGATGGAAATCGTCGCCGTCCTCGAACTCCCAGCCGAGCCGGCCGGCGAGCAGGCTCGCCACCGTGCTCTTGCCCGAGCCGGAGACGCCCATGACCACGATGACCGCGGGGGGTGTGATGGTCCCGCTTGCTGCCGCGTTGTCCATCGCGGTGGATCCTTCGACTCGAGAACTCATCGAGCGCGGCGCCCAACCCTCCCCCCTCCGCGGGGGAGGGTGGCGAGCGGCGCGAGCGCAGCGGGACGACGTCCCACCGAGAGGGGCGGCGCGACGGCTTCGGAAGCGGCGCCCTTCAGAACGGTTCAGGCATTTCCGGAAGCGGCGTCCCCTCTCCCGCCCTGCTTCGCAGCGGGGGAGGGTCATGGGCGGCGCCGTCGCGGGAACCTCACATGTGCAGCGCGCGCTTCTCCACCGCGAGCGCGGCTTCCTTCACCGCCTCGGTCAGGGTCGGGTGGGCGTGGCAGGTGCGGGCGATGTCCTCGGAGGAGGCGCCGAACTCCATCGCCACCGCGACCTCCATGATGAGGTTGCCGGCATCGGGCCCGACGATGTGGACGCCGAGCACCCGGTCGGTGGCGGCATCGGCCAGCACCTTCACGAAGCCGTCGGTGGTGTGGTTCACCTTGGCGCGGCCGTTCGCCGTGAACGGGAACTTGCCGATGTTGTAGGCGATCCCGTCCTTCTTCAGTTCCTCCTCGGACTTGCCGACCGAGGCGACCTCGGGCGTGGTGTAGACCACGTTGGGAATCACGCCGTAATTCACGTGGCCGGCCTTGCCGGCGAGAATCTCCGCCACCGCGACGCCCTCGTCCTCGGCCTTGTGGGCGAGCATCGGGCCGGCGATCACGTCGCCGATCGCGTAGATGCCGGTGACGTTGGTGGCGTAGCGGTCGTCGGTCTGGATCCGGCCCTTGTTGTCGAGCTGGACGCCGACCGTCTCCAGGCCGAGGCCCGCCGTGTAGGGCGTGCGGCCGATGGCGACGAGGACCACGTCGGCCTCCAGGGTCTCGGCGGTGCCGCCCGCGGCCGGCTCGACCGTGACCTTGGCACCGGCACCCGTGCGCTCGACACCCGTGACCTTCTGCGACAGGCGGAACTGGATGCCCTGCTTCTGGAGGATGCGCTGGAACTGCTTGCCGACCTCGCCGTCCATGCCCGGCAGGATCCGGTCCAGGTACTCGACCACCGTGACCTCGGCGCCGAGACGGCGCCAGACCGAGCCGAGTTCGAGGCCGATCACGCCGGCGCCGATGACCACGAGCTTGCCCGGGACCTTGGTCAGGTCGAGGGCGCCGGTGGAGGAGACCACGACCTCCTCGTCGATGGTGACGCCCGGCAGGTTGGCGACGTCCGAGCCCGTCGCGATGACGACGTTCCTGGCCTCCAGGATCTGGTTGGCGCCGTCCTCCGAGGTGACCTCGACCCGGCCGGCCCCGGCGAGACGCCCGGTCCCCTGGACGGAATCGATGCCGTTCTTCTTGAGCAGGAACGCCACGCCCTTGGTGTTGCCGTCGATGCCCTCCTGCTTGAACGCCATCATCTTGGCCAGATCGAGCTTCGGCTCGCCGACGGTGATGCCGAGCACGGGGAAGTGCTTGGTGGCCTCCTCGAACGCCTCGGAGGCGTGGAGCAGAGCCTTCGACGGGATGCAGCCGACGTTCAGGCAGGTGCCGCCGTGGGCCGGGCGCTTCTCGACCACGGCGGTCTTCAGGCCGAGCTGGGCGGCGCGGAGCGCACAGACGTAACCGCCGGGGCCGGTGCCGATGACGACGAGATCGTAGGAGGACATACAGGACTCGCGAGGTTGGAAGCGGCGGGCCGGTGGGCCGCCGCCGATGAATGAGTGGAGCGATGACGGCTCAGCAGAGCGGCAGGACGCCGCTCTCCCGAATTCCTTGTTCTTGCCTCTTCGTCGCCGCCGAACCGGCGACCACGTCGGCGAATGATGCTCAGCGGCCGCCCGAGATCGTCAGGGTCGCGCCGGTGGCGTAGGAGGCCTCGTCCGACAGGAGCCACAGCACCGCGGCCGCGACCTCGTCGGCGGTGCCGGCGCGCTTCATCGGCACCAGGGGACTGAGCCGCGCCAGCCGGTCGGGCTGGCCGCCGCTGGCATGGATTTCGGTCTCGATCAGGCCGGGGGCGACGCCGTTGACCCGGATCCCTTCCGCGGCGACCTCGCCGGCGAGGCCGGTGGTGAGGGTGTCGATGGCGCCCTTCGACGCCGCGTAATCGACGTACTGGCCCGGCGCGCCGAGGCGGGCCGCGACCGAGGACAGGTTGACGATGACGCCGCCCTGCCCGCCGTGGCGGGTCGACATCCGCCGCACCGCCTCGCCGGCGCACAGGAACGAGCCGACGACGTTGGTGGTCATCATGCGGTGAAGGCGGGCGGGTGTCATCTCGTCGACGCGCGCGGCGTAGTCGACGACGCCCGCGTTGTTGACGAGGCCGCCGAGCTGACCCAGGCCGTCGGCCGCCTGGAACAGGGCCCGGATGTCGTCCTCGACCGCGACGTCGCTCCTGACGGCGAGCGCGGTGCCGCCGAGATCCTCGATCTCCCGCACCAGGGCATCGGCGGCGTCCTTGGCCGCGACGTAGGAGAAGCAGATCCGCCAGCCGGCCCGCGCGGCGCGCAAGGCGACCGCCCGGCCGATGCCGCGGCTGCCGCCGGTGACCACCAGGACCTTGTCCGTCATCGTCGTGCTCCCCGATGCGAGAGGCCCCTCCCCCGGGCGGGGAAGGGGCTGGTTTCAACCAAGCCTTACAGGTCGAGCACGAGGCGCGCCGGATCCTCCAGGGCCTCCTTGACCCGCACCAGGAAGGTCACGGCCTCCTTCCCGTCGACGATGCGGTGATCGTAGGACAGGGCGAGGTACATCATCGGCCGCGCCTCGATCTTGCCGTTGCGCACGACCGGCCGCTCCTCGATGCGGTGCATGCCGAGGATGCCCGATTGCGGCGCGTTGAGGATCGGGGTCGACATCAGCGAGCCGTAGATGCCGCCGTTGGTGATCGTGAACGTGCCGCCCTGCATGTCCTCGATCGACAGCTTGCCGTCGCGGGCCTTGCGGCCGAAGCCGGTGATGGCCTTCTCGATGCCCGAGATCGACAGCCGGTCGGCGTCGCGGACCACCGGCACGACCAGGCCCTTGTCGGTGCCGACGGCGATGCCGACGTGGTAGTAGTTCTTGTAGACGATGTCCTGGCCGTCGATCTCGGCGTTGACCGCCGGCACGTCCTTCAGGGCGCCGATCACCGCCTTGGTGAAGAAGCCCATGAAGCCGAGCTTGGCGCCGTGCTTCTTCTCGAACACGTCCTTGTACTGCTGGCGCAGGGCCATCACGGCGCCCATGTCGACGTCGTTGAACGTCGTCAGCATGGCGGCGGTGTTCTGCGCGTCCTTGAGGCGCCGGGCGATGGTCTGGCGCAGCTTGGTCATGCGCACCCGCTCCTCGCGGGAGGCATCGTCCGGGGCGGACGGGGCGCGGGCGACCTGCGGGGCCGGGGCCGGGGCGGGAGCGGAGGCGCCGGACGAGATCGCCGAGAGCATGTCGCCCTTGGTGACGCGGCCGTCCTTGCCGCTGCCCTTGAGCGACGACGGATCGACGCCGGATTCATGGGCGAGGCGCGCGACGGCCGGGCCGTGATCGCCCGAGGCGTGGCCCTTCGGTGCGGCGTCGCCGTGGCTGCCGTAGGAGGCGGACGACGACTTGGCCGGCGCCTCGGCGGCGGCCTTCGGGGCCTCGGCCTTGGGAGCCTCGGCCTTCGGGGCCGCACCGTTGCCGGCGGAGGCGCCGCCCTCGACGATCGAGCCGAGGAGCGCGCCGGGCTCCACCGTCTCGCCGTCCTTGGCGACGATGTCGCCGAGCTGGCCGGAGGCCGGGGCGTTGACCTCGAGGGTGACCTTGTCGGTCTCGAGCTCGACCAGGGGCTCGTCGGCCTTCACGGTGTCGCCGGGCTTCTTGAACCAGCGGCCGATCGTGGCCTCGCTCACGGACTCGCCGAGCGTCGGGACGCGGATTTCGGTGGCCATGTCTTCCGTCAGGGTTGGGGCGATGGGGGGTCGCCCGGAAACATTCAGGCGGCGCCCCTCATGGGGCGCCGGTGACTTGGGAGGCGACCTGGGATCAGACCGCCAGGGCCTCGTTGAGGAAGGCCTGGAGCTGGTCGAGGTGCTTCGACATCAGGCCGACGGCCGTCGAGGCCGAGGCCGGACGGCCGACGTAGCGCGGACGCTTGGAGGCGGAGCCGGCCTGGTTGAGGACCCATTCCAGGTAGGGCTCGACGAAGGCCCACGAGCCCATGTTCTTGGGCTCCTCCTGGCACCACACCACCTCGGCGTTGCGGAACCGGGAGATCTCGGTGGCCAGCGACTTCAGCGGGAACGGGTACAGCTGCTCGACGCGCATCAGGTACACGTCGGAGATGCCGCGCTTCTCGCGCTCCTCGAACAGGTCGTAATAGACCTTGCCCGAGCAGAGCACGACGCGCCGGACCTTGTCGTCCTTCGACAGCTTCACGCCGTCCTGCGCCTTCTCGGCGTCGTCCCACAGCACCCGGTGGAAGGTCGAGCCCTCGGCGATGTCCGACAGCGCCGAGACCGCCCGCTTGTGGCGCAGCAGCGACTTCGGGGTCATCAGCACCAGCGGCTTGCGGAAGTCCCGCTTCAGCTGGCGGCGCAGGATGTGGAAGTAGTTCGAGGGCGTCGTGCAGTTGGCGACCTGCATGTTGTCCTCGGCGCACATCTGCAGGTAGCGCTCGAGACGCGCCGACGAGTGCTCCGGGCCCTGGCCCTCGTAGCCGTGCGGCAGGAGCATCACGAGACCCGACATGCGCAGCCACTTGCGCTCGCCGCTGCTGATGAACTGGTCGACCACGACCTGCGCGCCGTTGGCGAAGTCGCCGAACTGCGCCTCCCACAGCACCAGGGAGTTCGGCTCGGCCAGCGAGTAGCCGTACTCGAAGCCGAGCACCGCCTCCTCCGAGAGCATCGAGTTGATGACCTCGTAGCGGCTCTGGCCGTCCTTGATGTGGTTGAGGGGCGTGTAGCGCTCCTCATTCTCCTGGTCGATCACCACCGAGTGGCGCTGCGAGAAGGTGCCGCGCTCGACGTCCTGGCCCGACAGGCGGACCCGGTGTCCTTCCGTGAGGAGCGAGCCGAAGGCGAGCGCCTCGGCGGTGGCCCAGTCCAGGCCCTCGCCGGTCTCGATCGCCTTGGCGCGGTTGTCGAGGAAGCGCCGGATGGTGCGGTGCAGGTGGAAGTCCTGCGGCACCGTGGTGATGGCTTTCCCGATCTCCCGCAGGGTGTCGGCCGGCACGCCGGTGCGGCCGCGGCGCGGATCGTCCTCGTCCTCGCGCACCGCCTTCAGGCCCGACCAGCGGCCGTCGAGCCAGTCGGCCTTGTTGGCCTTGTAGGCGGTGGCGATGTCGAACTCGCTGTCGAGGGTCGTGCGGAACTCGGCCTTGCGGTCCTCCAGCTCCTTCTCGCTCACCACGCCGCTCGCGGTCAGCCGCTTGCCGTAGGTCTCCAGCGTCGAGGGGTGCTTGCGGATGATCTGGTACATCTTCGGCTGGGTGAACGCGGGCTCGTCGCCCTCGTTGTGGCCGAAGCGGCGGTAGCAGAGCATGTCGATCACCACCGGCTTGTGGAACTTCTGCCGGTACTCGGTGGCGATCTTGGCCGCGAAGGTGACGGCCTCGGGGTCGTCGCCGTTGCAGTGGAAGATCGGCGCCTCGACCATCTTCGCCACGTCGGACGGATAGGGCGAGGAGCGCGAGAAGCGCGGATCGGTGGTGAAGCCGATCTGGTTGTTGATGATGAAGTGGATCGAGCCGCCGGTGCGGTGGCCCTTCAGGCCCGACAGGCCGAAGCACTCCGCCACCACGCCCTGGCCGGCGAAGGCGGCGTCGCCGTGGATGAGGAGCGGCAGCACGGTCGAGCGCTGCTCGTCGCCGGTCTGGTCCTGCTTGGCGCGCACCTTGCCGAGCACCACCGGATCGACGATCTCGAGGTGCGAGGGGTTCGCGGTCAGCGACAGGTGGACGGTGTTGCCGTCGAAGGCCCGGTCGCTCGACGCGCCGAGGTGGTACTTCACGTCACCCGAGCCCTCGACCTCCGCCGGCGAGGACGAACCGCCCTTGAACTCGTGGAAGATCGCCCGGAAGGGCTTCGACATCACGTTGGCGAGCACGTTGAGGCGGCCGCGATGGGCCATGCCGAGCACGATGTCGGTGACGCCCAGCGCCCCGCCGCGCTTGATGATCTGCTCGAGCGCCGGAACCATCGCCTCCGAGCCGTCGAGGCCGAAGCGCTTGGTGCCCGTGTACTTGAGGTCCAGAAACTTCTCGAAGCCTTCCGCCTCGATCATCTTGTTGAGGATCGCGCGGCGGCCCTGCTCGGTGAACGAGATCTCCTTGTCCTTACCCTCGATGCGCTCCTGGATCCACGCCTTCTCCTCCGGATCGGAGATGTGCATGAATTCGACGCCGAGCGTCTGGCAGTAGGTCCGCTCCAGGATCGCGACGATCTCCCGGATGGTGCCGAATTCGAGGCCGAGCACGTTGTCGAGGAAGATCGGGCGGTCCCAATCGGACTCGGCGAAGCCGTAATGCTGCGGGTGCAGCTCCTCGTGGTCGCCGCGCGGCTGCAGGCCGAGCGGATCGAGCTTGGCGTGGAGATGGCCGCGCATGCGGTAGGCGCGGATCAGCATGATCGCGCGGACCGAATCCTTGGTGGCCTGCTGCACGTCGGCCGGGGCGATGGCTTGGCCATTGGCCTCCTGCTTGGCCTTGATCTTCTCGCCGACCGCCTTCTCGATCTGCGCCCAGTTGCCGTCGAGGGCCGAGACGATGTCGCCGTTGGCGGCGACCGGCCAGTTCGGCTTGGTCCAGGACGCGCCTTCCGCGTTCTTGACCACGATCGCGCTCTCCTCCTTCAGGCCGGAGAAGAAGCTGCGCCACTCGGGGTCCACCGCCTCGGGGTCCCGGGTGTAGGTCGCGTAGAGCTCCTCGATGTAGTCGGCGTTGCCTCCGTAGAGGAACGAGGTTCCGAGGAGGGCGTCGTTCGCGTCCTGGCGTGCCATGGCGATCTGTCTATCCGCGCTGGTCGATCGGTGCGCCGGCTTCTCGGGCCCAGTTGAGGCGGGAGGATGGCGGTCCGTCGACGGTGGGGGCGCCCGGATATCCGGGCGCCAGGGTGTCTTACGAACTCAAGAGAGTTGACGTTTGCTTGCGATATGGGTGCGGAACCGAAATTCCGCACGCCACGCCTGCCATGCGCGGGGCGAAGGGCAAGGGCCGAGGGGCGAAGGATCGAAGGGCGATCAGCCCTTCAGGACCTCGACCAGGGTCTTGCCGAGGCGGGCCGGCGACGGCGAGACGCGGATGCCCGCCTCCTCCATCGCGGCGATCTTGTCCTCGGCGCCGCCCTTGCCGCCCGAGATGATCGCGCCGGCATGGCCCATGCGGCGGCCGGGAGGCGCCGTGCGGCCGGCGATGAAGCCGACCATCGGCTTCTTGCGGCCGCGCTTGGCCTCGTCACGAATGAACTGCGCCGCCTCTTCCTCGGCCGAGCCGCCGATCTCGCCGATCATCACAATCGACTCGGTCTTGTCGTCCTTGAGGAACATCTCCAGCATGTCGATGAACTCGGTGCCCTTGACCGGGTCGCCGCCGATGCCGACGGCCGTGGTCTGGCCGAGGCCCTCGTTGGTGGTCTGGAACACCGCCTCGTAGGTCAGCGTGCCGGAGCGCGACACGATGCCGACCGAGCCCGGACGGAAGATGTTGGCCGGCATGATGCCGATCTTCGACTCGCCGGCGGTGACGATGCCGGGGCAGTTCGGGCCGATCAGGCGCGACTTCGAGCCTTCGAGCGAACGCTTGACCCGCACCATGTCGAGGACCGGGATGCCTTCGGTGATGCAGACGATCAGCGGGATCTCGGCGTCGATCGCCTCGCAGATCGCGTCGGCGGCGCCCGGCGGCGGCACGTAGACCACCGAGGCGTCGGCGCCGGTGGCGTGGCGGGCTTCCTTCACGGTGTCGAACACCGGCAGGCCGAGATGGGTCGCGCCGCCCTTCCCCGGCGAGGTGCCGCCGACCATCTTGGTGCCGTAGGCGATCGCCTGCTCGGAGTGGAAGGTCCCGTTCTTGCCGGTGAAGCCCTGGCAGATGACCTTGGTGTTCTTGTCGATGAGGATGGACATTGAAATCTGAACTCCGGATTAGGCGGCGTGCATCTGGCTGATTTTGTCGGAAAAAGACCGGATCGACCTCCAGACAGCAAAAGCGCTTATGATCGACGACGGCAGGAGCACGAGGCTCAGTAGGATCGTCGATCGCGAAGTGCTGTCGTTATCGATGGCCTCGTTCCCCACGATCACGGGTGGAGCATTTATCTCGGCCGAGCACTCGGCGAACATCCAGATCGGAAGCAGAGCCAGGACCGCAAGTGCGATCCTCCCAGCCAAGATCCCGGCCCGGAGTCCCGCCAGCCACCGAACTCCCCAGACGACACCCAGGACCAAACCGATCATGGATGCCATGAGGAGCACGGGGAGGACGACCAGGATGACGATCAGCTCCATCCCGGGACCCATGCGCCGCGTCAGCCCTTGCGCACCGCCGCGACGATCTTCTGCGCCGCGTCGTCGAGGTCGTCGGCCGGGATCACGTTGAGGCCCGAGGAGCGGATGATCTCCTTGCCCTTCTCGACGTTGGTGCCCTCGAGGCGCACCACCAGCGGGACCTGGAGGCCCACCGTCTTGACGGCCGCGATCACCCCGTTGGCGATCACGTCGCACTTCATGATGCCGCCGAAGATGTTGACCAGGATGCCCTTCACGTTCGGGTCGGCGGTGATGATCTTGAAGGCCGCAGTGACCTTCTCCTCCGAGGCGCCGCCGCCGACATCGAGGAAGTTCGCCGGCTCCTCGCCGTAGAGCTTGATGATGTCGAGGGTCGCCATCGCGAGGCCGGCGCCGTTGACCATGCAGCCGATGGTGCCGTCGAGGGCGATGTAGGCGAGGTCGTACTTCGAGGCCTCGATCTCCTTCTCGTCCTCCTCGGTGATGTCGCGCAGCTGCACGATCTCCGGCTGACGGTAGAGGCTGTTCGAATCGAACGAGATCTTGGCGTCCAGGCACTTCAGGTGCCCGTCCTTGGTGACGATGAGCGGGTTGATCTCCAGCATGCTCATGTCCTTGGCGGTGAACGCCCGGTAGAGCTTGGTGGTCAGATCCTCCGCCTCCTTGGCGAGCGGGCCGGTGAGGCCGAGCGCCTTGGCGACCGCGCGGCCGTGATGCGGCATCACGCCGGTGGCCGGGTCGACCGAGAAGGTGATGATCTTCTCAGGGGTGTCGTGGGCGACCTGCTCGATGTCCATGCCGCCCTCGGTCGAGACCACGAAGGCGACCTTGCCGGTCTCGCGGTCGACGAGCATCGACAGGTAGAACTCGGTCTCGATGTCCGAGCCGTCCTCGATGTAGAGGCGGTTGACCTGCTTGCCGGCCTCGCCGGTCTGCACCGTCACGAGGGTGCGGCCGAGCATCTGCTCGGAGAAGGCCTTGACCTCCTCGACCGACTTGGCGAGGCGCACGCCGCCCTTCTCGCCGGCCTCGGCCTCCTTGAACTTGCCCTTGCCGCGCCCGCCGGCATGGATCTGGGACTTCACGACCCAGAGCGGACCGCCGAGCTCCTTGGCGGCGGCCTCGGCCTCGGAGGCCTTGAAGATGGCGCGGCCGTTCGAGACCGGCAGGCCGAACTCCTTGAGGACGGCCTTGGCTTGATACTCGTGGATGTTCATGGGGCGACACGCTTTCTTTTCGTCGGGCAGGCGGGCGGAAGGCGGCGCGGAAAGATCCCGCGCCGCTCAGATGGGCTACGCCAGCGCGCCGTTGATGCCCTTGCAGGCCTCGACCAGGCCCTTCACGGAATTGACCGACTTCTCGAACATCGCCTTCTCCTCACCGGAGAACTCGACCTCGACGATGCGCTCGACGCCGTTCTCGCCGATCACGATCGGCACGCCGATGAACAGGCCGTCGACGCCGTACTGGCCGGTGAGGTGGGCCGCGCAGGGCAGGACCCGCTTCTTGTCCTTGAGGTAGCTCTCGGCCATCGCGATGGCCGACGCCGCCGGCGCGTAGAAGGCCGAGCCGGTCTTGAGCAGGTTGACGATCTCGCCGCCCCCTTTACGGGTCCGCTCGACCATGGCGTCGAGCTTCTCCTGGGTGGTCCAGCCCATCTTGACGAGATCGGGCAGCGGCACGCCGGCCACCGTCGAGTAGCGCACCAGCGGCACCATGTCGTCGCCGTGGCCGCCGAGCACGAAGGCGGTGACGTCCTCGACCGAGACCTGGAACTCCTCGGCCAGGAAGTGGCGGAAGCGGGCCGAGTCGAGCACGCCGGCCATGCCGACGATCTTCTTCGGGTCGAGGCCCGAGAACTTCTGCAGCGCCCACACCATCGCGTCGAGCGGGTTGGTGATGCAGATCACGAAGGCGTTCGGGGCATGGGTCTTGATGCCGGTGCCGACCGCTTCCATCACCTTCAGGTTGATGCCGATCAGGTCGTCGCGGCTCATGCCGGGCTTGCGCGGCACGCCGGCCGTCACGATCACCACGTCGGCCCCGGCGATCGCGCTGTAGTCGCTGGCGCCGCTGTACTTGGCGTCGAAGCCGTCGACCGGAGCCGACTCGGCGATGTCGAGGCCCTTGCCCTGCGGCACGCCGTCGGCGATGTCGAACAGCACGATGTCGCCCAGCTCCTTGAGGCCGGCGAGGTGCGCGAGCGTGCCGCCGATCTGTCCAGCGCCGATGAGCGCGATCTTCTTGCGTGCCATGTGAGAACCGATCCTTCGCGGTGTGGTGGAACCGTCGTGGGCCGGGGTCCGCTCGCGAGGAGCCCGCGCCGGCGGGTGCCTCTTTGGCGAAAAAAGCCGTGGCCGACAACCCGAAGGCCTTGCACGGCGCCCGCAGGCACGGCCGAGACGGCACTTCCGGGGCGTCGCCGGATTTATTTTCTCTTTGAAATTCAGCGATTTGCTGATGGCGGGAGGCGACGGTTACAGTTTCGACCGTCTGTCAGCGCCCTTAGAGGGTTCCGATGCGCAGGATCCGCAGCATCGCCCGGATGACCGCGCCGAGGCGTGCCTCGATCAGGTCGCGGGGCACCTCGACATCGAGCTGGATCGAGACCGGGTGCAGGAAGCGGTGGCTGGTGTCGAAGATGAAGGCGAGGCCCCGCTCGCGGTCGCGCAGCGAGAAGGTGCCGGCATTCATCCCCTCCTCGATCACCCGCTCGACCAACTGGCGCAGGCGGCCGCGGTGGCGCCGGGCGATCGGCCGGGACTCGACGGTGGCGTCGCGATGGACGGCGAACAGGTGCGGATCGCGCGCCAGCACCTCGCGCTGCATCGAGGCGAGGGCCAGCAGCAGGCGTTCGAGCTTGTCGTCGGCAGGGTCCGGCGCGTCGGCGATGGCGCCGAGCTCGGCCTCGACCTCCCGCAGCCAGCGGCCCGCCACGGCGTCGACGAGCGCGGTCTTCGACGGGAAGTAGCGGTAGACGTTGGCGTGGGTCATGCCCGCCTCGGCCGCGACCCCGACCACGGTCACCTGCCGGTGGCCGAGCCGGCGCAGGTGGTCCGCGGCGATGGCGAGCAGCCGCGCATCGGCGGAGGGCGGCGCCGGCCGGTTGCGGGGGCCGGATCCGGGCGAATGCGTCCCGGAAGAATTCGGCCCGGCGCCGCTCGGGCCGGTGGGAGGAAGCCCGTCCGCCGGGTTCGGCTCGTCGCGGGACTGGGCGCCGGGTCGGCTGCGGGGCATGGAACTCGAAAACGGTCGGGATCGGAGGCGCGACGGTCCCGTCAGGGTAACGGTCCGCCGGCGGCAAGAGAAGCCCCGAGGGAAACCCCTGCCGGCGCCACGAGCGCGCAGTCTCAGACCCGGTAGCGCCGGTGCAGGCTCGATACGACGTCCTCCGCCAGGCCCAGCCGCTCGGCCAGGTAGGCGAGGTAGAGCTGGTTGACCCTGCGGCGCTGGTCGACGGCGAGCAGCGAGGCGACGTAGGCATAGGCGCCGAGATCGGCGTCCAGGATCGCGTCGAGCAGGTCGCCCAAAGCCAGCGGCGCGGCGAGCGCCTTGTCGAGGCGCTGGCGCTCGGCCTCCGCGGCGCTGATCCGGGCCAGCGCGTCCCGCACCGGGGCCGGATCCTGCCGGCGCCCCTGCGCCAGGAACGCCGCCGCCATCGCCTGGATCACGAGGTCGCGCTGCGCCGGCTCCAGCACCCGCAGGTTCAGGGTCAGCGGCACCAGGGTCTGGTGTCGGTTCTGCAGGAAGGCGTGCAGCACCTTCTGGCTCAGGGCCTCGGTCACCACCGCGTCGGCGCGGCCCGCCCGCCGGTCGCGCCGCGAGGCCCGGGCCGTGACGGCCTCCGGTTCGTCGGTCTCCCCGGCCGGGTCGCCGCGCCCGAAGGCGCGGGTGAGGAAGGCGAAGCTCATGCGGGGTCTCGGGTCCTGCGGTCGGGCACCAACGTGCGACCGCCCGGCGGGCTCCGCCGGATCAGCCTCCCGCGACAAGGCACAGGGTGAGTTGTCGCGTACGCCTCCTCATGGCCAGCGTCGCAGGCTATACGGAAATCCCGCATAGTCCCCGCCCATGACGGCCGATCGGTTCGACCCTGCCAAGGACGCGATCGATCGCCAGAAGCACGAGCTGTCCTTGGCCTTCGGCGACCAGATTCTCGAGGACGGCACTCATTTGCTCATCCCGTCGATTCGTGAGGTCGACGGAGACGAGAGGGTCAAGTAAGTGGCTGCGCACAGGGGCGCGCGCCTTTTGGAAGCATGCCCTGTTCGCGTCGCTCCCTGACCCCCTGCATGGTTCGGCCTTCTTGCACCGCGCTCGCGCGATCGTCGATCGCCCGCACCCGTCTCCAGGCAATCCCGCGCCCGCTCTTTCATCCGGGCCGCGAGGCTGAATCCGGAGCGCCATCGGCGGAACGGTGCCGGCCGCGCAAACTCTTCGCGTGCCCGCCCTGGGCGGCGCCCCGCGCGGCCCAATCTAGGAAGGCCCGATACCCCGCAGCAGGATCACCGCCCCGGCATGACACGCGCCCGAACCGTCGCCCGGAGCCTCCCCGCAGGATCCCCGGCATGACCCTCGACCAGGGCCTCGCCTTCGGCCTCATCGGAGTCACCGTCCTGCTCTTCGTCTGGGGCCGGCTGCCCTACGACCTCGTCGCGCTCCTCTCCCTCGTCGCCGCCGTGGCGCTCGGGCTGGTGCCGGCCGCGAAGGCCTTCGACGGCTTCGCCGACGACGTGGTGATCATCGTGGCGAGCGCGCTGGTGATTTCCTCCGCCGTGTCGCGCTCGGGCGTCGTCGAGAGCGCGATGCGACCGCTCCTGCCCTACCTCCGAAAGCCCCGGCAGCAGGTGCCGGCGCTCGCCGGCGCGGTGATGGGCCTGTCGGTCTTCACCAAGAACATCGGTGCCCTCGCCATCTTCATGCCGGTGGCGTTGCAGCTCGGGCGCAAGACCGGCACGTCGGCCTCGCTCCTCCTGATGCCGATGTCCTTCGCCTCGCTGATCGGCGGCCTCGTCACGCTCGTCGGCACCTCCACCAACATCATCGTCGCCAAGGTGCGGGCCGACGTGACCGGCGAGCCCTTCGGGATGTTCGACTTCACGCCGGTCGGCCTCGGGCTGGCGGTTGCCGGCCTCGCCTTCCTGTCGGTCGGGTACCGGCTGCTGCCGCGGGACCGGCGCCCGGCGGGCTCGCTCGCCGCGGCGTTCCGGATCGAGGCCTACACGACGGAGGCCTGCCTGCCGGCGGAGTCGCCCCTCGTCGGCGCCACGGTGGGCGAGCTGGAGGCGCTCGGCGACGGCGACGTGACGGTGGCGACCGTCATCCGCGAGCGCTTCCGCCGCTACGTGCCGGGACCGGACTGGCGGCTCGCCGCCGGCGACGTCCTGCTCCTCGACGGCGAGCCGGAGGACCTGGAGCGCCTGGTGGCGCGGGCCAAGCTCACGCTCGTCGGCGCCCAGCCGGCGGGGGCCGAGATGACGGTGATCGAGGCGGTGATCCCGGACGGCTCGGCGCTCGCCGGCACCAATGCCGCGGCGGCCGACCTCGCGGCGCGCTACGGCACCGCGCTCCTCGCGGTCAGCCGCTCGGGCGCGGCGATCACCCGGCGCATCGGCAGCGTGCGCCTGCGGGCCGGAGACGTGGTGGTGTTGCGCGCCGAAGCCGAGCGGCTGGCCGACGTCCTCACCGAGTTCGGCCTGCTGCCGCTGGCCGAGCGCAAGCTGGCGCTGGGCCACAGCCGCCGCAGCTACATTCCGATCGCGGTGCTGGCCGGCGCGATGGCACTGGTCGCCCTCCACGTCGTGCCGGTGGCGATGGCGTTCTTCGGCGCCGCGGTGCTGCTGCTGGTCCTGCGCGTCATGACCATGCACGAGGCCTACGAGACGATCGAATGGCCGGTGATCGTGCTGCTCGGTGCGCTCATCCCGGTGAGCGACGCGGTGCGGGCGACCGGCGGCACCGACCTGATCGCCGGCGCGCTCTCGCACGCGATGCAGACGGTGCCGCCGATTGCGGCGATCGGCCTCCTGCTCATCGCCGCCATGGCGGTGACGCCGTTCCTCAACAACGCCGCGACGGTGCTGGTGATGGGGCCGATCGGCGCGAGCCTCGCCCTGAAGCTCGGGCTCAACCCCGATCCGTTCCTGATGGCGGTGTCGGTCGGCGCGGCCTGCGACTTCCTCACGCCGATCGGCCACCAGTGCAACACCCTGGTGATGGGCCCGGGCGGCTACCGCTTCGGCGACTATGCCCGCCTCGGCCTGCCGCTCTCCCTCATGGTGATCGTCGTCGGCACGCTGCTGATCAGCCTGTTCTGGCCGGTGGCACCGCGCTGAGGAGGCGGCCGGTTCCCGGCGGGATGGCCCGTGCGTGACACCGTGTCGCCACGCTCGCGAATCGTGTCGCTCCCGGGGGAGCGATACAGAAGCGTCATGACGGCGATCTGGCTCATCTTCGCGCTCATGACCGGCCTGGCGGTGCTCGCCCTGCTCTGGCCCATGTCGCGCCGCCCGGCCCTCGCGGGCCTCCCCGAAGGCGAGGCGCGGATCGCCACCGAGACCGGCTTCTATCGCGACCAGTTGCGCGAGATCGACCGCGACGCCGCCCGCGGGCTGCTCGCCGCGCCGGAAGCCGAGGCCGCCCGGGCCGAGGCCGCGCGCCGCCTGCTGCGGGCGAGCCGCGAGCCCGGCCGGAATCCGGGTGCGGTCGGCGAGCCGGCCCTGCGCCGGCGCCGCGCCGCCTCGGCCTTCGCGCTCTCGACGGTGCCGCTGGTGGCGCTCCTCGTCTACGGCATCTACGGCTCGCCCGACCTGCCGGCCCAGCCCCAGGCCGAGCGCCTGGCCCATGCCAGGTCGGCCGGCAACGACCTCGCGGCGGCGGTGACGCAGATCGAGGCACACCTCGCCAAGGCCCCGGAGGACGGGCGCGGCTGGGCGGTGCTGGCCCCGGTCTACCTGCGCGTCGGGCGCGTCGAGGACGCGATCAAGGCCTACGAGAATTCCCTGCGGATCCTCGGCGACGACGCGACGCGGCTGGCCGATTACGGCGAGGCCCTGACGGCGGCGGGCGACGGCGTCGTCTCCTCGAAGGCCCGCGACGCCTTCGAGCGGGCGCTCAAGCAGGATCCCAAGGCGGTCAAGCCGCAATTCTACCTCGCCCGCGCCGCCGAGCAGGACGGCGACCGCGCCCAGGCCCGCAGCCGCTATGCGGCGATGGAAGCGGCCGCGCCCCCCGACGCGCCCTGGCTGCCGATGGTGCGCGACAGCCTCGCCCGCCTCGACGGCACGGCGCCCGCTGCGGCGGCGCCTGGCAAGGGGCCCGGCATGAGCGAGGAACAGCGCGGGATGATCCGCGGCATGGTCGAAGGGCTGGCCCAGCGCCTCGCCGAGAAGGGCGGCTCGCCGGAGGAATGGGGCCGGCTGGTGCGCTCCTACATGGTCCTGGGTGATCGCCCGAAAGCGGAAGCGACCCTGGCCCAGGCACGGGCAGCGCTCGGAAGCGATGCCGGCAAGCTGGCGCCGGTGGAGGACGTGGCGCAGGAGCTGGGATTGGGTGCCGCGAAGGCGGCGCCTTGAGAACCGCCCCCCAACCCTCCCCCCTCTGCGGGGGAGGGTTGGGGGGCGAGCGTCCGAAGGGCGAGGCATCGGCCATCACCCCGCGGCGAGCCTCAGGCTTTTTTCCGCCTCGCCGCGCGCCCCGCGTCGTAGCAAAAGATACCAACAGAGCCGGCGCCTCGATGCCGGCCTTCGGGAGACGCCCCTGATGACGCGCACCGCCCTCCTCTCCCGCCACCCGGCCTGAGATCCGCATCATGACGCGCCGGCGCCGCCGTTCCGTCCTCATCGTCGTCTGCGGCGCCGTGCTGGCGGTGGCCCTCGGGCTCGTCCTCTCGGCGATGCGCGACACGATCGTGTTCTTCCGCTCGCCGACCGAGGTGGCGAGCCAGAAGGTCGCGCCGGGCACGCGCTTCCGCCTCGGCGGGCTGGTCGAGGCCGGCTCGCTCAAGCGCGAGGCAGACGGGCACGTGGAATTCGCCGTCACGGATACCGGCTCGACCGTCCCGGTACGCTACCGCGGCCTGCTGCCCGACCTGTTTCGCGAGGGGCAGGGCGTGGTGACCGAGGGCGTGCTGCAGGCCGACGGGACCTTCCGCGCCGACACGGTGCTGGCCAAGCACGACGAGACCTACATGCCCCGCGAGGTCGCCGACGCCCTCAAGGCGCAGGGGCGCTGGCAGGAGGGCGGCGCGGCCGCCCAAGGCGCCCCGGCGCAGGGCCAGGCCGGACCGGTCTCGCGCACCGCCACCCAGTAGGCCCGTCCCGTGCGACCGCAGATCTGCGGCGGAAGGTCTGCGGCGGAAGGTCTTGGCGGCTCGCCGCCGGAAGCGGACTAAGGTGACGGCCGCGACCCGCCGTGGCAGGACGCGGGGTCGGGAGACCCGTCGGCCGATCTTCCGTCCCTATGGACACACGCTTACCGAAAGGTCGCCCTGGTGCTGATCGAGGTTGGTCATTACGCCCTCGCCCTGGCGCTCGCCCTGTCGTTGACGCAGATGGTGATGCCGATCTGGGCGAGCCGCACCGGCGACCCGGTCCTGCGCAGCGTGACGGTGCCGGCAGCGCTCGCCACCTTCCTGTGCATCGCCTTCTCGTTCGGGGCGCTCACCTACGCCCACGTCACCTCGGACTTCTCTGTCCAGAACGTCGTCGAGAACTCCCACTCGATGAAGCCGCTGATCTACAAGATCTCCGGCGTCTGGGGGAATCACGAAGGCTCGATGATGCTCTGGGTGCTGATCCTGGCGCTGTTCGGCGCCGTGGTGGCGCTCGCCCGCAATTCCGTGCCGCCGACCCTGCGGGCCAACACGCTCGGCGTGCAGGCCGCGATCACGGCGGTGTTCCTGCTGTTCATCCTGATCACCTCGAACCCGTTCACCCGGCTCAACCCGGCCCCGATCGAGGGGCGCGACCTCAACCCGCTGCTCCAGGATCCCGGCCTCGCGATCCATCCGCCGCTGCTCTATCTCGGCTATGTCGGCTTCTCGATCACCTTCGCCTTCGCCATCGCGGCCTTGATCGAGGGCCGGATCGACGCTGCCTGGGCGCGGGCGGTGCGGCCCTGGACGCTGGCGGCCTGGTGCTTCCTCACCGTCGGCATCGCCATGGGGTCGTACTGGGCCTATTACGAGCTCGGCTGGGGCGGCTGGTGGTTCTGGGACCCGGTCGAGAACGCCTCGCTGATGCCCTGGCTCGCCGGCACGGCGCTCGTCCACTCCACCGTCGTGATGGAGAAGCGCGACGCGCTCAAGGTCTGGACGGTACTGCTCGCCATCCTGACCTTCTCGCTGTCGCTGCTCGGGACCTTCCTGGTGCGCTCCGGCGTGCTCACCTCGGTCCACACCTTCGCCACCGACCCGACCCGCGGCACCTTCATCCTCGGCATCCTGGTGCTGTTCATCGGCGGCTCGCTGGCGCTCTACGCCTGGCGGGCCCCGACCTTGCGCCAGGGCGGGCTGTTCGCGCCGATCTCCCGCGAGGGCGCGCTGGTGATGAACAACCTGTTCCTGTCCGCGGCCTGCGCCACGGTGCTGGTCGGCACGCTCTATCCCTTGGCACTGGAATCGCTGACGGGGGAAAAGATCTCGGTGGGCGCGCCGTTCTTCAACCTGACCTTCGTGCCGCTGGCGGTGCCGCTGCTCCTCGTGGTGCCGTTCGGCCAGACGCTGGCCTGGAAGCGCGGCGACCTCGCGGCGGCGAGCCAGCGGCTGTTCGTCGGCTTCGCGATCGCGCTCGTCGTGGCGCTCGTCGCCATCGCGGTCACCTGGGGCGGGCCGGTCGGCGCCCCGCTCGGCATCGGGCTCGGCGCCTACCTGATCCTGGGCGCCGTCCTCGAAATCGTCACCCGGGCGCGGGGCAAGACCTTCGGCCTGTCGCTGCGCCGGGCCGCCGGCCTGCCGCGCTCGGCCTGGGGCACGGCGCTGGCGCATGCCGGCGTCGGCGTCACAGTGATCGGCATCGCCGCCCAGGCCTGGAGCGTCGAGGCGCTGGCCACCCTGCCTCGGGGCGGGGAGCTGCGCGCCGGGCCCTACGTCGCGGTGCTGGAGGGCGTCCTGCCCCGCACCGGGCCGAACTACACCGAGACCGTCGCCCACCTGACCATCCGCGAGGGTGGCGTCCCGGTCGGCGTGCTGGAGCCGGGCAAGCGCTTCTACGCCTCGCGCAACATGTCGGTGAGCGAGGCGGGCCTGCTGACCATCGGGGTGAGCCAGGTCTATGCCAGCGTCGGCGAGACCGGGACCGACGGCCGCGTCGGCATCCGCCTCTACTACAAGCCGCTGGTGCTGCTGATCTGGCTCGGCGCCGTGGTGATGGCGCTCGGCGGCGGTCTCTCCCTCACCGACCGGCGCTTCCGCGTCGGCGCCCCGGCCCTGAAGCCGGCGCCCCGCGATGCCGCCGGCCCGGTGCCGCTCCACTCGGTTCCCGCGGAGTAGGCCGATGCGCGTTCTCCGCTCCGCCGTGCTCGCCCTCGCTCTCCTCATGCCCGCCGCCGCCGGCGCGGTGCAGCCCGAGGAGGTGATGAAGGATCCGGGGCTCGAATCGCGGGCCCGGTCGATCTCGGCCGGCCTGCGCTGCCTCGTCTGCCAGAACCAATCGATCGACGATTCCGACGCGCCGCTCGCCCGCGACCTGCGGCTGATCGTGCGCGAGCGCCTGCGCCAGGGCGACAGCAACGACGCGGTGGTCGATTACGTGGTGCAGCGCTACGGCGAGTTCGTGCTGCTGCGCCCGGTGCTGGCCTGGCACACCGCCGTGCTCTGGCTGACCCCGGTCATGGTGGTCGGCCTCGGCGGCCTCGCCCTCTGGGCCGCCGCCCGCCGCCGCAAGCCGGCCCCGCCCCGGGCGCTCTCGGCGGCCGAGGAAGCCGCGGTCGCCGACCTGGTGCGCCGGGCCGAGCCGCGGTGAGCGGCGGCCTCACCGACATCGCCGGCATCCGCGTCGGCCATGCCGAGGATGCCCGCGCCCTCTCCGGGGTCACCGCGATCGTCTTCGATGCGCCGACGGTCGCGGCCGTCGATATCCGCGGCGGCGGGCCGGGCACCCGGGAGACCGACCTCCTCGATCCCGAGCGCACGGTGACGGGGGTCGATGCCCTGGTCCTGTCCGGCGGCTCGGTCTTCGGCCTCGACGCCGCCGGCGGCGTCGTCGCCTGGCTCGCCGAGACCGGTCGCGGCTTCGCGGTCGGCCCGGCCCGGGTGCCGATCGTGCCGGCGGCGATCCTGTTCGACCTCCTCAACGGCGGCGACAAGGCATGGGGCCGGTACGCGCCCTACCGCGACCTCGGCTACACGGCCGCCGCGGCTGCCGGCGCCGGTCCGGTGGCGATGGGCTCGGTCGGGGCCGGACTCGGGGCGCGGACCGCCACCCTCAAGGGTGGGCTGGGCAGCGCCTCGGCCGCGGTCGAGGGCACCGGGGCCCGCGTCGCCGCCCTGGTGGCCGTGAACGCGCTCGGGCGGGTCACGGTCGGGGACGGCCCGCATTTCTGGGCCGGGCCGTTCGAGGAAGGCGCCGAGTTCGGGGGCCTAGGCCCCGCGCCGACGATCCCGCCCGACGCCTTCGCCTGGCCGAGAAAGCCGATGCCCGGCGCCAACACGACGATCGCCGTGGTGGCGACGGATGCCCGCCTGACCAAGGCCGAGGCCCGCCGCCTCGCCGTGACGGCACAGGACGGGCTCGCCCGGGCGATCGTGCCGGCCCACACCCCCCTCGACGGCGATCTGGTCTTTGCCGCCGCCACGGGCGCCGTGCCGCTCGCCGATCCGGTCGGCGACCTCGCGCGGCTCGGCGACGCGGCGGCGCGGGTGCTGGCGCGGGCGGTGGCCCTGGGGGTGTACCACGCGAGCGCCCTGCCGGTGGCGGGAGCGCAAGCCACGTGGCGGGACCGGTTCGGGGGGTGAGGGAATACCCGCCACCCACCCCACCCACTCTCCCCTGTCCCGGACGACGGGAGCGTCGGCGAAAGGAAATTCCGGTACCGGCGGAGGAAGCGCCGCGCAGCGGCTCTACCTTTGCGCGTCGCCGACTGGCGGACGCTTCGCGAGGTTTCGTTGCCGGATCCCGGACCTCCTTCCGCTATCGCTTCGGTCGTCCGGGAAAGGGCCGGGCTGATACCGAGGTATTGGTGCGGAGCGGATGGACATGGCGGTCACGATCCGCCTCCGATCTGACCTAGCGGCACCGCCGGGGAACTTCCATCACGCTCGCATGACGAGGCGTGGCATCGCGGCACCGGCCGAAACCCGTTGCGGCGCGCGGAGCACGGTTGCACGCAGCGTCATCGTCGCGCGCGCGGGCCCATGGCAGAAGTTCCGGGCATGAACGGAGGCGTCGAGGCGGTGAGCTACCTGGTGGTCTTTCTCGGGGCCGGGCTCGGCGGGGCCCTGCGCCACGGCGTCAATCTGTGGGCGGCGCGGGCGGGCAGCAGCTTCCCGTTCGGCACGATGATCATCAACATCGCCGGCTCGGTGCTGATGGGGGTGCTCACCGGCTGGTTCGCGGCGCGGGGCGGCGGGCCGCAGGCCCTGCGGCTGTTCCTCACCACCGGCATCCTCGGCGGCTTCACCACCTTCTCGACCTTCTCGCTCGAGGCGTTCCTGCTGTGGGAGCGCGGCGCCCACGCGGCGGCGCTCGCCTATGTCGGGGTGTCGGTCGCGGCCGGCATCGCCGGCGTCGCCGCGAGCCTGCTGGTGCTGCGCCAGCTCGCCTGACCCCTCAACCCGCGAGCGAACCCGCGCGTGATGCCGGTTGACAAGCGGGCCGATCGGAGGCGGAGTCTCCCCCGATGAGCGACACCGCCCCCCGTCCAGAGGCCGAGAAGCCCCGCATCGCCATCACCTACTGCACCCAGTGCAACTGGCTGCTGCGGGCCGGCTGGATGGCGCAGGAGCTGCTCTCGACCTTCCGCGACGCCCTCGGAGAGGTCGCGCTGATCCCCGGGACCGGCGGTGCCTTCGCGATCACCTGCGGCGACGCCGTGATCTGGGAGCGCAAGCGCGACGGCGGCTTCCCCGACATCAAGACCCTCAAGCAGCGGGTGCGCGACCGGATCGAGCCCGGTCGCGATCTCGGCCACCTCGACAGGGCCTGACGCCTTGAGCATCCCGCGCCGCCCGCGCGCCACAGGACCGAGACCATGATCCGCCGCCGGCTCAACGCCCTGCGGCGGGACGGGCTCTCGACCCAGGTCTACCTCGTCGCCCTGGCGATCGCGCTGATCGGGCCGGGCCTGATCTTCACCGCCGTGCTGCTCGGCCGCTACGCCGCCCTGGAGCGGATCCGCTTCGAGCAGGATGCCCGCGAGAGCGTGCGCGGCATCGCGCTCAGCATCGACCGGGACATGGCCGGTCTGGTCTCGGTGCTGCAAACCCTCGCGGCCTCGCCGCGCCTGCGGCAGGAGGGCTTCGGCCGGACCGGGCTCGCCGGCTTCGAGCATCAGGCCCGGGCGGTGAGGGACACGATCGGCCTCAACCTCTCCTTGCGCCGGCCGGACGGGACCCAGCTCGTCAACACCGCCCTGCCCCACGAGGCGCCGCTGCCGCAGGACCCGCATCCCGAGGATGCCGCGGTGCTGGCGACGCGCAAGCCCGTGGTCGGCAACGTCCGGGCCGGCGCCCCCGGCCGGCCGCCGACCTACGACGTGGCGGTGCCGGTCATGATCGAGGGTGCGCCGGCCTACGTGCTCAGCCTCTCGGTGCCGGTCGCCCGGCTGCACCAGATCCTGATCGAGGATCTCGCGCCGGGCTGGACGACCGCGATCATCGACCGCAACGGCCTGCTGCTCGCCCGTTCGGAGGACCATGCCAGCCTCGCCGGCCAGCCGATGCAGGCCTCCTTGCGCGGCGCCCCGACCGGCGCCGCCGACATCTGGGAGGGGGTCGACCGGCGCAGGCGGCCGGTCCTCTACGTCGAGACCGCCGCGAAGGCGGCGGGCTGGACCGTCGGCGCCAGCATCCCCAAGCAGCAGGTCGAGGCGCCCTTGCGCCACTGGGTCCTGGCCTTCGGGGGGTTCGGGCTCCTGGCGCTGGCGGTGTCGTCGATCCTGGCGGTGAAGCTGTGGGCACGGGTCGCCGAGCCCCTGCGCCAGCTCGCCAATGCCGGGGGTGCGCTCGCCATGGGCCAGCCGGTGCCCCGGGTCTCGACGCCGATCCGCGAGATCCGCCAGCTCGCCGACACGCTGGCCGACGCCTCCCAGAGCCTGCGCCGCCGCATCGCCGAGCGCGACCGGGCGCTGGCCGAGCAGAGCCGCGGCCTCGTCGCCCTGCGCGAGAGCGAGGCGCGCTTCCGCCACATGGCCGATTCCGCCCCGGCGCTGATCTGGATGACCGATGCCGCGGGCGAGGTCGCCTTCGTCAACATGCATTACGAGTACCTGTTCGGCCGCTCGACCGAGACCCTGCGCCAGGGCCGCTGGCGCGAGATCATCCACCCCGACGACCTTCCCGGCTTCGAGGAGACCTTCGAGCGGGCCTTCGCGGCGCGCACGCCCTTCCGCTGCGCCACCCGGGTGATCGACAAGCAGGGAGCGGTCCGCTGGATCCTGTGCGAGGGCGTCCCCCGCCTCGACGATCACGGCCGCTTCCTCGGCTATACCGGCTGCAACGTCGACGTCACCGAGGCCAAGGACGCCGAGGCGGCGCTCCGCGAGGGCGAGGAGCGCCTGCGGCTGGCGCTCGCCGCCGGGCGCCTCGGCACCTGGGAGATCGACCTTTCCTCCGGGCAGCACCGCCTCTCGGCCCGCTCGGCGGAGATCTTCGGGCAGGCGCCTCTCTCGCACGAGGCCTGGACCCGCACCGTGCATCCGGAGGACCGGGCGCAAATCGAGGCGGCGCTCGCCGCGTTGCTGGCGGGCGAGGCCGAGTACCGCACCGAGTTCCGGATCCGGCGGGAGGCGGACCGGCTGCGCTGGGTCAGCGCCCAGGCGATCGTACAACGCGACACCGGCGGCCGGGCGCGCCGGGTGATCGGCATCCACCAGGACGTGACCGAGGGCAAGCGGGCCGAGGAGCACCTGCGCCTCCTGGTGCACGAGCTGAACCACCGGGTGAAGAATACCCTCGCCACCGTGCAGTCGATCGCGATGCAGAGCCTGCGCGGCCTCGACGGGCCGGCGGCGGCGGCCGCCCGCGCGGCCTTCGAGGCGCGGCTGATCGCGCTCGCCCGCGTCCACGACGTCCTCACCCGCGAGAGCTGGGAGGGCGCGGAGCTGGCCGAGGTGGTCAGGGACGCGCTCGCCCCCCTCGACGGCCCGGCCGCCCAGCCGCGCTTCCTCGTCGGCGGCCCGGCCCTGCGCCTGCCGCCCCGCATCGCCCTGTCGATCGCCATGGCGTTGCACGAGCTCGCCACCAACGCGGTCAAGTACGGCGCCCTCTCGGTGCCGGCCGGCCAGGTCGCGCTGTCGTGGAGCCTGGCCGAGGGACGGCTCACCCTGCGCTGGCAGGAGCGCGGCGGCCCGCCGGTGGTGCCGCCGACCCGCACCGGCTTCGGCTCCCGCCTGATCGAGCGCAGCCTCGCCCGCGAGCTCGACGGCACGGTCAGCCTGAGCTTTCCGCGCGAGGGCGTGGTCTGCACCATCGTGGCGCCGTTGGGCGAGCCGGGGGCGGCGCGGCCGGAGGAACGGCGAGAGGACCGCCAGGAGGGGGGCGAGGAGGGACGCGCGGCGAGCGGCGCTCCGGCCCGGCGCCGGGCGGCGGGACAGGGGTGAGGCGCGGGCCTTCCTCCCCGCCCGCGAAGAGCCGTCCGGAAAAATGCTTTCGAAAACAAGCCCGGCATCGCCCGGAAAGGGGATCCCGCGCCCTGTGCTCGAACCGAAATCGACCCGAACGGCCCTGCGTTGGGGGAAGTAGGCCGGCCGGGCGATTGCTGAGGGCGGGGTGCGTCCCATATCGGCCGGAGCCGAGGGCCCGTCCCGCGCCCGGCGCCGGACGAGACCGCCGATGACGCCCGACCCGACGCCAGCCCTCCCGCCGCACGCGTCCCCGGCCCGCCGGCCCCTCGGCGCCCAGATCGGCCGCGTGCGCAGCCGGGCCGGGCTGACGATCGTCGGGGCGGCCCTGCTGCTGCTGGTCGGGTCCGCCAACGGCCTGCTCCTCACTTGGCAGAGCAGCGTGCAGCACCGCATCACCCACACGTTGGCGATCGACCGGATCCTGATGCAGGTGCTGGCCGACCTCCTCGACAGCGAGACCGGCCAGCGCGGCTACCTGCTGACCGGCGATCCGGCCTTCCTGGTGCCCTACACGGCCGGCCAGACCCGGATCGCCGCCGAGCTGCCGCAGCTCGAGGAGGAACTGCGCTCCTCCGCGACGCAAGAAGCCCGGATCGCCTCGTTGCGCCCCGCCATCGCCCGCAAGTTCGCCGAACTCGATCGGACCATCGCCCTCGACCGGGCCGGCGACCGCGACGGCGCCCTCGCCCTGGTGCGGGCCGGCGAGGGCAAGGCGGAGATGGACGAGATCCGCCGGATCATCGAGGCGATGCGCGCCCAGGAGGACGAACTGCTGGTGGGCTACCAGCAGCACGCCCACGGAATCGAGACGATGGTGGGGATCGGCAGCATCGTGTCCGTCGGCATCATGGCCCTGCTCGCGGTCCTGGCCCTGCGCGAGGCGTCGCGGCGGGCGGCCCTGTCGCGCTTCCTGCCGGCGGAGCTGGCGCCGCTGCTGGAACGTGGCGGCAGCATGGATCAGGTCGGCGGCCTGCGGCTCGGCGAGCGACGGCACGCGGCCATCGCCTTCGTCGACATGCGCGGCTCGACGACGATCGCCGAGCGCGCCGACCCCGAGACGGTGGCGATGCTGGTGACGGGTTTTCGCCGCTGCGTCGCCCAGGCCGCCCGCGAGACCGGAGGCGTGATCGACAAGTTCATGGGCGACGGCGCCCTGGTGGTGTTCGGCGTGCCCGAGGCACGCGCGGAGGCCGCCGCCCAGGCGCTGGCCTTCTCGACCCGGCTCGAGGCCCTGGTGGCCGCATGGAATGCCGGCTCGGGCCAGGACCCGGTGCGGATCGGCATCGGGGTCCATTGCGGCGAGGTGTTCGTCGGCGTGGTCGGCGACGACGACCGGCTCGAATTCACGGTGCTGGGGGACGCGGTCAACGTCGCGGCCCGGCTGGAGCAGGCAACCAAGACCTTCGCGACCACCACGCTGGTGTCGCAGGCTGCCCTCGACGCGGCCCGCGCCTCGGGCGCGGAATGGCGCGAGGTCAGCCGCTCCGCGTTACGCGGCCGGCAGGAGGCGTTCCCGATCTACGGCCGGGCCGCCTGACGCCCGGACGACCGGGGAGCGTGACGGGCCGAGGAACGACGCGGGACGGGGTAGCGGTCCCGGCCGACCTCTGCTATCGCAGCCGCCCCGGGCGGGTCGGCTCGAATACGATCCGGCGGTGGAAGGCGCACCAGCTCTTTCCATCCTGCACCGGCGCGCCGCAGCAGACCGCACGGTCGTTCGGCTCGCCGATGATGAACTTGCACACGAAGGCGCCCGACTGGGCGAAAGGAACCCGGAGACTCGGGGAGGGCTCCTCGACGGCGTCTGCGGTCACGATATGCGACATGCGCACGAGCTGGTTCATCGGGTACTGACTCGCTGGCTTTCCGCCACCCTCGACCAGAAGGGCGCCGGGCCGGTTCGGTGCGGGCGGATCCGCCGACGACGAATCGCCGGGAGACCCACGCCTCTGGGACCCGTGCCCCTGTGACCCGAATGCACGCGTCGCAGGGGCAGCGGTGATCGGACGAATTTGGGGTTGCATCACGCAGAACGCAAGCCCCTTAGGCATTTACACCGGGTTTTCGACAGCCGCGACGGCCCCGGGGAGGCAGCCCCCCGCATTCGTCGCATTCATCGACTTGCCATCCGGCCGTCCTATGTTTGGCAAGGCGCCGTCACGGCGAGTTTTCCGGTGGGTCCCCTATGTCCGATGCCGCTCTCGCCCCCGGCCGCTCCGGCGCGGCGCTTGGTCACGGCAGCCCGCGGTTCGATCGCCGCCTGCATCCGGCGGCGACCATGGCGTTCCTGGCGGTGCTGGCCGCGGGCCTGGCCTACGCCGGCACCAACCTCGTCGCCGACATGCACCGGGCCGGGCAGCCGCCGCTCGCCGTCGGGGCCTTCGCGCTGCTCGGCCTCGCCCTGCTGATCGCGCTCGCCTTCGAGTTCGTGAACGGCTTCCACGACACCGCCAACGCCGTGGCGACGGTGATCTACACCCATTCGATGCCGCCCCTCGTGGCGGTGATCTGGTCCGGCGCCTTCAACTTCCTCGGTGTCATGGCCTCGACCGGGGCGGTGGCCTACAGCGTCGTGACCCTGCTGCCGGTGGAGCTGATCCTGCAGGTCGGCTCGGGCGCCGGCTACGCGATGATCTTCGCGCTGCTCATCGCCGCCATCGTGTGGAACCTCGGCACCTGGGCGCTCGGCCTGCCGAACTCGTCCTCGCACGCGCTGATCGGCTCGGTGATCGGGGTCGGCCTCGCCAACCAGCTGATGGCGCCCGGCCACGCCGCCTCCGGCGTCGCCTGGCGGCAGGCGGCGAGCGTGCTCGAATCGCTGCTGTTCAGCCCCCTCGTCGGCTTCGTCTGCGCCGCCGGCCTGCTGCTGGTGCTCAAGCGCACGGTGCGCCGGCCCGAGCTCTACCGGGCGCCCGAGGGCGAGGCGCCGCCGCCGCTCTGGATCCGCGGCGTCCTGATCCTCACCTGCACCGGCGTGTCCTTCGCCCATGGCGGCAACGACGGCCAGAAGGGCATGGGGCTGATCATGCTGATCCTGATCGGCGCCGCCCCGACCGCCTACGCGCTCAACCGCACCATGCCGGATTCGAGCACGCCGGCCTTCGTGCAAGGCTCGCAGGGAGCGAGCCGCGTCTTCCGCGACCATGCCGGACAGGCCCCGGTCCCCGATGCGGCCCGCGCCCGCGCCACGGTCGGCGAAGCGCTGAAGGCGGAGGCACCGGCCAAGGCGCTCGCCACGCCGGACACCCTCGCGGCGCTCGCCGGCCTCGCCGACGACATCGCCGCGCAGGTGAAGAATTACGGCGCCATCCGGCACGTGCCGGCGGAGGCGACGCCGAACCTGCGCGCCGACATGTACCTCGCCGGCGACGCGGTGCGCCTGCTCACCGGCGACACGTCGCCCTTCGGCGACGCCGAGAAGAAGACCCTCGGCGAGTACCGGCACACCCTCGACGACGGCACCCGCTACATCCCGACCTGGGTCAAGGTCGTGGTCGCCCTGGCGCTCGGCCTCGGCACGATGGTCGGCTGGAAGCGGATCGTCGTCACGGTCGGCGAGCGCATCGGCAAGCAGCACCTCACCTACGCGCAGGGCGCGTCCGCCGAGGCGGTCGCCGCCGGCACGATCGGGCTCGCCGAGGCCTACGGCCTGCCGGTCTCGACCACCCACATCCTGTCGAGCGGCGTCGCCGGCACGATGTGGGCCAACGGCACCGGCCTGCAGATGGCGACGGTGCGCAACCTGGCGCTCGCCTGGATCCTGACCCTGCCGGCGGCGATCACGCTGGCGGGGGTGCTGTACTGGCTGTTGCGGCAGGTGTTCTGAGCCCGGGGTTCCGAGCCGCGTCGCACTGGCAACCCGCCCCCCACCGGTGTAACCGCCCCGGGCGGGCGCTTTTTCGTCCCGCGCCAGGGACCCGCCATGCGCTTCCTCGTGACAGGCACGGCCGGCTTCATCGGCTTCCACCTCGCCCGCCGCCTGCTCCGGGCCGGCCACGAGGTGGTGGGGGTCGACGGGCTGACCGACTACTACGACGTCGCCCTGAAGCGGGCCCGGCTGGCGCAGCTGGATGCCCTGCCCGGCTTCTCGTCGCACGAATTCCTGCTGGAGGAGCCCGGCGCCTTCATGGCGCTGATGGCCGGGACGCGGCCCGACATGGTGGTGCACCTCGCCGCGCAGGCCGGGGTGCGCTACAGCCTGGAGCACCCGGAGGCCTACGTTTCGGGCAATGTCGTCGGCACCTTCCAGGTCCTGGAGGGCTGCCGGGCGCATCCGGTGCGCCACCTGCTCTTCGCCTCGACCTCCTCGGCCTATGGCGGCAACCGGAGCGTGCCGTTCCACGAGACCGACCGGGCGGTGTGGCCGCTCACCATCTACGCCGCCTCGAAGCTCGCCGGCGAGGCGATGGCGCATTCCTACGCCCATCTCTGGAGGATCCCGACCACCGCGTTCCGGTTCTTCACCGTCTACGGGCCGTGGGGCCGGCCCGACATGGCGTTGTTCCTGTTCACCCGGAAGATCCTGGCCGGCGAGCCGATCGAGGTCTACGACCACGGTCGCGCGGTGCGGGACTTCACCTATATCGACGACCTCGTCGAGAGCATCACCCGGCTGATCGATGCCCCCCCTCCCCCGCCCGGGGCGGCGCCGGTCTCGGCGGCCGACACCCTGAGCCCGGTCGCGCCCTACCGGATGGTCAATATCGGCGGCGGCCGGCCGGTGAGCGTCGCGGCGATGCTCGACGCCCTGGAGGCCGCACTCGGCCGGAAGGCGGTCCGTCACCTGCGCGACCTGCCGCCGGGCGACGTCGAGCGCACGGAAGCGAGCACCGACCTCCTGCGCGACCTCGTCGGCTACGTGCCGGCGACGCCGCTCGCGGCCGGCATCCCGGCCTTCGTCGCGTGGTACCGGGAGCATTACGGCATGACCGCGTGACCATTGTCTTGGAGCGCCGTCTTGTCATGGCGCCCGCGACAGTGCTCAATCCCCCCATGCCCCACAGCCTCGATCCCGAGACCGTGCCCGCCCCGGAGCCGGCGCCGCGCCAGACCCGGCGCTACGCCCAGAAGCGCGACGCGATCCTCCACGCCGCCGCCGCCCTGATCAACGAAGCCGGCGTGAAGGGCACCACGCTCGCCGACGTCGCCCGCAGCGTCGGGCTGATGACGAACAGCGTGACCTATTACTACCGCCGCAAGGAGGACCTGGCGGCGGCCTGCTTCCTGCACACGATCGGGGTGCTCGACGGGCTGGTCGCCCGGGCCGAGGCGGCGCCCGACGGGCCGGCGCGGCTCGCCCGCCTCCTCGACCTCGTCGTCGCCCACCGGGCCGCGATGGCGGCCGGCGAGGAGCCGGACATCGCCGTGCTCAACGACGTGCGGGCCCTGCCGGCGCCCCAGGCCGAGAGCGTGTTCTCGGCCTACAACGCCCTGTTCCGCCGCCTGCGCGGCTGGTTCGACGAGGACGGCCTCGATCGGGCCGACCGGAACGCCCGCACCCACCTGCTGCTCTCGGTGATGCACTCGACCCGGCTGTGGATCCACCGCTACGAGCCGCGGGACTACGCCCGGGCCGGGGCGCGCATGGCCGACCTCCTCACCCGCGGCATGGCGGCGCCCGGCTCAGGGTGGCGCCCGGGCCTGCTGCCCGAACAGGCACCGCCGGAGGAGAGCGAGGTGTCGCCGGAGGCGTTCCTTCGCGCGGCCACGATCTTGATCAACCAGCAGGGCTATCGCGGCGCCTCGGTGGAGAAGATCTCCGGCCTCCTCAAGGTCACGAAGGGCTCGTTCTACCACCACAACGACAACAAGGACGACCTCGTCGCCAATTGCTTCGCCCGCAGCTTCGCCCAGATCCGGGCGGTGCAGGACGCGGCGGATGCGGGCGGCGGGACCGGCTGGGAGAGGATCTGCACCGCCTCGGCGACCCTGGTGCGCAGCCAGCTCGGCCCCGGCGGTCCGCTTCTGCGCGTCACCGCCTTCAGCGCTCTGCCGGAGGCGCTGCGCACCGAGACGCGGCGCACCATGAACCGCCTGACCGAGCGCTTCGGCTTCTGCCTCGTCGACGGCATGGCCGACGGCTCGGTGCGCCCGCTCGATGCCGGCATCGCGGCGCAGCTGGTGTCGAGCATGGTGAACGCGGCCGCCGAGCTGCCGGCCTGGGTGCCGGGGGTGACACCGGACAACGCGGCGGACCTCTATGCGCGGCCGTTGTTCCTGGGGCTGTTCGCGCCGGCGGCGCGGTGAGCGCGGATCGATCGGCTCTACGGGACGGCCATCCGCCCTCGCATTCCGGGGCCGCGGAAGCGGAGTCCGGAACGACCCGGAGGCGGTGAGATCCGGTCATGCGCGTGACGGACTCACCCCCCGACCGCCCGCCGCGGCCACATCCGCCCCATCACCTCGTCGCGCCGGATCCAGGCGTGCCAGGCCACCGCCAGGACGTGGAGGCCGAGCACGATCCCGACGCCCCAGGCGATCCAGTAATGGGCAGTGTACCCGCTCGCCGACAACGCCTTGTCGACCGGCACGAGGCGCGGGAACGAGAACAGCCCGAACCACGGCAGGCCGTAGCCGCCCGCCGCCGAGTAGACGTAGCCGCTGACCGGCAGGAGCAGCATCAGGGCGTAGAGGGTGAGATGCGCGGCCTTCGCCGCCAGATGGGCGGAGCGGGAGGGCGGGGCGCGATAGGCCGGCTCGCCGGCGATCAGCCGCCAGACGACGCGCAACGGCAGGAGCAGCAGCACCGTCAGCCCGATCGACTTGTGGATGTCGAGGATCTCGCGCCGCGGCGAGGTGCCGGGGACCTGCCAGGCGGCGTAGATGCCCAGCGCCAGCCCGACGAGGATCAGCACCGCCATCAGCCAGTGGAAGCCGCGCTGCGCGCGGTCGTAGGTGTAGGTGTCAGCGTCGGTTTCACCGGCCCGGGCCATCGTGCGCATCCATCGTCGAATGACGGCCGAGCTGTCGCGCGCGATTGGGACGCGAGCGCGGCGGGTTCGTTTCCGAACCGTCGCTCGGGCGAACCGGGCCCGGTTGCAACGATCAGCTCCTCGGGACATATCAGGAACGCCCGCAGACCCATCTGACGGAGGCCGGCGCGCGGCCTCACCACCCGGAGATCCGCCGCCGATGGCGAAGAACCATCAGACCTTCGCCTGCCAGTCCTGCGGTGCGGTCTACAACCGCTGGCGCGGGCGCTGCGAGGCCTGCAACGGCTGGAACACGATCGTCGAGGAGACGGGGGCCGCGAGCCCGGTCGCCGGCCCGGTCGCGACCCGGCCGAGCCGGGCGCGCGGCCGGATCTTCCCGCTCGAAGGCCTCACCGGCGAGGTCAAGGAGGCGCCCCGCACCTCGTCCGGTATCGCCGAGCTCGACCGGGTGACGGGCGGCGGCTTCGTGCGCGGCTCGGTGATCCTGCTCGGCGGCGATCCCGGCATCGGCAAGTCGACGCTGCTGATGCAGGCCTCCGCGGCGCTGGCGAAACGGGCCGAGCGCGTCGCCTACATCTCGGGCGAGGAGGCGGTGGGCCAGGTGCGGCTGCGGGCCGAGCGGCTGGGTCTCGCGAACGCGCCGGTGGAACTCGCCGCCGAGACCAACGTGGAAGACATCATCGCCACCCTGAGCCAGGGCAAGCCGCCGGCGCTCGCGATCATCGACTCGATCCAGACGATGTGGACCGAGACGGTGGAATCGGCCCCCGGCACGGTGACCCAGGTGCGCGGCTCGGCCCAGAGCCTGATCCGCTTCGCCAAGACCTCGGGCACCGCCGTGATCCTGGTCGGCCACGTCACCAAGGACGGGCAGATCGCCGGGCCGCGGGTGGTCGAGCACATGGTCGACGCGGTGGCCTCGTTCGAGGGCGACCAGGGCCACCATTTCCGCATCCTGCGCGCGGTGAAGAACCGTTTCGGCCCCACCGACGAGATCGGGGTGTTCGAGATGACGGACGGGGGCCTGGCCGAGGTGCCGAACCCCTCGGCCCTGTTCCTCGCCGGGCGCGACCTCGCGGCGCCCGGCACCGCGGTCTTCGCCGGGATGGAGGGCACGCGGCCCCTCCTCGTCGAGATCCAGGCCCTGGTGGCCCCCTCGGCGCTCGGCATGCCGCGGCGCGCCGTGGTCGGGTGGGATCCGAACCGCCTGTCGATGGTGCTGGCGGTGCTGGAGGCCCATGGCGGCATCCGCTTGGGCGGCCACGACGTCTACCTCAACGTCGCGGGCGGCTTGCGCATCAGCGAGCCCGCCGCCGACCTCGCGGTGGCGGCGGCCCTGGTCTCCTCGCTCTCGGGCGCGGCCCTGCCGTCGGACGCGGTGTATTTCGGCGAGGTCGGCCTGTCGGGGGCGATCCGGCCGGTGGCGCAGGCGCCGGCGCGGCTGAAGGAGGCGCAGAAGCTCGGCTTCGCCAAGGCGCTGATGCCGCAGGGCCGCGAAGGAGCCGGGCGCGACGGGTCCGGGACGGGGTTCCCGGCCGAGTCCCTGCGCCACATCGCCGACCTCGTGGCGGGGGTGGCGGCCAGCGGCAGGCCGGTCCGCGGCGGGCGGCGCCAGCAGCAGCGGCTGCCGGCCTATGACGACGAGGATGTCTGAGCGGAAGAGGCCTGCCAGCGCGAGGGTGACGGATCGGATCCGGCAGCGTATACAAACCCCGCGGTGAAGGGCAGCCGCGACCCCGAGGCAACGCTCCCGCCCCCGAACCGTTCCTGCAGATGCCGTTCTCCGTTCTCGATCTCGTCGTACTGGGTGTCGTCGTCATCTCCGCGTTGCTCGCGGCGGTGCGGGGCTTCACCCGCGAGGTTCTGGCGATCGTGGCCTGGGTCGCGGCGGCCGGCCTCGCCTGGTACCTGCACCCGCTGCTGCTGCCCACCGTGAAGCAGCACGTCTCCAGCGACACCGTCTCGCTGGTCGTCTCGATCGCCGCGATCTTCCTCGTCACCCTGCTGGTGGTCTCGGTGATCACCGTGAAGATCTCCGACCTGATCCTCGATTCGCGCATCGGCGCCGTCGACCGCAGCCTCGGCCTCGCCTTCGGCGCCGGGCGCGGGTTCCTGATCTGCGTCATCGGCTGGGTGTTCCTGGCCTGGCTGGTCCAGGGCAAGGTGCCGGACTGGGCGCAGCAGGCCCGCAGCCGCGAGATCCTGGAGAATAGCGGCCAGAAGCTGGTGGCGATGCTGCCGGACAATCCGGAAGGCCTGCTCAAGCAGTTCCGCAAGCCGAAGCCCGAGACCGATCCGGGCACCGACGCGCCGGCGGAGGCCGATACCCCGCCCCAGCGCCGGACCGACGCCACCCCGCGTCGCTGAACGGACACGAAACGGACCGGGACACCGGACCGGCGTCCTTTGCATGTGAGATACGCCGCGCAACGCGCATCTGCCGCCTTGGTTCCGCTCGCGGCAGCGACTACATAGCCGGCGCGAGGTCAAAAATCGGACGCTCCATGGCGACGACCCCATGGCCGACACCCGACCTCGCGGGCGAATCAGGCCCGCGCGGCTAACGGGTGCGCGGGGTCGGCGAGGCGAGGCCGTGCGGTGACCGGCCACCAGGGGCTTCTCATCATGTCAGCACGCAGCGAAACCTTCCGGGGCGCGCCCGGGGCGAGCGAGGCGTTCGGCGGCGATCTCGACCTCGACGGCGATACCCTGCGCGAAGAGTGCGGCGTCTTCGGCATCTACGGTCATCCCGACGCCGCCGCGATCGTGGCGCTCGGCCTCCACGCCCTGCAGCATCGCGGCCAGGAGGCGGCCGGCATCGTGTCGTTCGACGGCCGGGTGTTCCATTCCGAGCGCCGCATGGGCCTCGTCGGCGATTCGTTCTCCGACCTCGCCACGATCGAGCGCCTGAAGGGCCAGACCGCGATCGGCCACGTCCGCTACTCGACCACCGGCGAGACGATCCTGCGCAACGTGCAGCCGCTCTTCGCCGAGCTGGAGACCGGCGGCCTCTCGGTCGCCCATAACGGCAACCTGACCAACGGCCTCCTGCTGCGCCGCCAGCTGGTGCGCGACGGCGCGATCTGCCAGTCGACCTCCGACACCGAGGCGATCCTCCACCTCGTCGCCCGCTCGCGCCACGTGCGCATCGTCGACCGGGTGATGGATGCGCTGCGCCAAATCGAGGGCGCCTACGCCCTCGTGATGATGACGAACAAGAAGCTGATCGGCGCCCGCGATCCCCTCGGCATCCGCCCTTTGGTCCTGGGCGAGCTCGACGGCCGCTACATCCTGGCCTCCGAGACCTGCGCCCTCGACATCATCGGCGCCCGCTTCGTGCGCGACGTCGAGAACGGCGAGATGGTGGTGATCTCCGAGGACGGCATCGAGTCGATCCGCTTCGCCCGGGCGCAAGCCCTGCGCCCCTGCATCTTCGAGTACATCTACTTCGCCCGTCCCGATTCGATCGTGAACGGCAAGAACGTTTATTCGGTCCGCAAGAACATCGGCGTCGAGCTGGCGCGGGAATCCGCGGCCGAGGCCGACATCGTGATCCCGGTGCCGGATTCCGGCGTGCCGGCGGCGCTCGGCTACGCCCAGGAGACCGGGCTGCCCTACGAGCTCGGGATCATCCGCAACCACTATGTCGGCCGCACCTTCATCCAGCCGACCCAGTCGGTGCGCGAGCTCGGCGTGCGGATGAAGCACTCGGCCAACCGCGCGGCGGTCGAGGGCAAGCGGATCGTGCTGGTCGACGACAGCCTGGTGCGCGGCACCACCTCGGTGAAGATCGTCCGGATGATGCGCGAGGCCGGCGCCCGCGAGGTGCATTTCCGCATCGCCTCGCCGCCGATCACCCATCCCGACTTCTACGGCATCGACACGCCGGAGAAGGAGAAGCTGCTCGCCGCCACCCACGACCTCGAGAGCATGCGCCGCTACATCGGCGCCGACTCGCTGGCCTTCCTGTCGATCGGCGGTCTCTACCGGGCGATGGGGGAGGAGAGCCGCGACGCGGCCTGCCCGCAATACACCGACCATTGCTTCACCGGCGACTACCCGACGCCGCTGACCGACCTCGCCGTCGCCTCGCCGCGCCAGATGGCGATCCTCGCCGAGGCCGACTGACAACCATGTCCGACTCCCTTCTCCCCCCCAAGCCCCTGGCGAACCGCATCGCGGTCGTCACGGGAGCGTCGCGCGGCATCGGCCGCGCGGCCGCCCTGGCGCTCGCCGAGGCCGGCGCCCACGTCATCGCGGTCGCCCGCACCCAGGGCGCGCTGGAGGAACTCGACGATTCCGTGCGGGCGGCGGGCGGCTCCGCCACCCTGGTCCCCCTCGACCTGTGCGACTACGACGCCATCGACCGCCTCGGCGCCGCGATCCACGAGCGCTGGGGCCGGCTCGACGTGCTCGTCGGCAATGCCGGCGTGCTCGGCAAGCTGATGCCGCTCGGCCACGTCGACCCGAAGGTCTGGGCCAACGTGATGGACGTCAACGTCACGGCGAACTGGCGCCTGATCCGCTCCCTCGACCCGCTGCTGCGGCGCTCTGAGGCCGGGCGGGCGGTGTTCGTCACCTCCGGCGCGGCCTCGTCGTGCCGCGCCTATTGGGGGCCCTACTCCGTGTCGAAGGCGGCGCTCGAGGCGATGGTGCGCACCTACGCCGCCGAGACCGCGACCACGCCGGTGCGTACGATGCTGCTCAATCCCGGCCCCCTGCGCACCGCGATGCGCAAGGCCGCGATGCCGGGCGAGGATCCCGACACCTTGCGCACGCCCGAGGACCTGGCGCCCCACATCGTCCGCCTGGCGAGCCCGGACTGGACCGAGAGCGGTGCGATCTTCGACTTCCCGACCGGCCGGGTGCTGACGCCGCAGAAGCCGGCCTGACCGGGGCGCAGGGCACGTCGAAGACGAACGAGGCGGGGTTCCTCCTTCCGGATCGGGAGGACGGCCCCGCCTTCTTCGTGTCCGACGCCGCGTTCGAGCCCCATCGCCCGCCTCCGGCGAGCGTGGCGCGAGTCCCTGCGCTCGCCGCGCCGGCTTGTGGATACCGGTCCGGAAGGAATCTTCCGGCGACGGCACGACAGGTCCGGCTGGCCGGGCATCGGCCCGCGGGTTATCAGGCGGAAGCGACGGCCCGCGGGGCCTCGGCTCCGGGGGGCGTTTTTCCGATGATCGACGTGCGGGCGATGTGCGCCATCGGGCAGCGGGGCCAGCTCGGCCTGCACGGGCGGCTGCCCTGGGAGGGCAACGCCGATCCGCTCTACGTCGAGGACGTGACGCGGTTCTTCGCCGTGACGCAGGGCCACGTGCTGATCGCCGGCCCGAAGACCATCGAGGCGGTGCCGGACTTTGCCTACAAGGACCGCACCATCGCGATCATCCGCTCGCACGAGGACCCGCGGGCGGTGCTGGCGCGCTATCCCGGCCGGCGGATCTATGTCGGCGGCGGGATCGCGGTCTGGAACGTCTACGCCCCGTTCATCCAGCAATGGGACATCACCCGCCTGCCCTATGACGGCGAGGCCGACCGGTGGTTCGACCCGGCCTGGCTGGTGGGGCGGGGACGGGATTGATGCCGCGCAGCGTCTGAGCGAAGCCGGACTCCGCCTTTCCTTCCCCCGACGGGACCCGCCCTGGGGCCCGCCACGTGATCGAAATCGCAGGAGCGAAGGCGGTTTTGCAGGTGCTCTCGGTCGAACGAGCCCTTGGAACCCGCCTGAGCCCCCTCACGGCCACACCTTGATCGCCACCGGTCGCCGCACGAGGTCGCGGTCCGAGGTGACCTCGCAGCCCTTGGTCTTCAGCGTCACGTAGAACAGCGTCGCGGTGTCGCCGACGGTGTCGAAGTTGCGGCCGGGGGCGGAGGGATCGATGAGCGAGGGGTAGCTGACCAGTTCCCCGCCCGACGTGCAGGGATCGTCGTAGAGCGTCGGCCCGGCGATGAGGAGGCGCGGCGCGTCCCAGCTCTTGAGGTCGCGCGACGTGCTCCAGTAGATCCCGGATCGCGAAAAGACGCCGCCGGCGGCGGCCTGGAACACCGCGATCCAGGCGCCGGTGGCGCGGTGGCGGCTCACCGAGCCGACCGGGGCCGGGAACGGCGCCACCGGGGCGCAGGCGCCGGACGGTGTCGCGCCCTTGAGGTAGGGATTGGGGAAGCGGGCGGTGAAGTCCCGCCCGTCGAAGGCGCGCCAGCGGGCGGGATCGGAGGCGTCGTCGCTGCGGAACAGGCAGACGCCGAAGGGCTGGCCCGCCCAGCCGGTGGTCGAGGCGTAGAAGTAGCGGTAGCGCCCGTCGGAAAAGATGTTGGAGGGGTTGAAGAACCCGCGGTGGCGGCCCTGCTCGGCCTCCTGGCGGAAGGGGGCGGCCGCGACCACGGTCGGCGGCACGGTGCGGGTGAAGCTCTGCCCGCCGTCGGAGGAGCGGGCGGCCAGCACGGCATTGTACCAGCAGGCGAGCGCGCCGCTGGTGCGGCAGCGGCCGTGATCGTCGGCGTGGTACTCCTCGTGCAGCAGCGCCTCGACGTGCTTGCCGTCCTCGGTCCAGGTGGCGGCGATCCAGGAGCGGTCGTCGAAGGCCTCGGGCTCCGGCTTGAAGGCGGAGTCGAGCACCACCCGGCAATCGAGCGTCAAACCGTCGAAGTCGCGGCCGCGGAAGGCACGGTTGCGATAATGCATGCCGAACAGGGCGATCCCGCCCTGCGCGTCGCGGAAGGCGCGGGCGGGGGCGTCCGGCACGTCGTGCCCGTCGCAGGCGTCGCGGCCGGCCTCGAACACGATGCGGGGCGGGCCGACCAGGGTCAGGGCCGAGAGCGGCGGTTCCTTGGGGGGAGATTCCCTGAGGGGAGATCGCCCGGGCGCGGAGTCCCTGGCCCCGACGGCCGTCGCGACCGCGACGCAGAGACACGCGAGGAGGAGGCGAAGCGGCATGCGGCATCCCTGGACTCGGGCTTCGACCCTGCTCCAGAGTGCTTGAGGCTTGCTTGCGGGATTCCGCGAATCCGGCCGCCCTCGTGAAGGTTTCCCCGATGCTGCTCCTGCTCGCCGGCCTCGTGCTGTTCCTCGGCACCCACGCCTTCACGATGCTGCGCGGGCCCCGCGCCGCCCTGATCGGGCGGGTCGGAGAGGGCCCCTACAAGATCGGCTACTCGGTCCTCTCGCTCCTCGGCCTCGTGCTGCTCGGCTACGGCTACGGCCAGTACCGGGCCCACGGCTATATCGAGGTGTGGTCGCCGCCGGTCTGGACCCGGCACCTCGCGCTGCTGCTGGTGCTCGTCGCCTTCATCTGCTTCGTCGCCGCCTACCTGCCGGGTCGGATCAAGACCCGGCTCAAGCATCCGATGCTGCTCGGCGTGAAGATCTGGGCCACCGCGCATCTCCTCGCCAACGGCGATCTCGGCTCGATCGTCCTGTTCGGGGCGATCCTGGCCTGGGCGGTGATGGCCCGGATCAGCGCCAAACGCCGGGACGAGGTGAAGCCGCATGGCGGCCCCGTGGCCGCGCCGGCGGGCTGGCGCAACGACGCGCTCGCCGTGGTGATCGGGGTCGCGGCCTGGTTCGTGTTCGCCCGGGTGCTGCATCCGTGGCTGATCGGCGTCGCGGTGTGGCCGGGCCAGGCGTGAGCCGTTCTGCCGATCCGGTCCCTCGCCGGGACTGACTTCCCGCCGGGACTGTGCTACGCGACCGGCCCTGTCGCACGGTCGCGGCGAAGAGCCCTCCAGGTCCCTGCTGGCGGCGAGCCCGGATATCATGAGCGAGAACGAGTTCATCCGCGAGGTCAACGACGAGTACCGGCGCGACCGCCTGGCCCAGATCTGGTCGCGCTACAGCGGCGTGTTCATCGGTCTCGCGGTGCTGGTGGTGCTGGGTGTCGGCGGCTGGCGCTACTGGCAGCACGCGCAGGCCCAGCAGGCCGAAGCCGCGAGCCTGCGCTTCGAGGAGGCCCTGCGCCGCGCCAAGGACGGCACGCCGGAGGATGCCGAGAAGGCCTTCGCGGGCGTCGCCGCCGAGGCGCCGTTCGGCTACCGCCTGCTGGCGCGCCTGCGCGCCGCGGCGGAGGCCGGCAAGGCCGATCCGGCCGCCGGCGCCAAGGCCTACGCGGCCATCGCCGACGACACCGCCGTCGGCCCGGCCCTGCGGGACCTCGCCCGCCTGCGCGGCGCGCTGCTCCTCGTCGACAAGGACGACGCCACCGCGCTGAACACGCTCCAGAGCCTCGCCGCCCCGACGAGCGCCTTCCGCCACACCGCCCGCGAGACGCTGGGCCTCGTGGCGCTCAAGAAAGGCGACTACGAGGGCGCCGGGCGCTGGTTCGACCAGATCGCCGCCGACCGCGAGACCCCCGCCGGCCTGCGCCAGCGGCTCGAGATCTATGTCGGCCTGGTGGCCGGCGGTCCCGTGCAGGTGACCGAGGCGGCGGCGCAGGCTCCGGCCGCGCCGCGGCCGCCGACCCTCCTCGGGACGCCGGCGCCCGAGCACGAGGCCGGCGATCACGATTCCCAGAAGGACGGGGCCCGGACTCCCGGATCGGACGAGGACGCGCCGGCTCCCGCGCCGACGCGCTAGAAATCCCCGTAGCGCGGGACTTCTCCGTCCCGCATCATCATGACAGGGCGGCGCGCCTCGCGGCGTGCCCGCCCGCTGCTATTTTCAGGAAGACCTCCATGTCGATGCCCATCGTCGCGATCGTCGGGCGTCCCAACGTCGGCAAGTCGACGCTGTTCAACCGCCTCGTCGGCCGCAAGCTGGCGCTCGTCGACGACCGGCCGGGCGTGACCCGCGACCGGCGCGAGGGCGACGTGCGCCTCGGCCACCTGCGCTTCCGCATCCTCGACACCGCCGGGCTGGAGGAGGCCGAGGCCGATTCGCTCGCCGGCCGCATGCGCGCCCAGACCGAGGCCGCCATCGCCGAGGCCGACGCGGTCCTGTTCGTGATCGACGCCCGCGCCGGCCTGCTGCCGGCCGACCAGCCCTTCGCCGAGCTGGTCCGCCGGGCCGACAAGCCCGTCATCCTGCTGGCCAACAAGGCCGAGGGCGGGGCCGGCATGGCCGGCGCCTACGAGGCCTTCGCGCTGGGCCTCGGCGATCCGGTGCCGGTCTCGGCCGAGCACGGCGAGGGTCTGGGCGACCTCCTCGACGCGCTGGAAGCGGTGCTGCCGGAGCAGGACGACGAGGACGACGAGGAGGGGGGCGAGGGCAAGCCGCTCAAGGTCGCGATCGTCGGCCGCCCGAATGCCGGCAAGTCGACGCTGATCAACCGGATGCTCGGCGAGGAGCGGCTGCTCGTCGGCCCCGAGGCCGGCATCACCCGCGATTCGATCTCGCTCGACTGGGAGTGGCGCGGTCGCCGGATCAAGCTGCACGACACCGCCGGCATGCGCCGCCGCGCCCGGATCGACGACAAGCTGGAGAAGCTCGCGGTCTCGGACGGGTTGCGGGCGGTGCGCTTCGCGGAAGTGGTGGTGGTGCTCCTCGACGCGACGATCCCGTTCGAGAAGCAGGACCTCACCATCGTCGACCTCGTCGAGTCGGAGGGGCGCGCCCTCGTCATCGGCCTCAACAAGTGGGACCTCGTCGCCGATCAGCAGGGCCTGCTGAAGGAGCTCAAGGAGAAGGCGACCCGCCTGCTGCCGCAGGTGCGCGGCGCCGCGGTGGTGCCGCTCTCGGGTCTCGCCGGCGAGGGCGTCGACCGGCTGATGCACGCGGTGGTCTCGACCGCCGAGGTGTGGAACCGCCGCGTCTCGACCGCCAAGATCAACCAGTGGCTGAGCGAGGCGACGCAGGCCAACCCGCCGCCGGCGGTGTCCGGCCGGCGCATCAAGATCCGCTACGCCACCCAGGTGAAGGCACGCCCGCCGCACTTCGCCCTGTTCGGCAACCAGCTCGACGCGCTGCCAAAATCCTACACCCGCTACCTCGTCAACAGCCTGCGCGAGGCCTTCGACCTGCCGGGCGTACCGATCCGCCTGTCGCTCCGGACCTCGAAGAACCCGTTCGACAAGAGCGAGTAGCGGGACAGGGCGGGAGGCCGCTCAGCGCGGCCTCTGGTCGGCGGGAAGGTTGCGGGCGTAGGCCTCGCGCTCCTCCTTCTCGCGGATCAGCTTCTCGTAGGCGGCCTTGGCCTCGGGCGAGACCGTGAGGGTGCGGGCCTGGGCGGACTTGCGCTTGGGCGCACGCTTGAACCGGTCGGTGGATTCGCTCATCGCTGACAGCCCCCGTTCTGACTGGTTACGACCGCGTTTACCGCGTTCATCGCGTCTTGGCGACCATCGATGACTCGGCGGAACGCAGGATCGTGCAGACTTTCCGGGGGCTCCGGGGGCAAGCGATCCCGCTGTGATCGGCGGGGAGGCATCGCTGCCCAGCCGGCGAGCGCCCTGCCGCCCCGACGGTCGATCCGCAGATGAAATATTATGCCAATTCACGAATACTGGTGGACTACAAAAAATCTGTTAGAAAGCGAACGAATAGAATAGACATCGATGTCATGCGCCCGGGAAGCGATCTCTTAACCCGGAACTGACAAGCCTAGATCCATGTCAGCTTCTGGAATGGTGCGACCGCAGCGGGTCCGGACCGTTCCGCGGCGGGGATCCGGGATGCGCACCTTCAACGACCTCACACTCCTGGCCAAGCTGGCGCTGCCGGCCGGCCTCGTCCTCCTGGTATCGCTCGGCCTCGTCGGCCTCGCCCGGACCGGCCTCGATGGACTGAGCCGGACGATGGGCGAGATCGTCGACACGCGCACGGCTCGGGCGATGGCGGCGTTGCGGGTGGCGAACGCCGTCGCCGAGGCGGCGATCGCCCAGCGCAGCGTCATCATCGAGGGCAGCGACGAGGCGCGCCAGACCCTCGCCGGGCAGCACCGGGCGGCGGAAGAGCTGGCGGGCGCCGAGGCCGGACGGCTGGTCACGCTCGCCGGGAGCGCGCCGGAGCGCGCGGCGGACGAGGCCGCCCGCGCGACCATCGCCGATTACCTCGCCTTCTCGGCCAAGGTGGTGGCGAATGCCCGGCAGGGGATGACCGACGTCGCCTTCGCGCTCTCGACCGAGGAGGATGCCGGCCGGCGGGCCAAGGCCTCCGCCGCCGTCGCGGCCCGGGTCGAGGCGACCCTCGCCGACCTCGCCGCCGCCCGGGACGCCGCGCAGGCCGCCGCTGCGGCGACGAAGGCCCGCCTGACCCTGGTCGCGGGCGTCGGCCTCCTCCTCGCCTTCTCGGCCCTCGCCGCCATCGCGGTGCTGGGCATCGCCCGGCCGCTCACCCGCATGGCCCGGGCGATGGACGACCTCGCGGCCGGCGACCTCACGGTCGCGGTGGCCGGCACCGGGCGGCGGGACGAGATCGGGGCGCTCGCGCGCGCCCTGCAGGTGTTCAAGGAGTCCGCCGGCACGATGCGCCGGCTGACGGCGCAGGAGGGCGAGCGGACCGAAGCCGCCGCCCGGCGCGCCGCCCTGGTCGACGGCCTCGCCCGGGATTTCGAGGCCAAGGTCTCGGGGCTGTCGCGCGACCTCGCCGACGCCGCCGGCACCATGGAGGCGGCGGCCCGGGCGATGGCGGCGGGCGCCGAGGCCGGGGCCGGGCGCACCGACGCGGCGGCGGGGGTGGCCCAGCGGACCTCCGGCCACGTTCACGCCGTCGCGGCGGCGAGCGCGCAGATGACGGCGGCGATCCAGGAGATCGTGCGGCAGGTCTCGCAGACCTCGCGCATGGCCGGTCAGGCGGTGGCGGATGCGGGCCGCACCGACGCGACCGTGAGCGAGCTGGCGCAGGCCGCCGAGCGCATCGAGCGCGTGGTCTCGGTCATCGCCGACATCGCCGCGCAGACCAACCTGCTGGCGCTCAACGCCACCATCGAGGCGGCCCGGGCCGGCGAGGCGGGGCGCGGCTTCGCGGTGGTGGCCGCCGAGGTCAAGGCGCTCGCCGGCCAGACCACCCGGGCGACGGAGGAGATCACCGGGCAGGTCGGGGCGATCCAGGCCGCGACCCGGGCCACCATCGCCGACATCCAGCGCATCGGCCGGGCGATCGGCGAGATGTCGGCCGCCGCGGCCGGCGTGGCCGCCGTGATGGAGGAGCAGGGCGCGGCCACCCAGGAGATCGCCCGCAGCGTCGGCGAGGCGGCGTCGGGCACCGGCCACGTCACCGAGACCCTGCACGACCTGCGCCGGGAAGCCGGCGAGACGGGTGCGGCCGCCGGCCAGGTCCTCGACGCCGCGCTCATCCTGGCGCGCCATTCCGACGGGCTGACGCAGGAGGTGGGCGGCTTCCTGGCGGCGGTGAAGGCGGCGTGAGCCGCCTCACCTCGCGCCGATCACCGCGCAGGCCTGCGCGACGCCGCTCTCGGCGCGCATCAGCACCTGCACCTCGCGGCAGGCCGCCGCCACCGCGGGCGAGTGCAGCAGCGCCTCCACCGCCCGCCGCGCCCGCTGCGGGGTGAAGCGCCAGCGCGCGAGCGAGGTCCCGACCCCGAGCCGCACCACCCGCTCGGCCTCGTCGGCATGATCGAAGGCCACCGGCACGATCAGCTGCGGGCAGCCCGCCGCCAGGGCCTGCGCCACCGTGCCGACCCCGCCATGGTGGACCAGGGCCGCGCAGGCCGGCAGCAGCCGGCTCAAGGGGGCATAAGGCACGTGCAGGATACCCGGCGGCAGGTCGGCGGGGATCTCCCCGGCCCGGCCGGCGAGGAGGAGGCCGCGGCGCCCGGTGAGCCGGCAGATCTCGACCGCGGTGGCGAAGAAGCGTTGCGCGCCCGCCATCGCCGAGCCGTAGGTGAAGACCAGCGGCGGCGGACCGTCGCGCAGGAAGGCGGCGAGATCGGGCGGCAGGCCGGCGGCGTCACCGAAGGTGTCGGCGAGGGGAAACCCGGTCTGCGTCACCTGGGCCGGCCAGTCGGGCTGGGGCGGGGCGTACCAGTCGGGCACCGCGAGCAGGACCCGCTCGGGGCTGTGCCACCAGTGGCGCAGGCGCTTGACCGGGTCGAGGCCCAGGCCGGCCCGGAAGGCGTTGAGTGGCGGCAGCGCGACGGGGCCGAGGACGAAGCGGTCGGCGCCGCGGCCGAGGGCGTGGCGCCAGCGCGCCGGCATCAGGCGGGGGAGCGGCAGGCCCGGCAGGCGGGGCGGGGCGAGGCGGCTCTCGAGCAGCATCGGCATCAGGTGAAGGGTGGTGAGGGACAGGCCGAGGCGCTCCTGCGCCACGCGGGCACCCAGCGCCAGGGTCGAGGCGACGACGAGGTCGGCGGGCGTCGCCTCCGCCTCCAGCCAGCGATAGGTCGGCTCGGTCGCCTCCGCGACGGCGGCGAGCATCGCCCTCGCGCCGCGGACCGGCCGCCACAGGGCCGGCTGGGCGACGGCCCGGGCGAAATCGCCCGGCGTGCCGAGGGGGTGGAAGGCGAGGCCGGCCCGGGCGGCGAGCGTCCGGAACGGCGCCGGGGCGGCGAGGCGGACGTCGACCCCCCTCCCCCGCAACGCCGCGCCGAGCGCGATGACGGGCAGCACGTCGCCATGGGTGCCGAGCCCGACGAGGAAGACGCGCCGGCCATCCCCGCCGACCGCATCGCATGCGGGACCGAAAACCTGCGCGTCGGCCATGGCCGCCTCCGCTCGATGGGACCACGGCTCCGGACGAGGCGCACCCGATACGCACAAACTCCGCCACGATGAGCGTGGCAGTCAATTAACAAAAGCTTGATCTAACATGTCTAAATCTCGACATATCGATCGCCGAAAATTTCGTATGTCATTGGATTTATGCCGGACTCACGCATCCGTCGACAACCTGACCGTCATGGCGCCTGTCCCGATCAGGGCGACATCTGCCGCGCAGGGGCGGGAGCACCGGCCGCACCGCCCGGCCGGGTCTCGAATCCGGCGCATTATCCCAGGTGGCCTAGGCTGTAAGCCCGGCTATGTCCGCGGCGGCGCAGGCACTACTTGCGCGAGTATGATCCCGAATCTCGACACGCCGGTGGCCGCCGAGGGCCGCCCCCCCGCCGCTGCCCCGGCGCCTGCCGCGGCCCTGGTCACGCACGTGCTGCGCGATCTCGCCCTGTCCTACGAGTCCGAGTGCCCGGGCGGGTTCGCCCGCTTCCGGCAGGCCCTGTCGATCGAGGCGCTCGCGGTCATCGCCCGCTTCGCCGGCGCGGCGGCGAGCGACGAGGCGGCGTTCGCGATGGCGCGGCAGGTGCACGAGACGCTGCTCGACGTCGAGGAAGACGTCTGGGCGCTCCACACCGCCGCGCACTGACCCTTTTTCGCCGCCGTCCCGGCTACTCCGCGGCGACGATCCCTGCCTGCGCGGCGTGCAGGCGCCGGTAGGCGCCGTCCGCCGCCACGAGCGCGTCGTGCGAGCCCTGTTCGAGGATGCGCCCGTTCGACACCACGGCGATGCGGTCGGCGTGACGGATGGTGGCGAGGCGGTGGGCGATGACGAGGGTCGTGCGCCCCTGCGTCAGTTCCGAGAGGGCCTGCTGGATCTCGCGCTCGGTCTGCGTATCGAGGGCCGAGGTCGCCTCGTCGAGGATCAGGATCGGCGGGTTCTTGAGGAAGACCCGGGCGATCGCCAGGCGCTGCTTCTGCCCGCCCGAGAGCTTGACGCCGCGCTCGCCCACCACCGTATCGAGGCCGTCCGGCAGCGTCTCGATCAGAGCGTCGAGGCGGGCGCGATGCGCCGCCTGCCGGATCTCGGCCTCGCTCGCGTCGAGCCGGCCGTAGGCGATGTTCTCGCGGATGGTGCCGGCGAACAGGAACACGTCCTGCTGCACGATGCCGATCTGGCTCCTCAGGGAGGCCAGCGTCAGGTCGCGGATGTCGTGCCCGTCGATGGTGATGCGCCCGCCCTCGACGTCGTAGAAGCGCGGCACCAGCGAGCAGAGCGTGGTCTTGCCGGCGCCGGAGGGCCCGACGAAGGCCACGGTCTCGCCGGCGCGCACCGCGAGGTCCACGCCGTCGAGCACCGGCCGGCCGTCGCCGTAGCCGAAGCGCACGCCCTCGAAGCGGATCTCGCCGGACAGCGGCACCGCGACCGCGCCGGGACGGTCGACGATGTCGGGCGCGGTGGCGAGCAGCGCCAGGTAGCGGCGAAAGCCCGCGATGCCCTTCGGATAGGTCTCGACCACCGCGCTGATCTTCTCCAGCGGCCGGTAGAACACCCCGACGAGGAGCAGGAAGCCGACGAAGCCGCCGGGGCTCAGGTCGCCCCGCACCACGTAGGCGGCGCCGCCGAGCAGCACCACGATCTGGACGAGGCGCATGCCGAGGTAGTTGAGCGACAGGCTCGCCGCCATGATCCTGTAGGCGTCGAGCTTGGTGGCGCGGTAGCGCTCGTTGTCGGCGGCGAACAGGCGCCGCTCGTGGGCCTCGTTGGCGAAGGCCTTGACCACCCGGATGCCGCCGACATTCTCCTCGATGCGGGCATTGAAGGCGCCGACCCGGCCATACTGCGCCTGCCAGTTGCTGGTCATCCGCCCGCCGTAGCGCACGGTGACGAAGGCGATGACCGGCAGGATCGCGGCGGTCATCAGCGCCAGCGGCGGGTGGACGACGAGCATCAGCCCGAAGGCGCCGAACAGCGTCATCACGGCGATGAACAGGTCTTCCGGCCCGTGATGGGCGACCTCGCCGATCTCCTCCAGGTCCTTCGTCACCCGGGCGACGAGATGGCCGGTCTTCTGATTGTCGAAGAACCGGAACGACAACGTCTGCAGGTGGTCGAAGGCGCGGGCCCGCATCGTGGTCTCGATGTTGATGCCGAGCACGTGGCCCCAATAGGTCACCACCACCATCAGCCCCGCATTGGCGACGTAGAGCAGGGTCAGCCCGGCCGCGGCCAGCAGGATCAGGCTCCAGTCCTGGCGCGGCAGCAGCACGTCGACGAAGGACTTCACCGCCATCGGGAAGCCGAGCTCGAGCAGGCCCGACAGGATGGCACAGCCGAAATCGACGAGGAACAGGGCCCGGTACGGCCGGTAATAGGCGAGGAAGGCCTTCAGCATGACGGTCCGGTGGGAGGACGGGGGCGAGAACGCGGTCCGGGGCGGCGCGCGAGGCCCCTGATAAGCGGGAACGCGCGCGCGCGACAGGGGCGGGAGAGGCGGGGGCACGGGTCACCAGGTCGCTGGCCCGCGCGGGCTTGACCGCCCGGGGGCCGCGCGCCACCTCCCCGCCGGGCCGAACGGCGCCCCGTCGGAGCGGCACATGATCGATCCCTGGTCCCGGTCGGCCCCGAACGGCCGTACCCTCTCGTCCGATCCGGCGGCGGGCGGTCGATGACGACGAGGCGCTCTTCCGGCCGGGCCTGGCTCAGGGCCGTGCGCGTCGCCCTGACGGTCGTGCCGCCCCTCGTCGGGATCGTGCTGATCGCCCAGGCCGTGGTGGCGTCGATCGGCGGCGACATCCGCCATTGGGAGTTCGCCCTCGGGGCCCTGTGCCTGTGCCTGACCTTCGCCGGCCGCCTGGTGCCGGAGGAGTGATCGATCTCACGATCGAGGACGCGTTCGGGAAAGGCGGCGGAGGATAACGGGTCCGGCGAGTGAACAACAGGCGTGCCGATGTGTTCGGGCGCCATCGAGTCCCGCCCCTCGCCTCTCCGACGAGCCTATTGCGAATCGCCCGCCTCCGGCGCCCCGCCGCCCTGACGGTGCGAAGCCTCCTCCTCGGCCTTCCGCCGCGCCGCGTCCGCAGCCCGCGCCGCTTCTGCCGCGCGGGCCGCATCCGCAGCGCGGGCCGCATCCGCGGCCCTGGCGGCTTCGGCAGCCCGCGCCTCCGCCGCGCGCGCGGCCTCGGCGGCTCTCGCGGCTTCCGCCCTTGCTGCCTCAGCCCGGGCCGCCTCCGCCCTCGCGGCGTCCGCCCGCACCGCCTCGGCCCTGGCCTCCTCGGCCCGCTGCCGGGCCAGCCGCGCCTCCTCGGCGGTGCGGGCCCGGTCCATCTCCAGGCGGCTGCGGCGGCGGGCGAGCTCGTTGCGGTCGGCCTCGACGGTCTCGATCTTGTCGAGCTCGCGTTGCAGCACCACCGCCGCCAGCACGTTGCCGAGGGGAACGAGGTCCAGTTCCCGCTGCGGCCGGGCCAGGGGGCCGACGAGGGCGAGGCCCAGCGTCGGCGCCGGCGCCGTCCAGCCGCGCGGCGTCGCGGTGGCGGTGAGGGTGCCGCGGGCGTCGAGGCGCAGCGACTTCATGTCGACCTGCACCAGACCGGTCCAGGTGGCGGGGCCGAGATCGACGGTCAGGCTCCCGGTGCGCAGCACCCCGCCGACCATCGAGGCCGGGACCGAGACCGGCCCGGCGATCACCAGCGGCCCGCGGTCAAACTCCTCCGACACCACCCGCTCGACGCGGCCCGCCCGCAAAGGGTCCTCCTCGGCGAGCAGCCGGGTCAGCGCCCGCTGCACCGCCGCCGGATCGAGGTCGCGCAGGGTCAGCCCGGCGAGGTCGAGGCTGCCGCTGCCGGCGAGGTTGCCGACGAGGGTCGCCGGGCTGTCGCCGGCGCCGCCCAGGCGCAGCCGGATCGAGACCTGGCCCCGCACCGCGTCGCCGCCGGCGAGGGTGGGAATCGCGGCCGCGGTGAGGGCGCCTTCCGCGGCGAGCGTCGCCTGGGGGCCCTGGCGCGCCAGGGTGGCGCTGCCGGTGAGCCGCCCGCCGGCGAGGCCGGCCGCGAAGTCGCGCACCGAGAGGCCGTCGGGCCCGAGGCCGAGGTCGAACCGCGCCCAATCCGCCGCGAGGCCGCGGCCGAGATCCAGGCGGCGAACCGTCATGGCGAGGTGCCCGGCGGCGGGCGGCGCCGGGGCCGGGCCGAAGCGGGCAGCGGACCAGGCGCCCGCGCCGGCCGGCGCCGCGCCGGCCTTCAGCATCAGCGCCTCGGCGAGCCAGGGCAGGGACAGCCGCTCGAGCGAGACGTTGCCGGCGACCTCGCCGCTCGCCGGCCGGGTCAGCGTCGCCTCGACGGCCGATCCCGACAGCGTGCCGGCGAGGGCGAGGCGCGGGGTCTCGCCGGTGCGGGAGAAGCCCACGGTCAGCCGGGCCGGTACCGGGTCCGGCGGGACGGCTGCGTGGCCGAGGAGGCCGGCGAGCGGCCGCAGGTCTGGGGCGGCCAGGGTCAGGGTGCCGTCCTGGAGCGGACCGCCGGTTTCCGGGAGGATCAGGGGCTTTGCCGTTCCGACCGTCGCCCCGGCGATGGCGGCATCGAGCGTCAGGCCCAACGGGCCGTCCGTCGCAAGCCGGCGCCCGGCGAGGTGCAGGTTCGCCGGGATGGCGAGCGCCGGATCGTCGGGCCGGCCGAGCCAGCGGCCGGACGCCACGCCGTCGAGGCGCGCATCGAGGCCGTCGAGCCGGCCGGACCGGGCGGCGAGGGTGAGCGCAAGGCGGCCGCCGGCGGCGCTGCCGCGGGCCTCACCGTGCAGAAGGCCCTCCTCGGAGCCCGGGCCCCGCTCCAGCGTCACGTCGAGGGCGACCGGCCCCTCGCGCAGGAAGGACGGCAGCAGCCGCGCCTCGTCGACGAAGGTGCGCGAGACGAGGTCGATCAGGGGGGCGGCCACCGGCGCGCTCACCCGCCCGGCGATGCGCCCGGCACCGTCGGCGCCGATCCGGCCCGAGAGGCTGGCCCGGGCCCCGGCGAGGTCGCGCACCTCCAGGCTGTCGAGGCGCAATGCCGCGCCCTCGGATTGCAGGCTGGCGGCGATCTCGCCGGTCTTCGTTCCGGTCGGCCCGTAGCGCAGGTCGCGGGCCAGCAGCGTCAGGCCGACATCGTGGTCGCGCAGGGCCGCGATGGCGCCGCGCATCGGCGGCAATTCCGCGATGTCGAGCCCGTCGGCGATGATCTGGGCGTCGAAGCGCGGGCGGGGCAGGTCGGGACCGGCCGGGCTGTAGCGGGCCGAGCCGGTGATCTTCGCGGTGCCGAGCGTCACCCGGGCGTTGCGCAGCGAGAGCACCGGCAGGGCCGCCGCCACGTCGGCCTCGGCCGAGAACGGCCGGCCGTCGAGGAGCCCGGTGAGCGGGCCGCTCACGCCGAGCCGGTCGAGGAGGCGCGCGAGCCGGTCCGAGGCCGGGGCGTCGAGGGCGGCATGGCCCGAGAAGCCGCCGCTCGGCGTCACGTCGCCGGACAGAGCCAGCTTCAGGCCGCCCGCGGCGGTACCGGCGAGCCGCCGCAACGTCACCGCGCCGGAGGGCCGGATCGTGGCGCTCAAGGCCGCGCCGCTCCACTCCTCGCGGGCGAGGGTCAGGCTGTCGGCCGCGACGTCGAGGGCGAGGGTGCCCGCAAGGGGACTCGGCAGCGCGGCGGGCGAGAGGCCGCGGCCGAGCAGGGCCTGCCCGGTGGCGCTCATCAGGAAGGCGTCGAGGTCGAGGCGCCGGGCCTCCAGGCTCAGCGCGGCGCGGGCGGCCGCGAGGTCGACGCTGCCGCGGCCGGCGAAGCGCAAGGGCACCTCGCCCGGCACCTCGACGGCCAGGGTCTCGAAGGTCGCGAGGCGGCCCTTCGCCCTGAACCCGCCCTGGAGCGAGAACGGCAGGGCGGTGCCCGCGGCCTGGGCCGGCGGCCCGACCACGAGGCGGGCATTGCCCGTCGCCTCCGGCACGCCGTCCACCAGGGTCACCCGGGCGTCGAGGTCGAGCCGGGGCACCGTGTCGCCCCCCGCCCCGAGCTTGACCGGAACCGCGCCGTCGGGCCCCGGCGCGCCGGTGGTGAGGCGGAACGGCACCGCCTCGACCTGGCCTTCCGCCCGCCACGGGCCGGCGAGGCGCGGCGCCGAGAGCCGGACGTTCTCGGCATAGACCTGGTCGGTGCGCCCGGTCGCCGCCACCCGGGTGGTCAGGAGGAGCTGCGACACCCGCAGGTCCTCGACGGCGAGGTCGCGCCCCTCCGCGAGGGGCGGCGGCAGCAGGAAGCTGCCGGCCTCGGTCATCGGCAGGGTGACCTCGCCGCGGCCGATCCGGGTCTCGGTGAATCGGATCTCGCCCGCCAGGAGCGGGGTCAGGGCGATCTCGGCCTTGACGAAGCGGGCGTCCAGCGAGGGCCGGTCGCGCCCGGTGGCGATCCGCAGGTGGTCGATGCGCAGGCGCGGCGAGGGCAGGAGCCGCACCTCGAGGCGGCCGTCGCTGCGGGCCTCGACCCCGAGGGAGCGGCTGAGCGCCGCGTCGAAGGCGGTGCGGTAGGATTCCCACGGGATGAAGGGCGGCGCGACCAGGGCCGCGGCGAGGATCAGGATGACGAGGCCCGCCAGGGCGGTCAGGATGTCGCGCACCGTGCTGTCCGTGCCGCCCCGCCAGGGGGGCGCCGCCTCATGTTCCGTCGACGACCCGGCGGGTCGTACCCCGATGACGTCGCTAGCATATCGGTGCGCGAAACGCGGGCGAAATCCGGCGCGATCACGCAGCGACAGCCGCCCCCCGATGCGCCTGCGCAACGTTCAGCCCGGCCTGACACCCGGGGCCGGGACTGTTAGAGCGGCGGCGTGACCAGACCAACGGACCCGATGCGCTACTACCTCGGCCTCGCCACCACCTTCCACGACCCGGCCCTCGCCCTGGTCGGGCCGGACGGCACGGTGCTCTTCGCCGAGGCGACGGAGCGCTACCTGCAATACAAGCGCGCCCCGAATTGCGAGCCGGATTCGGCGCCCCGCATGGCCGGGCTGCTCAAGGCCCACCTGCCGCCCGGCGCCGAACTGGTGATCGCCACCACCTGGGGCCCGGATTTCAGCCGCTACCTCGCCGGCCAGGCGGCGACCGGTGCCTTCGGGCTCGACGCGCTCAAGGGCCATTCCCCCGCCCTCAACCGCTCGCTGGTGCCGGAGCGGGCGGAGCGCACCTTCATCGCCGAGCTGGCGCTGGCGCAAGGGAGGGCCGGATACGGCACGCTGCTCGGCCTCGACCGGGCCCATGGCGGCCGCTCGACCATCGCGGCCTTGCGGCGCTACCCCCACCACCTCACCCACGCGGCCTACGGGCTGTGGGGCTCGCCGTTCCGGGACGCCACCTGCCTCGTCGTCGACGGCATGGGCGAGACCGGCGCCTCGGCGATCTACCGGATGGAGGCGGGGCGCCTCGCGGAGGTGAAGCGCCATCGCGGCCGCGAATCGGTCGGCTTCTTCTTCGGCCTCGTCACCGACCTCGCCGGGTTCGACCAGGCCAAGGGCGAGGAATGGAAGATCATGGGGCTCGCCCCCTACGGCCGGCAGGATCCCGCGCTGATGGCACTGCTGCGCCGGCTCTACCGGATCGAGGGCGGGCGCCTGCGCTTCGCGGATGCCGGGACCGTGCAGGCGGTGGCCGAGGAGATCCGCGCCCGCCGCCCGGGGGAAGCCGGCGAGGACGGCTGGGCCGACCTCTCGGCCTGCGGCCAGGCGGTGTTTTCCGAGATGATGGACGTGCTGGTCGCCGAGGCGTGGCGGCTCAGCCCCCACGAGAACCTCGTCGTCACCGGCGGCTGCGCGCTGAACTCGTCCTATAACGGCCGGCTGCTCGGGCGCAGCGCGTTCCAGCGGCTCCACATCCCCTCGGCGCCCGCCGATGACGGCAACGCGCTCGGCGCGGCCTGGCTCGCCTTCCAGGAGGACAACCCGGACTGGACCGGGCCGGGGGCGCTCGCCACCCCGTATCTCGGCTCGCGCGTCTCGACCGAGCCCCTGGAACGGATGGTCGGCTGGGAGCCGCGCCTGCGCCGTCTCGGCCATGACGGGGTGATGCAGGCCGCCGCCGACATCCTGGCGGCGGGCGGCCTCGTCGGCTGGGTGCAGGGACGGGCGGAGTTCGGGCCCCGGGCGCTCGGCAACCGCTCGATCCTGGCCGATCCGCGCCCGGCCGACGCCAAGGCGATCCTGAACGCCAAGGTGAAGTACCGCGAGGCGTTCCGCCCGTTCGCACCCTCGATCCTGGCCGAGGCCGGGCCGGACTGGTTCGAGAATTACCAGGACAGTCCCTACATGGAGCGCACCCTGGTCTGGCGGCCGGAGGTGCGGACGCGAGTCCCGGCGGTGGTGCACGAGGACGGCACCGGGCGGCTCCAGAGCGTGACCGACGAGCGCAACCCGGCCTATGCCGCCCTGATCCGCGCCTTCGCGGCCCGGACCGGCGTGCCGATCCTGCTCAACACCAGCTTCAACGTGATGGGCAAGCCGATCCTCCACACCGCCGAGGACGCGATCCTGATGTTTGCGACGACGGGGCTCGACGCCGTGGTGATCGAGGACTGGATCCTGGTGAAGGACGGGGTGAAGATGTGAGAAGGGCCGGCCCCGTGCCCGGGTGCCGGCCCCTGATGTCTCGGCGATGCCGCGAGGCTTACTCGCAGACCTCGACGCGCTTGTAGGTGAAGGACTCGTCGTCGAGCCACACCTTGCGGCGCTCGAAATGGCAGATCGGGCCGCGGCGCGGGCGCACGTACACGGCCTCGGGCTCCTCGACATAGACCCGGCGCGGCGGCGGCACGATGTAGGCCGGCGGCGGCGGGGGCGCCGCCTGGGCGCCGTTCATGATCGCGCCGGCGGCGACGCCACCGAGGACGCCGGCCGCCGCGCCGCCGAGAATCGCCGCGCCGACATTGTCGCGGGCCTGGGCCTGGGGCGCTGCGGTGACGAAGAGGGCGGCGACGAGCGCCGCGCCCACGCCGAGGCGCGGAAGGCCGTTAGAGGTCAGAGCGCGCACGCTGAGGATCTCCCGAAGGGTGTTGGCGCGAGAATGCGAGTGAGTGCTTAACGAAGTGCCAAGCTTGCCGACCGACCGAGCGCCGGGCGACACGACCCGGGGCCGACGAAAGCCTCGCGCCGTCGGGCCCGAGAGATGATGGCGGTTTGCGGCGATTTCCGGGTATGGCGACGGTTCGGGCCGGGGTGTGTATTTCGGGTGACGGTCGCGGCCGCGGCCGCGGACGCGAAACGGGCCGCCCGCGGGCCGCTCCCGTGTTCCATACGAAGAGGGCCGCCCGCGGGCGGCCCTGTGAAGGCTCAGAGGATCATCGGGGTGGGCTATGCGTCATCCCGTGCGTCACGGCTTTCCTCAGCACCGGTAGCCGCCGGCGGTCTGGCCGTACTGCTTGACCGGGAAGTTCTGCTGCTTGGCGTTGCCCTCCGCGGCCGAGCTCATCGGGCAGGCGCCGTAGAACGGCACGCTGGTATTGGCGCGGCCGCCGATCGAGCCGGTGGTCTCGACGTCGCGGGGCCAGAACGGGTTGGCGGGGGAGTTCGCGCTGAACGCCATCGCGGAGGAGACCGGGGCGGCGACGATGACGAGGGCGGCGAGGGTGGCGGCGATGCGGTTCTTCATGGATATCGATCTCCGTTGGTCGGGACAATCAGGGGTCTTCTTCTTGTCCCCTCTCGATGATCTCAATATATTCGGCCGCGCAACGCCGCGATGTGTCCTCGCGCACGCGCTCTCACGGAATAAAGATCGGCCCGGTATCGAGGCGGAGGATCGGAAGCGCGCCGTTCGAGGCCTCTACGGCCACGCTGCCTCTCCGGCAGACGCATCGACCCTTGCGGCAAGGGCGCCGTACGGCCGGCGCCGCACGGCCGGACGGCGAGGTGCGGCCTGAAAAAAGATCCCCCGCCCTGCCGCCGGCCTGATAGCCTCCCGGAAAAGGACGCCTCAGGGAGGGGACGATGGCCGAGAGCGAGCAGTTCGAGAAGGGACTCGAGGTCCGCCGGGCGGTGCTCGGCGCGGATTACGTCGATGCCGGCCTCGCCAAGGCCGACGACTTCATGATGGCGTTCCAGCGCATCACCACGGAATGGTGCTGGGGCTATGCCTGGACCCGCGACGGCCTCGATCGCAGGACGCGCTCGATGCTCAACCTCGCGATGCTGACCGCCCTGTCGAAGCCGGCGGAGCTCAAGCTCCACGTCAAGGGCGCGCTCGCCAACGGCGTGAGCGTCGACGAGATCAAGGAGATCCTGCTTCACGCCACCGTCTATTGCGGCATCCCGGCCGGGCTCGAGGCCTTCAAGGCCGCGCACGAGGTCCTCAAGGCGGAAGGGGCCATCCCCGACAAGGGGTGAGCCAGGACCGTCCCGGGACGTCAGGACAGCAGGGCCCCTTCCTCATGCGCATCGACCGCTCCTCCGCCCGTATCGCGTTCCTGGGCCTCGGCAAGATGGGGCTGCCGATGGCGAGCCGGCTCGTGGCGGCGGGCTGGACGGTCGTCGGGTACGACCCCGCGCCGGCGGCGTCGGAGGCCTTCGCGGCCGCCGGCGGCACGGTGGCGCCCTCGGCACGGGACGCTGCGGCGGGGGCGGGCGTCGTCGTGACGATGCTGCCGGACGGCCGCGCGGTGCGCGCCGTCCTCGCGGGACCCGACGGCGTGGCCGGACAGCTCGCGCCGGGGGCGATCGCGATCGACATGAGTTCGTCGGCGCCGGTCGGCACCCGCGAGCTCGCCCGCGATCTCGCCGGGACGGGCATCGTGCTCCTCGATGCCCCCGTCTCCGGCGGGGTGAAGCGCGCCGTCGACGGCACTCTCGCCATCATGGTGGGCGGCGACGCGGACGCCGCCGCGGCGGTGCGGCCGCTCCTCGAAGGCCTGGGCGCGTCGATCTTCGAGACCGGGCCGATCGGCTCCGGCCACGCGATGAAGGCCCTGAACAACTACGTGTCGGCCGCCGGCCTCACCGCGGCCTGCGAGGCGCTGCGCATCGGCGCCCGCTTCGGCCTCGATCCCGACCTGATGACGGACATCCTCAACGTCTCGACGGGCCGCAACAACTCGACCGAGGTCAAGCTGAAGCCCTTCGTGATCCCGAAGACCTACGCCTCGGGCTTCTCGATGGCGCTGATGGCCAAGGACCTGCGCACGGCGGACGACCTCGCGCGCCACGAGGGCGTTCCGGCGCCGCTGTCGCGGGTGGTCGCGGCCCTGTGGCAGCAGGCCCTGGACGATCTCGGGGCCGAGGCGGACCACACGGCGATCGACGCGTTCCTGGCGGAGCTGCCGGCATCGAACGAAGACTAGAGCAGCGCCCGGTCGCGCTGCCATCGAACGCTGCTCTCGATCTTAGTTTTCACCGCATTTCCTGAGACGAACCGGTATCCACTTCGTCGGGAAATGCTCAAGGGAGGGCGCCCGTGTCGGTCTACGAAGTCGTCGCGCTGCGCTACGCGACGCATGAACGCCCGGCTTCCGCGAACCTGCTCTACCCGCCGGAGAACGGCGACCCGCACGATGCGCCGATGCCGATCGACTACTTCGTCTGGGTCATCCGCGATGCGGACCGCGTGGTTCTCGTCGATACCGGCTTCGACTGGCCGGCCTGCGCCGCCTACGGCCGGACCATGGTGCGCCACCCCCTGGAGGGGCTGCGACGGCTGGGCGTCGATCCGGCCGCGGTGCGCGATGTGATCATCACCCATCTCCACTACGACCATGCCGGCAACCTGTCGGCCTTTCCCAACGCCACCTTCCATCTCCAGGACGCCGAGATGGCCTACGCGACGGGGCGCTGCATGTGCCACGCGCGCCTGCGCGGCGCCTTCGCGGTGGAGGACGTCTGCACCATGGTGCGGACAGTCTACGAGGGCCGGGTCGCCTTCGTGGACGGGGACGGCGAGATCGCGCCGGGCCTCACGGTCCATGCGGTGCCGGGCCATACGCGCGGTCTGCAATGCGTCCGGGTCGAGACGGCGCGCGGGCCGGTCGTCCTCGCGTCGGACGCCGCCCACTTCTACGCCAACCTCGCCCGGCAGAACCCCTTCCCGATCGTCGTCGACGTCGCCGCGATGATGGAGAGCTGGCGCCGGCTGGCGCAGCTCGCCGGCGATCCGGAGCGGATCGTGCCGGGTCACGACCCGCTGGTCATGGCCCGCTATCCGCGCCATCCGGCGGCGGAGGTCGAGGCGGTGCTGCTGCATCGTCGACCGGGGGACTCGGCGTCGTGACGCACCAGGCTGTCCCGGGAAAAGACGAGGCGCGGAGGGGAAGCCCCCTCACCCCACCATGGCGATCAACGCCGCATCGCCCCCCGCCGCCGCGGTGTTCACCGTCACGGTCTGCTCGGTGGCGAAGCGGGTGAGGTAGTGGGGACCGCCGGCCTTCGGGCCGGTGCCGGAGAGGCCGTGGCCGCCGAAGGGCTGCACGCCGACCACCGCGCCGATCATGTTGCGGTTGACGTAGACGTTGCCGGTGGAGAGCCGGGACACCACCCGCTCCACCGTGGCGTCGATGCGGGAATGGACGCCGACCGTCAGGCCGTAGCCGGTGGCCTCGATCGCGTCGAGCATCCGGTCGAAATCGGCGGCCTTGTAGCGGGCGACGTGCAGGATCGGCCCGAACACCTCCTCCGTCAGGGCCTCGGGGCCGGCGATCTCGTAGATCTGCGGCGCCACGAAATGGCCCTCGCCCGGCACCTCGCCGGCGTAATGGACCTTGGCGGAGCGGCGCATGGCGGCGCCGTGGCGGTCGAGGCGGGTGCGGGCCTCGGCGTCGATCACCGGGCCGACATGGGTGGCGGGGTCGCGCGGATCGCCGAGGCGCAGCTCGCGGGCGGCGCCCGCCACCATGCCGATCACCTTGTCGGCCACGTCCTCCTGCACCAGCAGCAGGCGCAGCGCCGAGCAGCGCTGGCCGGCGGAGCGGAAGGCGGAGGTCACGACGTCGTCGGCGACCTGCTCAGGGAGAGCGGTGGCGTCGACCAGCATCGCGTTGATGCCGCCGGTCTCGGCGATGAGCGGGACGATCGGGCCGTCCTTGGCGGCGAGCGCCCGGTTGATGTGGCGCGCCACCTCGGTCGAGCCGGTGAAGACCACGCCGGCGACGTCGCGATCCGCCACCAGCGCCGCCCCCACCGCGCCGTCGCCCGGCACGAGGTGGAGGGCGCTCGGCGCGATGCCGGCCCGGTGGAGGAGGCGCACGGCCTCTCCTGCTACGAGCGGCGTCTGCTCGGCGGGCTTGGCCACCACGGCGTTCCCGGCCATCAGGGCCGCCGCGACCTGGCCGACGAAGATGGCGAGCGGGAAGTTCCAGGGCGAGATCGCCACGAACACGCCGCGGCTGCGCAAGGACAGGCGGTTGCTCTCGCCGGTCGGGCCCGGCAGCGCCTGGGGTGCTCCGAAGAGCTTGCGCCCCTGCACCGCGTAGTAGCGGCAGAAATCCACCGCCTCGCGCAGCTCCGCCACCGCGTCGTCGAGGGTCTTGCCGGCCTCCGCCTGGAGCAGGTGGATGAGCCGGCCGGTCGCCGCCTCCATCGCGTCGGCGGCCCGGTCGAGGGCGGCGGCGCGCTCCTGCGCCGGCACCCGGCCCCAGGCGACCGCCCCTCTTCGGGCGGCGCGCATCGCCGCGGTCGCGGTCTCAGGCGATGCCTCCACGACGGTGCCGACCACCGTGCGGGCATCGCTCGGGCTCGCCACGTCGCGGCGCGTGCCGGCTTGCGCGACGCCGTCGATCACCGGCGCAGCCTCGGCCGGCCCCCGCGCGGCGGCCACGGCCCCGGTCAGGCGCTCCAGCGCCGCCCGGTCGCCGAACTCGACGCCGGCGGAATTGACCCGCTCCGGCGCGAACATCTCGGCCGGGCGGCGAAGCTTCGCGTGCCGGGCGCGGTCGGGATTGCCGACGCTCTCGGCCGGGCGGCGCAGCAGGCTCTCCACCGGCACCGCGGGGTCGGCGGCCTGCGAGACGAAAGACGAGTTGGCGCCGTTCTCGAGGAGCCGCCGCACCAGGTAGGCCAGCAGGTCGCGGTGCCCGCCGACCGGCGCGTAGGTGCGGCAGGCCGCCCCCGGCACGCTGGCCAGCAGCCGCGCATAGAGCGCCTCGCCCATGCCGTGCAGGCGCTGGAACTCGTAGGTGCCGCCTTCGGGCCCCGCCCGCTCGACGATCGCCGCGACGGTGAGCGCGTTGTGGGTGGCGAATTGCGGGAAGAGCCGCGGGCGGTGAGCCAGCATCCGCTCGGCCGCCGCCAGGTAGCTGAGATCGGTCATGCTCTTGCGGGTGAAGACCGGGTAGTCGGGAAGGCCCCGCTCCTGGGCCCGCTTCACTTCCGTGTCCCAGTAGGCGCCCTTGACGAGGCGCACCATCAGCCGCCGGTCGAGGCGGGCGGCCAGATCCGCGACGTGGTCGATCACCTGAAGGCAGCGCTTCTGGTAGGCCTGGACCGCGAGGCCGAACCCGTCCCAGCCGGCGAGCGAGGGATCGCCGAGCACGGCCGCGATCACGTCGAGGGAGAGCTCCAGCCGGTCCGCCTCCTCGGCATCGACCGTGAAGTTGAGGTCGTAGCGCCTGGCGGCCTGGGCGAGCGTCAGGAGCACCGGCACCAGCTCCTCCATCACGCGCTCGCGGCCGACCGCCTCGTAGCGCGGATGGAGCGCCGACAGCTTGACCGAGATGCCCGGCCGGTCCGGCAGCGGCTTGTTGCCGGCCGCGCGCCCGATCGCCTCGATGGCGGCGGCGTAGGAATCCGCGTAGGCCTTCGCGTCCTCGGCCGTCCGGGCGCCCTCGCCGAGCATGTCGAAGGAGTAGCGGTAGAGCCGGCCCTGCCCGCTGGCCGAGCGCTTGAGCGCCGCCTCGATCGTCTCGCCGAGCACGAAATGCCCGCCCATCACCCGCATCGCCTGCCGGGCGGCCTGGCGCACCGCCGGCAGTCCGAGGCGCTTGGCGAGGCCGGCGAGAATGCCCTCCGGCGTGTCGCCGGGCTGGATGATCCGGGCCGAGAGGCCGAGCGCCCAGGCCGAGGAGCGCACCAGGAGGGCCTCCGACCGGGTGGCGTGCTGCTCGAAGCCGCCGAAGCGCAGCTTGTCCTCGATCAGCCGGTCGGCGGTGGCGGCGTCGGGCACCCGCAGCAGGGCTTCCGCCAGCACCATCAGGGCCAGGCCCTCCTTGGTCGAGAGCGAGTATTCGCGCAGCATCGCCTCGACGCCGCCCAGCCCCCCGCTCTCCTGCCGGATGGCGCCGACGAGGTCGCGGGCCAGCGCATCGACCTTGGCCTCGCGCTCCGGCGCAAGGCCGCCCCGCTCCAGGAAGGCGCGGGCGAGGACGGCGTCGTCGGCGGCGAAAGGAGCGTGGAAGACGGGGAGCGGGGCGGGCATCGGGGCGGGTCCGGGCGGGGCTGACGATCCTCAGCGTAATCGGCTTTTCGCCGCGCTTCGATGGCGCATATCGGGGTTTGGCCGCAGGATCGGCGGCGAAACGGGGCTTTGGCAGAGAGAATGACGGACGCGCTCGACCGGATCGACCGGCAGATCCTGCGGATCCTCCAGCGCGAGGGCCGGATCCCGAACGTGGAACTGGCCGAGCGGGTCGGCCTGTCGCCGACCGCCACCGGCGAGCGCCTGCGCCGGCTGCAGAAGGACGGGGTGATCACCGGGTTCGGGGCGCGGCTCGACCCGCAGCTCCTGGGCTTGAGCCTGCTCGTCTTCGTCGAAGTCTCCCTCGACAAGACCACGCCCGACGCCTTCGCGCGCTTCGCAGCGGCGGTGCGGCGCGCGCCGGAAGTCCTGGAATGCCACATGGTCGGGGGCGGGTTCGACTACCTGGTCAAGGCCCGGGTCGCCGACATGCCGGCCTATCGCCGCTTCCTCGGCGAGGGCCTCCTGGGCCTGCCGGGAGTCAACAACACCCGCACCTACGCGGTGATGGAGGAGGTGAAGAGCGACGGGCTGCTGCCGCTCTGAGCCCGCAATCCGGGATCCCCGGTTCCATGCACCGAATGCATGGCGAGCCTGCGACATAACGGAGCTTTGCAGCACACGCGGAGTTGGCAGACGGCGCACGATGTCGCAGTCTGCCCTGACTGAGCCGCCGCAGAGTGGCCCGACGAGAACGGAGGTACGCCGATGGTCAACCCGAACCGTCTGGTGAAATCAGCCTGGATCGCGGCCGAAGTGTCCCGCGAGAAGTCCGAGAAGGTCTTGGTCGTCGAGGCCTACATCGCGGTCAGCCCGCTCGAGAGCGGCTACGATGCCGACCGCTACGGCCGCCTCGTCGAGGACGTGCGCCGGATTCTCGCCGACAATCCCGATATCGACCGGGCGTCGATCCTCAGCGTCCACCGCGAGTCGCGCTGTGCCGCGCTGTTCCGCCGGGGCGCCTGCGAGGAGGAGCGGCGGCCCGAACTGGTGGCGTGAGCGCGCCGCCCGGTTCTCGCCGACGATCCGACACCCGGCGGGTCGTCCCGGGGCCGCGAAGGCGGAGCCCGGAACGGCGCGGAGGAATCGAACTCCGCGTGAGGGGCAATCCCTCGGCGACCGCTCGAACGAGCCTTCAGAACGGGCGGAGCCCCGAAGGACCCCGCCCCGGACCTCTCACAGCCCCTCAAACAGGGCCGACGAGATGTAGCGCTCGGCGAACGAGCAGGCGACCGTCACGATCCGCTTGCCCTTGAATTCCGGCCGGGCCGCGATCTCGAGCGCCGCCGCGACGTTGCCGCCGGTCGAGATGCCGCCGGGGATGCCCTCGATCCGGGCGAGCAGGCGGGCGGTGTCGAAGGCGGTCTGGTTGGAGACCGTCACCACCTCGTCGATCACGCCGCGGTCGAGCACGCCCGGAACGAAGCCGGCGCCGATGCCCTGGATCTTGTGCGGGCCGGGCTGGCCGCCCGACAGGACCGGGGAATCCTCCGGCTCGACCGCGACGACGCGCAGGTGCGGCAGGCGCGGCTTGATGACCTGGCCGACGCCCGTGATGGTGCCGCCGGTGCCGACGCCCGCCACGAAGGCGTCGAGCTGGCCCTGCGTGTCGTTCCAGATCTCCTCCGCGGTGGTCTTGCGGTGGATCTCGGGATTGGCCGGGTTGTTGAACTGCTGGGGCATGATCGCGCCCGGAATCTCCTTCAGGAGTTCCTCGGCCTTGGCGATCGCGCCCTTCATGCCCTGCGGGCCGGGGGTGAGGGCGAGCTCGGCCCCGAGATAGGCCAGCATCTTGCGCCGCTCGAGCGACATCGTCTCGGGCATCACCAGGATCAGCCGGTAGCCGCGGGCGGCGGCCACGAAGGCGAGCGCGATGCCGGTATTGCCGGAGGTCGGCTCCACCAGGGTGCCGCCGGGCTTCAGGACGCCGGCGGCCTCCATGGCGTCGATCATGTTGACGCCGATGCGGTCCTTCACCGAGGCGATCGGGTTGAAGAACTCGAGCTTCAGCAGGATCTCGGCGTCGATCCCGCGCTCCTTGGCGAGGCGGTTGAGGCGCACCAGCGGCGTGTTGCCGATGGTCTCGGTGATCGAATCGTAGACCCGGCCGTGACCGATCCGGCGGCCGGTCTCCGAGGTGGCGGTAGCGTCGGCCATGGTGTGTCTCTCCCTCGAGGATGCGTGGTCCGCCGCACGGGTAGCGGAAATCCCGCGGGCCGTCGAGGTATGCCGTTTTATACAAATCTGGACTGTGAATTACAGCTTCGCCGAGAGTCCGGGGCCGCCCGGCGCCCGCCGGAACCGCGTAAGATCTCGCGAGCTCGACGCAGCGGGCCGGGCGCGCCGCGGACGCTCCGGAAGGGGGCACAAGAGGGGGGATTTCCAGCCCGCACCGAAGGCGTAACCTTGGGTGAGAGCGCCGCTTCGGCAAGTCCCGGCCGGGGCTTGCGCGGCCGCCCCACCGCCCGCGAGAGAGCCGCGAGAGAGCCGCATGTCCGAACCCCTCCACCGCACCGCCCTCGAATCGGGCCCGGCGGCCGGGCCGCACCGCACGCCCGTCCCGGTCTCGGGACCGCACCGGGTGGTGATCGTCGGCGGCGGGTTCGGCGGGCTCACCACGGCCCGCGGCCTCGGGGGGGCCGAGGGCATCGAGGTCACGCTGATCGACCGGCGCAACCACCACCTGTTCCAGCCGCTACTCTACCAGGTCGCGACGGCGGTGATCGCGCCGGGCGAGATCGCCGAGCCGATCCGGGCGATCCTGCGCCGGGACCGCAACGTCCGGGTGCTGATGGGCGAGGTCGAGGGGATCGACGTCGAGGGGCGGGCCGCGCTCCTGCGCGACGGCACCCGCATCCCCTACGACACGCTGGTGCTGGCCACCGGCGCCACCCACAGCTATTTCGGCCACCCCGAATGGGAGCGCTACGCCCCCGGCCTCAAGACCCTCGACGACGCCCGCCGGATCCGCGCCCGGGTGCTCCTGGCCTTCGAGGCGGCGGAGCGCGAGGAAGACCCGGTCGCCCGCGAGCGGCTGATGACCTTCGCGGTGATCGGCGGCGGGCCGACCGGGGTCGAGATGGCGGGCGCCATCGCGGGCCTCGCCCACCACGCCCTGTCGCAGGACTTCCGCCGCATCGACCCGAAGCAGGCCCGGATCCTGCTGATCGAGGCGGCGCCCCGGGTGCTCGGCACCTTCTCGGAGGACCTCTCGGCCTACAGCAAGCGGGCGCTGGAGCGCCTCGGCGTCACGGTGCTGACCGACCACGCCGTCGAGAACGTGTCGGAGCAGGGCATCACCGTCCAGGGCAAGCTGATCCCGGCCGCCACCGTGGTCTGGGGCGCGGGCGTGCGGGCCTCGCCGGCGGGCGACTGGCTCGGGGTCGAGACGACGCGCCAGGGCCACGTGCCGGTGGGGCCGGACCTCGCGGTCGTCGGCCGCCCGGGGATCTACGCCCTCGGCGACCTCGCGATGGCGAAGGCCGAGGACGGCACGCCCCTGCCGGGCCTCGCCCAGGTGGCCGACCAGCAGGGCCGCTATCTCGGCCGGTCGCTGCGCGACCGCATCCTGCACGGCAAGGCCCCGGCACCGTTCCGCTTCCGCAGCCGCGGCAACCTGGCGATCATCGGGCGCAATGCCGGCGTGGTGCAGTGGGACCGCGTCAAGCTCCGGGGCTTCCCCGCCTGGCTGGTCTGGGGCGTCGCCCACGTCTACCTGCTGGTCGGCTTCCACAACCGGCTGGTCGTCACGTTGCGCTGGCTCTGGGCCTATGTGAGCTTCCAGCGCGGCGCCCGCCTGATCTCCGAGCGCGACGAGGCCGTGATGGCGCTCATCCGCGGCAAGGCGCCGGGGCGGATCCCTCCGCCCTGACATCCCGGGTCCTGGCTACGCCGATCGGCGAAGGGGCGTCTCGCCGAACTGGGGAGGACGCGGCGCTCCCCGGCCGGAGCAAGCCGTGCGAGGCTGACGGACTCCGCACGCCGATCAGCCCCGTGGTGATCCATGCCGCTTTCCCGGCCGCTCTCTTGGGCCCTCACCGTCGCCACCATCAACCGCGGCGACGCGCTCCTCGAATGCGTCCGCCTCGCGCTGGCGCAGTCGCGCCCGCCGCGGGAGATCGCCATCGTCGATGCCAGCGACGGCTGGGCGGCGAGCCGCGACGCGGTGACGGCCCTGGTCCGCCCGTCCGGAATCCCGCTGCACTACCGCCCGGCGACGACCAAATCCTCGGCCACCCAGCGCAACCAGGCGATCGACCTCGTCTCGTCGGACATCGTGTTCCTGATCGACGACGACTCCTTCATGCATCCCGACTGCGCCGCGGAGATCCTCGCCCTCTACGAGGCGGACGAGGCCGGGCGGCTCGCGGCGGTCGGCGCGAGCGGCGTGCCCGACAGCCCGACCGCCCGCTCGCAGGACTTCCACCACAAGGTGACAGGACACGAGGGCATCCGGCACGGCCGGCTCGGGCGTCTCGGTGCGGCGCTCGCGGGCTCGCGGGCCGGGCGGCTGTTCTACACGCACGTGCTGATGATGAGCCACGAGCAGACCTTCATGCCCTACGACAGCCCGCGCTTCGCCGACGCGGCCCTGCCGGAGGGCCTGGCGGGGACCCTGGCGGCGGACCGGGGGGCCTACGCCACCCACACCATCCCGGGCTACGCCCTGACGGTGCGGGCGGAGATCGCCCGCCGGGAGATGTTCGACCCGAGCCTGCGCTACTACGCGGCCCTGGAGGACGCCGATTTCTGCCACCGCGTCGCCCGCCACGGCGCCCTGGTGGTGGCGCCCCGGGCGCGGCTGCACCACTTCCAGATCTCGTCGGGCCGGTTGCCGCGGCAGACCGTCATCGCCCTGCAGCTCCTCAACCTCGCCTTCTTCCTGCGGCGCCACTCGACGATGCTGCCGGCGAAGCGGGCGCAGTACCGGCGGATGCTGCTGCGCCGGCTCGTGGCCGAGACGATGAAGGACCTGCTGTCGCGGCGCTTCACCCTGCCCCAGGTCGCGGGCGTGCTGCGCGCCATGGCGATGCACCGGACGATCTTCGACGCCCCCGCCGACGAGATCGCGGCGCGGTACCCGGAGATCCAGCGGCGGATCATCGAGCAGCACGGGGCGTAACCGCGACACGGAGCGGGCACCCGCGTGGTCGCAAGCCACCCCTTTCCCGGATCTCCCTCCGCTATCGCTCCGGTCGTCCGGGAAAGGGGAGCGCGTGCATTCTAACGGTGGGTGATACGAGGACTTCGGAGAGGTATCGGTGGACCCCTGATGTCCGTCACCGCTCCTCCCGCCGCACGAAGAACGGCGTCGGTTCCAGTTCCGCATCCTCGTGCGCCACCATGCGGGGGAAGTGCGCGTCGGCCTGCGACACGAACAGGTCGCGCACCAGGGCCTGGGCGAGCCGCGTCGCCCCGATGCCGAGGCCCGGGATGTCGCCGGCGAGCGCCCCGTGGCTCACCGTGACGCCCCAGTTGAAGACGTGCAGCAGGCCTAAATCCGGCAGCCGGCCCGGCACCCGTTCGAGCATCTGCATGCCGTCGCCGAGATAGGGGAAGCGGGCGGCCTCCGGATGGGCCTCGGCCTCGGCGGGGGGCACCCTCTCGCCCCAGGTCAGCACCGCCTCGCGGAAGAGGTCCAGCTCCGGCCGCCGGGTCAGGTCGATGTCGAAGCCGACCGCCACCACGGCGGCATCGACCGGGTAGCGCCCCTTCGCGGTCTCGATCGCCAGGCCGTCGGGTGTTTCCTCGATCCCGCTCCAGCCTTCGCCGAACCGCACCGAAAAACCCGGATGGCGGGTGCAGCGCAGGACCGATTCGTGCGGCGGCGGCGTGCCCTCGCCCATCATATACGTGGTGAAGGCCCAGCGCCTCGCGTCGTCGAGGGCGGCGTAGCCGCGCAGGAAGCCCGGGAAGGCGGCCCATTTCGACTTGTTGACCTGCGGAAACCGCGACCGGCGCACGAACAGCGTGACCTCCGCGGCACCGGCCTCGAGCGCCGTGGCGGCGTTGTCGATCGCCGAGGCCGAGGCGCCGAGCACCGCGACCCGGCCGCCGCGGAACCGCGAGAAATCGATCGGATCGGAGGAGTGGAACAGGCGCCCCTCCCCGCCGCGGGCGAAGGCCGGCATCCGCCGCCCGCCCGAGCCGTCGCGGCCGCAGGCCAGCACCACCTTGCGGGCGAACACCGTCTCGGGGCCGCCCGGCCCCTCGATCGCGGCCCCGATCAGGCCGTCCGCCGGCCAGAGCCGGGTCAGGCGGGTGTCGTTCTCGACCGGCACGCCGACCGTGTCGCGCACGAACAGCAGGTAGCGCAGCCAGTCGAGGCGCGGGATCTTGGTGAGGCTGCGCCAGCCCTCCTCCCCGACCTGCGCCTCCCACCAGGCCCGGAAGGTGAGCGACGGGATGCCGAGATCCGGCCCCGTCAGGTGCTTGGGCGAGCGCAGGGTCTCCATCCGGGCGAAGGTGCCCCACGGCCCCTCCGCGCCGCGGGGCGCCTGGTCGACGACCCGGAGATTCGCGACGCCCTCGCGCAGGAGCGCGAAGGCGGCGGTCTGGCCGCACATCCCGGCGCCGACCACCAGCACGTCGAGGGCGGGGCGCCCGTCCGGGCCCTCCACCGGCAGGGTCCAGGGGGCGGGCGGATGGTTCAGGCGGGCAAGGTCGCGCCGCACCTCGGCGACCAAAGCTGTCAGACCCTTCACGGCCGTGCCGTCCTGGTGGATATCCATGACCCGCCTTTTCCCTGCCCGTCCCGGAGATCCCGATGGTCGAACTGTCCTGCTTCTACAGCCTGTCCTCGCCCTGGTCCTATCTCGGCGGGCCGCAGCTCCAGGACATCGTGCGCCGCCACCGCGCCCGGCTGGTGCTGAAGCCCTTCGACTTCCAGGAGGTGGTGCCGAAGACCGGCGGCGTGCCGATCCGGACCCGGCCGCAGCCGCGTCGCGATTATCATGCCGTCGAGCTCGCCCGCTGGAGCGACTACCTGGGCCTGCCGCTCAACGTGACGCCCCGGCACTACCCGATGGCGAACCCGGCGGCGAACTGGAACAAGCATGCCGGCTGGACCGTCATCGCCGCGCAACTCGCCGGGCTCGACGCGTTTCCGCTCTCGCACGCCATCCTGCGGGCGTTGTGGGCGGAGGAGCGCGACATCGCCGATCCGGCGGTGCGGCGGGCGATCGCCGACGAGAACGGCTATGACGGCGCCGCGCTCGTGGCCGCCGAGAGCAGCGAGCCGGTCCAGGCGCAGTATCGCCGCAACGGCGAGGAGGCGGAACGCCTCGGCGTGTTCGGCTCGCCGACGATCGTCCTCGACGGCGAGCTGTTCTGGGGCCAGGACCGCCTCGGCTTCGTCGATCGGGCGCTGGCGCGGCGGGCCCACGCCTCCAAGACCTAACTTCGCGCAGCCCAGACCGGAGCCGGGCGCATGGCGCCCGGCCTCCATCATGCGACAAGGGGCGGGGGCAAACGCCCGACAACGCCCCGACAGCGCGAGGAAACATGCACAACAGCGAGGCGATCTGGCGGCACGTCGAGGAGCACGCGGCGGTGTTCACGGCCTTCTCGGACCGGGTCTGGGAAATGCCGGAACTAAACTTCCAGGAAGTGCGCTCGGCCGCCGAGCACACCGCGATGCTGCGCGCCCAGGGCTTCCGGGTGACCGAGGGCATCGACGGCATGCCGACCGCCATGATGGGCGAGGCCGGCGAGGGCGGTCCCGTCATCGCGATCCTGGGCGAGTACGACGCCCTGCCGGGCCTGAGCCAGGAGGCGGGCGTCGCCGAGCACCGGCCGCGTCCGGGCGAGGGCGCCGGCCACGGCTGCGGCCACAACCTGCTCGGCGCCGGCGCGCTGCTGGCCGCCACCGCCGTCAAGGACTGGCTCGCCAAGGAGGGCCTGCCCGGCCGCGTGCGCTACTACGGCTGCCCGGCCGAGGAGGGCGGCGCGGCCAAGACCTTCATGGTGCGCGACGGCGTGTTCAGGGATGTCGACGTGGCGATCACCTGGCATCCGGGCCCGTTCGTGTCGATCTGGGAGCCGGTCTCGCTGGCGATCCAGCTCATCGACTTCAGCTTCGCCGGCAAGGCCTCCCACGCCGCGGCGGCGCCTCATCTCGGGCGCTCGGCCCTCGACGCGGTCGAGCTGATGAATGTCGGCGTCAACTACCTGCGCGAGCACATGCCGAGCGACGCGCGGGTGCATTACGCCTATCTCGATGCCGGCGGCATCGCCCCCAACGTGGTCCAGGCGAGCGCCACCGTGCGCTACCTCGTGCGCGCCGCCGACCTGCCGTCCCTCCTCGACCTCGCGGCGCGGGTGGGCAAGATCGCCGACGGCGCGGCGCTGATGACCGAGACCACGGTCACGAGCCGGGTGGTGAGCGCGATGTCGAACCTGCTCGCGAACCCGCCGCTGGAGGAGGCCCTGCACGCCAACCTGATGCGCCTCGGCCCCCCGCCCTTCGACGCCGAGGACCGCGCCTTCGCGCAAGAAATCCGGGCGACGCTGACCCGCGAGGACATCGTGTCGGCCCATCGCCGCTTCGGCGTGCCGGTGACCGATGCGCCGCTCTGCGACACGGTGGTGCCGCTCGGCGCCAACGGCGAGCGGATGATGGGCTCGACCGATGTCGGCGACGTGAGCTGGGCGGTGCCGACCGTGCAGGCCCGCGGCGCCACCTACGCCATCGGCACCCCCGGCCATTCCTGGCAGCTGACCGCGCAGGGCAAGACCCCGGCGGCGCACAAGGGGATGATCCACGTCGCCAAGGCGATGGCCGGCACCGCGGTCGACGTGCTGCGCGACCCCGACCTGCTCGCACGCGCCAAGGCCGACCATGCCGAGCGGCTGGCCCGCACGCCCTATGTCAGCCCGCTGCCGCCGGACCTGGCGCCGCCGCTCGACATGGCGGGGTGAGGCCTTGGCGGGGTGAGGCTTTGGCGGGGTGACGTCCGGCGGGGTCACGTTCGGCGAGGCCCGCGGAGCTGTCGGGAAAAAGAACGGCGCGGGTTTCCCCGGACGGCCCTGCGGTCCTCGCCGCGATCGGAAAACGGGATCGCAGGCCGGCGACCGCGCCGGCCGACGCACGGGATTTCGCCGGTTGCATCAAATTCGACCGATGCGCCTCACCATCAGGCGAGATCTGCGCCCGTACTCTCTCCCCCATGGAGGCGACCGCACCCGCACGGCGGCAACCAGCTCGAAGGCTGCGTCGCTCGTCGGACCGGAGAGTCGCATGATCGTCACGGGCGCGTCCCTGCTGGGGCAGATCCTCACGAACCGGACATCGTCCGGTGCCCTCGCCGCCAATCCCCTGGCTGCCAAGGCCGCCTCCGTCCCGGACAAGCCTCCACCCCAGGCCGGGCCGGCATCGCCGCCCGTGGCGATGTCGCTGTCGACGCTCGACGGCTTGTTCGCGCTGCAAATGTCGGCGCGCGGCACCGGGATTGCCGCGGCCCCGGCCGCGCCGGCGGGCATCGATCCGGCCTCGGCCCAGACGCGGCCCCGGACCGGCGGCCAGACTGCCGTGGATCCCGACCTGGTGCGTGCGATCGCCGCCGCCCTCGAAAGCCGGAAGGGCGGAGGCGACGGCGCGGGCCTCGCGGCCCTGGCCCCCGACGCGACCGTCGCGCTGGAAACGTCCGTCTCCCGCCAGAACAGCCTTAGGGAGGCTCTGGAACTGGCAGGACGGGGCCCGTCATCGGCCCTCGATCCGCAGGACCGCGCCTCGTTCCATTGACGGCACGGACGCATGTCGCGTGCGAGGGAGGCGGCACGATCCCGGCGTGGGGACGGGGCTCGGGGCCGCCTTCGCCGCAGGGCGATCCGACATCGATGGCGCGGTCAGCCCACCAGGTCGCCGTGCTCGCGATGACGGCGCAGCCACGCCGCCGCGTAGCCGCAGAGCGGCCGGATGCGCAAGCCTTCCGCCCGTGCGGCCTCGGCCACGCCCTGCATCAGCCTGTCGGCGGTGCCGGTGCCGCGCAGGCGCGGCGGCGCGTAGACGTAGGCGATGACGAGGGTGCCGGGCTGACGGCGATACTCGGCATAGGCGACCTCGCCGTTCACCTCGAGCTCGAACCGGCTCCGCTCCGGGTTGTCGCGCATGGGGGCCTTCTTCCGGCATTCGACGGGCAGGTATTCGACAGGCAAGCGCGTGAGACGGCAAGCCGCGGCGGCGCGAGGCGGTTCCGCGGCGGGGTCGCGATGCCGCCCGGCTCGGTTCCGTCCGCTCCCCCGGCGTGGTAGCGAGGCGCCTCTCGCCCTCGAACCCGTCGCCGCCGCATGAACCCCATCTTCGCCGATCTGCCGACCACCGTGTTCGAGGTGATGTCGGCGCTCGCCCGGGAGACCGGCGCCGTCAATCTCGGCCAGGGCTTCCCGGACGATCCGGGCCCGGCCGACGTGCGCGCCAAGGCCGCCGAGGCGGTGGTGGAGGGCTGGAACCAGTACCCGCCGATGATGGGGCTGCCGGAGCTGCGCGGGGCCGTGGCCCGGCACTACGCCCGCTGGCAGGGGCTCGACCTCGATCCCGACACCGAGGTGATGGTGACCTCGGGCGCCACCGAGGCGCTCGCCGGCGCCCTGATGGCCCTGATCGAGCCCGGCGACGAGGTCGTGCTGTTCGAGCCGATGTACGACGCCTACCTGCCGCTGGTGCGCCGGGCCGGCGGCGTGCCGCGCTTCGTCACCCTGACGCCGCCGCACTTTCGCCTCACCGAGGAGGCGCTCGCCGCCGCCTTCTCGCCGCGCACCAGGGTCGTGCTGCTCAACAACCCGCTCAACCCGTCCGCCACGATCTTCCCCGACGAGGACCTGGAGCGGCTCGCCGGCTTCTGCCGGCGCTTCGACGCGGTGGCGCTCTGCGACGAGGTCTGGGAGCACGTGGTCTTCGACGGCCGCCGCCACAAGCCGCTGATGGCGTTCCCGGGCATGCGCGAGCGCACGGTGAAGATCGGCTCGGCCGGCAAGATCTTCTCCCTCACCGGCTGGAAGGTCGGCTTCGTGATGGCGCCGCCGCACCTCATGCGGGGGCTCGCCAAGGCGCACCAGTTCCTCACCTTCACCACGCCGCCGAACCTCCAGGCGGCGGTGGCCTACGGCCTGTCGAAGGACGACGCCTATTACGAGGGCATGCGCGCCGAGTTCGCCCGCGCCCGGGACCGCTTCGCGGGCGGCCTGACCGATCTCGGCTTCAGCGTGCTGCCCTCGGCCGGCACCTACTTCCTCAATCTCGACATCGCGCCGCTCGGCGAGACCGACGACGTCGCCTTCTGCGAGCGGCTGGTGCGCCGGCACGGCGTCGCGGCGATTCCCGTCAGCGCCTTCTACGTCGACCAGCCGGTGCGGACCATCGTGCGGTTCTGCTTCGCCAAGCGCGACGACACCCTCGACCGCGCGCTCGAGCGCCTGCGCGGCCTCGCGCCCGGGCGCGCCGCGTGATGCGGGACCTCCTTGTCGGACCGGGAGGCCGGGGCCACATCCCGGATCATGAGCACCACGCACCCGCTCCGGAGCCCCGGGATGACCTCTTCGCAGACGGCCGGCCGCGTCCCGCCCTTCGGGGCCGGCTCGTTCGGTTCAGGCTCCTTCGGCAACGGAGCCGAGTTCAAGGAGAACCGCTTCGCGCAGGACGACGCCTTCGGGTTGCGCGCCAAGGCCGGGCAAGCCATGGCCGGTTCGACGCCCGAGCAGGTGATGGCGCGGCTGGAATTGCTGGCGCACATCCTCGACACGGCGATCCTGCTGCCGGGCAACCGGCGCATCGGCCTCGACGCGATCGTCGGCCTGATCCCGGTGATCGGCGACGCGATCACCACGGCGATCTCGTCCTACATCGTCTGGGAAGCCCGGCGCCTCGGCGCGCCGCGCTGGCTGATCGCCCGCATGGCGGCGAACGTGGCGATCGACGGCGTCATCGGTGCGGTGCCGCTGGTCGGCGACCTGTTCGACGCCGCCTTCAAGGCCAACCGCCGCAACGTGCAGCTGCTGCGCAAGCACCTGGAGCGCAGCGGCGCGCTGAAGCCCGGCGTGATCGACGTGACCGCCACGCATCTCGACTGACCGTGACCGCCCGGCCGGGGGACGCCGCATGAACCAGCGTCCCCCCGTCCCCGAGCTCGACGCGATCCCCGTCACCTCCCCGGCGGCGGGTCCCGTCAGCCTGCCGCTCCCGGGCCCCACCGGCACCGGGCGGCTGTCGCCGCTCAACCGGCGGCGGCTCGCGAACTTCAAGGCCAACCGGCGCGGCTACTGGTCGTTCGTCCTGTTCTGCGTGATGTTCGTGACCAGCCTCTTCGCCGAGTTCATCGCCAACGACCGGCCGATCGTGGTCTCCTACAAGGGCGAGATCCTGTTTCCGATCGTCGTCGATTACCCCGAGGAGAAGTTCGGCGGCTTCCTCGCCCGGACCGATTACCGCGATCCGGTGATCGCCAAGGAGATCGCCGAGCACGGGTGGGCGATCTGGCCGCCAATCCACTTCTCCTACAATACTCACAACCTCGACCTGCCGGTGCCGGCCCCGGCGCCGCCGACCTGGCTCCTCACCGATGCCCAGTGCAAGGCGGTGGCGGAGAAGACCGGGGGCTCGACCTGCCGCGACATCGAGTGGAACTGGCTCGGCACCGACGACCAGGGCCGCGACGTCGCCGCCCGGCTGCTCTACGGCTTTCGCCTTTCGGTGCTGTTCGGCCTCACCCTGGCGATCGTCTCGTCGGTGATCGGGGTGCTGGCCGGTGCGGTCCAGGGCTATTTCGGCGGCTGGGTCGATCTGGTGTTCCAGCGGGTGATCGAGATCTGGACCGCGATCCCGTCGCTCTACCTGCTCATCATCATCTCGTCGATCATCACGCCGAGCTTCTTCGTGCTGCTCGGGATCCTGCTCCTGTTCTCGTGGGTGTCGCTGGTCGGCGTGGTGCGGGCGGAGTTCCTGCGGGCGCGCAACTTCGAGTATGTGCGGGCCGCCCGCGCGCTCGGGCTCTCGAACGGCCGCATCATGTTCCGCCACCTCCTGCCCAACGCCATGGTGGCGACGCTGACCTTCCTGCCCTTCGTGCTGAACGGCTCGATCACCACGCTCACCTCCCTCGACTTCCTCGGCTTCGGCCTGCCCCCGGGCTCGCCGTCGCTCGGCGAGATGCTGGCGCAGGGCAAGGCCAACCTGCAGGCGCCGTGGCTCGGGCTGACGGGATTCGCGGTGATCGCCGTGACGCTGAGCCTCCTGATCTTCGCCGGGGAAGCGGTGCGGGACGCGTTCGATCCGCGGAAGACGTTCCGGTGAGGTCGGATTCAGGGCACATCGAATCCCGCCGAAGGTCCTGACGCCAGCGACGTCATCCCGGGGCCGAGCGGCGGAACCCGGGATCCATAACCGCTGACAGTTCAGGAGGAAGCGGGACGTTTTCCGTCTCTTTCTCCGGCGTCCGCGCCTATGGATCCCGGGCTCTCGACTTCGTCGCGCCCCGGGATGACGCGCAGGGTTCAGGGGGGAGGGATGCCTCGCCTCCCCCTGAACCCTTTACTTCGTCGGATCGACCAGCGTCATCTTGCCCGTGAACGGCTTGTCCTGCTTGGTCGTCGCGGTGCAGCCCCATGTGTACTCGCCCGGCGCGATGGTGCGCAGGCGGATCTCGCCCTTGCCGTTGGCCTTGACCAGGTAGGCGTCGTTGCTCGCCACGTGGACCACGTCGCCGTCGTGGTGCAGCACGTTCTTGTTCTGGAAGATCTGCGGCGCGGTGAGCGAGACCTGCTCGTTCGACTGGTTGACCACGTGCAGGTCGACATTGGTCTGTGCCGGCAGGCGCAGCTCGGCGGGGGCGCAACGCGGCACGCCGTTCTCGCTGGTGATCGTCACCTCGACCGGGGGCATCGCGTCGGTCTTCGGCGGCGGCAGGTCGTTGGCGGCGCGGGCCCCGCCCGTCAGGGCGGCGAGCAGGAGGGCGGCAGCGGCGGCGCGGGCGGGGACGGTCATCGGGGGCCTCTCGGAGAGGATGAGGACGGTCAGGCCAAACGCCAGGTTGCGCCCGATGTTTCCTCGCACGCTCCGATCGGTCCGCGACGCGATGCCCCCGTCCCCGGAGCCAGGGGACGACAAATATCCACGGAAAGCGCCTGCAGGAGACGAAGCCTCTCCGGATGACGCGGAAATTGCCGCGCTTCGTCCATTGCGCCGGCGCTGCGTTGCAGCAAGGATGGCGCCCGCAACACGACGGGGACCCGGGATGATCATCGACCGCCGCGACGCCCTCAAGCGGGCCGGCCTCCTCGCGCTCGGCACCGCCGCCTGGAGCCCGACGGCCCTGACGCGCGCGCTGGCGCAAGGTGCCGCACAAGGGGGCAACCAAGCGCCCCGGCGCGGCGGCGTGCTGACGGTGCAGCTCAACGGCGAGCAGCGGGTGCTCAACCCGGCGATCCGCGCCTCGACCGGCGTCTACGTCATCACTTCCAAGATCGTCGAGCCGCTGGTCGACCTCGACCAGGACGGCAAGCCCGCCGGCGTGCTCGCGACCTCCTGGGAGGCGGCGCCCGACGGCAAGACCGTGACCTTCACGTTGCGCCAGGGCGTGACCTGGCATGACGGCAAGCCGTTCACCTCCGCGGATGTCCAGTACACCGCGATGGAGCTGTGGAAGAAATACCTCAACTACGGCACCCAGCTTCAACTCTATCTCGACGCCGTCGACACGCCCGACCCGCACACGGCCGTCTTCCGCTATTCCCGGCCGATGCCGCTGAACCTGCTGCTGCGGGCGCTCTGCGACCTCGGCTACGTCGCGCCCCGGCACGTCTTCGAGGGCACCAATGTGCTGGAGAACCCGGCCAACACCGCGCCGATCGGCACCGGGCCGTTCAAGTTCGTCTCCTACGAGCGCGGCCAGCACGTCATCGCGGAGCGCAACCCGACCTACTGGCGCGAGGGCTTTCCCTATCTCGACCGGATCGTCTGGCGCTTCATCACCGACAAGGCGGCGGCATCCGCGGCGTTGGAGACGGGCCAGGTCCAGCTCTCGACCTACAACGCGCTGGCGCTCGCCGATCTCGACCGGCTGAAGTCGGACAAGCGCTTCACCGTGTCGAGCAAGGGGCTGGAGGCCAACGCCTTCAACAACACGCTCGAATTCAACACCCGCCGCAAGGAACTCGCCGACGTGCGGGTGCGCCGGGCGATCGCGCACGCCATCGACGTGCCGTTCTTCATCGAGAACTTCATCTACGGGCTGGGCCAGCCGGCGACCGGGCCGATCCCGTCCTCCTCGACCGCCTTCTACCCGAACAATCCAGCCCCCTATCCCTTCGACCCGAAGAAGTCGGCGGCCCTCCTCGACGAGGCCGGGTTCAAGCGCGGGGCGGGCGGCACCCGGTTCTCGCTCAAGCTCGTGCCGATCATGAACGGCGAGGACGTGCCCTTGCTCGCCACCTTCATCCAGCAATCGCTGCAGGCGGTCGGCATCAAGGTCGAGATCGTCAACCTCGACACGGCGGGCGCGCTTTCCACCGTCTACCGCGACTGGAACTTCGACCTCGCCACCGGCTGGCACCAGTATCGCGGCGACCCCGCGGTCTCGACGACCGTCTGGTACCGCTCCGGCTCGCCGAAGGGCGCGCCCTGGACCAACCAGTACGGCTGGCAATCCGACCTCGTCGACCGCCTCACCGACGAGGCGGCGAGCGAGCTGGATCCGGAGAAGCGCAAGGCGCTCTACGCCCAGTGGGTCAAGGCGGTGAACGACGAGATCCCGGTCTGGATGATGACCGAGCGCACCTTCCTGTCGGCGACGAGCAAGCGCGTGCACGGGGATCACAACACCCCGCGCTGGGGCTCGGGCGACTGGCACGACGCGTGGATCGAGGCGTGAGCACTGCCTTGACGACGCCCGCGACGTATAACCCTCCCCCCTCTGCGGGGGAGGGTGCCCCGCGAAGCGGGGCGGGAGAGAACCACGGTTCCGGAGAGGTCGCGGGCGCGGTGAGGGGCGCCACCTGGGTCAGCGTCGCGCTGCTCCTCTCCCGCCCCGCTTCGCGGGGCAGCCTCCCCCGACCCAAGCCGGGCTTGCCCGACTTGGGCACAGGAGAGCGAAACTCGGGCCACCTCGAGTTCCGTGGGGGGAGGGTCGTGCGCGCCAGCCTGGAAACAGGGCAGGCCCATTCATGACCATCCTCCTCCTGGCGCTTCGCCGCCTCGCCGCCAGCCTGCCGACGCTCCTCGTCATCCTGGCGGGGCTGTTCCTGCTGCTCCAGCTCGCCCCCGGCGACACCGTGGACGCCCTGATGGCCCAGATGGGCGGCGGCGATCCGGCGACGGCCGAGGAGCTGCGCCGCTATTACGGGCTCGACCTGCCGGCGGCGGCCCAGCTCGCCCGCTACCTGTGGCGGCTGGTGCAGCTCGATCTCGGCCAGTCGGCGATCTACGGCAAGCCGGTCGCGACGGTGATCGCCGAGCGGCTGCCGGTGACGCTCATGCTGATGGGGGCTTCCCTCACCCTCGCCTTCCTCGGCGGGATCGTGCTGGGCGTGCTGGCGGCGCGGCGGATCGGGCAATGGCCCGACACCCTGATCTCGACGCTCGGCCTGATGTTCTACGCCACGCCCTCGTTCTGGTTCGGCCTGATGGGGATCGTGCTGTTCGCGATCCATCTCGGCTGGCTCCCGGCCGGCGGCTTCGAGGAGGTCGGCGCCGGCTATGCCGGCCTGACCCGGGTGCTCGACATCGCCCGCCACCTCGTCCTGCCGACCCTGACGCTGGCGCTGGTCTTCCTCGCCACGTACCTGCGGATCATGCGCGCCTCGATGCTGGAGGTGATGAGCCTCGACTACGTCCGCACCGCCCGCGCCAAGGGGCTGGGCGAGACCGGGGTGATCGTGCACCACGCGTTGCGCAACGCACTCCTGCCGATGGTGACCCTGGTGGGGCTCCAGGCCGGCACGATGCTCGGCGGCTCGGTGGTGGTGGAGAGCGTGTTCGCGCTGCCCGGCCTCGGCCGGCTCGCCTACGAATCGGTGGTGCAGCGCGACCTCAACACGCTGCTCGGCATCGTGTTCGTCTCGGCGCTCCTCGTCATCACGGTGAATTTCGTGGTCGATCTGATCTACGGCCGGCTCGATCCGCGCATCGCAGCGGGGCGCTGACGCGATGGCGGCTGTCAGACGCTACCTGCGCAACCCGGCGGCCTTGCTCGGCGCCGTGCTGCTCCTCCTGGTGATCGCGGTGGCGCTCGCCGCTCCCTTGGTGTTCCCGAAGGACCCGCTCGGCCTCGCCGGCCGGCCGCTGCAATGGCCCTTCGCCAACCCGAAGGTCTGGCTCGGCACCGACGCGAGCGGGCGCGACATCGCCGCCCAAGTCTTCCACGGCGCCCGGGTGTCGCTGCTGATCGGCCTCGTCGCGACGGTGATCGCCATCGCGATCGGCATCGCGGTCGGCGCCGTGGCCGGCTTCTACGGCGGGATCGTCGACGACGTCCTGATGCGGGTGACGGAGGCCTTCCAGACCCTGCCGAACTTCCTGCTGCTCCTCGTGCTGGTGGCGGTGTTCGGCTCGGACATCACCACCGTCACGGTGGCGATCGGCCTCGTCTCCTGGCCGGCCCCGGCCCGGCTGACGCGGGCGGAGTTCCTCACCCTGCGCAACCGCGAATTCGTCCAGGCCTGCCGGGTGCTCGGCATGGGGGATGCCCGCATCATCGCCCGCGAGATCCTGCCCAACGCCCTGCCGCCGGTGATCGTCTATGCCAGCGTGGTGATGGCGGTGGCGATCCTGCTCGAGAGCGCGCTCGCCTTCCTCAACCTCTCCGATCCGAACGTCGCCTCCTGGGGCAACCTGATCGGCGCCGGGCGCGGCGTGCTGCGCACGCAATGGTACGTCTCGGCGATTCCGGGCGTGGCGATCCTGGTGACCGTGCTCGCCGTGTCGCTGGTCGGCCAGGGCCTCAACGATGCCCTCAACCCGCGCCTGCGCGGCCCCGCCCCGGTGAAGGCAGGACCCGTGAAGGCCGGGCCCTTGAAGGCCGCGCCATGACGACGCCCCTCCTCTCGGTCGAGAACCTCTCGGTCCGCCTGCCGCCGGGCGCCGACCGCAGCCACGCGCTCGCCGGCGTCTCGCTCGCGCTCGCGGCCAACGAGATCCTGTGCGTCGTCGGCGAGTCGGGCTCGGGCAAGTCGGTGCTGGCCAACACGGTGATGCGGCTGCTGCCCCCGGGCGTGCGGGCGGATGCCGGCGCGGTGCTGTTCCAGGGCCGCGACCTCGTCGGCGCCTCCGAGGCCGAGATGCGGCGCCTGCGCGGGGCGAAGATCGGCATGATCTTCCAGGAGCCGATGACGGCCCTGAACCCCCTGCGCCGGGCCGGCGACCAGATCGCCGAGACCTTCCGCATCCACACCGGGCTCAACGCCCGCGAGATCCGCGAGAAGACCCTGGCGCTGCTCGCCGAGGTGCGGATACCGGATCCGCAGGCGGCGCTCCGGGCCTATCCGCACGAATTGTCCGGCGGGCAGCGCCAGCGGGTGATGATCGCCATGGCGCTGGCGCTGGAGCCGGCGCTCCTTATCGCCGACGAGCCGACCACGGCGCTCGACGTGACGACGCAAGGCCGCATCCTGGCGCTGATCCGCGAGATCCAGGCGCGGCGCGGCATGGGCGTCCTGTTCATCACCCACGATTTCGGGGTGGTGGCGGAGATCGCCGACCGGGTCGCCGTAATGCAGTCCGGCCGCCTCGTCGAGGAGGGGCCGGCCGACGCCGTGCTCACCCGGCCGCAGGCGCCCTACACCCGGGCGCTGATCGCCGCGGTGCCGCCGCTCGTGCCGCGGGCCCGGTCCGGCACCGCCGCCCCGGCGATCCTGACGCTCGAGGGTGTCTCGAAGACCTACCGCAAGGGCGGCGGGCTCTTGCCCAGCCGGGCCCGGGTCACCCACGCGGTGAAGGATGTCAGCCTGTCGCTGCCCCGGGGCACGACCCTCGGCATCGTCGGCGAATCCGGCTCCGGCAAGTCGACGCTCGCCCGCTGCATCGTGCGCCTGCTCGATCCGGATACCGGCACGATCCGCCTCGGCGACACCGATCTCGCGGCCCTGTCGCGCCGCGCGATGCGGGGTCAGGCGCGCCGGGTCCAGATGGTCTTCCAGGATCCCTTCGCCTCGCTCAACCCGCGGCGCCGGGCCGGCGAGCTGGTGGCGCAGGGGCCGATGCTCCAGGGCGCCTCCCGGCCCGAGGCGATGGCGAAGGCGCGCGAGCTGTTCGGCCTCGTCGGGCTCGATCCGGCCGCCATGGACCGCCTGCCGCACGAATTCTCCGGCGGCCAGCGCCAGCGCATCGGGCTCGCCCGGGCGCTGGCGCTCGAACCCGAGCTGCTGGTCGCCGACGAGCCGGTCTCGGCCCTCGACGTCTCGGTCCAGGCCCAGGTGCTGGCCCTGCTCGATTCCCTGCGCGACCGGCTCGGCCTGTCGATGCTGTTCATCACCCACGACCTGCGGGTCGCCGGCCAGATCTGCGACCGCATCGCCGTGATGAAGGACGGCGCCGTCGTCGAGGCCGGCCCGACCGCCGAGGTCTTCGCCGCCCCGCAGGCCGCCTATACCCGCGCCCTCCTGGAGGCGGTGCCCGGCCGCTCCTGGATCCCCGGGCGCCCCCAGGTTCCCGCCGCCTGAAGAGGATCACCCATGCCCCTCACCCTCGACCATCTCGTCATCGCGGTCGCCGATCTCGACGCCGCCTTCGCGGATTATTCCAGCCTCGGCTTCACGGTGATCCGCGGCGGCGAGCATCAGAACGGCATCACCCACAACGTCCTGGTGGTGCTGGAGGACGGCGCCTACCTGGAGCTGATCGCCTTCAAGAAGCCCGAGCCCGGCAACCGCTGGTCCGAGGTCTATCACCGCGCCGGCGAGGGCTTCCTCGACCACGCGCTGCTGCCCTCCGACATCGACGCCTACGTGAAGGCGGCGCAGGATCGCGGCCTCGACATCGCCGACCCGCAGCCCGGCGGCCGCTTCCGGCCCGACGGCGCCCGCCTCGACTGGAAGACCGCCCGGGCCCCGGGCTCCGACGTCCCGTTCCTGTGCGGCGACGTCACGCCCCGCGCCCTTCGCGTGCAGGAGGGCGACGTGCGCCGCCACGACAACGGCGTCACCGGGGTGACATCGATCACCGTGGCGGTGCGCGACGTCGAGGCCTCGCGCGCCCGCTACGCCGCCCTGCTCGGCACCGGGGCCGAGGCCCCGGTAGTCGAGGCGGACATCCTGGGCGGGCCGGCCCGCGCCGCGACCCTGCCGCTCGGCCCCCACACCACCGTCACCCTGGCGAGCCCGACCGGCACGGACGGAGCCCTGGCCGAGGCCCTCGCGGCCCGGGGCGAGGGCCCGGTCGCGGCGGTGTTCCGCGCCGGCACGGAGGCCGGCGACCTCGACCTCGCGCGCACTCACGGGGCGCGGCTGTCGATCGTCGCGGGTTGAGCGGGTGCGACAGCGGTGGCGAGGGACACGACCGAGCACGCTTCGAGATCGAGAGCCCCTCTCCGTGATGTGAAGTCCGGACGATCCCCTCCGGCATTCATATCACCGGCCCGCGCGGTGGAGCCGGAGGTTCCGCACGCCTGAGCGGAGCCGACATCCGCATGGCGAACGCGGTTGCGCAGCAATCGCCGAGCAATCGATCGGACGTCGTATGACTTTCCGGGCTGCGCCGCGCGGTCCGAGGTCCCGGGCCGCGAGATGCGGTCCGAGGTCCCGGGCCGCGAGATGCGGTCCGGGCAGGGCCGCCCTACATCGCGGCGGGCGCCCTCCCCTCCCGGCCCCGCCCTCTCCTCCCGGCCCCGCATGATCCCCACCGCCGATCCGTCCCAGGTCGATTCGACCGCCCACATCATCCAGGTGGCGCTGACGCCGGTCTTCCTGCTCTCCGGCATCGCGACGCTGCTCAACGTCTTCTCGACCCGCCACGCCCGCATCGCCGATCAGGTCGAGAAGCTCTCCGACCGCATCGCCGAGCGGCCCGGCGACCAGGCGAAGCTCGCCGACCTGCGCCGGCGCAGCCTCGCCCTCGACGTGGCGGTGGTGATCGCGGCTTTGGGCGGGGTGGCGATCTGCGGCGCGGTCCTGACCCTGTTCCTCGGCACTCTGCGCGATGCCGCGGTGGCGAGCGTGCTGTTCTCGCTGTTCGGCGCCGCGATCGTGTGCACCCTCGCCTCGCTGACCGCCTTCGCGTTCGAGATGATGCTGGCGAGCCGGACCGTGCGCACCGAGGTGGCCGAGCAGCAGCAGGAGGACCGCCGGAAGGACGGCCGGAGGGACGGCAGGGAGATCGGCGAGGAGGCCGACATGCCGGGTGGCGGGGAGGACGCGGCGGCGCGGTGAGCGCGGAACCGTCGCGGGGCAGGTCGGTTCCCCAAGGACCCCTTTCCTCTCGCAACGGAGACCGCCATGCCGACTGAACTCCCGAACGAGCGCGCCCTGCGCGAGCCGGGCACGATGGAGCTCGATCCCACCGGCGACGGCGTCGCCCTCGACGAGACGCCCCGGCTGATCGCCTCGAACAAGGTCGAGGGCACCGCCGTCTACGACCGCAAGGGCAAGCATCTCGGCAGCGTCTACAACTTCATGGTGGACAAGGTCTCTGGGCAGGTCGCCTACGCGGTGCTGTCCTTCGGCGGCTTCCTGGGCTTCGGGGAGCATTACCACCCGGTGCCCTGGAAGGCCCTGACCTACGACGTGGGGCTCGGCGGCTACGTCATCGACATCGATGCCGGCACCCTGGCGGGGGCACCGCGGCACGGCCCAGACGAGGATCCGTTCGCCGACCCGTCCTATGGCGGGCGCCTCGACGACTATTACGGCGGCCGCGCCCGGCCGGTCTGATGCAATTCCGGAAGATCCCTTCCGGAATTGCATCACCAGCCCGCGCGGCGCTCAAGCGAAGCCGACTTCCGCATTGCGAAGCAATCGATCGGAAGTCGTCTGAGGCGGTCCGATCGAGGCAGTCCATGGGCGACGCAGGGCAGAGGCGCGAGGCAGGACAGCAGGACCGAGAGGCCCCCGCCGGCGAGGTCGCCCGCGGCGCCGGCTTCGCCGTGGCGCCCGGTACCGCCAAGCGACCCGGCGTGCTGGTTGCGATGCCGTTCGACCGCGCCCTGCTCGCCCGCTTCAAGGAGACGTTTCCGACCGCCCGCTGGCGGCGCAAGCTCCGGCGCTGGTTTGTTCCCGGCACCACCGCGGAGCAGCGGGCCGATGCCTGGATCGCCCGGGAGATCTCAGGCCTGGACGCCTACGGCGACGACAAGGGCCGCGATGCCTACGCCTTCGAGCCGCTGGAGAGCCCCTATCTCGAGGCCGGGCCCGAGGCGCTCCTGGTCCGCACGCCCTATTCGCGCATGGTGGTCGATACCCTGCGCACCATCCCGTTCGCCGCCTGGGCGCCGGAGATCCGGGCCTGGCGGGTGCCCTGGCGCTCCTACGAGGCCCTGAAGGAAGCGTGGTGCGTGATCGAGGAGGCGGCGCGGCTGAGCGAGCCGGCGGCGCGGCGGGCCCGGCGCGAGGCCGCCCGCAACCCCGCCGCGGAAGCGGAGCGCCGCCGCCGCCGCCATCCCGTCCCGCGCGGCGATCCCCCGCCCCTCGGGGCGGCGGTGGAGGTGGCGGAGGCGGGCGTCGTGGTGTTCGAGGCCCTCGACGACGCCCCGATCACCGAGACCGAGGCGCTGGCGCATTATCCCGGGATCGCCGCGGGGCCCCTGGTCTGGGGCTGGTGGCGGATCCCGACCTTTCCGGAACTGGCCGAGACGGTGCCGGCGGCGGCGCCGGACTCACCCGGCCGCGGCTGGTGGCCGGCGACCCGCGCCGGCCTGGAGGAGCGCCTGCGGCGCCTGCGCGAGACCGCCCGGGCGCAGCAGACGCGGCAGGCCGCCCGGGACCAGCGGGCCCGCGCGAAGCGGGACGAAGCGGGAGCCGAGCCCCGTTAGGGCGTCTTCGTCAGAATTTGCCGCCGAGCCCGACCGAGCCGCCCGACCCGATCGTGGGCGACAGGCTGCCGCCGCCGCTGCCGCCCGGACCGCCCTCGCCCTCGATGTCCTCGCGGCGGATGCGCCGGGGCGGGGCGCTCAGGGTGTCGCTGCCGCGGGTGGTCGACGGGACGTTGAGGCGGCGGGTCGGCTCGGTCGCGGCCTGGGCGAGGTCGCCGTTGCTGCGGGCCGGCAGCTTCACGTCGCCGCGCAGGGAGGGCGGCGGGCCGACATCGCCCGCCGGGAGCACGCCGCCGACCTGGCCCAGGGGGTTCTGGATGCAGCCGCCGGCGAGCGCGGCCACGGCCACGACGAGGCAGGCTCTGGACAGGACGGACATCGGCATTTCCCACATTTTCACCAAGGCCGCCCCGCCTCCCGGCGAAGAACGGCGTTGACGAACCTCTAACGGCCGTGGCGCCCGAAGGCCAGCCGCGCCGCCCGCCCGCCGGGGAACCCCGGCGCTTTGCACGGCTTTCGTGCCTGGCTGCAACAGACGAGGCCCCGCCATGATCCGCAACCTGATCTTCGACATCGACGGGACCCTGCTCGACAGCGTCGATCTGCACGCCGCAGCCTGGTCCGAGGCGTTCCGCGCCTTCGGCCTCGACGTGCCGGAGGCGGCGGTCCGCAGCCAGATCGGCAAGGGCGGCGACCAGCTGATGCCGGTCTTCGTGCCCAGGGAACGCCTGGAGCGGGAGGGCGAGGCACTTGAGAAATTCCGCTCGACGCTGTTCACGGAGAAGTATCTGCCGAAGGTGAAGCCGTTCCCCGGCGTGCGGGCGTTGTTCGAGCGGCTGAAGGCGGAGGGCCACGTCCTGGCGCTGGCCTCGTCGGGCAAGGCCGACGAGGTCGAGCGTTACCAGGAGATCGCCGGCATCCGCGACCTCGTCGACGTGGCGACCAATTCCGACGAGGCCGAGCGCTCGAAGCCGCACCCGGACATCTTCGAGGCGGCCCTGGAGCGGCTCGGGCATCCGCCCCGGGGCCAGGCCGTGGTGATCGGCGATTCGCCCTACGACGCCGAGGCTGCCGTGAAGGCGGGGCTGCCGGCGATCGGCGTCCTGTGCGGCGGCTTCCCCGAGGCCGCGTTGAGCGAGGCCGGCTGCACCGCGATCTATCGCGATCCCCAGGACCTGCTCGACGGCTATGCGAGCTCGGTGCTGCGGCGCGGCCTGCCGTAGCGCGAGCGGCGGCGTCTTGTCGGATGAGCGTGGGCGTGCGAATCGTGCACGGCCCCACGTCATCAGGATGTCCGACCCTTGCCCGGCCCGCGCCGCCTCGCCGCCCTGCATCCGGCCACCCTGTTCCTGGCCGCCGCGCTGCCCGGCGTCGCCGCCGCGCAGACCGTGCCGCCGAACGCCGACGCGTCGGATTTCGCCCGGCTCGAGGCGGCCCAGAACGCCGCCAACGCCAAGCCCGGGCCCCGCACCGTGCCGGGCCGGCGCATCCCGGTGCCGGAGACGGTGAGCCCGGAATTCCAGGCGACGATCGCGGCGCCCTACCGGACCCCGGCCTGGGACGCCGACCCGGGCAGCGCGGCGGAATGGAAGGCGCTCGTCGCCAAGCTCGCGGCCCAGACCGCAGCCCCCCTGCCGGCGCTGCGCGAGCGCCTCGGCGTGGTCTCGACCCCGGAGGTGATCGGCGGCGTCAAGGCCTGGATCGTGGCGCCCAAGGCGGTGCCGGAGCGCAACCGCCACCGGCTGCTGATCCACATCCACGGCGGCGGCTACGTCTACAATCCGGGCGAGGCGGGCACCCTCGAGGCGGTGCTGATGGCGGCCTTCGGCGGCTTCACGGTGATCTCGTTCGATTACCGCATGCCGCCCGACGCGCCCTACCCGGCGGCGATGGACGACGCCATGGCGGTGTGGAAGGCGGCGCTCGCCCTGCAGCCGGCCGAGAACATGGCGGTGTTCGGCACTTCGACCGGCGGCGGCATGACGCTGGCCCTGATGCTGCGCGCCAAGCGCGAGGGTGTGCCGCTCCCCGCCGCCATCGCGCCGGGCACGCCGTGGTCCGACCTGACCGAGACCGGCGACAGCTACAAGGCCAACGAGTGGCTCGACAACGTGCTGGTCTCCTATGACGGCTACCTGACCCGGGCGGCCCGGCTCTACGCCGCCGGCCACGACCTGCGCGACCCCCAGCTCTCGCCGATCTACGGCGACCTGCGCGGCCTGCCCCCCACCATCCTGACCACCGGCACCCGCGACCTGTTCCTGTCCAACACCGTGCGCACCCACCGCAAGCTGCGCCAAGCCGGGGTCGAGGCCTCGCTCCAGGTGTTCGAGGGCATGAGCCACGCCCAGTACCTGTTCAACCCGGACGCGCCGGAGACCCGGGAGGCCTTCACCGAGATCGCCGGCTTCCTCGACAAGCACCTGGGAACCGCGGCGAGGAAGCCGTGAGGGCATGAAGGAGGGGCCGGACTCCCGGCGCCCGCTTACTCTCCCCTGTCGTCGTCGGCGAAGCCCGGCATCAGGCCGCCCGCACGGTGGCGAGGAACCGCACCACCTCGGCCGAGAGGTGCTCGGACTGGCGCGACAGCTCCGAGGCCGCCGCGAGAACCTGGCTCGCCGCCGCCCCCGTCTCCTCAGAGGCCTGCGCCACGCCCGTGATGGTGCTGGTGACCTCTCCCGCGCCGGTCGCCGCCTGCGCCACGTTGCGGACGATCTCCTGGGTCGCCGCGCCCTGCTCCTCCACCGCCGAGGCGATCAAGGTCGCAACGGAATTGATCTCGCGGATGCGGCCGGTGATCGCGTCGATGGCCGAGACCGCCTGATCGGTCACCCCCCGGATCTCCCCGATCTGGCCGGCGATCTCCTGGGTGGCCTTGGCGGTCTGGTCGGCGAGTTCCTTGACCTCGGCGGCGACGACCGCGAAGCCGCGGCCGGCGGCACCGGCCCGCGCCGCCTCGATCGTGGCGTTGAGGGCGAGCAGGTTCGTCTGGCTGGCGATGGTGGAGATCAGCCCCACCATGTCACCGATCCGGGCGGAGGTGGCCTTCAGCGCCTGGACGAGATGACCCGTTCGGTCCGCCTCGTCGACCGCCGCCTGGGCGAGGCCGGCCGAGCCCTGGACCTGGCGCCCGATCTCCTGGACGGAGGCCCCCAGCTCCTCGGCGGCGGCCGCGACGGTGCCGACATTGGTGGCCGCCTCCTCGGCCGCGGCCGCGACCGCGGAGGATTGGGACACGGTCTGCGTCGCGGTCGCGGTCATCGTGGCGGCAGTGGCCTGTAGCTCGGTCGCGGAGGCGGAGACGAGGCCGACGATCCCGCCGACGGCACGCTCGAACCCGTCGGCCATCTCCGCCACCGTCCGCTTGCGCTCGGCCGCGGCCGCAGCGTCGGCCAGGCGCCGGATCTCCGCCTGCTCGGCCGCCGTCCGGGCGACCATCGCCTTGATGCCCTCGACCGCGCGGCCGACGGCCCCGATCTCGTCGCCGCGCGCCGCCTCGGTGATCGCCGCATCCGCATCGCCCCGGGCCATGCGCTGGAGGATGCCGACCAGGCTGCCGAGCGGGCGCGTGATGCCGCGGATGACGATGAGCGCGGCGAGCGCCAGGGCGACGGCCAGCCCCAGGACCGCCGACACGACGAGCACCGTGCCGGCCTCGGACGCGGACCGTTCGGCGGTATCGCTGGCCTGCTTGAGCTCCGCCGTCAACAGGTGGATGCGCGCCTGCACGGCGTTGCCGACCTTCCTGCGGATCACCGCGACCTCGCCGCGAAGGAGGTTGCCGGCCTCCACGTTCTCGTTCTTCAGGGCCAGCGCGTTGGCGCGCTCGGAGAGCGCGAAGAACTCGACCAGGGTGTCGCGCAAGTTCTGGTTCACGGCCTTCCGGTCCGGCGCGTCCGATTTGACGATCAGCGTGTCGGCGCTGGCGAGGGCGGCCTGCACCGCGGCGTGGTAGCGCGTTTCGTAGCCGGCCATCTGCTCCGCGCGGGTCTCCAGGACCAGATTGCGGCTCAGGAGCGCGGCCTCGTTCATGTCGACGCGCAGGGTCAGGATGTGCTGGAGGCGCAGCATCTGCATCTCGGCGATCTCACGCGTCTGCGCGGCCAGGCCGAAGAGGCTGGCTCGCGCATACAGGACGAGCCCGCCCGCCACGGCCGCAACGATCAGGAGCGGCAACACAGCCTTGATCAGGATGCGCGCATCGCGGAGGAGTTTCATTGTATCTGACCCAGCGTTACATATCGTATTTGTTTATTTCTGAAAATAATTAACAACAACTTAATACATAATTTAAATCATGGACGATCCGCCATTCCAGCGGCTCCGCGTCAATGTCTCCAAATTTTCCTGACAAAAACAGGTCATAATCCCTTTTTACGCAGCGTCTCTGACACATGATGCCTCAGACCTCGACCGGGCCACCCGCGTGATGGGCTCGGTCTCGCCGGCCCGGGCCGCGTCGATGGTGGCGTTGAGCGCCAGCAGGTTGGTCTGGACGGCGATCGACGAGATCAGCCCGACCACGTCGCCAACCTTCGCCGAGGTCGCCTTCAGCGCCTGGACGAGCTGGCCCGTCCGGTCCGCCTCGCCGACCGCCGCCTGGGCGAGGCCGGCCGAGCCCTGGACCTGGCGGCCGATCTCGTCGACCGAGCTTCCCAGCTCCTCGGCCGCGGCCGCCGCCACGGTGGATTGCGCCGCGGTCCGCGTCGCGGTGGCGGTCATCGTGGCGGCGGTGGCCTGCAGCTCGGTGGCCGAGGCGGAGACCATGCCGACGATCCCGCCCACGGCGCGCACGAACCCGTCGGCCAGCTCGATCATCGTGCGCCGGCGCTCGGCGGCGGCATCGGCGAGGCCGGGCGACGAGGGCTGCACGGCGAACACGATGAACGCCTGCATCGCCGGGCAAGCCGATGCACCGGCCAGGCACGGTCGGGCGACCGTGGTTCATCCGGGCGGGTCGAACGCCTGCCGATTCGGCTACGCCGCCGCCGGTCCCGTTCAGCCCGGCCGCCCGGCGACCCGTTCGCGGGCCTGCGCCACCGTCACGGCGCGGTAGAGTGCGACCGCGAGGCCGGCCGATTCCGGCGTCGGGGCCGGTCCGGGGCGGGCGCGCAGGAAGGCGCCGAGCGTCGCGAGCCGCAGGTCCGCCGCGCGGACGACCAGCGCGAGGGCCTTCACGCCCGGGGCGCGGTGCGCGGCCTCCGCCCGCGCGGCGGGGCAGCCGGCGAGGTGCGCCAGACCGAGGAGCGCTTCGGTCACCCGGCCGTTCGCGAGCCAGCTCCGGATGTCGGCCTCGTCGAGCCCGAGGCGGATCCGCAGGGCCACGGCCTCGACGGCCCGGCGCGGCGGGCCGGGGGGACCGGGCGTGCGCAATAGGGCGGCGCGCTGGGCCGGCAGCACGCCGCGGGCCGCGAGCCCGGCGGCGAGGCCGTGCCGGTCCGCCATCCGGGCGGACAGGGCCGAGAACGCCGGAAGCGAGAGCCGCGCGCCCGGATTGCCCAGCAGCACCGCCATCACAGTCTGGTCGCCGCGGTTGGCCAGGACGTCGGCGACCCGGGCCGCGACCCGGTCGCGCCGGGCGATCGCCGCGAGATGCGCCGGCCCGCGGCGGCGGGCGACGTGCAGCAGCAGATCGTCCGGCAGGACGGCGCAGGACGTCAGCACCGGCACCGCGACGCTGGCCTCGGGATCGTCGGCGAGGCGCCGCACCAGCTTGTGCGGCGGGCGCGGCAGGCCACCGACCCGCCGGGCGAGCCGCCCGCGCGAGTCCGTCCCGGCGCCCTCGGCGAGCACCGTCATCACCTCGTCCAGGGCGCTGACCTGCGGGCCCGAGAGCCGGCCGGCCCCGGCGAGTAGGAGATCGGCGACCTTGTCGAGCGCCCGCGCCGCCTCCCCGCCGGCAGCGACCCGCTCGGCCTCGTCGACGAGGTCGGCGAGGCGCGTGGCGCCGGAAGGCGGCCGGATCCGCCCGAGTCGTGAAGCCGCGGCCGACGTCATCGGACGAAAGATCCTCGAACAGATGTTCTGGAGCGAACTCTTGAGCGACCGCGTGTTCGAACGCGTGGTCGAACTCTGGGGCAGTTCTAGAGGACGATGGTTACGCCGGCCTTAGCGCCGGGCCGGCTCCGGCGGACCGTCGCCCTCCGGGCTTCTCGCCCTGCCGCGCGCTCCGCCCCGTGCCCCACCCCTTGCCCTCCCGTGAAAACCTGCTATAGGCCGCGCCTCGCGTTCGCTCCGGCCGGGGGCTGAACGGACGGTGCCAGGCCTTCGGGCTCGGCATAGGGGCTCGCCCCGTCGTCCGGTGTCTCCGCCTTCGAACAACCGCTCGGGCCTTTGCAGGCTCGAAGGGCTTGGCGCCGTGCGACGCGAGGACGAACCGGCCCGACGCCCGACGCACATCCGTGTCATCAGGCAGCGGGCCAAAGTCTCCCTGAGAAAGGCCCATCATGGCTCTCTACGAGCATGTGTTCCTGGCTCGCCAGGACGTGACCTCGCAGCAGGTCGAAACGATGATCGAGACCTACAAGTCCGTCATCGAGCAGAACGGCGGCAAGGTCGAGAAGACCGAGATGTGGGGCGTGAAGTCTCTCGCCTACCGCATCCGCAAGAACCGCAAGGCGCATTTCACCCTCCTCAACATCGACGCTCCCCCGGCGGCCCTCGCCGAGATGGAGCGCCAGATGCGCATCTCCGAGGACGTGCTGCGCTTCATGACCGTGCGCGTCGAGGAGCTCGAGTCCGAGCCGTCCGCGATGATGCAGAAGCGCGACCGCGACGAGCGCAAGGACCGCGAGCGCGGCCGTCGCCGCGACGACGACGGCTTCGCCGGCGGCTTCGGCGGCGGCGACCGCCCCGAGCGCGGCGACCGTCCGGACCGGGGCGACCGTCCGGAGCGCGTCGAGCGCACCGAGCGCAACACGAACGAGGAGCAGTAAGCCATGGCTTTCGGTGCTGGTGGCGGCGGTGGCCGTCGTCCGTTCTTCCGTCGGCGCAAGACCTGCCCGTTCTCGGGCCCCAACGCCCCGAAGATCGACTACAAGGACGTGAAGCTGCTCTCGCGCTACGTCTCCGAGCGCGGCAAGATCGTGCCCTCGCGCATCACCGCGGTGTCGGCCAAGAAGCAGCGCGAGCTCGCCCAGGCGATCAAGCGCGCCCGCTTCCTGGGCTTCCTGCCCTACGTGATCCGCTAAATTCAAGGAACAACCCGGCGGCTGCATGCTGCCGGGTCGCTGGGGCGGTCTTAGCACCGCCTCTAACCCCGTCCGGATCGGGCGGCGGGACAGCGGACAGGGTCTCATGGTTCGTCACATCGGCATCGGCGTCGTCGCCGGCCTCGCCTCGGCGCTCCTGATCGGGGTCGTCGTCCAGGCGACGCCGCTGGCGCTGGCCCTCTACCTGCTCGCCCCGCTGCCGATCCTGATCGTGGCGATGGGCTGGAGCCACCGGACCGGCCTCGTGGCCGCCGCCGCCGGCACGCTCGCCCTCGCCGTCGCCTCCTCGCCCTTGCGCGGCCTCGCCTTCCTGGTCTCGACGGCGCTCCCCGCCTGGTGGCTCGGCTACCTCGCGCTGCTCGGCCGCGAGGCGGCGCCCGGCCGGATGGAATGGTACCCGACCGGGCGGCTCCTCGCCTGGGTCGCCGTCACCGCGGCGGTCGCCCTCGTCGTCGTGGTGATGCTGTCCTCCGGCGACCACGCCGCCTACCAGGAGCGGGTCCGCCGCCTCGCCCGGGCGATGCTGCAGCTCCAGATCCAGGAGGCCCCGTCCCGGGGCGCCGGGCTCGAGGAGGACGACCTCGCCCGCATCGCCGAGCGGGTCGCCGGCCTCGCCCCCGCCATCATGGCGACGACCTTCACGCTGCTCCTGACCTTCTATCTCTGGGCCGGCGCCCGGGTGGTGCAGATCTCCGGCCGCCTGGCCCGGCCCTGGCCGGACCTGCCCGCCACCGTCCTGCCGCGCCGGGCCCTGTGGGCGCTGGTCATCGGCGCCGTGCTCTCGCTCGTGCCGGGTTACGCCGGGGCCTTCGGGGTGGCTTTGCTCGGCGCCTTCGCGGCGGCCCTGGCGCTCCAGGGCCTGGCGGCGCTCCACGACCGCAGCCGGGGCAAGCCCGGCCGCACGCCGCTCCTCGTCGGCCTCTACGTGCTGGTCTTCTTCACCCAGGGGCTGGCGCTGGTCGCGCTCGCGGTCTTCGGCCTCGTCGATACCCTGACCGGGCGGCGGCGGCCGGTCCAGGCCCCGCCGGTGGCATGATCCCGCCGGTGGCCTGACGCTCACGAATCCCCGGATCGCCCGACGGCGGTCCGGTTCCCCGACGGCGGAACGCTCCGCCATCACCATCCGGGGCCGACAGGCCTCACAGCAAAGGACGACGACCATGGACGTGATCCTGCTCGAGCGCGTGGCCAAGCTCGGCCAGATGGGCGATACCGTGAAGGTGAAGGCGGGCTTCGCCCGCAACTTCCTCCTCGCCCGCGGCAAGGCCCTGCGCGCCACGGAAGGCAACAAGAAGCGCTTCGAGGACCAGCGCGCCCAGCTCGAGGCCCGCAACCTCGAGCGCCGGGCGGAGGCCGAGAAGGTCGGCGAGACCCTCAACGGCAAGAGCTTCGTGCTGATCCGCCAGGCCGGCGAGACCGGCGTGCTCTACGGCTCGGTCTCCCCGCGCGACCTCGCCGAGGTGGTGACCCAGGACGGCTTCACCATCAACCGCGACCAGTTCAACATCGCGCAGCCGATCAAGACGCTGGGCCTGCACACCGTCCCGGTGGTGCTGCACCCCGAGGTCGAGGTCACCGTGACCGTCAACATCGCCCGCAGCCCCGAGGAGGCCGAGCGCCAGGCCCGCGGCGAGTCGACCACCACCCGCGAGGAGTTCAACCTCGACGATCTCGGCCTCGAGGTCGGTGCCGCCCTCGCCGAGGCCGGCCCGGACGCGGACGACCGCTGATCGACCAACACGCTGTCCTGCCCTCCCGGGCGGGATAGCCGGGACAGCGGGGACAAGCCCGGTGACCGGGCTTGACTTGTTCCCATTTTGTTCCAGCATGGCGGGGTCCGCGACGCGAGTCGCGGGCCCCGCCGTCGTTTCGGGCCAGGGCCGCCGTCCTTCGGTCAAGGTTTGGTCAACGATAGCGGTGCGATGGTCGCCGCCGCGTCTGATGATCTGACACCCCGCCTCCCCTCTTGCCAGCCCCTCTCGCCCGGAGCCCCGCCGGATGGCCATACCCAGCACCCTGACGGCGAATCTCGAGCCCGTGCCGCAGGAATACCGCGTCGCCCCGCACAACATCGACGCGGAGCAGGCCCTGCTCGGCGCGATCCTGGTCAACAACGACGCGTTCTACCGGGTGTCGGACTTCCTGCTGCCCGAGCACTTCATGGAGGAGGTGCACCGGCGGATCTACGAGGTGTCGATCACGCTGATCAAGGCCGGCAAGCTCGCGAGCCCGATCACGCTCAAGACCTATCTGGGCGACGCGGATCTCGGCGGCCTCACGGTCGGCCAGTACCTCGCGCGGCTGGCGGCCGAGGCCACCACGGTCATCAACTCGGAGCATTACGGCCGCACGATCTACGACCTGGCCCTGCGCCGGCGCCTGATCACCATCGGCGAGGACCTGGTCAACGGCGCCTACGAGGCTCCGGTCGAGACCTCGCCGCGCGAGCAGATCGAGGCGACCGAGCGCCGGCTCTACGAGCTGGCCGAGACCGGCAAGTACGACGGCGGCTTCCAGAAATTCTCCGACGCCCTGACGGCGGCGGTCGACATGGCGGCCAAGGCCTACCAGCGCGAGGGGCGGCTGTCGGGCATCGCCACCGGCCTGTCCGACCTCGACGCCAAGATGGGCGGCCTGCAGGCCTCGGACCTCATCATCCTCGCCGGCCGCCCCGGCATGGGCAAGACCTCGCTCGCCACCAACATCGCGTTCAACATCGCCAAGGCCTATGTCGGCGAGAAGCAGCCCGACGGCTCGATCGCGACCAAGAACGGCGGCATCGTCGGCTTCTTCTCGCTCGAAATGTCGGCCGAGCAGCTCGCCACCCGCATCATCGCCGAGCAATCCGGCGTCGCCTCCTACAAGATCCGCCGCGGCGACATCCGGCCGGAGGAGTTCTACAAGATCACCGACGCCGCCCGGGACATGCAGACGATCCCGTTCTACATCGACCAGACCGGCGGCATCTCGATCGCGCAGCTCGCCGCCCGCGCCCGCCGGCTCAAGCGCCAGCGCGGCCTCGACCTGCTCGTCGTCGACTACCTCCAGCTCCTGTCGGGCTCGTCCAAGAAGGGCGACAACCGGGTGCAGGAGATGACCGAGATCACCACCGGCATGAAGGCGCTGGCCAAGGAACTGGCGGTGCCGATCATCGCCCTGTCGCAGCTCTCGCGCCAGGTCGAGGCCCGCGACGACAAGCGGCCGCAGCTCTCGGACCTGCGCGAATCGGGCTCGATCGAGCAGGACGCCGACGTGGTCATGTTCGTGTTCCGCGAGGAATACTACGTCAAGAACAAGAAGCCGCGCGAGGGCACGGAAGAGTTCTTCACCTGGCAGGCCGAGATGGACCGCACCCTCGGCAAGGCCGAGGTGATCCTCGGCAAGCAGCGCCACGGCCCGACCGGCACGGTCGAACTCCAGTTCGACGCCGAGATCACCCGGTTCTCGAACCTGGCCCAGGGCGACCGGCTGCCCGATACGCATTGACGCCGCGCCCGCCTGACCGAAAGTCAGGCGGGCCCTCGCTGCGGTCTTGGCTCCTCCCCCTTTCGGGGGGTAGACCGGGGCGCGAGGAGCGAGATCATGACCGAGCCCACCCCGATCGGCCACGGCGGCCGTCTCACCATCGACCTCGCGGCCCTGCGGGCGAACTGGCGGATCCTCGCGAAAGCCGCGGAATGCCCGGAGACCGCGGCGGTCATCAAGGCCGACGCCTATGGAAGCGGCATCGCCCGGGCCGCGCCGGCCTTGTGGGCCGAGGGCTGCCGCACCTTCTTCGTCGCCCACCTGTCGGAAGGGCTCTCCGCGCGTCGGGCGCTGCCGGACGCGGTCATCTACGTGCTCAACGGCTTCCCCCCGGGGACCGCGCGGGCCTACCGGGACGCGGATCTCCGGCCGGTGCTGGGCTCGCGCGACGAGGTCGCCGAATGGGCGGCCGCGAACCGGGAGGCGGGCCGGCGCCCGGCGGCCCTCCACGTCGATACCGGCATGAACCGCCTCGGCTTCGCGGTGCCGGAGGCGCTGGCGCTCGCCGGCGATCCCGTCATGGCAGAGGCCGGGTTCGACCTCCTGATGAGCCACCTCGTCAGCGCCGAGGTCGAGCACGATCCCCTCACCGACCGCCAGGCCGCCGCGTTCGCCCGGGTGCGCGCCGCCTATCCGGGCCTCAGGGCCTCGCTCGCCAATTCCTCGGGCGATTTTCTCGCCTCCTGCCGCGCCGACCTGGCGCGGCCGGGTTACGCCCTCTACGGCGGCAACCCGCGGCCGGGGCACGACAACCCGATGCGCCCGGTGATGCGGCTCGAGGCCGGCATCCTCCAGGTCCGCGAGGTCGAGGCCGGCGCCACCGCCGGCTACAACGCCCGCTGGACCGCCCGCGAGCCCCGGCGTCTCGCCACCCTGTCGCTGGGCTACGCCGACGGCTTTCCCCGCGCCTCGACCGGCCGCGGCGAGGCCGTGGTCGGCGGCGTGCGCTGCCCCTTCGTCGGCAACGTCTCGATGGACCTCATCATCCTCGACGTGACCGAGGCGCCGCGGGAGGCCCTGTTCCGCGGCGCGCCCGCGACCCTGATCGGCGACGGGCTCGACCTCGAGACGGTCGGGCGCAACGCCGGCACGATCGGCTACGAGATCCTGACCGGGCTCGGGCGGCGCTACGAGCGGGTGTACCGGGACTGACGGGTTCGATCCCGCTCGATCGCACCGGTGGAATCGAAGCCCTCTTCGTCGTCCCGGGTCTCGCAGCAAGCGAGACCCGGGACGACGAAGAGGGTGCGGTCTCGTCGAGGAGCCGATCCAGTCTTCGAAAATCCGGTACGGCGCCGCCGCGGCCCATCGCTCCCACCCCTTTCGAAAAGGCGGTTTTGCTCGCGCCCGGTTGGCGCTAGGCTCCCGTCCGGAAGCGTCGGGGCGAGAGACCCCGGCCACGGGAGGATCACGCGCATGGACTTCACCCTCTCCGAGCGGCAGCGCCACTGGCGCGACCGGGTCCGGGCCTTCATGGACGAGCATGTCCGCCCGGCGGTGCCGACCTACAAGGCCGAGATGGCGGCCTTCGGCACCGACCGCTGGCAGCCGGTGCCGGTGATCGAGCGGCTCAAGCCGAAGGCCCGCGAGGCCGGCCTGTGGAACCTGTTCCTGCCCCCCTCGCCCGAGCACGACGACGGCGATTTCCGCGGCGCCGGGCTCACCAACCTCGATTACGCGCTCTGCGCCGAGGAGATGGGCCGGATCCAGTGGGCCTCCGAGGTGTTCAACTGCTCGGCCCCCGATACCGGCAACATGGAGGTGCTACACCGCTACGGCACCCGGGCTCAGAAGGAGCGCTGGCTCACCCCCCTGATGGCGGGCGAGATCCGCTCGGCCTTCCTGATGACCGAGCCGGACGTGGCCTCGTCGGATGCCACCAACATCGAGACGAAGGTCCGCCGCGACGGCGACCATTACGTCATCAGCGGCCGCAAGTGGTGGTCCTCGGGCGTCGGCGATCCGCGCTGCGCCGTCGCCATCGTGATGGGCAAGACCGACACCGGCGCGCCCCTGCACCAGCAGCAATCGCAGATCCTCGTGCCCCTCGACACGCCCGGGATCGAGGTGGTGCGGATGCTGCCGGTCTTCGGCTACGACGACGCGCCGCACGGCCATGCCGAGGTGATCCTCAACGACGTCCGGGTGCCGGCCGAGAACCTGCTGCTCGGCGAGGGCCGCGGCTTCGAGATCGCGCAAGGGCGGCTCGGGCCGGGGCGCATCCACCATTGCATGCGGACCATCGGGGTGGCGGAAGAGGCGCTGGAGAAGATGGCCAAGCGCCTGCTCGGCCGCGTCGCCTTCGGCAAGCGCATCGCCGACCACTCGGTCTGGGAGCAGCGCATCGGCGAGGCCCGGACCGACATCGAGATGACCCGCCTCCTCTGCCTCAAGGCGGCGGACATGATGGACAAGGTCGGCAACAAGGGCGCCAAGCTCGAGATCGCGATGATCAAGGTCGCGGCCCCCCGCATGGCGCTGAAGATCATCGACGACGCGATCCAGGCCCATGGCGGCGCCGGGGTCAGCAGCGATGCCGGCCTGGCCTATTCCTACGCCCGCATCCGGACCCTGCGCCTCGCTGACGGGCCGGACGAGGTCCACAACCGCTCGATCGCCCGGCTGGAGCTGGCGCAATACGGCAACCGCGAGCGGCCGAAGGCCTGAGCGCCGATTCGGAAGATCGTCCGCGCGGGCGGCCCGTTCCGGAGAACGGGCTTCCCGCGCGGGCCGCAAAAAAGCACGACGATGCTTTTGACGGCGCGGAAGCTCATCCCGATACTTGGGATCGACCGCGCCGCAGACGCAGGCGGCGCCGGCTCTTCTTCCCGTGACCGAGCGAGGATCCGCCCATGACGCAGCAAACCCCCGAGCCGATCCGCTTCGCCTACTGGGTGCCGAACGTCTCCGGCGGCCTCGTCATCAGCAAGATCCCCCAGCGCACGAGCTGGGATGCCGATTACAACCGCGAGCTGGCCCGGATCGCCGAGACGGCGGGCTTCGACTACGCCCTGACCCAGATCCGCTTCACCGCCGGCTACGGCGCCGAGTACCAGCACGAATCGGTCGCCTTCAGCCACGCGCTGCTCGCCGCCACCGACAAGCTGAAGGTCATCGCCGCGATCCTGCCCGGGCCGTGGAACCCGACGATCGCGGCCAAGCAGGTCGCGACCATCTCGCAGCTCACCCACGGGCGCATCGCCGTCAACATCGTCAGCGGCTGGTTCTCGGGCGAGTTCCGGGCGATCGGCGAGCCCTGGCTCGACCACGACGAGCGCTATCGCCGCTCGGAGGAATTCATCCGCTCCCTGCGCGGCATCTGGACGGAGGACAACTTCACCTTCCGGGGCGATTTCTACCGCTACAGCAACTACACCCTGAAGCCGAAGCCTGCCGAGCCCCTGCCGGAGATCTTCCAGGGCGGCTCGTCGCGGGCGGCGCGGGACATGGCGGCCCGGGTCTCCGACTGGTACTTCACCAACGGCAACACGCCGGAGAACATCCGCGCCCAGGTCGACGACATCCGCCACAAGGCGATGGCGGAAGGCCGGAGCGTGAAGATCGGCGTCAACGCCTTCGTGATCGCCCGCGACACCGAGGCGGAGGCCCGCGCCGTCCTGAAGGAGATCATCGATCATGCCGACCCGGAGGCGGTGCGCGCCTTCGGCCACGAGGTGAAGAATGCCGGCGCCGCCTCGCCGGAGCGCGAGGGCAACTGGGCGAAGTCGAGCTTCGAGGATCTGGTGCAGTACAATGACGGCTTCCGCACCAACCTGATCGGCACGCCGGACCAGATCGCCGAGCGCATCCTGGCGCTCAAGGATGCCGGGGCCGACCTCGCGTTGCTGGGCTTCCTGCACTTCCAGGAGGAGGTGGCGTATTTCGGCGAGCAGGTGATTCCGCGGGTGCGGGCGCTGGAAGCGGCGCGGGCCGAGCGGCGGGCGGCGGCGTGATCATGTGCCCCGGCCTGCAAGGATGAAGCGCAATTTAATCGACCGGGCGTAGAACTGATCCGATCATCGGGCCGTCGAAACGGCGGCCCCGGTCATGACTCTGCTTCGCTCCTGCACGACGGCGCTCCTTCTCTCGCTCGTCGCCGTGCAGGCCCCCGCCGCGGAGGAGGGCCGGGCGCGGCTCCTGACCGAGCCGGTCTATATCCGGCCTCTCTACGGCGCCTACCGCCAGTGCGGCGGCGCCTGCCTCAAGAGCGGCAGCCTGTCGTGGTTCTGCGGCGCGCGCCAGCAATGCAGCCTCGATTGCGCGACGGCCCCGCCTGTCCGCCGCTGCGCCTCGCCATAGATCGTGAGGAGAGCAGGAGGCGACCATGGCCGAGGCGCGTGCAGGACCGATCCACGCCTTCCTCGCGTCTCGGGGACGTGACGGGAAAGGCCGTTCCCTCGCCAACGTTCTCGACTTCGACGACAGCCGCATCGAGAACACGCACGACGTCATCCAGTGGCTGTTCCCGCTCCGGGATGCGAGCCGGGCGGTGCCGGGGTCACCGGTGCTCGGAGCGATGGAGGCGGAGGCGATCCGGTGCGATCGATCGGCTCAAGCCGGCCTGCTTGCCGCCCGGATCCGGATGATGCGCTTCTACGTCCAGACTCGACGCTGGCTGACGGCCTACGACCACAACCACCTGCGCATCACCCGCATCCTCACCTCCCTGCGCGACCTCGTCGGGCAGGACGAGGCCAAGGCTTTCCACGAGGATATCCTCAGCCTCAACGAGGCGGCAGGCTCCCCGGTGAACCCGGAGAGCCTCGACTATTGGCGACGGGCGGTGGAAGGCTAGAAGAACGCCTGCAGCCCGGTCTGCGCCCGGCCCAGGATCAGGGCGTGGACGTCGTGGGTGCCCTCGTAGGTGTTCACCGTCTCGAGGTTCTGGGCGTGGCGCATCACGTGGTACTCGCCCATGATGCCGTTGCCGCCGTGCATGTCGCGCGCCTCGCGGGCGATGGCGAGCGCCTTGCCGCAATTGTTGCGCTTGACCAGGGAGATCATCTCGGGCGCCATCCGGCCCTCGTCGAACAGCCGGCCGACCCGCAACGAGCCCTGGAGGCCCAGGGCGATCTCGGTCTGCATGTCGGCGAGCTTCTTCTGCACCAGCTGGGTCTGGGCGAGCGGCCGGTTGAACTGCTTGCGGTCGAGCGTGTACTGGCGCGCCCGGTGCCAGCAATCCTCGGCGGCGCCCAGCGCGCCCCAGGAGATGCCGTAGCGCGCCCGGTTGAGGCAGCCGAACGGCCCCTTCAGCCCCGAGACGTTCGGCAGCAGCGCGCTTTCCGGCACCTCGACGCCGTCCATGACGATCTCGCCGGTGACCGAGGCGCGCAAGGACAGCTTGCCCTTGATCTGCGGCGCCGACAGGCCCTTCATCCCCTTTTCCAGGATGAAGCCGCGGATCTGGTTGTCGTGGGCCGGGGACTTGGCCCAGACCACGAACACGTCGGCGATCGGAGCGTTCGAGATCCAGGTCTTGGCGCCCGACAGGCGGTAGCCGCCGTCGATCTTGTCGGCGCGGGTCTTCATGCCGGCGGGATCCGAGCCGGCATCCGGCTCGGTCAGGCCGAAGCAGCCCACGAACTCGCCGGAGGCCAACTTCGGCAGGTAGGTCTTCCGCTGATTCTCGTCGCCGTAGGCGTAGATCGGATACATGACGAGCGAGGACTGCACGCTCATCATCGAGCGGTAGCCGGAATCGACCCGCTCGACCTCGCGGGCGACGAGGCCGTAGGCGACGTAAGACGCTCCGGCGCAGCCGTACTCCTCCGGCAGGGTGACGCCGAGAAGGCCGAGCTCGCCCATGGCGTTGAACAGCGAGCGGTCGGTCTTCTCCTCGGCATAGGCCTCGACGATGCCGGGCAGCAGGCGCTCCTGGGCGAAGCTGCGGGCCGAGTCGCGGATCAGGCGCTCGTCGTCGGTGAGCTGGTCGTCGAGCAGGAAGGGGTCGTCCCACCGGAACGCGCCGCGGGTCCCCTCATGGGGCTTCACCGGGCTGAGGTTGGTCTGGGTCGCGACCGCGGCGGACGGGGGGTTCATGGCGTCTCCTCCTGGGATTTCGGGCGGGACGTTACCCCGGGGCCGCCGCCTCCGCCAGGATGCGAAACCGCATTCCGCACGCGTCAGCCATGCGGAAATGGGGCAGGATTACTTCACCTGCTGCTTGTCGAGCTTGCGGGCGAGCGTCCGCCGGTGCATGCCCAGCCGCCGCGCGGTCTCCGAGATGTTGAAGTCGGTCTCGACCAGGGTCTGATGGATGCGCTCCCATTCGAGCGTCTTGATCGAGGTCGGCCGCCCGTCGAGGGAGACGGCGACGTCGCCTTCCGCCTTGGAGAAGGCCGCCTCGATGTCGTCGGTATTGGCGGGCTTGGCGAGATAATGGCAGGCGCCGAGCTTGATCGCCTCGACCGCGGTGGCGATGCTGGCGTAACCCGTGAGCACCACCGTGAGGATATCGGGATCGTGGTCGTGCAGGGCCTTGACGCAGGCGAGGCCCGATTCGCCGTTGAGCTTCAGGTCGACCACGGCATAGGTCGGGGTGCGCTCGGCGAGCAGAGCCTCCAGGGCGCCGAGGCCGGTGAGGCTCACCACCGTGTAGCCCCGCCGCTCGAACGAGCGGGTCAGGGTGGCGGCGAAGCGGTCGTCGTCCTCGACGATGACGAGCAGGCGATCGTCGTCGGACATCCTACACCGTCAGGCTCGAGAGCGGCAGGCTGATGGTCACGACGGCGCCTCCATAGCTGCGGTTGCGGGCCTCCACCGTGCCGCCGAGCTTGCGCACGACGTTGACGACGAGGAACAGCCCGAGCCCGCCGCCGAGGCGCCCCTTGCTCGATGTATAGGGCTGGCCGAGCCGCGCCAGCATCTCGGGCGCGAAACCCGGCCCGCGATCGGTGACCGACAGCCGCAGGGTGTCGCCGTCGCGCAGGAGCACCAGCTCGACGAAGTTCGGCGACAGGTCGAGCGCGTTGTCGAGGACGTTGAACAGGACCTGCTTGAGGGCGGTGTCGGAGACGATCTCCTCGTCCTCGCCGAACTCGTCGCGGACCTGCAGGGAGAAGCAGGAGCGCATCCGGCGCCAGTCGCCGACGAGCTCGGCCACGAAGCGGCGCACGGTGGTGAGGTGGGGCGCCTCCCCGCGGGCGGCGCCGGCGGCGAGCAGGATGCCGGTGACGATCGCCTTGCAGCGCCCGACCGCCTCCTGCATCTCCTCGATCTCGCGGGCGATGTCCGGCGAGGCGGTGAGTTCCGGCATCCGGCGCCAGTCGCCGAGGATCACCGAGAGCGAGGAGAGCGGCGTGCCGAGCTCGTGCGCCGCCCCGGAGGCGAGGAGGCCCATCCGGACGATGTGGTCTTCTTCCGCCGCGCGCTGGCGCAGGTCGGCGAGCCGTGCATCCTGCCGGCGCAGGTTGCGCGAGACCCGGGTGACGAAGACCGCGATCAGGGCCGCGTCGATCACGAAGCCGACCAGCATGCCGACGAGGTAGAGCCGGAAGAGTTCGTCCTCGCCGTCGCCCATCGGCAGCACCAGCGGCCGGGAGGCCAGCATCAGGAGGCCGAGCGACGCGGTGGTCAGGGCCACGAGGGCGAGGGTCGCCCGGCTGCTCAGCAGCACGGCCGCCAGGGTGAGCTGGAGCAGGAACAGCGAGGTGAACGGGTTGGTGGCGCCGCCGCTGAGATAGAGCTGCCCCGTCAGCGCGACGACGTCGAGGAGGAGCGCCACGAACAGCACGCCCTCGGTGACGCTGCCGCCGCGGGCGAGCCATCCGACGCTGACGAGATTGAGGAGCACGAGCCCGACCAGCACCACCGCCATCGGGCCGAGCGGCAGCGTGATGCCCAAGCCCCCCTGCACCACCGCGATGGTCATGATCTGGCCGGCGACCGCGATCCAGCGCAGCTGCACCAGGAGGAGCAGGTTCTGGCGCCCGCCCTCCTGGTCGTCGGGCTCGCCGAAGCCCGCGGGCGGGCCGGCGCCGAGGCGGCGGGCGGTGTCGATGAGGGTCCGGCGGGCTTTGCGGCGCAGGGCGACCCAATCGGTCATCGGGACGCCGCTTCCGAGCGCCCGAACCCTCCCCCCTCCACGGGGGAGGGTGCCCCACGGAGTGGGGCGGGAGAGGGGAACCACGCCGCCGGATGACGCGGAGCCGTTCTGGCGGGCGCCCCCTGGATCAGCGTCGCGGTCCCCTCTCCCGCCCGGCATCCGCCGGGCACCCTTCCCGGCGGGGGGAGGAGGGTGATTCGTGCGCCAACTCCGGAACCCATTGCCCCGCTCACCGCTCCCGCCATGCCCGGTGGGCGGCGTATCCCGACAGGGCCGCCAGCCCGAACCAGGTCAGCGCGTAGATCAGGTGATGGTTGCGGAACGCCACCACGGTGAGCCCGCCGACCGGCCCGCCCGGCCGGTTGCCCGAGGCGTCGGCGTCGATGAAGTAGGGCGCCACGGCACCAAGCCCCTCGCCGAGCCCCTTCGCCCCGGCGATCGCCGCGACGTCGCGGGAGTACCAGCGGTCCCGGGCCGGATCGTTGCTGCGCAGGAAGCCGCCGCCGGGCTCCGTGATCCGCAGGAGGCCGGTGACGGTGGCAGCCCCCTCCCCGTCTCCGGGCGGCGCCTGCCAGTCCGCGGGCACGAAGCCGCGATTGATCAGGATCGTGTCGCCGGATCCGGTGACGAGGGGCTCGATCAGCCAGGAGCCGGCACCCTTCTCGGTCACCGCCATCACCCGGGCGGTGCGGTCGGGGAGGAAGCGGCCGCTCGCCGTCACGCGGCGGTATTCGTCGGCGTTGCGGGTGATCGCCGGCCACGCGGCCCGGCCGGGTGCCGGGACCGGGGCGGCGGACAGCCTGGCCTCGACCCGGGCGATGAGGTCGAGCTTCCAGGCCCGGCGCTCGACCTGCCAGATCCCGAGGGCGACGAACAGGCCGGTCGCGAGCAGCGAGAGCGCCACCAGGGCGAGGCGCTTGGTGGACCGGGGCAGGGCCGCCCCGGCCGGCAACGGGCGATCGTCGTGGATCGTCGTCACGGCATGTTGCGCATGTCGCCCGGCGACATCGTCGGCATCATGTTGGTGTTGAGGTGGTACATCACCCACAGCGAGCCCGAGAGCGCGATCACCACCAGAACGATCGTGAAGATCAGCGCCATCATGGTCCAGCCGCCTTCCGAACGCGCGTTCATGTGCAGGAAGTAGACCATGTGGACCACGATCTGCGCCACCGCGAAGGCCATGATGACCAGCGAGGTGACGCGGGGATCGGTGAACACCCCGGCCATCACCAGCCAGAACGGAATCGCCGTCAGGATCGCCGAGAGGACGAAGCCGGTGATGTAGCCCTTGCGCGAGCCGTGGCCGGCCTCGTGGTGATCGTGGACGACCTCGACGTGCACGGCGTCGGAATGGAGTTCGTCGGAGACGGGAGCGCGGGCGCTCATGACAGGGACCCCATCAGGTAGACGAAGGTGAAGACGCCGATCCAGATCACGTCGAGGAAGTGCCAGAACATGCTCAGGCACATCAGCCGGCGGCGGTTGGCCTGGATCAGGCCGCGCTGGTGCACCTGCACCATCAGGGTCGTGAGCCAGATCAACCCGAAGGTGACGTGCAGGCCGTGCGTGCCGACCAGGGTGAAGAACGAGGACAGGAAGGCGCTGCGCTGGGGCGTGGCGCCCTCGTGGATCAGGTGGTGGAACTCGTAGAGCTCGAGGCCGATGAAGCAGAGGCCGAAGGCCCCAGTGATCGCCAGCCAGCGCTGGGTCATGCGCTGGTCGCCCTTCTCCATCTCCAGCATGGCGAAGCCGTAGGTGATGGAGGAGAACAGCAGCATGGCGGTGTTCACCGCCACGAGCTTGAGGTCGAACAGGTCCGCGCCGGACGGGCCCGCCGCGTAGCTGCGCCCGAGCACGCCGTACGTCGCGAACAGGATCGCGAAGATCAGGCAGTCGCTCATCAGGTAGAGCCAGAACCCGAGCATGGTCCCGCCCTCGGCGTGACCGTGCTCGTCGGCGACGTAGAAGTGCAGCTCGCCGTCGTCCGCTGCGGCCGTATGTGACTGTGCCATGGCGGGTTCCTCAGGCCTTCACGAGGGCGAGCGTGCGGGTGCGCTCGGCCTCGATCCGCGCGACCTCGTCGGCCGGGATGTAGTAGTCGCGGTCGTAGTTGAAGGTGTGGATGATGGTCGCCGCGATCACGCCGACGAAGGCGAGGGCCGCGAGCCACCACACGTACCAGACCATGGCGATGCCGAAGACGGTGGCGATGGCGGAGATGATCACGCCCGCGCCGGTGTTCTTGGGCATGTGGATCGCCTTGTAGCCCTCGAGCGGACGCTTGTAGCCGCGGCTCTTCATGTCCCACCAGGCGTCGCCGTCATGCACCATCGGCGTGAAGGCGAAGTTGTAGGGCGGGGGCGGCGACGAGGTCGCCCATTCGAGGGTGCGGCCGCCCCAGGGATCGCCGGTGAGGTCGGCGAGCTGCTCGCGCCGCAGGATGCTGACGGCGAACTGGACGATCATCGCGGCGATGCCGCAGGCGACCAGGACGGCGCCGAAGGCCGCGATGACGAAGAGCGGCTGGTACTCGTGTCCCGGGAACGAGCTCATGCGCCGGGTCACGCCCATCAGGCCGAGGATGTAGAGCGGCGTGAACGCCACCCAGAACCCGCTGACCCAGCACCAGAACGAGACCTTGCCCCAGAACGGGTCGAGGCGGAAGCCGAAGGCCTTCGGCCACCAGTAGTAGATGCCGGCGAACAGGCCGAACAGCACGCCGCCGATGATCACGTTGTGGAAGTGCGCGACCAGGAACAGCGAGTTGTGCAGGACGAAGTCGGCCGGGGGCACGGCGAGCAGCACGCCGGTCATGCCGCCGACGACGAAGGTCAGCATGAAGGCGACGGTCCACATCATCGGCAGGTCGAAGCGGATCCGGCCGCGATACATGGTGAACAACCAGTTGAAGATCTTCGCGCCCGTCGGGATCGAGATGATCATCGTGGTGATGCCGAAGAACGAGTTGACGCTCGCCCCCGACCCCATGGTGAAGAAGTGGTGCAGCCAGACCAGGTAGGACAGGATGGTGATGACGACCGTGGCGTAGACCATCGAGGCGTAGCCGAACAGGCGCTTGCCGGAGAAGGTCGACGTCACCTCGGAGAAGATGCCGAAGGCCGGCAGCACCAGGATGTAGACCTCGGGGTGGCCCCAGATCCAGATCAGGTTCACGTACATCATCGGGTTGCCGCCGAGATCGTTCGTGAAGAAGTTGGTGCCGACGTAGCGGTCGAGGGTGAGCAGCGCCAGCACGGCGCCGAGCACCGGAAACGAGGCGACGATCAGGATGTTGGTGCAGAGCGAGGTCCAGGTGAAGACCGGCATCTTCATCATCGACATGCCGGGCGCCCGCATCTTGACGATGGTGGCGATCAGGTTGACCCCCGACAAGGTCGTGCCGATACCGGCGATCTGCAGCGCCCAGATGTAGTAGTCGACGCCGGTACTCGGCGAGTAGGCGATGTTCGACAACGGCGGGTAGGCGAGCCAGCCGGTGGCTGCGAACTCGCCGATGAACAGCGACATCATCGTCAGCACGACGCCGCCGGTGGTCATCCAGAAGCTGAAGTTGTTCAGGAACGGGAAGGCGACGTCACGCGCGCCGATCTGCAACGGCACGACGTAGTTCATCAGCCCGGTGACCAGCGGCATCGCCACGAAGAAGATCATGATCACGCCGTGGGCGGTGAAGATCTGGTCGTAGTGGTGCGGCGGCAGGAAGCCGTCGGAGCCGCCATGGGCGAGGGCCTGCTGCGAGCGCATCAGCACCGCGTCGGCGAAGCCGCGCAGCAGCATGACGAGGCCCAGGACCATGTACATGATCCCGATCTTCTTGTGGTCGACGCTGGTGAACCAGTCGCGCCAGAGCACGCCCCACAGCTTGTAGCGGGTGATGAGCCCGAGGACGGCGAGGCCGCCGATGGCGACCGCGATGAAGGTCACCACCACGATCGGCTCGTGGAGCGGCAGGGATTCGAGGGTGAAGCGGCCGAACAGCAGCCGCCACCAATGCGGGTAGGTGTCGATCGGGTTGGGTTCGGAGTTCATGGCTCAGCCTGGAGTGCAGGTCACTTCGTCGGGGTCCGGGCCGGGCGGAACCGCACGGGGCGATTCCGAAAGGCTCCTCGTTCCCGCATCGTCGTCGGCCGCCGAACCGGTCGCCGGTCCGGCGGAGGAGGCTCAGTTCAGGCGCGGCGTCGCAGCGGCGGAGGCCGCCGAGGAATCGCCGAGCGAGGAGGTGCTGAGCGAGGATGTGCCGAGGCCGTAGGCGTCGGCCGGCGTGCAGAGCGCGGTGACGAAGGTCGCCTGCTGGGTCGCGCCGGTGCCGCGGCGGACGGCCTTGTCGTAGGTGAGGCTCATCACGGTGTTGAGGCCCTCGCGGCCGCCGCCGCCGCGGGCGTCGATCGCCGCCATGTCGTGCATGCACATCTTGGTACGGTCGACGCACATGTTGAGGATCGCGTCGTAGAGGCCGGCATCGACGGCGTTGTAGTAGCGCACCGGCTCCTTCTCGCTCGGACGCTCGAGCTTCAGGTAATCGGCCCGGGAGAGGTCGCCGCCGTCCTTCTTGACCTTGTCGATCCAGGCGCTGAAATCGCCCTCGTCGACGCCCTTGAAGGTGAAGCGCATGTGCGAGAACCCGGCGCCGCTGTAGTTGGCGGAGAAGCCCTCGTAGTTGCCGGCCTTGTTGATCACCGCGTTGAGCCGCGTCTGCATGCCCGGCATGGCGTAGATCTGGCCGGCCAGCGCCGGGATGAACAGCGAGTTCATCACCGAGGAGGAGGTGATGCGGAACTCGATCGGCCGGTCGACGGGGGCCGCGACCTCGTTGAGCGAGGCGACGCCCTGCTCGGGGTAGAGGAACAGCCACTTCCAGTCGAGGGCGACGACCTGGATCACCAGGGGCTTGCCCGAGACCATCGGGTCGCCCACACTCGACACGATCGGCTTCGAGGCGCTGATGCGCGTCACGGGCCGGTAGGGATCGAGCAGGTGGGTGCCGAGCCAGGTCAGCGCACCGAGCGCCACGATGATCAAGAGCGGCGCCGACCAGATCACCACCTCGAGCCCGGTCGAGTGATGGAAATCGGGATCGTAGACGGCCTTCTTGTTGCCCTCGCGGTAGTGCCAGGCGAAGGCGATCGTGAGCGCCATCACCGGCACGATGATGAGGAGCATCAGCACCGTGGAGGCGATCAGCAGGTTACGCTGCTGGAGCGCCACGTCGCCCGCGGGCGAGAGGAGCACCATATTGCATCCTCCGGTAAGGAGGATGAACGGAAGTACGAGGAGGAGGCGCAAGTGTTTCACGGGCAGCCCGGACGGTCAGCATACGGCTCCCGTCCTGTACGCCCACCGGAGGTCCCGCGGGATTGGACGTTTTGTCCAGGCCCCCCGAGGGCCGGTTCTCCTCTAAGGAAGGGTCCTTCGTAGAGTGACGAAGCAGGATTCCGATATGGCCACGATCACGGCGGACGACGCCGCCGCCTCCTCCTCCAAGCCGGAACGGGATGCCCGCCTGGTCTCGTCGGAGCCGGGACACGTCGCGCCCGGCGAGATCGCCCTCGGGGTCATCATCGGCCGCACCTCCGAGTTCTTCGACTTCTTCGTGTTCGGCCTCGCCTGCGTGCTGGTCTTCCCGCGCCTGGTCTTCCCGTGGGCCGAGCCGGTGACCGGCACGCTGTATTCCTTCGGGCTGTTCGCCCTCGCCTTCGTGGCCCGGCCGGTCGGCTCGGTGCTGTTCATGGCGGTCGACCGGCGCTACGGCCGGGCGACCAAGCTCACCATCGCGCTGTTCCTGCTCGGCCTCTCGACCTGCCTCATCGCCTTCCTGCCGGGCTACGAGACGATCGGGCACTGGTCGGCGGTGCTGCTGGCGACGTGCCGGATCGGCCAGGGCCTGGCGCTGGGCGGCGCCTGGGACGGGCTCGCGTCGCTCCTCGCCCTCAACGCGCCGAAGAGCCGCCGCGGCTGGTACGCGATGCTGCCGCAGCTCGGCGCGCCGGTCGGCTTCATGCTGGCGAGCGGGCTGTTCGCGTTCTTCGAGCTGCAGCTGTCGGATGCCGACTTCATGGGCTTCGGCTGGCGCTATCCGTTCTTCGTCGCCTTCACCATCAACGTCGTGGCCCTGTTCGCGCGCCTGCGCCTCGTCGCGACGGAAGAGTTCCGCCGCCTGCTCGAGGCCGACGAGCTCGAGCCCGAGCCGGTCGTCGAGACGGTGCGGACCAACGGCGGCAACATCCTAGTCGGCGCCTTCGTGCCGCTCGCCGGCTACGCCCTGTTCCATCTCGTGACCGTGTTCCCGGTCAGCTGGATCAGCCTGTTCACCGGCCGCTCGGTCGGCGAGTTCCTGATGGTGCAGTTCGCCGGCGCGGTCATCTGCACGATGACGATCATCATGTCCGGCCTGATCGCCGACCAGATCGGGCGGCGCTCCACCATCGCGCTCGCCGCCGCGCTGATCGGGCTGTTCGCCATCGGCAGCATCGTCGCCCCGCTGCTGTTCGGCGACAGCATGCCCGGCCAGACGATCTTCGTGGTGGTCGGCTTCGCGCTGCTCGGCCTCGCCTACGGCCAGAGCTCGGGCGCCATCGCGGAGAATTTCGGGACCAAGTACCGCTATACCGGCTCGGCGCTGACCTCGGACCTCGCCTGGCTCGTCGGCGCCGGCTTCGCGCCGCTCGTCGCGCTCTACACGTCGAGCCATCTCGGCCTGCCGTGGGTCGGGGTGTACCTCTTGTCCGGCGCGGTCTGCACGCTGGGCGCGCTCGGTCTCAACCGTCGGCTCGGCACGACGGCCTGACGCACGACAAAGAATTAAGGCGCGGGATCCCCTCTCCCACTTGGGAGAGGGGATCCCGCGCCTGATTTTGATACGGAAGCCCGAACGGCGATCTTTCTCTACTCGGCCCCCACCCGGAACCGCGCCGCGTGGCTGCCGATCTCGTCGAAGTCCCGCGGCGGCGCGCCCGCCTCCGCGAGCGCCATCCGCGCCTCCTCCGGGCTCACGCTCCCGGGCAGCGCCAGGAGCTGGCTCAGGCCTCCGCCGACACCGGCGCTCGCCACCACCTCGCCGCCCAGTTCCGCCACCGCCTCCGCCGCGTCGTCGTGCCAGCGCTCGAACCGGGCGGCGTAGAGCACCCAGTCGCGCTGGGCAGCAGCCGGGTCGTCGAGGGGCTTGGCGATGCAGAAGACCGGAGTGCCGGCCGGGTGGCCGGGCCGCTCGATGAAGGGCAGCCGGGCGATCACCTTCGGCCGGCCGGGCCCGGCGAGCTGGCGCCACCAGGCGCCCGCCGTCACCCCCTGGTCGAGGCGGAAGACCCCGAGATCGCCGCGGGAGGCGGCCACCGCCGCGATCACCGCGGCGGCGCTCGGATGCGGCCGGTACGGCACCGTGAAGCCGAAATGGAACCGGGCCGAGTCGCGCATCGGCGCGTCGCCGCCCGAGACGTCGGCGTGGACCGCGAACGGCGCCTGGACGTAGGTGAAGGTCGCGATGATGACGCGCCAGATCCCCTCCACCGTGTCGAGGGGGAGGAGGCCCCGGTGGCGCTCGGCGATCATGCGCATCATCGAGGCCTCGCGGCCGGGCCGGAAGGCCGAGCCGGAGGCGGAGGTCTTCTTGACGGCGATCAGCCGGTCGATGATCCGGCCGCGCTCCATCAGGAGGTCGTGCATCGCCGAATCGATGCGGTCGATGTCGGCCCGGAGGGCGGCGAGGTCGGCGGGCGGGGTCGACGTCATGGCGATACGGGGCGAAGCGGCGGGAAGATCCGTCTTACGACTGCCCGCGCCCGCGGGCCAGGGCCGCCATGACGGGCCGCGCGGGAGAAAGCCCTTCCGTCGATTGACGGCGCGACAGCGAAGCCCTACCTCTTTCGTCCGTCGAAGCGGAATTTTTGGACGCTTTAACGGCCGGTCCGGTTTGGAGAACGAACCGCTTCCGGTTTTTCCGCCAACGCCTCGTCAAGCCCGCCGCCCGGCGACAGCCCCGTGAGAAGCATGGCCACACCACTCCTGAAGCCCGGCCCCGAATCCGCCTCCCAGGCGGACGAGCCGACGAGCCCCGTCGCCCGGTTCGAAGCCGATGCGCCGCTGGCGATGGATGCGGGCGTGGACCTGGCGCCCTGGCAGATCGCCTACCAGACCGCCGGCACCCTCAACGCGGCGCGCAGCAACGCGGTGCTGGTCTGCCACGCGCTGACCGGCGACCAGCACGTCGCCAACACCCATCCGGTCACCGGCAAGGGCGGCTGGTGGGACCGCCTGGTCGGCCCCGGCAAGCCGGTCGACACCGACCGCTACTTCGTGATCTGCGCCAACGTGGTCGGCTCCTGCATGGGCACGACCGGGCCGGCCTCGCTCAATCCGGCGACCGGCCGGGCCTACGGCCTCGACTTCCCGCTGGTGACCATCCGCGACATGGTGCGCGGCCAGGCGATGCTGCTCGACCGGCTCGGCATCAAGGACCTGTTCCTGTGCATCGGCGGCTCGATGGGCGGGATGCAGGTGCTGCAATGGGCGGCGAGCTACCCCGAGCGGGTCTTCGCCGCGATGCCGATCGCCACGGGGGCGCGCCACTCGGCCCAGAACATCGCCTTCCACGAGGTCGGCCGGCAGGCGATCCTGGCCGATCCGAACTGGCATGGCGGGCGCTACCTCGATGTCGGCACGCGGCCGGCCAAGGGGCTCGGCGTCGCCCGGATGGGCGCGCACATCACCTACCTGTCGGAGCCCGCCCTCCACCGCAAGTTCGGCCGCCGGCTCCAGGACCGGGACGCCCCGACCTTCTCGTTCGACGCCGACTTCCAGATCGAGAGCTACCTGCGCCACCAGGGCATCACCTTCGTCGAGCGGTTCGACGCCAACGCCTACCTCTACCTCACCCGGGCGATGGACTATTTCGACCTCGCCGCCGACCACGGCGGCGTGTTGGCCAACGCCTTCCGGGGCACCAGGACCCGGTTCTGCATCGTGTCCTTCACCTCCGACTGGCTGTTCCCGACCGCCGATTCGCGGGCGATCGTCCACGCGCTCAACGCCGCGGCGGCCCCGGTCGCCTTCGTCGAGGTGGAGAGCGACAAGGGCCACGACGCCTTCCTGCTCGACGAGCCGGCGATGATCTCGGCCGCCCGCGGCTTCATCGACGCCGCCGCCCGGGAGCGCGGCCTGTGAGCGCCGTCACCGCCTCCCTCGCCCCGGCGGTCCTGCCCCAGGACGCGACCGGCTCCTCGCGCATCGACCATCTGGTGATGCTGAACCTCGTCGAGCCGGGATCCCGGGTGCTCGACGTCGGCTGCGGCGACGGCTCGCTGCTCGCGCTCCTGCGCGACCGCCGCGGCGTCGACGGCCGCGGCATCGAGCTGTCGCGCCAGGGCGTCAACGCCTGCCTGGCGCTCGGCCTGCCGGTGATCCAGGGCGACGCCGACACCGACCTCGCGGCCTACCCGGACGACGCCTTCGACTACGTGATCCTGTCGCAGACGATCCAGGCGACGCGCCAGCCCAAGGCGGTGCTGGAGCACCTCTTGCGGATCGGCCGCCACGCGATCGTGTCGTTCCCGAATTTCGGCCATTGGCGGGTGCGCAGCGAGTTGCTGCTGCGCGGCCGGATGCCGGTGACCGACACCCTGCCCGATCCCTGGTACGAGACCCCGAACATCCACCACTGCACCATCCGCGACTTCGTCGGCCTGTGCCGCCTGGTCGGCGCCCGGATCGAGCGCGCCTCGGCGCTGGACGCCTCGGGCCATCCGATGCGCTTCGCCCTGCCGTGGTGGGTATGGAACCTGGTGGGCACGCAGGGGGTGTTCCTGCTGCGGCGGGGATAGGATTCCCTGGTCCGGGATGCCGGTGGACGGCCTGATTCCATCGGCCATATCCCACCGGCCATGGACGCCCTCCTGGTCATTCCGGGACCGCCTGAGGGCATTTTCCGACGACGCGGATACCGGCTCGTCTCAGACAATGCTGCAAAATCACATACTTGGAGTGCCGCCCGATTGCGAGGCGATCGGGCGGCACTCCAGCGGAGCCCGGAATCCGGAGGCGGCGGACGGTGCGGGATGACGCGGGACGCTGTCCGCGTCCTTCCCGACGACCTGTGCTTCTGGAAGCCGGGCTCCGCTCACGCGAAATCCGCTGAGGCCGTCACGCCGCCTGGATGTCGTGCAGGAAGCCGTCGACCTCCTGCTTGACGGCGAGCGACTGGGTGGCGAGCTCGGCCGCCGCCATCAGCACCTGCGAGGCGGCGCTGCCGGTCTCGCCCGCCGAGCCGAGGACCCCGCTCATCGCCGCGGACACGTCCTGGGTGCCCTGCGCGGCCTGCGCGGCGTTGCGCGAGATCTCGGCGGTGGCGGCGGTCTGCTCGGTCACCGTCGCGGCGATCAGGCCGCTGATCTCGTTCATCGCCGTGATCGTCCGGCCGATCTGCCCCATGGCGCCGGCCGCCTGGCCGGTGGCGGCCTGGATCGCCGTGATCTGGCCGCCGATCTCGACGGTCGCCCGGGAGGTCTGGGCGGCGAGCTCCTTCACTTCGGCGGCGACGACCGCGAAGCCTCGCCCCGCCACGCCGGCGCGGGCGGCCTCGATCGTGGCGTTGAGCGCGAGCAGGTTGGTCTGGTCGGCGATGGCGGTGATCGTCGCGACGGCGGCGCCGATCTGGGTGGCGGCCGCGCTCAGGCTCGCCATGGCCGAATCGGTCGCCGCGGCCTCGCGGGCGGCACTGCCGGCGACCTCGTTCGAGCGCAGGACCTGCCGCTCGATCTCCTGGAGCGAGGACACCATCTCCTCGGCGGCGGCGGCGACCATCTGGACGCTGGCCGAGGCCTGCTCGGCGGTGGCGCTGGAGGCCTGGGCCTGGGCGCTGGTGGTGTCGGCGACGCCGGTCATGGTGCGGGCCGTGGCGTCGAGCTCGGTGGCGGCCGAGGTAACGATCTCGAGCGAGCCCGCGACCTTGTGCTGGAAGCCCCGCACCAGCTGGTCGACCCGGTCGGCGCGGCGCTGGCGGGCGGATTGCTCCTCGCGCTGCTGCTGCTCCAGGGCGGTGCGGGCGAGGGCGTTCTGGCGGAAGACCTCGACCGCCTGCGCCATCTCGCCCATCTCGCCGCGCGCCGCGCGCGAGGGCACGTCGATCCCGGTCTCGCCCGCGGCCAGCCGCTTCATCGCCGCGGTCATGCCGGCGACCGGCCGGACGATGCTGCGGGCGATCAGGGTGGCGAGCAGCGCGCCCAGGCCGAGGGCGAGGGCGACGAGGCCGAACTGGACCGCCCGGGTTCGGGTCGCCATGGCCTGGGTGTCCGCGGCGATCGCGGCGACGGCGGCCTCGATGCTGGTCCGCACCTGGCCCGCCGCGGATTCGATCGCGGCGGTGTGCGGCTTGATGCCGGAGGCGAAGGCGCTCTGGCTCTCCGTCATCGATGCGCCGTAGGCCCGAAAGGCGACGGCATAGGCGGCGAGCGCCTGGTCGACGGCGCGAATCGGCTGGGCGAAGGACCCCGCCGGATCGAGCGCGCGCATGGCCTTCAGCACCACCTCCGCCTTGCCGGCATTGGTGGCGAAGGTCGCCGGGCCGTTCGGGTCCTGGGTGGCGAGGAAGCGCCAGTTGGCGACCCGGACCAGCAGCATCGCGCTCTCGGTCACGGCGGCCTGGAGGATCTGCGCGTCGGTGCCGCGGGCGCGCATCTCGGCCACGAGGGCCGAGGTCGACCGGGTCAGCTCGTCCCCGCCGGTGAACAGGGTCGCCTTCGCCTCCGCCATCACCCGGCCGGCGGCGACCAGCTTCCCGAGTTCGGGCTTCAGGTCGCGCGCATGACCCTGGATGGCGGCATAGATCCTGCGCCGCTCCTCGGACACCGCGTGCTCGACGAGGTCGCGGCTCCCCGCCTCGATGCCCTGCCGCGCCGCCTCCATCGAGGCGATCTTCTCCGGGGTGGGCGCGAGCCGGTACTGCTCGGCCTCTCCGGTCAGCGCGATCGACGCGCCCTGCACCGACAGGATCCGGCGCGCCACCTGATCCAGGGTGGAGCGGCGTTCATATTGCCTCCCGATTTCCGATTGTTGCTGAATTGAAAATGCGCCGATGACGGCTGCGATCAGCACCAATGAACCGAAGCCGACATAGAGCCGGGCACGAATCGTTGCGTTCCTAAACATGTGAAGCCCATAGATATTCGCTTCATAGTATTTTAGTTTAATGAAGTTAATTTATTATTAATGAGCCATGATTACGAAGGGGTGCTGAATTCAAGCCTTGCGTCAATGCAGCAACCCGCTTAAGGTACGCAAGAAAACAAGGAATTGTTTCCTTCACAATCCACGCCAAATTTCGACCCGGCGCCGGGGACATCCCATCGATCGACCTGACGGGCATCGGCTCGCCGGCGCCGTCCCGGGTCGAGGACGTGGGACCCGGGACGGCGGGCGTGAGGCCCGCATCGGCGCCGCTCGCACGCAGCAGGCGCCTTCCGGCTCAGGAAGCCGGACCGGTCCCCGGCGGCGCGTCGGTGCCGGCCGGCCGGAAGCACGGCACAGGTGTCCCGTTGCGCGAGCGCGCGAAGACGAGGCGCACCGGCCGGCCGACCGCCAGGTCCCGGGCGTCGCAATCGACCACGCTCGTCATCATCGTCGGCCCCTCGGCCAGGGTGACGTAGGCGATCGTGCGGGGCGGCTCCTCGCGGGCGAGCACGGTACAGCTGTAGATCGTGCCGTCGCCGGACGCCTCCTCCCAGGCGGTCTCCCCGAAGCAGAACGGGCACAAGCTCCGCGGATACCAATGCGCCTTGCCGCAGGCTCTGCAGCGGCGCAGCAGGAACCGGCCCTCCCGGGCCGCCTCCACGAAGGGCGCGGTTTCGGGGCTCGCCGGCGGATCGGGCCAGTCGCCGTCGCGCAAGGGGATACGGGTCGAGGGAATCGGGTTCGGGGGAACTTGCGTCATGTGTCTCACTCCCGTCCCAGCACCAGGGTCGCGGCGCCGTGGCGGCTGCCGAGCAGGCCGCCGATGCCGGTCGCGACGGCCAGGGCGCAATCCCTCACCTGCACCGCCGGATGCGCCTCGCCCCGCAGCTGGCGCACCGCCTCGATCACCTTGGTGATCCCGCCCCGATTGGCCGGGTGGTTGTTGCACAGGCCGCCGCCGTCGGTGTTGAACGGCAGCCGGCCGGTCCCGGCGATCAGGTTGCCGTCGGCGACGAAGCGCCCGCCCTGCCCCTTCTCGCAGAAGCCCAGATCCTCGAGCTGCATCAGCACCGTGATGGTGAAGCTGTCGTAGATCGAGGCGTACTGGATGTCGGCCGGGGCTACGCCGGCCTCCGCGAAGGCCGCGGGACCGGAGATCCGGGCCGCCGAATACGTCAGGTCGACCTCGCCGCCGAGTTGCCCCTTCTGCGCCTCGCCCGCTCCCATGACCCGGACCAGCGGGCGCTTGAGGCTGCGGGCGATCTCGGGCCGCGCCACCACCAGTGCGCCGCCGCCGTCGCTGACGACGCAGCAATCGAGCCGGTGCAGCGGATCGGCGACCATCGGCGAGGCCAGCACGTCCTCGACGCTCACCACGTCGCGCAGCATGGCGTGCGGGTTGTGCTGCGCGTGGTGCGAGGCCGCGACCTTGATCCAGGCGAGCTGCTCCGGGGTCGTGCCGAACTCGTGCATGTGCCGCCGCGCGCACATCGCGTAGAGGTTGACGGTGGTCGGGCCGAACGGCGTCTCCCACGGGCTGTCGGGTGCGTCGGCGATCACGGGCCGGGCCGCGGTACCGGAATGGCCGGCGCTGCGCGGCCGGCCGGCGAGCGTGATCAGCGCGACGTTGCACCGCCCCATCGCGATGGCCTGCGCCGCGTGGGCCACGTGGGCGATGTAGGAAGCGCCGCCGATATCCGTGCTGTCGAGGTGGCGCAGGCGCAGGTTCATGTAGTCGGCCATCGCCAGCGGCCCGAGCCCCGGCGCGTCGCCGGCGCAGAAATAGCCGTCGACGTCGTCCTTGGTGAGGCCCGCATCCGCCAGCGCCCCGGCGGCGGATTCGGCGTGGAGCTGGGCCACGGACTTGTCCGGGGCCTTGCGGGTCGGGTGCTCGTAGGCCCCGACGATGTGGGCGCGTCCGTTGATCGTCATGGTCACACCGGATCCCAGGAGAAGACGTCGGGGCTGCGGTCGAGGGGGGCGAGGTGGCCCGAGAGCGCCGGCATCCCGTGCTCGGCGATGGTCTCCGGCGTCCAGCCCTCGGAACGGTGCACCCCGCGCACCGGGCGGGGGTGGTTGAACACGAACAGCTCGTTGTGGCGGGCGGCGAAGATCTGGCCGGTGATGCCGCTCGCGGCGTCGGAGGCGAGGAAGACCGCGAGCGGCGCGTTCTTCTCCGGCCCCATCGCCTGGAGCTTGGCGACGCGAGCCTTCTGCTCCGGCGTCTCGGCGGGGATCGAGCTCGTCATCCGGCTCCAGGCGAAGGGCGCAATGCAGTTCGAGCGCACGCCGAAGCGGCCCATGTCGAGGGCGATCGACTTCGACAGGGCGGCGACGCCGAGCTTGGCCGCGGAATAGTTCGCCTGGCCGATATTGCCGATCAGGCCCGAGGTCGAGGTCATGTGGACGTAGGCCCCCGATCCCTGCTTCCGGAAGGTCTCGGCGGCGGCGCGGGAGACGAAGAAGCTGCCGTTGAGGTGGACGTTGATGACGGCGAGCCATTCCTCCGGGGTCATCTTGTGGAAGATCTGGTCGCGCAGGATGCCGGCATTGTTGACCACGATGTCGAGGCGGCCGAAGGCGTCGAGGGCCGTCGCCACCATGGCTTGCGCCGCCGCCCACTCGGCCACGGTGTCGGTGTTGACCACCGCCTGACCGCCGCGCTGCTCGATGATGGCGCGGGTCTGCTCGCCCGGCGTCGCCGAGGTCTCGCCGAGTCCGCTCAGGCTCGCGCCGACGTCGTTGACCACCACCCGGGCGCCGGCGAGCGCCATGGCGAGGGCGATCTCCCGCCCGATGCCGCCGCCGGCCCCGGTGACGAGCGCGACCTTGCCGTCCAGTAGGCCCATGGGATCCCTCCTCATTCTGTTCGACCGGGTTTGCATGGCCTGCCGCCCGATGACCTGCGGCACGCTCCGCGGACATCGAGCCTGTCCCGCATCACCGCCCCGTCCAGCGCGGCAAGCGCTTCTCGACGAAGGCCCGGGGGCCCTCGCGGTAATCCTCGGAGGCCTGCACCCGGGCCCGCGCGGCGGCGCTCGCCGCCCGCAGCCCCGCCTCGTCGGCATCGGGAGCGAGGCGGGCGACCGCCAGGCTCTCGCGCACGGCGAGCGGCGCGTTGCCGGCGATCGCGGTCGCCAGCGCCGCCGCCTCGTCCCGGGCCGCCCCCGCCGCGACGAGCCGGTTGACGAGGCCGAGCGCGTGGGCGCGGGCGGCGTCCAGCCGCCCGCCGGTCAGGATGAGTTCGAGGGCGATCGCCCGCGGCAGCGCCCGCGGCAGCCGGTAGAGCCCGCCCGCCGCCGCGACGAGGCCGCGGGTCACCTCCGGCAGGCCGAAGGCCGCCCCCTCGCCGGCGACGATCAGGTCGCAGGCGAGCGCGATCTCGCAGCCGCCGGCCAAAGCCGGGCCCTCCACGGCGGCGATCCAGGGCTTGGCCCGCGGCGCGTGGACGAAGCCGGCGAACCCGCCCTCCCCTGTCCAGAGATCGTCGGCGCCGCCCGCCGCGATCACCGTCAGGTCGGCCCCGGCGCAGAAGGCCGGGCCGCGGCCGGCGAGCACCACCGCGCGGACCGTCTCGTCGGCCTCGGTCGCGGCGACCGCCTGCGCGAGGGCGCGGGCCAGCGCCGGATCGACGGCGTTGCGCGCCTGCGGCCGGTTCAGGACCACCACCGCGACGTGGTCGCCGAGGCGCTCGACGAGGACCGGATCGGCCGTCATGCCGCCTCCCATTCGAGGAGCCCGTCGGGGGCCGTGCGCAACCGGCCGTCGAGGCCGACCGGCGAGCGGTCGAGGTCGGTGAGCCGGCCGAGGGTGGCGCGGTCGGCGGCGGGCACCCGGGCCAGGAGACGCGACGGGCCCTGGCGCAGCACGACGACGCCTTTCTGGGGCGCTCCCTCGCGATCGAACAGGACCGTGTGGGTCTCGATCACGGCGCGGCCCGTCGCCGCCTCGACGACAGGCGGCACCGGCCCGCGGCGGGCATCCGCCGTGTCCTGGACCGAGACCGGCGCGTCGGCGGGCCTGCGCGGCCGGCCGCCGAGCGCCAGGGCGTGGTGCTTGGTGACGAACTCGCCCTGGCCGTAGAGCAGGCCGGCCGCGCCCGGCGCCTCGCGCAACCGCCGGACCATCGCGCAGGCGGCGTGCGCCATATAGCCGTTGAGCGGCGCGCCGAAGAAGGTCAGCCCGCCCGCCACCGTCGGCACGGCGTCGTCGGGCAGGCCGAGGCGGCGGCGCGCCATCTTGGGCACGCAGGGAAAGCAGCTGTAGAGCTCGATCGAGGCCAGCTCCGCGGGCGCGAGGCCGGCCCGGCGCAGGGTCTCGGCCAGCACCGCGTCCTGGGCCGGAGCGTGGTCGAAGCGGTCGCGGGCGAGCCAGTCGCGCGGTTCGGCCGCCGCGGCGCCGGGGCCGATCGGCACCGCGCGGTGCTCCGGGATCCCGGCGGCGCGGGCGAGCGCCAGATTGGTCACGATCAGGCCCGCCCCCTGGTTCACCACGGGGTTGGCGACCATCAGCTTCGGATAGGGCCAGGCGATCGGCCGGTTGGCGGGCGACGGCGTGGCGATCTCCTCCGCCGTGAAGGGGCGGCGCAGCCAGCCCTGCGGGTTCTCCGCCGCGACCCGGGACATCGCCGACCACAGGGCGGCCGATTCGTCGCGTCCCCGGCGCGGGGTCTGTCCCCAGGCGGCCTGGAGGGCGGTCTCGTAGAGCGGGTAGACGACGACCGGCTGCGACAGGCCGTGGCGCAGGGCCTGGGGGTGGAGGTAGTCGCGCACCCGCGGGTTGGTCCAGGCGGGATCCGGTGCGGTCCAGGGCGGCACCGCATCCTGCTCCGGCCTCGCTCCGGCGCGCCGCGCGGCACTCGCGCTGTGCTCCGCCTCGCCGCTGCACACGGCCGCCACCGCGACCTCGCCGCGGGCGATGCGCATGGCCGCCTCGTGCAGGAAACGGACCGGCGTCTCGCCGCCGACCGGGCCGTAGGCGAGGCGCGCCGGTCGATGGCCGATCAGGTCGGCGACCCGGGCCGGCAGGTCGGCATAGGGCCAGGACACCGCATTGACGACGTCGAGCGAGGCGATGCGGGCGAGCCAGCCGCCGCCGGCATCCGCATCGGCGCGGGCCAGGGCCTCGGCCATCAGGGCGGCGGGTTCGGGGCCGATCAGGCCACGGCCGGGCGTATCGGGCCGGTCGGCGACCTCGCCGATGCCGACGATGACGGGGATGCGGGCGGGGTCGGTCATGGGGTGGCCGCCCTGACGGAGGCACGCCGCCCTGAACCCTCCCCCCTCTGCGGGTGCCCGGTGGATGCCGGGCGGGAGAAGGGAACCCCGCTTCCGGCCAAGGCTGAAGCGTTCTGGCGGGCATTCCCCGGATCGGCGTCGCGCCGCCCCTCTCCCGGCCCGCTCCGCAGGCCGCCCTCCCCCGCAGAGGGGGGAGGGTTCGGGAGCTTCGCCCCGAACCCGCTCGCCCGATTCCTCATCACCCCGCCTCCCCCACCTCGATCACCGCATCCGCCGCGAAGGCGCCCTCCGGCAGGGCGAAGACCGGGTTGAGGTCGATGGATCGCAGGCGCGGCCCCGCCGCCGCGGCGAGGACCGACAGGCGCGACAGCATCCGGGCGAGGCCTGCGACATCGCAAGGAGGCCGGCCCCGGGCGCCGAGGAGCAGGGGCGCCGCCTTGATCGAGCGGATCATCGCCTCGGCGACGTCCTCGTCGAACGGGCAGCGCCGGAACACCACGTCGCGCATCACCTCCACGAAGACCCCGCCGAGGCCGACCATCGCCACCGGGCCGAAGACCGGATCCTGCTGGATGCCGAGGATGCACTCGACCGCGCCCTTGACCTGGCGGGCCACGAGCACGCCCTCGATCCGGGCCGAAGGGGCGTGGCGGGCCGCCCGCTCCAGGAGGGTGGCATGGCCGCGCCGGACCGCCTCGGCGTCGGCGACGTCGAGGAGCACGCCGCCGATCTCGGTCTTGTGCAGGATGTCCGGCGACAGGATCTTCATCACGACCGGGAAGCCGAAGGACTCGGCCGCCGCGACCGCGGCCGCCTCATCGGTGCACGCGGCCTCCGGCACCGTTGCGATGCCGGCCGCGGCGAGCAGGCGCTTGGCCTCGGCCTCGCTCGGGGTCGTCTCGGGCAGTGCCACCGCCGCCCTTGCCGGGGGCACGATCGGCTCGGGGGCCGCGAAGCTGGCCCCGAGGCGCCCCATCGCCTCGAGGGCGACCACCGCCCGGGCCGGGTCCTCGTAGAGCAGGTAGCCGTCGGCCTCGTACTCCCGGTTGCGCTCCGCCGAGGCCAGGACCGAGAGGGCGTAGAGCCGGTCGGGGTGGCGCGCCTTGACGGCGTTGAGCTGGGCGCGAATCGCCGGGGCCATGCTGGGGGCGCCGCCGATCTGGGTGAAGAAGGCGAGGATCGAGGAATAGCCGCCGTCGGCGATCATCGATTCGGTGAAGCGGCCGATCAGCGACAGGTCGTTGAAGGCCTGCGCGGTGCAATCGACCGGGTTGCGCGGCGACGCGAAGGGCAGGACCGCCTTCAGGCGTCCTTGCGCCTCCTGGGGCATCTCCGGCATCGCGAGGCCCGCCGCCTCGGCGGCGTCCGAGATCAGCACCCCGGCTCCGCCTGAGATGGTGATGACCCCCAGGGTGTTGGGCACCGGATAGATCCGCCGGGTCGCCGCATAGGCGATGTCGATCAGCTCCTCCGTCGAGCGGGCCCGGATCGCGCCGTGCTCGGCCAGCACCGCGGAAAAAATCGCGTCGTTGCCGGCGATCGAGGCGGTGTGCGACTGCGCCGCCGCGCTGCCGATCGCGCTGCGGCCGACCTTCATGACGATCACGGGCTTTCGCGCCCGCCGCGCCTCGGCCAGGGCGGCGGCGAAGGCCGGCCCATCCTTTACGCCCTCGGCATAGGCCATGATGACGTCGAGGTCGTCGTCCCGGGTCATCCAGCCGATCGCGTCGGCGACCGAGAGATCGGCCTCGTTGCCGGTGGTGACCAGCATCGCGGTGCCGATGTTGCGGGTGCGGCAGGCGGCGAAGAGGTGGGTACCGTAGGCACCCGACTGGCTGGCGATGCCGATGCGCCCCGGCAGCGGCAGGCCCCCCTCCAGCGAGGCGGAGAAGATCGGGTAGAAGCCGGCCGCCGCGTTGAACAGGCCGAGGCAGTTCGGCCCGAGGAGCCGTATCCCGTGTCGCCGGGCGGCGGCGACGAGCCGGGCTTGCGCCGCCGCCCCGGCCTCGTCCACCTCGGCGTAGCCCGCCGTGAACATCACGGCGAAACGCGTGCCGCGGGCGCCGAGCTCGTCCACCGCCTGCAGGGCGGCGGCGCCCGGTACCGCGATCACCGCCACGTCCGGCGCCTGCGGCAGGGCGGCGACGGAGGGGTAGCAGGGCAGGCCCTGCACCTCGGCCCGGTTCGGGTTCACCGGCAGGATCGCACCCTGGAAGCCAGCGCGCAGCATGTAGGCGATCGGCCGGCCGCCGATGCGGGTCGGATCGGCCGAGGCGCCGATGATCGCGACCGAGCCGGGGCGGACCAGGGGCGCCAGATCGGTGACGTCAGTTCTTGACATACGGGCACCCGCCTTCGCCGAGCGGCCGGAACGCCTCGTCGCCCGGGACCGTGGCGACCAGCTCGTAGAGGTCCCACTTCCCCTTCGACTGGGACGGCTTCTTGAACCGCATCAGGTACATGTCGTGGACCATGCGGCCGTCGGCCCGCACCTTGCCGCCTTGCGCGAAGAAGTCGTCGACCGGGGTCTCGCGCATCTTCGCCATCACGGCGGCGGAGTCGGTGGTGCCGGCGGCCTGCACCGCCTTGAGGTAATGGGTGAGCGCCGAGGTCACCCCGGCCTGGTAGGCGGTCGGCATCGCCTTGCGCTGGGCGTAGAACCGCTCGGCATAGGCGCGGGTCTCAGGGGTCCGGTCCCAGTAGAAGCTGTCGGTGAACAGCGCCCCCTGCACCACCTCGAGGCCGAGCGAGGCGGAGTCGGTCAGCGTGACCTGGAGCGCCGCCATGATCTTGTCGGAATGCGACAGGCCGAATTCGTGCGCCTGCTTGATGGCGTTGGCGAAATCGCTGCCGGCATTGGCGAGCGCCACCACCTGGGCGGGCGAGGATTGCGCCTGGAGCAGGAAGGACGAGAAGTCGGGATTGTTGAACGGGTGGCGGACCTTGCCGACCACCGTGCCGCCCGCCGCCTCGACCGCCCGGGACGCGTCGCGCTCGAGCGCGTGGCCGAAGGCGTAATCGGCGGTGAGGAAGTACCAGGACTTCGCCCCGCGGGCGACCAGGGCCTTGGCGGTGGAGTTCGACGAGGCGTAGGTGTCGTAGGTCCACTGGATGCTGGTCGGCGAGCACGACTTGCCGGTGAGGTCGGACGAGCCGGCGCCCGAGATCAGGAAGATCTTGTTGCGCTCCCGGGTCACCGCCTGGACCGCCAGGGCGACGGCCGAGTTCACGCCTTCCGCCACCACGTCGACGCCCTTGGTGTCGAGCCAGTTGCGCACGATGGTCGAAGCGATGTCGGGCTTGTTCTGGTGGTCGGCCGAGATGATCTCGATGCGCTTGCCGAGCACCGTCGGGCCGAAATCCTCGACGGCCAGCCGCGCGGCGGCGACCGAGCCCTCGCCGTTGCCCTCGCTGTACTGGCCGCTCATGTCGGTGATGATGCCGATCCGCAGAACGTCGCCGTCGGCCCGCGCCGCGGTCGCGCCCAGAAGCGCCAGCATCGCCCCGGCGCAGCGCGCCGCCAGGGCCCGTCGGGTCCGTGCCATCCTGGTCCTCCCATGATGCCCGGGCCCGTTTCCCGGGCCTCGGACGGAACGTCGTTTTCATTCCGTGGGCTGAACGCTATTCTGGCCCGTAAACGTGCCGATCGGCAAGGGGCAAAGGACCGGGGGGTGGACGTGGCGCAGCAGGCCGAGGGCGACCGGGCGGTGATGGAGGTCGGCCGCGAGGTCGGGGCGGTGACGCAGGCCGCCGCGATCCTGCGGGCGGTGGCCGGCGCCCGCGACGCGCTCGGGGTCACGGCGATCGCGCGGGCCGCGGGCGTCAGCCCCTCGACCACCCTCAACATCCTGCGCACCCTGGTGCACGAGGGCTTCGTCGCCCTGGCGCCGGACACCAAGACCTACCGCCTCGGCCTCGGCCTCCTGGAGGTGGCGCGCCCGCTCCTCAATCGCTCGGACGTGGAACTCCTGCAACCCGGATTGCAGCAGGTCGCGACGGAGTTCGAGGCGACGACGAGCGTCTGGCAGGTGGCCCCCGACGACAAGGCCCTGCTCCTCGGCCGGATCGTCCCGGCGAGCGGCATCCACATCGAGTTCCGCCTCGCCACCCGCATCCCGGCCTATGCCGGCGCCATCGGCCGCGCGGTGGCCGCCGCGAGCCGGAACGCCGGCACCCTGCCCCGCGCCACCCTGCGGGCCCGCTTCGGGGCGATCCGCTGGCACGTGCCGGTGCCGTTCGAGACCTTTTCGACCGAGGTCGAGGCCTGTGCCGAGCGGGGCTACGCCGTCGATATCGGCCACCTGATCCGCGGCGTCACCTCGGTCGCCGCCGCTCTCTGCGACCGCACCGGCCGCCCGCGCCTCGTCGTGGCGGCCCATCTCTTCCAGGGCCAGCTGACGGAGGAGCGGCTGGAGGCGCTGGGGCTCACCCTGCGCGGGCTGGCCGGGACGGCGCAGCCGGCGATGTTCGGGGTGGCGGAGGCGGCGGCGGCGCGGCGCGGGGGGCGGTGAGGGGCACCCTACCCTGCGAACCTTCGCCCTGTCTCGCGGTTGCCCGCCGGGCGACCCGCGCCGCGACCGGAGCAGACGCGACACCATGACCGACGAACGCACCGTGACCACCCGGGACGGCACCGCCTGGACCTGCATCGAGGCGCTGGCCGAGATGCCGGAGGCGGCCAAGGACAAGCTGGCCGGCGAGGGGCGGCGAGCGGTGGTGTGCACGCCCTCCGGCGGCGCGCATTCGGTGCGGCTGACCCTGGACGAGGGGTGGGGCGCGATGCCGGATCCCGCGCTGGCCGCCGCGATCGAGGCGGGGCTCGAGCGCGACGACCGCTGATTTCGGCCCGGAAGCGCCGGGGGGCGGACCGTCAGACCGGCACCGCCTCGTCGATCAGCCCGCGAGCCTTCAGCCGGTTCCAGAACCCCGCCGGGATCGGCGCCTCGAACCAGGCGGCGTTCGCCGCGACCTGGGCGGCGTTGCGGGCCCCGGTCACGACCGTGAGCGCGGCCGGGTGGAGCAGCGGGAATTGCAGGGCGGCCGCCTCGAGCCGCACGCCCTCGTCCTCGCAGGCCGCGCGCAGGGCCTGTGCCCGGGCCGCGATGGCGGGCGGTGCCTCGGCGTAGTTGAAGGTGTTCTGGCCGGCGAGCAGCCCGGAATTGAACGCGCCCGCCACCACGATCCCGATGCCGCGGCGGGCGCAGGTCTCCATCAGGCCGAGGCTGGTCTGCTCCAGGAGCGTGTAGCGGCCGGCCAGCATGCAGAGGTCGAGGTCGGCGGCCTCGATGGCCTCGGCGACGATCTCCCACTCGTTGACGCCGAGGCCGATCGCCCGCACGGCCCCCTCCTCGCGCAGCCGGGTCAGGGCCCGGAAGCCGCCGCCCGTCGTCAGCTGCTCCCAAGCATGGGCGTGGCGGTCGCCGTGGGTGAAGCGGCCGATGTCGTGGACGTAGAGGATGTCGGGATCGAGGATCCCGAGGCGCTGACGGCTCGCCTCGAAGGAGCGCAGCACGCCGTCATGGCTGTAGTCGAAGGTCGGGCGGAACGGCAGCGGGTCGGCATAGCCCTCCTCCATCGGGCCGACGCCCGGATCCGGCACCATCAGGCGGCCGACCTTGGTGCTGACGACGTAGGCCTCGCGGGGCTCGTCGGTGAGCAGGGTGCCGAGGCGGCGCTCCGCGCGGGTGTAACCGTAGAACGGCGCGGTGTCGAAGTAGCGGATGCCCCGGTCCCAGGCCGCCCGGAATGCGCCGGCCGCCTCCGCGAGGCCCATCGCCTGGTAGAGGCCGCCCATCTGCGCGCCGCCGAGCCCGAGGGCGGTGACGGTGAGGCCGGTGCGGGCATGGGTGCGGGGGGTGGCGGGGTGCATGGCGGTCCTCGGGGGGCGAAGGGTCGATCGAAAGGCCGGTGCCGGAGAGACGACGGCCGGCTGTCTCACCCGCCATGTCATCCCGGGGCCGCGAAAGCGGAACCCGGGATCCATGACCGCCGACTCCTCGGGATGAAGCGGATCGCGATCCGTCTCGTCCGGCACCGTCGGCGTTTGTGGATCCCGGCTTCTCGTCTTCGACGAGCCCCGGGATGACGTGGCGGGGATCAGGTTCGTGGATTACCTCGGGATGCTCAGTACAACACGTTCTTCGCCTCGTCCGTCCCGATATTCTCCTTCGTCACCAGCACCACGCCGGTATCGATGAACTTCTCCACCTTCTGCTTGGCCAGCACCTTGGCGATGGTGGCGACACCCAGCTCGCCCATCCGGAACGAGCCCTGGACGACGATCGCCGCCAGCGTGCCGTCCTTGACGAAGTCCTGCAGGTCCTGGTTGCCGTCGAAGCCGACGCCCACGACCTTGTCGGCCCGGCCGGCCTGCTTGAGGGCACGGCCCATGCCGATCGCGGTCGGCTCGTTGGCGCCGAAGAGGCCCTTGAGGTCGGGATTGGCGGCGAGCACGTCGGCGGTCTGGTTGAGGGCCGTCGCCATCTGGGATTGCGAGTAGTACGGCCCGACGATCTGCAATTTCGAGTGCGCCTTGACGTAGTCGGTGAAGCCGCCGACGCGGCCGATCTCCGAGCCGGTGCCGGCGACGTAGGACATCACCGCGATCTTGCCCTCGGGGCCGGTGCGCTCGATCAGCGCCCGGGCGGCGAGCTCCCCGGCCTTGCGGTTGTCGGTGGCGAGGAACGATTGGTAATAGGCCTCCGCCCCCTTCGCGAGCCCGGAATCGAGGATCACGACCGGGATGCGCGCCTCCCAGGCCTTCTTCACCGCCGGGACCAGGGCATCGGGGTCGGAAGGCGCCAGCACGATGCCGGCGACGCGGCGGTTGACCGCGTTCTCCACCATGTTGACCTGGTCGGCGATGGCCGATTCCGCCGCCGGCCCCTGGAAGGTCATGGTGTGACCCTGGACGCCCTTCAGGGCGGTCTCGGCGCCCTTCTGGACGTTCTGCCAGAAGGTCGAGTTCACCGTCTTGACGATCACGGCGATCTCGCCGGCCCGCGCCGGGACGGCGGCGAGGAGGCCGGAGACGAGCAGGGCGGCGAAAGCTTTCATGGGATCCCTCCGAGGTCGGCGCCGGGTTCTCCCGGTCGCGGGTTCAGGCGTCAGCGCCGGTTGCGCAGCTGGTCGATCCAGACGGTCAGCAGGATGACGAGGCCGATGATGATCTGCTGGGTGAAGGCCGAGACCCCGTTCATGTTGAGGCCGTTGCGCAGGATGCCGATCACGAAGGCGCCGATCACCGTGCCGGAGATCGTGCCGATGCCGCCGGCGAGCGAGGTGCCGCCGATGACGGCGCTCGCGATCGCGTCGAGCTCGTACATCACGCCCTCGTTCGGCTGGGCGGTGACGAGGCGGGACATCAGCACGCAGCCGGTGAGCCCGGCGAGCAGCCCCGAGAGCACGTAGGTCAGCGTCACCACCCGGTTCACCGCGACGCCCGACAGCCGCGCCGCCTCGGCGTTGGAGCCGACCGCGTAGACGTGGCGGCCGAGCACCGAGCGCCGGAGCAGGAACGCCACCGCGAGCGCGAGCCCCGCCATCAGCAGCACCGGATAGGGGATGCCGGGAAACAGCACTTCCGGGAAACCGTCGTCGCCGATCCGCACGATGCGCAGGAGCGCGCCGTTGCCGAGCGCGCCGAACGATTCGCCGAGGCCCGACACCGCCCGCGCCCCGGTGATCTGGAGGGCGAGGCCGCGGGCGATCAGCATCATGCCGAGGGTCGCGATGAAGGGCGGCAGCTTGAGCCGGGTGACGACGAGGCCGTTGACGAGGCCGCAGACCCCGCCGACCGCGATCCCGGCCAGCATGGCGAGCGGCACCGGGAGACCTGCCTCCTTGACGCAGAGCGCCGCGACGACGCCGGACAGCGCCAGGACCGAGCCGACCGAGAGGTCGATGCCGCCCGCGATGATCACCACCGTCGCGCCGATGCCCAGCAGCGCGATCGAGGTGACCTGGAGGCCGATGCTCATCCCGTTGCCGAGCGACAGGAAGGCGGGGCTTGTGAGCGAGAACGCCGCCACCAGGGCGACGAGGCTGCCGAGCGCCGCGAATTTCTGGATCAGGTCCTTCTGCCGGTCGGACAGGCGCCCGCGCGGGGCGGCGACGGAGGGGTTCAGGCCGGCCGGCATCTCACCCCTCCCCGCCGAAGCCCGAGGCATAGTGCATGATCTCCTCCTGGTCGGTGCGGGCTGTGTCGAGGATGCGCACGAGCCGGCCGCGGTGGAACACCGCCACGCGGTCGGTCATGCCGAGGATCTCCGGCAGTTCGGAGCTGATCAGCACCACGCCGATGCCGCGGGCGGCGAGCTGGTCCATGATCGTGTAGATCGCGAGCTTCGCGCCGACGTCGATGCCGCGGGTCGGCTCGTCGAACAGCATCACGCGTGCATCGCGAAACAGCCACTTGCCGATGATGATCTTCTGCTGGTTGCCGCCGGACAGCAGCCGCACCGGCTGGCGCAAGGACGGCGTCTTGATGCCGAGCCGGTCGACGTAGCTCCGGGCGGCCGCCGCGTGGCGTCCGGCATCGATCAGCCCGAGGCGGTTCGCCACCGCAGCGAGATTGGCGAGCGTCAGGTTGGCGTCGACCGGCATCTTGACCGCCAGCCCCTGCGCCTTGCGATCCTCCGACAGGTAGGCGAGGCCGGCCGCGATCGCGTCGCGGGGGTCGCGGATCGCGAGAGGCCGGCCGTCGATCGCGACCGTGCCGGATTCGAGCGGATCGGCGCCGAAGATCGCGCGGGCGACCTCGGTGCGCCCGGCTCCCATCAGGCCGGCAAACCCTAAGATCTCGCCGCGGCGCAAGGTGAAGCTCACGTCCCGGAAGGCGCCGGCGCGGGTGAGCCCCGTAGCCTCCAGGATGACGTGGCCGGTCGGGACGGAGGTGCGCTCGGGGAACTTCTCGTCGAGGGCGCGGCCGACCATCCGGGCGACGATCTGGTCGACGCTCGTCGCGGCGAAATCGTCGGTCGAGACGTGGCGGCCGTCGCGCAGGACGGTCACCCGGTCGACGATCTCGCGCATCTCGTCGAGGCGGTGCGAGATGTAGACGATGCCGACGCCCGCCGCCTTGAGGTCGCGGATCACCCGGAACAGCTGCCGGGCCTCCTGCTCGGTCAGGGACGAGGTCGGCTCGTCCATGATGAGCAATTCGGCGTCGAGCGACAGGGCCTTGGCGATCTCGACGAGCTGGCACTGGGCGACCGGCAGGGTGCGCACCGGTGCGTCGGGGTCGATGGCCGCACCGAGCCGGTCGAGGCAGGCCCTGGCCTTGCTCCGCAGGGCACGCCGGTCGATCAGGAACCCGCGGCGCGGCTCGCGGCCGAGGAAGATGTTCTCCGCCACCGTGAGGTGGGCCACCAGGTTCAGCTCCTGGTGGATCATCGCGATGCCGGCGGCCTCGGCTTCCAGCGGCGAGGCGAAGCGGCGCTCGACGCCCTTGTAGACGATGCGGCCGGTGGTCGGGGCGTGGACGCCGCTGATGACCTTCATCAGGGTCGATTTGCCGGCGCCGTTCTCGCCGCAGACGGCGTGGACCTCGCCGCGGCGCAGGTCGAAATCGACGCCCGCCAGCGCCCGCACGCCCGGGAACTCCTTGGCGACCGAAAAGAGCGACAGGAGCGGGCCCGCCGGTGCGCAGCCCGCCTCGATCGCGTGGCCGTCCGGCACGGCCGCGTCGTCACCGCCGTCGAGCACGACAGCAGCCCTCCCCAGGGCGATTCGTTTCGTTCTGGCTGCAATCGTTATCAGGTTCGGCGAATTGGTAAAGCCACTTCGGCGACCTTGCGACAGGCGTGGTACGAGCGCTTGCGGAAACTCGGGACCGGGGGCAGCATCCGCCGGGATAGTGGTCAGGCCAGTTCGGGAGAGGACGATGAGCGCGGGCAGCCCGGTCGAGGGCCGGCTCTACCAGCAGGTGGCCGACCGGATCCGGGCGCTGATCCAGGCCGGGGGCCTCGATGCCGGCGACCGGCTGCCGGCCGAGCGCGACCTGGCCCAGCAGCTCGGCGTCTCGCGCCCGTCCTTGCGCGAGGCGCTGATCGCGCTCGAGATCGACGGCACGGTCGAGATCCGCATGGGGTCGGGCATCTACGTCCAGGCGGCCCGGGGCACCGCCCGCACGGCGCCGGCCGGCGACAGCCCGGAGGAGCTGATGCAGGCTCGCGCGGCACTGGAGGGCGCGGTCGCGGCGCTCGCCGCCGCCCGGGTCACGCCCGAGCACCTGGACGCCCTGCGCCGGGCCCTCGACCGCATGGGGGCCGACATCGCGGAAGGGCGCGCCCCCCTCGACAGCGACCGGGCCTTCCACCTGACGCTCGCCGGGCAGACCGGCAACGGCGTCCTCGCCCGCCTCGTCGCCGGCCTGTTCGACGCCCGCCACAGCCCGATCGCGGCCCGCCTGCGCAGCCGCTTCGATTCCCCCGCCACCTGGGCGCTGGCGCTGGCCGAGCACGAGGCGGTGCTGGCGGCGCTCGAAGCCCGCGACCCGCTGCGGGCGCAGGCGGCGATGCACGCGCATCTGGAGCAATCGACCCGGCGGTGGCTGGAGGGGGAGCCGCGGTGAGGGCGGCGCGGTTGCCGGCCCGCGAAGGCAAGTCGAGCCGGCGGATCTCCTGACCTCCGCGGCATCCCGGAGCTCGGGGCAGACGAGACACCGGGATCCGTAACCGCTGACGGGGCAGAAGCGGGCGATCGGCGTCCCGCATGGTCCTGAATCGTCGGCGGTCATGGATCCCCGGGTTCCGGGACGCGGCCCCAGGACGACGTGGAGGATCCGACTCGGACGATCAGAGACGATCCGGTGCCGTACCTACGCCCCCGGCAAGTAGCCCGCCGCCCGCAACGCCGCCTCGACCTCGTCGCAGAGGGCCCCCTCGGGGTCGTCGTTCACGGCGGGCGCCGCCGCCGTCGCCACGTCGTTGGAGGCGGCGCGGTTTCGTGGACCTGGGCGAGCGCTTCAAGCCATGCAGCCAGATCGGCCGGGATCTCGGCATCACCGGAAGCCCACCGGCGAACCATACGGTCGTCGCACTCCAGGACCTCTGCCAGGCCCCGCTGTGACCAGCGGAGCAAGGTGAGGCATTCGCGGAAGCGGTCTGGGATCATGTAATCAGTTTGATGAAGGCGGCTCCAGCTCCGAAGAAGGCGGCGCCGGCGGCCATACTCGCAACGACAATCTGCCAGGGGGCAAGGGCGCGGTCGCGTTCCAGCTTGGCCGCCTCGGCTTGAAGCTTGGACTGTTCAGCCATCAGCTTGCGCTGTTCGGCAATAAATTTTTGCGTCTCTTCGTTCGACCGAAGAACGCGGGCAACCTGTTCGGCGATGTCAAGCGAAGCATCGGCCATCTCGGAATTCCCTAGGTCCGGGCCGGGGAGACCCTCAGCCATGTCCGCAATATGCGGAAAAACAAAATACCGTCAAGAGCGCATTCCTCCGAACTCCTGCTCAGCAGCGCGAGCGGCAAAAGCGCTGATATGGAATGAGCTTGCGGGCTGGCGAAGTCAAAAAAGACTTGGCCACATGGATCTCTCGGCGCTCGTTTCCTCAACCGTCGCAGATGAAAAGCCGGGATGACGCGGAGGATCAGAGACGATCCGGTGCCGTACCTATGCCCCCGGCAAGTAGCCCGCCGCCCGCAACGCCGCCTCGACCTCCTCGCACAGGGACCCCTCGGGGTCGTCGTTCACGGCGGGCGGCGGCGTCAGCGGCACCATCGGGGGGAAATGGGCGACCGCCTCCGGCGGGGCGGCCAGCACGGCCTCCTCCGGGGCCGTTCCCTCGGGAACCGCCTCGCCGCCCTCGGGCGTGCGCTGACGGAGAGTGGAGATCAGCCGAGCGATCATGCAGGTCCCCCCTCACGTCCCCGAGCCCGTCGCGGGCGCGCCGTACGATCTATGCGTGCGCCCTCGCGCAAGACAAGCGTGCAAGAAACGTGCAGGCGACCGGTTTCGATCCGTCCGCCCCTTCCGCCGCGCCTCCGCGGCCCCATCTCGGGTCTCGCCCGACGATCGCCCGAGGAGCCGGCGGATGCCTTGGACCACAGCCCTGATCCCGCCTCAAGGGGGGCGCCGCGCCCTCGTCACGGGCGGGACGAGCGGGATCGGCTACGAGGCGGCGCTCGCGCTGGCCGGCGCGGGGGCCGAGATCGTGCTCGCGGCCCGGGACACGGGCAAGGCGGAGGACAAGGCCGCGGCGATCCGCCGGGCGCATCCGGCGGCACGGATCGAGATCCGCGAGCTCGACACCGCCCGCCTCGCCTCGGTGCGGGCCTTCGCGGCGGCGTGGGCCAGGGAGGGGCGGCCGGTCGACATCCTGCTCCTCAATGCCGGCATCGCCGCGGTGCCGCGGCGCGAGGAGACGGAGGACGGGTTCGAGCGCCAGCTCGCCACCAACTATCTCGGCCACTTCGCCCTGACCGGGCTGCTGCTGCCGAGCCTGCGGCGGGAGGCCGGTCAAGCATCGGGGGAAACCCGGGTCGTCGCCGTGGCGAGCATCGCGCATCGCTCCGGCCGGATCACCTTCGACGACCTGCAGCGCCGCCGCGCCTACGGGCCGCAATCGGCCTATCGCCAGGCCAAGCTCGCGATGCTGCTCTTCGCCCTCGAACTCGACCGGCGCCTGCGCGACGCCGGCTTGCCGGTCCGGGCGATCGCGGCCCATCCCGGCGTAGCGGCGACCGCCATCGCCCGGCGCGGCGACCGGGCCGGGCCGCTCGCCGCGCGCATCGGCGCCGGCCTGCTCGGGCTCATCGGGCAATCGGCGGCGCGGGGTGCGCTGCCGCTGCTCTACGCCGCAACGGCGCCGGAGGCTGAGGGCGGCGGCTATTACGGCCCGGACGGCCTGTGGGAGATCCGCGGCGATCCGGCGCCGGCCAGGATCGAGCCCCATGCCCGCGACCCCGAGACGGCGGCGCGGCTCTGGGCCGTGTCCGAGGCGCTGACGGGCGTGACCTATCCGCTCTGACCTGCCGGCTCTCGCGGAGGGGCCTACTCGTCGTCCTCGTCGAGGGACGGAGCCGGGACGACGGGCCCGAGGGATTGCGCCGAGGGCGCCACGAGGACGGGCGCCTGCGCTACCTGCGGCCGCGACGGCATCATGCCGGCCGCGAAGGCGACGAAGCCGGCGGCATCGCGCACGTCGTCGGGCTGGCCCGGATCGCGGGAGATCAGTTCGGCCTCGCGCCGCAGGCGCGCGTTGCAGGCGGCGGTCGCCATGCCGCCGCGGGGCGTGCAGGCGTCGTGCCGGGCGCAGGCCGCGTCGAGGGCGTCGATCGGCGGCAGCGGCGCGTTGTTGCCCGGGCCGCAGTAATTGCCGTGGATGAGGAGGGCCGGCGGCCGGCCGGACTGGGCGAGGGCCGGCGCGGCGAAGCCGCAGGCAAGGACGAGGGGGAGGGCCAGATGCCGGATCGGGAGGGTCATCGTCGGCAAGGCCATCGTCGAGAAGCGCATCGGTCTGGTGTCTCTCCATTGCCCCCGGCCAGCCAACGGCACGGCCCAGGCGCAGTTCCCGCCTTGCGTCCAACGGTCCCGCCGTCGCGCCGGCGGACGGGTCGCCCCTGGCGACAGGGTGAACGCCGCGCTCCGCACCGATGCTGGACATCCGGCACGGGTATAGACTCCCGGGACCTTGCCGGACCGGCTCGGCCGCCAATGTTAAGACCGATGATCGCATCCGATTCCGATATGCCCCGATCCGGTGCGTCCCAGGCCGGCGAACCGCCGGAGGGCGGCCCGACCCTCGACGCGGCGAGCCGGGAGCGGCTCGGCCGCTACCTCCAGGCCCTGTACGAGCCGGTGCTCGACGAGGGACTCGACCCCCGCCTCGCCGAGCTGCTGGGGCAGCTCGACCGCGACCGGGCCGAGCAGGACGGCGGTGCCCCGCCCGAACGGCCGGACCACTGACGGAGGCGCCGGCCGCGCGGGCGGCGGCACCCTGAGCCGACTTGTGCCGGCAGGCCACCGCTTCATCGGCCTAGGCTCTTGTTTCGTCGCAGATTCTTGTCGCAAAACCGGCAACCACCCGTGCGAAATCTGCTTAGGATCCGGTCCGGGGATCGCGGGATCCCGTGGGAGGGGCGAGGGCTCATGAGCCGCTGGGCGTTGGGCCGCTGGGCATGGATCGGACGGCGGGTCCTGCGGCAGATCTGGTTCCGGGCGGCGCTGATCAGCCTGTTCGGCGTCGGCCTCGCGGTCGTCGCGGCCCTGGTCGGGCCGCTCCTGCCGGAAACACTTCACAGCCAGCTCGGGCAGGACGCGGTCGGGACGATCCTGCAGATCATGGCGTCCAGCATGCTGGCGGTGACGACCTTCTCGCTCACCGCGATGGTGAGCGCCTACGGCTCGGCGACCCAGCTCGCGACACCGCGGGCGACGCAGCTCCTGATCGGCGACCCGACCTCGCAGAACGCGCTCTCGACCTTCCTCGGGGCCTTCGTGTTCTCGGTCGTCGGCATCATCGGCCTGCAATCGAGCGCCTACGGCGACAGCGGCCGCGTCGTGTTGTTCTCCGGGACGGTGCTGGTCGTCGCGGTGGTGGTCGTCACGCTCCTGCGCTGGATCGGCCACATCACCGGCTTCGGGCGGATGGGCGACGTGATCGACCGCGTCGAGGAAGCCGCCGCCGAGGCGATGCGGGCCTTCTCCGCCGATCCGCGCCTCGGCGGCCGGCCGGCGGTTCCGGTGCCCGCCGACGCGATGCCGGTCTTCGCCGGCGAGACCGGCTACGTCACCCAGATCGACGTCGCCTCCCTCGGGACGCTCGCGCAGGAGCACGGCCTCGTCCTTCACGTCGCCGCCCTGCCGGGCACCCTGGTCCATCCGACCCGGCCGCTCCTGCACGTCGCCGGCGAGGCGAATGAGGATTTGGCCGGGGGTTTGGTCCACGCCTTCGCGATCGAGCGGCACCGGCGCTTCGACCAGGATCCGCGCCTCGGCCTGATCGCGCTCTCGGAGATCGCGAGCCGCGCGCTGGCGCCGGCCACCAACGACCCCGGCACCGCCATCGAGGTGATGAACGCCCTCCTGCGGGTTCTGCTGCACCTGCCGCCCGACGAGCCGGAGGGCGAGGAGCTGGCCGAGCGGCCCCCGGTCCACGTCCCGCGCCCGACCCTCGACGACATGCTGACCGACGCCTTCCGGCCGCTGATCCGCGAGGGTCTGGCCGAGATCGAGGTCGCGATCCGCCTCGCCAAGACGCTCGACGCCCTGCGCGCCGCGCGGCCCTACGCGGCACCGTCGATCGCCCGCGTGGTCGAACGCCTGGACCGGACCGCCCGCGAGCGGATCACCGATGCGGCCGATCTGTCGGATTACGAGGCGGCCCGGGGACGATCCGGCTGAGAGCCGCCGGATCGAAGCCGCGACCCGCACCAAACCCGCCGCTACGCCCCACCCTCCCTGAATGCCTTCGGCGTCAGCCCGGTCGTCTTTCGGAACGCCGTCGCCAGGTGGCTCTGGCTCGAGAAGCCGGTATCGAGGGCGATCGACGCGATGGCGTGGTCGGTGGCGCGCAGCAGGGTCTTGGCCCGCTCCAGGCGGCGCGACAGGACGTAGCGGTGCACGCTCGTCCCCCAATGCTGCAGGACGGCGCGGGACAGGGAGCGCGGCGACACGCCGACCGCGCCCGCGATCGTCTCGAGCGAGAGATCCTCGGCGAGATGCGCCTCGACGAGGTCGCGCAGGCGGGCGAGGTCCGCCCGGTCGGCCCGATCCGGGTCCGGGACGGCGCGCGCGGACCGGCCGTTGGCCGTGTAGGTCCGCACCAGGCGGCACGCCATGGCGTGGACCAGCTCGTCGACGTAGAGCCGCGACGACGGGTCGGGCGCCTCGCGCAGGATCTCCAGGATGGCAAGCGCCAATTGCTCGAGCAGCGGGTCGGCGGTGCCGAGCGGCACGTCGAGCTCGACCCGCGCGGCCGAGGCGCTCCACATCCGCCCCGCGACGTCGTCGATCAGGTCCTGGCTCAGATGCATCGCCAGCATCTCGGACCGGCCCCGGCGCTGCCACTCGCTCGCGTCGTGGGCCGGGATCAGGTGGAACTGGCGCGGGCGCAGGGTGCGGGTCTCGGCCGGTCCGCCCCGGCCGATGCGCCGGTGCACCTGGGCCGGGCGGTTGACGCAGTAGCCGAGGCAGGGATTGCCGACCGGGTCGAGCGTGCCGGTCCAGGGCTCCACCGCGACGTGCTGGGCGTGGATGTCGCGCCAGCCGCGCCCGGTGCTGCGGGCGATGACGACGTTCCTCGGCCAGGCGCCGATGTCCCGCGTCTGCATCGTCGTGAGCGTCATCGTGTCGATCCGGCTCTCGCGTCCCCCTGCCCGCCCCAAGCTCTCGACCCTTGGCCCGACCTTGGCCCGGACCCTTGGCCGGATTCTGATCGCCCGCGGCGCGATTCTGGAAGAACGCCCCGGGAGGGTACGGGCAGTCTGATCGCCGAGCAAGTCGTCGCCGGTAGAGAAGCGGGCATCCGGGTGCCTGTTTCTTGTCGAGAGCGATCGATTTTCGGGCAGTCCGCACGATCCACCGGCAGAAGCTTGGGATGACGTGCGAGATGGGAGACCAGACGGGATGTCCTCTCTGTTCAGCGAGCTACGGGTCCGCGACGTCACGCTGCGCAACCGGATCGCCGTGTCGCCGATGACGCAGTTCTCGTCGCCGGACGGCCTCGTGACCGACTGGCACCTGGCGCATCTCGGCTCGAAGGCGGCGGGCGGTGCCGCCCTGGTAGTGGTGGAGCAGGCCGCCGTCGCGCCGGAGGGCCGGATGTCGACCCACTGCGCCGGCATCTGGAACGACCGGCAGGGCGAGGCGCTGGCCCGCATCGCCCGCTTCGTCGACTCGGTGGGGGCGGTGCCGGGCATCCAGCTCGGCCATACCGGCCGGCGCGGCTGCGTCGAGCCGCCGTGGCGCGGCGGCGGGCACTTGCCCGAGGACCATCCGGACGCCTGGGAGGTGATCGGCCCCTCCGCCGAGGCCTTCGGGGGCATCATGCCCCGGGTGCCCCGCGCGATGACCCGCGACGACATCCGGAGCGTGGTGCAGCTTTACGCCGACGCCGCGCGCCGGGCGCGGGAGGCCGGGTTCCGGTGGCTCGAGATCCACTGCGCCCACGGTTTCCTGCTCTCGAGCTTCTTCTCGCCGCTGGCGAACCGCCGCACCGACGAATACGGCGGCGACTTCGCCGGCCGCAGCCGGCTCCTCGTCGAGGTGTTCGAGGCGGTGCGCTCCGAATGGCCCGAGCGGCTGCCGCTCTCGATGCGCTTCGGCGTCACCGAATTCGCCCCCGGCGGACAGACCCTCGACGATTCGGTCGAACTCGCCCGGCAGCTGGCGCCCCGCGGCCTCGACCTCGTCGACGTGTCGTTCGGCGGCAATACCGGCCGGGCCCAGACGCCGTGGGACGAGGAGGGCTTCATGGTCCCGGCGGCGCAGCGCATCCGCGAGGAGGCGGGCGTCCTCACCGCCGCCAACTGGAACCTCGCCGACCCGGTCTTCGCCGACGCGATCCTGCGGGAGGGGCAGGTCGACCTCGTCATGCTCGGCCGGCCGATGCTGGCGAACCCGCACTGGCCGGTCTACGCCGCCATGGTGCTCGGCGAGGAGCGCCCCTACGACATGCTGCCGGTGCAGTTCAGCACCTGGCTCAACAAGTATCAGCGCAGCCGCGTCAACAACGGCTTCGGCCGTGTGGTCGGCGCCGACCCGGATGCGTTTCCGAACGCCGCTGAATAGCGGACGGTCGATCCCCCCTTTTTACTTGTGAGAACGGAGGTCGAGTGATGTCGGCAGAACGAGCACGTCCCGATAACCCGAACGACGACCTGCCGCAGGCGCGGCTCGGCTGGATCATGGCGGCGATCCAGACGCTGATCTACGCCGCCTTCGTGGGCACCTTCATCGCCTCGCCCGCCACCATGACGGCCCCCGTCGCCCCCGGCCTGGCGGTGACGGTCGCGACCGTCTTCGGGCTCCTCGTGATCCTGTCGACGATGGTGCTCACCGGCACCTACGTCCTTCTCGCCAACCGCCTCACTGCGTGCTGACGGAGCCCGACGCATGACCAGGTCCCTCCTTCCCGCCTTTTTCCCGGCCTTGGCCCTCGCGGGCGCCGCCACCCCGGCGCTGGCCGCCGAATCCGGCGGCGGCATGAACCCGGTGGCGGTGACGATGTTCGTCGCCATCGTGCTCGTCACCCTCGGCATCACGGGTTGGGCGGCGCGGCGCGCCCGCTCGGCCGACCAGTTCTACGCCGCCGGGGGTCAGATCTCCGGCTTCCAGAACGGCATCGCGCTCGCCGGCGACATGATCTCGGCCGGCGCCCTCCTGGGCCTCGCCGGCCTCATCTGCGCCTCGGGCTTCGACGGGCTGATCTTCGCCGTCGGCTACGCCACCGGCCTGCCCTTCGTGGTGTTTTTGGTGGCGGAACGGCTGAGGAAGCTCGGGCGCTACACCGTGGCCGACGTGCTCGCGACGCGGCTGTCGGAGACGCCGATCCGGATCTTCACCGCGGTCGCGACCCTCGTCATCGTGATGTTCTACCTCATCGCCCAGATGGTCGGGGCCGGCCAGCTGATCCGGCTGCTCTTCGGCCTCGACTATCTCTACGCGCAGGTTCTCGTCGGCGCCCTGATGATCGTCTACGTGATGTTCGGCGGCATGGTGGCGACGACCTGGGTGCAGATCGTCAAGGCGGTGCTGCTGCTCGGCGCCGGCCTCGTCATCTCGGTCCTGGTGCTGGCCTCGTTCGGCTTCGACTACGATGCCCTGGTCGCCCGGGCGATCGCCGTGCATCCGAGGCACGAGGGCATGATGATGCCGCAGGCCTATGCCGGCAGCGTCTGGCAATCGGTGTCGCTGGGCATGACCCTGATGCTCGGCACCGCCGGCCTGCCGCACGTGCTGATGCGCTTCTTCACGGTCCCGGATGCCCGCGCCGCCCGCGTCTCGGTGTTCTGGGCGGTGATGTGCCAGAGCGGCTTCTTCGCCCTCATCTTCGTCATCGGCTTCGGCGCCCTCGCCATCGTGGCCGGCGATCCGGCCTATCTCGACGCCAAGGGGGCGCTCCGCGGCGGCGGCAACATGGCGACCATCCACCTGTCGCACGCGCTCGGCGGCCACACCCTGATGGGCCTCGTCTCGGCGGTCGCCTTCGCGACGATCCTGGCGGTGGTGGCGGGGCTCACCCTCACCGGCGCCTCGGCGGTGAGCCACGACCTCTATGCCCGCATCATCGGCCGGCGGAGCGCCACCGAGCGCAGCGAGATGCGGGTCTCGCGCCTCGCCACCGTGGCGCTCGGGCTCCTGTCGGTGCTGCTCGGCATCGCCTTCCAGAGCCAGAACGTCGCCTACATGATCAGCCTCGCCTATGCGGTGAGCTGCAGCTCGACCCTGCCGCTCCTGATCCTGGCGCTCTACTGGCGCGGGCTCACCACCCGCGGGGCGATCGCCGGCGGCGTCACCGGCCTCGTCGCCGCGGTGCTGCTGACGGTGCTCGGGCCGCCGGTCTGGGTGAAGGTGCTGGGCAACGCAGGCCCGCTCTTCCCCCTCGATCCGCCCACCCTGGTGACGATGCCCCTCGCCTTCCTCACCGCCGTCGCGGTCTCGGTGATGGAGCGGCGGCGCGCCCCGGCCGCCGCGATGGCCCCGGCCGTCCCGGTGTGACGGGCGGGAGGTTCCGGGGGTCACGACGCTGCGCGCCGCGAAGGGCGCGCAGCGTTTCGCGTTGTCACCGGCCCCGCATTCCCGCTCCCGGCGTGGCCGCGGCGCCCGATGCGGAACGCTCCCGCTTCGGCTATCCTGACCGCATGACCGGATTCGCGCGTTCCCGTCCGCTCCGCCGCCTCGCGGCCTGCCTCGTCCTCGGCCTTTGCGCCCTCAGGCCGGATCCCGGCGCGGCGCAGGGCCTCGTCGGCTTCGGCCTCCTGCCGGTCTTCGCCTGGCCCCGCGGGCTCGCCGAGGACGGCCTCGAGGCGGGGGAGCGCTGGTCCGGCTCCTATGCCCGGCTGTCGACCGGGTTCGAAGCGGTGTCGTCGCGGCGGTTCGGCGGCTATGCCGGCCCGACCATCGGGTTCGAGGGCGGGCGGATGTGGCAGGAGGGCCGGTTCGTCTACGGCATCGCCGGCGGCTTCGACTACCTGGCGGCGACCTCCGGCGGCCTGAACCCGGGCTATGGCGGGCTCGCCTATACCCGCGACTTCGCCGGCGGGGTGCAGGTGAAGGTCGGCGCTCTGCTGACGCCGGACGTGCTGCTCTATGCCCGGGCCGGCGCCGCGGCCGTGCACGGGACGCTGCGGGCAGGGGCGACGCCGGTCTCGGCCCCGTTCTCGCGCGACGACATCTTCGTCCGCCCGGACGCGCATGTCGGGGTCGAGTGGGCGGTCACCGACCGCCTGACGCTCGCCGTCGAGGCCGGGGTGGTCGGCGGCGGCCTGCGCTGAACCGGCGGCGGCCCGCGCCGGGCCGCCTCGCCCTGCACCACGACCGGTCGCGGCCGCTCTCGGAGCTGGATGCCGGGTTCGCCAATGAGGGCTTCTGCCGGGAAGGGCTTTCCGGGCGCGCATGACGAGTGGGCCCGTCCGGGGTGTCCCCGACCGCAGACGGGCGAAGGACGCCGCTACCGGTCCGCCTTCTCGCCCCGGGCCTCGCGGGCGACGTAGCCCTGCGTCACCGGCACGATCTGGGCAAAGACCGCCTCGGCCATGCGCTCCTCTTCCCGGAGCGACAAGCGCAGGGTCTCGACGTCCCGGGCGTGCCCGGCCTCCTCGGCGAGCGCGATCAGCGAGGTATAGGCGGCGATCTCGTAGGTCTCGACCGAGTAGTCGGTGTAGAGGTTCTTCAACACCTCGTCGCCGGTCACGCTGTGGACCAGGGCCGCGACGTTGCCCACCGTCTGGGTCACCATGTCCTTGAGGAGGGAGCGGTCCTCGCCGTGGCCGTGCAGCAGGTCGGCGAGGCGGGCGACCTGCTGGTCGGTCTCGCTCTTGTGCAGCCGCAGGGCCTGGGTCAGCACGGGATAGTGCTCGTAGCGCTCGATCTGGCGCTGGATCATCTGTGCCGCCTGCTTCTCCAGGGCGTGGGTGTTCCGCAACGCCGTGACGTAGATCGATTGCACGGTTTCACGGGCGGCCTCACGGCTTGCCTCATGGCTGGCCGGGCCGGCCTTGCTCGCGGTCGGGGTCATCGCAGCATCTCTCGCGTGGTGGTGAATGGCGGGCAAACTGCTCGGGGGTATCCTGGGTTCGACCTCGGCCGTTTCCGGCCGGACGGAAGCGGGCGTGACGAAACCGCGCGCGGGGCGATCGCCCGGGAGGGAGTGGCAACGTCCGGCGGATTCGTGTAGAGGTGCGCCACCCTCGCCCGCATACGGCGAGGTTTTTCGCCTTGGCAGACCGCGCTGGACGACATCCCGGCCCGGCCGAGCCTGGTGCGGAAAGCGGCCCCGCGACGGGGACCGCGCATCCTTCGACCCGTCACACTGAAAGGACACGCGATGTCGATCACGGCGGAGCGCAAGACCGCGCTCATCAAGGAACATGCCCGCGCCGGTTCTGACACCGGCTCGCCGGAGGTGCAGGTCGCGATCCTCACCGAGCGGATCCAGAACCTCACCGGGCACTTCAAGACCCACACCAAGGACAACCACTCGCGCCGCGGCCTGCTCAAGCTGGTCTCGCAGCGCCGGTCGCTCCTCGACTACCTGAAGCGCAAGGACGAGGCCCGCTACCGCGCCCTCATCGAGCGCCTCGGCATCCGCCGCTAGGTTAAGTTTCACGCGGTTCGGGCACCGGTCCGGGCCGCGTTTTCGCGAAGGGGCCGGTCTTCGACAGCGAAGCGGCGTCCCTCGTCCCGGGTGGGCCGGAATGGGTCCGGCCGCCCTTATTCCGGGACCCGCACCGAAGAGCGCGGGCCGCGACCGCCAGGGCAGGATCGCCGGTGGCTCTCCCATGAGCCCCTCGCCGTCTTGCGCTGGCGCCGCCCTCCCGGACCGCAGGAAGGCATGACGAACATGTTCGACGTTCAACGCGAAGAGCTGCTGTGGGGCGGGCGCAAGCTCGTGCTCGAGACCGGCAAGGTCGCCCGCCAGGCCGACGGTGCCGTGGTCGCCACCTACGGCGACACTTCGGTGCTCGCCACCGTGGTGTCGATGAAGGAGCCGAAGGCCGGCATCGATTTCCTGCCGCTCACGGTGAACTACCAGGAGCGGACCTACGCCGCCGGCCGCATCCCGGGCGGCTACTTCAAGCGCGAGGGCCGTCCCTCCGAGAAGGAGACCCTGGTCTCCCGCCTGATCGACCGGCCGATCCGCCCCCTCTTCGTCGAGGGCTGGCGCAACGACACCCAGGTCGTCGTCACGGTGCTTTCGCACGACCTCGAGACCGATCCCGACATCCTCGCCATGGTGGCGGCCTCCGCGGCGCTGACCCTCTCGGGCGTGCCGTTCATGGGCCCGATCGCCGCCGCCCGCGTCGGCTACATCGGCGGCCAGTACAAGCTCAACCCGCCCATCCAGGAGATGGAGGGCTCGACCCTCGACCTCGTCGTCGCCGGCACCCAGGATGCCGTGCTGATGGTCGAGTCCGAGGCCAAGGAACTGCCCGAGGACGTGATGCTCGGGGCCGTGATGTTCGGCCACAAGCACTTCCAGCCGGTGATCGAGGCGATCATCCGGCTGGCCGAGAAGGCCGCCAAGGAGCCGCGCAACTTCCAGCCCGCGGACAATTCCGAGGTCGAGAAGGCCGTGCTCGAGGTCGGCGAGGGCGATCTGCGCGAGGCCTACAAGAACACCGTCAAGCAGGAGCGCTACGCCGCCGTCGACGCCGTGAAGGCGAAGGTGATGGCCGCGCTCGCCCCCGCCGAGGGCGAGGCCCGCTTCGAGGCCGAGAAGATCAAGGCCGCCTTCAAGGAGGCCCAGTCGAAGGTGGTCCGCTGGAACATCCTCGACACGGGTTCCCGCATCGACGGCCGCGACGTGAAGACCGTGCGCCCGATCGTGTCCGAGGTCGGCGTGCTGCCCCGCACCCACGGCTCGGCGCTGTTCACCCGCGGCGAGACCCAGGCGCTGGTGGTGGCGACGCTGGGCACCGGCGACGACGAGCAGTTCATCGACGCGCTCTCGGGCACCTACAAGGAGACGTTCCTCCTCCACTACAACTTCCCGCCCTATTCGGTGGGCGAGACCGGCCGCATGGGCTCGCCCGGCCGCCGCGAGATCGGCCACGGCAAGCTCGCCTGGCGCGCCGTGCACCCGATCCTGCCGGCCGCCCACGAGTTCCCCTACACGATCCGCGTCGTGTCGGAGATCACCGAGTCGAACGGCTCGTCCTCGATGGCCTCGGTCTGCGGCGCCTCGCTGGCGCTGATGGATGCCGGCGTGCCCCTGCGCCGTCCGGTGGCCGGCATCGCCATGGGCCTCATCCTCGAGGGTGAGCGCTACGCGGTGCTGTCCGACATCCTCGGCGACGAGGACCACCTCGGCGACATGGACTTCAAGGTGGCCGGCACGGAGGAGGGCATCACCTCGCTCCAGATGGACATCAAGATCGCCGGCATCACCGAGGAGATCATGCAGGTCGCCCTCGCCCAGGCGAAGGACGGCCGCGCGACCATCCTCGCCGAGATGTCCAAGGCACTCACCGCCGCCCGTCCCGAGCTCGGCGAGCACGCGCCGCGCATCGAGACGATGCAGATCCCGACCGACAAGATCCGCGAAGTGATCGGCACCGGCGGCAAGGTGATCCGCGAGATCGTCGAGAAGACCGGCGCCAAGATCGACATCCAGGATACCGGCATCATCAAGATCGCCTCGGCCGACGGCAAGGCGATCAAGGCGGCCTACAACTGGATCCGCTCGATCGTGGCGGAGGCCGAGATCGGCATGATCTACGAGGGCACCGTCGTGAAGACGATGGAGTTCGGCGCCTTCGTCAACTTCTTCGGTGCCAAGGACGGCCTCGTCCACATCTCCGAGCTCGCCGCCCAGCGCGTCGCCAAGGTCACCGACGTGGTGAAGGAGGGCGACAAGGTGAAGGTGAAGTTCCTCGGCCAGGACGAGCGCGGCAAGATCCGCCTCTCGATGAAGGTCGTCGACCAGGAGACCGGCGAGGACCTCACCGAGAAGCTGAAGGCCCAGCGCGACGCCGACCGCTCGCGCGAGCGGCAGCCCCGCGCCGGCGAGTGATCATTTGATGCCGGGGGACCCGTGAAGGGTCCTCCGCTGTCAGCATCCGGAAGCGCGGCCCTTCGGGGTCGCGCTTTTTTGTGCCCGGCGCCAAAGGCTGCGTCATCGGGATCCTGAGCGGCAAGCGCCGGATCAGTCCACGTCAGGTGCGAGCGCTCGCGCATCGGTTCGGCTTTCCCGCCGATGTGTTCCCGGCGTTGTTCCCGGAGTTGTGCTTCCGCTCTGAGCGACCCGCTCCCTTCCCGCCTGCCTCCACCCCTGCTTAAAGGCCTCACGCGGGCCGCAGCCGATTCGCCCGCCCGGGAGGCAGCGCATGAGCGACGATCTCGTCTTCTACACCCACCCGATGTCCCGCGGCCGCATCGTCCGCTGGATGCTGGAGGAGGTCGGGGCGCCGTACCGCACCGAGATCCTCGGCTACGGCCCGGCGATGAAGGAGGCGGCCTACCGGGCGATCAATCCGCTGGCCAAGGTGCCGGCCCTGGTGCATCGCGGCGTCACCGTGACCGAGACGGCGGCAATCTGCGCCTATCTGGCCGACGCCTTCCCGGAGGCCGGCCTCGCTCCGGCCCTCGATGATCCCGAGCGCGGCGCCTATTACCGCTGGCTGTTCTTTGCCGCCGGGCCGGTCGAGGCGGCGGTGACCGACAAGGCGCTCGCCGTCGAGGTACCGGAGGAGCGGCGCCGCATGGTCGGCTACGGCAGCATGGCGGAGGTGCTCGACGCGCTCGAAGGCGCGGTCTCCGGCCGCGACTACCTCGCCGGCGGGCGCTTCTCGGCCGCCGACCTCTATCTCGGTTCGCATCTGATGTGGGGCATGCAGTTCGGCGGCATCGAGCGGCGCCCTCCCTACGAGGCCTACGTCGCCCGCCTCGCCGGCCGCCCGGCGGCCGTCCGCGCCCGGGAGATCGACGACCGGCTGATCGCACAAGCGCCCCAGGCCTGAGACAAGCGCCGCAGGACTGAAGCCGGCCTCCGCCAGGGAACGTCCCGCCTCCGGCCGCGTTCGCACCGCGACGCAGCGGAATTCTTCCGCGACCGACCCTGACGGAGATCCCATGGCCAACGACCTGATGCACGACGTATTCGGCGGCGAGCGCAACCTGACCACCAAGGAGCGCACCATCTCGGTCGTGCTCGGCCTCGGACTCGCCGCCGCCGCGGCGCAGCCCCGGCCGAACAAGTTCCTGAGCCTCGCGGCCCTGGTCGCCGGTTCGCTGCTGGCGATCCGCGGCGCCACCGGCCATTGCGCCGCCAAGTCGCTGATGAATGGCGGCTCGCACGAGCCGGCCCGGATCTGATCCCCGCGGGGGCGCCCGACCGGCGCCCCCTCCCCTCTTGAGCTTCCCCGATACGAGAAAGGCCCGTGCCGGGATGCCGGCACGGGCCTTTTTTTTCAGTCTCGGTGGAGAAGCCGGCGGGATGGCCGCCGGCCCTGCCGCATCAGAGGACCGTGGTGCGGCGGCGGCTCTGGATGAAGCCGAAGATCGCCAGCACGACCACCGCGCCGACGACCGAGGCGATCAGGCCGGCGCCCTCGTTCGGCGGGTACCAGCCGGTGACCTGGCCGAGAAAGGTCGCCACGAAGGCGCCGACGATGCCGAGCAGCGTCGTCATGATGAAGCCGCTCGGCTCGTTGGCCGAGCCGGGCATGATGAACTTGGCGATGACACCGGCAACGAAGCCGATGATGATGGTCCACAGGATCGCAAGCATTGGGGTCTGCCCTTCGGCTCCGCTTCGATACGGGGCCAACGCGCGAGGCCCGGCCGTGGTTGCGCCGAACTTCGCCCGTCGGAACCCGGTCCCGCCGCGGCGCGAGCCCTTTACGCGGGCCGGGATTCGGCGGCACAAGGCGCCCGGGCACCATTCCGGGGCCTCGAGGAGTTTTTCCGATGACCATCACCCGTTTCGACACCGGCCCCCGGATGAGCCAGGCGGTGGTCCATAACGGTACCGCCTACCTGGCCGGGCAGGTCGCGGACAACGTCTCGAACAACGAGGGCGTCGAGGCGCAGACCAAGGACATCCTCGCCCAGATCGACGAGCTGCTCGCCCAGGTCGGCAGCGACAAGACCCGCCTCCTCTCGGCCACCATCTACCTCGCCGACATGTCGACCTTCGCCGAGATGAACCGGGCCTGGGACGGCTGGGTCGCGCAGGGGCACACCCCGGCCCGCGCCACCGTCGAGGCGAAGCTCGCCGGCCCGCAATACCGGGTCGAGATCTCGATCGTCGCCGCGGTCGGGGCCTGACATGGGGCTCCTCCGGCGCGGCGTCCTGCAGCAAGGTCTTCTGGGAGGCTTGGCCTGCCTCCTCGCCCTCGTAGCGGTGCCGGCAGGCACCGCTGCAGCCGCGCCGGAGCGGGTCGTCAATGTCTACAACTGGTCGGATTATATCGACCCCAAGATGCTCGACGCCTTCACGCGCGAGACCGGCATCAAGGTCGTCTACGACACCTACGACACCAACGAGATCCTCGAGACCAAGCTGCTCGCCGGCCGCTCGGGCTACGACATCGTGGTGCCGACCGGGCCGTTCCTGCAGCGCCTGATCAAGGCCGGCGCGTTCCAGCCCCTCGACAAGGCCAGGATCCCGAACCTCAAGCACGCCTGGCCCGAGGTGACGGCGCGGCTCGCGGCCTACGATCCGGGCAACGCCTACGCCGTCGACTACATGTGGGGCACCACCGGCATCGGGGTGAACACCGCGCTCGTGCGCGAGCGCCTGGGGCCTAACCAGCCGCTCAACACCTGGGACATCGTCCTGCGCCCCGAGCTGATCGCCAAGCTCAAGGATTGCGGCGTGACGATGCTCGATTCGCCGGACGACATCATCCCGAGCGTGCTCCAGGTCCTCGGGCTGAAGCCCGATTCGCGCCGGATCGACGACCTCGACAAGGCCGGGGACGCCCTGTTCCGCATCCGCGGCGCGGTGCAGAAATTCCACTCCTCCGAGTACATCAACCAGCTCGCCAACGGCGACGTCTGCCTGTCGGTCGGCTATTCGGGCGACATCCTGCAGGCGCGCCGCCGCGCCCGCGAGGCGAAGAACGACGTCGACATCGCCTATTACATCCCGCAGCAGGGCGCCCTGATGTGGTTTGACGCCTTCGCGATCCCCAAGGATGCGCCGCACGCGGCGGAGGCGCACGCCTTCATCGACTTCATGATGCGGCCCGAGGTGGCGGCGGCCAACACCAACTTCGTCTCCTACGCCAGCGGCAACCTGGCGGCGAAGGCCCTGGTGAAGCCCGAGATCCTGTCCGATCCCGGCATCTACCCGGACGAGGCCACCTTCCGCCGGCTGTTCACCAACACCGCCTACGACGACCGCACCCAGCGGGTGGTGACGCGGCTCTGGACCCGCGTGCGCACCGGGCGCTGAGAGGCGCAGACGTCCCCGGGTTTCCGTCCCCAGGGTTTTTCGTCCCGTCCCACGGCCACGCTGAGGTTAAACGACCGGTACAGGCGCCGGAGTGGCCGTGCTACCCCGGAGCGATGGGTGATCCGTGCGAACCCGTCCTGCTGTTGCTGCGGTCCGCAGGCGAGGCGGTGCCGGCCCTCGCCGGGCAGCTGGCGGCCAAAGGCTGCGGCGGCGTCGATGCCGTGGGACCGGACCTCCGGGCGGATCCGCCCGGCCCTGGGATTCGGGTGATCGATCTGGCACTGGTGAGTGCGAGCCTGTCGGCCTCGCCGGAGCTGCCGGCGATCGTGGTCCGGCTGCGGGCGACCTGGCCCCATGTGCCGCTGGTCTGCCTGCCCGGGGCGGCCCCGGCCCCCGGCCTGCCTACCCTGTCCCGGACCTTGAGCCTGTCCGAGCTCTGCGAGCGCCTGGACGAGATCGTGATGGCGGCGGCGCAGACCCGCGCCGAGTCCCAGCGGCTGCGGCACGCGGGCGAGGGCCTCGCCGCACGGGTGCGGGAGGCGCGGCTCGCGCTCGCGCTCGCGGACGTCGTCCCGGATACGCGGCGCCTGCTGGTCGAGGCCCGGCACCTCACCGCGAAGGGACGGGCCGGCGGCGAGCGCTCGTGAGAACGGCCCGCCCCGGCGGGGCGGGCCGAAACATTCTTCCTTAGTCCAGGGATGCTCAATCCTTGAGATCGTCCGGCACCTTGCCGCCGTTCTCCTCCAGCTTCTTGACGACCTGCTTGTGCAGCCACACGTTCATGGTCGCCGAATCGTCGGTGTCGCCGGTGTAGTTCAGCTCCTTGGCAAGATCCTTGCGGGCCGAGAGGCTGCTGTCGAGGTGGAGCAGCTTCATCAGGTCGACGATCGAGGTGCGCCAGTTGAGCGGCTGGCCGGCCTTGGACGCGAGGTCGTTGAGGACCGCCTCGACGTCGACCTTGCCGTCGACCTTCGGCACCGTGCCGCCGGGGGCCGCGCCCGAGCCGCCGGCCGGCGCGCCGCCGCCCGAGGAGGTGCCCCCGGTCGTCGCGGTCTCGCCCGGCGTCTGCGCCTGGGCCTCGCCGCCGCCGAAGGGGTGCAGGATCTTGCTGACGATCGTCCCGAGCAGGCTCATCGTGTCATCCTCCGTGAGGGGCTCTTCCAGCGAGCCGCGTTGGGGTGGCCGCGGGGGCGGCCGGGAGTGGATTCCGGACGCGCTCGCCCGCGGCAGGGGCCGCCACGGTAACGAACGGCCCCGTTCCGCGTTCCTCGGCGCCGCGCGCCGCGTAAGGGGGGTGTGCGCATCCGGTCGCTTCACGAGCCCGCAGGATCGGGTAAGGACGACACGGCCGGCGGCAGGCCGGGGCGACGGGAACCGTGGACGAGGCATGACAGGGGATCCGATCCGCCGGGCGCTCGACGACGTCTGGTACTGCGTCGGCGAGAGCCGCGGCCTCCGGCCCGGCGGGATGCGCGCGGTGAGCCTCGGCGAGGAGGCGGTGGTGGTCGGGCGCGAGGAATCGGGGGCGCTGTTCGCGCTCCGCGACCGCTGCCCCCATCGCGGCATGGCGCTGTCGGCCGGCCGGATCGTCGACGGCAACCTCGTCTGCCCGTTCCACGGCTGGCAGTTCCGGCCCGACGGCGTCTGCGCGGCGATCCCGGCGCTGGCCCGCCGGGACGACGCCAACTTCGCCTCGGTCCGCCTCGCCCGCTTCCCGGTGGCGGAGAGATCCGGCCTGATCTGGGTCCATGCGACGGCGAACCCGGCAGCCGCGAACCAGGCGGCGGCGAACCCGGCGAGCGCGAATCCGAACGCCCCCGATCCGGGCGCGGCGCCGCCGATCCCGGAAGTCGATTTCCAGTATTGCGGCCAGCTCGTCGAGATCCTGGAGGTCGAGGCCTCGTTCGACCTCGTGGCCCTGAGCTTCGTCGATCCGGCCCACGTCGCCTACGTGCACGATTCCTGGTGGTGGCGCCCGTCGAAGACGATGAAGGAGAAGGTGAAGCACTTCGCACCCTCGCCCTTCGGCTTCACCATGACGAGCCACACCGCCAAGACCGCGTCCCTCGCCTATCGCCTGCTCGGCTCGATCCCCGAGGTCGAGATCGAGTTCCGGCTCCCCGGCGTACGCCTGGAGCGGATCACCGCCGGGGAGAAGCGTCTGGCGAACTACACCTTCGCCTCGCCGCTCGCGAACGGGCGCACCGCGCTCATCAACGCGATGTACTGGAACATCCCGGCCCTCAACCTGCTGAAGCCCGTCGCCCGGCCGCTGATGCGCCAGTTCCTCGGCCAGGACCGGGACGTGCTCCAGATCGCCCAGCGCGGCCTCGACCGGAAGCCCGCGATGGTCCTGATGGGCGAGAGCGACGTGCAGTCGCAATGGTATTTCAGCCTCAAGCGCGAATTCCTGCGCGCCCGCGAGGCCGGCGCCGCTTTCGTCAATCCGCTCGAGCCGCGGGAGCTGCGCTGGCGCAGCTGACCCAAGGTGGCGAATAAGTCCCCGGGCACGCCTGCGGCATGAAATTCGCGCTTTGACGCATTCGGGCGCTATCGCAAGCTGCGCCAATCGGCCTATCCAGTCCGAATCGATTCGCCGGAGATTCGGATGTCCGATGACATCTTCCGCATTATCTACAAGAGCACTGCCGCGCACCCGGCGGAGGTGATGCAGGGTCACGGCCACCTTGCGAGGCTGCTCGCCGACGCCCGGCGCCGCAACCATGCCGCCGACGTCTCCGGGGTGCTGGTCTATACCGGCCTGGGCTTCTTCCAGGTGCTGGAGGGCCCGCGCGCCGGCGTCCAGTCGATCTTCGAGTCGATCCTGGTCGACCGCCGCCACCACACCCTGGCGGTGATCGAGATGGATTTCATCGCCGAGCGGCGCTTCGAAGGCTGGGCCATGGGATTCCTCGGCACCACCCGGGAACTCGACGACCGGCTCAACGGCGTCGGGCTCGGGCCGGTCGGCGGCCCCGAGAGCCTCGACCGGCTCCTGCGCCGGACCCTGCTCGTCCTCGTCGACAGCCCGATCAGCATCCCGTGGCTCGGCGCGCGGGGGGCGCTCGACGACGGACTCGGCCCCGCCCTCGCCCGGCGGAGCTGATCCCGGGGTCAGGCCTGCGCCGCCAAAAGCGCCACCGCCACCGCGGGGCCGCAGGTCGACGCGAAGGCGGCGGCCTCGGGGGCGAGGCGGGGCGCGATCAGGTCGGCCAGGTCCTCGGCCCGGCGCCCGAGGCGCGCGGCGAGCCGCGCGGCGACGAAGCGGCCGGCGCCGCAGACCACCAGGGGCGCGTCGTCCGGCAATTCGCCGCGGGACAGGATCAGGCCGGCGGCGTCGTGCAGCAGGCGCAGCTGCGCCTCGGCGAAGAAGCCGGCGAGGCCGGCCCAGTCGGCCGCCGTGCCCTCGTGGCGGTCGCGGCCGATCATCCGGGCGAGGCGGGTCTCGGTCTCGGGAATCGACTTGCCCTTGATGTCGGCGGTGTCCTGCTGGTCCTCCGCCTCCGGCAAGAGGCCGAGCAGGCGATAGGCGTCGGCCGTGGTGGCGAAGCACTCGGCCATCAGCGCCGTATGCCGGCCGCGGAACGGCGCGGTCTGCGACAGGGCCAGGACCGGGGTGCGCACCACCCCGGTATAGACGAGTTCCCCCGTCTCCAGCCGTTCGGCGTCGCTGTAGCCGATCGCCCGGGGCCGCCCGTCGACGACCGGGATCAGGTCGGCGGTGGTCGAGCCGATATCGGCCAGCAGGCTGTCCGGCCGCAACGCTCCGACCAGGGCAGCGGTGGCGTGCCAGTTGGCGCTGGCGACGTCCGCCGCGCGCTCGGCCGCGGCCCCGGGCGCGACGAGGCCGGCCCGGCCGGCATAGATCGCGACCTCGCCGACGAGATGCGCCGCGGCCCATCCGGCGAGCTGCGCCACGCCGTCGGCGCGGTCGGCGAAGCAATCGGTCAGCTCGCCGGTCATCGTGACGGCGTGGCGGGCGGGCTCCCGGACCCAGTCCGGCAGGCCGGCGAAGGTGGCGTCGAGGGCCGGCAGGCCGTTCCAGAGCGGGCACGGCGCCTGCACCACCGCCTGCACGCGGCCGTCCTCGACCAGGGCCGCCTTGACATGGACCCCGCCGAGGTCCCAGCCGATGACGCGACGGAGCGGAGCGGAGGAAGGGCGATGGGTCACGGTCGAGTCCCGGTCATGATGCGGCGGGTCCGGGTGGCATGAGCGGCGCCCCTTTCGCAACCCGGACCGAGGTGGTGCCGGTCCTCGACCTGCGCGGCGGCGTGGTGGTGCGGGCCCGGGCCGGCGACCGCGAGCGCTACGCGCCGATCGTCACGCCGCTCTCGGGCACCCCCGCCCCCGCCGACGTGGCGCGCGGGCTGCTCTCGGCCTGGCCGGCGCGCCGGCTCTACGTCGCCGACCTCGACGCCATCGTCGATCGTGCGCCGCCCGACCTCGCCGCCTTGCGGGCGATCGTGGCGGCCTGCCCCGGGGTGGAGCTGTGGGTCGATGCGGGCTTCGCCTCGGAGGCCGGGGTGGACGCGTTCCTGGCCGCGGGCCTCGGCCGGCCGGTCCTCGGCAGCGAGAGCCAGACCGATGCCGCCCTGGTGCGCCGGACCGGCGCCCGGGCGGTGCTCTCCCTCGACAGCCGCGACGGCACGCCGATGGGCCCGGCGGAGCTGCACGAGGACGCCTCATCCTGGCCGCCGGAGGTGATCGTGATGACGCTGTCGCGGGTCGGCAGCGGTGCGGGGCCGGACCTCGGCGGCCTGGCACGGCTCAAGGCGCATGCGCCGCACATCGCCTTCTACGCCGCCGGGGGCCTGCGCGGGCCGGAGGACCTGCCGGCGCTCGAACAGGCGGGCGCCGCCGGGGTGCTGGTGGCGAGCGCGATCCATGACGGGCGGTTGCGGGGGTGACTTCCGCGCCGCGTCCGCGGGCGACGGGGCAGCCTGACGGCCCGCCGGGGAGTTCGACACGGTTTCCGCATCGCGACGCGGGCGGATACCGTTCGACGCCCGCCGGATCGTTGCGAGGCCGCGACGGCGGAACGACCCGGTGGCCGTCGATGTCGTCGCGGGAAGCGAACCGGCTCCCACCTGACAAGAAGGGAGGGCCCGGTGGGGCCCTCCCAGATTCTGCATTCAGCGTCCGAGGAAGATGGAGGCCAGTCGCTGGAACAGCCCCTGCGGCGGAGGCGGCGGGGGCGGCGGGGGAGCCGCTGGCTGTTCCGGACGGTTTCCTGTCTAGGCGACGTTCGCCGCGAAGGGGTGCTGGGCCGTCTTGTACTGCTTCGTGACCTCGGCGGCGGTCGGCGTGCCCTTGATGGCGCGCTCGATCGACAGCTTCGTGGCCTCGTAGTTGTACTTCTCGATCTTGGCGTCGTCGGCGGCTTCCCAGTGGATGAACACGCCGACCAGGATGTATAGGTCGTCGGCCTCGGCCGCCGGGATGATGCCCTCGGCGACGCAATCCTGCACCGCCTTGGCGACGGCGTGCTGGGCCGGGCCGAACATCTGGACGGCCTGGCGGGCGTCGTTGATGGTGACCTTGTTGAACAGCAGGGTGTTGGGCTTGCACGGCAGGTTCGGCGCGACCACCGCGAGCAGGCTGGTGAAGCCGTGCTTGTTGTTGGTCAGGCTGTTGCAGAACGCCGTCTCGGCGGCGCTGCCGCGCGGGCCGATGATGAGGTCGATATGCGCCACCTCGTTGCCGTCACCGACGAGGGCCTCGCCCACCATCACCTTGTTGATCGTCGCCATGTGGGGGTTCTCCCAGGTGTCGATAAGGTTAGCCGGCCGCTCCATCAATGCGGCCGTGCTCCGCTATCCTTGCTGTCGGCGTTCAGCGTGAAGCCGAACCGGTTGTCCGGATAGCGGGCGGACACTACAGCGCCGCTGATCGGCGAACAAGCCGGAGAGGGCGGTACCTTGGGCCATGCCGGGCCCGAAACGGCGCGGAAAGCCGCGCCGGCACTAGGACTTATTGGTGGCTTGCGGCCGGCCCGCCCGCTCCATCCGTCTTCGTTCCCCCGGCCTTGGCCCGCCCGAGGGCGTCGAGGAACAGGGTCGCCACGGTCAGGTCGGCGCTGGTGCCCGGGTTGAACCCGGCCGCCTTGAGCGCCGCGTCGTGGGCCATGAGCGCCGCCCGCGCACCTTCGCCGGGGACGAGCCCGCGGAACGCGGCTTCCGCCTGCGCCCGCACCGCCTCGGCGATCCCGGGGCCGAACTTGCGGGACAGGTGGCTGTCGGGAAAGCCGGTGAGGAAGGCCAGATGCACCGCCGTGGTGGTCCAGGGCTCGGACAGGCCGGCCGCCCGCGCCGCCGCGAGCGCCGGCAGCCCGGTCCCGAACAGGTCCTCGAACCCGGTGACGTAGGCGCGCGCGATGCGGTCGCGCCCCGCCGCCTCGGCCATGGCGGCGAGCAGCGGCGGCGGGGGCGCTTGCGCCGTCACGTCGTGGCGCTCGGCCCGGCCCAAGCCCCCGGGATCGGCGAGCCGGATGCCTGCGAAGACGCCGGCGGCATCCGCCTCGTCGAGCCCGGCCAGCACGGAAGCGAGGGCCGCCCGCAGGGGGCCGGGCCGCTCGGCCGCGACGGCAAGGGGTGCGCAGAGCAGCACGATGCCGAGATTGGTGTTCTGGCCGATCCCGGCCCGTGTGGCGGCGACCGCCGCCTCGACCCGCGCACCGACCCGGGCGCCCGCCGCTGCGATCCAGGGTGCGGAGAGTTCCGCGCTCGCCTCGAAATCCGCCACCGACATCCGGTGTCCGGCGGCGTGGACATGGACGTTGCCGGGCTTGATCGCCGCGAGCTCCGCCCGGCACGCCGCCAGGTAGGCCTTCTCGATTGCCGCCGGGGGCAGCGCGGTCATCACGCCGCCCCGGCGGCGAGCCGGGGGGCGTGCCCGGCCCTGACCGCCGCCAGGAAGCCGGCGGCGACCTCGCGGGCGATGTCGATCGCCGTCACCTGCTGCAGGCCCGACCAGGCCGGCATGCTGTTCACCTCCAGCACCTGGAAGCCGCCCTCGCCGTCCTCGACGAGGTCGATGCCGGTATAGCCGCACCCGACCGCCGCGGCGGCGGCCTCGGCCAGTTCGGCGGCCCGGGCCGGTGGGCGCCAGGGCAGCGGCCGGCCGCCGCGATGGACGTTGGTGATCCAGCCGTCGCCCTCGCGGATCATCCCGGCGACGGCCCGGCCGGCGCAGACGAAGACCCGGTAATCCTGCCACGCCCCGTCGCGCCGGGCGACGTAGCGCTGGAGGTAGTAGACCCGGCCGACCAGCTCCTCGGGCGGCAGCTCGTCAGGGCTCGCGATCAGCTGAAGCCCTTCGCCCTGCGAGCCGAACAGGGGCTTGAGCACCAGCGGCCGGCCGGGGGCCGCCTCCCGGGCCACCACCTCCGCGGCGGCCTCGCGGCGCGAGAGCACGAAGGTTTCGGGCGTCGGGATGCGGCGCCGCGCCAGCAGCAGGCTCGTCATCGCCTTGTCGACCGAGCGCTCGATGGCGGAGGGCCCGTTCCACACCACGGTGCCGGCGGCCTCCAGAGCGTGGAGGGCGCCGAGCCGCATCGTCGTCGCCTCGAAGGTGCCGCCCGCGATGGTGCGCAGGAGCACCCCGTCCGGCAGGGCGCCGCCGAAGCCCGGCACCCGCAGGGGCTCGGCGTGGCCGGTCTCGACCGTGACGTCGGCGAGCGAGAACAGCATGGGCGCCGCGCCGAGATCCGTCAGGGCGGCGAGGAGCCGGGCCTTGTGCCAGGCACCGTTATCGGCCGCGAGCCCGATCCGCATAGAAACCTCTACGCGAAGGAGCGCGCCACCAGCTCCGGCACCAGCCGGCCGGCGCGGTGGCTGGCACCGGAGCGCAGGGAGGTCACCACCACCTCGGCCGGGCTGAAGAGGTGCTTGTCGATGGCGTAGAAATCGCCGTTGAAGCGGGAGAAGATCTCGGCGAAGGGCGCGCCGTGGTCGCGGGAGGTGGTGCTCGGCAATGCCTCGGCCAGCCCCTTCGCGTCGGCGTCGTCGGCCTCGACGAAGAGCTGCACCCGGCCACCGTAGATGATGGCGTCGTTGGTGCGGCCCATCGCCTGGATGAAATCCGGATGCGGCGGGCTCAACGGCGCGGCGCCGATCCCGTCGACGATGGCGTTCAGGTCGAACCCGACCGAATGCGCCTTGTGCAGGGCAACCTCCAGCACCCGGGCGACCACCTGGGTCGCGCCGGCGAGGCTCTGGGTCGGGGCGTACACGAAGATGACGTCGGAGGGCGCCACGCCCGCGGCGTTCGCCACCTTGGCGATGACCGAGGCCGGCGGCGGGCTCCCCGATTCGAGCACCAGGGCGATGCGCCCGGCCTGGTCGCGGTAGGCCAGTTCCTCGAACAGGGGCTCGACCGCCGCCGCCGCCCGGCCGGGGCCGGAGCCGAGGGCGAAGAAGCCCGAATCCCCCTCCTCGTCGGCGAGGCTCCAGCCGGCATACTGGCTGCCGAGGCAGGCGAGCACCGGATCGGTGCTGTGCACGGTGAGCGTGAACGGCCAGGCCTCGAGCGGCCCGGCGGGCGCGATCGTCACGGTACCGAGGCCGCCGAGGCAGATCTCGGCGATGCGCCGCCCGGCCTCGATCGAGCCCCGCACCCCGGCGCCGGCATCGATCAGCCGCGCCCCGTCCGGCGACTGCGTCACGGCGAGCCGCAGCCGGGTGGCCTCCTTCGCCAGGGCCTCGACCAGGGGGGCGGCGAGGGCGTTGACGCTCGGGCGGGACGGGGTGGCGGTGGACACTGAACTCATCGGGTGACTCCCTCGGGCCCGGGGTCGAATGGCGCCCCAGTCTGGCCGGTCAGATCGGTCGGGGTCTTCTCGGGCCCCGTTTCGGACGAGAGACGGTGGATCCCATCTCCCACGCGGACTTGCACGTTCACATGTCGGGCCGGGCTCATCCCCCCTCGCCCTCGCGGCGAGCCCACGGTTCGCTGCAGGCTCGCCGCCGACCCGTCGGGGTCAGCAGCCCTCTCCCCGCCCGCCGGGAGAGGAGTCCCACCCTCGTCCTTCGAGGATGGAGCGATGGGGCGCGAAAGCCAATCCGGCATCGGCCGGCTCGCCCTCCAGCCGCGCCCGCACGTCCGCGGCCCGCCGCGCCACGGCCCGCCGCGCCTCGCCCGCATCCGCCCCCTCGGCGATGACGGTGCAGACCGGCGCCCCGGCCTCGATGCGGCTGCCGGGGGACGGGCGGTCCATCGTCCAGGCGGGCCAGTCGAGGGGCGGCACGGCGGGAATCGCCGCACCGGCGTACAGGATCTCGCTCGCGGCGGCGCCGGAGAGGATCGGGCGATGCTCCGGCAGCCGGCCGCTCGCGGCCGCGAGATGGGCGGCGAAGAGCGGGACCGGCCCGCGGTCGAGCACGTCGAGGGTGGCGCCGGGCCGGGGATTGACCTCGAGCAGCCACCACGCCTCGCCCTCGACCAGCAGGTCGGCGCTGACGAGGCCGCGCAGCCCCGTCGCGGCGACGAGACCGGCCAGCGCCGCCTCGGCCGCCTCGCGAATCCCGGGCGGCAGGCCGGCCGGCGCGGCGGCCCCGGCATAGCGGAACGGGCGGTCCGGCCCCGGCGCCGCCCATTGCTCCGTCACCGCCAGCACCGCCAGGTCGCGCCCGTCGGCGAGCGCGGCGAGCGAGTGCGGCCGGCCCGGCACGCGGCGCTGGAGATAGGTCCCGGCCGGCAGGCTTCCGGGCCCGGCCGGGCGGATATGGCCGCCGCCCGAGGCGCCGCGGCGCTTGACCAGCCAGCCCGCCGGATCGGGCACGGGCGCGACGGCGATCTCCGGGTGCGGGATGCCGAGGCGCCGGCACAGGGCGGCGAAGCCGGCCGGGTCCTTCAGGGCCGCGACCGCATCGGCCGAGGCCCCGAGCAGGGCGTGGCGGCCGGCCAGCCGCCGCATCAGCTCCGGCGCGCCCTCGAAGCCCGAGCCGAGGACGAGCCCGATCGGATCCCCCGCCTCCGCCGCGAGGGCGGCGAGCGCCGCCTCGACGCCCCTCGCCCCCGGCCCGGCGCCGAGGCGGCCGGGCACGCGGCGATAGCCGGCGGCGAGCCCGCGGGTGTCGGCATCGCCGAACAGGTCGGCGACGAAGGGGCGGTAGCCGGCCCGGCGCGCCGCGGCCGCGAGCGCGCGTCCGGACTGCGCCGCGATCAGGACCGCCTGCGCCGTCACGCCGAGGCCGGGCGTTCGGTCAGCTCGACCGCGAGCCGGTAGGCCTCGCGAAAATCGAGCACGAGGGGCTGGTCGGCCTGGAGCAGGCGGCGGAACAGGCCGGCCTGGGTCTGGTACTTCACGTTGCCGATGGCGAGCGCCCCGATGCCGACGCCCCGCCCGCTCGGCAGCTTCACCGCATCGGCATGGACGTCGATCCCCGCGATGCCGGCCGGCGGCACGGCGTTGACGTCCGCGGCGACGAGGAGGCGGCCGGCCTTGGCGACGTCCTCGGCGCTCAGGACCTGCACCCCGGCGGCGGCGGCGGACAGGATCACTTCGGCGTCCCGGGCGGCGGCGAGGCGCCCCTCCGGGGTCGCGCCGTCGGCGGCCTCGACGGCGACGCCGAAGCGCGCCCGCATGCCCTCGGCGATCGCCGCCACGCGCTCGCGGCCGTTATAGCCGACGATGACCGGCTGCGCGCCCTCCTGCGCGGCGATCACCGCAGCGCAATAGGCAACGACGCCGGTGCCGCCGAAGATCGCGACGCGCTTTCCCGTGAGGGTCTCGCCGAACGTGTCCGCCAGCGCCCGGCGCACGCAGGCCACCATGGCGGCGCCGGTGGTGAAGGAGCCGGCCGGATCGGCGAAGACGTGGTTGACGAAGGGCGGCACGAAGGCGCCGGTCGCGGCATCCACCATGTCGAGGGCGGCCTCCGCGTTCTTGCCGCCGATGAAGATCGCCGTACGGGTACCGTCCTGCGGCGCGCGGGAGAAGATCGAGTCCTGGACCAGCGGCACGACCTCGCCGCGCTCGACGCCGGTATAGGTCGAGACCACCTCGAAACCCGCATCCACCGCCATGTTCACGTCGAACGGGCTCATGTGCTTGAGCGGGGTCAGCATGTGCAGGATCGAGCGGCTCAAGCGGACCTCCTCCGGAACGACGGCGTGGCTGCCCTCGCCCGAATCGCCAGGGAGGACGGCCGCGCCGCTTGTAAGCCTTGCGGCTCCGGCTGTGGCCTGTCCATTAGTGCAGCCCGCCGGGCGGGGAGCGCCGCGATCGGGCGCCGCCGCGCGCGGGCGTCCGATCCGACGGTCTCGACAGTCTTGACGCCTCCGGGTCGTTCCGGGGCCGCGCAGCGGAGCCCGGAACGACCCGGAGGGGGTCGACCCTGCGGGATCCGACCGAACAATTCATCGCTGAATAGAAACTGGCTCATATGAAATCCGCCTGATTGCGTCGCAATGCGGATGTCGGCTCCGCTCAGACGCCGCGCGGGTCGGTGATACCGTTTCCGGAAGGTATCGTCCGGCGATGGTATCATAAGCAGGACGGATCTCGGCTCGGGACCTGATCAGTCGCGCATCATCCTGCATGAAGGTCGGCCCGACGACCCAGGATCGACGGATGACGAATCGCGCTGGACGGGACCGACGTTTCCGGCAATCGTGCGGGCGCGCTCCCCGTTTCATGGCTGGAAGGACTGCTCGACCATGCTCACCGGCTCCTGCCTCTGCGGCAAGGTCGCGTTCACCGTCGAGGGGCCGCTGCCCGATCTCTACCAGTGCCATTGCTCGCTGTGCCGCAAGGTGACCGGGTCGGCGAACAACACCGCCACCCTCGTGGCGACGTCGCGCTTCCGCTGGACGCGGGGCGAGGAGTCGATCCGCTCCTTCGTGCGCGACACCGGTTACCGCAACGATTTCTGCGCCTGTTGCGGCAGCACGGTCCCGAACCTGATGCGATCGGGCGAGACGATGTGGATTCCGGCGGGGCTTCTCGACGAGCCGGTCGGCGCGGCCGTCACGAAGCATCTGTTCGTCGCGTCGAAGGCGGATTGGGACGAGATCGGCGGCACCGGGCAGCGATTCGCGGGACTGCCCGACCGCCTGCCCTGACGATCGACCGTCCCGCGCGCTTGCGGGACGGTCCCGGGGAGCGGCGAGCCCGGGGCGCTACGGCGCCGCGATCTCCGCCCCCCGGTTGCGCCCGCGGGCAATGCGGCAGGCGAGGTCCGGGTGGCGGGCGCGCAAGGACGCGACCAGGGCCTCGGCCTCGTCCTGATCGCGGGTCAGCGCGAAGCCGGTCGGCCCCCAGGAGCTCTGGCCGAAGCCGGCGATGCCCGCGGCCTCGACGTCGGCGAGCGCCGCCGCCACCGCCGCGCTGGCGTAGCGCCCGCCCTGGTGGGGGGCGAAGTAGTCGCCGATCCGACGCTGGATGTCGGTGATGCCGGCGCCGAAACGCGGCAGGTCCTCCGTCACGGCGGCCGGCAGCACCTGCATCAGCACCGTGCGGCAGATTTCGGCGGCCTCGGGGGCGGGGAAGCGCGGTAGCTGGCGGAAGGCGCGGCGCTCCTCGGCGCCGTGCACGCCGGTGCGGCCGGCATCGAGGATCAGCACCACCCGCCACGCCTCGGGGAAGGGCAACCGCGCGATCACCGGCGGCGGCGCGTCGCCGTCGTCGCGGCCGCCGTCGACGATCAGGCCGCCGGTGACGAAGGCGGCGAGGCCCACGCCGGAGCGGTTGCCGCGGTCGAGCACGTCGGCGAAGGCCGCGGGGGAGAAGGGCGCGCCGTGGAGCGCGGCGAGGGCCGCGGCGACCGAGAGGGCGAGCTGCGTCCCCGAGCCGAAGCCCGCATGGGCCGGGATGACCTCCGCGAGGTGGAAGGCGCCGGCCTCCGGCACGCCGAGATGGCGGGCGGCGAGGGCCGCGTAGCCGCGCACCCGCTCGCATTCGCCGGAGATACCCGGACGATCGGCCCCGGTGACCGTCAGAGTCTCGGCGCGGGTCGCGGTCAGGTCGATGCCCGGCGCGTCGAGGCCGAGCCCGATGCTGCCGAAGCGCCGGCCGAGCCCGCCATGCAGGTCGAGGAAGCCGAAATGCAGCCGGGCCGCGGCGCGCACCCGCACCTCCGCCCGCGCCGTCCCCATCTCGTGCGCCAAACCGGCCTCGCTTCCTGCCCCGCTGCCCCGGGAACCGTCGTGATCCCCCGACTGTCCCACACCGCAGGCCGGCTGGGCAACTCGCGAGCGCCGGATATCGACCCGGGGGCCGGGCGCCAGAAGCCGGACTTTCGGGGGACTTGCCTGCCTGGGTGCCCGGATGCGACCGTCCCTCACGGAAAGCGGCGCGGCCGGGAATCGCGCCGTTCAATCAGCGAGGGCGCGAGAATCGCGCCGGGCAACCAGCGAGGGCGGATGACGGCCTGGATCGACGGGCAGGCGGTGGAGCGGGACGAGGCGGTCGCGGCGGCCGCCGCCCTGCTCGCGGGCGCGCGCGGCCCGGTCATCGCCGGACTCTGCGCCGAGACGGCGGCCGTGCAGGCGGCGTTCGATCTCGCCCGCGCGGTCGGCGCATCCCTCGACCCCGCCGCCGGCCCGGGCCTCTACGCCGATCTCGGGGCGCTGGCCTCGGGCGGCGCCATGACCACCACCGCGGCCGAGGCGCGGGGCCGGGCCGACCTGGTCCTGGCCCTCGGGCCTGCGCCCTGGGCCTCCGGGCTCCTCGCCGATCTGGCGGCGGAGGCGCCCGCGCGCGGCCGGGCGGCAGGGCAGCCCCGCACGCTCCTCGCCCTCGGCGGACCCGGCGACGGCGGCATCCAGCACGTCGCCTATCCGGCGGGCGAGGCCGGGCTCGCGGCCGAGATCGGGCTCGTGCGCGGCCTCGTGGCCGGCCGGATCGCCGACCCGCATCCCCTCGCCGATCTCGCCGCGCGCCTGCGGGCGGCGCTCTATGCCGTCGTCGTCTACGACCCGGCCGAGATCGGCGCCCTCGGGACCGAGATGCTGAACGGCCTCGTCAAGGATCTCAACGAGGTCACGCGCTGCTTCGCGCTGCCCCTCGGCGATCCCCATCAGGGCCGGGCGGTGACGCAGGTCGCGGCCTGGAGCACGGGCCAGGGCCCGCGGGTCGGCTTCGGCCGCGGATACCCCGAGCACGATCCCTGGCGCTTCGACGCCGCCCGCCAGGCCGAATCCGGCGAGATCGACGCCGCGCTCTGGCTCGCCTCACTCCCCGCCCCCCTCCCCGCCTGGATCCGCACCGTGCCGACGGTGGCGCTCCTCGGCGCGCCGAAGGGCGACGAGGCCCGGGTGGTGATCGGCGTCGGCGTACCGGGCGAAGCCTTCGGCGCCGCCCTCTGGCACCCGCGCCGCGCCGCCATCGCGTGGCAGGAGGCCGGTTCGCAAGAGGCCGGTTCGCAAGAGGCCGATCCCATACGATCGGGTGCGCCAGCCGCCGCCGTGATCCTCGCCGACATCCAGACCCGCATTCCCGCCGCTTCAGCTGTCTCGCAACCGGAGTCCTCCGCCTCATGCTGACCCGCATCGCCGGCGGCCGGGTGGTCGATCCGACCGCCTCGCGCGACGCCATCGGTGACGTCTGGATCGAGGACGGCCGCATCGTCGCCCAATCCGATCCAGCCATCGCGGACCGCGCCCCCGACCGCACCATCGACGCCACCGGCTGCATCGTCATGGCGGGCGGCGTCGAGGTCCATTCGCACATCGCCGGCGGCAACGTGGTGCTGGCACGCCTGCTGCTGCCGGAACTGGGCGTCTCCGAGCCCGGTGCCCCGAACCCTCACGGATCGGGCCACGATGTCGGCCTGCTCTACGCCCGGATGGGCTACACCACCGCGGTCGAGCCGGCGATGCCGCCGGTCAACGCGCTGGCGACCCAGCTCGAGCTCGCCGAGATCCCGCTCCTCGACCGGGGCGGCCTCTGCGTGATGGGCAACGACGACCAGCTGCTCCAGCTCTTGCGCGACCGCGAGAGCGCTGATGCCGTGCGCGACCTCGTGGCACTCAACGTCGCGACCTCGCGGGCACTCGGCGTCAAGGTCATCAATGCCGGCGGCGCCGACGCCTTCAAGGATGGAGCGATCCGCTTCTCCCTCGACGACGAGGTGCCGGCCTACGGGCTCACCTCCCGCGCCATTCTCAACGGGCTCCTCGACGCCGTCGAAGCGCTCAACGTGCCCCACCCGCTGCACGTCCATTGCAGCAATCTCGGCCTGCCGGGGGCCGACGACAGCCTGATCGAGACCCTGGAGGCGGCGGAAGGCCGGCGCATCCACTTCGCCCACGCCCAGTTCTACGCCTACGCCGCCGTCGACAAGGACAACCCGCTGACCGGCGGCTTCGCCTCCGCCGCGCCGCGGATCGCCGAGGCGCTGGCCCGCCACCCCAACGCCACCCTGGATATCGGCCAGGTGGTGTTCGGCCAGACCGCGACCATCTCGCTCGACATCCTGCGCCAGTTCTCCGGCCGCAAGGCGGCGAGCCCGAAGAAGTGGATCGTCAATGCGGGCGACGCCGAGGGCGGCGGCATCGTGCCGTTCCGCTACCGCGACCGCGGCCCGACCTCGTCGCTGCAATTCGCCATCGGGCTCGAGCTGATGCTGCTCTCGCCCGACCCGGAGCGCACCATCCTGACCACCGACCACCCGAATGGCGGGCCCTTCACGGCCTATCCGCGCATCCTCCACCTGCTGATGGACAAGGAGGCGCGCGACCGCGAGGTCGCCGCCCATCCCAAGGTGGCGGCCGAACGCTCCGGCCTCGCGGCGATCGAGCGCGAATACACCCTCTCGGAGGTGGCGCAGCTCACCCGCTCAGGCCCTGCCAAGCTGCTCGGCCTGACCGATCGCGGCCACCTGCGCCCGGGTGCGCGGGCCGACATCGCGGTCTATCGCGACCAGCCGGACCGGACCGCGATGTTCGCCCGCGCCCACCGGGTGCTGAAGGACGGCGCGGTGATCGTCGAGGACGGCGAGGTCGTGTCCTGGACCCGCGGCCACACGCTGAGCCTCACCGTCGAGGCCGATGCCGGCATGGCGCGGCGGACCGATACCTATCTCCAGAGCCGGTTCGGCGCCGGGCTGTCGACCTTCACCGTGCCGGACGCGGCTTTCCCCGATCGTGAGGTGTTCGAGGCAGTGGCATGCCGGACCTGATTCTCCACGGCATCCGGGTCGAGGACACCTTCGCGGAGGCCTTCGACATGGCGGCCACCGCCCTGGTGCTGACCGCCGAGACGCCCGAATGGGCGATGATCGCCGCCACCACCATGACGGGCTTCGCCACCTCGGTGATCGGCTGCGGCGCCGAGGCCGGGATCGACGCCGTGCTCTCGCCCGACGAGACGCCGGACGGACGCCCCGGCGTGCGCGTGCTGCTGCTCGGCTTCGACGCCGGCGGCCTCAAGGACCAGCTCCTGCGCCGGGTCGGGCAATGCGTCCTGACCTCGCCGGGCAGCGCGGTCTTCGCCGGCATCGCCTGGGACGACCCGGATGTGGGCAAGGCGCTCAAGCTCGGCGGCGCGATCCGCTATTTCGGCGACGGCTTCGCGACCGCCAAGCGCGTCGCAGGGAGGCGCTACTGGCGCACGCCGGTGATGGACGGCGAGTTCCTGTGCGAGCATTCCGTACCGACGATCAACGGTGCGGTCGGCGGCGGCAACCTGCTGTTCCTCGGCCGGCGCTTTTCCGACACCCTGCGGGTGGCCGAGATCGCGGTGGCGGCGGCGCGCAAAGTCCCCGACGTGATCCTGCCCTTCCCGGGCGGCGTGGTGCGCTCCGGCTCCAAGGTCGGCGCCCGCACCAAGGGCATGATGGCCTCGACCAACGACGCCTATTGCCCGACCCTCAAAGGGCGGGCCGGCTCGGCCCTGCCGCCGGAGGTCGACGTGGTGCTGGAGATCGTCATCGACGGGCTCTCCTCGGCCAGCGTCTCGGCCGCGATGCGGGCGGCGCTCCATGCCTCGACCAAGGCCGGGGCCGATCTCGGCCTCGTCGCCGTCACGGCGGGCAATTACGGCGGCAATCTCGGCCGCCACCACTTCCACCTCCGGGACCTGCTCGGAGAGGCCGCATGAGCACCCTGACCCTCCGCGAGGCGCCCGAGCGCCTGGACCTCGCCGGCCTCGACCCCGCGCGCTTCGCCGGCCTGTCGGAAGCGGACGCCGCCCGCGTGGCCATCGGCACCAGCCGCCGCGGCCTGACCCTCGGCGATTGCTTCACGATCAGCCTCGACGGGTCGGAGGAACTGCGGATCGTGGGCGCCACCGACCGGCTCGACCGGATCGGCGCGGGTCTCGCCGCCGGGCGGATCGTCGTCGAGGGCGATGTCGGCCAGCGCCTCGGTGCCGGCATGACGGGCGGCACCCTAACGGTCAGCGGCTCGGCCGGTCCCTTCGCCGGTACCGCCGCCAAGGGCGGGACGATCCGCATCGCCGGCGATGCCGGCGAGAGCGCCGGCGGCGCCCTCCACGGCGCGGAAGCCGGGCTCGACGGCGCAACGCTGATCATCGGCGGCATGGCCGGCGAGCGCCTCGGCGACCGGATGCGCGCCGGGCTGATCCTGGCGAAGGGGGCTGGGGCCCATGCGGGATCCCGGATGATCGCCGGCACGATCGTGGCTGGCGAGTTCGGCGACCACCCGGGCTACGGGATGCGCCGCGGCACCCTGGTCGCGGCCCGCCACGGCGCCCTGCTGCCGACCTTCGTCGAGACCGGGCGGCAGGATCTGGTGGTCCTGAAGCTGCTGGCGACATCGCTCCAGGCCCTGGCACCGGAGGCGGCGTCCCTCCTGCGGGCGCCGATGCGCCGCTACGGCGGCGACCTCGCGACCCTGGGCAAGGGAGAGCTGTTCACGCCGGCGGGGTGAGCGGGGGGCACGAGCCGGCGAGCCTGTCTCTCCGACGGTTCTCCCCCCCTCCATCGTCATTCCGGGGCCGCGCAGCGGAACCCGGGATCCATAATCGCTGACGCTTCGGAATGAAGCGGAGCGCGCTCCACTCTATTCTCTGACCTCAGGGGTCATGCATCCCGGGCTCTCGCCTTCGGCGAGCTCCGGGATGACAACGAGGATTCCGGAACCGCCCGAGACAGATGCTCGAGCGTCCGTCCGGATTCTTACAACCGCGCCTGGATCTTCTTCGCGATCGCGCCCAGCCGCTGCTCCAGCAGGGTCGGCACCTCGCAGACATAGGTCAGCGATTGGCTGCGCTCCTGGAAGATCCGCTTGTCCCAGGCGAAGCGGGTCTCGAGCTCGGTCAGCTCCTTGGTCTCGGGAACGTCCGGCGAGGTCTTCACCTCGCTGATTTTTCCGGCCTCGTCGCGGATGCGCTCGGCCATGACGCGCTGGCCGCGGGCATAGCGGCCGATGCCGGCCACCACCTTGTCGCGCTCGCCGTTCAGCACCTCGAACACGCCGGCGAAGACGCGGGTCAGGCGAGCGTCCTTCTCGGCCTTGTCGAGCTTGGCTGCGAAGGCGTCGAGGAGGCCGTCAACCTCCTCCAGCGGCAGCCGGCGCGACGCGATCTTCTGGGCGAGCAGGGCGGCGTCGGTGTCGTTGCCCCACTCGGTCAGGGCCTGGGTCGGGTCGGGCCCGGTCCAGACCGCGCCGGGGCCGAGCGTCGAGACCTTGCGTTGGGCGCAGGGCCAGTCGGCATCGGGCTTCGGCTGGGCGAAAGCCGGGGCGGCGCCGAGGATCAGGAGGGTGGCGAGAACGGAACGGAGCATCGTTAAGCATCTCTTGAGTGAAGGGCGGTCAGCCCGCCTCCCCGGCCGGGCCGCCGCGCCGGGCGAGCAGCCCGCGGCCGGGATCGTAGGCGGCCACCGCCATGACGAAGAACGCGATCCCGGTCCCGATCACGACGGCGCAGGAAACTGGGTTGAAGGCGCCGTAGAGGGCGAAGCGCACCAGCTCGACGGCATGGGTGAACGGGTTGATCTGGCAGATCCAGTAGAGCGTCGCGCTCGATTCGTTGATCCGCCACAGCGGGTAGAGTGCCGAGGACGCGAAGAACATCGGGAAGATCACGAAGTTCATCACGCTGGCGAAGTTCTCGAGCTGGCGCACCAGCGAGGACAGGAACAGCCCGATCGCGCCGAGCATCAGCCCCGCGGCGAGGAAGGCCGGCAGGGCATAGAGATAGCCGAGCCACGGGATGTCGGTCTCGAAGAAGCTCGCGACCGCGAGGAACACGTAGGCCTGGATCAGCGACACGATCACGCCGGCGATGAGCTTGGCGAGCAGCAGGCTCCAGCGCGGATAGGGGCTGGTGAGCAGTACCCGCATCGAGCCGACCTCGCGGTCGTAGACCATCGACAGCGAGGATTGCATGCCGTTGAACAGCTGGATCATCACCGCGAGGCCGGGCACGACGTAGACCTCGTAGAGGACATACGTTTCGTAAGGCGGCGTGATCGACAGGCCGAGCGTGTTGCGAAAACCCGCCGCGAAGATGAACAACCAGACCAGCGGCCGCACCAGGGCCGAGAAGAATCGCTCCTTCTGATTGAAGAAGCGCAGCAATTCCCGGCGAACGATCCCCGACAGGGCGATGAGGTAACCGCCGGCATCGAGCCGTCCGCGGACCGGGGTGAGGCTCGCGCCCGCGCTCATGCGACTCTCCTCGGATTGTCGGGCCCACGCTCGGCGGTCATCTGGCGGAACGCGGTCTCGAGGGAGCCCGAGGGCTCGCTCAAGGCGCCGGCGAGGCCGCGGGCGGCGATGCGGCCGCGATGCAGCACCACGACCCGGTCCTCAGGCTCGATCTCGTCGAAGATGTGGGTGGCCCAGAGCACCGACAGGCCCTCCTCCCGCACCAGCGCCCGCACGATGGCGACGATGTCGGCGCGGGATTCGAGGTCGAGGCCGACGGTCGGCTCGTCGAGGAGCAGCAGGTCGGGGGCGTGGATCAGCGCCCTGGCGATCTCGATCCGCCGCGACTGGCCGCCCGACAGGGTGCGGATCTTGTCGTCGCGGCGCTCGGCAAGGCCGATGCGGGCAAGCAGCGAGTCGATCCGCGCCAGCGCCGGCTTGCGGGGAATGCCGTGCAAAGCCGCGTGGTAGAGCAGGTTCTGGCTCACCGTCAGGTCGGTGTCGAGGGTCCGGGCCTGGAACACCACGCCGAGGCGGGCGAGCGCCCGCGACGGCTCGCGGTCGAGGTCGTGCCCGAGCAGCGCGACCCGGCCGGCCTGGCTGGCATAGAGCCGCGTCACCACCGAGAACAGGGTGGTCTTGCCGGCCCCGTTCGGCCCGAGCAAGGCGACGAACGCGCTCCGGGGCACCTCGAACGACACGTCGTCGAGCGCCGTGCGGGTGCCGAAACGATGGCTGACCGCCTCGACCGCGAGGGCCGCGCTCATCGGCCGAGCGCCTTGCGGGCGTCCCGGACCGCGTCGAGGCACTCGTCGTATTCCTTCTCGCCGAGTTCCCGCTCGGCGACGCGCAGCTCCTTCTTGAGGATGCGCGCGACCGCCTCGGGGGGCGACTTCGCCAGCTCCGCCTTGATCGTCGCGATGCCGTCCCGGCACGAGGCCGCATCGTCGGCGCGGGCGGGAAGCGCCGTCAGCAGGAGCAGGGCGGCGAGGCGCAAGCGCATCCTTGGGGTTCCTCCGGTCTCGTTGAGGGCGATGTAGGCCGGGCAGCCAAGTCCGCAAACCCCGTTACTTCACGATGAAGCGCCCGGTCATGCCCCGGCTCTCGAGCCCCTGGACCGACCACGGGAACTCGCCGGCCCGCACGGTCACGAACTCCACCGCGATCGTGCCCTGGTCGTCGAATTCGAGGTGATGCGGCGGGCCGGCCATATGCACCTCGAGGTGGTTGATGACGATCTGGTTCATCCACACGCCGCGGAAGAACTCGCTGGCGAAGAACTTGTACTCTTTCTGCCCCTTGGCGGTGATGCGCAGCCGATAGGACTTGCCGGCCTCCATCTCGATGTCCTTCACCGGCACCGCGTAGTCGTTGTCCTCGGCGCCGAGGAACAGTTCGGGCAGGTCGGTGCGACCCTTGGTGAGGTCGTGAGCGGAGGCGGAGGTGGCGAGGAGGCTGGCCGCGAGGGCGGCGGCGGTGAGGAGGGCGCGCATGGATGATCCGGATGGGAGGTAAATCGCCTCCCCTCCCCGCAAGGGGGAGGGGAAGGCGCTATTTACTGCGGCGAGACCGCGACGCCCCAGGGCAGCAGGCCGACCGGGATGCTCTTCGTCACCTTCATCGCCGCGACGTCGATCACCGAGACGTCGTTGGAGGTGCCGTTTGTGGTGAACAGCAGCTTCTGGTCCGGCGTGAAGGCGAGCTGCCACACCCGCTGGCCCACCGGCAGATACTTTTCCACCTCGTAGGTCTTGGCATCGATCACCGCGACCCGGTTGGCCGGGCCGAGCGCCACGAACCCCTTGGTCCCGTCCCGGGTCAGGCGGATGCCGACCGGCTGGATCTGCTCGTCGGTGACGCCCGGGATCTTGAAGGTGATCTTCTTCACCACCTTGCGGGTCTCGACGTCGATCACCGAGACGGTGCCGCCGACCTCGGCCGAGACCCACAGCCACTTGCCGTCCTGGCTGAACTCGGCGAAGCGGGGCCGCGCATCGACCAGCACGTTGTCGATCACCTGGAAGGTCTTGGTGTCGATGAAGTGGGCCATGTTGGTGGTCTCGGAGGTGTTGACCAGGATCGACCCGTCCGGGCTCAGACCCATCCCCTCCGGCTCGACGCCGACCGGCACCTCGGCCACCACCTTGTTCTTCTCGATATCGAGCACCGTGACCTGGCTGTCGTCCTCGTTGGCGACGTAGAGCGGGTTGCCGGAGGGACTGGCGATGAACTGCTCCGGATCAGGCCCGGAGCGCAGCGAGCGCACGATCTTGCCGGTCCTGGTGTCGAGCACGTCGATGCGGTCGTCGTCACTGGCGCAGACGTAGAGCAGGCTCCCGTCCTTCCCCACCGTGATCCCCCGGGGACGGCGCCCGACCGGCCAGGTCGCCGTGACCTTCAAGCTGTCGACGTCGATGACGCTGACCGAGTTGCCCTTCTCGTTGCTGACATAGACCGTCGTGGCGTGGGCCGGAACGCTCGCCGCGAGGGCGGCCGCGACGAGTGCGGCTTGCGCCGGTCTGATCCGGTGACGGCTCATTCGTCCTCCCTCCGGCCGCGCGCCGCACGCGCGTTCCGCTTATGCTCTTACCTGGCCTGCCGCGGCGCGGCGGGCGAGACCGACTTATGGCCGGGTCACGACTTCGTCAGCTTGCACTGCGTCTCCGGCAGGTCGATGCCGAGCGTATCGAGCGGCGTGCGCTGGTGCAGGTAGCCCTGCTCCGGCGCCACCGCCACCAGGGCCTGGGGCTGGACCAGGAGCAGCGGCTGGCGCAGCTGGTGGTCCCAGGGGCGGAAGCTCAAGGCCACGCCCTTGTAGCCCGGCAGGCTGAAAGCGGGATCGGCGATGGCCGCGGACAGGGCCGCCGGGTCGGCGGTCTTCTTCTGGAAGGCGGCCTCGCCGACCGCGCGCACCGCCGCCCAAACCTGGTAGTCGAGGGGGCGCATCAGCCGGCCGGCGAGGCGGCGGAAGCGGTTCTGGGCCTGGGCGGCGCCCCAGACCTCGAGCGTCGGGTGCCAGGTGGTGGGGACGAGCCCCTGCGTGCCGACCACGGGCCGCGGATCGACGGTGTGGAACGGGACGTAATCGCCGAAATCCCCGGCCTCGTCGGCCACCACGGCGACGTCGTAATCGAGCCCGCGGGTGAAGACGAGGGCCTCGGCCCGGGTCGGGGTGTCGCCGCGGGCCCGCGCCAGCGGCCCGAAGGTCCAGGGACGCTCGGCGCTGATCTGCAACCCGAACTTCTTCGCCGAGCGCTTCATCGCCTCGGCCCACAACTTGTCGCCGTCCTGCGGCCCGGTGATCAGGAAGAGCTTGCGCCAGCGCATGAAGGCGAGGAACTGCGCGAGCGCATCGGTCTGCATCGCCCGGCTCGGGGCGACGTGGAAGATTTCGGCCCGGCAATCGGCGCCGCGCAGGCGGTCGTCGGGAGCGGCCGCGTTGAACAGGACGACGCCCGAGCCCTTCAGCGCGTCGGCCACCGCCAGCACCTCGTCGGCGGGAAGCGCCAGCACGATGAAGCGCAGGCCCTTCGCGACGAGGCCGCGGGCGGCGTCGACCGGGCTCTGCGGCGCCGGCTCGCCGGGGGCGGCGGTGCCCAGGGCCACCGCGTCGAGGGCGTAGCTCTGGCGCACGAAGCGGCCGGTCGTGGTGTTGTCCTGGATCGCCAGCTTCGCGCCGGCCAGCCCCTCGTCCTCGGGCGCCGCCTGGGCGTCGTAGGAGGAGGGAGCGGGAACCGGACGGTAGATCAGGCCGATGCGAATCTCGCTGGCCTGCGGGGCGGCCGCGGCGGGCGGGGTCGGCGCCTGCGCGAGGGCGGCCGGCATGCCGGCAAAGGGCACGAGACCGGCCGGCATGCCGGCCAAGGCGGCGAGGAAGGCGAGGGTGGCCGTGCGGAACTGTGCCATGCGGGCGGCACGCTACCAGGGATTCTCGGGCGGCCTCAACGCCTCATCGATGAGGATTCCTTAAGGACCCGCGCCCTCCCCCGAAAGTCCGAAGGCGGGGGAGGCGGGCGCGCGTTGCGCCGCCGGGCATCGGCGTGCGAGGGTCGGGCGATGCTGGTTCTCCGCACCCTTCCCGCCCTCGCGGCCCTGCTCGTCGGCCTGCCCGCCGCCGCCGCGCCGGAGCAGGCCCAGGTGGAGAAGGCCGGGGCGGAGAAGGCGGCCGTGTTCGGGATCGAGCTCGCCGAGCCGGGCACGATCGGGCCGCGCCCCTTGCGGCCGGAGGATGCGCGGCGCCTGAACCTCGCCAGCGAGGCGCTGCGCCGGGCCGTGACGGAGCGCGGGCTCGAGCCCGTGGATCTCGGCGGCCAGGCCGCGGCGATCCGGCGCGACGCGCCGCTCTACAAGTGCGAGGGCTGCGCGGAAAAGATCGCCCAGGCGGCGGGGGCGGTCCTCGTCGTCTACGGCTACGTCCAGCGCAGCGCCCCCCAGGTGCTCAACCTGAACGTCACCATCACGGAGGCGGAGAGCGGCAAGGTGCTGCGCGGCGGCCAGGTGGTGATCCAGGGCGACACCGACGACACTTGGCTCCACGGCGTCCGTTCGCTGGTGAAGAACCGCCTCTTCGCCGAGCCGCTGCCGAACCGGTCCTGATCCCCGTGCCCCACACCTCCCCTTCCCGCGTCCGCCTCCTCGTCAGCGTGCGCGACGCCGCCGAGGCGACGCTCGCCCGCGATCGCGGCGCAGACCTGATCGACGCCAAGGATCCCGACCGCGGCGCCCTCGGGGCGCTGCCCGCCGAGACGGTGCGGGCGATCGCGGCGGCCGCCGGCGACCGGCTCTCGAGCGCGGTGGCGGGCGAGCCGCGCGACGCCGGCGAGGCCTCGGCCTGCCTCGCGGCGCTCGCCGGCACCGGCGTGCGCTACCTCAAGATCGCCTGGGCACCGGGGCGCGACCCGGCCGGGTTGCGCCTGCCCGCCGGCCTGCCGGTGATCGCGGTCCTGTTCGCCGAGGACGGGCCGGACGGGGCCGACGTGCCGGGGCTGGCCGCCGCCGGCTTCGCGGGCGCGATGATCGACACGAAGACCAAGGACGGGCGCCGGCTCACCGACCACCTGCCCCTCCCCCGCCTCGCCGGATTCGCGGCCGCGTGCCGGTCGCAGGGGCTGCTCTCGGGCCTCGCCGGCTCGCTCGCCCTCGACGACATCCCGGTCCTGGCGGCGCTGGGGCCCGGCTATCTCGGCTTCCGCGGCGGGTTGTGCGCGCAGGGGGACCGGACGGGGCGTCTCGATCCGGAGCGGATCGCGGAAGGCGCGCGCCGGCTCGCGGCCATCGTGCCCCGCGTCGAGGCGGCGTGATCGTGACCGTGCAGGCGGGGGCTGGCCGCGGACGCATCCGGGCCGAGATATGGCGCGGGATCCCGCGCCGTTTCCGGGGAAGCCCTGCTCGCGCAGGACGTGCAGCATGAGCCACGCTCTCACCGTCGTGAAGGTCGGCGGCAGCCTGGTGGCCGATCGGGCCCGGCTGTGCCGGGTGCTCGGCGCGCTCGCCGACGGCGCCGACGGACGGGTGGTGGTCGTGCCGGGCGGCGGCGGGCTGGCCGATGCGGTGCGGGCGGCGCAAGGAGCGCTCGGCTTTCCCGATCCCCTCGCCCATCGCCTCGCCCTCGACGCCATGGCGGCGATGGCGCGGATCTTCGCCGCCCTCGAGCCGCGTCTCGGCGTGACGCAGGACCCCGCGCCGGCCCTCGCCGCCGGGGCCGTGCCGGTCTGGGACCCGTCGGCGCTCAAGGCCGGACGGCCGGAGATCCCCGAGACCTGGGACGTCACCTCGGACAGCCTGGCGCTCTGGCTCGCGGCCCATCTCGGCGCGGGGGCGTGCCTGGTCGTGAAATCCGTCGATGCGCGCCCCGGAGCCGGACCGGCCGAGCTCGCCCGGGCCGGGCTGGTCGATGGCGCCTTCCCGGGCTTCGCGTCCCGCTTCGCCGGGAGGATCGTGCTGCGCGGGCCCGGCGGCGACCGGCCGTGCCGCGAGCGGATCGCGGAGTGCGCCGCGTGAAGGAGCATCTCGTCTTCGTCACCGGGCGCCTCGCCAAGGCGCGGCTGGAGAAGATCGCGGCCGGGCTGCCGCCGGAGCGCTTCGCCTGGACGATCGCGGATGCCGGCGTGAAGGTCGCGGCCCTGATGACGGAAGAAATCATCCGTCGCCGCGTCACGATCCCGGAGGGCGCGACGCGGGTCATCCTGCCCGGCCGCTGCCGGGCCGATCCGGCGGCGCTGGCGGCGCATTTCGGCCTGCCGGTGGAGCGGGGCCCGGACGAGATCGTCGACCTGCCGGTCTTCCTCGGGCTCGCCGGGCGGAAGGTCGACCTGTCGCGCCACGACGTGCGGATCTTCTCCGAGATCGTCGACGCGTCGCGGCTGTCGCCGGAGGAGATCCTGGCCCGGGCGAAGGACCTCGCCCGGCGCGGGGCCGACGTGATCGATCTCGGCGGCCTGCCGGACACGCCCTTCCCGCATCTCGGCGACACCGTGCGGCTGCTGAAATCCGAGGGGTTGCGGGTCAGCGTCGATTCGTTCTCGGCCGACGAGTTGCGGCAGGGCGCGGCGGCGGGCGCCGACTTCCTCCTCAGCCTCAACGAGGACACGCTCGACCTCGCCTTCGAGACCGACGCGGTGCCGGTGCTGGTGCCGGTGCGGCCCGACGACCTGGCCTCCCTCGACCGGGCGATCGACCGGATGCAGCGGGCCGGCCGGCCGTTCATCGCCGACCCGATCCTCGAACCGATCCATTTCGGCTTCGCCGCCTCGCTGGTGCGCTATCACGAGACCCGGCGCCGCCATCCCGACATCGCCATGATGATGGGCACCGGCAACCTGACCGAACTCACCGAGGCCGACAGCCTCGGGGTGACGGCGCTGCTGATGGGCGTGTGCTCGGAACTGTCGATCGGCAACGTGCTGATCGTGCAGGTCTCGAACCACACCCGCCGCACGGTCGAGGAGCACGACGCCGCCCGCCGGGTGATGTACGCGGCGAAGGCCGACGCCGCCCTGCCGAAGGGCTACGGCCGCGCCCTGCTCTCGCTCCACGACAAGCGCCCCTACACCCAGACGCCCGACGAGATCGCGGCCCTCGCCGCCGAGGTGCGCGACCCCAATTACCGCGTGGCTTTGGCGGAGGACGGGGTGCACATCTACAACCGGGACATCCACAAGACCGGGCACGACGCGATGGCGTTCTTCCCCGACCTCGGCGTCGAGGGCGACGGCGCCCACGCCTTCTATCTCGGCGGTGAACTGACCAAGGCGGAACTCGCCTGGCGGCTCGGCAAGCGCTACGTGCAGGACGAGCCGCTGGACTGGGGCTGCGCCATGGACGACGAGGTCGAGGACACCACCCGCTTCAAGGCCCCGGGCCACACGCGCCACAGCGGGAAGCCCTAAGGAATCATCGAGAATCATGCCGCTGATCCTCGAGACCGTCGTGACCACGGCCGCTTCCGACGGGGCCGTGCATCTGGTGCCGTTCGGGCTGATCCGGGACGGCGAGGATTTTTGGGTGGCGCCGTTCCGGCCTTCGCCGACCATCGCCAACCTGGAGGTGCAGCCGTTCTTCGCCGCGGCGGCGCCCGCCGACATCCGGGTGATCGCCGGCTGCGTCACCGGCCGGCGCGACTGGGCGACCGTGCCGTGCCGCACCATCCCGGTGCCGCGGCTGGCCGACGCCTACGGCCACATGGAATTGCAGGTCGTGGAGGTGCGCGACGATCCCGTCCGGCCGCGCTTCCGCGGCCGGGTGGTGCACGCGGACTCGCACCGGCCGTTCCTCGGCCACAACCGGGCGGTCAACGCGGTGCTGGAGGGGGCGATCCTGTCCACGCGCCTGCACATGCTGAACCCCGAGACGGTGCTGGCCGAGCTGCACCACCACCGCATCGCCGTCGAGAAGACGGCCGGGCCCGCCGAGCGCGAGGCCTGGAACTGGATCGCCGCGAAGGTCGCGGCCGCCCTGCCGCAGGCGGCCGCCGCGTCCCTCGCGGTCGATGACGCGTGAACCGTTCGCGTTACAAGGAGAGACCGATGAAGCGCATCATCGCGGCGGCCCTGGTCGCCGCCTTCGCGGCAGCCCCCGCGGCCCAGGCCCACGGCCCGACCCGCAAGAAGGTCGAGGAGAAGGTCACGATCAACGCCAGCCCGGACAAGGTCTGGGCCGTGGTCGGCAACTTCCAGGACATGAGCTGGCTGCCGCCGGTCGAGAAGACCGAGGGCAAGGGCGGCAACGAGATCAAGGCCACCCGCACCCTGACCCTGAAGGGCGGCGCCACCGTCGAGGAAGAACTCTACAAGTACTCTGCCGAGCAGAAGAGTCTGTCGTACCGGATCGACAAGGTCGACGTGAAGGTGCTGCCGGTCAACAACTACTCCTCGACGATCAAGGTCGAGCCGGTCGACGGCGGCAAGGCGTCGGAAGTGGTGTGGGACGGCGCGTTCTACCGCGGCTACATGAACAACGACCCGCCGCCCGAGCTGAGCGACGAGGCGGCGATCAAGGCGGTCAAGGCGCTGTACCGCAGCGGCCTCGACAACCTGAAGGCCAAGATCGAGAAGGGTAACTCGTGACGCCCGCCCGGCGCCTCGCCGGGCTCTGCCTTCTGGTCGGGATCGGCGTCGCGCCGGTCCCCTCGCGGGCGGCGGAGGCCTTCGTCACCGCGCAGAATGCCGAGACGGTCGACGTGATCGATCTCGACGCCCGCAAGGTGGTGGCGACGATCCCCGTGCCGGGGGCGCCGGCCGGCATCGCCCTGTCGCCGGACCGGGCACGGGTCTACGTCACCGCCCCGGAGGGCAAGGCGCTGGTGGTGATCGACGCGGCAACGCGGCGGATCGCCCGCACGGTGCCGCTCGGCGGCGGACCCCTCGGGGTCGGGGTGAATCCGGTGAGCGGCGCGGTCTACGTCGCCGACTGGTACGCCGAGCGGCTGTGGGAGGTCGATCCCAAGACCCTCGCGGTCACCGCCGAGATCGCGGTCGGCACCTCGCCCTCCGGGATCGCGGTGACGCCGGACGGAAAGCTTCTCCTCGCCGCGGACCGGGACGACGACGCCCTGTCCCTCGTCGACGCCGCGACCCGCCGGCGGGTCGCGGTGATCCCGGTCGGCACGCGGCCGTTCGGGGTCACGATCGATGCCGACGGCACGCGCGCCTACGCGGCCAATGTCGGCTCGAACGACGTCTCGGTGATCGACATCGCGGCGCGCCGTGAGATCGGCCGGGTCAAGGTCGGCGAGCGGCCCTACGCGGTGGCGCTGGCGGGTGGGCGCGCCTTCGTCACCGACCAGTATGGCGGCACGGTCAGCACCTTCGACACCGCCAGCCTGGCGCCGGGGCCCCGGCTCGACGTCGGCGAGTACCCGGAGGGCATCCAGGCGAGCCCGGACGGCCGCCACGTCTACGTGGCGAACTGGGAATCGAACACCCTCACGGTGATCGATACCGGGTCCCTGACGGTGACCGGGACGGTGAAGACCGCGGACGGACCGCGGGCCTTCGGGCAGTTCCTGCGCTGAGCCGCGGCGGGGCCACCCGTTCGCGAATCGGCACCGAGGGGTCGTTCGACGCGAACGGGTTGGTCACCCGGGCCTGCGCCGGTGCGGCCGGCACCGGCAGCAACGCGGCGAAACGCAGCCGCGTCGGAGACAGGCGCATCAGAGCCCTGCGGCCTTGCGCAGGGCGGCGTTGATGCGGTCTTGCCAGCCCGGCCCGTCCTCCTGGAAGCGGTCGAGCACGTCGCGGTCGAGGCGCAGGGACACGGTCTCGCGCACGCCCGGAACGGCGGCTTTCGCGGCGGGCCTGGCCACCTTGCCGTCGGCGGTCTTGCCCTCGGGCGCCGGGCCCTCCGGGGTCTTGCGGGTCACGGCGCGGAACGCGGCCTCGGCGGTTTGCCGGGGATCGCTGCCGCGGCGGGAACGGTCGAATGACATCAAGAGTCCTCCTCGGACAGCCCTACCATGGCGGAGGCGAACCCGAAAACGACGAAGGCCCGCCAGAGCACCGACGAGCCTTGAGGGGCAGGGTCCACGTTTCAGGGTGCGGGTGGTGTCGCACGATACGATTGTGATGGCCGACTCGGCCCCGTATCGTATTCAGCCCGCCCTGAAACCACTATCCCTGTCGATCTGTGTCCGGTGGAGTTTCCTGGTCACCGGCATCGGTCTGCGTTGCGTGAGGGCTGCAACCTTGAAAAGTCATGGCTACCTCCTCGAGTTCGACTCGACGAAGACTATGCTGCTCCTCCCCCCAGGAATGGTCAAGAGGAAATTGGGAGCGACTGCTCTCCCCTTCGGCAATCCAGCGAAACCTGACGAAAATTTAATATTGCGCCTACAGCCTCAGGACCGAAATTCCGTCGCGACAGGACGCCGAGATGTCGTCGGCCGTGCGAGGAAAGGCGGCCCGCGGTGAAATCGTCCGAAGGCCGAGGGCGGGATCCCCTCCTCCGCACCGGCAGGCCGTCCGGGGCACATCGTGGCGCATCTCCCCCTCTCCCGCGCGGGAGAGGGGGAGATGCGCTCGAGCTCAAAGGGACTTATCCCTGAACAGCCCTGCCGCGCAGAACAGGAAGGCGCGCCGCTCTTCGCGAGGTCGGCCACTCGTTCGCGACCTTCACGGCCGAGGGCGCCTCCCTGCGATCCGGCGTGGAGGGCCCAATCGGGATAGGGGGCGATCCTTACGGATCGCTCCCCTCCCACACCACCCGGCATGCGGGTCCGCACCGGGCGGTTCGAGGAGTTGAGGTCAGGCGAGACGTGGCAGGCCGAGCTTGTCCGTCCAGGCCAGGGTCAGCACGCCGTTGAGCGCCATCCCGCTGTTGCGCCACCAGCGGCGGCTGTTGGCCGCCACCGGCAGAGCGCCCTCGGGTTTGGCGCCCAGCGCCAGCAAGGCCCGGTAGATGGTCGGGCCGCGCCTCCACTGCTTGAGCTGGATCGCTCGCACCCGGTGGCGCACC
>NZ_JAAKGV010000029.1 GCF_011043735.1 Methylobacterium sp. DB0501 | reverse complement strand
TTCACCGGCACCGGCGGCCGTGAACGCGCCGCGCTCCATCAGCCGACGCCACGTGAACAGCTGGTTGGCGTTCAGCCCGTGGCGGCGGGCGACGAGCGAGACGGACTGGCCGGGTAGATAGGTCTCCTCGACGAGGCGCACCTTCTCCTGCGTGGTCCAGTGCCGCCGGCGCTGGACCGAGGTGATCACCTCGACGCGTTCGGCGCGGGGCGGGTCGTTAGAACTCACCATACGGTCGGTCATAGGCACACACTTCCATAAGCGTGAGCCCCTGTCCGGTCATTTCGGGGGCTACTTCATCGATAGATTGGTCGCTATGCAGGCAAGTGGGATTGGAAGGTCGGAGAATGTCACAACCGCGCCGCGCTCCATGCCGAGCCGCTCCGCGAGACGTTCGTTGAGCCAAACAGCGAATGAGGTGCTATCGAGCACACCTGAGCGCCCGTAAACGGTACGCAGTAATTTCCAGTGGAACGCAGCCAGCGGCATCGCGACGGCGTAAATCGGCGGAGCTGTGAGTGATGCGAACTCCAGGCTGGCGAGAGCGCGCCGTCCCAATGGCAGAAGGTTTGAAGGCACAGCCCGCGACCAAAAACTGGTTGCTATGCGACCCTTCATAGACGCAACCGCGTCTCTGCCCTTCTTAGAAAAATCAGAATATTGCTTGTGCCAAGCTCGAAGTTTCTTCAGACGATTATATTGACTGGGATCTAAAAACCGCTCAACAACATTGACGGCGAAAAGCCCCCTCTCGCGGCCAAGATCATCGGCCTCATAAAGCTCGGCACTGGAATAACCAGCAGCGATAAGGGCAGCAACAATCGCACCGATCGAGGTGCCTGAAACACCAACAAAATCAATACCTCTTTCTTCGCATGCTTTGAGAGCGCCCAGGTGAGCATAGCCCCGGACGCCCCCGCCTTCAAATACGCCGAATGCTTTCACTTCGAGCGCGACGCGAGATGGCTTACGCCGCTACGGGATGCTGACCACTTTTGGCAGACCATTCCTTGACCCTCTGGACCACTTGAGCAACCTGGAGCATTATTGGCAGCTCCCCATTGACCGTCAAGCTAGCATACTGCGGAAGGATACGAGTAACTTGGGCTTCTGTGATGTCATTGTCGTATCGTGCGGCAAGGCGACGCTCGACCTGGTCGCGCTCCATAATACGCTGTTCACGCGTAGATGATGGTGTTGCAACATGCACTAGATAAAGCGGACGCTTTCCAACTTCTTCTTTAAGATGAATTAATACTTCAATATGGCGCACCCCATCTATAATCAAGCGGTCCTTTCTGGGCTGAGACTGCTGATCAAGCACGCGTCTGACAAACTGCTTGCACTCAGTCAAAACCAGAGCTTGGCCAAGCTGCTGCAAAATAGAGCGATCATCCGGGTTTTCGTTATTTTCCTTGGCGTATCTGCGAACCTCGCGACCAAAGCTCACACGATCAGCATCAAGTGCCTCAGCTAGCTTCTCCGCAAGCGCGGTTTTTCCGGCACCGATTCCACCGGACAATGCGATCGCAAACTCCGCCATGGTTGTTCTCCGCCATTCGTGACCAATCGGCGGAAGCCTACACGGAAAGCCCGTCGGCGGTCGATGCCTGCTAGCGGTGTCACCAGAATTCCACTGCCTGTTCCATGGTGGCAAGTTCGTCCGAGAGCACTGCCTTAAGCCGATTTTCCCATGGCCACTGCGCAGCGCCATCCACGGTTCCGCTGAGGAGGTTGAGGCCAATCACGTCCACGCCTGCAACATAGGTGTTCCCCGAAGTCCACAGGTTGGCGATCTTTCGTGTACGGTCGGTTCGGCTGATCGAGTCGGCTACGCCAACGGCAGCAGGCCCCTGCACCGCAGGCTGGCGAAGCCAGATACGGATTGCTCCATACCGTACCTCTCGCCACGCTCCGCGGACAGGAGGGCATACCGAGCACGTCGGAAATTCTAAAGGCTCTGGTATACATGAACATAGAAGGCCCGTCCGCCAGACGGGGCTAACATTTGAGATTCCAGCCGCTTTCAAACATTGCAACTCGAAGAATGGTGTCGCATATCGTATGCGCTCCACCGATTCGACAATCGAAAATCCAACCTCATGAGGCTCGCTCATCAATTTAGATAAAATTTTTGCGCTTGAAGGCGAAGTAAGAGTGTCAGGTGTACAGACAAATATACGCCCGTTCGGAAGCGCTGCCGCCCGAGCGATTTCGATGATTGGTAACGCGACATCGTCGTACCACGGTGGATCGAGCGCGACCGTCTGGAAGGCTCCCATAGGTACCTTTTGCAATGACACAAATCGGCAACCTGGCATTACTTTCCTGAGAGCAAGGTCGATAGGATCACCAATCCGCGAAGCGACTACTATCCGGTGCATCAAACCCCGGTCGTGCGCAGCAAGCGCGATCGTCGGCATTGCAATCAGCAAGATGTCGGCGGCAGCAGGTGTCCTTGCTAGAAGCCTGTCGAGGATGTGCTCTGCACTGTCCCGCGTGAATCGCCAATCTGCATCGAGGGGATGCGCGAGCGGCAACCTGCCGTCGGCGACCACACGGCCGGGGTGGCGGTCAATACTCGCTAGCAGCCGGCGTGCCGCTCCGCCCGCGGTCTCCACCAACGCTCGCCTCACCTCTCCCGGCCAAGCGCCCTCGCAGACCTCGGTCAGTGCAGCAAAATCGATTGCGCGCGGTGCTTCGTGCGCAACGAGGTATTTGAGCCGCTGCCCTACGCTCACGGGATTTGTGCCAGCGCAGGGACCATGCGTTGCCAGTGATGCAAGAGTTCCCACTGCCTCTCCAGGGCCATATCCCGCTGAGTATCAAGGCGGTCCACCATCGTGTGGAAGCGCCCGATGTACAGCGGCACGGTCCGAGCCGGCAGGTCGACCCGAATTGCCGTGAGGCGCTCAAGGATTGCCTCGATCTGGCTTCTTGAGCAAGGTCCAGCTGGACCAACGAGTGGTAGGTATATGTAGATGTTCATCTCTGAACGCGCATAACCCGAAAGGATTTCGAGTTGCCGTTCGAAACCGTCTGGATGCGCTCGGGTGTTGAATGCGAACGATGCTCCATCGAATCCCTTAAGGCAGCACGCTCTCCCGTAGTTTGGATATGTCGCAATTGCGTCTAGAAGCGACCTCCCGTCTTTTTCAAGAAGGCGAGTAGACGACAAGTTGTCATCTGACCAGACGAATGTGGTGCGCGCCGCGCCTTTCATCTCCACAGCTTGTAGCGTCCAAGCGATCCACTCGGGGACGAGATCAGGCGATCCGCCACTCAGGTCGATAATGGGCGGACGCTCCTCCAAAGCCAAATAGGCATCAACCAGGGCATCTGCGGTTTTCCACACGGACTTCGAAGGGTCAGCCCTTAGGGAGGCGAACGGAACGTAGCAGTACCAGCAACGCCACGCACACGCAGCAAGTTGATAAACCTGCGCCATCATCTCGGGCGGTGGATCGACACCCAACCAGCGCGACGCAGGAAAAATCGGCAGCGGATTTGTTGGCCACCCTGCAACGACGTGCTGGCGAAAATGGCGTATCCGCCCGATTCCGTCGCAGTTAGTAGGTGCTGAGAGGTCTTTCTGCTGAGCCGTTCCATTAATTTGTGACACGAGCACGCTGCGCGTCACAGGATCGAGAACGCGCCGGCGAAGATCAGCATCTCGCTGGATTGTATTGAGGCCTCTCTGTTTCATGATTTTTCGGATTCAATGGAAGGAAGCCGCTCCCGCAGATACGCGACGATCAAATCTTCGCAGTATTTTGATTCCTTGGGGTTCAAATCTCGGTCGGCAGGTATGTCATGCCAATAGGAGAGACATTTACGGCAACACGTTGCTGTAGCATGCTGCGCATAAAATATCACATTTCCCTCAAGTTTCGTTTGCCTTCCATCGAAGCCATTAGCCTTTTTTCCAATCGAAGATGCGACTCTGCTTGATATACCACTCAGAACTCTGTCTACGCCCTTTTTGCGGACGAGCGCTGCAGCTTTCTCGTCGAATGGCTTGCTCCAGTAATGTTCCCTGATTTTTTCGTGTCTCATAGCAGCGAAAGTGTACGATACATCCTTGATGTCACGTTTTCGAAGGCGAGCAATATCGAAGGCCGGCTGACTGCCACACGACCGGCATGCTCCAAATACGTGTGCGCCGTCTACTTTGCGTTTTTGCAAGTAGCAATGCTGATCCTTTTCGCAGTCTGTCGAGGTACATGTAACTTTGATTGACGGAATAGGATCATCAAGTTCGGCAAAAGGGTCATTCATCTCGCGTCTCCAGGAGTTGATACAGAACTGCAGCTTCGGTACTATTGAGGAACCTGCGATCGAATGATTCAATAAATACATCTCTTACAATTTTCCAAGAATTTTCCTCTATAGGTTGTAACTTTTCTGCCGATCCCCACCAGTTTGCTCTGCCGCTAGATTGCACATCTTCGGCCACTAAATTTGCTAAAATGCCAACAGGTATTCTATAAAAATCAGCAGCAGCGCGAACAGCCGCAGTAAGATTTGTAACTCGACCGCCAGAGCGTCTTGAGACCATCGTAAAGGCATCTGCAAGCGCACCGTTGGTTAGCACCATCGCCGCGAAGCGGTTAGCACGACGCTCATTTGGAGCTTCTCGGCGATCTCGAGATGTTTCATCGCCTTCGATAAGCGTAAAATCACCGTCTTCTGATATTATATGAAATATTTCGTGTATCAAGCTGAACAACCATCGTGATGAATGGCGTGATGATGGTTTAAGAATTATTGTTGCGCGTCCGTCAACGCGCCGGCAAGCCCCATGGAAAGCGACTTTGTCTCGTAAGCCTATTACACCGATCCCAACCGACCAACATTGGCGGACTGCGGTCGCCAAACTGATGACGCCGTCTGGAAATAACAATCGCCGCATTTCTGACCAGTGTTTTGGGAGTTCCCCCGTCACGCTAGGTTGGGTCGTCGCAATGATACTGCAAACACCTTCTACGTAAGATGCGTAGGCTCTGGTCCGACTTTGCTCCGCGTTTGCTGGAAGCTTGAAGCGGAGTGGTACTGCATCGAAGCCGGCTCCATTTGCAAACTGTGCCACCCCAAGACCGAAAAGACGTTCAAGACGTCTGTCGATCTCGTCGTCGCGTGCAATACCTTCAAATCCAGCAGGAACAATTACGTCGTCGTAAACTTCTTTTGGCAACCCTGCCCGTGCTAAGAGCGTCTTCAAGGCTGGACGTGAAGGCGGATCTACGTCAGTACGCGCCCAGCCACGCAATTCTATCGGAAGTGTTGCGGCGATAGATCGTATGACGTCAACGGAGACCCGCGAGTAGCCATCACGCTCCCATTGCTGAATTTTCAAAAGCGACTGTCGCGTCTGGCGCGCCAACTCCCGTTGGCTCAATCCTGCCAGTAGTCGGGCTTTGATTAAAGCATTTGGTAGATCCGCTAATCGCTCGACTACAATATATTTGATATCGCCAGTTGTTAAACTATCGTATTGCTCGAGCGCGCTTTCTAATTCGGCGATTTTATCGCGGATGTCCCGCACCTGCAGGTCGCGTAGCCAGGACGACGCGCTGCCCTGCAGAGCAGACAACGAATTGTAGAACTGCTTAATGCGGTCCTGTGTCACCTGATACTGAAGTTGAGTCGCGATCATGGCACGCTCTCAAGATTTAGTCGCACCATTCCCTTTCTAATATCTTCTATGTCGCGTTGAAAAAATTCGCGAAAAGTGTACTGGTTCTGGCTCGAAACCTGTTGCGCATAAGCGTAAACCTCACCGTGATACTCGGCTTTCATGATCTCCTTACTGCCCATCAAACGTAAGCGCGTGAGCGCGATCGGTGACATGCCTGTGTAATCGCAGCAAGCGTCAAAGTCTCCTGGAAACTCCTTCCTCGTGACAAAGCTGCCATCGAGGAGAAACAATCCACAGCGTTCGTCGCGAAGTGCCCTAGCTAGGCGCTGCAATCCTGAGTGAATTCTTTGCCTATGAGGGTTCCATGCAAAGCGCGCTGTCAGCTCATCCCAGTCGGCAAAATGCTCTCCCTCGGGCAGATAACCAGTTGATTGTTCGAATTCTGGTATCATAGACTGCCTTCTTTTTTCCCAGTTGAGACCCTCAACTCGCCCTGTTGTGCCTATTTCTGCCAATTATATATTATAAATTGATGCGTCCAATCATCGTAAAATACATATTTCAAATCGTTGGGGTGAAGACATTCTGATTTCGCGTCATGGGATCAACATTACAAATCTAACTGACGCGCCAACTTGCTCGCTCGTTCGAAACGCGTCCGTGCTGATGCTTCAATGCGTGACAGGCCGAGTTTCTGTCCAATCAATCTGACGCGATCGTCTTCCGAAGCACTAGGTCGGAGGGTGCCTGCGAGCCCAACGAGCTCAACCATGGGCGTGTCAATGTGTACGCGGACGCTCGTGTTTGCGGATCGATAGGGATAGCTCGCTTGTGGCTCCCGGCCCGGTGGCCATAGGACAGTCCGGCCGTCGTCGTCGGTGCGTGCGATCGAAGCGCCGATCTGGTCCGACACCGCTGCGCGGATCAGGGGGCCGACACGACCCAGCCCATGCGCGCGGGCGATGCGCCGGACGAGGACATCCTCGTAGATGGGCGCTTCGACCGCGAGGACGTGCGCAACCATCGCAGCCAGAGTCGTGCGGTAGGAGGCGTCGTAGAACCGCTCCGGCTCGACCGGCAAGCCGAGATCCGCGAAGTCGGCGATCCGGTAGACCCGCTCGTCATGCAGGGGCTCGGCTTCCATCGTCGGGGCGGTCGAGGATCTGGCTTGGTCCGCGTAGAGGCGTGGTAGCTCGGGATCTCGTTCCGGCTGCGGATCGTTGGCTGGCTCCGGCAGGACATCTGCAGCGGCCACTTCCGCTGACACGTCGTCCGCGGATTCGGGACCATCCAGCTCCACGTCGACAGGTTCAGGAGATTCTTCAGCTGCCGCCGCGGCCGAGCGCGCGCGATCCTGTTCCAGATCCTCGCGCAGGCGTTGGTCGAGCTTGGCGAGCGCAGAATCTGCATTCATCCACCACTCGGTGCTCCAGACCCGGCAGATGCGCCAGCCGAGACCGGTCAGCACGTGCTCGCGCAGGCGGTCGCGGTCACGCGCCGTGGCCGAGCTGTGATAGGTCGCCCCGTCGCACTCGACGCCGGCGAGATAGCGGCCGGGCGCGTCGGGGTGAACCACCCCGAGATCGACCCTGAACCCCGACACGCCGATCTGGGTATGCACGCGCCAGCCCTTCGCCTCGAGGCCGGCCAGCACGGCGGCCTCGAACGGGGATTCGACGTCGCCTCCGGTTGGGGCGAAGGCCTCGGCGAGGGCGCGTGCCCCGCGATCGGCGAATTCGAGGAAGTGCTTGAAGTCGCGCACGCCGCGCGCCCGGGTCCGACCGAGGTCGATCTGCTCGGGGCGCAGCGAGGCGAAGACGACGAGTTCGCGGCGGGCGCGGGTGATCGCGACGTTCAAGCGGCGGTACCCGCCGTCCTTGTTGAGGGAGGAGACGGTGCTGACCGGCCGGCCCGCCTGGTCCGGCCCGACCGCCACGGAAAACAGGATCGCGTCGCGCTCGTCGCCCTGCACGTTCTCCAGGTTCTTGACGAAGATCGGCTCGTGCCAGCGGTCCTTGTCGAAGAACGGCTCGAGCTCCGGGTATGACCGCCGCTGTGCGTCGAGCAGGTTCTCGATCAGGCGCTGCTGCTCGCCGTTGAAGGTGACGATGCCAAGCGAGCGGCGCTCCTGCGCGAAGTTCGGATCGCGCAGGCGGCGCACGATCTCGGAGACGATCGCCTGTGCTTCGGGTCGGTTCACGCGGCCCGCGCCGCGCTCGTAGACGCCGTCGGGCACGAAGGCGAGCCGCACCGCGCGGTCGTCGGTCACCGGCGAAGGGAAGGTGACGAGCCGCCCGCCGTAGTAGCGGGCATTCGAGAAGGCGATCAGGCTCTCGTGGCGGCTGCGGTAGTGCCAGTCGAGGTTGCGCCGCGGGATGTTGGCCGCCAAGCACTCGTCGAGGATCGATTCCTGGTCGGTGACGTCGCTGCCATCCTCGATGTCGTCGACGCCGCGGTCGCCGACATTGGTCGGCGGCAGCTGTTCGGGATCGCCGACGATGACGACCTGCCGGCCCCGGGCGATCGCCCCGACGGCGTCCCAGGGCGAGATCTGCGAGGCTTCGTCGAAGATGACGACGTCGAACGGCTCCTTGTCGGGCGGCAGGTACTGCGCGATCGAGAGTGGGCTCATCATCACGCAGGGGGTGAGCTTGGTCAGCGCCGTCGGCATCTTCCCGAACAGCTTGCGCAAAGGCACGTGCTGCGCCTTCTTCGTCAGTTCGTGCGAGAGCGTGCCCCATTCCGGATCGGCCCCGAAGGCCGTGGGTCCGGGAATACCGCCGCCGAGCCGCGAGCGCACGACCTGCTTGGAGAGTTCGGTGACGCGGGCATCCGCCGCGCGGAAGCGGGCGATCGTATCCTCGTGGCGCTCCGGCAGGAAGCTGCGCAGCACCGGATCGTGGCTGACGACGCGGTCGATCCACCAGCGCGCGTAGGCCGTCTCGAACGCGGCCTCGGCCCGATCGGGTGCGACCCTACCCTCTTCCAGCGCCTCGATCAGCGGAGCGAGGCCGCGGCCGCGGGCGTTCTGTGCGGCCGCCTGCCAAGCGCACCACCCTTGCGCACGGCCGAGCCCGGACGCCCAAAGCCGCGCCCGACTGAGGCTGGCGTCGATCCAGTCGGTCTCGGTCGCCAGCGGTTCGTCGGGATCGACACGCCCGGCGAGCCGGCCGAGCGCCCCCATGGCCTTGGTCGCCCGCCCGCGATCCTGCTCGAAGGCCGCGTAGGCCTGCGCGATGCGTCCGCCCTGGCCCAGGGCCCGGGCCTGGCGTTCGACGAGCTGGACCAGGTGATCGCGTAAGCCCTCAATGCCGAGCGAGGGTGGACCGAGGATGTCGAGGAGACGCTCGACCTTCTAGGCCCAGGCGACGGCCGCCTGAAACTCGGAGGCTGGCGTGTTCGGATCGCTCCAGGGCGGCCCCAGCCGGGCGAGGAGCGCGTCCCCGGGACAGCCTGCCTTCACGTGCCGGGCGACCTCGATGAGCCCGACGAGGTCCGGCCCGATATCCTCCGGCAGCACCCCCTCTGCATAGGGCTGGACCTGCGTTCGGACCTTCTTGAGCTTTCCACCCTTCACCAGGAAGTTCGACGCTTGCGCGGCCGTCCATTCCGCCTGGAGGCTGGCGAGATCCTGATCAAAAATGCCGGGACGGTACCGGCCGGACAGGCGGCCGAGCAGCGTATCCAGCGTCCCCTGGAAGTGCTCGCGTGCGGTGACCGCCCGATGCAGGTCGCCCGTGCCATCAGCCAGGAAGGCGGCTCCGCATCGCGCTTCGGGCCGGACTAGGAAGTTGCCGAGAACCACGAGCCCGCGCGTGCCGGTGTAGGTCGCGAGCAAGGACGGCAGGCCGATCGCCCCGGCGAAGGCATGTCCGCTGGTGCGCAGGGCCACGAGCGTGCTCTCGACGGCCTCGATCGCGGCGCTCATGTCGTCGCGCCAGACCGGCGACCATTGCGTGGCCTCGACGCCCTGAAGAGGATGATCGGCGAGCGATCCCACCGCGGCGAGGACCGGACGCAATTCGCGGCAGCCCGCGCGCAGCGTTGCGAGCGTCTGCGCGTCATGGGCGAGATGGTCCGGCCAGGTGAGCCGAAGCCCGACATCGCTGCCGCCGGCTGCGATCACGCGCCCGAAGGCCTCGTAGGCCGAAAGGCCGTTCTCGCGCCGCCGGTGCAGCGCGCTCACGAGGCCGTTGAGTTCCTCGCGCAGCGCTCTGAGCTCGCTCGTGGCCTCGTCCCAGGTCCCCTGCGAGGGCGTCGTCCGCTCGTGCCAGGCCTTGCGCAGCTGGTTGAGCACCGCCGATTTCTGCGCCTTGGTCGAGTGCACCTCCAGGCAGTAATCGCCAAGTCCGATCTCCTGCAGGCGACGCTGCACGACTTCGAGCGCGGCCGTCTTCTGCGAGACGAACAGCACCGTGCGCCCTTGCGCGAGGCACTGGGCGATCATGTTGCCGATCGTCTGGCTCTTGCCAGTGCCGGGCGGCCCGAACAGCACGAAGTCCTTGCCCTGCGCCGCCGCCAGCACCGCCGAGAGCTGGGAGGAATCGGCCGAGAGCGGCGCGAACACGGTCTCGGGTGGATGGTCTCGATCGAGGCTGGCCGGCTCGGGAAAGGACGTGCCGTCGCCGTAGGAGTGTTTCGGCGTCTCGATCAGGTGCCGCACGACCGGGTTGCGCTTCAGAAGCTCGGCGCGATCGACCAAGTCCTTCCACATCAGGTACTTGGTGAAAGAGAAGGCCGACAGCACGACGTCCGGCACCACCTCCCAGCCACGCAGGTCACGCACATGCCCGCGCACGATCCGCATGATGCCGTCGACGTCGATGCCGGAGGAATCCCGCGGCAGCTCGCCCTCGAGCTCCGGCATCCGCAACCGGAAATCCTCGCGCAGCATCTCGAGCAGGGTCGGGTTGATCCGCACCTCGTCGTCGTGCAGCGCCAGGCGGAAGCCCGCGCGCACGCTGGAGCGTTTCAGCGCGACCGGGACCAGCAGCAGGGGCGCGCGATAGGCGGCCTCGCCCTCCTTGCGGGTCCACGACAGGAAGCCGATCGCCAGGTAGAGGATGTTGGCCCCGCCCTCCTCGAAGCCGTTGCGGGCGAGCCGGTAGAGATCGAGCAGGCGGCGATCGAGATCGGCTTCCGTCGCGGTGGTGTAGATCTCCCGCCGGGCGAGCGCCGCTTCGAGGTAGCTGCGACGGCCGTCGTCCTGATGCCGCCTCGCGTACAGATCGGCGCTGCGCTCGTCGGACCCGGCCAGCACGTCGGAGACGGGCTTGAGCCGGAACTCGTGCCCCGCCGCCAGCCCGTCCTCCAGGGCTCCGGGGGAGACGCATTCGAGGGCGACCGACCCCGTCCCCGACTTGAAGTTGAGGAGCTTGTTGCGCAGCGTGAGGTCGAGGAGCTTGCGCTTCCAGCGCTCCAGGCGACCGACCGGGGTCTCTGGGGCCTCGTCGACGGGCGGTCGCTTCTCGTCGTCTCCGAGCGAGGGCGGCGGGGCGATCGGCTGGTTAATCGGAGCCGTCGGTGTGGGAGCGATGCCGGGCCTGCTCTCCCCGAGATCCATCGGGCGGATGCCGCGCCGGCGGCACCGGCGGACGTCGATCGCGACCTCGAGCGCGGCGGGAGCATCGTCCTCGACCTGCGCACTGCCTCGGGCCGTCGCCGCCGGAAATCCCGCTGGCGGGTTGTGGGTCAGAAACGTCGTATCGACGAGGATCAGATCCTGCAGATCCCGGCGCTTACGCAGGAGCTGCATGTCGTCGATGGCGGCTGAGGAGAAATCCTCGTCCTGCAGCCACAGGCCGACGAAGGCGTGGCCCTCCGTCAGCACCAGGACCGGGTTGAGCCCCGCCTGTTCCAGGCAGGCGGCGTAGAGGAGCGAGAGGTCGAGGCAGGTGCCGACCCGCCGCTCCAGCACTTCGCTCGGACCGCGCACCTTCTGGCCGGCCCGCTCGAAGCTCGCGGGCGGCAGGACATAGGCGATGCTCCGGTCGGCGAGCGCCGCCCAGATCGCCGCGGCGAGCTCCCAGGCGCGGACCTTCTTGCCCGTCGTATAACCGTTCAGCCCGGTCTCGCGCCCGGCCTCGCCGAGCTTCGTCGCGGCATCACGCAGGACCACGTCGACGGCCGGATCGTTGGGCCGCACGAAGGCGGCGAGCAGCTCCGGCGCGCTGACGCCCCCACCCCAATGCGACGGCGGCAGGAGGCGGATCTCTGCCACGTCCCGTGCGCGCTCGCTCCCCGCCTCTTCCAGGATCGTCGCCAGTTCCAGGCGGCTCGCCTCGGTGAAGCCGGCGAGCAAAGCAGCATCGAGACGGAGATCGGGAGCCTCGATGTGATGGTTCGCGCCGGCCGGGATCCGGTCGATGCGCAGGGTCAGCGGCTGCACGACGGCCGGTCGGCTCTCGACCCGGATCAGCAGGTCGACGAGGTCGCGATCGGAAGGGTTGGTGACGACGATCTCCCGGATCACCGGGATGGCGTTCTCATGATAGGCGAGACTGACGTGCTCGGTGGCGGTGCAGCCGACCCGCACGGTGGACTCGGTCTCGACGTCCGCGACGGGTTCGATCGTCTCGAGGCTCACTGCGCGATCCACCGGCTGGAGAAGCGCTCGCCGAGCTTGTAGCGGGCAAGCTTGGGTCCGACCTCGTCGCAGGGTTCACCGAACGGATCCCGCGTGACGCCAAACTCGGCATCGTTGACGTAGCCGGTGACGTAGCAGACGTCCTGGTACTCGCCCTTGATGCGGTTGCGCATCCTGATCCGCGTGGTCGCCAGCACGGTCTCCAGGGGGCGATCCTTGTAGAGGGCGGTGCCGTAATCGAGGACTGTCGTCTCGCTCGACATGAACTCCCAGCGATCCTCGCGCTGGGCCTGATAGTGCCGCGCGAGCCGCGGATAGCGTGAGAGGAAGGCGTCGGGCTGCGTCCCGGTCGCGAAGCCGCGCGCCTCCTCGCCGAGAGCCTGCTCGAAGAACCGCGCCCGCTCGCCGTACTGGGCACGCAAGGCCCGCTCCCGGGTCTCACGTCGGGCGCTCTCGTCCTTCTCCTTCTCGCGGTCGAGCCTGCGCCGGTCGTCGAGCTCGCGCTGGCGCTTGACCTGCTCCTCGGCGCTGCGCGTCTTACCCCCGTCGATCTCGGTCTGCGCCTGGGCGACCTCGGAGGGCGCAATCCAGAGCGGCAGGAAGCGGTGGGACAGGCCGTCCCGGGTCATCGCCTCGGTGATCGCGGCGAGATCGGCCGCCCCGGCATAGACCGCGCCGCACTCGGCCCGCTTGATCGCGATGAAGGCTCCGTCCGCCGAGGTGGCTGCGACGACCGGACGACCCGGCAGCTCGTCGCCGATCCGATCCGACAGGCGGGTAAGGATGGCCGCATGTGCCTCAGCCTTGTCGGGCGTGACCCGGCACAGCACGCTCGACGGATTCGGCACCACGACGACGCCGAAGCCGTCACCCTGAGCACCGCGCACCAGCGCTTCGACCTCGTTGGCCTTGGCGGCGTCCGCCTGCCGCACGGCGGCGAGCGCCGCCGCATCGACGACGGCGAGCCGGGCGAACAGGTTGCCGTTGACGGCCTCGACCAGGGTGATCACCCGGTCGACGGGCTCGCGCAGCAGGCGCTCGCGCTCGGCGAAGATCAGGTCCTGCTTCGCGAGGTCGTTCGGCCCGCAGGCCTGGAGCGGCAGGTCGAGCTTGGCCCCGAGCCCGGCGCTCCGGTCGCGGATCTGCCGGTTGAGGAACACGTCCGAGAGCGGCGCGTGGTACAGGCAGGCGGCGGCCCGGCCGTCCTCGAAGACCAGTTCGCCGCGCAGGTTGCGCACGACGGACGGGGCCTTGCCGCTGTCGTTGTAGAGCATGATCAGGTCGCCGCGACCGCCCTCGAGCAGGAACCGGCTCTTCCCCGTCACCGCCCGGGCGAGCCGCGCGGCCGCATCGATCCGGGACCGTTTGCCCGCATAGGCCTCAGTGAGTTCCTTCAGGCGCTCGTCGCTGGTCTCGGGCACGATCCCGGTCACGTCGGCGACGAACCCCGACAGGAAGGTCTGGAGATCCTGCGGGATGCCGCCCTTTAGCGTCGTCTCCGCCTCGGTCGCGTCGCGCTTCAGGCGCTCGACGAGGGCCGCGCGCCGGCTCTCGACCTGGTCTCTCTCGCGCCGGCCCGCTTCCGCCTCGCGCTCGCGACGCTGGGTCTCGCCCTGCTCCGCTAAAGCCGCCTGCGCCTTGGACACGGTGTCGGGCGAAATCCAGATCGGCAGGAAGCGGAAGCTGACGCCGTCCCGGGTGAGCCCCTTGATCAGGACGGCCAAATCCTTCGCGCTGCCGTAGACGGCCCCGCACTGCCCGCGCTTGATCGACAGGAACGCACCGTCGGCGCTCGCCGCCACGACGGTCGTCGCACCCCGGAGCTCGGCCTTGAGCAAGGCGTCGTGGGGTTCCAGGAGACGGTCGTGCAGCGCCTTGTCGCCGGATGCCACGCGGCAGACCGTGCGCGAACCGGAGCCGAAGGCGAGGACTGCGAGCCCGTCGGAGGTTCCGCGGGCCACCTCGCTCTCGGCCTCCGCCGCGCGGATCCCCTCCTGCTGGCGCGCCGCCTCGATGTCGCTCTTCAGCACTGTCCCGGCGAGCGCATAGACACCGGTATCGACCGCCGAGGCGATGGTGGCGAACAGCCCGGATTGCGCCCGCAAGGCACCGCGATCGAGGGCGAGGAGGTCGGCGCTCAGCTGCTGCGCGCCGGTGCAGCGCGCCAGCGTCTCGCGGATCGGAGCCTTGAGGCTGCGCAGCGTGGCGACGAGCTGTTCGAGGACGATGCGGTCGGCCGGAGCATCCGGCAGGGCGCAGGCGACCGTCCGCTCGGGATCGAAGACGAGGCTGCCGTCGAGGCCGCGCACGACCGCGTTCGCACGCGGCGAGCTGTTGAAGAGCAGCACGAGGTCGCCGGCATCCCCCTCGACGAGGAAGCGGTTCTTGTCGGTGACGGCGCGCTGCACTGCCTCGGCCTCGACCACCCGCGGCTCGATCTGGGCAAACCGCCGGCCAAGGGTCTCCGCGAGACGCGGCAGATCGCGCGGGGCGGCCCCCTCGGATTGCTGGATGATCTCGGTCAGCCCAGGACGCAGATCGTCCGGCACCGGACCTGTCAGGACGGTCTCGGCGCGCTTGCGCAGTTCGTCGAGCCGGTGCTGGGCCTGGAGCCGTGCGCTCCGGTCCTGCTCCTCGACGCCGAGGTCGTTGAGATAGGTCTCGTAGCGTCGGGCGACCGCATCAATGCGCGCGGGCAGGCCCGGATCCGTGACCACGACGAGACTCGGGCCGGCGCTCGATCCACGCCCGAGCCGATCGGCGAGGCTCGCACCGAGGAAGCCGTCGCCCGGAAGGCCCTGGGCCTCCGCATAGGCGACGATCGCCCGCCGCGTGATGCCGCCGTAGACGCCGTCGGCGACCGCGTCGGCCGCCAGGTGGCCGGCGGTGCGAAGGGCCTCCTGGAGGCGGACGTGCTCCTCGATCGGCCGGCCGATCTCCTGCCGGGCGGCGGGCGATCCGTCGCGGCCCACCCGCGCGGCCCATGCTTCTTTCTGGCGCTGATAGGTCGCGGCGATGCACGGGACGGCACGGGCGCGCAGGGCCGCCGTGACCTTGCCCGACTCAGGGATGCGGCAGGTCTTGAGCGTGCGCTCGACCAGTTCGTTCGATTCCGCCTTCAGCTCCGCCCCCGCCTCGGGCTTGAGGTGGCGCAGCACGTAGAAGGGCCGGGCCATCTCGAGGTCGATCCGGCGCAAACCGGAATCCTCGCAGATCAGGGTCGGCAGCGGGGTATTGGCCCGCTCGCAGTCGAAGGAGGGCCCCAGATCGCGGGCTGCCGCGGCCGGCTTCGGCGGCTGGATCGCGCGCGGCGGCTCGGACAGGGCGACCGCCTCCTTGCGCAGATCGGCCAGCCGCTTCTTCAGCCCCTCGGGAGCATCGCTCCGGGTGCGCGCCTCGGCCTGGGCCCGCAGGGTGCTCATCCGATCGAGGGCCGACAGGCGCACGGCCTCGGCCTGTGACAACGGGCCGAGCCCGCCGACCTCGCGGTTGATCGTCTCGGTGTCGAGCGCGGAGGGCCCGGTGCGGGCCGCGAGCTGCTGCTCGATCCGACCCTGGATCCGCGCGGCTTCGGAACGGACGACCGGGGACGCGTCGCGCTGGTACGCCGCGAGGTTGGTCTTGAGAACCTGGAGTTGCTCGGCCCGCCCTTGCGCTTCCGCCCGGGCCTGCCGCGTTTCGCGCGCCTCGCCGGTCTCGACCTCGGCGACAACCACCCGTGTGCCCGAGAAATGCAGCTCGATCGCCTCCCGGGGTTCGACGGGTCGGGCCTGGTTGTTGCCGTCGCGCGTGGCGAAGGATTGGTTGCACGTGGTCGCGACGGACCACCCGTGCTCGTCCGTCGTCGTGCAGCCGAAATTGCGCCGGAGGTTCGGCTCGGTGAAGCGCCGGCACTCGGCGAAGGTGCTGCCGAGCCGTCCGTCGTCGGGGCCGATGCCGCTTTGGATCAGGCCTTCGATGTTGGTGTTTCGCCGTACGAGCGCGCGATCGATGCAGAAGCGGTCGAGGGTCGAGAGCCGGGCCCAGGTCTCGCGCGCGGACTGGATCTGGGCTGCACCGAGCAGGCCGCCGAAGATGTCGAGAGGCGTAACCTGCGCGACAGCCGGACCCATCAAAGCCACGACCGCCACGATCGGCAGAACACCGCGCCATCCACCCCGACTCATCGCGACACCCTGCGCAAACGTTGCAATCTGTGTCGCTGGTTTGCGATTCTTATTCAAGGCATCGAACGCCGCGCGCAATGCATTATTTCGCCGGTTGACGAGTCTGCAACATTAAAGCAAATATTTCATCAACGTAAATTTATAGCACACCCCTCGGCATGATTTCGGAGGATAGCTCGTATCCATAGAGATCATATTATCATTGCATCGGCGAATTGTATTGGCTGATATGTATTTCGGATTTAGAAATCCATTAGGCGATACTCAGAGTTGGATACGAAGTGCAGCGCACCCTGGGGCATGATGCGCTGTCTTACTTGTTGCCTGCACCAATCCAGAGCCATCGTGCGGTTCCGGCGGCCAGTCGGTCGCATGTCTGGCCGGCTATGGGCGAACTGCGGTCCGTGGATCGTGTGCGAGGACAGGAGTCGTGATGGAGCCGGGCTCGATGCCGTGGCGCTGTGCCCAATCCGCCAGGTTCACCGGCCGGTAGTCGGCATTGGCTCGCCAGCGGTCGAAGACGCTGGCATTGATCGTCTCGTTGATCGTGACCGCCCTCACGCTTACGGCGGCGCATCAGGGAACAAGCTCGAGCGTCGCATCAATTTTGCCCGCACCAGACTGCTTTAGGACGATGCGGTGATAGGGAGCCTGACGCTGCCGTAGGTCAGCCATAGCCGCTTCAGCAGTTGCAAACCCCTGGATCGTCGCGAATGCCTCAGCCGGCACGATGAGGATCTCTGCCGATCGGAAGGCCGGATCGCGCACGGTCGCCGAAACATCCTTGAATTGATCAAGGGATCGCATTTGCTCAGCAGCTCGTTGCGGATTCCAGGCGGCTAGCTGCCGCACCGCAAGCATGTCTACACGGCGATTATTAAATGACAGTAGGAGTGGGGTATCGTACGGGCCAAACCTGGATAGACCCAGACTCACATCATCGAGAATGATTCCCGAGTTGGCTGGGCTGATCCCCTTTGCAGTCAGGGTCACAGACTTCACACGATCTACCTCGAACGCAACTTGGATCCGTACGCCGGCTCGCTCTGCGGCAGGAACGCGCTCGATCGTCTGTGGTGAGAGCGGAAGACACACATCGCCGAGATCGCACGCCTCTGCACCCGGTAGCTTGAGAGCCTCCTCGCGGGTCGTTGAGAGCCGCAACCCCTTCGCGAGCGGCGTGTCCGGCGGAACCGCCTTGCGGATCGAACATTCACCGACGCTACGCATCATGCCGAGCTTTGCCCCACCCAAGAAAGCTGCGAGATCGCCGCCTGTAGCCACCATCTCCTGCCAGCCGTGCAATGCCGGTTTGAAAAGGATGTTCGGCGCAATCGCCCGCACGTTCGGATTCGCATCAATCTCGTCTCGTAGTGCGAGAACTTCGAGACCGCTGCCGTTGCGCATCACATAGCCGTACCGATACAGCCCAGACGAATTGAGTTGAGCGAGGTACAGCGTGTCGCTGAGTTTCTTGAATGCCAGTGTCTCATTGCCTAGCCGGTAGATCGTACCACCACCTGCCGTAGGCTCTAGATGCGTGAGATCGAACCGCAAATGCTTATCGCGAACTATGCAGCTCGCGATATCACCGAAGGGTACAGCATCACCGCTTTCGATAGCGGGGACGCGGGCCTGGTAGCAGCCTGAGAGCGCGGCGAGCAGGAGCGTCGCGCCGCCAATTCGTGAGAGGCTCATCACGTCCTCCATCAATCGAACGCACGGTAGGAACACCACTTGTACGCCGTGCTATAAGGTTTTCCGTCGACGACCTGCGTGATGACGAAGTGCTTCGGATTTGCAATCCGTAGTGTGACCGTCTCGACCCGCGGCTTGCGCTCTCCATCAATATTGCATTGCGCGCGATAGGTGTAACTTTGCCCCTGGCTACGAACGTCGCTGATCTTACAATCAGCTCCGGACTGATTGAGACGATCACCCCAGTACGTCATGATCTCAGCGCGGGAGCGCTCAGGACAGGCTGTCGTCTCGAAGGCGTAAGCTCCTCGTTCGAGAGGTAGAAGATCTGGAGCCGCGGAGGCGTTGGCTGTGAGGGCGCACAGCGCCAGCAAGCCCAGGGTAAGCTGAGGTCTCGTTATCATCGTATCCATCGCTGACAGGAAGGACTTGATCCGGCGTTAGCCGAAAACGGGCATGAGCTGTCGCTCGAGCAGGGCTTCAAGGGCCTGTCCGGCGCGGCGGCAGCGAGCGCGACGCTCGATGGCGATCAGTCCGCAGAGACCGAGCCAGGCCACGATGCCGCCGATCAGATACGGCAAAAGTTGCAGCACGGTCACAAAAACGGCGTAGCCAAGCAAACAGTATACAAGCAATCCAGCGAATCCAAACAGCATTGCCGGAAATATGGCAAAGCTGAATATGTCGGCAATCGTTGAGCCAACCGCGCCGATTATTGTCAAGGCCAGGCTGCCAAGTCCTCCGACGAGATCGAGCAGCCAGCCGCCGCCAGCGTACGTGCCGACAAATGCAACCCAGCGGTCCGGGTCGGCGATGTCGAGGCAACGTCTGTTCGCATCGTAGTAGAGCGTCCCTTCCCAGTATCCTCGCCGCCCGTCGACAAGGCCGATTGGAAGATGCCCCGTCCGCGTATCAAGCATCCCGAGGACAATGCCGACAGTCACGCCCTCCCCCGTAAGGCGGTATTGCCGACCTGTGAGGTCCAGCACGTGGTCGTAGTGCTGGAGGCCGCTGACACTGCGAGGGGAGTGATCGGGGAGCATTGGTAGCGGCCTCGTTATGGAAGGGAGGTCGATATGAAGAGGCGCGCGAATGCACACGGCCTGAGCGGGATCGACAGACATCCGAGTGTTCGGCGGACCATGAGGCATAGGCACGCCACCCGGGATCGGGCAGCGACCCGCGATTCAGGTGAATCCAAAACCAAAGCGAATCGCTAAGCTTCAGATAAATCCAGAAAAATCATGCAATTCCTGGAACACTATTGCCAATTCTGATCATGACTCTGAATTTGCGATGTTTCTAGGCTTGCGGCCAGACCGAATCACGGGGTACAAGCTTAGCCGCTGGAGGGGCTCCGCTGAGAGCGGTAGCAGCTACGTCAGGAACTGCGCGGTGCGTGGATCAGAATTGGCAAAAGCGTTCTTAACAGCCACGGTCGCCCGCCGAGTCGTGGCCACGTCGGGACATCCAGCTATGACGCAACGCCAGGCGTCTCCAGCGGTCGACTCGCTGTATTCGCGAGACGGCCAACGCAAGTACCTGACACCGGCCGAGCGTGTCCGTTTTGTTGCAGCCGCAGCGCGTTGTCAGCCAACAATCGAAACGCTCTGCCTGACCTTGGTCTGGACAGGCTGCCGGATCTCCGAAGGACTCGATCTCACACGCGCCGACCTTGATGTCGAGGGAGGGATCATCGCGCTGCGCTGCCTCAAGAAGCGTCGCCCAGGCATAGTGCGCGAGGTTCCCGTCCCGAGTGACTACCTCGACGGTCTCCTCCGCGTCCACGGACCTGGACCGCCGCACGAGCGTCTCTGGGGGATCGCCAGGAATACCGCCTGGCGCTACATCAAAGACGTCATGCTTGATGCTGGCATCGAAGGGGCTGCAGCGTCTCCAAAAGGCTTGCGCCACGGGTTCGGTGTGCATGCACTCCGTTCTGGGGTGCCGCTCAACCTGTTGCAACGATGGCTGGGTCACGCCGATATCGCCACGACGGCTATTTATGCCAACGTCGTTGGAGCTGAGGAGCGCGAGATTGCTTCTCGGATGTGGTGAGTGGGTACGACGGGCTCCGTGATCGACGTGTCTGGCAAGGGGGATTTTGCGCCCGTCGCACCCCGTCGCTGGGAGACGCGAGAACGGGCGGCTCCAGCAAGGTTCCCCTCCTCGCCCCTAGAAAATTTCTGGAACACCGATCCGAGCTTGGCCGTTCTCAACACATCAGACAGTCAAGCTTCGGATTGCTGCCATGAAGACCGTCCTCCTCTCCGCGATGCTTGCCGCAGCCGTGACCCTTACGGGCTCCGTCGCGGCGTCGGCCGAGCCGAGTGCGACGGTCTATCTCGGCGATACCGGGCTGCGACTTCCCGTCAGCGCGCTGGCCGCACCGGAGGCTCCGCCCACCACGGTTGAGGCCGCGCCGGCAACCCATCACGCCGCCTCGCCCCGCAAGGTGCGGGTGGTGCTCGCCTCGCCCTACGCGATCCGCTGACTGGCGTTTCCTCACTCCCTCGGAGCTCACATCGATGATGTCCTGGGCCGTTACCTTCTTGGTCGTGGCGTTGGTCGCCGCCCTCTTCGGCTTCGGCGGGATCGCCGGCACGGCGATGGAAGCCGCCAAGCTGATTTTCTTCGTGGCGATCGTCCTGTTCGCGATCTCGGCCGTCGTCGGCCTGATGCGAGGCCGCGCCCCGCGCGTCTGACGCAATCCCCTTTCCTACAAATCGCAGGAGCAGTCCGATGAGCAGCACCACCGACAAGATCAAGGGTCTGGCCAACGAGGCGGTCGGCAACGTCAAGCAGGGCATCGGCAGCGTGACCGGCAACGAGAAGCTGCAGGCCGAGGGCAAGGCCCAGGAGTTGAAGGGCGAGGCTCAGAAGACCACCGGCGACGTCAAGGACGGCATCAAGAGTGCCGCCGACACGGTAAAGAGCAAGCTCTGAAGCGCCACTCAGGCTGACCGGAGCGAGCCGCCCCACAGGGGCGGCTTTTTTATTTGTGCGGACCACCGGAACGAGAATTGTGATCCGATCCACGGATTGACCGTGGGCTCCTGTACCCGCTCTCCCCATGCCCTCATGATGTGCGCCATCCGCGCATGCTGAAGGTCTGGTTGCGAAAAAGCTTCGCATTTCGCAGCGGGCCCCCTGGTCGAGCGCGTTGCCACGCATTAGCTTGAGAACAGAGATCGAACGTCCCAGGAGAGGACGCTGCGTGAACGCTCCGCACAAGATCGTACCGAAATCGAAGATCTCGGAATGGCGCGGCTTAGACCGCATCTCCGCGATCGTCCACGGCATGCGCTGCATCTGGCGCGAGCAGGAGAAGGACGACGTCGGCATCGATGGCGAGATCGAGCTGTGCCGCCCGCGAGTGGATGGCGACGGGCTCATCGGTACTGGCAAGATCGTCAAGGTACAATCGAAGTCGGGAGCCAGCTATATCGCTCGCGACGATACCGAAACTTTTGCCGCACCGGTATCGGACAAAGATCTTCGATACTGGCGAAATCTTAACGTTCCGATGATCTTCATTGTCTTCCACCCTGAGGACGATTGCCTCTACTGGAAGGACATCAAGGCCTACATCAAGGATCATCCCGACGCGTTCAAGCCGCCGCTACGGATCCTGTTCGACAAGGCGACGGATCGGTTCGACGAGAGCGCCTATGCGGCGCTCTGCGAGATCTGCGAGCAGGCTCCCGAGCGGATCGCCTTCGATCAGGGCGAGACGCTCTATACCAATCTGCTCCCGGTTCTACGATTGCCGGAGCGGATCTGGATATCGCCGGTCTTGCCGGAGAAGCAGCGCAATTTCCACGACCGACTGACAGGCGCGGGGTTCGTGCCGCCCTACGTCTACCAGGCTGGCATGCTGATCACGCTGTCAGATCCGACCTCGCCGACGACGGCCCTTGCGAACGTCGTCGATCCCGGCGCGCTCGAGGATTTCGACCTGGCAGACTGGCTCGGTCAGAGCGCGGAGAACGAAGATCACCTTCGCACGCTGCTTAACCGGCTTCTGCACAAGCATCTCCACCGAATCGGCTGTACCTTTCAGCGTTCACCGAGGCGGTACTTCATCAACCGGGATGTCGATGAGGAGACGCCGATTCACCGGAAGTGGTTCAACGTTTTCAGCCAGCGGGCCCCTACGCGGCTCGTCGCGAAGTTCTATACCTATGGGAAGCACAGGTTCTACAAGCACCTGGCTTTGAACGCTCGGTTTGAGCGTTTCGGCAATCAGTGGGCGGTCGGGATCTATCCCGGCCTTCATTACTCGACGAACGGCACGACACAGTGGGAAGGCAAGGCTGCGGCCTCCTTCGCGATCCGGGCGCGTGCCCAGGAGTTCAATAACGCCTATTACAGCAACGTGTTGTTCTGGGCGAGCCAGATGTCGGGCAGCAAATCGTCGTTTGATCTATGCATCGACGATCAGGTGATAGTCACGGTTAGCGGCGTCCCGCTCACGGCGGATGCCGATTTTAGTGTCCGCATCATATCGGCTACGAAGGTGTAACGAGCGCTATCCATGGACATCACGGTTGAGTACATCGCCGAGCCGCATCTTGAGTTCGCCGGGCATTTTTTGCACGTCGACAAGAAGACGGGCTTGGCCGAGCACGGCCCCTACGGGCGCACGGATTCGGCATCGTCGGCACCCGCGCGACCGTCGAGTTGTGCGAGCGATGGATCGATGAGTGCCGCGGCTCGATCGAAACTGACAAAACCGAGCAGCGGCCTCCAGCCATAGCGACGTCAGACGAGCCCTTCAACGAGGAGGATTATGTCGAGGCGCTGGTGAAGGGGCTTACGCCGGACTTCGTCGGGATGAATGCGGACACGAGTTTCGCCACGGCGCTCGTGTCTTCGGAGCGGTGGCACTCGACCTTCACGGACCGCGAGGCTCGGCTGATTTCCGACCTGCAGAGCGAGGTGCAGCGCGTAGAACGCGCGACCGATCTCATGACCGACCACATTGAGCGCATCGCGACGGCGGCTCCAGCCCCGGACGTGATCCTCGTCGCGATGCCTCAGGTTCTTCTGGAGGGATCGACTACCGCGACCCTGCGTGACGGCACGTTCCTCAACCTGCGCCGGGCGCTCAAGGCGCGCAGCATGAAATGGGGCGTGCCCATTCAGCTGATCCGGGAGGACACGCTGATCGGGAAAAACGCCGGCCTGCAGGACAAGGCGACACGTGCGTGGAACTTCGCGACGGGCCTGTACTTCAAGGCGGGCGGCGTCCCGTGGCGCGGTCACGGGCTCGGAGCCGACACCTGCTACATCGGCATCACCTTTTACCAGACCGAGAACGCCCAAGGCCGCCCGGTCATGCGCTCTGGCGTGGCGCAAGCGTTCGACTACCTCGGACAGGGGGTGGTCCTGCGCGGTGAGCCGTTCGAGTGGGACGTCGACGAGATGGGACGCACGCCCCATCTCATGGAGAAGGATGCCAACGCCCTGATCCAAAAGACGCTGAACGCGTATCAGCGGATCAGCCGTCTGCCGCCTAAGCGCGTGGTGGTTCACAAGAGCTCGCGGTTCTGGGGCTCCGAGCACGGGGCGTACAACGAGCTTGAGGGCTTCTACGCCGGCATCGAGGCGGTGAACCGCGACGCCAGCATTGACCTCGTCGCCCTGGATCAGACGAAGATCCGCTTGAGCCGCAAAGGCCAGTACCCGCCGGTCCGAGGGACCTTCGCGATGATCGAGGGGACCTATCCGCTGATCTACACGCACGGGTTCACCCCGTATTTCGATACCTACCTCGGGGTGCATGTCCCAGAGCCGTGGACGATCCTGGAGAAGCACGGCGACAGCGGCTTTCGCGAACTGGCGACGGAGGTTCTCGCCCTGACGAAGATGAACGTGAACAACGCGTCATTCTCCGACGGGGTGCCGATCACACTCGCGTTTTCGCGGATGGTCAGCGACGTACTGAAACACGTCGGGCCTGAGATGCCGGTCCGGGCCGAATACAAGTTCTATATGTGAGACGCGGCGGGAAGTTCGTTGTGGCAGAATCTTTTGTCACGATCGTCGCGATGGTCGGCCACCACGAGGTCGTGTCTCGGCGTTGCAGTTTGTGACACGCTTGCGCCGCTGACAATAGGTTCGAAAGCGACGATAGACTTAGCTACGTTTGGCGGCTGGAGCTGGAATTCGGTACTGCCGGATCAGGGCCTCCGCCTCGGCGACATCGTCGGCCGCCGCTGGGCGGACACAGTAGGCTTCCTCCATCATCGCGCGGTGAGCCTGCGCGTCCAGTGCCCAACGCACCATCGCATAGCGACGCGCTACAGCTTCCGCGGACTGGCGGCCCCAGACATCTTCGACAGTCCCATCAGGATGCTGCACGACGGCGTGGATCCGCTTCCCGCTGATGTCGTGGCCCTGGGCGACCTGCACAGGGGTCATCGTCATGGCCGGGAGACCGGTGATCCGCGATAGGGCTTCAGCATAGGCGACACAGCCGCTCCAGGAATAGCGAGTAAGCGTTTTCGCCGGCAGCCATGGATGAGGCCGTGTCGGCACGAGCTCGGCGTAGGCCGTGTTCGCCTCGATCTGGACGGTGGCGGCCTCGATGCGTGTCTCGTCGACGATGACGCCGAGGTCGGCGAGTCCCTCTGCGCCAACGCACTGCGTTCCTAAGCGCAGACGCGTGCCTTGAAAGGCCGAGGGTGGCCAATCCCGTCGAGTCTGGGTCAGCGGAATCAGCACGGCGGTGCCGAATCGCTCGGCGGCGAAGATCCCGCGCGGGTCGTAGACTTGGTCGCTGGCGTTCTCGGCCTGGAGGCGCACCACCTCGTCGCCAATAAAGGTCGCGTGGACCGGCCAGCCGCGCAGGCGCTCGATGGCGACGGCGAAGGCGGCGCACTGGTCGGCTTCCCAAACCCGAACCTGATCGGGCGCGAAGCGCCCACGGCCGAAGGTGGTGATCGTCGTAGGGTTGTTCTTGGCAGCGCCCATTATGGCCCTTTCGTTTGGCCCTTGGCCTTATCGATCAGGTGGTAGGCGACGGCGGCCTCGGACAGGGGCTGGTGGCCGTGCCGGCCGGGGAACGCCCAAGGGCCAGGCTGACTGCTCCAACCCGATGTCCATCTGCCTTGGCGCGGAGGTCGAGACGTCGTGCCTGCTGAAGCTCGGCACGCTGGTTGTCGAGGACTTTGTCGCGATGCGCGACGTCGCGGCGCATATCCAGAAGGGTCGAAAACTGGCCTGCCAGCGCCCGCAAGTCGTCGGCCTGGTCAGGCGTCAGGCCCGCAGGCCGGGGGGCGGTATCGATCACGCACAGGGAGCCGACGACGTGTCCGCCCGTCAGGCGCAGCGGCGCACCGGCATAGAACCGGATGAAGGGCTCACCGGTAACAAGTGGGTTCGGGGCCGTGCGCGGGTCCGACGTCAGATCGGGGATCACGAGGAGATCGGGCTCGACGAGGGCGTGAGCGCAGACTGACGCATTGAGCGCGGTCTCGCATTGAGGAAAGCCCACGCGGGCCTTGAACCATTGCCGATCTGCAGCGACCAGGCTGACGAGGGCGACTGGTGCCGCGCAGAGGCGAGTTGCCAGACGGACGATGTCGTCGAAGCCTTGCTCGGGAGGAGTGTCGAGGATGGCCAGCCCATCGAGGGCTGCGAGGCGGGCGGGGTCGCTGACGGTCGTGCTGGGTGTGTCGTTCTGCATTACGAGTGGCCGATAGGGCCACATCGCGCCCCACTTCGGTCTCTTGTCGCAGACCGCGCATCGTCCTGCCAGCCCCTCGGCATATCCTCAGACAGGGGCAAGGGGGGCGTCGTGCCCGCGTGGGGTGGCACGCGAGTGGCCGGCCTTGCTCCAGCCCATGCTGATCATGGGCACACATGAAAGGGGTGGTGCCGCTATAGATCGATATGGTGGGCCCAAGACACCGATAGCCGAATGCCAGCGACGAGTGTTGCACCGCATAATATTTCAGATCAAAACTTCGGATGGCCGGGCCTTTGACGGCGAATTTCGTGTCCGCGGATAAAGGTTATTTACCGATATTCGAAGTTAGAACAATTCCTTTCGCACCATCTTCGCGCACGATTTCCTCGACGCCTCCTGCACGCAAAGCCTCGACCAGACGTACCATCGTCTTCGGATGCGGTGTCTGCGTTCCCGCTTCATACCGCGCGACGACCAAGCGCTGCACGCCCGCGCGCTCAGCGAGGTCTGGCTGCGACCATCCTAACGCAGCGCGTGCGGCTTTGATCAGCCGCCTATCCATGAGGCTTCTCCCGATCACGAAAACGTGATCGATCAAAAACGATATCCTGTGTATCGTTTTCCCCAAAGGTATTTATCTTACGCTTGTCCTTCCCCAAAGGAGAGCAAGCCAAGTGCTTGACATCGATCCTGAAATCGTCGCGTCCGCACTCGAACGGCATGGTGATTATCGCGTCCTCCGACGTCATAGACCTCGTCGTAACTTCGGCATCGCGGCTCCAGGCGAGGAAATCCGACACGGCCTCATTATCGACCTCGAAACCACGGGCCTCGATCCTGACTACCACGAAATCATCGAAGTCGGATTGCTCCCGTTCACTTATACTGTTGACGGCCGCCTGATCGAAGCCGGGACGCCATATGGTTCGTTTCAGCAGCCGTTCGGGCCGATCTTGCCCGAGATCACGCGCCTGACGGGGATCGAGCCCAGCATGGTCGAGGGGCATATGATCGACCGATCTCAAGTCGAGGCGATCGTCGACGAGGCCGACTTCGTCATCGCGCACAACGCGGGGTTCGACCGTAGATTTGCCGAAGATCTTTGTCCGATGCTCGCGCAAAAACCCTGGGGATGCTCATTAACCCAAATCCCGTGGGCGGCAGAGGGCATGGGTAGCAAGCTCAGCTACATTGCGTCCGATTTTGGTATGATCTACAGCGCTCATCGCGCCGTCGACGACTGCCAGGCGACGCTCGAGATACTGTCTCGGCCGCTGCCTCAGTCCGGAAGGACTGGCTACGAGTACTTACTTGAGATTGCTTTCGATCCGACATACCGTATCAAAGCCGTTCGCACACCGTACGAGAGCAAAAATATCCTTAAATCTCGGCGTTATCGGTGGGACGACGGGAGTAAATCTCAGACGAAATGCTGGTACAAAGACGTACCGGAAGCCGACGTTGCAAGCGAACTCGCTTGGCTGCGGCTCGAGGTCTACCGCTACGAAGCCGACATACCGATCGTGCCGATTTCGCCGTACGACCGGTTCTCCTGCCGCGCTTGATGCGCGGGGCCGATGATCGCGCGACCTCGCTCCTAGTGCACTAACGCGGACGAACGCATCACGCCCGCTCTCGCCAACCGCTTGCAAATGCACCGGAAATCGCAACGAGCTATGTACGTTTTGAAGGCGTCAGTGCCCTAGTGCGCTGACACCGACAAACGAGCCACGTGGTCGCTCGCTAACCACCTGTAACCACGAACGAATTTCTGTTGCGTGATGTACCTTTTGAAGGCGTCAGTGCACTAGCCGTGGTGCCGTTTTCCTCTTGCGAGTGCTTCGCGCTTCTCGCCGTCGTTCAACGCCTTCTTCAAGTCCGACTAGTGCTCAAGAACTGATGTAGACGAAGTTGAACGTTGATGCGATGTCATCTTCGCAGTTCTTGGCTGCGCTGCGCTGAAAAGGCAAGCATCGCGCGGAATCCCTGTCGAAAGATTCTTTCGGCGAGTCTCTTTAAAACTTACACATGGCGTTCTATGATTCTCGCCGTGAGCGGAGGATCCCCGATGACGTGACACAAGCAAGAAAGCGCCCAAGCGGGCGCTTGGACGCTTTCGAGATAAGTCGGCTATCTTACTGTCCTGCAAGATACCAAGATAGCCTGCTGGATGATCCTACTGGCCCGACGGTTGTCGGCTCATTGGGCTCTCCATCCATGGATTCTGCCACGAGAGGACTCGGCTCACAAGCCCCTCCTTGCAGATGACCCTCGACTTATTGGCGTCTCCCACCTCGCTCCGGCTGCATAGCAGCCGGGGTGATGCATCCACGGCCGCACTACCGCATCGTGGCGTAAGGAGCCTGATATGCACATGCTTAGTTTCGCTGCTTCAATCCATGCCAGTCGTGTTATTGCGATCAATCATTCGGAAAGTTCACTCAGTCTTGCAAGCAGAACAGAAATCACTCTTTATCTTGGTACCGAGTTGCCTCTGCTGAAACTGGAAGATGGCCCGTTCGAATTCGATTGTGAATTGACGGACGGTTCCATCATTCGATATTTTTTTCCATTTAAAGGTCATCTCACAGACAGTCGTATAATTTATATTGCCGTCGAAGACAAAGATTATGCCGTAAATAGCAATCTAGATTATTATTTGATGGCAATACAACAGCAAATGCGACTCGCTGGCAAAGAAGATGTTCTGCTGATGACGCAGCGCGGGCTCAACGATTGAACGCGGGAGAAATGCGCAATTGTAAGGCGCATCGATCAAATGCCTGATCTTCAGTGACTATGACTGCTTCGAGCGGTTCGTCGCGTTGAACGGCCGCGCCTTAGATGATGTCGTCGCGACTCCGCTCGTGTGAGGTTATTTCCTCTACAAGATCGAGTTGAATCCTTCGATCATCAAACGTATAATTGTAACTTACGATCAATCATAAACAACTTGCGCTTTTGCAGAGTTATACCGCTTGCGCAAACAGCGGGTGCATCTGTGGAGCGTCATAATTTCGAGGAGATATGACTGATGAAAGCGGCAGTACAATCGTCGGATCATTGGCGCTCCCCTGCTGAGAGCATTGCAGATAGGCTGCCAACCAAATTTAGATCGAAGGCATCTACTCAAGGTATTTTGATTGCCCAGAACAACGGAACTCGGCAAATTTTCTTTGAAAGCCTTGGCGAGTATCGTTTGTTGTCCGTCCTGCTTGCGCGACGCGACATCGTCGACGTGCGTGAACAACAAGAAGCTGTCTATCGCGACGATGACGGTGTCGTTCGCCGGCATTATTTCGATTTCGTTGTCACATTTGTGGACGGCACGCGGAAGGCTCTGGCTTATAAGCCGAGCGATCGCGCGCTCAAGCTAGGATTCATGGAGTTTCTGAGCGACCTCGCTACGAGAATCTCACCGGAAGTCGCGGACGAGATCGTTCTTGTATCTGAACGTGATCTACCGCGTGACGCAGTCCATAACGCGGTTCTCTTTCACGACTGCCGGCGCGATCCGCCGAATCCTGCTGATGCTGCGGTTATCTCCGTACTGTCGAATATCGTTGGAGAGTTAAGCATTGGCGATCTCCGGGACGCGACCGGCCTCGGGGGTGACGGTTATCGCGCGATCGTACGGCTCATCGGGTCCGGGCAGCTCATTGTGCAGGGCAATGCGCGAATCACGAGCGGCACCCTCGTCCGGGCAGCTGACCGGGAGGACGCGCGATGACCGATTGCTCATTCATGGTCCCTCGGTACCGATTGGACCCGGCTGATCGTATTATCCTGGGAGGCGGACAGATACTGACATGCAAGGGCCTGACTAAGACCGGTTACCTTCTGCAGCCTGTCGGCACCGACCTCACCGACCATGTCACCTTCGAACAGTTCGATGAGGCCCGGCAACATCCAGACTTCCGTCAGGATCCCCAGTTCTACACCGAGCCTCGCTCGCGCGCCCGCGCGCGCACGCTCATCGAGAGCAATGACGAGATCCCGGCTGAAGAGCTCTCGGAGGTGCGCTGGAGGGAAGCCTGTGTGCGCGCCTACCAGGACGAAGCTGCCAAGGATCGTCGAAACCCTCCGCCGGTAGGCGAGCAAAGGGTCAATCGAACCATGGCCGGTTTCGACGAGGCGATTAGGCGCGCCGGACCGCAGTTGATGCAGCTCGATTATGCCAAGAAACCCGCGGCTAAGGAGGCGGCGCAGACGCGTCCGTCCCTAACCAGGTCCGGCAAGCGTCGGAAAGTTCGCGCGGGCCGGACGGTGGTCCTCCGCGCGCTGCCTGGCGCGAAGACCTTGCAGCGCTGGCTTCTGGCCTATGAGGAGGCCGGTTGCCAGGCGTGGGGCGTGCGACAGTGCCATTGCAATAGCGGCAATCATGAGCCCCGGTTCACCGCCGACGAGCACGCGATGATGATGGAGGCGGTGTACGCCTATCTCGACGAAAATCGCTACTCTTTCGACCGGTGCTACAAGGATTACGAGGATGCCCTCGCCGCGGAGAATGACCAGCGTGCGGTGAAGGGGCAGCCGCCGCTGCGAAAAATCGGTGCCTCGACGTACCGCGCCAGGGTCAAGCGCATCCCGCGCTTCCATCGAGATCGCGCTCGTCACGGGCTTGAGTACGCCATTCGTACGAACAGTAGCGTCCGGCGGAAGTTCGACGTCACTCGCATCGGCGAGCGCGTCGAGATCGACGGCTGCAAGGTGTCGCTGATCCATATGGCCGTCGAGAGCGGCCTGTGGGCGAAGATGACGGCCGAGCAGCAGAGGCTGGTGCCGAAAGAGCGCTGGATTCTTCTTCGAGCGATCGACGTCGCATCGAAATGCACCCTAGCGGAGGTACTCACCCCGACCGAAACGACCAAGGCCGCAGCCGTCCTCCTGCGGATGATGCTCAGCGATAAAACCTCAATCGCCGCGGCTATGGGGGCCAAGACGCCGTGGGACTACGCTTGCGTCCCGCACTCGATCGCGACTGACGGTGGTACCGCATTCCGTTCCGACCGATTCCGGCAAATGCTCGCCGACCTCGGCATCGTGTTCGTCGCACCCCAGGTCGGTCAGCCAAATAAGCGCGCCCACGTGGAACGCTCGTTCGGCACCACCCGGACGCAATTCCTTCAGCACTTCACTGGTCAAACATTCGCCAATGTGACTGACAAGGGAGATTATGACCCGGGCAAGAACGCCAGCCTCTTCGTCGACGAACTGGCTCGTGCGCTCGTACTCTATGACGTCGATATCTACCACAATACCCCTCACGAGGGCCTCTACGGTGAGACGCCTCGGGACTGTTGGCAGCGCTTGATGCGCGAGAGCGGTTGCTCTCGAGTGACGCCCGGCGCGCATCAGCAGCGCGCGGTCTTCGGGATCCACCTGAACCGTAAGCTCGGCAAAAGGGGCATCCGAATCCTCGGTCTGCACTACCAGTCCGTCGACCTCGCGGCGCTTCTCGCGAAAGAGGGCGAGATCGATCTCCCCGTGCGGGTCGATCCCGATGACCTCGGCTGGATTTCGATCCAGATCGCGGGCGTATGGAAGACCATTCCCTGTGCAACCTTCGGCCTTCAGGGGGCCTCGATCCAGGCGTGGTTGGGCGTGGTTGAGGACCAGCGGCGGCGGTACGACATCGCAGCCGCAGCGAGCCGACCGATCATCGCTGACGCCCTTCGGCAGATCCGGGCTATCGCGGCCGCCGCAGAGCGCCGCTTCACTATCGCGCCGCACACGTACGACGCCGACGCAATCTCCCGGGCAGAAGCTGAGATGCTGCGTGGGTTCGACATCCCCGAGGAACGGGCGCTGAAGAATGCCCCGGCGGGCGGCGATCCGCTGGCGCAGGGCATTCCGATTACCGGCCCGACGATCCAGCAAACCGAGCCGTCGGCTTCACCTCGTCGACAGCGTCCTGATCCCGAGCCGCCTCCCACCGTGCCACCCTCGGATGGGGATGGGGACAGCAGTGGCGAGGATGACAGCGCCTGGACCATGGAGACGCCCGATGCGTGACGACATCGTCAGTCCTCTCGATCACTTTCGAAGCGTGGCGACCGGAGAACAGTGCCAGCGGATCGAGATCATGCAACGGGTGCGCGGGACGTACTTTCGTCACCCAAAGCACGAAGAAGTCGCCGACCACGTCGATGAACTACTCGAGCATCTTCTGGAACACACAGACTCGCGGGTGGAGTACGGCAGCGAGGAAGCTTCAGGGATCGCCGTGATCGGCGAATCCGGCGCTGGCAAGAGTACCATGCTGCGTCGGATCTTCCTTGAGCATCCGGCCTTCCCGCATTACGGCGTCATCGGATCTCGCTGCCCCCTCGTGACGGTTAAGCCGGAGGGGGCCTGCACGCTCGATCGTTTCGCGATCGACACCCTCCGCAAGCTGGGAATGCCGGTGCAGGACGTCCCCCGTCAGGAGCAGCGCCTGGCGCATATGGTACGGGGCCAGCTGCGTCTTATGGGTGCAAAGATCCTGCACATCGACGAAGCGCATCACATCACGCAGCCCGCCAACTCGGTTCAGATTAAAAAGATCCTCAACACGTTCAAATGTTTGATGATCGATGATGAGTGGCCGATTGGACTGATCTTGTCTGGGATCCCGGAACTCAGGCAGGTTCTCGAAGGGGAGCGGCAAGTTGCTCGTCGGCTAGCCTTCGTGCCGCTGGCGGGACTGACCGTCGCGTCCGATGCTCGCAATGTCGGTAAGATCGTCCAGCAACTTGCCGGTCTCGCTAAGCTCGGGATCTCGGCGGTCCACGCGGATGCCCTTGCACCGCGTACGATTCACGCCGGTGGCTATCAGCTTGGATGCGCGATCGAGCGGATCCACGAAGCGATCAGGGTCCGGCTCAAGCGCAATCTGCGTCGTCTTCCGACGGATATGCCTTCGCCTGACCCGTTGACCTTGGACGATTTCGCCACGGCCTATGCCCGAAAAACAGGCGTCGAGGCCGAAGATAATCCGTTTCTCGTGCACGACTGGGAGGCGACCGACCCGTTCAGGGTTCTGAACGGGCCGAAGCGGATCGATGGGGAGGATGATCGCCCCTCCGCGCGGTCGACGAAGAAGAGAGGATGAGCTATGGCACGGCTCCATCCCTTCGTCCCGCTCTTACCCGGCGAGGCCGTCACTGGCTTCTGTTCACGGCTGGCGGTGATCCACAAAACAACCTCGGTTCGGACGTTCCTCCGCTATCTCGGTCGGAAGTTCTCCCCGATTGTGTCCGGTCAGCGACGGCACTCGACGATCTCGCCGATTTGACGGGTATCCCTTCCGCGGAGATCACGCACAGCAGTTCGATCCGTTCCAACGGTTACGTCACGCATCGCGGAGAGCTCCTCCCACTAAGGATGTCTCGACGCACACGCACGTTTGTCTGTCCTCGATGCCTGGCAGAAGATGCAGCGCATTCGCGGTGGGCCCTAATCGAGGCATGCTACGGACGTACCATCTGGCAACTGATACCTATCCGCGCCTGCCCTCGTCACCACATACTCCTTCGCGAAATCGGCGGTCCTGTTCACGCGAACGAGGCCTACGACTTCTCGCGGGTAATCTGGCCTCACCTCGGCCGGATGGGGGAATACGCTGATTCCACAAAAGAGGTCATGCCGTCGGCCGCGGAAGCCTATCTGGTTTCTCGTTTCGAGGAGCGACGTGAGGTTTCGCCGTTGCTCGACAAGATGCCATGGTACGCAGCCGCACGGACGTGCGAGGCGGTAGGGGCTGCGGCGTTGTTCGGTCCTGCCGTCGCGCTCGGGAACTTAACGCTGAGCGAACAGAGGGAGGCGGCCGATACTGGCTTTCAGATCATCGACGGAGGCGAGCCGGTCGTGTTGCGCTTCCTCGATGAACTCATGCGCAAGCATTACACCCGCGGAGGGCTCCATGAGGGCCCTGGGGCCATGTACGGCATACTGAATCACCTCCTCACGCGCCCTGGCGTCGATCCAGGCTACGCGCCACTGCGGGATCTTGTGTTCAAACATGCGCTCGACGTCGTGCCCTTCGGACCGGGCGATGTCGTCGTCGGACTCCCGGTAGTCCGCCGTCGTACCCACTCGTTACCAACCGCCGCTGCTGAGGCTGGACAGCATCCCAATCGCCTTCGCAAGATTCTGGTCGCCGAGGGGGTCATTCCCTCAGATGCCCCGCGCCGGAATGCGGATGTGATCTTCGATGCTGCCATCGCAGCACCGGTTCTGGGACGCGCCACAAAGCTCTTTAGTCTCCGCACGATGGCGGAGTATCTTCATACGACTTACTCCTACGCAATCATGCTGACGACGAACGGCTTCATCGAGCCCTTCAAGAGCGACATGGTCGAAGAGAAGGTTATCCGGGCCCGGTACGCGAAGGCCGATGTCGACGCCTTCATGGTCAAGCTCTCCGAGGGGGGTGTCATCCGTCCACGGCCGGAACGGCCATTCATGGACATCCCTCGTGCGACCAAACGCAGTTACTGCCCAACGCCAGATATCATCAGAATGATCCTGAATCGCCAGCTTTGCTGGGTCGGCGTGGATCCCGACAAGGCCGGCTTCCACGCGATTCTGGTCAACGCCGATGAAATCCTCGAGCGAGTTCGCGGTCCAGACCACAACGGCTACACCACACAGGCCCTCCGGATCCGATTGGGGGTGCATCAGCGGGTGGTCGACGGGCTCCTTGCCCGCGGATACCTTCCTCGAGTTGCAGCGATCAATCCTGTGAACCGGTGCCCAAACCTGATCGTCCTACCGGACGTAGTCGACACCTTCGAGCGAACCTACGTCTCCCTTTGCGAGCTCGCCGCTCAATGGGAAACGAACGCGTTCAAGCTCAAGAAAGATCTCGATCGCCGCGGTGTAGAACCGGCGATACGAAGAGACCAAGTTGGTGCAACTTTCTACCTAAGAAAAACGCTCCTCTAGGCTTTTATACAAATACCGGAACCCAAGCCTTGGCGCGAGCCAAGGCATTTTCTTTGGAGTGGAGTCAGATACCGATTTTAAAAGGGCCTACTTTATGCTCGGATAAGAGCCAACTTATGGTCTTAAATCTGACCGCAAAAGGCCAAGGCGAAAAATAAAAACGTGAGATATCAATGCGATAGGCCTGCCATCTGGACAAACTATGGTGTTCGTCACGCCCTTGGCAAGCAAGCATCTGAAATCCCTTACAATTTGATGGTTCGCGTTGTCCTGACCATGGGTTAGCGTGTATCATCCTGCGCAACGCTCTGTGTAACGTGGCGCAGCGGGATGGCGGATTATCTGACCAACCGGGACGGCATCTGGTACCTCGTGCGGCGCGTGCCGGACACCGTCGCGGCGTTCGATCGGCGCGTGATCGTGCGCCAGACCACGAAGGTCCGCGTCGCCGACGATCCGCGGGGCGCCAAGGCGCGGCGAGTAGTCGATGCGCTCAACGCCGACCTCGAGACCTATTGGCACGGGCTGCTCGCCGGCCAGTCGCAGGATGCGCAGGAGCGGTACGACGCGGCGCGCAAGCGGGCCCGCGGCTTCGGCTTCGATTACCGCCTGGCGCCGAGCCTCGCCGAGCTGCCGGACGACGAGCTGCTCGCGCGCATCCGCACCATCATGGCCCAGCCCCGCACTGCCGAGGCCGCCGCCGTTGCGGCCGTGCTCGGGGGCGAGGCGCCGGCCCCGCTGCGGCTCTCGACGCTGTTTGCCGAGTTCGAGCGCCTCTCGGCCGCCGCCAACCGCGACCTCTCCCCGGACCAGCTGCGCAAGTGGCGCAATCCGAAGCTGCGGGCCATCGCCAACCTCGTCGACGTCATCGGCGACCGGCCGCTGGAGGAGGTGACCCGGGCGCAGGCCCTCGATTTCCGCGACTGGTGGCAGAAGCGGGTCCTGGCCGAGGGGATCGAGATCGCCACCGCCAACAAGGATTTCGGCCACCTCAACACCATGTTCAAGGCCATCGAGCGGGCGCACCGGCTCGGCCTCGGGCCGGTCTTCGGCGAGATGCGGATCGGCGGCGAGGTGCAGGGCCAGCGCACCGCCTTCCCGGCCGCCTGGGTGCAGGACCGGCTCCTGGCCGAGGACGCCCTCGACGGGCTCAACGACGAGGCCCGCCGCCTGATCTACCTGATCGCCGAAACCGGCCTGCGGCTCTCCGAAGCCGCGAACCTGACGGCGGCGACGATCCGCCTGGACGATCCGGTGCCGCATGTCCGCGTGCGTCCGGACAGCCGGCGGATGAAGACCGAGCAATCGGCACGGGACATTCCCCTGGTCGGGGTGGCCCTGCTGGCGATGCGGGCGCAGCCGGACGGGTTTCCGCGCTACCGCGACAAGGCTCCCCAGCTCTCGGCCCTGGTCAACAAGGTGCTGCGCGGGCGCGACCTGCTGCCGGGCCCGGGCTACAGCCTCTATTCGCTGCGCCACACTTTCGAGGACCGGCTCACCGCCGTCGAGGCGCCCGAGAAGGTGATGGCGGCGCTGATGGGTCACAAGTACCACCGGCCGCGCTACGGCACCGGGCCGAGCCTCGCGCAGAAGCAGGAATGGCTTCAGCGGATCGCCTTCAGGTCGCCGTCGCGGGTGTAGGTCTCCAGGATGCGCCGGGCGCGGTCGCGGGGCCGCTCGGCATGCAGGGCGGCCTCGTAGCGGCGCTCGACCTCCTCGAGGACCGGGGCGTAGACGTCGCCGTAGCTCTCGACCACCGAGGCCATGAAGACCAGGGCCTCGCGCCAATGCTCCGCCGTGATCGGGTCGGGCACCAGGTCGCGCCAGCGCGCGGATGGCATGTGGGCCGGGCGCCGCCTAGGCACGAGCTGCCTCCCCCACCCTCATGGGCGAGCCTCGGAATGCGGCTCCGCGGCGGGCCGAATGAAGGCGAGGAGCGCGTGCCGTCGCTCCTCCGGCATCGCCGCATAGAGATGCAGCAGCTCAAGGGCGCCGGGGGCGCCGAGAAGCTGCCCGATCCGGTCCTCGCCCTGCGCGTCCGGGTCGCCGTAGAGGCGCGTCACCGGCACCTCGAGCTTGGTGGCGATGATCGCCAGCGCGGCGCTGCTGATCCGGTTCGTCCCCTTCTCGTACTTCTGCACCTGCTGGAAGGTGACGCCGACCGCCTGGCCGAGCTCGGTCTGGGAGAGGCCCTTCGCCTTGCGGAAGGCGGCGACGCGGGCGCCGACCAGCACATCCATGGGCGTGACGCGCCGGGCGTCGGGATTGCGCCGGATCACGGCCGCCGCCCGGGCAGCGTGACGAGGGCGGCGATTGCGAAGACGAGGCTGGCCGGATCGACGCGGCAGGGCAGCACCTCGCCCTCGAACCGCACCCGCAGCTGCGCGCCGAGGCCCGGCACCGCCGGGGCGATGCGGCCGAGCCGGCCGGTCGGGGTGTGGCGGACCCGGGCGCCGACGACGGAAGGGGCGCCGGGGTGGGTCTGCCGGACGAGGTCGTAGCTCACGGCCGCTCCCTCCCGCTGGCGGGGTGCGCCGCCACATCCGCCAGATGGCTGAGGCGCTGCGCGATCGCTCTGCGCTCCGGGCCGAGCTGGTCGGTGGCGATGAGCCCGGCGAGGGTGTCGAGGGCGGCGTGCGCCGCGTCCCGCGCCTCCTCGTGGACGGAGCGCTCGCGGCCGGGGCCGAGGGCCAGGAGCACGAAGGGCGGCTTGCCGCTCGGGCCGCGCAGGGCGGCCATGGCTTTCACGAGTGCGCCGGCGCTGCAGAACGGCAGGGCGATCTGGGCGTAGATCAACTCGTTGGGTTCGCCGATCTGGAGATCGGCAAACACGCCGGAAACTCCGAGATGCGCTGGCGAGGAGCGTGGCGGGGGAGCTGGAGAGCGCGTCATGATGGCGTGTCCACCGATGGAGCGCGCAAGATCCACCCATATTGGGCGGAAGGTCAATCCCATTCTGGGTGGTTTTAGCTGATTGGCTGGAAGCGATCAGCCGAACGCCCTCGCCCCACGCGCGACGGCTCCTTCGTCCTACCTAGGCTTGATCCACTCGATCTTCGAGGACCAAAGGATCGTCACCCCACGCCGCGGCTCGTGCCCGAGCGATACGATATCGTATGTTCCACGCTCGCGGCCGTGATACGCGCGTCTGATCACAACTTCCGCCGGGGACAACGCGATCACGCAGAGATCGCCGACCCACTCGTCCGGCAGCCCTTCATGCCGCTGGCCGTGGTAAACATACCATCTTTCCTCTGCGACACCTGGCAATGCGTCACCATCCGCAACCAACAATGCCACCGTATCCAAGCTGGCATCGAAGGGGGAAGGGGCAACCGCGCGCTTTGATGCGTCTTCGCCAAAAAGTTTTACGACGCCTCCACGGAGAACCTCCCCCACTACGTAGGTTTCTACGCGAGAGCTAATCACCTCACTCTCGGGCACCTGATATATCTGGGCGGCCCGGCTGATACGCTCCAGGGTGAGTCGACGATCGCCGTTCTCGATCTTCTCGTACCCGCTCTTGGATAGGCCCATGGCGTTCGCGGCGGCTTCTACCGTCCAGCCGCGGCGCTCTCGTAGTGTCTTGAGGTTGTTGCCCATGGGTCGAACCATGGTGCAGGCGCGAACCGTCGTCCCCTCCCAATTCGTGATCTGGTCGCTTGACATATCCGCCCAAAATGGGTGGTTATGGTTAAGGCAGGTGACCATGAAGCTTGCAGATTGGATGCGTCGCGAGGGCTTGAGCCTTCAGCAGGTTGCGGATGGCGTGAGCGCGCGCCTTCCAAGGGGTCAGACATGCTCGATCCACGCTGTCGATAAGTGGAGAGGCGGCAGCCGCATCCCGCGTCCGGCGCGTATGCGAGCACTCAACGAGCTGTCGAAAGGCGCGGTCACAGCCAATGACTTCGCTGAGGCTGCCGCGCGTCGCCTTTCGGAACCGATGCTTGGTGCCAGGGACTGAGATGTCCGACTCCCTCACCTGCCTCGAACTGCACGCCGCCATTCTCGGCGTGGCGGCTTGCCAGAAGGTCCGCCGGGTCGCTGCGGCGGCCGTCGGCGGTGCGGTCGCCCGCGCCACCGCGGTTCCGGCCGGGATCGTGGAGTGCCTGCCCGATCTCCCGGCCTTCCTCGCTTCTCTCTCCCCCCATGGCGCCTCCCCGCCTGCCGGACCCGATCCGGATGCGGCCTCGACGCAGACAGCGTCGGAGATCGCCGTGGGACATTCTTCCGAAAGCAAAGGCCAAACCTGGCCGCAAAGCTGGTCGCTCTGGGAGCGCCAGATCGACGCCGCCGGCATGGTGCGCTGGCTCAAGGCCCGCTACCCGGCCAAGACGGCGGCCTGCGTCGCCGCCGACCTGAACGTGCCGCTCGACACCGTGACCAAATGGCTGGCGCGGGAGAATTTGCCGAACGGGCGCACGCTGGTCCTGATGATCTGCGTCTACGGCCCGGAATTCCTGGCGGCACTCCTGCGCGACCCGCCGGACTGGCTGGACCTGGCGGCCAACGAGGCGGACCAGGCGCGCCTGATGGCGCAGCTCGCCACCCTGCGGGCCGAGCTGGACCGGCGCGAGGCGGAGGCGCCGCGGCGCGGCTGGTGGTTCGGCCGGGCGGCGGAGGGCGCGCCGTGACCCGGCCTCCGCATGATGGCTGGCGCCGGATCGGCTTCGCGCTCCTCGGGGCCTGGCTGGTGAAGGCCGGCGCCCTTGCGGCCGCGGCGGCGAAGGCCTGCAACCAGGCGGCCCGCCGTCCGCCGGAGGGCCGGCGCTGATGGCCCCGCGCCGGCCCGCCTCCCCGTCGATCATCGTGACCTGCCTGTGCGGCGCCCTGGCGACCGTCCGGAGCGAGGCCGGGCGCTGGTTCTGCGCCGATCACGTGCCGCGGCGTGACACGCCGCCGGACACTCGCCCGTCCAAAGCCCCGGCGCGCCGCGAGCCGGCGCAACGCGACCTGTTCCGGCCATGACCGTGCGGTGCGGCCTCTCCCGCACGGCTCGCACCCGGACTCCGACTCCCTTCCGGTCTCCCCTGCGCCCGCCTGATCGCCCAGGTGGCGGCCGAGCCCGTGCGCTCCGCCTGCCACCCATCCGCGGCCCGCCCCTGCCCGACCCTCCCCGCTCTTCCTGACCGTGCCCGTGCCGCGCCTCCCTTCGGGGAGCGCGCGGGCGTGCGCCCCCGTCCCGCCGCGGCGCGAGCCGTTTCGGCGCAGGGCGGAGCCTTGCCGGAAGAGCCCTCCCCCGATTCGCCGCCCGTCCGCTGCGCGCCCCTGCTCGCGCGGCGTCGGGTCTTTGCGCGCCCGGATCCGGACAGGATTCGCGGCGCAACGCTCCCCCTTTGCCGGTTTCCCGCCATGAGCGTGCAGGCTATCGCCTACGTCATTTCCCAGCGCATCGAGGATGCCGGCGCCAAGCTGGTGGCGATGGTGCTCGCCAACTACGTCGACGCCCGCACCGGCCTCGCCTTCCCGACGATCCGGTCGCTGGCCGAGGATGCGAGCCAGAGCGAGCGCACGGTGCAGCGCAAGCTCAAGGAGCTGTCCGACCTCGGGCTGATCACGATCCGCAAGGGGATGTGCCCGCGGACCGGGCGGCAGCGGGCCAACCACTACCTGCTGCACCTGCCGGGTGTGGTGCCGCCGAGGGGTGACACGGGTGCCGCCTCGCCGCCCGAGGCACCCGCGAGGGGTGACAGCGTGACACCCCACGATCCGGATGAGGGGTGTCAGCCTGTCACCGGGGAGGGTGACAGCGTTGTCACCCCCGAGGGTGACACTGCTGTCACCCCTCTAAAGGAATCCGTCATAGGAACCGTCAGAAGGGGAACCCCCCAACCCCCCGTGACCGGGGGGCCTGCGGACGGGCCGAATCCGATTTCGGGGAAAGACCCGCCGTCGGCCGAGGCGGATCGCTTCCCCGCCCTGCTCGCCGCCTACCCGGAGCGCGGCCGGGCCTGGGCGAACCAGGCCGAGGCGCGGCGGCTGTTCGCGGCGTTGAGCCCAGCCGAGCAGGCCCAGGCGATCGCCGCGGCCGGCGCCTATGCGGCGCATTGCCGGGCGCATCCGGCCGGGACCCCGAAATACCTGCATTCCTGGTTGCGCAATGGGGTGTTTCGCAACCACGCGCCGGTTGCGCCCTCCCCGGTTGCGACGGTGTCACGGTCGGTGTTCGTGCCGGTGGGCTCGCCGGGCTGGGAGGCCTGGAGCCGCCACCTGCGCCAGCACGGCCGGCCGGTGCCGGCGCCGGTGCGCTCGGATACGGCGAAGGCTGAGGGGTGGTGGTTTCCGGCGGCGGTGCCGCCGGAGGTGCGGGTGTGAAGGGGATGCGTGGCGGGAGCTTCTACCTTCCCGTCGGGCTGTTTCCTGGGCCCATGATTTTATGGGTACGCAAGAAACCGTGCTACCAAAGAAGCGTCGCGGTCCGGCCCCTAATGGGCAGGGCACGCCTGTGCAGGTCCGCCTGCAACCGGAGCAGCTCGCGCCCCTCGATGCCTGGATCGCAGGACGACCCAACCCGACGCCGTCACGACGAGAGGCCATCCGATACGCCGTGATGGACTGGTTTAGAGAGCAAGGGTATGTGCGACATCAGGAGGAGTCGGAGGAGTCGGAGGGGTCGAACGGTATATCATGACGCAAATAAAATCAGATCATTTGAAGGGTCATATTATGACGGAGCGTTCGATCGCTCTAGTTGATGATTTGCGAAAGCTTCCTGCCGAGACTACATGGGTTGAATTCAAAGAAAATAATATCGATCCAAATGCAATGGGTGTTCGGATTTCGGCGCTATCTAACAGCGCACGATTGGCTGACAAGCACATGGCATACATGTTGTGGGGAATTGCTGATGACTCGCATGACGTCGTTGGCGCACAATTTGAACCAAGCAAAGAGGCTCATCAGCGCCAGCCTCTGGAATTTTGGCTCGCGCAGAGAATTCGTCCGAGTGTTGATTTTCAATTTAAATCTATAGAGCACCCGCAAGGGCGTGTCGTCGTTCTTGAAATCCCTGCCGCAACGACGGCCCCCGTCGAATTTGATAGAACAGCTTATATTCGCATCGGAAGTGCCACCCCGAGACTTGCCGATCATTCTGATAAACAGAAGGCGCTTTGGACGAAGCTCCAGCCGTTTGCCTGGGAAGGCGGTATTGCGGCCGAGTATGTTAGTAGTGACCAAGTTTTAGATCTGATTGATTATCCGTCGTATTTCGATCTGACCAAATTTCCTTTGCCGGATAATAGAGCGGGAATATTCGATCGGCTTGCGCATGACAAGCTTATAGCCGCTGACGTCGGCGGAAATTGGAACATTTTGAACCTGGGCGCGATATTGTTCGCAAAAGATTTAAGCCAATTTGAGCGCCTTGGCCGTAAGGCCGTGCGTGTTGTTGTCTACAATGGCAACAGCAGAGCAGACGCCATTACCAATAGAAGGGACGGGCAGCTTGGATATGCAAATGGATTTAAGGGTATAATATCTTATATCTCAGGATTATTGCCAAAAAATGAGTATATTGGGCAAGCATTCCGAGAAGAAAGAGCAATGTATCCTGATATCGCCATACGAGAGCTTGTCGCAAACGCTCTAATCCATCAAGATCTCACGATTACTGGCGCCGGACCTACGGTAGAAATATTTACAGACCGCATTGAGATAACGAATCCTGGAATTCCTCTCATAGAGCCTATAAGATTTATAGATCTTCCGCCGCGGTCAAGAAATGAAGCCCTGGCATCCCTCATGCGCCGGATGCGGATTTGTGAAAAGCAGGGGAGCGGCGTCGACAAAGTTATAAATGCAGCAGAAATATTCCAGCTGCCACCGCCTGATTTTCGTATTGACGGAGATAATACGAAGGTAATTCTTTATGCCCATAGATCGTTTGCCGAAATGACTGGAGCGGAAAGAATTCGAGCGTGCTATCAACATGCTGCACTTAAGTTTTTAACTGGCGGCAAGCTGACTAATAGTTCGTTGAGAGAGCGGCTTGGTATCGCGGATCAGAATGCGGCTCAAGTGTCGCGAATTATCCGTGAAGCGGCTAGGGAGGGGCTCATCAAGCTCTCGGACCCTGACAGCCCGCGCGCTGGATATGTCCCATTTTGGGCTTGATCCGGTTTTGATCCGGTTTTGATTTCTGACCGGCCAAGCTGGTGCGCGATGCAGAAAAATCATTATATAACAATCGCTTATGCCGATGTGACGGTAAATTCGTTCTTGATCCTGTTTTGACTCTCAAGGGCGCGGGGCGGGCTCTGTGGGTCCGCTAGGCAGTCCGTTTAAACGGCACCGAGGGAGCGCTCTCGCTTGGTGGCGATAGTGGCGTTTCAGCACCAGGGCGGACGAGTTCACGGCAACCTGCCAGTCTGCCTGCCACCCAATCCGCCGCCGCAACCAATACCGCAGGTGCATGTACCGGCTGGTGATCGTCCCACCAGTATGCCCGAGCATTGGTCCATGGGGACAGCGTGGTCACGGAGGCGAACTCGCCTGCCGGTCGGCTTGGTACGCATGTTATTGAACCTTCGGTGTGATGGCGCGCTGGGTCGACTAGACCCGGGTCGCCCGTGCGGGTTGTTGAGTGCGCTCCCGCCTACATCCTCGCTGGTGCTCGCCGCCTGACCCATGCCCGCCCCTACTCCCCACATCATCGGCGCGATCGACGTCACTCCCCTCACCCCCGATGAGGTGAAGCTGTGGCTGGTCTACACCGAGCGAGGGGCCGCGACCGATCACCAAGCACGAGTGGCGATCCACAGCACCAACAAGGCGATCCGCTGGCCCGATCTCTACATCAAGGATTACGAGACGCGGCAGTATCTCAAGGCCTGGATCTATTGCGAGGCCCATGCCGAGAGCTTCCGGCAGGTGTGCCATCACCGCCGGGGATGGTCGTATCGCACGGGGTTGCGGCGCGTCGTGGAGGCCATCGAGACGATCACGGTGATGCTCAACTTCGAGCGGGCCGCCGCCGGAGGGGCGGCTTTGGTGCGGGATGGGGGGCTGGCGCCCGTCCGGGTGGAGCCGTCGCCCTGATCCAGTCTGCGACCGCGTGGCGCATTGCCCGTGTCACGGCGGGACATGACGCAGGTGTTGCCCGTTTGTTTCAAGGGGTGGACACCGATGGACTCCGCCGACCGCCTCATCCTCCGGACGCCGCTCTACGCGGCCCGGGATCGCTACGATGGCGGCCGGGCGGTGACGCCGGGCGGTCTGGCTCGGCCGCTTCCGTCGGAGGGCGTGCGCTCCGCCGTCGCCGCCGTCGCGGATCCCTGGCCGGATCCGGCGTGCGATCCCCTCGCCGAGCCCGAGCGGGTCCACGTCACGGTCAACCGCTGCACCGATCTCCTGGAGCGCGAGGCCAGCCACGGCCGGATCAGCCGGGAGGCCTACCTCGTCGGGCGCGTCATCGCCGAGGTGTTCGAGCGCCGGGCCGGCCCGCGCGGCTCGGGCTCGCCGGAGGGCGGCAACCGGGTCGACCACACCGTGGCGCACGAGCTGGCGATCCTGCTCGCCATCGATGACGGCCGGCTGGTCGAGGGGCTGCTGGACAAGCTGCGCGAAGCGATCGGCACGGTGGGGACGCGGTTCCTGCACCAGGTCCTGGCCGAGGGGCGGGATTTCGCCGGCCTCGCCCGCGGGCTCGGCCGCGGCGACGGGCGGGCGGCGGTGGCCGGGGTGGCGCAGCGGTTTCGCGATCTCCTCGAGGACGTGGCGGCGGACTGGCTGGCGCAGCAATCGGGCCAGGGGCGCGAGACGGGCCGGATCGTCGGCTCACCCGCGGCGCCGGCCGCGCCGGGCGAGGCCACGGATGCGGCGGGGTGCCTGGTGCCGGCAGGACAGGCTTACGCGGTCGGCGCCGACCCGGACGGGGCGCTGCGCTGGCAGCCGGCCTGGAAGCGGCAGGCGGCGGAGCGGCAGGCGCAGGCGGCGCTCGCTCGCAGGCGGGGTGCGCGGCGGTGATAGAGCCGAGCCTGACCGGCTGGACTTCGTAGCGCGCGACGGAGAATGGGCGCCTCGGCCCGGACGGTGCGGATTGCCTTCCTGGCCCGCCGCCGCACCTCTTCACCTCATGCCGATCACGCGGACCGACCTCACCGACCTCGCCAGCTTTCTCGCCATCGCGCGCCATCGCAGCTTCCGGCGTGCGGGCCTGGAACTCGGCGTCAGCGCCTCCGCGCTGAGCCATGCCCTTCGGCAGATGGAGGCCCGGTTCGGGGTTCGCCTGATCAACCGCACCAGCCGGAGCGTGACCCTGACCTCGGCCGGCGAAGACCTTCTCGCCGTGCTGGACGCGCCCTTCCTGGCGATCGGCTCCGCGCTCGACGTGCTCAACCGGCACCGGGAGCCGGGCGACGCCGCCGGGCGGATACGCCTTAACGTGCTCGAACATGCGAGCACGCTCCTGCTCGCCCCGGTCCTCCCCCTCTTCCACGCCCGCCATCCGCGGGTCGAGATCGACGTCCGGGTGTCCAACGCCCTGCTCGACGTGGTGGAGGCAGGGGCCGATGCGGGCATCCGGTACGGCGGCACCGTGCCCCAGGACATGATCGCGCAACGCCTGTCGGCCGACCTGCGCTGGGTCGTGGTCGGCGCGCCCGCCTACCTGGACCAGCACGGCACGCCCGACCATCCGCACGCGCTATCGGCCCATCGCTGCCTGCGTATTCGCCTCGGCGACGAGAGCCTCTACCGATGGGAGTTCGAGCGAGGCGGCGCGCCGCTCGCGCTCGACGTGCCCGGCACCGTTACGCTCGACAACACGCAGTTCGCGCTCTCCCTCGCGGCGGCAGGCGGCGGACTGGCCTATCTCCCGGAGCCCTGTGTCGCACCGTCGGTCGCCGCCGGGACGCTGCGGATCGTGCTCGCGGAATGGGCCCCGATGGGCCCCGGCTTCTATCTCTACTATCCCGGACGCCGCCAGCTGCCGACGGGCCTGCGCCTGCTCATCGACCTGATCCGCGAGGTGCGGCCTCTCGGCCAGTAGGGGCTCGTCGGCCCGGCGATGAGCCGGGCTCATCGTTCCGTTGAGGGCCGGGCGGCTGATCGGGATGGTGTGCAGCCACTACGTCGGACGGACCGGCGAGCCGACCGCTCGCCTCCAGCCCAGGCGGACGATCACCATGCCCCAGAGATCCCGGTTCAGCGGAAAGGTCGCCTTCGTCACCGGCGCCGCCAGCGGCATCGGCCGCGCGACCGCCCTCGCCTTCGCGGCCGAGGGCGCGTGCGTCGCCGTCACGGACCGGGCGGAGGCGCCGCTGGACCGGCTGCGAGCCGAGATCGAAACGGCCGGCGGCGAGGTGCTGGCGATCCGCTGCGACGTGTCCCAGCCGGAAGAGGTGGGGGGCGCAGTGGCGCGCACCGTCGCGCGGTTCGGCCGCCTCGATTGCGCCTTCAACAATGCCGGCGTCGAGAACACGGCAGCGCCCGTCCATGAGATCGCCCTCGACGAATGGGACCGGATCCTCGACATCAACCTGCGCGGGACGTTCGTGTGCATGAAGCACGAGATCGCGCAGATGCTGCGGCAGGGCGGTGGGGTCGTCGTCAACACCTCGTCCGGCGCGGGCATTCGGGGTGTCGCAGGCGGTGCGAGCTACGCTGCGTCCAAGCACGCCCTCATCGGTCTCACCCGATCCGCCGCCCTCGACTATGCGAAGGCGCATATCCGGGTGAACGCCGTCCTCCCCGGCAATATCGAGACGCCGATGATGGACCGGTTTACCGACGGCGACATCCAGAAGGCGATCGACCTGGAGCCGGTCGGGCGCCTGGGCAAGCCCGAGGAGATCGCGGAAGCCGTCCTGTGGATGAGCTCGGACCTCGGAGCCTTCGTGACCGGTGCTGCGATCTCGGTCGATGGCGGCTGGTCCCTCTGAGGGCCGAACGCAGCGCAACGGAGGAGTGAGCAGAATGGACATCAGGCGCAGCGGATCGCAGCCGTCCGGCCGGGGGCCGTCGGACTGGTTCACTGGCACCGTGCGGGTCGACCCGCTCTTCACGGCGCCGGACCCGGCGCGGGTCGCCGGGGCGCACGTGACCTTCGAGCCCGGCGCCCGGACGGCCTGGCATACCCACCCGCTCGGCCAGACCCTGATCGTCACCTTCGGCCGGGACCTGGTGCAGCGCGCGGGCGGCCCGATCGAGGAAATCTCGGCCGGTGACGTCGTCTGGTTCGAGCCGGGGGAAAAGCACTGGCACGGCGCGACGGCGACGACGGCCCTGGCGCATATCGCGATCCAGGAGCGGCTGGACGGCATCGCGGTGACGTGGCTGGAGCCCGTCACGGACGAGCAGTACCGAGGCGCCTGAGCCGTTCCCGGTGGCAAGGCGGTCGACAGGCTTGCACTGCCGCAGTGAACGCGGCATCATGCCCAGGTTCGAAGACATGCGCCCGCAGGCTGACCGCCTGGCGGGCGTTTTGCGTTTCTGGAGGTGGTTGTGCTCGATCCCCGCGTGGAGGCGCAGCAGCTCACCACCTTCGCCGATCGCCTCGCCCGCCTCGCGCCCTGCCACCGCGATCCCGAGCGGTTCCACGCCGAGAAGCACGCCCTGGTCGGTGACCTGCGCCGGGCCGCCCGCGAGCTGGAGTTGCTCGCCCGCTCGCAAGCCGCGCTCGGGGCCTCGGGCGGGCCGGCGCCGCGGGGGCCGATCCGCCTCGGCGTGGTGCGGATGGATGGGCGTGTGGTGCCGGTCGAGGCCCGTCGCCGCCGGCTCATGAGGCCGCGATAATGCATACTCAAGAGTATCGGTTTGTGGCGTGGCGCCACAATTCTGATATCCGATAAAACTCAATTATATCAGAGGCTTGATGGCGTCGGTCGGCTCCCGGCGCGTCGGCCGGCTGCGTGCGCGCACCAAGGCCGCGGCCGCGGCGCAGGCCGAGACCACCATACGGGCGGTTGCATACGCGCGGGTCTCGACCGAGGAGCAGGCGACCAGCGGCCACGGCCTCGAGGGGCAGGACAAGGCGGTCCGCGCCTTCGCCCTGTCGCAGGGCTACGAGCTGGTCGCGGTCATCGCCGATCCGGGCGTCTCGGGCGCCACGCGGCCCTCCGAGCGGCCGGGCTTCGGCGAGGTCCTGGCCCTTGCCGAGGCCCGGGCCTTCGCGGTGCTGCTGGTCTACCGCTTCGACCGGCTCGCCCGCGAGATCCGCTACGCGGTCACCACCGTGTCCGAGCTGGCCGAGCGCTACGGCGTGGTGATCCGCTCCGTCACCGAGCCGATCGACACCGCGACCCCGATGGGCCGCACCCTCTTCGCCATCCTCGCCGGCATGGCCGAGTCGGAGCGCTACGCCATCCGCGACCGCACCGCCGGCGGGCGCGCCGCCAAGGCCGGCCGGGGCGGCTATGCCGGCGGGCGGGTGCCGTTCGGCTACCGGCGCGACGGCGAGGGACAGCTCCAGGTCGACCCGGCGCAGGCCCGGATCGTCCGGCGGATCTTTCGCAAGCGGGCCCGCGGACTGACGCAGGCCGCGATCGCCGCGGGACTGAACGCCGACGGCGTGCCCGGCCCGAGCGGCGGGCGCTGGCACCAGGCGCGGGTCGGCTACCTGCTCGACAACCCGAAGTATCGCGGCCTGTCGGAATACCTGTTTCGCTGGTCGGGGCAGGAGCAGCACGTGCTCTGCCCCGGCGCCCATGCGGCGATCATCACCGAGCGCGCGAATGAAGGGCCCGCCGATCCATGACGTCTGCTCTGCGGGCGCGCTGATGTGCGCCGACGATCCCGCCGCATTGCTGCGCCGGCGCGCCCTGCCCTGCCTGTGCCCGCGCCAGCACGACGCCCTCGATGCGCATGGCCGGCCGATCCCCGGCAGCGGCCAGACCGCCCGGACGGTCGGCGCCTCCCTCACCCGCGGCCGCCTGCGCGAGCGGGTGGCCTGCACCGCCTGCCCTCGCACCTGGACCCGCGTGAATGGCTGAGACCTCCACCACCGCCCTCGAGGCCCGCCTCGCGCAGCTCGCCGGGCTGCGGGCCGCGCTCGACTATGCCGACAGCTTCGAGGGCTGGGCCGCGCGGGCCCGGGCGATCGACGAGGAGATGGCGCGGGTGCGGGCGGCCCTGGCGGCGTCTCGGGCTGCGCCGCCGACTGGATGATGGATCAGGTGGCGGGCTTGACCGAGAGCTTGAGGCCGAGCGCCTTCAGCACGCCCATCAGCGTCGCCAACTCCGGGTTGCCGCGCTCCGAGAGCGCCCGGTACAGGCTCTCGCGCGAGCGGCCGGTCTCCTGCGCGATCTGCGTCATGCCGCGGGCCCGGGCGATGTCGCCGATGGCGGCGGCCACCAGGGCGGGGTCCCCGTCCTCCATCACGGCCTCGATGTAGGCGGCGATCGCCGCCTCGTCGGTCAGGAACTCGGTGACGTCCCAGGGCGTGGTTTCCAGGGGCATGGCTCACTCCTCCCGTGCGAGCTGCTTGGCGGTGGCGATGTCCCGGGCCTGGCTGGACTTGTCGCCGCCGCACAGCAGGATAACGATCGTGGCGCCGCGCTGGGCGAAATAGACCCGGTAGCCCGGGCCGTGGTCGATCCGCATCTCGCTCACGCCCTCGACCTCGCCGACCGGCTTCACGTCGCCGGGATTGCCCAGGGACAACCGCCGGATGCGGGCCGTGATCCGTGCCTGCGCCTGGAGATCGCGCAGACCCTCGAACCAGGCGGCGAAGACCTTTGACTGGCGGATCGTCGGCATGGTGTTTTGTAGCTTTAAGGCTACGAACCGGCAAGGCTCGGTGGGATGTAGCCCGGTCGCTCCCGATCCCGCTCACGACGACGTCGCCTGCCGGCGGCTGGAGGGGCTGACCCATGCCGACCCGTCCGCCCCAGCACCGCCCCCGGGGGAGCCGCCCGGTCGAGGAGGCTCGCCGGGAGAGCCGCCGGACCTATGACGCGCAGCGGCGCCGCACGAGCCCCTGGCGGGCCTGGTACGGCCTCGCGGCCTGGGCGGCTGCGCGCGAGGCCCAGCTCGCCCGTGAGCCGCTCTGCGAGCGTCACCAGGCCCGCGGCGCGGTCGTCCCGGCCACGGTGGTGAACCATCGTCGCCCGCACCGGGGCGACTGGGCGCTGTTCATCGATCCGGCCAACCACGAGAGCGTCTGCAAACGTTGCCACGACCGCGAAATCCAGCGCGAGGAGCGCGCCGCCGTCCCATGAGCAACCCCACCCCCCGGGTCCAAAGTCCCAAAGCCCCCACCGCCCGGACCGGTTGTTTAATCAGGAAAATGTGCGTGCGGTTTGGAGGGGATTTCTGGGGAGGTCGGGGTGGCGGGGCGTAAGCGCAAGCCCGATGCGCTGAAGCAGCTCGCCGGCACCGCGCAGCCGTGCCGGATGAACCCAGAGACGCCGGTCGCGTCCGAGGGGGAGAGCGAGGCGCCGGACTGGCTGAGCGAGCGGGCGGCCGAGATCTTCGGCCAGCTCGCGGCGATCACCGACCGGATGCGGATCGCCTCGCCGGACGACGTGGCGATGCTGGCGCTGCTCGCCTCGCGGCTCGAGGAGATCGAGGTCTGCACCGCGGTCATCGAGGATCTGGGGCGGGTCTACCAGACGGCGAGCACCACCGGCGCCACCATGCACCGGGCCCGGCCCGAGGTCGGGATGCGCAACGAGGCGATGCGCCATGCCCAGGCGCTGCTGGCCGAGTTCGGCCTCTCGCCGGCGGCGCGGTCCAAGGTGTCGGCCACCACCCCGCCGGACGGAAACCCGTTCGCCGACCTGTGAGGAGCGATGGCGCACCCGTTCGTGGACCAGGCGAACGGCTACGCCCGGGATGTCGTCGCCGGCCGGATCCCGGCCTGCAAATGGATCCGCCTGGCCTGCCAGCGCCACCTCGACGACCTCGCCCGCCAGGACGAGCCGGGCTTCCCCTACCGGTTCGAGCCGGGGAAGGCCGAGAAGGTGTGCCGGTTCGTGCAACTCCTGCCGCACACCAAGGGCAAGTGGGCGCGCAAGGCCGAGCGCCTGCGCCTCGAGCCCTGGCAGCTGTTCATGACCGCGGTGCCGTTCGGCTGGCTGCGCAAGGCCGATGGCCTGCGCCGCTACCGCAAGCTGTTCCTGCTGATCCCGCGCAAGAACGCCAAGAGCACCTGGGCGGCCGGCATCGCGCTCTATCTGTTCGCCGCCGACGGCGAGTACGGGTCGGAGGTCTATTCCGGCGCCACCTCGGAGAAGCAGGCCTGGGAGGTGTTTCGGCCGGCCAAGCTGATGGCGCAAAAAACCCCGGCCCTGCTCTCCCACTTCGGGATCGCGGTCGGCGCCAAGAACCTGCACATCCTCGGCAACGGCTCGCGCTTCGAGCCGATGATCGGCACGCCCGGCGACGGCGCCTCGCCGTCCTGCTCGATCCACGACGAGTACCACGAGCACGCCACCGACGAGCAGGTCGACACCATGGAGACCGGCATGGGCGCCCGCGAGCAGCCCCTGCTGATCATCATCACGACGGCCGGCGACAACCTCGCCGGTCCCTGCTACGCGCTCCAGCAGGAGGCGCAGAAGGTGCTCGAGGGCGTGCTCGAGGATCCCGAGCTGTTCGCCCTGATCTACACGGTCGACCCGCAGGACGACTGGACCTCGGAAGCGGCGCTCCGCAAGGCCAACCCGAATTTCGACGTCTCGGTCTCGGGCGAGTACCTGGTGACGCGCCAGCGCGCGGCAAGGGCGAACGCCCGCAAGGCCGGGGTGTTCAAGACCAAGCACCTCAACATCTGGGTGCAGGCACGGGACGCCTTCTTCAACGTGCAGCGCTGGATCGAGAGCGCCCGGCCGGGCCTGACGCTGGCCGATTTCCGCGGCGAGCCGTGCCGGATCGGGCTCGACCTCGCCAGCAAGGTCGACATCGCGGCGGCCGAGGTGCTGTTCGAGCTGGCCCACTGCGAGGGCGCGACGGCCGCCGGCTTGCGGGCGGAGGGATACCAGTATGCCCGCTTCGGCCTCTACTTCCTGCCGGAAGCGACGATCGAGGCCGGCGAGAACGAGCATTACCGGGGCTGGCGCGACGCCGTCCCGCCCTGGCTGGTGCAGACCGACGGCGACATGATCGATTACGGTGCGATCATGGACGCGATCCTCGGGCCCGAGGGCGCGGACGGCCAGCGCCGCGGCGGGCTCGTGGGCGAGCACCAGGTCGAGGAGGTCGCCTACGACCCGCACCAGGCGACGATGCTGGTGACGGCGCTGATGGAGGCGGGCCTGCCGTGCATCGAGGTGCGACCGCTGGTGCTGAACTTCTCCGAGCCGATGAAGCAGATGGAGGCCCTGATCCGGGCGCGGGCGATCGCCCATAACGGCGACCCGGTCTTCACCTGGATGCTGTCGAACGTGGTGGCCAAGCCCGACCGCAAGGACAACGTCTACCCGACGAAGCAGCGGCCGGAGAACAAGATCGACGGACCGGTGGCGCATATGATGGCGCTGGCCCGCTGTATGGCAGGCGAGGAGGCTGGGATTGGCCGCGGGTTCGTGGAGCTGTGAGAGCTGCTTTCGACCGAGGGTGTGTGAAAACTTAGGCACGCCCCGAGATCTTAGAACAATCTTCTGCACTGCCGCTATCCAGGGAACCGGGTTGGCAATCGACTTCCGCTATGATGTCCATGCGGCCGCCGCCCGGGATGGATGAGGAGAAGATCCTTCTACGGCCTTCGTGTCTTCATACAGCCTCGACCCTGAGCGGACCCCTCTCTTCCGCGCGCTTCAATCCGCGCAAGATGGTCCTGATGCTGACGCTGAAGGTCCTCGAAGGTGATGAGGAGCGCCGCTGCTTCATCAGTCGGCAGGCCCTTCCGGCGCAGGTGAGCGATGATGGCGCGTTGCTTCGCGATGTGCCGGGCACCGTTCTCCACGTGCCGCCTGACCATATCGAGTTCGGTTTCGCCTTCGTGCATAGACCATCATAGCAGACGTACCCCGCCCGGGAAGCGTCCACCTCCCATCCATTGCTGATGCTCGCTTTCGTTCAGGTCTAACGGCTCTCACGGGATGGTAGCGGGCCGGGGTGTTCCCTCTGAAGAGACCCCGCCCGCCAGTCTCTCCGAAAGGGTGATCGGGAAGGCGAGACGACGAAGGTTTTGCATCCCATCCACTGGCGAGCAATCCTTACGGAAGGGTTAGACCATACTAAGGCGGGCCGGGGCGTTTTCTCCGTCCGGAGACCCGACCCGCCTGTGACGCCAGCCGAGCGGCTTTGGAGCGGCAGGCTGGTGTGACTGCTGGGCCAATGATCGTCTGCTAGACTGGTTCCAGGTCTCTGCGCTTTCATCCGTCATGGTTGCATCTCGCATAGTGCGAGAGGGGCCGGTGTGCCTCATGCCGGGTTTCCAGCCGTAACCGGCATCCAATCGCCGGCCTACTATCCTGACTTCCGGAGCCCCTGATGCCCTTCTGGCGCCGCTCACCCCGCGCGGCCGCCCGGCCACGCGTGGAGACCCCTGTCTCGGCCGCGACCACCGTCCTCTCCTCCGACGCGGAGGCCTGGAACGCCCTCCTCCCCGGCGGGCTCGCCGGCACGGTCTCGCCCGCCACCGCGATGCGACACGCCGCGGTCTATCGCTGCGTGTCGATCATCGCCTTCGCGGCCGCGATGCTGCCGCTCAAGACCTACCGCGAGCTGGACGACGGCGACCGCGAGCCGAGCCTCGACCACCCCGCCGCCGACCTGCTGCGCATCCGCCCCAACCCGCGGCTCAGCCGCACGCTGTGGCTGCGCACCACGCTCGCCCAGATGCTCCTGCGCGGCAACGCCGTGACCTGGATCGAGCGCAAGGCCTCCGGCGATCCCGTCGCCCTCTGGCCGATCCCGTTCGAGCGCGTGGCGGTGAGCCTCGCCGGCGACCGTCTGCGCTACCGCCTCACCCTCGACACCGGCACCGCCATCGTGGTCGACCAGGACGACGTGCTGCACGTCCCCGGCTCGGCCGAGTGGGACGGGGTCACCGCCATGACCCCGATCCGCGCCATGAGCGCCGCCGTCGGGCTCGGCATCGAGGCGGACCGGTTCGCGCAAAGCTACTTCGAGAACGACGCCGCGCCCTCGGGCTACATCTCGTATCCGCAGGTCTACAAGGGCGACAAGGACGAGCTGCGCGGCTTCTGGCGCCGCACCTTCGGCAAGTCCGGCCGCCATGCCGGCCCCGCCGTCCTCGACCAGGGCGGCACCTACAACCGCATCCCGATCTCGGCGCAGGATGCCCAGCTCCTCGACACCCGCCGGTTCCAGATCGAGGACATCGCCCGCATCTTCGGCGTGCCGCGCTTCCTGCTCGGCATGGACGAGACCAGCTGGGGCTCGGGCATCGAGGCGCTCGGCATCGGCTTCGTCACCTACACCCTCGATCCGCACCTCGTGGCGATCGAGGACGAGGTCAACCACAAGCTCTACGGCCGCGGCCGGCCGGTCCGGCCGGGGCGCACCCCGCCCCGCTTCCTCGGCGAGTTCGACCGCGACGTGCTGGTGCGCGGCAACATCGAGAGCCGGTTCAAGGCCTACCGCCTGGCGCTCGGCGGCTCGTCCGGCCCGGGCTGGATGACCCCCAACGAGGTGCGCCGCAAGCAGAACGACCGCGCCCGCCCCGACGGCGACGGCCTCGCCGCCTGGAAGGCCCCGACCACCAAGCCGGAACCCGCCGATGCACCGCCTGATCCAGCTCCTGAATAGCAACCGCGGCGCCGGCCACCGCCTGGTCCGGGCCGCCGAGGGCGAGAGCGCGACGCTCTACGTCTACGACGCGATCGGCGAGGCCTACGGGGTCGATCCGCAGGCTTTCGTGCGCGACCTCCAGGGCGTCACCGCCGGCACGCTCCACCTGCGGATCAACTCGCCGGGCGGCGACGTCTTCGGCGCCCGCGCGATGAAGACCGCCCTGGAGCAGCACCCGGCGAAGGTCGTCGCCCATGTCGACGGGCTCGCGGCTTCCGCCGCCTCGTTCCTGATGCTGGCCGCCGACGAGATCGCGATCGCGCCCGGCGCCTTCGTGATGATCCACGAGCCCTGGTCCCTGGCGCTCGGCACCGCCGACGACCTGCGCGGCTCGGCCGATCTCCTCGACAAGGTCGGGCTCGCCATCGCGGCCGATTACGTCCGGCGCACCGGCAAGCCGCAGGACGAGGTCCTGGCGCTGATGAAAGCCGAGACCTGGTTCGAGGCCGAGGAGGCGATCGCCGCCGGGCTGGCCGACCGGAAGGCCGAGACGGCGGCGATCGGCAACGCCTTCAACCTCGCCGCCTACCGCAACCCGCCCGCGGCCCTCGCCCACCGCCCGCCCGACACCTTCGCGGCAGCCGCGGCCGAGCACGGCCGCTACGCCGCGCGCCTCGCCCTCTACGAGCGCGCCGCCTGATCCGCCCTCGCCCGTCCCCTTCCCTGCCAGCCGCCCACCCGGGCGGCTTTCTCGTTTTCGGAGCCCCACCATGACGCAGTCGATCCAGGCCCTGCGCGAGGAGCGCACGGCAAAAGCCCGCGAGGCCCGCACCCTCCTCGACGCCAAGACCGGCAAGGACTGGACCCCGGAGGTGAAGGACCAGGTCGACGCGATCTACGCCGCGATCGACCGCCTGGACGAGCAGATCGAGCGGGTCGAGCGGGTGCTCACCATCGAGGACAGCCTCGAGCAGCGCGGCCGGGTGCTCTCGGAGAAGAACGGCCGCTCGGTGGACGAGAACGCCGCCACGATCCGGGCCGAGAAGGCGATCTTCTCCGCCTGGGCCCGTGGCGGGGCCGAGGCGCTGACCGACGACCAGCGCGCCCACGTCAAGGCGCGCCGTGACGAGGCGCAGCGCGTCTACGGCGCCCAGTCCGTCGGCACCGGCGCGGCCGGCGGCTACCTGGTCCCGCGCGACTTCGCCGAGACCATGCTCGAGCGCATGGCGGCCTTCGGCGGGATGCGGGCGGTCGCCACCGTGATCCAGACCGACGGCGGCAACGCGATCGACTATGCCACCGTGGACGAGACCGGCCAGGAGGGCGAGATCGTCGGCGAGAGCCTGGCGGCGAGCGGCCAGGACATCGCCTTCGGCACGGTGAGCATCGGCGCCTACAAGTACAGCTCGAAGACCGTGGTGGTGCCCCTCGAGCTGCTTCAGGACGCGCGCATCGACATCGAGCCCTACATCAACGTGGCGCTCGCCACCCGCATCGCCCGCATCACCAACCGGCACTTCACGACCGGCACCGGTGCCGGCCAGCCCCGCGGCGTGGTCACGGCGGCGGCCACCGGCAAGGCCGGGGCCGCGGGCCAGACCGCGGCGGTCACCTACGACGACCTCGTCGACCTCGAGCACGCGGTCGATCCGGCCTACCGGACCTCCGGCCGCTGGATGTTCCACGACACGACGCTCAAGGCGCTCAAGAAGCTGAAGGACGGCCAGGGCCGGCCGCTCTGGCGCCCGGGCGTCACCGGCGGCGACCCCTCCGACATCCTGGGCTACGGCTACACGGTCAACCAGCACATGGCGCCGATGGGCGCCTCGGCCCGCTCGCTGCTGTTCGGCGACTTCAAGAAGTACCTGATCCGCGACGTGATGGCTGTGACGCTGTTTCGCTTCGCCGACAGCAAGTACCTCGAGAAGGGCCAGGTGGCGTTCCTGGCCTGGTCGCGCCACGACGGCAACCTGATCGATGCCAGCAACGACGCCATCAAGGCGTTCCAGCACCCGGCGAGCTAGGCTCCTGCGTTCCTAGGGAGTTGTTTCTGGCTGCAACACAGTCGCAAGAGAGCAACTCCCGATCAGAGCTAGCTCAGGCAAGACGGTAAAGCATGCAATGCGCAGACCATGCTCCTCATTTTTGAGAAGCGTGACATCATTATCCTCCGTCTTCATCCTCTTGTGAAGCTTGAGACCAAGCATGGTCATCATGCGGTCAGGAAGCATCGCCTTGTCCATGACGGCAGAGATCACACTGCACGTCACTGCGGGCGCTGTGCCGTCGTACACGTTGAGCGAGACTTGGTGGGGTACGCCACCTGCCCAAACGCCCCAGATGGCGAGTACCGTTCTCGGGTCACCCTCATTGATACGGTAGGGAAAAGGCCCAAACAATTCAGGCCAGCCGCGAGCAGTCGCGAGTTCTCGAAGGCGCTCGAGTGATTGCCGGTGCTGAAAGCAGGTCTCATCGAAGAGCTGAACAAATCGGGATGTTGACTCCTTTGGGTCAACAACACTCGGCCGAGGGATCTCGGTCGCGAGACCCGGAGGGCTGCCGGCGAGGACCAAGAGCAGGCTCACGGTCGTCCCTTGCTTACGAAGCCAAATCCTCATCGTCACCGATTCACGACCAACGCCAGCACGCTGTAAAGCCGCGGAGGCATACTCATGCAAGTCCGGATGCTCACCGGCATGGCCGGCGACAGCTTCTCCTACCACGCCGGCGAGATCGTCACGGTGCCGGACGCGATCGGCGAGGCTTGGAAGGCGGCGGGCCTCGCCGAGGCGCCGCCCCGGGCCGAGGCGGCCGAGCGGGCGGCGAAGGACCTGCGGGCGCAGGTCCAGGACCTCACCGCGCGGCTCGCCGAGGCCGAGGCCGATCGCGACGCCCTGCGCCATCAGGTCGAGGCCCTGGCGGCGCAGCTCGCGGCCGCGGCGCCGTGATGCTCAGCTACGCCCGGCTGGTGCCGCCGGCCGGCCGCGTCGTCGGGCTCGCGCGGGCGCTCGCCCATCTCAAGCTCGAGCCCGACACCGAGGAGGCGGAGGCGGTCACGGCGGCCCTCGCCGCGGCCGAGGAGCACCTCGACGGCTGGCACGGCGTGCTGCGCCACGCCCTCCTCGCCCAGACCTGGGAGGCGACGGCGCCCGCACCGGGCCCGTGCGGGTTCGGCGCGGCGCCCGGCTTCCTCCTCGACCTGCCGCCGGTAGCGGCAGTCCTCTCGGTCGAGGCGCTGTCCGGCGGCGCCTACCTGCCGGTCGCCACCTGGCGCAGCCTGTCGCCGAACCGCCGCGGCAGCCTCGCCCTGCTGCCCTCGCCCGGCACGCGCTGGCCGACCACCGATCCGGACCCGGCGGCCTGGCGCATCCGCTTCCGTGCCGGCTACGGCACACCCGCCGACGTGCCCCAGCCGATCCAGGCGGCGATCCTGCTGATCGCCGCCGACCTGTTCGACAACCGCGGGGCCAAGCAGCTGGCCACCCTCACCGACAACCCGACCATCGCCCGTCTGCTCGCCCGCTACCAGCCCTCGGAGGCCTGACCATGGATCCGGGCCAGCTCGACAAGCGCGTCACCTTCCGGCGCCGCACCCTCGTCACCCGCGGCGGCCGTCAGGTGCCGGGCGACTATGCCGACCTGTTCCGGGCCTGGGGCGCTTGGCGCCCCCTCACCGGCCGGCGCCTGGTCGAGGCCGGGGCGGTGACGGACGGGATCGACGGCACCCTGATCGTGCGCGAGACCGCCCGCACCCGCGGCCTCACCGTGGCCGACCGGGTGACGATCGCCGGCCACGACTTCGCGATCGAGTCGGTGCCGATCGCGCATCGCTCCGGCTGGCTCTCGCTCAGCGTCTCGCGCCGCCGGGCGGCCTCGACGTGATCGCATGAGCCGTTTCGCCTCCTTCCCATTTATTGTAGTGCCATAATTCCTTGACGCGGCTAATTCTTGGCACTACGAAAAATCACATGATCGAGCCGTTCGATCCCGCGAAGCGAGACAAGACCCTGGCCGAACGCGGCCTCGATTTCGCGTCGGCCGACGAGGTGTTCGAAGGCGGGACCTACACGTTCGAGGACACGCGGCGCGATTACGGCGAGCGGCGCTTTATTACCATCGGCCGGCTGCGCGGGCGGATGGTCGTGGTGGGATGGACCGAGCGCGACGATCGGCGCAGGGTCTTCACGATGCGGAAAGCCAATGAGCGCGAGCAAAAGAAATACGCCTCCCTTCTTTGACGAGAAGACGGGACTTGTCGATCTCGCGGCGCTGGACGCTCACGGGACGCAGGCGGAGGAATACGACGACCTGCCGGATCTGTCGGAGGTCGATGTGGGAACGGCAGACCGGCACGAGGCGGGCCGCCTCGTCAGCCGCGGCCGGGGCCGTCCCAGGCTCGACAATCCGAAGCGGCAGGTGACATTGCGGCTCGACGCGGACGTGATCGAGGGCTTCCGGGCAACGGGATCGGGCTGGCAGGCCCGGATCAACGCCATTCTGCGCGAGGCCTTGGAGCAGCCCGGCCGGTGATCGGCGAGCTCGTCAGCCTCGCCCGGCTCGGCTACGCGGCCGTGTCCGGGGTCGATGCCCTGGTCACAGGCCTGACCCGGATGGGCCTGCACCTCGCCCTGCGCAGCCGCGCCCTCGACCGGCAGGCGGCCGAGGACATCGTGGAGCGCGCCCGCGCCCGCGTCCCGCAGGATACCGGGCGGCTCTTTTCCGGCATCGAGGCCACCGAGGTCGACGGCGTCTGGGGCGTGCAGGCGAGCGCGGTCAACCCGCGCGACCCGCGCGAGATGGATTACGCCTTCCTGGTCGAGCACGGCACCCGCCCCGGGATCCGCGGCGAGCGGGTGGCGGATGCGGCCTACTTCCGCCCCCGCGACTCGGACGGGGCGCTGGCGGTCAACCCGCGCACCGGCCGGCGCTACCGGATGGCGGATGCCAACCGGCGCGCCCGCCGCACCCATCCCGGCACGAAGCCGCAGCCGTATTTCTGGCCCTCGGTCAACGAGGTCATGGCCGAGCGCGGCCTGGCGGCGGATGCCCTGATCAACGAGGCGGCCAACCGCGAGGGCCTGACATGACGCCGGAGCTGACCTTGCGCGACACGGTGCTGGAGCGCCTGCGGGCGACGCCGGCGGTGAGCGCGGTGGTGGGCGGGAAGATCTACGACGACGTGCCGGCGGATGGCGAGCCGGACCTGCCCTGGATCTTCGCCGGGCCGCTCAACGCCACGCGCCTCGAGGTGGGCGGCCTGCCGGCCTGGGACCTGCGGCTGCGGATCTTCATCGAGTCGGCGGCCTTCGACCGCGACCAGGCCTGGAGCCTGGCCCGGGCGGGCATGCGGGCGCTCGAGGGGTTCGAGCCGGCCGAGGGCGGGTTCTGCGACCGGATCAGCGTGCGCCAGGCCGGCGACGTGATCAGCCCGCTCACCGTGAAGGCGGCGTTCTTCGACGTCGCCGCCGTGATGCTGGATGCGTAGCCGCGGCCCTCACGCGACCGGACGGGGGCGGATCACCGGATTTCGGTCCCGTCGGGCGCCCAACGGCCCGGAGTCTCGCGGTCGGGGCTGATCACGGCAACGCCCCGGCCCTTCGTGTCCTTCGCGTTGCAGGTCACGAGAACGAGACCGTGCAGCATCGCGGTGGCGACTTGACCCCGATCCATCCATTGCGGACGATCCGGGCCGGCGAGCCTGCCCCAGGTTTCCGCGACATCGCCATCGACGGACAGGATCCGGCCGGCAAAGCCCTCCTTGAGCGCATCCAGGGCCGCCTGAAGCGTCGCGGCCACGGCCGCATCGCCGGCATCCCGCTTCTTCTGCACGCCCCGGGCAATCTCGAAGATCGTGATGGCGCTGATCGCCAGCGTGTTGTCGTCGATATCCGCGAGCCAGCGGCGGATGGCCTTGCCGTTCGGGCCGCTCCGCTTGCTGAGGACGTCGGTGTCGAGGAGGTAGGTCAGCACCTAATCGTCGAGGTCCAATGCGCTCAGGTCCGCCTGCGCGAGAGCCGCCTTTGCCGTCAGCTTCGGATAAGGGCGCCCCGCCTTGGGATGGGCGGCGGCATAGGCCTCGGCGAAGGCAACCTGGTCCCGGCTCAGGCTGGGATAGTCCCGGAGCACGTCCTCGATCGACATCTCACCGTCCAGGAGCGCGGCGAGACGATGGACCTCGACCTGCGTACCCTTGAGGACGATGTCGCCCTTGGCGTCATGCTCGACGGACGCCTCCAGGTCCCGCAAGGCCTGCAGGCGGTCGTCGACCTGCTGCGCCGCCTCGTCCAGCGAGGCGCGGAAGACGCCGGCCTCGAGGTGGGTGGGCAATTCCTCGTGCTGGCGCAGGGCCGCGTAGAGCTTGCCCCAGAGCGCCGCATTCAGGTCGTCCCGGTGGTCCCGGGCCCAGCTGAGGAAGACCAGCGTCTTGTGATCCAGCGCGCGGACCTTGCGGCCGCCGTAGGAGATCAGCTGGCAATCGACGTGCTTGCGCTCGACGGTCCGACGAACCTCCCGGACGGGCTCGCGCAGAACGAAGGCGGCCTTCGGGAGCGGGTAGATCTCAGGGCTGCTCATGAGACATCCAATACGACCTCTCAGATAGGGTCGCATTAGCACCGACGCAAGCTCCGTCGGCCACCGCCCTGAGGGTCGTTGCCGGCGGAGCCCCTCTTCACCGGAGAGAACCCGATGACCCAGACCGTCCCCTTCGGCGGCAAGGACCTTCGCGTCCTGCTCAAGGACTCTGCCGCCGACACCACCCCCGACTTCGTGGCGATGATCACCACCAAGGAGATCGAGTGGGTCAACGAGTTCGACGACGCCACCGTGCCGGAGGCCGACACGCCCGACCAGGTGCCGAGCCGGCGCTCCTTCCTCAAGGCCCGGGCCTGGAACACCTCGTTCTCCGGCATCGCCGACGCCAAGGGCTTCCGCACCCTCCAGGCCGCCGCGACCGCCGACCTGCCGACCTACGTCCAGGTCCTGGTCGCCAAGGTCGCGGCGGCCGGCGGCGGGCGCTGGGACGGCGCGGTGTGGTTCGAGAACCTGAAGCTCTCCTCGCAGGATAACGGCGTGGCGAAGTTCAGCGGCCAGCTGCGCGGCGAAGGCCCGCTGGCCTGGACGGCGGCGAGCTGATGGGCCCCGACACCTCCCGCACCGCAATCTACGCCGCCTTCGGCGGCAGCCGGCGCAAGCTGCAGCTCACCCTGGGCTGCATCGGCGAGCTGGAGCGGATCTGCACCGCCGGCATCGGCGAGATCCAGCTCAGGCTGGCCGGCCACCGCTTCTACGCCGCCGACCTGCGCGAGACGATCCGCCTCGGGCTGATCGGCGGCGGCGAGGACCTGGCCGGGGCCGAGGCGCTGATGCGCTTCAACTTCGACCAGCAGCCGCTGGCCACCCACCTCCAGCTCGCCGCCGACCTGCTCTCGGCCGCGGTGGCCGGTGTGGAGCCGGAGGGAAACGGGGTGACGGAGAGGAGCGACGCCCCGGCGACCTCTCCGTCTGGTACCGCGCCGGCGGCATGATGGGTCTGACGCCCCGGGAGGTCGATGCGCTCACCCTGCCGGAGATGCTGGCGATGCTGGAGGGCTTCCGCCGCTTCCACGGCGGCGAGGAGGAAACGCCGGCGCCGAGCCTGGACGCGTTCCTGACGGCGCTTGCCGAGCACAGAAACGCCGAACGCGAGAGGGCGCCGGGATGAGCGAGCCGCTGAAGATCCGCTTCGCCACCGACGTCTCCTCCGCCAAGGCCGGCCTGACCGACCTCGCGGCCTCGGTGGTCGCCAATGTCGGGCTGGTCTCGGCAGCGCTCAACAAGGGCGCGCAGGCGCAAGGCGGCTACGGCCAGGCGGTCGCCAAGGTCGCCCGGGCGGTGGGCGACGATTATGCGGCGATGACCGCCGCCGGCCTGAAGGCCGCCAACGACACCGAGGGCAGCGCCGTCGCCATCGCGGGCGCCGTTGCCCGCGCCGCCGGCCAGACCAACGTGGCGAGCGCGGCCATCACCACCTCGCTTGCTGCCGGCACCGCGGCGGCGCAGTTCAAGCTGGCACTCCTGCGCACCACCATGGCGCAGACGATGGCGAGCGTGATGGCGACCCCGGCCGGGGCCGCCGGGGTGAGCGCGCTCGCCGGGGTGGTCGCCCTGGTGACGCTCCTCAAGCTCGCCGACCGCGCCGCCTCGGCGGCCTCGGAGCGGATGGAGGGCCTCCTCGACCTCGCCGCCAAGGCCGGCGCGGCCGGTGTCGGCACCACGATGTTCCAGGCCTGGCTCGGCCAGGCGCGTGAGCTGAGCACCGAGGCCAAGACCCTCGAGGCGATGCTGCTGCGGGCCCGCGAGGCCGCCACGGTGACCCTCGGGCGCGACGTTGCCGCGGCGACGAGCCCGATCCGCAGCGCGCTGGCCGACCACGTCGCGGCCGGCAACCTCGGCGCCGGGGCCCTCACCCGCTACGACGCGGCGGGCGACCAGGAGCAGCGCATCCGCGTGATGCTCGACCTGGTGCAGGAGCTGCTCGCCGCCAACCGCCAGCTCGCCGCCTTCGACCTCGGCAAGACGATGTTCGGGGGCGAGTTCGAGGCGAAGCTGCGCGAAGGCGGCGCCGTGATCGAGGCGATGCGGCGCAGCCTCGACGGGATGCGGGCCGCCGGGGGCGAGCGCATCGTCTCGCCCGAAGAGATCGAGGTCGCCCGGCGGGTGAATGCCGAGCTGGAGAAATCCCGCGCCGTGCTGGCCGAGGCGCTGGCGCCGCTGCAGAAGGACATCGCCGACTACCAGAACCGCCAGCTCCTCGCCTGGTCGGAATGGATCGCCTCGGTCAACCGGGCCTCCGCGGCGGTGCTGAGCCTCTACGGCTACCTCAAGCAGGTGGGCGAGGCGGTCACGGCGCTCGGCAACTGGTCGGGCTGGGACCGGCTGTTCGAGGGCCTGACGGCCATGGGGCTTTCCGGCAACTGGGGCGGCACCGGCACGGGCGTGGTCGACCTGACGGACGAGGACCGGCGCAAGGCGCGGGAGGCGGCCGAGGGCAAGCCGCTCGCAGTCAGCATCGTGCCGCGGGGCGACCGGTCGAACGCGCTCCCGGCCTCTCCCGGGCGCGCGGGCCGCAGCGGGACCACGGAGGCCCAGGACCCGATCGAGACGCTGATCGGGGGGCTGGAGAAATCCACCGCCGCCCTCAAGGCGGAGATGGAGGCCTACCACCTCTCCAACGCCGAGAAGCGCACCGCGATCGAGCTGGCCAAGGCCGAGGAGGTGGCGAAGGCCAAGGGCGTGACGCTGACCGACGCGCAGACCGCGCGCATCCGGGCGGCCGCCACCGCCGCGGCCACCTACAAGGACAAGCTCGCCGACCTCGAGCAGGCCGAGCGCCAGCTCGCCGAGACCGCCCGGCATTTCGGCCAGGCGCTCTCGGACGCCTTCGCGGACGCGATCCTGGAGGGCAAGAGCTTCGGCGAGGTGCTGCGCAGCCTGGAGAAGCAGATCGCCCGGGCGACGCTGCAGGCGGTGTTCACCGGCCAGGGCCCGCTCGCGGGCCTCCTCGGCACGGCGCCCGCGGCGAGTGCCGGCTCCAACGCCGTCGGCGGGATCACCGGCACGGTCTCGAGCCTCATCAAGGACCTGTTCACCCGCAACACCGGCACCGGAGGCGACGTGGTCGATGCCGACGGCGCGCTCTGGCTCGCCGGCGGCGGGCCGGTGCGGGGCCCCGGCTCGGGCACCTCGGACTCGGTGCCGGCCCTGCTCTCCAATGGCGAGTTCGTGGTCAACGCCCGGGCGGCCTCGGCCCATGCCGGCCTCCTGGAGCAGATCAACCGCGGCGGTGTGCGCCGCCTCGCCCAGGGCGGCTGGGCCGGGCGCAGCCTCGCGGCGATCGGCGAGCGGGTACTCCCGGGTGGCGCGACGGGACCGGGGGCGGGCGGCGCGGCCAGGGCCGAGGATGCGGGGAGCGGCTCCGGCCGGAGCCCGCCCGCGCGGCCGGTTCAGGTCACTTTCACGGTGCAGAGCCCGGACGCGCCGAGCTTCCTGCGGGCCGAGGCGCAGCTCACGGCGGCCCTGGCGCGGGCGGTGCAGCGGGGTACGCGTGGTCTTTGACGAGGCAGAAGCGCCTGGCTTGATCGCGTCGTGGTCTGCTTTGGGTGGGGAGCGGACTCTGACTATTCGTTGGGAAGCGGACATTCCGCCTTCAAGCGAACGCAGACCCTGCGAAGGTCTCGAAAACTGGCCATCTGATCGAAATCAGGGTGTCGAAATGCAAAATGATAACGATATGTTGATATCGGCTTGGCTGGAAAACCCATAGTGTAAGCGAGGAGCGTGGCTTTGATGTTGCACTCAGAACAACGTTGGACCTATGCTCTCTTTCTCGCGCTTTGCATTGTGCAGGGCGCGAACGCTGGCGTTCCGGAGAAAGCAGGCCCTTGTACGGTGCCAGTGCGCAATGGTCATCCGACAGAACAAGATCACGGCCAGTCTTTTCGAATGATTTCCGGTTTTGTAATGCTTCCCGGTATTCGCAGACCAGTCATTTATTCGTGGCTCAGAAATGGCGCATGGACCATCGACGATCATGACTCGTTCGTGCCTTTCCCCGGTGAATTTCCGTCGAATTACATTCATGACAGCTTTGAACGCGATCCTAATACCGGACGGATCATCGGCGTTGGCTTAAAAGGTGTGTTCGTTATCGAGCCCGGTGAGGTTGAATTCAAGATACTTATTCGAAAAGGCGACTTTAATCTGAAATCTCCGGGTCCTGCCAATTTCATTCCCAGAATGTCTGGCTTTATGTTATTGGATCCGAGCGGTTTGTATTTGATAGATAACGACCTGAGAGCTTCACAACTTCGCTTGGACAACATGCCTGACTTGATAAATGTCGGCGGTATTGCGGATCTAGCTGAATTGAAAGCTGTTTTAATCGGTAATAATGGACGTATTTACATTCGCACTGACGACGGACACTCTACTCTGTTGGCTACTTTGGAGAAATGGGATTTTCTCACAAACGCTGCCGTAGGACCATCTGGCGACACTGTACTTGTCCAAAGCTACTGGAACGCATTTGAAATCAAAATTTCAAGGGGGTATGATGGGAAGATAATAGAGCCTATCGCTTCCGGGGCTATGAGGACCAGACCGAAAGATAAGCCCTTTGATATTCCACCGTCATCGACACGATTGCAGAAAGAAAAACTAAGAAATTATGTTAGCTCTCCGATACCAGTTCGCGGAGAATCAATCCTGATGGCCTCGGACGGCCTTCACCTTATTAGAAAACCACGCACCCAAGATCAGATGAGTTGCAATTGATATTAGAATGGCGCGTTGCGCGAGCGGCCGCTTTATACTTTCTTAGTTTGAGGGTCTTCGTTCACTAAAAAACTATGAAGCGGCCTCGCCCCAGGTCGGTCTAAGATCGTGAGTGGGCGCAACGGCGGTATCTGCTTCTGCCGACTCCCATTTGAAAGCCAATCATCGCATTCCCGACCAACCCAGCAACGGATCACAGTCCACCAACCTATCGGGAAGCGGACCTTCCGAGGGTCTGCAACGGGTCGAAAGCCGCCCCTCACACCGTCGAGCTAGCAGGGGAGCATCCTTATCATGACGTCCCCCTTCCACGAGGTGCGCTTTCCCCTCGCCCTGTCCTACGGTTCCCGCGGCGGCCCGGAGCGGCGCACCGAGATCGTCACGCTGGGCTCCGGCGACGAGGAGAGAAACAGCCTCTGGCGCCACTCCCGTCGCCGCTACAATGCCGGGCCCGCCCTGCGCTCGGCCGAGGACGTCGCGACGCTCCTCGCCTTCTTCGAGGAGCGTCGCGGGCCGCTCTACGGCTTTCGCTGGCGCGACACCTTCGACCACAGCTCCGCGGCTCCCGGTCAGACCCCCGCGCCCACCGACCAGCGCCTCGGCACCGGCGACGGCACCACCCGGGTGTTCCCGCTCACCAAGACCTACGGCGCCGCCTTCGCGCCTTACGCCCGCCCGATCACCAAGCCGGTCGCCGGGTCGGTCACGATCGCGGTCGGCGGCGTCGCGCTCGCGGGCAGCGCCTTCACCCTCGACGCCGCCACCGGCCGCGTCACCCTGACGGCGGCGCCCGCCGCGGGCGCGGTCGTCACTGCGGGCTTCCTGTTCGACGTGCCGGTGCGCTTCGCCACCGATCGCATCGAGATCGACCATCAGGCCCTGCGCGCCGGCCTCGTCGCCGACATCCCGGTCATCGAGATCCGCCGGTAGCGCCATGAAGATCCTCTCTCCCTCCCTCACTGCTCGCCTCGCGAGCGGGGTCACCACCCTGTGCCAGTGCTGGATCGTCACCCGCTCCGACGGCCTGCGCCTCGGCTTCACCGACCATGACGAGGACCTGACCGTCGACGGCGTGACCTGCTCGGCCGAGAGCGGCGCCACCGGCACCGCCGTCGAGCAGGGCACCGGCCTGTCGGCCGACAGCCTCGAGATCGTCGGCGCCCTCACGAGCGGGCGCTTGGCCGAAAGCGAGCTGGCGCGGGGCCTGTTCGACGGCGCCGCGGTCGCGGTCTGGCGGGTCGATTGGGCGAGCCCGGCCGATCGGGTGCTGATCCTCTCCGGCACGATCGGCGAGGTCTCGCGCGGGCCCACCGCCTTCACGGCGGAGGTGCGCGGCCTCGCCGATCGGCTCAACCAGCCCCGTGGTCGGGTCTACCAACGCTCCTGCGACGCGCTCCTCGGCGATGCCCGCTGCGGGATCGACGCCGGGGCCGCCGCGATCCGCGGCGCCGGCACGGTCGCGACGGTGAGGAGCGCCCGCAGCCTGATCGCCTCCGGCCTTTCCGCCTATGCGAGCCGCTGGTTCGAGGCCGGCCGGCTGGTCTGGACCTCCGGGGCCAACGCGGGCGCCGCGGTCGAGGTGCGGGCGCACGGCCTCGCCGGCGGGCTTGCTAGCCTCGACCTGTGGGAGCCGATGCCGGCGCCGATCGTCGCCGGCGACGCGTTCCAGGTCGTCGCCGGCTGCGACAAGTCCTTGGCGAGCTGCCGGGACAAGTTCGCCAACGTCGTCAACTTCCGCGGCTTCCCGGACTTGCCGGGCAACGACTACGCCGTGGCCTACGCCGTCCAGGGAGCCGATAATGACGGAGGCCGCCTCGGCTGACACCCGCGCGCGCATCGTCGCGCTGGCGAGAACCTGGCTCGGTACGCCCTACCACCACCAGGCGAGCCTGCGCGGTGTGGGCTGCGACTGCCTCGGCCTGCTGCGCGGCGTCTATGCCGAGCTGTACGGCGCCGAGCCGGAGGTGCCGCCGCCCTACACCCCGAGCTGGGCCGAGGACCGGGGTGCCGAGACGTTGCGGGATGCCGCCGCCCGGCACCTGGTGCCGCTCGAACCGGGCGCGGCCGAGTCCGGCGACGTGCTGCTGTTCCGCTGGCGCGACCGTCTCCCGGCCAAGCATTGCGGGATCCTGGTCGCCCCGTCCGTGATGATCCACGCCTATGACGGCCATGCGGTGGTCGAAACCTGGATCCCGCCGGGCTGGACCCGGCGCATCGCCTACGCCTTCCGCTTTCCCGAACCCTTGCCCGAGTCCCTGCCCGAGCCCTTGCCGGAGTCCCCGCGATGAGCACGCTCGTCCTGTCCTATGTCGGCCAGGCGGTCGGCACGGCCCTCGGCGGCCCGATCGGCGGCGCGATCGGCCAGATCGTCGGCGCCGCGAGCGGCAGCGCCCTCGACCGCGCCATGTTCGGGTCCAAGCCGAAGACACAGGTCAATCTCGGCCCGCGCCTGTCGGACCTCCACGTCACCGCCTCGACCGAAGGCGCCACCATCGCGCGCGTCTTCGGCTGCGTCCGCATCGGCGGACAGATCATCTGGGCGACCAAGCTCAAGGAGGTGCAGAAAGTCGAGAAGGTGAAGTCCTCCGGCGGCAAGGGCGGCGGCGGACAAAAGGCCTTCAACGTCACCTATGCCTACAGCGTCAGCGTGGCGATTGCCCTGTGCGAAGGTCCGATCGTCGCCGTGGGGCAGGTCTATGCGGACGGCAAGCCGATCAACCTCGCGGCCTACGGTGCCCGGGTCTATCTCGGCGACGAGGCGCAGGGGCCCGACCCGAAGATTGCCGCGGTCGAGGGCGCCGACAGCGCCCCGGCCTATCGCGGCCTCGCTTACATCGTGTTCGAGGATCTGCCGCTGGCCGGCTTCGGCAACCGGGTCCCGGTCATCACCGCCGAGGTGATCCGGCGCCCGCCCAACGCCTCCGGCCGGCCGCGCCTCGAGGAGCTGGTGACGGCGGTCACGATGATCCCGAGCATGGGCGAGTTCACCTATGCCACGGTGCCGGTCAACGCCTCGACCTTCGGCGGGATCGCCGGGCAGAACACGGTGTCGGGCGGGGTCGATGCGCTGAAAGCCCTGGATCAGCTCGCGGTCGAGGCGCCGTCCTGCCGGCACGTCTCGCTGGTGGTCGCCTGGCACGGCACCGACCTGCGGCTGTCGGCCTGCCGCATCGTCCCGAAGGCCGAGACGGCAGCCAAGACCACCAAGCCGGAATGGCTCGCCGGCGGGGTCGACCGGGCGGCGGCTGCCATCGTCAGCGGCGGCGCCGCCGGGACGCCGCTCCTCGGCGGCGCGCCGTCCGACCTGTCGGTGGTGCAGCTCATCGGGGCGCTGAAGGAGCGGGGCTACAGCGTCACGCTCTACCCGTTCGTGATGATGGACATCCCGGCCGGCAACGGCCTGCCCGATCCCTACGGGGCGGCGGAGCAGGCGGCGTTCCCCTGGCGCGGGCGCATGACCTGCCACCCGGCCCCCGGCCGGCCGGGCAGCCCCGACAAGACCTCGGCCGCGGCGGATCAGGTCGCGGCGTTCTTCGGCACCGTGGCGCCTGCGGACCTGGCGTGGAACGGCAAGACGGTCACCAGCGCCAAGGCGGAATTCTCGTTCCGCCGGTTCATCCTGCATTGCGCGCGGCTCGCGCAAGCCGCGGGCGGGGTCGATACCTTCCTGATCGGCTCCGAGATGATCGGGCTCACCACCGTGCGGTCGGACGCCTCGACCTACCCGGCAGTGGCGCAACTCGTGGCTCTTGCGGCCGACGCGCGCGCGATCCTGGGGAGCGGCACGAAGCTCGGCTACTCAGCCGACTGGACGGAATACGCCAACCATCGTCCGGCCGACGGCTCGAACGACGTGTATTTCCACCTGGATCCGCTGTGGTCGAGCCCGATTATCGACTTCGTCGGGATCGACAATTACATGCCGCTCGCCGATTGGCGCGACGGGTTCGACCATCTCGACGCCAAGGGCAGCACGTTCACCTCCGGCGCGCCCTCGCCCTACGATCCGGGATACCTCGCCGGCAACGTGGCCGCCGGCGAGCTGTTCGACTGGTACTATCCGACGCCTGCCGATCGCGACGCACAGAACCGGGTCCCGATCGCCGATACGGCCTATGGCGAGCACTGGGTGTTCCGCCTCAAGGACCTGCGCGCCTGGTGGTCGAACCCGCATCGCCACCGGCCGGGCGGGGTGCGCCAGGCTTCCGCGACGGGGTGGGTGCCGCAGAGCAAACCGGTCCGCTTCATCGAAATCGGCTGCGCCGCGATCGACAAGGGCATGAACCAACCGAACGTCTTCGTGGACCCGAAGTCCTCGGAAAGCTTCCTGCCCTACTACTCGAACGGACGGCGCGATCCGGCGGCGCAACGGGCCTACCTGGAAGCCACCTTGGCCTACTGGCAGGGGGACACCGGCAACCCGGTCTCGTCGGTCTATGGCGGCCGGATGGTCGATCCGGAGCGGCTGTTCGTCTGGACCTGGGATGCCCGGCCCTATCCGGACTTCCCGCGCCAGGCGGCCGTCTGGAGCGACGGGCCCAACTACCGCCTCGGCCATTGGATCAACGGGCGCCTCGGCCTGGCGCCGATCGCCGACGTGGTGGCCGAGCTATGCGGCGGCCTCGGCGTGCCGATCGATGTCGGCCAACTCCATGGCCTGGTGGAGGGCTACGCCGTCACCGAAGTCCAGACGCCGCGCGCCAGCCTCGAACCGCTGCGCACGTGCTTCTTCTTCGACGCGGCGGAGTCGGCCGGGCGCCTGGTCTTCGCGCCGCTGGCGCGAGCGCCGGCGGCGTCCCTCACCGCCGACTGGGATTGCCCCGTTTCTGTGGACGGCTATGGGGCTTGGCTGAGCAGGGTCTCGGTTGCGGGTTTTGGGCGATGCTCCTGTTCGTAGACGAGGGGTGAGCGGTAACCCAGGGCGGAGTGTCGCCGCACCGGGTTGTAGAAGCCCTCGAGGTCGCTGAAGAGGGCCGTGCGGGCCTCAGGCCGGGACTGGAAGCGCCGGCGGGCGAGGAGTTCGCATTCCAGGGTCGAGAAGAAGCTCTCGGCCATGGCGTTGTCGTAAGCATCCCCGACCGAGCCCATCGAGGGTCGCACACCCGCCTCGCGGCAGCGGCTGCCGAAGGCTAGCGACGTATATTGCGAGCCCTGATCCGAGTGGTGGATCACGTCTCGCGGTTTTCTCTGGCCAACCGCGATCTCGAGCGCGTCCAGTACTAGTTCAGTTCGAAGATGATCGGCCATCGACCAGCCGACGACCCGACGGCTGAACGCGTCGAGCACGATCACCAGGTAGAGGAACCCGGCACGCGTCGGGATGTAAGTGATGTCCGCGACCCACAGCCGGTTGGGCTCATCAGCCGCAAAGCTGCGGTCGACGAGGTCCGGGGCCGGCCGGGCCTCTTGGTTGCGCCGTGTCGTTACGGGCCCACCGCGGCGATGGCACGCCCCGACGAGACCCGCCTGTCGCATCAGCCGGGCAATGCGCTTGCGGCTGTGGGCCTCGCCTTGGTCGCGCAACTCCGCCTGGACCCGCGGCGAGCCGTAGGTCTGGCGCGAGC
>NZ_JAAKGV010000028.1 GCF_011043735.1 Methylobacterium sp. DB0501 | reverse complement strand
GGCGGTGATCGAGATCCGAGTGAGGGTCGCGAAGTCGAAGGGCAGCGCCTCCGGCAGGGCGACCCGGCCGGCGGCGAGGTCGACGTAATGGGCGAAGGTGCGGCCGACCACCTCGGGCTGCTCGTGGATTTCCTTGGCCATGAAGTGGCGGTAATTGCCCTTGTCGACCAGGAAGGCCTGGGTGGCGATCTTCTGGCGCGGGCGGGCGACGACGTGGCCGGCGCCGTCGCGGATCTCGGCGCCGTCGCGGGTCAGGATGGTCCAGTCGCCCTCGTCGAGATAGGTGATCTCGTCGGTGAAGGGGGCGAGCGCCAGGGCATCGGAGCCGAGATAGGTCTCGCCGTCGCCGAAGCCGACGGCGAGCGGCGCGCCGTGGCGGGCGCCGATGAGGAAGTCCTCCTGGCCGGCGAACAGGAAGGCGAGGGCGAAGGCGCCGCGCAGGCGCGGCAGGGCGGCCTCGACGGCGGCGACGGGGCCGAGGCCGGTCCGCATCAGGTGGGAGACGAGCTGAGCGACGACCTCGGTGTCGGTCTCGGTCTCGAAGGCGCATCCCTGGGCGGCGAGCTCGGCCTTGAGCTCGCGGAAGTTCTCGATGATGCCGTTATGGACGACCGCCAGGCGCTCGGTGGCGTGGGGATGGGCGTTGGTCTCGTTGGGCCGGCCGTGGGTGGCCCAGCGGGTATGGCCGATGCCGATGGCGCCGGCGAGGGGGTTCTGGAGCAGCTTGAGCTGGAGGTTCGACAGCTTGCCCTCGGCGCGCCGGCGCTCGAGGCGGCCGGCCTCCAGGGTGGCGATGCCGGCCGAGTCGTAGCCGCGGTACTCGAGCCGGCGCAGCGCGTCGACCACCTGTCCCGCCACGGCATTCCGTCCGACGATTCCCACGATCCCGCACATGCTCACCGCCTCACGTCTTGCCCGCAGAGTGTCCCGCTGCGGGACGCCTCGGCCCTTATGCGGACATTGCGGCAGGATTCCTGCCGCACCGCACCTGCCGCTCTGGGACGTCCTCTAGCGAACCGGCCGGCGTCCCGGCGAATCAACTTGGGTAACGGTTTGTGACGGCCAAGGTTCAATCGGCGGGGGCGGCGGCCGGGCGGGGCTCCGCCCGGCCGCCGAGCCGGTCAGGGCATCAGCACGGTGTCGATGACGTGGATGACGCCGTTCGACTGCATCACGTTGCCGATCGTCACCCGGGCGGTGTTGCCCTTGTCGTCGGCCACGAACAGCCGCTTGCCCTTCTGCATCACCGTCAGGGTCCCGCCGGCGGCGGTCTTCAGCTCGGCCTGGCCGCCGCCCTGCTTCACCAGCCCCATCAGGTCCTTGGCCGTGTAGGTGCCGGGGACGACGTGGTAGGTCAGGATCTTGGTGAGCGTCGGCTTGTTTTGCGGCTGCACCAGCGACTCGACCGTGCCGGCCGGCAGCTTGGCGAAGGCGGCGTTCGTGGGGGCGAACACCGTGAACGGGCCGGGGCCGGCCAGGGTGTCGACGAGGCCGGCGGCCTTCACGGCGGCGACCAGGGTGGTGTGGTCCTTCGAGTTGACCGCGTTCTCGACGATCGACTTCGAGGCGTACATCGGCGCGCCGCCGACCATCGGGTTCTTCGCCTGAGCGGCGCCGCCGGCCGCGGCGAGCGCCAGGGCCAGAACCAGGGTGCGGGCGTGCTTCCGGATCGTCATGGGGTTCGTCCCGTCTCTCGTGTCGGCCCCGCTCTCGTCGGGGTCGCGGGCCGGTACGGAGGGCCGGACGGGGAAGTTTCAGCCGGACGCGTTTTTTTCGCCCTTTCGCGATTTTTTCGTCCCGCCTATTCGCGCACCAGGCGGCCGCGATAGACCGCCGGCCCGGTCGGCGCGCCCGAGGGCGAGCCGCCCGGCGGCTCCAGGGTGACGGCGAGGCTCGCGCCGTCGAGAAGGGCGCGGTCGCCGGCCGGCAGGGGCAGCCGCGTGCCGGCTTCCTCGCGGACGAGGCCGAGCGAGCGGGGAGCCCCGGAAGCCGGCACCACCCAGAGTTCGAGGCTGCGGTCGCGGGGCGCCTCGGCGGCGAGCGCCCGGACCTGGACCGTGCCGGCCGCCGGATCGACCTGCACCACCAGGGCCGGCAGCTCGCCGCCCCGGTTCACCACCGCCAGGTAGCGCGCCGCATCGGGCCGCGGCGCCAGACGCTCGACGGCGATGAACAGGGCGAGGCCGGCGGCCAGCGCGCCCGCCGCGAGAGCGGCGCGGCGCCAGCGCCGGAGCGCCGGGCGCAGGTCCACCACCGGGGCCGAGGGCCCGGCCGGCTCGGCCGGCAGGCGGGCGGCGATGCGCTCCCACGCCCCCGGCGGCGGCGCCACCTCCGGCACCGCCCCGGCCAGGGGGGCGAGGCGGGCCTCCCAGGCCCGCTCGGCGGCGGCGAGCGCCGGGGAGCCGGCGCGCTCGCGCCGGTAGGCCTCGCGCTCGGCCGCGCTCAGGGTGCCGAGCACGTATTCGGCGGCGCGCAGGTCGGTCTCGTCGGGCGTGCTCATGCGGCGTCGTCCAGGCAGCCCCGCAGCGCCGCGAGGCCGCGATGCAGCCAGGTCTTCACGGTGTTGACAGGCCGGTCGTAGCGCAGGGCCAGCTCCTCCCGCGACAGGCCCTCGCAATAGGCCAGGACCACGCAGTCGCGCTGCGCCGGCTCGAGGCGTCCGAGGCAGGCGAGGAGCGCGTCGCGGTCGAGGAACTCGGCCTCGCTGTCCCGCGGGTCGGCGACGCGGGCGAGCCAGTCCTCCTCGTCGTCCTCGGCCACGGGCATCGGCACCTCACCCTTCCGGCGCACCAGGTCGATGGCGCGGTGGCGCGCGATCGCGGCGAGCCAGGCCATCGGCCGTCCCGCCTCCGGGGCGTAGCCCGCCGCGCTCTGCCACACCCGCAGATAGGCATCCTGCAGCACGTCCTCGGCCGCGCCCCGGTCGCGGACGATACGCAGGATCAGGCCGAAAAGTTTCGGGGCGGTGCGGTCGTAGAGGGCGCGCAGGGCGTCCTCGCGGCCTTCGGCCACCCGCGCGATCAGCCCGGCCAGCTCCGCCGCCTCCCGGTTCGGCGGGGTCCGATGGGGACGATCCTCGACGCGCACCATCGTTCTCATCCCCGGGCGGCGACGCCCCTCGCCTCCCGCCATAGATCAATCGCGCGCGAAGGACCACGGGGCGAGCGTCCATCCCCGGTTCGGCCCGGGCGAATTTTGCGCCATGATACCGGGGCCGGGTCCCGGGGAGAGAGGCGCGGCGCGAGGGAGACCCGCCATGATCGCCGCGCCGCCGGAGGGGGCCGCACCCCTGCCGATGCCGAGGACGCCCGCCGAGACGATCACGGTGCTGGCCCATTACCACCGGGCCGAGATCGCCCGCATGGCGGGCTGGCGCGACCGGATCGACCGCACCACCAACTGGGCGATCACCGTCATCGCCGCGATGCTGTCGGTCTCGCTCTCGACCCCGACGGCGCATCACGGCGTGCTCCTCTTCGCCATGCTGCTGGTGATGCTGCTGCTGGGCATCGAGGCGCGGCGCTACCGCTTCTTCGACGTCTACCGGACCCGGGTTCGCCAGCTGGAACGGTATTACTATGCCGAGGTCTTCGCGCCCGTGACCGCCTCCGATCCCGGTGCGCCCGATCCCGGCTGGACGCGGCGGCTCGCCGGGGACCTGCGCCATCCGATGTTCCACATCAGCCTGCGCGAGGCCTTCGGCCGCCGGCTGCGGCGCAATTACGGCTGGATGTTCGCGATCCTGCTGCTCGCCTGGGTGCTGAAGATCACCTCGGCCCGCCTCCAGGAGCCGGGCCTCCCGGGAGCCGGGGAGACCGCGCACGGCATCCCCGAGATCCTGGCCGGCGCCGGCCTCGGGCCGCTGCCGGGCTGGCTGGTCCTGGCGGCGGTGGCCGGCTTCTATCTCTGGCTGCTGGCCGCGGCCCTGCGCGCCGGCCGCCGCGACGAGGGCGACGGCGCGGTGCACGTGTGAGGCCGGCTATGTCTTCGTCGGCTTCGCCCACCCGGTCTTGACCACCTGGCGGCCCCGCCCGATCGCCAGGGTGCCGGGCGGCACGTCGTCGGTGATCACCGAGCCGGAGCCGACGAAGGCCCCCGCCCCGACCGCCACCGGGGCGACGAGCGACGAGTTCGAGCCGACGAAGGCGCCGGCGCCGATCTCCGTGCGGTGCTTGTTCACGCCGTCGTAGTTGCAGGTGATGGTGCCCGCCCCCAGGTTGGCGCCCGCCCCGACCTCGGCATCGCCGACATAGGACAGGTGGTTGACCTTGGCGCCGGCCCGGATCGCGGCGTTCTTCACCTCGACGAAGTTGCCGATGCGGGCGCCCGTCTCCAGCACCGCGCCGGGCCGCAGGCGGGCATAGGGCCCGATCTGGACGCCTGCGGCGAGCCGGGCCTGCTCGAGATGCGAGAAGGCGTGGAGGGTGCAGCCGTCTCCGACGACCACGCCGGGGCCGAACACCACGTGCGGCTCCACCACCACGTCGCGGCCGAGGGCCGTGTCGTGGCTGAAGAACACCGTCTCGGGGGCGATCAGGGTGGCACCGGCGAGCATCGCGCGCCGGCGCAAGGTCGCCTGGACCGCGGCCTCGGCGGCCGCCAGCTGCACCCGGTCGTTGACGCCCTGCGCCTCGGCCTCGGCGACCGGCACCACCGCGACCCGGTGGCCGTCGGCAACCGCGAGCGCCACCGCGTCGGGCAGGTAGTACTCGCCCGCCGCGTTGGCGTTGCCGATCCGCTCCAGGAGCCCGAGGGCGTGCGCGCCGGCCAGCGCCATCAGGCCGGCATTGCACAGGGTCACCCGGCGCTCGGCCGCGCTCGCGTCCTTCTCCTCCCGGATCGCCGTCACCCGGCCATCCTCGACCAGGACCCGGCCGTAGCCGGTGGGGTTCTCGGCCTCGAAGGCCAGCACCGCCACGGCGGCGCCCTCCGCCAGCGGCGCGCGCAGGCGGGCATAGGTCCGAGGCGTGATCAGCGGCGTATCGCCGAAGGCCACCACCACGTCGTCGGCGCCCTCCGCCAGGGCGCGGCGGGCCGCCAGCACCGCGTGGGCCGTGCCGAGGCGCTCGGTCTGCGGGTAGGTCTCGGCGCCGGCGAAACCCGACGCCACCCGGGCGACGTCGTCGCGGCCGGGCTCGACCACCACGGCGAGGCGTCCCGCCCCGGCCTCCGCCACCGCGGCGAGAACGTGGGCGAGCATCGGCCGGCCGGCGATCGGGTGCAGCACCTTCGGCAGGTCGGAGCGCATCCGCGTGCCCTTGCCGGCGGCGAGCACGACGGCGAGAAGGGAGCGGGCCCCGTCGGGCTTCGGTATCGCGGTCATCGGCGGCCTGTCACGTTCGCGAGGGGGGATCGATCGGCGTCCCGACCGTCTAGCCGATCGCTCCGTCAGAACAAGCGCCAGCAAACCGAGCGGCCGCGGACCGGGCGCTCTTCCCCAACGGCGCAACCTTCTCGATTCTTAACCTCCGGTTCAGCCCGGATCGTGGTAAACGGCCGGCGCCCCCTCCCGATTCCGCCCCGGTACGACCTTCCCTGATGACGCAAAGCCCTCCCGCACCGCCCTCCCGCACCGCCCTCGACCGACGCGCGGTGCTGGCGCTCGCCGGCGGACTGGCCGTGACCAGCGCGGCGGGCGCGCAGCCGACGGAGCCGGCCCCCCTGTCGGACGGCCAGCGGTTCGATCCCGGCCAGGTGGTCGATCTCGCCCGGGCGCTCGCGAGGAAGCCCTACGCGGCGCCGGCGGCCGACCTGCCCGACCCGTTCAAGGACATCACCTACGACCAGTATATCGGGGTCCGGGCGCAGCCGCAGTCCCTGCTCTGGGCCGGAGAGGGCCGCGGCTTCGTGGTCGAGCCGCTGCATCGCGGCTTCGTCTTCACCACGCCGGTGGCCCTCCACGCCGTCGAGGACGGGGTGGTGCGCCGCATCGTCTACGACCGCAACCGCTTCACCTTCGGCAAGCTGAAGCCCCCGGAGGAGGGCCGCGACCTCGGCTTCTCGGGCTTCCGGCTCTATGCCAGCTTCAATGGCGCCCCGCCGACCGACTGCGCGATCTTCCAGGGCGCCTCGTTCTTCCGGGCGCTCGCCGCCGGTCAGAGCTACGGCGTCACCGCCCGGGCCCTGACGCTGAAGCCCGCGGAAGCCAAGGGCGAGGAATTCCCGCTGTTTCGCGCCTTCTGGCTCGAGCGGCCGGGCCCCGGAACCGGGCAGATCGTGGTCCACGCCCTGGTCGATTCGGACTCCGCCACGGCGGCCCTGCGCATGACCCTGCGGCCGGGCGACGCCACCATCGTCGACATCGAGGCGACGCTCTGCCCGCGCACGACCCTCGAGCATGTCGGCATCGCCGGCATGACCGGCGCCTACCTGTTCGGGCCGACCGACCGCCGCGGCGTCGACGACGCCCGGCCCGCCGCCCACGAGGTCGACGGCCTGCAGATCCGCAACGGCTGGGGCGAGGCGATCTGGCGCCCGGTCCAGAACCCCGAGACGCTGCAGATCTCCGCCTTCATGGATCAGGACCCGAAGGGGTTCGGCCTGATCCAGCGCGCCCGCGCCTATGCCGACTACCAGGACGACGTGCAGCGCTGGGAGAAGCGGCCGAGCCTGTGGGTCGAGCCGCTCGGCAGCTGGGGCCCGGGGGTGCCGCAGCACGGCTGGGGCCCCGGCGCGGTCCAGCTGATCGAGATCCCGAGCGAGTCGGAGGTCAACGAGAACGTCCTGGCCTATTGGCGCCCGAAGGAGCCGGTCGCCAAGGAGATCGCCTTCAGCTACCGCCAGTTCTGGTGCTGGGCGGTGCCGGGCGCCCCGCCGCTGGCCGCCTGCTCGGGCACCCGGGTGGGCAAGGGCGCCGGCGGCAAGCGCCGGCTGTTCCTGGTCGACTTCGCCGGCGAGGCGCCCTTCGCCGAGGGGATCGACCCGGGCACGCTCCAGGCCGCCCTGCACACCGCGCCCGGCAGCATCCTCCGTCCGCGGGTCTACCCCTACCCCGAGCGCAAGACCGTGCGGGTGGTGTTCGAACTCGATCCCGGCAACGACACCGCCTGCGAGCTGCGCCTGGTCGTCAAGGCCGGCGACAAACCCGTGACTGAGACATGGCTGTACCGGTGGACTCCGTGACCTTCGCTCCCGATCTCGACACGATCCGCCACGATGCGCGGCCCCTCGCGGTCGCCCCGGCGGTCCCGCCGGAATCGCCCCTCGCCATGCCGGTGCAGGACCTCAAGCACTGGTCGGAGGACCAGGCGCACGAGGTCCCGGGCCGCCGCACGCCCTGGGCGGCGCGGGCCTTCGTGTTCGGCGGCGGTGCCCTGCTCACCGCCTACGGCGCCGTGCAGATGTACGAGGTCGTGTCGGTCGCCGGCTCGACCACTTGGCTGCAGTGGCTGCTGCTCGCGCTGTTCACCCTCAACTTCTCGTGGATCGCGCTGGCCTTCACCTCGGGCCTGCTCGGCTTCGGCGCGCTGCTGCGCCGGCGGCGCCCCGAGGTCCGGCCCGGCCCGCTCACCACCCGCACCGCCGTGGTGATGCCGGTCTACAACGAGGCGACCGCCCGCACCTTCGCGGCGGTCGAGGCGATCCGCGACTCGATCGAGGCCACCGGCGAGGGCGCGGCCTTCGACTACTGGATCCTGTCGGATTCGACCCAGGCCGATGCCTGGATCGCCGAGGAGCGGGCCTATCTGGCGCTGCGGGCGCGGCTCGGCGACGGCGCCCGGCTCTATTACCGCCACCGGCAGAAGAACCACCACCGCAAGGCCGGCAACATCGCCGACTTCGTCACCCGCTGGGGCGGCCATTACGACCACATGCTGGTCCTCGACGCCGACAGCCTGATGAGCGGCGATTGCGTGGTGACGCTGGCCCGCGCCATGGAGGCCGATCCGGATTCCGGCATCATCCAGTCGCTGCCGCTCATCATCAACCGCAACACCCTGTTCGCCCGGGTGCAGCAATTCGCGGCCCGCATCTATGGGCCGGTCATCGCCACCGGCCTGTCGCTGTGGTCGGGCCGCGACGGCAATTACTGGGGCCACAACGCGATCATCCGCACGAAGGCTTTCGCCGACCATTGCGGCCTGCCGGACCTCTCCGGCAAGCCGCCCTTCGGCGGCCACGTGCTCAGCCACGACTTCGTCGAGGCGGCCCTGATTCGGCGCGCCGGCTGGAGCGTCTACATGCTCCCCGAACTGCAAGGTTCCTACGAGGAGAGCCCGCCCTCGCTGATCGACGTGGCGATCCGCGACCGGCGCTGGGCGCAAGGCAATCTCCAGCACAGCCGGATCATCGGGACGGCCGGGCTCAAGCTCGCCTCGCGCCAGCACTTCGCCACCGGCATCGCCGGCTATCTCGCCTCGCCGCTCTGGGCGGCGCAGCTGGTGGTCGGCATCGCGCTCGCCCTCCAGACCGCCTACATCCGGCCCGAATACTTCTCGACCGAGTTCCGCCTCTACCCGGTCTGGCCGCGCTTCGACCCCGTCCGCGCGCTCCAGCTCTTCGGGATCACCATGGCGATCCTGCTCGCGCCGAAGCTGTTCGGCCTGATCCTCGGCCTCCTCGACGGCAAGGTCCGGCGGGCGAGCGGCGGGGCGTTTCGCCTCGTGCTCTCGGCCCTGATCGAGACGCTCCTCTCCGCGCTGATCGCCCCGATCGCCATGCTGGTCCAGTCCGGTTCGGTGATCCAGATCCTGCTGCGCCGCGACGCCGGCTGGAACCCGCAACGGCGCGACGACGGCTCGATCCCGCTCTCGGACATCGTGCGCCGGCACCGCTGGCACATGATCCTGGGGCTGGTGGCCGGAATCTCGGCCTTCGCCATCGCGACCTCGCTGTTCCTGTGGATGTCGCCGACGATCCTCGGCCTCGTCCTGGCGATCCCGATCTCGTGGGCGAGCGGGCAGCTGGCCCTTGGCCTCGCCCTCAAGCGCGCCGGCTTCCTGATGACGCCCGAGGAGCGCGAGCCCCCGGCGATCGCCACCGCCGCCAAGGCGATCGAGGCCCGCAACGCGGCGCTCGGCTACGACGATGCCGACGGGCTGCGGGCGCTCCACGCCGATCCGGACCTCCAGGCCGGCCACCTCGTTTTCCTGCCCCCGGCCGAGCGCCGGCCCCGCGGCGCGCCCCAGCCCGACCACGTCATGGCCCAGGCCAAGGTGGTCGAGGCCGAGACCATCGACGAGGCGGCCGACTGGCTGAACGCGAAGGAGAAGATGGTGCTGCTGCACGACCGGGCGCTGCTGGACCGGCTGGCGCGGCTGGGCGGCTGACGGATTTTCCCATTCCGGGGCCTGCGGACCCGGAAGGGGGCACGGTGGAAGCAGCCAGCCGCTCTGCCTCCGCTGACGACGTTCAAAGTCGGCACTGCATCCATACGGCCGGAAATTGGACCCCATCGCCCATCGCGATGTCGCGCGGTGCGAGCTTGGTGAAGCCGAGGGCCCGGTAGAACGGCTCTGCGTTGAGGCTGGCATAACACTCGAATGCCTCGACGCCACGGGCGCGGGCTTGCTCCCGACACGCCTCGAACAGGGCCCGCCCGATCCCGCATCCTCCCGATGCCGGGTGCACGGCGAAGTGACGGATATGGCCGAGGCCGGGTTCGACCTCGCCGGTGCCGGGCCGTTCCGGCGTCCAGCCGCCGCAGCCGACGATCTGGCCCGGTACGCCGGCGACATGAAAGCTGCCGGAGGCGAGCAGCACGGGATTGGCCCGAACCATCAACGGCAAGGCGCGCGACAAGGTAGCCGTCTCGTAAGCCGGTGCCATGAGGATCGGATAGGTCGCCGCCGGCAAAGCGGTCACGGCTGCGCCGTCGTCCGGGCCGGACCGGCGGATGGCGATCGGCCGCGACATGCGGTCACCCTTCCCGGGGGGCTCGGCCGCCCGGCTTCTCCCACTCCATCACGTGGAACCACGGCACGCGCCGGTAGCGAGCGACCTTGGCCGGATCGCCGTCATGCGGCACCGGCTCGTCGAAATGGCGCAAGGCCAGCCCCTGGGTGAGCAAGAGGCTCATGGTGAGCGACAGCGGACGGTGCCAGTTCCGGACGCGGATGCCGTGCCACTCCGCCCACTCCGCCCGCTCCTCCAGGTAGTCGTCGATCCGGAAGCGCCGGATGCCGTCGCCGTCCTGCGCCCAGCCGCCGGCGGTGGCGAAGCTGTTCAGGTTGGCGATGAGCAGCGTCCCGCCGGGACCGAGTACCCGGGCCATCTCGGGGATCGCCGCGCGGATGTCCGGGATGTCGATCAGCGTCAGGTAGCTGACGACGAGGTCGAAGGCGCCGTCGGCGAAAGGCAGCGATTCGGCGCGGCCGGGGAGATAGGCGCCGTCCGGGTCGCGCTCCCGGGCCCGGCGCAGCAGCGCGTCGGTCGGATCGATCCCGGTCGGTGCGATCCCGAGATCCCGCATCCGGCGGCAGAAGCGGCCCTCGCCGCAGCCGACATCGAGGGCGCGGCGAAAGCCCCTCCCCCGCAACCGGGCCAGCATCGGCGCGTCGAGCACGCAGGCGCGGCCGAAATCGCCCGCCTCGCCCATATCGGCGATCCAGGCGGCGGCGGACTCGTCCCAGCCGTAGCTCATCGCACCCCCTCCGATTCGCGGACGGCCGAGCTTCACACGACGGTGCATCGCCGGCCAAGCCCGCGTGACGACGTGGCGATGCTGGATTATCGATAATTCATGACGACAGCCAGAGACGAACCGATCGCCGTGCGGATCAGCCGGGCGCTGGCCGAGCGCATCATCTCCGGCGCCCTGGCGCCGGGGGCGCGGCTGCGCCAGGACGCCGTCGCGGAGGAGTTCGGGGCGAGCCACGTGCCGGTGCGGGAGGCATTCCGCCGCCTCGAGGCCCAGGGACTGGTGGCGAGCGAGCCGCGGCGCGGCGTGCGGGTCGCGGGATTCAGCCCGGAGGAGGTGCGCGAGGTCGCCGAGATGCGGGCGGCCCTGGAAGTCCTGGCCCTGCGCCACGCAGCGCCGCACCTCACCCCGGCGATCCTGGGCCGGGCGGAGGAGGCGACCCGGGCCGGCGACCGCGCCGGCGACGTGCAGGCCTGGGAGGAGGCCAACCGAAGCTTCCACCGCCTCATCCTCGCCCCCTGCAGCATGCCCCGACTCCTGAAGGCGATCGACGACCTCCAGGCCGCCAGCTCGCGGTTCCTGTTCGCCGGCTGGCGCGCCGAGTGGGAGGCACCGACCGACCGCGATCACCGGGCGATCCTGGTCGCCCTGCGGGCCGGCGACGTCGATGCCGCTGCCGCGGTCCTGGCCCGCCACGTCCAATGGGTCGGGCACCGGCCGGGGCCGACCCCGCACAGGCGCGGCACCTGACAGCAGAATTATCTATTATCGCGAAGATATATTGCCTTAGACGTCACCTTGTGGATCTCTATGCGCGTCGAGTCGGCAAAATTATCTATTAAATGGAGATCCGATGAACGCCTTCGTCGTCGGCGACGCGCCCCTGCGCGTCGTCCGCCCCGTCGCCACGATCCTGTCGGGCGTGCTGCTCGTCACCCTCGCGGCCAAGGTCCAGATCCCGTTCTGGCCGGTGCCGATGACGCTGCACACGCTGGCCATCCTGGCGCTGGCCCTCACCCTCGGCCCGCGCCTCGCGGTGGCGACCATGCTCGCCTACCTGGCGGCGGGCGCCGCGGGCCTGCCGGTCTTCTCCGGCACGCCGGAGCGCGGCCTCGGCCTCGCCTACATGGCGGGACCGACCGGCGGCTACCTGGCGGGCTACCTCGTCGCCGCCAGCCTCGTCGGGACGCTCGCCGCCGGGCGCGGGCCTCTCGGCCGGATCGGCGCGATGCTGACGGGCCTTGCGGTGATCTATGGGTTCGGCCTCGCCTGGCTCGCCCTCTTCGTGCCGGCAGACCGCCTGATTGCCCTCGGCGTCGCGCCCTTCCTCCTCGGCGACCTCATCAAGGTCGGCCTTGTCGCGGCCGGCCTGCCGGTCCTGGGCCGGGTCCGCCGGAGCCTCGCCCGATGAGCACGCCGCACGAGGACGGGGCCGTCCGGCACGCCTGGACCCTCGCGGAGATCGAGGCGCTGCACGACTCGGCCCTGCTCGAGCTCGTCGGCCGGGCCAACGCCGTCCACCGGCGCCACCACGATCCCAATCGCATCCACAAGGCGAGCCTGCTCTCGGTGAAGACCGGCGGCTGCCCGGAGGATTGCGCCTATTGCCCGCAATCGGCGCATCACCGGGCGGTCGACCTGACCCGCGACCGGCTGATGGATCCGCCGACCGTGCTGGCGCTCGCCGCGAAGGCCAGGGCGGCGGGGGCCGAGCGCTTCTGCATGGGGGCGGCCTGGCGCCAGGTGCGCGACGGGGCCGAGTTCGACGCCGTGGTGGCGATGGTCGCGGGCGTGCGGGCGCTGGGAATGGAGGCTTGCGTCACCCTCGGGATGCTGCAGGCGCATCAGGCGGCGCGCCTCGCCGAGGCCGGGCTGACCGCCTACAACCACAACCTCGATACCGGCCCGGATTTCTACGACCGGATCGTCACCACCCGCCGCTACGAGGACCGGCTCGACACCCTGGCGACGGTGCGGGCGGCCGGCATCGGCCTGTGCTGCGGCGGCATCCTGGGCATGGGCGAGTCGGTGGCGGACCGGGCCGGCCTGCTCCAGGTGCTGGCGGGGCTCGATCCCCATCCCGAGAGCGTGCCGATCAACGCCCTCGTGCCGGTGGAGGGAACCCCGCTCGCCGACCGGCCCCGCCTCGATCCCCTCGACCTCGTGCGGATGGTGGCGACGGCGCGCCTCGTCCTGCCTGCTTCGGTCCTGCGCCTCTCGGCGGGCCGGGCGCAACTCGGGCGGGAGGCGCAGATCCTGTGCTTCCTCGCCGGGGCGAACTCGGTCTTCTCCGGCGATACCCTGCTGACGACGCCGAATGCCGAGCGCGACGACGACGCGGCCCTCTTCGCCGCCCTGGCGGCGCGGGCGGGCCCGGCATCGTCCCGGCCTGACGATCGGGCGGTTCGACCGTCCGCGGTCCTCCCGGCGGCGGCCTCGTCCTGAGCTGCCCGCGACGTGGGCCTCGAAGGAGGTCTCCAGACGGCTCGGCGCTGGCTGGAACTCGTCCTCGAGGCTCCCCGACGGCCTGCACGCGATCTCCGATCGCCGGCACCTCGGGAGGACGTCGTGAACAGGAGAGCCGTTTCGCGGGGAATTCGGCCCGCCGTCATGCAGCGTAGGCACGGCTACCGGGGCCGGTTCATCCCCTCCGGGTCACGCGAATAGTGGCCCCGGCCCGCTTGCCGGCCGAAGACGCTCCGTCGTAACTTCGGCACGACCATCGATTCGGGAGGCCTTGATGAGCGTCACCGCCCATTTCATCCCGCCGATCCACCCCCATGCCGTGACCATGTCTCTCGCCGGCTACCTCGCCGCCGCGGTGATGTGCGCCGACCGGCGGTCGGCGCCCCGCTGAGGGCTCACGCCGCGAGCCGCAGCCTGTCCTCGCGATAGCTCGCCATCAGCGCATCCGGGATCGTGTCCAGCACCGCCTCGACGGCGGCCTCGCTCGCCAGCGCGCGGGCGAGCACCCGGGCCTCGTCGCGGGCCGCCTCGGCGTCGAAGCGGTTGAGGAGGGCGACGATGGCGTGCGCCTCCGCGAAGGGCAGGCGTTCGCAGGCGGTGACCGCGCGCTCGATCATCCGCCGCGACAGGCCGTTGCCGCTGTTCACGGCAAGGCCGCTCGCCTCCTCGTGCCAGGCGGACATCGCCGCCGCGAAGGCCGGTTCGAGGGCCGGCGGCAGGCCGGCACGGCGGTAGAGCGCCGCCAGGCCGCTGCCGCGCGGGTCGTGCAGCAGCCCCGCGACGCGTCCTGCGGCCAGGCCGGAGAGGTCGGCGAGCGCCGCCTCGGTGAAGGCCATCCGGCCCGACAGCATCGCCCGCAGGATCAGGCCGGGAGTGAGTTGGCCGGCCGTGCGCAGGTAGGCGACGAGGCGGCGCAGGTCGCCTCCGTCCGATCCTTCGGCGAGGCCGAGCGTCGCGCGCTCCCGCGCCTCGCGGGTCACCCGCTCGCTGCGCTCGGGCGAGAGCCAGCCGCAGCCGGTCACGAAGGCCGACAGGGCGCCGGCGAGGCGGGCGGTCACCGCCTGGCGCACGTCGAGCGGCAGGCCGGGCCGGGCGAGCAGCGCCTCGCGCAAGCGCGCGTCGTCGCCGTGGCGCTCGACGATCCGCATCAGGCTGCCGCGGGTGATCTCGGCGCCCGCGTTGGCCGCGAGCGCCTGGAGGGCGGCGGTCCCGGCGATCTCGGCCAGCGCCCCGCACAGCATCGCCGAGAGATGGGGCCGGTGGGCGATGGCGATCCGCCCGGCCTCGTCGCCGACCGCGGCGCAATCGACGAGGTCGGCATCCGACAGGACCGGCGAGCGCGCCAGCACCAGGCCGGCGATCTCGGGCTGGTCCTGGGCGAGGGCCACCACCAGGGTCCGGGGCGCCTCCGCGGCGTTGGCGCAGGCCTCGGCCAGCGCCCGGCGGACCAGCGGCGAGGGATCGTCGAGGAGCGCGATGATCGCGGTCTTCGCCTCCCAGCGCGCCGCGGGATCGAGCTTGGCGTAGAGATAGGCCCGGGCGAGGGACGAGGCCGCCTCGGCTCGCCGGCCGGCGGATTCGTGCTGCGTCCAGAGCAGGAACTGGCGGATGATCATCGGCGCGGCTCCGTCGCGAGGGGACTGCGGGGGGTCAGGACTGGATGGACGAAGGCGTCAGGGCGGCACGGCTGCCCCCGCCGCCGAATTCCCGCGGGCGGGCGGGCGGGAGCGGCACGTTGGCGGGCGAGGCGTCCGGCATCGCGTCGGCAGCGGCCGGGGCGGCCGGCGATGGAGCCGGCGCGGCCGCGGCGACCGCGACCCCCTCGTTCGAGCGCGGGAAGTAGGTCGGCGCCGAGGCGCCGCCGCCCCGGCTGCCCCACAGGCGCGCGACGCTGTCGGAGACCGGACCGCGGCGGGCCTCGGTCTGGAACAGGGTGCGCAATCCGCCGCCGGACTCGGCGGCGTAGGCCGTCGGCTCGGCCGCCCGCGCGGTGGCGGTCGCAGCCGGCACGCCCGGGCTGGTGCCCAGGACCGCGTAGAGTTCGGAGGCGCTGCGGGCGCGGCCGCTCCGGTCGTAGAACAGGCCGCGATTGCCGGCGGCCGCCTCCGGCAGGTCGGCGGCGGCGGAGCGGCCGGGGGCGCCCTCGGCGGCGCGGATCAGGGTGAGCGCGCCCCGCACCCCGAGGAGGTGGGCGGCGTAGAGGTCGGCCCGGTTCGGCTCGCGGCCGAGCGCGTCCGAGAGCGCGTCGGCGTTGCGGCGGGTGAGCGCGCCGGCCATCGCGGAGGCGATCTCGGGATCGCGGCGCAGGTCGAGGATCGCCTGCCGGGCCGCCGGATCGCTCACCGCGTAGCCGCCCGAGGAGCGGGCGGTGATCGCGTCGGCGTAGGAGCCGAGGCCGAGCGACGGCCCGTCCTGCTTCATCACCCCGAGCCAGGTCTGCTCGATGAACTGGAACAGGCCGGTGGCCGAGGAGGAGCCCGCCTTGGCGCTCGGGTTGAGGCTCGATTCGCGCTGGGCGGTCGAGAGCAGGTAGTCGAAGGCGGCCCCGGTCTTCTCGGCGCCCTGGCGGATCGCGTCGATCACCGGGTTGCCCGAGGCGGCGCGCCCCGCATTCGCGGCGCCCGTGCTGGCGGTTCCTTGCGACGGCGTGCTGGTGAACAGGAACATGGCGGCCCGGTGGAGCGGCCCCGCGACGCGCGGGCCGGCTCTCTCATGGGCCCGAGGATGTGGGGTTATGGTAAAGGAAGGTTGAAGCGGGGGTGGGTGGGGGCGTCCCGATGGGAGGCCCTATCCCTCGACGACCGGATCGTCACTGCGATACAGGGCCTCCGGATGGGCCTGCACGTCTTCGCCCGTCAGGTCGGGCCGGGGATCGTCCAGCGAATGGCGGATGCGCGCCCGGGTGACGTCCGGGCGTTCGGCATCCTCCCGGCGCCGGCGCGGCCACAGGCGCACCGCATCTCGCACCACGTCGCTGGTCGACGCGTCCTCGCCCGAGGCGACGCTCTCGCGAACCGCACGGCGCTGCTCGGACGTGATCGTGATGCTGATCGCCTCGGCGGCCTGCAGGGGTGGGATCCTCTGCCTGCGCCGTTCCCGGCGGTAGCGTGAAGTCCCACCCGAGGCACGGTGGTGCCGGGTTCGCACGCGACCCCGCGCCGCCTGCCGCGACGCGAGGCGCTCCCGTCACCTCTTCGGCGCGTCACCCCCGCCGGCCGGCCGGCGCATCTCGAAGCGATTCTCGGACTCGACCGTGAAGTAGTCGAAATAGCCGCCGCGCATGATCGGCCGCATCGCCCCGGTATCGACCCGACCCTCGGGGGTGACGAAGCGGTCGTCGATATACATCGACACCACCTGGCCGATCACCATGAAGTAGACGGCCTCGCCCCCCTCGGCCGGGACGAGCGGGATGGTCTGCAGCCACTTGCATTCGAGGGCGGCGGGGGCGTCGGCGACCCGCGGCGGGCGCACCTTGCGCGACGGTGCGGTGGCGAGGTGGGCGAAGTCGAATTCGCTCTCGCCTCGCGGCAGCGGCGCCGACGACTGGTTCATCCCCTCCCTTGTGTCGAAGGTGGCGAGGCTGCACACGAACTCGCCGCCCTCCTCGGCGAAGGTGAGCGCGTCCTTGCGGCCGAAGGACGAGAACATCACCATCTCGGGATTGTCCCCGATGCCGTTGAAGAACGAGTAGGGCGACAGGTTGAGCGCGCCCGAGGCGCTCAGCGCGCTGACCCAGCCGATCGGGCGCGGCGCCACCAGGGCCTTGAACGGGTTGTGCGGCAGGGTGCGGGTCTCGGCGTCGTAATGCATCGGCGGCCCCGGGATGCTCGAAGATGGATGCTCGTCGGATCGGCGGCCCGTCGTTGCGGGCCGCCGCCGCCAGTTAGAGCAAGCGCGGGGCCCGGCGCCAGCCCGCCGGCGCCGACCGGCCCGTGCTCAGTACCGCGTCACGATCTCAGTCAGCGCCGGCCGCGGCCGGTCGGGCGGCACCTCGCCGGCCCGGCCGACATGGACGAAGCCCGCCAGGCGCTCGGCCGGGTCGAGGCCGAGCGCGTCGAGCACCCGGCGGTCATAGGCCATCCACTCGGTGAGCCAGGCGGTGCGGAAGCCCAGCGCATTGGCGGCGACGATCAGGTTCATCGCGACGGCGCCCGCCGACAGCACCTGCTCCCAGTCCGGGATCTTCACGTGCGGGCCGGCCCGCGACACCACGGCGATCACCAGGGGGGCGTGCGCCAGGCGCCCGGCCTCCAGGGCGAGGCGCTTGTCGTCGGCCTCCGGATGGTCGGACCGGTAGGCCTCGGCCACCACGCGGCCGATGCGGGCCTGCCCCTCGCCCTCGATCACGATGAAGCGCCAGGGCGCGAGCTTGCCGTGGTCCGGTACCCTGGAGGCGGCGGACAGGATCGCGTCCAGCTCCTCAGAGGAAGGGCCGGGGCCGGCGAGTTGGACCGGGGGGACCGAGCGGCGGGTGCGGAGGAGGTCGAGGGTTGCGTTCATCTCGGCTTCAGTGGCTTGAGCTATCACGAGCGGGGCAGGATGGCGGGCTGCCGACGTGGCGAGACGCCGGTAGGGCGGATTGCCATCCTGGCGCCCCGATATCCCCTTTAAGCACCATTCCGCCCCGGACGGCCACGTCCGGGCGCGACGAGAAGCTGAGCGCCGGCGGAGCCGGTGCCGAGGACGCCGACCGCACGATGACGCGCTCCCCCGCCCCCCTCGCCCATCGCTGGACTCCCCGGGAGTTCTGGCTGGCGCTGGCCGCCGTGATGCTGTTCTGGGCCGCCGCCGCCGCGATCTGGCCGCTCACCGGCACGGTGGTGCCGTGGGATTCCAAGAACCATTTCTACCCGATGCTGCGCTACCTCGGCGCCGCCCTCGCCAACGGCGAATTGCCGCTCTGGAACCCCTACCACTTCGCCGGCCACCCCTCGGTCGCCGATCCGCAATCGCTCCTCTTCACCCCGACCATGCTGCTCTTCGCGTGGCTCGACCCGTCGCCGTCGATGGAGCTGTTCGACGCGGTGGTGTTCGCCCACCTGATTCCCGGCGCGGTCGCGATGCTGCTGCTGTTCCGCCGCCGCGGCTGGCACGCCGCCGGCGCGGTCGCGGCCGCGATGGTGTTCGTGCTCGGCGGCTCGGCCTCGGCGCGGCTGCAGCATACCGGCATGATCATCTCCTACGGCTTCGTGCCGCTGGCCTGGTGGCTCCTGGAGGAGGCGCTGGCGCGCCGCTCCTACGCCTACGGCCTCGCCTTCGCGGTCGTGGCCGCCGTGATGACGGTCGGCCGCGACCAGGTGGCGTTCCTGTGCGGCCTGAGCCTGATCGGCGTCGCCGTGCACGCGATCCTGACGGCGCCGGCGCCGCTCTCGTACCTGCGCGCCCGAATCGGCGTGCTCGCCGTGATGGCGCTGGTCGGGGGTGCGCTGCTCGCCGTGCCCTCGCTCCTGACCATGCAGTTCCTGATGACCTCGACCCGGCCGTCCTTCGGCTACGGGGCGGCGATCATGGGCTCGCTGCCGCCCTCGAGCTTCGCCACAGCGCTCTTCGCCGACGTGTTCGGGTCCCTGCGCTGGACCTACGATTACTGGGGGCCGGACTGGCAGTCGATGGACGGCAACACCTGGACCGACCGGGCGGTGAACTACCTGTTCGCCGGAACCCTGCCGGCCGTGCTGATCCTCTGGCACGGCATCGCCGGAGGGCGCCTCGCCGCCCGGGAGATCCGCTATCCGGTCATCGTGCTCGGCGCCGCGATCCTGTACGCGCTCGGGCGCTACACCCCGCTCTTCGCGCCGGTCTTCGACCACATGCCGGGCGTCGACCTCTACCGCCGGCCCGCCGACGCGACCTTCCTCATCAACATCGGGCTCGCGCTCACGGCGGGCTACCTCGTCCACCGCTACGTCACCGAGGGCGCGCCGCGCCTTCCGGCCGGGAATGCGGGGCTCGTACGGGTCCTCCGCCTCGCCCGGCCGGCCGTGGCGCTCGCCATCCTGGCGGGGATCGCATGGGTCTCCTACCGCTACGCAGCCCGGGCCCATCACCTGCCCGACGCCCTGCGCGACGGGCTGATCGGTAGCGGGATCGCGCTCCTCGCCGTCCTCGTGATGCTGCGCGCCGGCCCGCGCCGGCGGGTGGTGGCCGCCTCCTGCCTCGTCGCGCTGCTCGGCGCCGAGCTGGTCTGGCGCAATGCCGGCTCCTCGCTCAACGCCGAGCCGGCGGGCCGCTACGCGGTGTTCCAGCACCTGCCGCCGGAGCAGCTCCAGGGCCTGACGCTCCTGAAGGCCGAACTCGACGCCCGCCACGCCAAGGGCGAGCATCCCCGCGTCGAGATCCTCGGCCTCGGCGGCGCCTGGCAGAACGCCTCGATGGTGCTCGGGCTCGAGGACACGATCGGCTACAATCCCCTGCGGCTCGCCGATTACGAGCGCGCCGTCGGCCCCGGCGAGAACGCCGCCGACCCGAACCTGCGCCAGTTCCCCGGCCTGTTCCGCGGCTATCGCTCGCGGCTGGCGAGCCTGCTCGGCCTCGAATACCTCGTCCTCGACCGTTCGGCCGAGCGGCTGCCGAAGCACTTCCCGCAGCTGACCGGCGCCAAGCTCCTCTACGGCTCGGGCGAGATGTGGATCTACCGCCTCGATCCGGCCAAGCCCCGCGCCTACCTGGCGACCCGCCTGGTCCCGGTCGATTCCGAGAGCGTGCTGAACCAGGACGAGCTGCCCGAGTTCGAAGGCACCGAAACCGCGCTGGTCGACCAGGACAGCGTGCCCAAGATCAAGGGCGAGTTCGGGCTCAAGGACCCGGCCGCCCCGGTCACCGCCGCCAAGGGCACCGCGACGATCCTCGCCTATCGCCGCAATGTCGTCACGGTGGAGGTCGAGACCGACCGCGACAGCGTGCTGGTGCTGCACGACATCTTCTATCCGGGCTGGCAGGCCCGGGTCGACGGCGCCCGCCGCCCGATCCTGCGCACCAACCTGCTCTTCCGCGGGGTCGAGGTGCCGGCGGGCAAGCACGTGGTCGAGTTCAAGTTCCGCCCGCTCTCGGTCGGCAACCTGATGGCGGCGGCGAGTGAGCTCCTGAAGAGGGACGACGATGATGCGGGCGAGACGGCGGTTCGGTAAGGCCCTGGCGCTCGTCGCGCTCTCGGGCGGGGCGGCACTCGCCCAGACCCCCGGCCAGCCGCCGGCCGTCGTATCCCAGGGCGAGCCGCCCCAGGGGATCGCGCCTCAGGGGGTCGCGCCGCAGGGCGTGACCCAGGGCCCTCCCCCGGCGCCGGCCCCCGCCGAGGCCAGCCTGTCCTTGCGGGCGGTGCTGACGAGCGAGGCCAAGCCGCTGCGCGGCGGCCTGACCTGGCGGATCTACGAGGACCGGCCGGAGGGCGGCAAGCCGGTGGTGCTCGCCCGCTCCGAGGAGGCGCAGCCGACCTTCCGGCTGCCCCCCGGCAGCTACCTCGCCAACGTCACCTACGGCTTCGTCAGCACCTCGAAGCGCGTGACCCTGAATTCCGGTGCGGGCAGCGAGCAGCTCACCGTCAATGCCGGGGCCTTGCGCCTCGCCGGCGCGGTCGGCGAGACGAAGATCGCCCCCGGCCAGCTCGCCTTCGCGGTCTTCGTGCCGATCGGCAACAACCCGGAGGGGCGGCTCGTCCGCGACGGCGTCAAGGCCGGTGAGGTCGTGCGCCTGCCGGAGGGCACCTATCACGTCGTCTCGACCTGGGGCGATTCCAACGCGATCCAGCGCGCCGACCTGAAGGTCGAGAACGGCCGCCTCACCGACGCGACCCTGAACCACCGCGCCGCCACCGTGACTCTGAAGCTCGTCGCCTCCCCGGGTACCGAAGCCTTCGCCGGTACCGCCTTCAGCGTGCTGACGCCGGGCGGCGACACGATCCGCGAGGCGATCGGCGCCTTCCCGCAGGTGACCCTCGCGGAGGGCGAGTACCAGCTCATCGCCCGCCACGACGGCAAGGTCTACACCCAGGACTTCAAGGTCGAGAGCGGCGTCGACCGCGACATCGAGGCGATCGCCAAAGATCCGTGACAGCTGGAGCGGCGATGGTGGGACGCACCGTACGCCAAGGCCTCCCGACCGGGCCGAATCGTCGGTGACCGAGAGGTTTCGCCGTCACGGAGCAGCATCACGGCGGATCCCCCGAGTCTCCAGGATCCGATTACCGGGTCTTTAACCGGCTGACCCTACGTTGCCGGCATGCGGTGCGTGCCTAGCCTCATTCGTGACGAGAAGGGATCGACGACCGTCGAGTTCGCCCTGGTCGGCATGATGTTCATCGCGACCATCCTGTTCACGATGGTCGTCGCCGAGATCCTGTACTTCAATCAGAGGTTGGATAACGCCATCGAGCAGGCGTCGCGACAGGTCATCGTCGGCAAAGCCCAGACGACGAACCCGCCGCCGAATCTCTCGACCTTCACCCAGGTGCTGTGCAGTGCCCTGCCGTCGGCGATGTCCTGCGGCGATCTCATCGTCAACCTGTATGTCGTGACCCCGAGCCAGGGCTATTACGCCTTCGTGGCCTCCGACCAGAGCGGGTTGACGCTGCCGGCGCTGACGCCGGGCAACGGCCAGTTCACCCTCGGCACGCAGGGGCAGTACCAGTACCTCCAGGTGATCTATCCGATCACCTTGCTGCCGTCGGTGCTGACGTCCTGGCTCGCTCCCGCGGTGACCTACAAGGGCAAGGCGGCCTACCTGCTGGTCTCGACCGCCGCCTTCCGCGTCGAGCAATACTGATGCGCCGGGCACTCATCCGTCGGATCCGCGCTTTTCGCGCCGCCGAGGACGGTCTCGCGGCCGTCGAACTGGCGATGATCCTGCCCACGCTCCTGATCGTCATGCTCGGCGGGCTTCAGGTCATCTCCTACATCAACGCCGTGCGCAAGGTCGAGCGGGTGGTCGAATCGATCAGCCAGATGATCTCGCAGGCCAGGCCCGTCGGCAATTCGACCATCGCGACCGTGAACGCGAGCGACCTGCATTTCAGCTTCGACGCGGCGATGGTGCTGTTTCCGTACCTGATGGCCGAGGGCAAGCGCCAGAACCGCGCCTGGTCGCAGGTCATCACGATCAACTACGCCGGCATCACCTTCACCCAGACCGCGACCAACTGCGCCGACTCCACCGACCAGAGCGCCTGCTACCGCGCCGACGTGGCCTGGACCAGCACCGGCACCCAGCAGCCGGATGCCGGGCCGGCCTACCGGCCCTGCGGCACCCCCCAGATCGCGGCGGACAACAAGGCCCCCCCGAGCCGGACGGCCCTGCCGCGCTCGCTGTTCGGGCCGGCCGCGATGGTGGTGATCGACGTCCTGTTCACCTTCACGCCGACCTTCGGCGCCCGCTACCTGCCGTCGATCACGATCGCACGCTCGGCCTACGTCCAGCCGCGCTACGCCACCCGCGTCGACTACGACACCACCAACAACGACTGGATCGCCACGAAATGCTGACCTGCGCATCCCGGTTCGCCGCGACCGCGGCGTCGTTCGTCAAGGCCCGCGACGGCAGCATCAACGTGCTGTTCGGGCTCAGCCTGATCCCGATCGTCGGCCTGATCGGCCTCGGCGTCGATTACGGCATGACCGTCACCAACCGGGCGCGGCTCGACCGGGCGGCGGATGCGGCGGCGATGGCCGCCATCGTCACCGCCAAGGCCTACATCGCCGCCCATTCCGGCGAGACCAACGTGGCGGCGGCGGCCAAGAAGGCGGGCGAGACCCAGGCGACCAACACCTTCAACGTCAATGCCGGCAGCGTCCCGCTGTCGACCGTGAGCCTCACGGCTCCCACGGTGACGATCAACGGGCAGACCATCAGTTCGTCCATCTCCTACACGGCGACGATCCAGAACAGCTTCTCGAAGCTGTTCATGGTGGCGACCTCGACGGTGGCGAACACGATCACCGCCTCGGTCGACCTGCCGAGCTACTTCGACTTCTACCTGATGGTCGACGTGTCGGGCTCGATGGGCCTGCCCGCGACGACGGACGGCATGGCGAATCTCGCCAAAAGCAACACCGACATGGTGGGTGACTACAAGCAGGGCTGCCAGTTCGCCTGCCACTTCAAGAGGGATGGACATACCTCGACCGACTTCATCGGCTGGACCTTGGCGGCCGGCAAGATCCAGCTGCGCTCGGATGCCGTGAACAACGCGGTGTGCGACGTGCTCAAGCGGGCCTCGTTCCCGACCGTGCCGAACCAGTATCGGGTCGGGATCTATCCGTTCATCAACCAGTTGGCGACGCTGGCCAGTCTCACCAGCGACATGAATTCCCTCAAAACGTCGGCGCAGTGCTCCGCGACCTGGCCGCTGGCCTTCACCAACCTTCTGGATACCGGGGCGACGCAGCTCTACACCTCCGGCGACCCGACCACCGGCACCGGCTCGGGCGGTACCCATTTCGAGACCGCGTTCCCCCAGATGAAGGGAATCGTCGGTGCGAACGGGTTCGGCGACGGATCGAGCGCCACGAACCGCAGGCCGTTCGTGTTCCTGGTCACCGACGGAATGCAGAACGGCCAGCACTTCTACACGATGAGCAACGGCAAATATGCCTATCCCGGATGGCCGTCGAAGTTCAAGGGTTACGCCAATGCCAACTGGGACGGTTCCCAGCCGTCCGCGATCGACCCGAAGACCTGCGACGCACTGAAGGCGGCCGGGGCGACGATCTCGATCCTCTACATTCCCTACAACCAGATCAGCTTCGTCGACAGGGGCGGCGGCGTGGCCTGGGAGAACAACCGGGTCAACGGCATCAGCCCGACCTTGGCCAAGCCGCTTCAGGATTGCGCCTCGCCGGGCTACTTCACCACCGCCGACGGTCCCGACAAGATCACCGCCGCCCTGAACGCGATGTTCGACCAGGCGCTCAAGATGGCGAGGCTCACGCAGTAGCGGGACGCACGTCCGCGAGAAAAACGCTACGGCGGCCCGGCGGCGCGCGTCCCGCGCCGCCGGGACGATCGACGTCGCATCGACGCCGTGTTCCACGAACAAGAGCGTCTCGCCGCCCTGGCGGCGGGCCTGCACGGCGATATCGCCGATCCGCTCGCCGCGAAGGCCGCGGCAATGGGAATGCTCGCGCAACAGGTCCGGCGGGAGGCCGACGTGATGGCCTGTGCCGACGGGGTCTGGCCCGTCGGGGTGAGCCTGGCGTCGGTCGCGGTGCTGAAGACGCCGCAGAGAGGGTCGGGGCCGGTCGAGGCGCATCGATCCTCCGACCGGTCGACCGGATCGTGCGGGTGTTTCGGGCGGCGCCCGTCATGACGGGCGCGACCTGTCCGGACGCGGTATCCCCTCTCCCGCCCCGCGCACGCGTGCTTTGCACTCGCAGCGGGCCACCCTCCCCGGCATAGGGGGAGGGTTCAGGCATGCCTACGGCACCGGCGTTTCCCCGTGCTGCCCGTCGAGCGTCACGCCCTCGCTCGGCACGCTGTCGGCCACGGCCTCCGCGCGGCGCAGGTCCGGGAAGGTCGCCTCGGCCACCAGCTCGGCCAGGGCCTGGTCGAGCGGCAGGGTGCGGCTCTGCGGGCTGCCGAGGCGGCGGATCGAGACGGTGCGCTCCTCGCCCTCCTTGCGGCCGACGACCAGCATCACCGGCACCTTGGCGTGCGAATGCTCGCGGACCTTGTAGTTGATCTTCTCGTTGCGCAGATCGGCCTCGGCCCTGAGCCCCGCCGCGTCAGCCGCCTTCAAGACCTCGCGGGCATACGGATCGGCCTCGCCGGTGATCGTCGCCACCACGACCTGGAGCGGCGCCAGCCAGAGCGGGAAATGGCCGGCGAAATGCTCGATCAGGATGCCGGTGAAGCGCTCCATCGAGCCGCAGATCGCCCGGTGGACCATCACCGGGGTCTTCTTCTGCCCGTCGGCATCGACGAAGAAGGCGCCGAACCGCTCCGGCAGGTTGAAGTCGACCTGCGTCGTGCCGCATTGCCAGTCGCGGCCGATGGCGTCGCGCAGGACGTATTCGAATTTGGGCCCGTAGAAGGCGCCCTCCCCCGGATTGATCGCGGTCTTGATCCGCCCGCCCGATTGCTCCTCGATCTGGGCCAGCACCCGGGTCATCACCTCCTCGGCGTGGTCCCACAGGGCGTCCGACCCGACCCGCTTCTCCGGCCGCGTCGAGAGCTTCACCACGATCTCGTCGAAGCCGAAATCGGCGTAGGTGCTCAGGATCAGGTCGTTGATCTTCAGGCACTCGGCGGCGAGCTGGTCCTCGGTGCAGAAGACGTGGGCATCGTCCTGCGTGAAGGCGCGCACCCGCATCAGGCCGTGCAGCGCGCCCGACGGCTCGTAGCGCGAGACCGAGCCGAACTCGGCCAGCCGCAGCGGCAGGTCGCGGTAGGACTTCAGCCCGTGCTTGAAGATCTGCACGTGGCCGGGGCAGTTCATCGGCTTGATCGCGAAGACGCGGTCGTCCTCGGTCTTCGTGACGAACATGTTCTCCCGGTACCAGTCCCAGTGGCCCGAAGTCTCCCACAGCGCCTTGTCGAGGATCTGGGGCGCGTTCACCTCGGCATAGTCGCCCTTCAGGCGCCGGCGCATGTAGGCGATCAGCGACTGGAACAGGGTCCAGCCCTTCGGGTGCCAGAACACCACGCCCGGCCCCTCCTCCTGGAAATGGAAGAGGTCCATCTCGCGGCCCAGGCGGCGATGGTCGCGGCGCTCCGCCTCGGCCAGGCGGTGGAGATAGGCGTCGAGATCGGCTTGGTTCGCCCAGGCGGTGGCGTAGATCCGGCTCAGCATCGGCTTCGTCGAATCGCCGCGCCAATAGGCACCGGCTACCTTCATCAGCTTGAAGGCGCTGCCGACCTTGCCCGTCGAGGTCATGTGCGGGCCGCGGCAAAGGTCGAACCACTCGCCCTGGCGGTAGATCCGCAGGTCCTCGCCCGGCGGGATCGCGTCGACCAGCTCGACCTTGAAGGCCTCGCCCTTCTCGGCGAACAGCGTGCGCACGTCGTCGCGGGCCCAGACCTCCTTGGTGAAGGGGGCGTCCCGCGCGATGATCTCGCGCATCCGCGCCTCGATCGCCGGGAAATCGTCCGGCGAGAACGGGGTTTCGCGGTGGAAGTCGTAGTAGAAGCCGTTCTCGATCACCGGGCCGATCGTGACCTGCGTCTCCGGCCACAGCGACTGCACGGCCTCCGCCAGAACGTGGGCGCAATCGTGCCGGATCAGCTCCAGGGCCCGCGGGTCGGTGCGGTCGAGGAACTCGATGCGGGCATCCGCCGCGATGGTGTCGTCGAGGTCGCGGACGGTGCCGTCGAGGGCCATCGCCACGGTGCGCTTGGCCAGCGACTTGGCGATGCCCTCGACGACGGCGCGGCCGGTCACGGCGCCGTCGAAGGACCGCGTGGCGCCATCGGGAAATGTTAGGATCGGCATGGTCTGATGAAGACTCCTCGGGGCTCACTCCTGCGCACGGTGCAGGTAAGCCGGGTGGTGGACGGCGTCCGGCGGGCTTCGCCGCGCACCGGACGGCGCCGTCATAGCAGCCGCGAGGCGAAATGACAGGGGCCTTCAGCCCTCGACGCCCTCGCAGAGCGGCGGCGGCGCGTTGACGCCGCGCCAGCGGGCATAGGCCCAGGGGCGGTGCCAGGCGGCGCCGGCCGGCGGCACCTCCGGCACGAGATCGATGCCGTGGGTGCCGAACGGTCCGCAGCGGCAGATCCGGGCGAAGCCCATCCAGCCGCCGGCCCAGAGGCCGTGGCGCTGGATCGCCTCGTCGGTATAGGCCGAGCAGGAGGGCCAGTGCCGGCACTGGCGCCCGACGAGGCCCGACAGGGTCAGCTGGTAGCCGCGAATCGCCAGATGCGCCGCGCGGCGGGCCGGTCTCACGCCGGCACCGCCTCGGTCTTGGCCTCAGTCCTGGCGGCGATCTGGTCGAGGGCGTCGACCACCGCGTCGAAGGTCAGGAGCGTCGAGGCGTGGCGCGCCTTGAAGTCCCGCACCGGCTCCAGCACCGCGAAATCCGCGAACTTGCCCTCGGGCGCCGGCCCGCCCTCCTTCAGCATCCGCCGCACGGTCTCGCGCAATGCGCGCAGCTCCTCCACGCGCGAGCCGACGACGTGGCGGCCCATCAGCGAGGAGGCGGCCTGGCCGAGCGCACAGGCCTTCACGTCGTGGGCGAAGTCGGTGACGGTACCGCCCTCGGTGACGAGGTCCACCGTCACGGTCGAGCCGCACAGCTTCGAGTGCTTGGACGCGCTCGCCTGCGGGCTCGGCAGCCGGCCGAGGCGGGGGATGTCCGCCGCCAGGGAGAGAATGCGGGCATTGTAGATGTCGTCGAGCATGGCATTCGTACTTTGGACGAGAGGGGCCGCGGGACGGACGAATCGGGCTTGACCGGACGGGTCGGACTTGGGTTTGTCGGGCTCGGGATTGACGTAGGGACGGGCGAGAGAACGCGGTGGCCTGCTGCGCGCCCGGCGCATTGCGTGCCCGGGCTGGATTCCCGATATAGGCAGCATTGCCCGGCTGTGCGAGGCGCGGCCCGACAGGGGCGCATCTCCGGTCCCGGCATGGCTGTCCCGGTCGGACGGTTCTGAGTGGTAGTGGCCGTGATCTTGGAGGCGTGATGGACGCGGTGCTGAAGTCCTTGTCGGTCCGGGCCCCGGAGGCGGCCGACAAGCGCAGCGACGCCCCCCGGCCGGAGCGCGTCACCGAGCGGCCGACCCGCCAGGAGGCCGAGGCCGCCGTGCGCACCCTGCTGCGCTGGGCCGGCGACGACCCGGAGCGCGAGGGCCTGCTCGAGACGCCGCAGCGGGTGGTGAAGGCCTACGAGCAGATCTTCGGGGGCTACCGCCAGGACGCCGACGCCATCCTCGACCGGGTGTTCGAGGAGGTCGAGGGCTATTCCGACATCGTGCTGGTGCGCGACATTCCTTTCCACTCCCATTGCGAGCATCACATGGTGCCGTTCATGGGGCACGCCCACATCGCCTATTACCCGAGGCGTGGCGTCGTCGGCCTGTCGAAGCTCGCCCGCGTCGTCGACGCCTTCGCCCGCCGGCTCCAGACCCAGGAGACGATGACCGCCCAGATCGCCGACACCATCGACTCGGTGCTCCACCCTCGCGGCGTCGCCGTGATGCTGGAGGCCGAGCACCTGTGCATGGCGATGCGCGGCGTGCAGAAATCCGGCGTCTCGACCATCACCACCCAGTTCACCGGCGTGTTCAAGCAGGACCCGACCGAGCAGGTCCGCTTCCTCACCCTGGTCCGCGACCGGCGATGACTGCGCTTCCGGTCTTCGCCCCACCCGGCGACAAGCGGGCGCTGGAAGAGGGCGAGGCCTTCACCCCGCGCTTCGGGCCCGACGGCCTCATCACCGCGCTCGCGGTCGATGCCGATACGGGCACGGTCCTGATGCTCGCCCACATGAACGCTGAGTCGCTCGCCCGGACGCTGGCCACCGGCGAGGTCTGGTACTGGTCGCGCTCGCGCGGTGAGCTCTGGCACAAGGGCGCCACCAGCGGACAGATCCAGACGCTCGTCGAGATGCGGGTCGATTGCGACCAGGATGCCCTGCTGCTGCGGGTGCGCGTCGGCGGCGATGGCGGCTGCTGCCATACCGGGCGACGGGACTGCTTCTATCGCGGCGTCGCTTACGACGCGCAGAGCGGGGCGGTGAGACTGGTTCCCCGCGCTCCGTAAAGCACCGCGGCTCACCCCTTTCCCCTCTGCGGGAGAGGGGCAGCACGACGCTGATCCAGGGAACGCCCTTCACAAAGGTCGCGACCTTTCCGAAAGCGGCGTCCCCTCTCCCGCCCCCCTCCGGCGGCCACCCTCCCCCGCAGACGGGGGAGGATTCGGGCGTCGCGGGTCATCAGCGCTTCAGCGCCGCCAGCCCCTTCAGATACATCTCCGGCAACCCGTTCTCACGGCCCGCCGCGATCACGCCCTCCAGGTAGCCCGGCCGCGGCACCCCGCCGTTGCCGCGCCCGAGATAGACCAGCGCCCGCCGCACCCCGCCCTCGGTCGAGATCGGCTGCTGCGCCTTGACGTAGAGCCCGCTCGCGACGCCCTCGTACCGGTCGAGGGCGGGCACGTCGCTCAAGCTCAGGTCCCAGAGCACGCCCCAGACCGTCCCGGTGGGGAAACGCTCCACCGAGGCGTAGCCCTCGCGCATGATGACGAGGCGGTGGCGGTTGAGCCGGCCGAGGCCGAGCACCCGCGAGGCGGGGCAGCGCCGGGCCATGGCGGCCCGGTCCATGTTGGAGCCGTAGGCGAAGTAGAGCGGCACGGACCGTCGATCCGCCTCAGGCGAATTCGAGGATCACCGCGTCCACCGCCAGGCTGTCGCCCTCCTTGGCCTGGATGGTCTGGACGGTGCCGTCGCGCTCGGCGCGCAGCACGTTCTCCATCTTCATCGCCTCGACGACGGCCAGCGGTTCCCCGGCCTTCACCTCCTGGCCGGGGGTGACCATGATGCTCTTCACCAGGCCCGGCATCGGGCAGAGCAGCTGCTTGCCCGACCCGCCGACCTCCTTGACCGGCATCAGCGCGGCCAGCTCCGCCTCGCGCTTCGTATAGACCCGGGCCTCGGCGGCCGCGCCCGCATGCTGCAGGAACACGCCGTTGAGCAGGGCGCGGACCTGGATCGCCGCCGGCTCACCGTCGATCAAGCCGGTCCAGACCGGCTCGCCCGGGAGCCAGTCGCTGTCGACCTGCCACTCGGTGCCGTCCGCGAAGGCGACCGAGACCCCGTCATTGGTGGTCTCGACGATCGCCTCGAACCGCTGGTCGCCGAGCATCACCACACGCTCGTGCTCGAAGCGCAGCAGGAACGGCTCGCGCATTTGCCCTGAGATACCGCGCTTGCGCTCGTTGAGCAGGTGGTCGATCGCGGCGGCGGCCGCCGCCATCCGGCGTGCCACCTCGCCCGCGGGCTTCGGGGCCTCGAACCCGTTCGGGAATTCCTCCGCGATGAAGCCGGTCGAGAGCCGGCCCTCCTGCCAGCGCGGATGGTGCATCAGCGCCGAAAGAAACGGGATGTTGTGGCGGATGCCGTCGATCGCGAAGGCGTCGAGGGCCTGGGCCTGCGAGGTGATCGCCCCCTGGCGGGTCGGCGCCCAGGTGACGAGCTTGGCGATCATCGGGTCGTAGTGGATCGCGATCTCGCTGCCCTCCTCGACGCCGGTGTCGTTGCGCACGATCGCCTCGCCGAACTCGCCCTCCTCCGGCGGCTGGTAGGTGGTGAGCCGGCCGATCGAGGGCAGGAAGTTGCGGGTCGGATCCTCGGCATAGACGCGGCTCTCCACCGCCCAGCCGTTGAGCTTCACGTCGTCCTGGGCCAGGGGCAGCGTCTCGCCGGCCGCGACCCGGATCATCAGCTCGACGAGGTCGAGGCCGGTGATCATCTCGGTCACCGGATGCTCGACCTGGAGCCGGGTGTTCATCTCGAGGAAGTAGAACGACTTGTCCTGGCCGGCGACGAACTCGACGGTGCCGGCGGAATCGTAGTTCACCGCCTTGGCCAGAGCCACGGCCTGCTCGCCCATCTTGCGCCGGGTCGCCTCGTCGAGGAGCGGGGAAGGCGCCTCTTCGATGACCTTCTGGTTGCGGCGCTGGATCGAGCATTCGCGCTCGCCGAGATAGACGACGTTGCCGTGCTTGTCGCCGATGACCTGGATCTCGATGTGGCGCGGATCGGTGATGAACTTCTCCACGAAGACCCGGTCGTCGCCGAAGGACGAGGCGGCCTCGGAGCGGGCGCGGGCGAAGCCTTCCGCCACCTCGCCGGCCGAGTGCGCGATGCGCATGCCCTTGCCGCCGCCGCCGGCCGAGGCCTTGATCATCACCGGATAGCCGATCTCGTCGGCGATGGTGACGGCGTGTTCCGGGCTCTCGATCACGCCGAGGAAGCCCGGCACGGTCGAGACCTGGGCCGCGGACGCCGCCTTCTTCGACTCGATCTTGTCGCCCATGGCGGCGATGGCGCCCGGGTTCGGGCCGATGAAGACGATGCCGGCGGCTTCCAGCGCCTTCGGGAACGCCTCGCGCTCGGAGAGGAAGCCGTAGCCGGGATGGACCGCCTGCGCGCCGGTCTGCCGGCAGGCCTCCACGATCTTGTCGATGACGAGGTAGGACTGCGCCGCGGCGGCGGGGCCGATATGCACCGCCTCGTCGGCCATGGCGACGTGGAGCGCGTCGCGGTCGGCGTCGGAATAGACCGCCACCGTCTTGATCCCCATCCGGCGCGCCGTCTTGATGATGCGGCAGGCGATCTCGCCGCGGTTGGCGATCAGGATCTTGTCGAACATCGGAGCGCGCACTCGAGCCTTGAGGGGGAAGCCTGGCCGGGGTGGGTCACACCCAAGCTCATCCCCGTTAAAGCATGGCGCGCGCGCCGCAAAGCCGGCTGTTCTCGGCCAAACGGTCGAAACCGGCTCTCATGCGGCCACCGCGTAGGAGAGGATCTCCTCGACCGCGTCCTCGGCGCCGGCCCGGGCCCGGTTGGCCCTGAGGGCGAAGCCGATCAGCGCCGGATCGTTGGTCGCGGCCTCGCGCACCACCTCGACGGCGATGCGGGCGCCCGTCGCGGTCGGGCCGCGGCCGCAGCCCAGCGAGGCGGCGAGCCAATGGGCGGTATCGGCGTCGATATGGCCGGTCGGACGCTCGCCCCATACCGCGAAATCGACGGTCGCGGCGACCAGCCAGTCGCCGAAGGCTTCGTCGGCCGCGTGGATCGCCCGGTCGAGGCCGAACAGCATGTCGGCTTCCTCGCGGTGGGTGAGCCCGTCGGGCAGCACGGCGCGGTTCAGCTCGCGCACGTCCTCCAGGCTGATGGCGCCGGCGGTGAGGATACGGTTGCAGAAGTGTTGCAGCGAAGCGGTGATCATCTGTCTCTGCCTCCCCGGCTTTTGTTGTGCCGGTGCTTGTCCCTGTGTGAGAAGGACTATGCGGGACCGGGGACCTGCGACAGGTTAATGGCGAAATCTGAATCCCGGTTCAGGTTAAAGCCTGGCAACGGGACGGCGTTGCCAAAGGGTTGCCGCGATCCGTCAAAGGCACCGTCGAAGGCTCGGTGCAGGGCCGGTGCGTGAAGGCGGCTCCCGGGCGCCTCGGCCCGCCCCCCCGCCGGCCCGAAAGGCATCGGCGGAAGGCTGGCGGATGGCCGCCGCTTCTCGGCCCGGCGGCATGGCACGAGGGGGCGGGATCCGCTTATTGCGGGAAATAACCGTCGACGCAGATGATGTATTTCATCTGCTTGTCGAATCCTTCTGGAACCTTGTCGCGCAGGTCCGGCAGCCTGAATGTCTTCTCCCCGTCGCCGCCATAGGTCGTGTAGATGAGATTGAAGAGTGCGTAATGATCCCAAACATTCAGCTCCTGGCCTTCGCAGGGCATCCATTTCGACGGGATGATGCTGCCGCTCCAGAGCATGATCATCGAGATATAGGCATCCATAGGATATCCCTTCTGCTCGCTGCAAGGGCGAGGTCGGCTACGGTGCTGATGATGAAAAGCGCAACTATCACCATCCGCATGCCGCAAAGGGTGATCCGACCTCATTGACTATCACGTAAAATGGGGTCTTCGTGTCAAACGATTCGCAATCGTATTTGGACCGCAACTGAAAAATGTGGATCCTTCATAGACTTCCGCCTGCGTTGACACGTCGATGGAGTGAATGTCGAATCGGCCGGCAGCAGCCGATGCGGGCGGCTCCGATCGCCGAGGATGACGAAGCCGGTGGCCGGGCGGGCGGAGAAGCTCGGTCCCCTCGCCCGCGGTCGCCGGCCCTCACGCGGCGACGGCGTAGGACAGGATCTCCTCGACCGCGTCCTCGGCGCCGGCCCGGGCCCGGTTGGCCCTGAGGGCGAAGCCGATCAGCGCCGGATCGTTGGTCTCGGCCTCGCGCACCACCTCGACGGCGATGCGGGCGCCCGTCGCGGTCGGGCCGCGGCCGCAGCCCAGCGAGGCGGCGAGCCAATGGGCGGTATCGGCGTCGATATGGCCGGTCGGACGCTCGCCCCACACCGCGAAATCGACGGTCGCGGCGACCAGCCAGTCGCCGAAGGCTTCGTCGGCCGCGTGGATCGCCCGGTCGAGGCCGAACAGCATGTCGGCTTCCTCGCGGTGGGTGAGCCCGTCGGGCAGCACGGCGCGGTTCAGCTCGCGCACGTCCTCCAGGCTGATGGCGCCGGCGGCAAGGATACGGTTGCAGAAGTGTTGCAGCGAAGCGGTGATCATCTGTCTCTGCCTCCCCGGCTTTTGTTGTGCCGGTGCTTGTCCCTGTGTGAGAAGGACTATGCGGGACCGGGGACCTGCGACAGGTTAATGGCGAAATCTGAATCCCGGTTCAGGTTAAAGCCTGGCAACGGGACGGAGTTGCCAAAGGGTTGCGGGTCGCCTTGGCCTCGAGGCGTCGCAGGCCCGTGCAGGAGACCCGTGAGACGGATCCAGACCGGCAGATCGGCCGTGGACGACGCCCGGCCCCCACGCCGACGGCACCGGCGATCCCGAAGCCGGCCTGGCGGCACCCGCGACGGAGTTGCCGGCGGCTCTCGCGACGCTGGAGCCGACCGAGGAGGAGTCCCCGGATCGCGACGAGGGGCTGCCGCCCTCGCGGGACGATGTCTTGTCGGGGGATCAGGGCCGAGGGAGCGAACCCGCCCGCAGATAGCCGACCATGTGCGGCACGTAATCGGCTTTCCCGAGCGGGACGCCCTGGTTGCGGAGGATCGCGTAGGCGGTCACGAGGTGAAAGTAGAACTGCGGCAGCGCCCAGTCCCGCGCATAGCCGTCTCCCACCATGTCGAAGGTCAGGCCGGGAAGTTCGAGCGTGACGGCCGCGTCCGCCCCGGCATCGAGCGCCTGCGGCTCCAGGGCGTCGAGCCGGGCGAGGGCCTCGGCGATGCAGGCTTGCGCCTCCGCGAGGGAGCCCGGTCGCTCGCCCGCCTCCCGTCCCGCGCGGGCCAGGTCGTCGAGGGCTTGCGGCAGGGGCTCGCCACGGAGCCGGCAGGTCGCCTCCCGGGCCTGCAGGCAGGCGAAGCGCACCTGCGACGCCAGCGGGAACATGTCCGGCGCGAGACGCCGGGAGATCAGCCCGTCGGCCTCCGCGCCATGATGCTCGCGCGCCTTGTCGAGCCACCCCGAGAGGGCCCGCAGCATCTGCGCGTAGGCGGGGACGAGTTGCTGCGTCAGGGACATGGGAGTTCCTCGGGAAGCCGGCTTCCCCGAGACTGCCCCGACGGAATCGTGCCCGGAATGCGACCCGTGGCGCCCTCCTACCGCACGATCACCTTCGCATCCGCGCCGACCCGGTTGTACAGGTCGACCACGTCGATGTTGCGCATCCGGATGCAGCCCGAGGATGCCGCCTGGCCGATCCGCTCCGGCTCGTTGGTGCCGTGGATGCGGTAGAGCGTGTCCTTGCCGGTGCCGTCCGCCAGGTAGAGGGCGCGGGCGCCGAGCGGGTTGGCGGGGCCGCCCTGCATGGCGTGAACGTGGGGCCAGCGCTTGATCATCTCGGCCGGCGGGTGCCAGTCGGGCCAGGCGGCCTTGCGGAAGATCCGCGCCGCGCCGCTCCAGCCATAGGCCTCGTCACCGACGGTGACGCCGTAGCGGATCGCCTTGCGGTCGGGCAGGACGTAGTAGAGCTGGCGCTCGCGCGTCTCGACCACGATGGTGCCGGGGGCCTCCCCGGTCGGATCCTCGATCATGTAGCGGGCGAAGCGCCGGTCGACCTCGGGCTCCGGCACCATCGCCATCCACTCCTTGTCCTTGGCCGACAATTCGGGATCGGGCGTGGCGCGGTACAGGCAGCCCGGGAGCGCCAGGAGGGTCCCCGTGAGAACGGCCCCCGTCAGAACGGTCTTGAGGGCGTGACGGGGGCGGCGCATCGGGGAAGGACCTTGCAAGGCGGCGGGCGGACCCGCGAATCAGTCGTCGTCAGAGCCTAGAGCGTGGCCGTAAGCGCGCGAAGCCGGTGATGACGCTCCCATGCGAGTTGCGGCGCCTGTGTTGCGTCCGGGCCATGGCCCTGCCACGGTGCGGGGTGGGGACGGGCCCGACGGGCCCGACGGGAACGCTTGAAGCGGGCACGATGACGACGCTGTATCTCTGCCATCCGGCCTCCCTCGATCACGACACGCCGCCGGGGCACCCCGAGCGGGCCGACCGCATCCGGGTGATCGAGCGGGTGCTGGAGGACGAGCGCTTCGCCGCCCTGGTGCGCGAGCAGGCGCCCCTCGCCGACCTCGCGGTCGCGGGGCTGGCCCATCCGGAGAACTACGTCGCGGCGATCACCGCGGCGGCGCCGGACGAGGGATTGACCGTGATCGATTCCGACACGGTGATGTCCCGGGGCTCCCTGGAAGCGGCGCGCCGCGCCCTCGGGGCCGCCGTGCGGGCGGTCGACGAGGTGATGGAGGGCCGCGTCGCCAACGCCTTCGCGGCGATGCGGCCGCCCGGCCACCATGCCGAGCGCGAGCGCGCCATGGGCTTCTGCCTGTTCAACACCGCGGCCGTGGCGGCCCGGCACGCCAGGAAGCACCACGGCGCCGCCCGGGTCGCCCTGGTCGACTGGGACGTCCATCACGGCAACGGCTCGCAGGATATCTTCTGGGACGATCCGAACGTCCTCTACGCCTCGACCCACCAGATGCCGCTCTTTCCCGGCACCGGGGCCGCGTCGGAGCGCGGCGACCACGACACCATCGTCAACGTGCCGCTGCATGCGGGCGACGACGGCGACACGTTCCGCGAGGCCTTTTCGCACGGCGTGCTGCCGCGGCTCGACGCGTTCCGGCCCGACCTGATCGTGATCTCGGCCGGATTCGACGCCCATTGGCGCGATCCGCTGGCCAACCTGAAGCTCACCGAGGCCGATTTCGCCTGGGCGACCCGGGAGGTGATGGGGATCGCCGACCGTCGCTGCGGCGGCCGGGTCGTGTCGCTCCTGGAGGGCGGCTACGACCTGATCGGGCTGTCGAAGTCCGTCGCCGCCCATGTCGAGACGCTGATGGGGCGGTGAGGGCCCGGTCGCGAGGGACCCGAGGCGAATTCCGATCCTCACGGTCGTTCCGGAGCCGCGGAAGCGGAGCCCGGACTTCGTCTCACCAGCCCGCGCGGTGGAGCCGGAGGCTCCACACGCCTGAGCGACGCCGATTTCCGCGTGGCGAACGCGATTGCGCAGCAACCGCCGGGCAATCGACCGGAAGTCGTATGGCGCGGCGGGATTCAGCGCCGTCAAGCCAGCGCCGTCGAAGGTACGGCGCGCTGAGGTGGGGCTCGGCGCCCCCTACCCTTCCAGCGGCTCGTCGCCGACCATCTCGATGCCGAAGCCCGACAGGCCGACATAGGAGCGCGCCGCGCTCGAGATGTTGCGGATCGAGACCACGCCGAGGTCGCGCAGGATCTGGGCGCCGAGGCCCACCTCGCGCCACTGGCGCACGCGGGCCGCCTCGGCGCCGTCCTCCCCGGCGCCGTCGGGCAGTTGCGACAGCGGCACGCCGGCGGTGCCGTCGCGCAGGTAGACGAGCACGCCGCGGCCTTCCTGGGCGAAGCGGCGCATCACCGCCTCGATGGTGCGGCCGCCCTCGATCACGTCCGCCACCACGTTCGAGCGGTGCAGCCGCACCAGCACGTCGCGGCCTTCGCCGATGCGGCCGTGCACGAAGGCGAATTGCTGCATCGGCTCGAACGGCGTGGTGTAGGCGTAGCCGGTCATCTCGCCCCACTCGGTCTTCACCGGGAAGGTGCCGACCCGCTCGACCAGCTTCTCGCGCGCCTGACGGTAGGAGATCAGCTCGGCGACCGAGATCTGCTTGAGGTCGTGCTTTTCCGCGAAGGCGGTGATCTGCGGCCCCTTCATCACGGTGCCGTCGTCGTTGGCGAGCTCGCAGATCACCCCGACCGGCGGGAGCTTGGCCAGCCGGCACAGGTCCACCGCCGCCTCGGTATGGCCGGAGCGCATCAGCACGCCGCCATCCTTGGCGATCAGCGGGAAGACGTGGCCCGGGCGCACGAAGTCGGTGGCGCCCATGTTGCCGTTGGCGAGCGCCCGCACGGTGTTGCAGCGCTGCTCGGCCGAGATGCCGGTGGTGAGCCCGTGCTTGACGTCGACGGTGACCGTGAAGGCGGTGCCGAGCGGCGCGTCGTTCGAGGCCACCATCGGCTCGAGGCGCAGGCGCTTGGCTTCCGCGACGGTGATCGGCGCGCAGACGATGCCGCAGGTGTTGCGGATGATGAACGCCATCTTCTCCGGCGTGCAGAGCGAGGCGGCGACGACGAGGTCGCCCTCGTTCTCGCGGTCGTCGTCGTCGGTGACGACCACGATCTCGCCGCGGGCGAAGGCGTCGAGGGCCTCGATGATCGATGCGTGGGTCACGGGCATCTCCTGTCCCGAGGCGAGCGCCAAAAGCTCTGTCCCCAGGAAGTCGTTGGGGGTGACGGCGCCGCCGGTCACGCGCGCCACGGCGGCAGCCGTCTCCCGCGAGAGCCAGGGTTCGGGATTGTTGCACAACCCCGTCACCGCTGCCGGCGAGAGCCCGCAGCGCCGCGCGAAGTCGAGGCGGGTCACGCCCTGCTGTCGGAGCCAGTCGCCGAGTTTCACGCCCCCGTCATAGCCGACCGGCGAATTCAGTCAAACTGAACCGGCCAAGTCATTCATTCGGCCTGAAAGCCGCCCCCTTCCCCGATCTGGCCGCGGTGGCGCAGCCAGTGGTCGGCGAGCACGCAGGCCATCATCGCCTCGCCGACCGGCACCGCCCGGATGCCGACGCACGGGTCGTGGCGGCCCTTGGTCATGACGTCGACCGGCCGGTTGTCGCGGGAGACGCTCGCCCGCGGGGTCAGGATCGACGAGGTCGGCTTGACGGCGAAGCGGCAGACGAGAGGCTGGCCGGTCGAGATACCGCCGAGCACGCCGCCAGCGTGGTTGGCGAGGAAGATCGGGCGACCGTCATTGCCCGGCCGCATCTCGTCGGCATTCTCCTCGCCGCGCAAGGCGGCCGCCGCGAAACCGTCGCCGATCTCGACGCCCTTGACGGCGTTGATCGACATCATGGCCGCCGCGAGATCGGCGTCGAGCTTGCCGTAGACCGGGGCGCCGAGGCCGACGGGCACGCCCTCGGCCACCACCTCGATCACCGCGCCGACCGAGGATCCCGCCTTGCGGATACCGTCGAGATACTCCGCCCACAAGGCTGCGGCGGCGGCGTCCGGGCAGAAGAACGGGTTGTTGTGCACCTCGTCCCAGTCGAGACGGGAGCGGTCGATCGCGTGCGGGCCGATCTGCACCAGGGCGCCGCGGATCGTCACGCCGGGCAGCACCTTGCGGGCGATCGCGCCCGCCGCCACCCGCGCCGCGGTCTCCCGGGCCGAGGAGCGCCCGCCGCCGCGATAGTCGCGGATGCCGTACTTGGCGTCGTAGGCGTAGTCGGCGTGGCCGGGCCGGTAGCTGTCGCGGATCTCCGAGTAGTCCTTCGAGCGCTGGTCGACGTTCTCGATCATCAGCGTGATCGGCGTGCCGGTGGTGAGCGGGCGCCCGCCGGTGCGGTCGTCGGAGAAGACGCCCGAGAGGATGCGGACCTGGTCCGGCTCCTGGCGCTGGGTGGTGAAGCGCGACTGGCCAGGCCGGCGGCGGTCGAGCTCGGCCTGGATCTCCGCCGCCTCGAGCGGGATCCGCGGCGGGCAGCCGTCGACGACGCAGCCGAGGGCCGGGCCGTGGCTCTCGCCGAAGGTGGTGACGCGGAAGAGGTGGCCGAAGCTGTTGTGGGACATGAGTACGACGTGGGCCCTACGAGAGAGAGGGGCGCGACGAGAGAGAATGCCGCCGCTCTAGAGCATTTCGCGCCGGACGGGAAATGCTCTCGCGGGCTCTTCGCGGCCTCTTCGCGGGCTCGTGGCCGGCTCCTGGCGGCGCGGCGCCGGCGGGCCCGGACGGCCCCGGTGGCTTGACATTGGCGCGTTGCGGCTCGTAGATCCCCATGTTTTTGCGCTTGCAATGAAATATTGTTGTCCGACCTCGCGTCGGGATGCCGGTGTGTCGGTGCTTTTGAGTCGCGGAACATCAATCCGACACACTATTCTCGATATCTTTCAAGGCGCGGCGGGCAACGGCGAGGGGTGATATGAATTTTTTCCGGCTACCGCGGCGCCGTATGCGTCGGAAAGACGCCTCGCTCGATATCGTCTTCTACCGGAACTTTTACGACGACATGAGCCGCGCCAGCGACGAGGAGATCGTCCGGCACTGGGAGGAACACGGCCGGTCCGAGGGCCGGTTCGCCAACGAGGCACTCGGGCGCGCGGCGGCGGCGGCGGCGAGCGACGAACTGCCGAGGGATTTCGATGCCCGGGCGTATCTGCGCCTGAATCCGGACGTCGCGGCCGCGATCCGGTGGGATTTCCAGGCAGCCCTGCATTACATCGCGCATGGCCGGGCGGAGGGCCGTGCCTATGCCGACCCGTCTCAGGCCGTCTCGTCCGGGACCGACCTTCCCCGCGGCTTCAACCTGGCGAGCTACCTCGCCTGCAATCCCGATATCGCCGAGGCGATCACCGCGACGTCCGACCGGCTGACGCACTACATCGAGCACGGCCGCGCGGAGAAGCGCAATTACGCGCCGGTCTTCTACGATCCGACCTTCATCTCGCAGCTCTACGGGATCACGGTCCCGTACGGACTGACCCCGGCCGACGCGGTCGTCGCCGTCCGGCAGCGGCTGCGACCGTCCGACGACCAGCTGATCTTCTTCAATGAAGACGAGATCGTGCGGCTCCACGACATCAACATCCCGTATTTCTCGAAATATTTTGATCACAACCTCTACCAGTACCGCTACATCCGAAAGAGCGGAAAATTCTTCAACCGGGCGGAGTGCATCCGACATTTCTGTGAGGTCGGACAGCACGAGCAGTTCGACATCTCGATCGACGGCGCCTTCGACGATGCGTTCTTCTGCGCCGAGTACGGCGACGACGGCGCCCTGTGCGGCCCGACGCGGCGCGACCGCTACGAATCCTGGTTGAGGAGCGACGAGGACGAGCCGCTCTTCCCGAACCTGCGGGTGCTCGCGCACGTCGTCCACAAGGCTTCGCTGCCGCGGGTGGTCGAGGATTTCGTCACGGCCCGCGTCAGGCAGGCGGCAGACGGTGCGGACCCGGTGAAGCCGAGCCGGGTCGTGACGGATCTGCTCGAATGGACGCTCGACCTGGCCGATCCGGCGGTCGCCCCTCTCTTTCTCGACGTTGCCGATGCGCGCGCGGTGGAGGGGCGGAGCGCCGAGGCTGCCGAGCTCTATGCCCGCGCGCTGATCCACGCGCCCGGCCATCCGCGCGCCCTCAACCACCGGGCGGACATGATCCACCGGGGCGGCAACCTCGAACTGGCGACCAGCCTGCGGCGCCACGTCGTGGCGATCGATGCCGGCAACGAATGGACCTTCCGCCACCTCGCCGAGGGCCTGCTGGAACTCGGCGAGCCGCAGGCGGCGAGCCGCGCCATGGCGGCGGGCGTGCGGAAGTACCCGAGCGACGTCGGCCTGCGCCGGCGGCTGCGCGAGATCCAGGAGAAGGCCTTCTACGACGTCTGGGAGCGGAGCACCGACATCGCCCTGGAGGCGGGCTACGACAGCGCCCGCGCCCTCGTGACCGAGGCGGCACGATCCCTGGTCCGCGACGAGGAGCGCCCGGTGAGCGCCGGCCGGGTCCGCCGCGTCGCCCTCTACGCCAATTGCGACCTGATGCAGTGCCGCTTCTACCGCGTCGACCAGCGGGTCGACCAGCTCGCGGCGGCCGGGTACAACGTCACAGTCTACGATTACACCAAGGATCACGACGCCTACATGGCCGACCTCATGAAGATCGACTACACGATCTTCTATCGGGTTCCGGCCTTTCCGAACGTGGTCGATGCCATCACCAAGACGGCCGAACTCGGCATCTCGACAATCTACGACATCGACGACCTGGTGTTCGATCCGGATTATTTCCCGCCGGGGCTCGACACCTATGTCGGCCTGATCGATGAGCGCCAGCACGCATCGATGGCCTGCGGCGTCAGCCTGTTCGCGGAGGCCGCCGCCCTGTGCGACTACGGCATGGCCTCGACGCCGAGCCTCGCCGGACACCTGGAGCGCCGGGTGCGGACCGGCACGGTGTTCCACCAGCCTAACGCGCTGCACGGCGCGCATCTCGCCAGCATGATGCCGGAGCGGGCGACGGCGCCCGGCGACGTCGTCACGATCTTCTACGGCTCCGGCACCAAGGCCCACAAGCTCGACTTCGAGCATCTGATCGAGCCGGCCCTGGCGCGCCTGTTCGAGACCCACGGCAAGCGGATCCGCGTCGTGGTGGTCGGCGACATCGCGGTCTCCGACCGGCTGCGCCCTTGGGCCGAGCTCATCGTCGCGTCGCGGCCGATCGCCAACGTCTCCGCCTTCTGGGACCTCCTGCGCGAGGCCGACATCAACATCTCGGTGCTGGTCCCGGACGCGTTCAACGACTGCAAGAGCGAGATCAAGTGGCTGGAGGCCGCGATGTTCGGCATCCCGTCCGTCGTGAGCAGCACGCAGACGCATCGCGAGGTCATCGTCGAGGGCGAGACCGGCTTCCTGTGCACGTCGAGCGAGGAGTTCTACGTCGCCCTCGATCGCCTGGTCCGCTCAGCCGACGAGCGGCGGCGGATCGGCGCGGCGGCCAAGCGCGCCATGCTCGAGACCTACGGGCTGGAGCGGCAGGCGCAGGGCCTGCGCCGGGTCATCGAGCGGACGATGGCGGGCCAGCTCGCACCGCGGCGCAAGCTCGTCATCGTCAACGTGTTCTACCCGCCCCAGGCGATCGGCGGCGCGACCCGGGTCGTCTACGACAACGTCCGCTCGCTGCGGACGATCCTCGGGGCCGAGTGGCAGATCGACGTGATCTGCACCCTCGAGGGCGGGCCGGTGCCCTACGCCCTCGACTGGTACGCCCGGGACGGCATCCGGGTGTTCTGCATCACCGCCGGCAACCATCCGGCGATCGACAGCCTCGTCGAGGATCCCGAGATGGCGCGCGTCTTCGAGCGCGTCCTCGACCGGATCGAGCCGGACCTGATCCACTTCCACTGCGTCCAGCGGTTCACCACGACCTGCGTCGCCGCCGCGTTCCGGCGCAAGATCCCCTACCTGATCACGATGCATGACGGCTGGTGGATCTCGCCGAACCAGTTCCTAACCAACGGCAACCGCGTGGTCGAGACCTACGACTTCAGCGGCGCCTCCCTCGATGCCTTCATGGGCGAGGATTACGCCCGTGCCCGGACGCTGCTGCGCTGCCTCAAGGGCGCCGCCCGGGTGCTGACCGTGTCCGAGCCGTTCGGCGCGCTGTGCCGCAGCGTCGGCCTCCCGCAGGTCGAGGTGGTCGAGAACGGCGTCTCGCGCCTGCCCGAGGTCGTCCGGACCGCGAGCCCCGACGGCCGGGTGCGCCTCGGCTTCATCGGCGGGCTGGCCGACCACAAGGGCTACGGGCTGATCCGCAACGTGCTCCTCAACGAGCGGTTCGCGAATCTGAGCCTGCTCCTGATCGACCACGCCATGCATCCGAGCGAGCGGGTGACGGAGGAGTGGGGCAGCGTGCCGGTCACGATCCGCGGCAAGTTCCCGCAATCGAGCGTCGGCGGCCTCTACGCCCACATCGACGTGCTGCTGGCGCCCTCGGTCTGGCCGGAGAGCTACGGCCTGGTGACCCGGGAGGCGCTCGCTTCCGGCTGCTGGGTCGTCGCCTCCGACCGGGGCGCGGTGGGCGATTGCGTCGTCGAAGGCCGGAACGGCTACGTCGTCGACGTCGCCGACGAGGCCGGCCTCCTGGCGGCCTTGCGCCTCATCGACGAGAACCCGGCCCGCCACCGGCAGGCGCCCGACCATACGGCGCCGATCCGGACCGCGCACCGCCAGGCGGAGGACCTGGCGGTGATCTACGGCGAGGTTCTCGACGCGGCCGAGGCTTGAGGCACCCGGATCGCCGGAGGTCCGCGGGGGATTTCGCAGGACCCGGGTCGGGAGGGCGCGGGGCGCTCACCCGCCGAGGCAGGGCTCACCCGGGGAAATCGAAGCGCGGGCTTTCCCGCGGACAGCCTTCGTGACGCCGAGCCGTCGCATCAAACGAAGAGGCCCGGCCATCGATCCCGCGATGCCGGGCCTCGTCGTCTCGGCGTGATGAGGAGCGGACGCCTCAGCGCCGCGGCTGGAACAGCGGCTGCGCCAGGGCTTCGGCTCGGGCCATCCACAGGTCGCGCTCGGCGCGCAATTCCTCGGCCTTGTCGACCTCCTGCTGCACGTGGGAGCGCAGTGCCCGCAGCTCCTCGGCGAGCAACGCCTGCAACTCGTCGTAGCGCCCGTGCTCCTGCCGCAGCCGGGCCTTGAGCATCATGTTCTCGGCCATCAGGGCGGCGAGGTCGTCGTCCTCGGCGCGGGGCGCCAGCGGCGCCTCGGGCTGAGCCTGCATCTGGGGCTGGGGCTGAGTCTCGGCCGGGGCGACGATGCGCGGCTCCCAGGCGGCTTGCGGCTCCGTCCGGCGCGGCGCCGCGCGGGCCTGGTCGGCGGCGTCGATCCGCGACAGGGTCGCGAGCCAATCCTGCAGCGGGCCGGAGGGCTGCCGTGCGGCGGCGGGGGTCTGCGTCTTCAAGGCGGGATCGGACACGCCGCGTCTCCTGCGAATCTTGACCCCGAGTTAACACGCCGCATGGTTAAGAACGGGTAAACATTCCGCCGCGCCTGGGTGCGGAGCCGGGCGCGCATTGACAATCCGTTCACGGACCGGTAGGCCCCGGCCTCTCAAGACGAGGTCTCGTCTCGACGCCGACCGGCCCGTGAGGCCGGAGGTCAACGCCCGATAGCGCGATGCGCCCTCGGGCGCGACTTGCGTTGGGCGGATCCTCGCGACCCGCCGCCCCGACGGGTGGCCCGCAGGAGACCGGATGACCAGGATCGACCACGCGCAACTGCGCATCGAGGACGCGGTGAACGAGCTCTGCCCCTGGTCGGGCAAGCCGATCGCGGCCGACTCGCTGACGCTCTACAACGGCGCGGTCGTCGGCTTCTGCAATCCCGGTTGCCGCGACAAGTTCGAGCGGGCGCTGAACCACTTCGAGGGCGCCCTCCAGTCCCGGCGCGCCGCGTCCGCGGGCGTGGACGAGTAGCCTTCCGGAGACGACACGCATGTTCGAAGGCCTCTCCGACCGCCTCTCCGGCATCCTGTCCGGGCTGACCCGCCGCGGCGCCCTGACCGAGGCCGACGTCACCGCCGCCCTGCGCGAGGTGCGCCGCGCCCTGCTGGAGGCCGACGTCGCCCTCGAGGTCGTGCGCTCCTTCACCGAGAAGGTGCGCGAGCAGGCCGTCGGCGCGGTCGTGCTGAAGTCGGTGACGCCCGGCCAGATGGTCGTGAAGATCGTCAACGACCAGCTCGTGGCGATGCTGGGCGGCGAGGCCGGCATCATCGACCTCAATGCCCCGGCCCCGGTCGGCATCCTGATGGTCGGCCTCCAGGGCTCGGGCAAGACCACCACCACGGCCAAGATCGCCCGGCGCCTGACCCAGCGCGACAAGCGCCGGGTGCTGCTCGCCTCCCTCGACACCCGCCGCCCGGCCGCGATGGAGCAGCTGGCGGTTCTCGCCAAGCAGGTCGGCGTCGAGTCGCTGCCGATCGTCGCCGGCCAGTCGGCGGTGCAGATCGCCAGGCGCGCCATGGAGGCCGCCCGCCTCGGCGGCTTCGACGTGGTGATGCTCGACACCGCCGGCCGCGTCACCCTCGACGAGGCGCTGATGCAGGAGGCCGCCGATGTCAAGGCGGCCACCCACCCGCACGAGGTGCTGCTCGTCGCCGACGCGCTGACCGGCCAGGACGCGGTCAACACCGCCCGCGCCTTCGACGACCGGCTCGGCGTCACCGGCATCGTGCTCACCCGCATGGACGGCGATTCCCGCGGCGGCGCGGCGCTGTCGATGCGGGCGGTCACCGGCAAGCCGATCAAGCTCGTCGGCACCGGCGAGAAGGTCGACGCGCTGGAGGAGTTCCATCCGGCCCGCGTCGCCAACCGCATCCTCGGCATGGGCGACATCGTCTCGCTCGTCGAGAAGGCGGCGGAGACGATCGACCAGGAACAGGCCCTTCGCGTCGCCGAGAAGATGCGCAAGGGCAAGTTCGACCTCGACGACCTGTCGATGCAGCTCGCCCAGATGGAGAAGATGGGCGGCATCGGCGGCCTGATGGGCATGCTGCCCGGCATGGGCCAGATCAAGAAGCAGGTCGAGGGCGCCAACCTCGACGAGAAGATGTTCAAGCGCCAGCGCGCCATCATCTCGTCGATGACCCCCGAGGAGCGCCGCAATCCCGACGTGCTCAAGGCCTCGCGCAAGAAGCGCGTGGCGAAGGGCGCCGGCGTCGACGTCTCGGAGATCAACAAGCTCCTCAAGATGCACCGCACCATGGCCGACATGATGAAGGCCATGGGCTCGGGCAAGCGCGGCATCGGCCAGGCGCTCGGCAGCATGTTCGGCCTCGGCGGCGGCGGCATGGGGGGCATGGGCGGCCTGGGCAAGATGATGGGCGGCGGCATGCCCCAGCCCACCCCCGAGATGCTCGCCGAGCTGCAGAAGGCCCTGCCGCCCGGCACCACCCTTCCGCCGATGCCTCCGGGCCTCGGCGGTCCCAAGGCGCCGAGCCCCGGCCCCGGCAAGCCGCCGGCAGGCCCGGCCAAGGCGCCCCCCGCCGCCCCCGGCCTGCCGGGCTTAGGGGCCAAGCTCCCCGGCCTGCCCGGCCTCGGCGGCCTCCCCTTCGGCAAGAAGAAGTAGGCGGGATGGGCCCCAGAAGCCCCTCCCCCGCCCGCATCGTCGAACGATCCTCGAACCCCCCAACAGGAAGAGACCCATGTCCCTCAAGATTCGCCTGACCCGCGGCGGCGCCAAGAAGCGTCCCTACTACCGCATCGTCGTCGCCGACGCCCGCGCTCCCCGCGACGGCCGCTTCATCGAGAAGGTCGGCGCCTACGACCCGATGAAGCCGAAGGACGATCCGGCCCGCGTGATCCTCGAGACCGAGAAGGTCCAGGCCTGGCTTGCCAAGGGCGCCCAGCCGACCGACCGCGTCCTGCGCTTCCTCGACGCCGCCGGCCTCGCCAAGCGTCCGACCCGCAACAACCCGCAGAAGGCCGAGCCCGGCACCAAGTCCAAGGAGCGCGCCGCCGCCCGCGCCGAGAAGGCCGGCGCCGCCGCCGACTCGGCCGAGTAAGCCCAAGACCGTGGCGCGCCGCCCCGACGCCCGCCCCCCAGGCGGCAAGACCCCTCCGGGTCTTGCCCGTGGGGGCCCCGATCAGCGCCGGGGCGCGGGCGCGGGCGCGCCCGCGCCGCTTCGCGCCAACCCAGCGCCCGCGCGCACCGAGACCGGGATCGCCACCGATCCCGCTTTCGTGCTGCTCGGCGAATTCGGTCGCCCCCACGGCCTCAACGGCGAGGTGCGGCTGAAATCCTATACCGCCGACCCGGCGGCGATCGGGTCCTACGGCCCGCTCACCGGGGCCGACGGCCGCGTGATCGAGATCGCGTCCCTGCGCTCCGCCGCGGGCGCCGGCGACATGCTGATCGCCCGCGTCGCGGGCGTGTCCGGCCGGACCGGGGCCGAGAGCCTGAACCGGCTCGCCCTCTACGTCGCCCGCGAGCGCCTTGGCGCGCCGGAGGAGGAGGACGAGTTCTTCGCCGCCGACCTCGTCGGGCTGAGCGTCGTCGATCGCAGCGGCGCCCCCGTCGGCACCGTACGGGCGGTGCCGAATTACGGCGGCGGCGACCTCCTGGAGATCGCGCCGGCCTCCGGCGGCACCCCGGCCCTCCTGCCCTTCACCAAGGCCTTCGTGCCGGAGATCGACGTCGCGGCCCGCCGGATCATCGTCGATCCGCCCGAGGACCTGTTCGCGCCGACCGCGCCGCGGGATCCTGACGAAGGGTGAGGGGCGACGCGGACCCGTGCGTCCCGTCATCGACCACGCCGCAGGCTTCATCCCATTCTCGACCTCGGGACGAGGTCTTGAACAGGAGGAAGAGCCCGAAAACAGCCGGAGCCCGTCCGACGTTGCGTCGAACAGGCTCCGCTTGTCATGGCACCTGAAACGGAAGGCCCGCTGCCCCGTCGGGGCAGCCGCCCTCTCCTACCGTCCGCGATTCTTGCGCTGCTGGCCGAGGCCGGAGCTCTTGGCGAGTTCGGAGCGCTGCGCGGCGTAGGTCGCGGCGACCATCGGGTAGTCGTGCGGCAGGCCCCACTTCTGACGGTACTGGTCGGGTGAGAGCCCGCGGGTCGTCAGGTGGCGCTTGAGCGACTTGTACGGTTTTCCGTCCTCCAGCGAGATGATGTAGTCGGGGGTGACGGTCTTGCGGATCGGGACCGGCGGCGTGGGCTTCTCGGGCTCGGGCGCCGGAGGGGCCGCGACGCGCTCCAGGGAGGCGTGCACGGCGGAGATCAGGCTGCCGAGATCCCCGACCGGCACCGAGTTCTTCGACACGTAGGCCGAGACGATGTCGGCCGTGAGCATGACGAGTCCGCCCGGCTCCTGATCGTGAGTTTCCACGTCTGACATGATGGAGGTTCCGCTTCGAGAGTGAGGTGGACGACGGAGGCTGTGCAGCGGGCCGACCCGGCTTCGCGCCGCCTCTCGATCTTCTTGGGGCCGTCACGCACGAAGTACGCGTGGGCCATCGCCCGGTCCCTCAGACTTGGTGACAAGTCTCATGCCAACCCGCAAGCTGCTTGCAGCAACGCGGCGGTAAAATCAGGTAGTTCCTGTGGATTTCAGCGCTGCACAATCAGGAAAAATATACTCAAGGTTGCAAAATCAGATTCAACGTTGCTGATAATTGCATAAAAAGCTGTCAAAGGCCGAGGTTTGAGCGAGCGAAAGAGGCGACCGTCGGCGGGGTTGAGACAGGCGACGGTCGCCGGACTCGCTCAGGCTGCCCGTTCCGGCTGCCGGTCGGGCCTCGGCGCACGGGAATCGTGGCGGGCCTGGATCTCGATGAAGACGCGGCGGACCTTGGGGCTCGACGCCTTCATCCGCTTCTCCAGACGGCCGACCAGCTGCTCGATCTCGCCGCCGGTGAGGGCGTCGTCCATGTCGAGGCTGACATTGACCAGGATGTCGGCGGGGCCGAGATGCTGCGTCAGCACCTCGTTCACGTGCTGCACCCCCGGCTCCGAGCGCACGATCTCGTGCAGGCGGGCGACCAGTTCCGGCTCCGCCGCCTCGCCGACGAGCAGGCCGTGGGTCTCGATCATCAGGAAGATCGCCATGCCGATCAGGATCAGCCCGATGACGATCGAGGCGGCGCCGTCGAAGGCGGGCTGCTTCAGCGTCTCCGCCAGGATCACGCCGGCAAGCGCCACCATGAGACCGCTGAGCGCCGCCACGTCCTCGACGAGCACGGTGAACAGGGCCGGGTCCTTGCTGCGCCGGATCGCGGTGATCGGCGTCCGCTCGCCCTTCTCGCCCCAGAACGCCTTGAGGGCGACGAAGCAGGAATAGCCCTCGGCGAGGACCGCGAAGATCAGGATCCCGAGGTTGATGTAAAAGCCCGGGATGCTGCGCCCGAAGATCACCGCATCGGCGGCCGGCTCCGGGTGCTGCAGCTTGTGGATGCCCTCGTAGACCGCGAAGGCGCCGCCGCCGAGGAAGATCAGCAGGGCGACCAGGAAGGCGTAGAAATAGACCTCGCGGCCGTAGCCGAACGGGAAGCGGGCATCCGCCGGCCGCTGCGCCCGCTTGAGGCCGACGAGGAGCAGGATCTGGTTGGCGGTATCGACCATCGAGTGGACGCCCTCGGCCAGCATCGCCGAGCTGCCGGTGAAGAAGGCGCCGACGAACTTCGCCGCTGCGATCGCCAGATTCGCCCCGGCGGCGGTGTAGATCGCGCCGCTGCTCTCGTGTGCCATGGTGGTGTCGCGCTCCCGCCGCCCGGCAAGCCTGGCCGTGGCTGACGGACGTAACGCCGCGGGAGGCCGGATGGGTCCGGCGCCCCGCGGCGATCCTCCCGAGTGCCGACGTCTCGGAAACCGACTTGCCGGGAGCTCAGGCCGCGTCGCGGAACGGGGCCGCGGGGGCCGGGAGGCCGAAATGGCCGTGGAGCGCCGCGATCGTCGCCGAGAGCAGGCCGTCGAGGGGCGCGAGCGCCGCCTTGTCGGGCACCCGGCCCTCGACCCGGGCGGCATGCTCGATCGCCCGCAGCCGCCCGGCGAGCGCCGCGGCGCCGACATTGAGGCTCATCGATTTCAGCCCGTGGGCGGCGCGGCCCGCCGCCTCGGCATCGCCGGCGGCGTGCAGGGCCGCCAGGCCGTCGGGGGCGTGGGCGCTGAAGAGCCCGAGCACCCGCTCGACGAAGGCCGACCCCGAGCCCTCGGCCATCTCGGCGAGGCCCGCCAGGGTGTCGGGGTCGAGGAGGGAGGCGCCGCTCTCCGCGGCGGGCGCGTCCGGCTCGAGAACCTCCGGTGAGGGATCTTGCGCCGTGCCGGCCTCGCCGAGGGCGGCCGCCAGGGTGCGGGCGAGGTCGGTGAGGGTGAAGGGCTTGGCGAGCACGCCGTCCATCCCGGCCGCGCGCCAGGCCTCGGCCGCCGTACCCACGACATGGGCGGTCGCCGCGACGATGTGGGTGCGCTTGCACCTCTCCGCCGCCTCCCATTGCCGGATCGCCCGGGCGGCGTCGAACCCGTCGAGGACTGGCATGCTGCCATCCATCAGGATCAGGTCGAACGTGCCCTCGCGGGTCGCCTCCAGGGCGCGGTAGCCGTCCTCGACGGTCGTCACGCGGGTGACGCCGAGGCGGCCGAGCGCCTCGACGGCGACCTCGCGGTTGACCGGGTTGTCGTCCGCCACCAGCACCCGGGCGGCGGGGAAGCGCGGCAGGCTCGCGACCGGGCCGGCCTCGGCGCCGATGCCCGCGAAGGTCCCGCCCGCGGCGAGCGCCGCCAGGGCCGGCCGCCACTCGCCCTGTGCCAGCGGCCAGCGCAGGAGGGCATCGGCGAGGCCTGAGGACAGGACGGTCGCCCCGCTCGGATCGCCCATCGGCGCGAGCGCCAGGACACGGCCGGCGCCGGCCGGGCGGTGCCCGGCCCGGGCGAGATCGGCGGCCTCGACGAGGTGGTGTGCGCCCTCCCCCGCCTCGGCCGGCGCGAAGCCGGCGGCGGCGGCGCCGTCCGCCAGGGCGGCGGCGGTCGCCGGCCCCGACACGCGGATCACCACGGCCGGGACGATGCCCGGCTCCCGCCGCACCGGCTCGGCCGGCGCCAGCACCTCGAGCGGGATCTCGGCCCAGAAGGTCGAGCCGGTCCCGACCTCGCTCTCGACCCCGATGTTGCCGCCCATGGCGGCGACGAGGCGCTCGGCGATCGACAGGCCGAGGCCGGTGCCGCCGAAGCGCCGGGTGGTCGAGCCGTCGGCCTGCGAGAAGGCGGAGAAGATCGTCGGCAGGGTCTCGGCCGGGATGCCGATGCCGGTGTCGGTCACGCTGAGGCGCAGGGTCCCACCGCCGTCGCGCGTCTCGATCCGCACCAGGACATGGCCGGATTCGGTGAACTTGAGGGCGTTGTTGACGAAGTTGCCGAGGATCTGGCCGAGCCGCACCGGGTCGCCGGCGATCGCCCGCGGCACGTCCGGCGCGATGATCGCCGCGAGGTCGAGGTTCTTGGCCCGCGCCCGCTCGCCGAACAGCGTGACGACGGTGTCGGCGACCTCCGCCGGGTCGAGGGCAATGCGCTCCAGGGTGAGCTTGCCGGCCTCGACCTTGGCGAAGTCGAGGATGTCGTTGATGATCGCCAGGAGGCTCTGGCCGGAGCGGGCGATCACCTCGGCATAGCGGCGCTGGCGCGCCGGCAGTTCGGCGGCGGCCAGCAGTTCCGCCATCACCAGCATGCCGTTCATCGGCGTGCGGATCTCGTGGCTCATCGTCGCCAGGAACGACGACTTGGCGCTGTTGGCGGCCTCGGCCGCCTCCTTCGCCTCGCTCAGGTCGTGGGTGCGGTCGCTCACCTCCTGCTCCAGCCGGCCCTGGTGCTCGATCAGGCGGCGGTCGCGCTCGCGTACCGCGTCGATGAGGCCGTTGAAGCTCGTCGCCAGCCGTCCGACCTCGTCGCCGCTGGCGCTGCCCGGAGGCAGGTCGGCGCGGCGGGCGTAGTCGTGGTTCTCGCGCACCGCATCCATCGTGCGGGCGAGCGCGGTCAGCGGCCGGGTCAGGGCGCGGCCGAGGCGCCAGGCCACCGCGAACCCGACCGCCATGGCGAGCAGGGCCGCCAGGACGGCGTTGCGCATGACGGTGACGAGGCGCCCGACGAGGTCCTTCGTCTCGTAGATCAGGGTCACCCGCCCGACGGTCCGGGCATTCTCCACCACCGGCACACTGACCTTGACGGTGCGGGCGAGGACGAGGGCGACCGGCGTGATGTCGTCCCGGTCGAGGTCCAGATCGTCGGCGAGGCGCAGGCCGGTGCCCTGCTCGGCCAGAGCCGAGCCGTCCGGGCGGGTCAGCCCGGCATAGACGATGCCGTCGAGGCGGCCGATCCCCCGCAGGGCCGCGTGGACGCCGGCGGCATCCTCCGCCGCCGCCGCTCCGGCGGAGGCCGAAGCGAAAACGATGGCGAGCCCCTTGAGCGCCTGGCGCGTGTCGACGGCGTAGCGGTTGATCTCGGACCAGGCGCCGAGCGCCGTGCCGGCGGCCAGCGCGACCATCACCGCGCCGAGCACCGCCCGGCCGAGGCGGGCCGCGAGGCTGCCCGCCGCGCGGGCCGGCTCCGGCCGGCCGGCGGGCGATCGGCGCAGGCGCCCCCGTCCGGCCGGCGTCACGGCGCCGGATGGCTCCGGCGGCGCACGCTCCGGGTCTCGCGGCGCCGCGACGGCGTCGTCGCGGATCATCCGGGCGCGAAGGACCCGGTTCTGACCCGGCTCTCCCGAAGCGTCGGCCGGATCCTCGATGCGGATCGTCTCGCTCGTCACGGCAGCGATCAGGCGGCCCGATCCGCGGCGGCCCGGCCGACGAGATCCGCGACGACGTCCCAGCGGGACAGGAAGGCCTCGACCACGGCGGGATCGAAATGCGCGCCGGCCTCGCGCTGCAGGAAGGCGTGGGTGGCGTCCAGCGTCCAGGCCCGCTTGTAGGGCCGGTCGCTGGTCAGCGCGTCGAACACGTCCGCCACCGCGACGATGCGGCCGGGAAGCGGGATGTCGGTGCCCGCCAGGCCGTTGGGATAGCCCTTGCCGTCCCAGCGCTCGTGGTGGCTCACGGCGATCTCGGCGGCGAGCCGCACCACGTCGGAGGAGCTGTTGGCCAGGATGCGGGCGCCGCGCTCGGCGTGGCGCTCCATCTCGCGACGCTCCTCGGCCGAGAGCGGGCCGGGCTTGAGCAGGATCGAGTCGGGAATCGCGATCTTGCCGACGTCGTGCATGGTCGAGGCGAGGCTGATCAGCCGGGTTTGCGCCGGCGGCAGGCCCAGGGCCTCGGCGATCAGCACGGTGTAGGTCGCCACCCGGGCGACGTGGTCGCCGGTATCGGTGTCGCGATGCTCGGCGGCGCGCATCAGCACGGTGACGATCTCGCGCTCTCGCGCCTCGACCAGGGCCACCGCGGCGGCGACCTCCTCGGCGAGCCGCGCGGCATGGGCCCGCTCGGACCGGTAGGCGCGGCGAAGCGCCAGCAGGTTGGTGACGCGGGCGCGGATCTCGACCGGGTCGACCGGCTTGTTGACGAAGTCGGTGGCGCCGGCCTCGAGGGCCGAGCGGCGCAGGGTGCGCTGGTCGAAGCTCGTCACCATCACGATCGGCACGTGCACGAAGCCCGGCATTGCCCTAAGCGCCCGGATCACCGCGAGGCCGTCCATGCCCGGCATCTCGTAATCGGTGAGCACGATGCCGATCTCCTCGGCATGGGCCTCGGCGAAGGCCAGGGCGTCGGCCGGCCGGGTGAAGCTCTGGGGCAGGCAATCCGGGACCGGCCGCAGCGCCTCGAGCATCAGCAGATTGTTCAGCTCCGCATCGTCGAGGACGATCGCACGCATGAAATCCCCTCCGGCGAGTGATCGCCACCGCCGCGCGATCGTGGCGGGGAAACCTTGACAACTCACTCTCCCGGGCGCCGCAATTCCGCCGGATCGGGCGTGGTTCCGGTGATCGCCGGCCCTCCGCGGCGTCTTTGGCTTTGAAACCGGACGCCGTCGGCGCTAGAGCACGTGCGACGGCCTCTCGCCCGAGCGGGCGGCCGGACAGCCCATGACGGATCCCGGCGCGGCCATCACCGACAGGCGCGCCTTCGCACGCAGGACGACGAGACGAACACGATGGCCGGCTTCAAGGACCAGAACTTCAACGATCGGCGGAGCACGTCCGCGGACGCGAAGAAGGCCCTGCTGGAGAAGTTCCGGGCCAAGCCCGCCGCCGACGACCCGGAGGTCCAGGCCCGCCTGGTGGAGCGCCAGAAGATCGCCGAGGCCCGCGCCGCCCGCGCGGCGGAGCGCGAGGCCGCCAAGCAGGCCGAGGCCGAGCGCCGGGCCGCCGAGCAGGCCGAGGCCAAGGCCCGGGCCGAGCGCGAGGAGGCCGAGGCGGCGGAGCGCGAGGCGGCCCTGGAGGCCGAGCGCAAGGCGGCCCGCGACGCCCGCTACGCTGCCCGCAAGGCGCGGCGCAAGTAGAGCGCCGCAACGACGCCGCTATCGAGCGGGCCGCCTCGAGGAGGCGTCGGCCGCTCCGGACCGCGGATTGCGAAATCAGACCCCCGTCGGATCCCGTGCGGCTCGATGAGCGCGGAGTTCGGCGGGGGTTTTTTCGTGACGGCGACGGGTCTTCCGGCGGCCGGGCTGCCGTGCGGCTTGAAAGGGCTCCCTTGGAACGGCAACGGCGCCGGATCCCCTCCCCGTCCGGGGGCAGGAATCCCGCGCCGTTGCCGTGCTTCTAAGCAGATTTCGCAAAAGTCGTTGCCGGTTTTGCGACAAAAATAAAGTCTGAGCGGACAAAGCGTCGGCCGACCAACGCGAGTCTGCTGAGCACTCGATGACTGCCGCGATCAGGGCGGCCCGAAGCCGCCGCCGCGGCAGGGGTTCCTACCAAAGGGCGTTTCCAACGACCTTTGGTATCACTCGCCCTTGCGCGGACGGCCGCGACGGGCCGGCGCCTTCTCGACGTTGCCCTCCCCGCTCTCCGCCGCCAGCCGGGCCGCGGCCGCGCGGTCGCGCCGGATCTGGCCGAGGCCGAGGCTCTTGGCGAGTTCCGAACGCTGCGCCGCATAGCTGGCGGCGACCATCGGATAATCGTGCGGCAGGCCCCACTTCTGGCGGTACTGGTCGGGTGAGAGCCCGCGGGTCGTCAGGTGGCGCTTGAGCGACTTGTACGGTTTTCCGTCTTCCAGCGAGATGATGTGGTCGGGCGTGACCGTCTTGCGGATCGGGACCGGCGGCGCGGGCTTCTCGGGCTCGGGCGCCGGAGGGGCCGCGACGCGCTCGAGGGACGCGTGCACCGAGGCGATCAGGCCCGCGAGATCCCCGACCGGCACCGAGTTCTTCGATACGTAGGCCGACACGATGTCGGCCGAAAGATTGATCAGGTGCGAGATCGGTTCCTGGTCGTCGGCACTCATGAAGGGGCCCCCTTTTGGAATACTTCTTTGCACATGTGACCAAAAAAGCTAACAGTCAATGAAAATTTTTTATCTGCGAGTAGAAAGGGCGGCCTGTAACCCGGAGACACCCGTTAGCCACGGCGGCGCTGCTTTGGCGACAAGTCCTGCCCCGGGCGGTCCGGTTGTATGAGGAATATTTACTCAATTTTTGATTTCGGATCCGCCTCGGACGATCGGCATAAGCCTTCCGAGAGGCGCCTATGACGCCACGACAGTTCGGTCTGCAGCAAACTAGAGAAATAGTTACTTTAGGTTGTGAGAGAGGGCCGTCCCCTCTCCGATGGTGGTAGGCTGGATCCTGGCTCAACCGATCGGATGTACCAACCACAGAGTGTATTCGCGGCAGCCGCTGCGCCAATAAAAAAGGCACCCGCCGCGACCGGCGGGTGCCCTTAGATCGATCCGACGTCACGCCCCGATCCCGGGGCATGACCGTCTTGCCGTCCCGCAACGCGCGAGGCGGCCGCGCCGCATAACCGTTAAGCCGCGGCGGCCCCGCCGGTCACGGCTCGGGTCACGGCTTGGGTGCGGCACCCGTCGCTGCGGCCGGCTTGGCGGTCGCCGACGCCGGGGCGGCGGCCTTCGGTGCCGCGGCCCATTCCGCGTCCGGGCGCGGGCCGTTGGGCGCGCCGGTCGCGGCGGTGAGCTGGCCCGGCACGGTGTCGTTGACGCGGGTCCAGGTCTGCGAGCCGCACAGGAAGCCCATCAGGCAGCCGCGGACGTTGAGCTCGCCCTGCTCCTCGGTCCAGATCGAGACGTCGTAGAGCTTGCCGTCGTCGGCGTTGTAGATCTGTCCCTCGTACCGGTTATCGGCATTCGGCTTCAGGCCCATGATGAGCTGGTGGCCGAGGGAGGGACGGCTGCGCTTCTTGGCGTCGGTGTTCTTGAAGTCGACCCGCGGCTGACCCTTGTCGTCGTTCGGGGTCTTCAGCCAGACGGCGTAGCCGCAGATCCGGTCGGCGCGGCTCGGGCACTTCTCGATCCGGATGCGGGCCCGGCCGTCCTCGGTCAACCACGTCCCGCTCGGGTCTTTCGGGGTGGCGAGCGCCGCTCCCGACGACAGGCCGATGGCGATGAGCGCCCCGGTCAGGACCTTCTTCATACTATACACCCTCGTCTGGTGCGGCCCGCACACAACATTGTCCGTCGCTGATGCCGCATCGCGCGGCCCGATGCCAGAGGCCGACCTATTGCGTCGGAATCGTGGGCGGCCGGCGCGAACACGCCGCCTCACGGCGGGATGTCGCATGCCCTGATGTCACATGGCCTGCCGCTCCCCCGGCGAGCTAGAGCAGCCACGCCGGTCGGCAATCGCCCGTCCGGACAGAACCGCCGATATTTTCGATTGCCGCGCCGCGGCGTCCGCTCACCCCGCCAGGGCTGCCGCATGTTCACGACCGAGCTTCTCGTGATGACTTCCGCCACCCTCGGGGCGATCGTCATCGTGCTCGCCGCCAGGCCGGGCGCCACCCTGCGGGCGAGCCTGCCCCGCCTGCCCCGCACCGCCGGCGTTGCGCGCCTCGCCGGCGCTCCGCGCCGGCCGGCGGGACGCTGAGCCGGCGCCGCCGGCCCCGCCCCGACGCGGAACGGCGGCGGGATTTCGGCGCTCCGCCGCGGTTTTTGGTGCGGCGCGGCACGGCAGGAACCCGGAAAGGCTGCTAGACTTCGGCAACCCGGCTGCCGTCCTCGACGCGCCGCTTTCCCGAGGAGCTGATCCGACCGTGCCGCACGCTTCCGAGCTGATCGCCATCATCGCCCTCGGGCTCGTTTTCGCGTTCGTCGGCGGCATGCTCGCGCAGCGGCTGAAGCTGCCGCCCCTGGTCGGCTATCTCCTGGCGGGCGTCGCGGTCGGGCCGCACACCCCGGGCTTCGTCGGCAATGCGGAGCTGGCCGGGCAGCTGGCCGAGATCGGCGTGATCCTGCTGATGTTCGGGGTCGGCCTGCACTTCTCGATCGGCGACCTGTTGTCGGTGCGCGCCATCGCGCTGCCCGGCGCCGTGGTGCAGATCGCGGTCGCCACCCTGATGGGGCTGGGCTTAAGCGTCGCCTGGGGCTGGGGCCTCGGGGCCGGCCTCGTCTTCGGCCTCGCCCTCTCGGTCGCCTCGACGGTGGTGCTGCTGCGGGCGCTCGAGGAGCGCAGCCTGCTCGATTCCGACAAGGGCCGCATCGCCGTCGGCTGGCTCATCGTCGAGGACCTGGCGATGGTGCTGGCCCTCGTCCTCCTGCCCGCGCTCGCCGGCCCGCTCGGCGGCGAGGGCGCCGGGGCGGCCCACGGCCTCGCCGGCGACGGCAACATCTGGCTCACTCTGGGCCTGACGCTCGCCAAGGTGGCGGCTTTTGCCGGCCTGATGCTGGCCGGCGGGCGCCGGGCGGTGCCCTGGCTCCTCGACCAGGCCGCCCGCACCGGCTCGCGCGAGCTGTTCACCCTGGCGGTGCTGGCGCTGGCCCTGGGCATCGCCTACGGCTCGGCCGAGCTGTTCGGCGTCTCCTTCGCGCTCGGCGCCTTCTTCGCCGGCATGGTGCTGGCCGAATCCGACCTCAGCCATCAGGCCGCCGCCGATTCGCTGCCGTTGCAGGACGCGTTCGCGGTCCTGTTCTTCGTCTCGGTCGGCATGCTGTTCGACCCCACCATCCTGCTGCGCGAGCCCCTGGCGGTCCTCGCCACCCTGGCGGTGATCCTGGTCGGAAAGTCGCTGGCGGCCGTCGCCATCGTGCTGGCCTTCCGCCACCCGCTCTCGACGGCGCTCACCATCGCGGCGAGCCTGGCGCAGATCGGCGAGTTCTCCTTCATCCTGGCGAGCCTCGGCATCGGCCTGAAGCTGCTGCCGCCGGAGGGCCGCGACCTGATCCTGGCCGGCTCGCTCCTCTCCATCACCCTCAATCCGCTGATCTTCGGCGCCCTCGGCCGCCTCAACGGCTTCGTCGAGGCAAAGCCCGGCCTCGCCGCCCGGTTCGTCCGCGGGACCCTCCCGATCGCGGTCGCCCCGCACGCCAAGCGCCGCGAGGGCCACGCGGTGGTGATCGGCTACGGCCGGGTCGGCAGCGCCATCGGCAAGGCGCTGGCGACCTGGGAACTGCCCTTCGTGGTGGTCGAGCGCGACCGCCGCCGGGTCGAGGAGCTGCGTGCCGCCGGCATCGCGACGGTGTTCGGCGATGCCGGGGCGTCGGGCATCCTCGATGCGGCCGATATCGGGCGCGCCCGCCTGCTCGTGGTGGCGAGCCCGGATGCGCACCAGGCCCGCCGCCTGATCGCCATCGCCCGCGAGGCCAATCCGCGGATCGACACGGTGGTGCGCACCCACAGCGACGTCGAACGCCGCAACCTCGAGGAGGAGAAGGTCGGCCTGGTGCTGATGGCCGAGCGCGAGGTCGGGTTCGGCATGGCCCTCTACGCCCTGCGCAGCCTCGGCCTCAGCGAGGGCGAGGCGCGGCTGTTCATCGACACCAGCCGCGCCGAGAGCCGGGCCGAGCCGGCCGCCGAGGCCGAGCCGGAGGTGGGCGCGCCCGAGCTGCGCCCGCACCGCGAGGCGTCGGCGGAATCGTAGCCGGCGCGGGGCATCGGCCCGGTTCATGACCGAACCGTCATGATGCGGCCAGGGTCGCGTCAGCCTGGGCGCGTCATCCTGCCGGGGTTCGTGAGGAGGACTCCGACGATGCCCCAACCCCGGATGGAGCGACCCGCCGAGCTGATGGTGTGGCACGGGGCGCCGGCCGCCCCCGGCCCGCGGGAGATGCGCCGCTTTTCCACCCTGCGTGCCGCCCTCGCGGCGGCGTCCGCCAGCACCGACGATCCCGACACCCTGCCCTGGATCGTCACCGAGGACGGCGACGTGCTCAGCCCGCCCTGGATCGACGACCATGCCCCCCGGATGGCGGCGCGCCGATTCCGCCTGTCGTCGTAACCCGGCCGCCGGTCGGACGACGGGCGGGGCTTTTGCGGCGTTCGGTCGGCTCACGTTCCGCGCCAGCACGTGCTATCGTCCATCGACGAGCACGAATCGCCATGACGAGCCTGCGCAAGACCGCCCCCGCCCGCCCGGCCACGATCGCGGCGGCCACCCACGGCTACGATGCCGCGGCCCTGCGGCTGCGCCGCGCCGCCAACGACAACCGGCCGGAGCGGGGCAGCCGGCGCTATCTGGCGCTGATCGCCGGGGCCTGGCTCGCCGGTCTGCTCACGGCGGCAGTCGCCTTGTGGCGTACCGGAGGATTCTGATCGCGCTCGATCGGGCCGACGGATATCGAACCTACCCTCATCGACCTACGCACCGGGGCGCTTCGCGGCTCCGGTCGCAAACGCGAAGGCGCGCCCGCCGGGCGGACTGTGCCGCCGGACGAACGCGCCGGGCCTTGGACCGAACCGTGTCGAGACGGATCAGCGGGCGTGATGGTGGCGGTGCATGCGGCGGTGCTTCATCATGCGCTTCTTGCGCATGGTCGGCTGCATGGTCGCGCGCGGTGCGGCACCCATGGCCGGGCCGCCGCCCGGAGCGCCCATCTCGCGCTGCTGCCCGGCGAGCGGGCCGCCGGCCTGCGAGCCCGAATTGTTGTAGGGCGAACCGCCCTGGGCGAAGGCCGGAACGGCGGCGGCGGTGAGGACAGCCGCGACCAGGCAGGAAGTCAGGATCTTCATCGGGCACCTCGCGAGAACGCTCAGCCCGTCAGTCGGGCCGTGCTGAGAAGACGCGCACGGCCGCGTTTGGTTTCATGGCTCCGCTTCATTCTGCGTCGCCGCCTGTGGACAAGGTCCGGCCGCCGGCCGGACCCCTGCCCGCGTCGCGCTCACCAGCTGGTGAGCACCGCGCCGCCGAACTTGCCGTCGATGAAGGCCTTCACCTCCGGCGAGCGGTAGGACTCGACCAGGCTCGCGACCCAGGGCTTGTCCTTGTCGGCGGTCCGCACCGCGATCACGTTGACGTAGGGGCCCTTCGGCTCCTCCTTGAGGATCGCGTCGGTGGGCTTGAGGCCGGCGGCGGTGGCGTAGTTGGTGTTGACCGCCGCCGCGTCGACGTCGTCGAGGGAGCGCGGCGTCTGGGCCGCGTCGACCTCGATGATGCGCAGGCGCTTCGGGTTGTCGGTGATGTCGGCGACGCTCGGCTTGAAGCCGACATTCGGCTTCAGCTTGAGCAGCCCCTTGTCCTGCAGCAGCAGGAGCGCCCGGCCGCCATTGGTCGGATCGTTCGGGATCGCCACCGTGCCGCCGGCCGGCACGGCATCGAAGCTCTTGTGGCGCTTCGAGTAGACGCCCATCGGGAAGTTCACCGTCTGGGCGACGCTCTCGATCTTGTAGCCGCGGTCGGCCTTCTGGTTGTCGAGATAGGGCTGGTGCTGGAACGAGTTGGCTTCCAGCTCGCCGGAGGACAGCGCCTCGTTCGGCACGACGTAGTCCGAGAACTCGACGATCTGCAGGTCGAGGCCCTTCTTGGCGGCGATCGGCTTCACCGCCTCCAGGATCTGGGCGTGCGGGCCCGGCGTGACGCCGACGCGCACGCGCTGGCCTTGCGCCAGGGCCGGCAGGCTCGCGGCGGTCAAGAGGACGGCGAGGGTGAGGGTCCGCAGCATGGGGGTACGCTCCGAAGGATGGTCGGGAGAGGAACGGGAAAGGGATCAGCCGTGGCGCAGGCGCTTGTTCATGCGCCGCGCCAGGCGGTCGCCGAGGGTCTGGACTAGCTGCACCAGGACGATGAGCACCACGACAACGGCGAGCATCATCTCGGGCATGAAGCGCTGGTAGCCGTAGCGGATGCCGAGATCGCCCAGGCCCCCGCCGCCGACGGCGCCGACCATCGCCGAGAAGCCGATCAGCGACACCACCGCCAGGGTGAGCCCGAGCACGATGCCGGGCAGGGCCTCGGGGATCAGCACCTTGAGGACGATCTGGAGCGGGCTCGCCCCGAAGGCCCGGGCCGCCTCGACGAGGCCGCCATCGACCTCCCGCACCGCGCCCTCGACGAGGCGGGCGATGAACGGGGTCGCCGCCACGGTCAGCGGCACGGTGGCGGCGGCGGTGCCGATCGAGGTGCCGGCGATCAGCCGGGTGAACGGGATGATCGCCACCACCAGGATGATGAACGGCGTCGAGCGGGTGGCGTTGACGATGAGGCCCAGCACCCGGTTGAGCCAGGGCGCCGCGAGCAATTCGCCCCGGCCGCTGGTGGCCAGGAAGACGCCGAGCGGCAGGCCGATCAGCGTGCCGAGGGAGGCGGCGATCGCCACCATCTGCAGCGTGTCGAGGGTGGCCTGGACGAGGAGGCGGACGAGCTCAGGCGACATCGGACACAACCCGGGGAACATCGGTGGGGGCGGCGCTGCGCTGCCAGCCGGCGAGGTCGAGGGTGCCGAGCAGCTCGACGTCGAGGCCACGGGCGACCAGGAAGTCGGTCGCCCGCCGCACGACCTCGGGGTCGGGCGGGATCCCGACCACCAGGGTGCCGAAGGGACGGCCGGCGATCTCGTCGACGGTGCCCGAGAGGATGCCGGCCGGGATGCCGGCGTCGCGGGTGAGCTGGGCGAGCACCGGGTCGGTGGCGTGCGGGCCGCGGAAGGTGATGCGCAGGACCGCCTGCTTGCCCTCCCCTGCCGCGACCGGGCCCGGGGTGAGGCGGGCGGCGAGGGCCGGCGGCAGGGCGCGGCCGGACTCCTCGTCGAGGAAGGTGCGGGTGATCGCGGCTTTCGGCCGGGTGAAGACCTCGAACACGTCGCCGCTCTCGGCGATGCGGCCGCCGTCGAGCACCGCGACCTCGTGGGCGATCGCACGGATCACCGCCATCTCGTGGGTGATGAGCAGGATCGTCAGGCCGAGCTCCCGGTTGATCCGGCCGAGCAGGTCGAGGATCGAGCGGGTCGTCTCGGGATCGAGGGCCGAGGTCGCCTCGTCGGAGAGCAGCACCTTCGGGTTGGTGGCGAGCGCCCGGGCGATGCCGACGCGCTGCTTCTGGCCGCCCGACAACTCGGCCGGGTAGCGGTCGGCCTGCGCCGACAGCCCGACGAGGTCGAGGAGCTCGGCGACCCGGGTGCGGATCGCGGCCTTGTCGTATCCCGCCACTTCGAGGGGCAGCGCGACGTTGCCGGCGGCGGTGCGGGCCGAGAGCAGGTTGAAGTGCTGGAAGATCATGCCGATGCCGCGGCGCTCGGCGCGCAGGGCGGATTCCGGCAGGCGCGAGATCTCGGCGCCGTCCACCACCACCCGGCCCCGGCTCGGCCGCTCCAGGCCGTTGACGAGACGGATCAGCGTCGACTTGCCGGCACCCGAGCGGCCGATCACCCCGAGCACCCGGCCGCGCGGCACGGAGAGGTCGATATCCTCCAGGGCGGTCACGGCCCCGGCACCCCGGCGCGCGGTGTAGGTCTTGGCCACGCCCTCGATGCGCACGAGGGCATCGGACGGTTCGAGCCGGTCGCTCAGGTCTGCCGGCCCCGGCACGCGGACGGGGGCCGTCACGGCGCGCAGGTCCGGGCGGGCGGGAAGACGGGCGCTGTCATCGCGGTCCTTCGGCGGGCAGGCGAAAGTCATAGGCCTTTCGGCCGGTTGCGGGCCGGCACAAAACCCGGATGCGGACTTTCTGTCAACCGGAATGTTCTTTTTGAAGAACACGTCTGGGGAGAAAGCCATTTTCCCGCCCCGGCCGCCGGTCTTAACCCTCCTGCCCCGCGACGATCCGCAAAAAACCGTGCATTCTCCGGGATCTGCCCTTGCCCTCGCGGTGCCCCACGGCCGAGGACGGCACAGATCGCAGGAGCGCGCGATGCGACGGCAACCCTTCGGACGGACCGGGCCCGCGGTGCCGGTGATCGGTCAGGGAACGTGGTACCTCGACGAGGGCGAGCCGACCGTGGCCGCCGCGGCGCTGAATCGCGGCCTCGATGTCGGGATGAGCCATGTCGACACCGCCGAGATGTACGGCGAGGCCGAACCGCTGATCGCCGAGGCGATCGGCGACCGGCGCGACGAGGTCTTTCTCGTCTCCAAGGTGCTGCCGGGGAACGCCTCGCGCCGCGGCACGATCGAGGCCTGCGAGCGCTCGCTGCGGCGCCTGCGTACCGACCGGCTCGATTGCTACCTGCTGCACTGGCGCGGGCCGCATCCGCTGGAGGAGACCTTCGCGGCCTTCGAGGATCTGGTGCGGGCGGGCAAGATCCTGTCCTGGGGGGTGAGCAACTTCGACGCCGACGACCTCGACGAGGCCCTCGGCGTGGCCGGCCCGGACCGCATCGCCTGCAACCAGGTCCTCTACCACCTGGAGGAGCGGGCGATCGAGCACGCGGTCCTGCCGTGGTGCCGGCGCCACGGCGTCGCCGTCGTCGCCTACAGCCCGTTCGGCCATGACAGCTTCCCGGGATCCGCGACGCCGGGCGGCCGGGTGCTGGCGCAGATCGCCGAAGCGCACGGCGCCACGCCGCGGCAGGTGGCGCTCGCGGCCCTGACCCGGATGCCGGGCGTGCTGGCGATCCCGAAGGCGTCGAGCCCGGCCCACGCGGCGGAGAATGCCGGCGGCGGAACCCTGGACCTCAGCGCGGACGAGTTCGCCCGCATCGACGCCGCCTTCCCGCGCGGGCCGGCGCCGCGGCACCTGCCGATGCTCTAGGCGCCCCGCCGGCGGCAGGATGCCGGCTCGCGGCGAGGGTTTTCAATCTCGCAGGGTCATCCCGGGCTCCGCTTTCGCGAGCCCGGTTCGACGCGGTGGATTTCGCGGGCGCCGTGGAACCCTCTCATGCCGCTCCGCGATCCGGCGCTGCGGTCGCGTGCAGGCTGTCCCGCAGGGCCAGGATCTCGTCGCGCAGGGCCATCAGCCGCTCCACGGGCCGGCCGGCGGCGCAGACGATCTCGTTGGGAAACGGCGTCGCCTTCTCGCGCAGGGCGGCTCCCGCCTCGGTCAGGCTGATGCGCATCAGCCGCTCGTCATGCGCGTCGCGGGCGCGCCGGACCAGCCCCGCCGCCTCCAGGCGCTTGAGCAGGGGCGTCAGGGTGCCGGAATCAAGATAGAGGCGCTGCCCCAAGCTCTTCATCGTCTGCCCGTCGTGTTCCCAGAGCAGCAGCAGCACCAGATATTGCGGATAGGTCAGGCCGAGCCGGTCGAGGAGGGGCTTGTAGATCCGGTTGAAGGCATGTGCCGCGGAATAGACCGCGAAGCAGATCTGACTGGAGAGCTGCAGGTCGGCGGTGGCGTTGGCCGGGGCGTCGCTGTCGGGCTCGGACATGTCCCACTTCCTCGCACTTCGCTCGCTGATCACACATCCGGCCCGGTCTCCACCCGCCGTTTCCCATTCATACGCTCGCGCTGGCGCAAAAACAAATTGCGCACAATCGAAAATCGATCTATGAGGGGTTCAGCGGCGGCGACACGCCGCCCCGACCTCGAGGAGAGACCTATGTCCGTCGACGTGAAGTACACCACCCAGGCCACGGCGAATGGCGGTCGCGACGGTCGCGCCCAGACTCAGGACGGCAGCCTCGACGTCAAGCTGTCGACCCCCAAGGAGCTCGGCGGCGCCGGCGGCGCCGGCAACAACCCCGAGCAGCTCTTCGCGGCCGGCTACGCCGCCTGCTTCCTCGGCGCGATGAAGTTCGTCGGCGGCCAGGAGAAGATCGCCGTCCCGGCCGACACCACCGTGACCGCCAAGGTCGGCATCGGCCCGCGCTCCGAGGGCGGCTTCGGCATCACCACCGACCTAACGATCTCGCTGCCGGGCCTCGACAAGGCGACCGCCGAGAAGCTGGTCGAGAAGGCCCACCAGGTGTGCCCGTACTCGAACGCCACCCGCGGCAACGTCGATGTCGGCCTGACCATCGCGTAAACGTCGAGGGTCGGGCGGCCTGCGCGCCGCCCGACCCTCTGACGGGCGCCCCTCCTCGCGGAGCGGGCGCTTTTTTTTCTGTGTCAGTCGGGTTCTTGTCAGTCGGGCCGGCGCAGGCAGGCGGCGGCGAGCGCCAGGAAGGCGCGGGCGCGGTGCGACAGGGCTTGGGCGCGCGCCCAGTCGATCCCGTGCTTCTCCTCCGAGGACAATTCGCCGAAGGTGAGCGGGCTCTCGTCCGGCTTGAACATCGGGTCGTAGCCGAAGCCCTTGTCGCCCCGGGGCGGCCAGACCAGCTCGCCGAAGACCCGGCCCTCGAACAGCTCCTCGTGCCCGTCCGGCCAGGTCAGGACCAGGGCGGAGACGAAGTGCGAGCGCCGGTTCGTCGCGCCGCGGCTCGCCAGCTCGCGCTCGATGCGCGCCATCGCGCCCGAAAAATCCTTCGAGCCGCCGGACCAGCGCGCCGAGAACAGCCCCGGCGCCCCGTCGAGGGCGTCGACGCAGAGGCCCGAATCGTCCGCGAAGGCCGGCAGGCCGGTGGCCGCCGTCGCCGCCCGCGCCTTGATGGCGGCGTTCTCCGAGAACATCGTGCCGGTCTCGTCCGGCTCGGGCAAGTTCAGCTCGCCGGCCGAGACCGCCTCGACGCCGAAGGGGGCCAGCAGCTCGCGCATCTCGCGCAGCTTGCCGGCATTGTGGGTGGCGATCACGACCCGCCCGGTGAGGAGGCAGGCCATCAGCCGATCGCCTGCTTCTGGAGCGCCACCAGATCGGCGACGCCCGCCTTGGCGAGGCGCAGGAGGCCCAGGAACTCCTCCTCGGAGAACGGCTTTCCTTCTGCGGTGCCCTGCACCTCGACGAGGCCGCCGCCGCCGGTGATGACGAAGTTCGCGTCGGTCTCGGCGCCGGAATCCTCGGCATAGTCGAGGTCGAGGACGGGCATGCCCTTCTGGATGCCGCAGGAGATCGCCGCGACGTGGTCGCGCATCGGGTCGACCGAGATGATCGAGCGGCCGCGCATCCAGGTGAAGCACTCGTGCAGCGCGACCCAGGCGCCGGTGATCGCCGCCGTGCGGGTGCCGCCGTCGGCCTGGAGCACGTCGCAATCGACCACGATCTGGCGCTCGCCCATCGCCGGCAGGTTGACGACGGCGCGCAGCGACCGGCCGATCAGGCGCTGGATCTCCTGGGTGCGGCCGGACGGCTTGCCGGCATTGACCTCGCGCCGGTTGCGGTCGTGGGTGGCGCGCGGCAGCATGCTGTACTCGGCGGTGACCCAGCCCTTGCCGGAGCCGCGCAGCCAGGACGGGCCGCGCTCCTCGAGCGAGGCGGTGCACAGCACCTTGGTCTCGCCAAAGCCGACGAGGCAGGAGCCTTCGGCGTAGCGCGACACGCCCCGCTCCAGCGTGACCTTGCGCAGCTCGTCGGGGGCGCGCTTCGAGGGGCGCATGGGCAACTCCTGTCCAGGGCGCCGCGCCTGACCGGCGCGACGCGGGATCCGCGGGGGCCGCGCGCTCTTAGGCGCTGGCGCCGGGGGCGGCAAGAGGAGCAGCCCGACGCCGGGAAGCCCGATCCGTTCAGGGCTCAGTAATAGCCGTAGCCCCGGTCGTGGTGCCGGTGATGATGGTGGCCCCCGTGACGGTGGTGGTGGTGACCCCAATGCCCGTGGTGGCGGCGGTGATGGCCCCAGCCCCCGCGATGGTGCCGGCCCCAGCCGCCGTGATGGTGATGGCGGTGGCCCCAGCCGTCGTGATGGCCGTACTGCACCTGAACGATGCCGGCCCCGGGCGCGGAGCCCGCGCCGGGCGCGAAGGGCGCCGCCTCGGCCGCGCCGGCCGTGAGAAGCCCGCCCGCCACCAGGGTCGCCGCCGCGAGGAGCCGCTTGCCGGCCGTCATGCCGGCCTTGCTCGGGTTCCGCGTCGTCAGCATGTGCGCCTCCGTTTCGTCTCGCCGCATCGAAGCGGCCATGGGGTCAGAGTGGCGCCGGGGGGCTGAACGCGGTCTGAGACCGCGGGTCGGCTTCCGTTCAGGCTCGGTCGGGCAGGGCGAGGACCGGATTTCCGCGCCTGCGCGGCTTTGCGACCGCTTGCGCCGGGCGCTGCGGCGTCTCACAGTGAGGGGTCGTATGGCTCCCGTAAGGTTGATGAACACGCGCGATCTCCCACCCCTGACCGGCGGCTCCGGGCAGGCCCGTGCCATTGCCGAACTCAACGAGCGCTCGCGGGAAATCTTTCGCCAGATCGTCGAGAGCTATCTCGCCACGGGGGAACCGGTGGGGTCGCGCAATCTCGCCCGCATCCTGCCGATGGCGCTCTCGCCGGCCTCGATCCGCAACGTGATGTCGGATCTGGAGCAGGCCGGGCTGATCTACGCCCCCCATACCAGCGCCGGTCGGCTCCCCACCGAGCACGGCCTGCGCTTCTTCGTCGACGCGCTGCTCGAACTGGGCGATGTGGGCCAGGAGGAGCAGGGCCGGATCGAGGCGCAGATGCGCGCCGCCGCCTCGCGCCACACCTTCGAGAGCGCGCTCACCGAGGCCTCGGTGCTGCTCTCGGGGATCTCGCGCGGGGCCGGCGTCGTCGTCACCGCCAAGCAGAATCCGCGCCTGCGCCACATCGAGTTCGTGCGCCTCGATCCCGGCCGCGCCCTGGTGGTGCTGGTCTCCGACGACGGCTCGGTCGAGAACCGCCTGCTCGACCTGCCCGCCGGCCTGCCGGCGGGCGCGCTCCAGGAGGCCTCGAACTTCCTCAACGCCCGCATCCGCGGCCGGACGCTGGGCGAGGTCCGCACCGAGATCGAGGCCGCTCGGGCGGCGATGAAGCAGGAGCTCGACGAGATCACCGGGCGTCTGGTCGATGCCGGCCTCGCCCGCTCCGTCGGCCCGAGCGAGGAGCGCCAGCTCATCGTGCGCGGCCAGGCCAACCTCCTCGACGACCTGCGCGCGGCGGAGGACCTGGAGCGCATCCGCCTGCTCTTCAGCGACCTGGAGAGCCAGAAGGACGTGATCGACCTCCTGTCCCGCGCCGAGGGCGGCGAAGGCGTGCGGATCTTCATCGGCTCGGAGAACAAGCTCTTCTCGCTCTCCGGCTCGTCGATGATCGCCGCGCCGTTCCGGGACGGCAGCCAGACCATCGTGGGCGTCGTCGGCGTCATCGGGCCGACGCGGCTCAACTACGCCCGCATCGTCCCGATGGTCGATTTCACCGCCCGGGTGGTGTCGCGGATGCTGGAGCGCGGGCGGGTCTGAGCCGCGCCACGGGTGCCGGGCGTTTCCTACGGGTGCCAAGCGCCTTCTACGGGCACCAAGCGTTTTCTGATGTGGGGAACGCGGAAAAGCTGCTTGTCCCCCGGATTCACAAGCAGGGCCCGCTCGGTCATGGTCCGGGGATGGTTCGCGATTCCCTCCCCGCGTGAGCGCCCCGTCCCGTCCCCTGCGCAGCCACCAGCGCAGCCTGTTCGAGCTCGTGGCGTCGCTCGCCCGCGGCGAGGCCTCCGGCATCGCCGACATCCTGGCGGCGGTGACGCCGGGAGGCGGCAAGTCGCTGCTGCCGGTCATCGCGGCCTCCCGGCTGATCGCCGCGGGCCTCGTCGACCGGGTGGTCTGGATCGTGCCGCGGGATTCCCTGCGGCTCCAGGCCGAGGAGGCCTTCGCCGATCCGGCCTGGCGCGCGGCTCTCGGCCATTCGCTCTCGGTGCGGGCCGCCGACAACGCGCCGGACCCGAGCCGGGGCTTGGCGGGCTACGTCACCACCTACCAGGCGGTGGCGGCGGCCCCCGCCCTGCACCTCGCCGAGATGCGGCGCCACCGCACGCTCCTCGTCGTCGACGAGGTCCACCACCTGCCGGCCCTCGCCGACGGCGACAAGGACAGCGAGGCCGCAGCCTGGAGCCAGGCGCTGCTGCCGCTGTTCCGCGAGGCGCGGCTGCGGCTCCTCCTCTCGGGCACCCTGGAGCGGGCCGACGGCCGGCGCATCCTGTGGCTGCCCTACCGCCAGGAGAACGGCGCGCCGGTGCCGGACATCGAGGCGCCGGGCTGGGCGGTGATCGGCTATTCCCGTGCCGAGGCGCTCGCCGAGAAGGCGGTGCTGCCGGTCAATTTCGGGGCGCTCGACGGCGAGGCGAGCTGGCTCGAGGGCGGGCGAACCAGCGGCCAGGCCCGGGTGGGACCGCACCGGCTCTCGGGGCCGGGCCCGAGCGCCACGACGCGGCCGGCGCTGTTCACGGCCTTGCGCACCGGCTTTGCCCGCGACCTCCTGCGGGAGGCCTTCTTCGCCACCCGCCGCCTGCGGGCGGAGCGCCGGCGCCAGCGCGGTCTCACCGCGACGGAGGCCGTGCGGGGCCTCGGCAAGCTCCTCGTCGTCGCCCCCGATCAGGCGAGCGCGCAGAGCTACCACGCGATGATCCAGGCCTGGATGCCGGAGGAGCAGGCGCGGCGCGACGTGCGCATCGCCACCTCGGCCGAGGCCGACGCCCACGCGGCCCTCGCCGCCTTCCGCCTCACCCCCGAGCCCGCCGTGCTGGTGACGGTGGCGATGGCCTATGAGGGGCTGGACGCCCCCGAGGTCGCGGTGGTGGCGGCGCTGACCCATATCCGCTCGCGCCCGTGGCTGGAGCAGATGATCGCCCGGGCGACCCGGGTCGATCCCCATGCCGGCGACTATGCGGACCAGCACGCCCTGGTCTTCCACCCCGACGACCCGCTCTTCGCGCGATTCCGCGCCCGGATCGAGACCGAGCAGGCCACCGCCACCCGCCCGCGCAAGCGACCGACGGGCGCCGCCTCGCCCGAGCCGCGGCCGCTGGCGCGGGAGACCGACGAGGGCATCGTGCCGCTGGAGAGCAACGCGCTGGGCCTGCGCTACGCCATGCTGCGCCCCGGCCCCTCCGTGGCGATGGCGCGCGAGGAGGCCCGGCAGGCGGCGGCCGAGCCCACCCCGGTCCCGCCCTCGCGGGTCGAGCGGGCCCTGCGCGCCCGGGTCGCCGCCATGGTGACCGCGCAGGCGGTGGAGGACGAGGCCGAGTTGCGCGCGGCTCCCGGCGCCCCCCTGCCCCACCGCTACAACGCCGTGCTCAAGCGCCTGTTCGGCAACAAGAGCCGGGCCGCGATGACGGTCGAGGAGCTGGAATCGGCCCTGGCCTGGCTGGAGCGCAACCGCCTGCAGGACCACCTGCACCTCCTCGACGGCGACGCCCGCTATGCCTGGAGCGTGCGGCGGCGCTGGGCGGGGATGGAGCGGCGACCGGGGTAAGCAAACCGCACGAACTCGCCCCAGTACCAGGAAGTCGCGGGATCCCCTCTCTCATGCGGGAGAGGGGTAGAGGTGAGGGTGGCGCGGCTTCAGGACCAAGCTCAGACGGCCGAGCGACCGGCACGACGGTCTGGGTTTACTCAGAAGCGCGCTACCCTCTCCCCCATCCCCTCTCCCACATGGGAGCGGAGAGCATACCGGACTGACTTTCAGAGCGGAGAGAGTTTTCGGCGCCGCTCTCGTTCCCTCCCCTTGCGGGAGCGCCGCGCCACACCATCTCGACGGCTCACACCGGAGGGAGCCCCGATGTTCGACGCCAAGCGCCTGCTCGACCAGTTCCTCGGCGGCTCGCCGAGAGGCGGCTCACCGGGCGGTTATCCGGGGGGCTTCTCGGGCAGCGGCCATCACGCGCCCTCCCCCCTCGAGCAGGTCGCCCGCTCCCTCGGCGGCGGGGGCGGCAAGGCGGCGATCCTCGGCGGCCTCGCCTCGCTGGTCCTCGGCGGACGGCGGCGCCATGGCGGCTTCGGGATGCCCGGCGGGATGCCCGGGATGGGGGCGGGCCGGGTCGGCGGCCTCGCCCTGATCGCCACCCTGGCCTACCAGGCCTACCAAAGCTGGCAGGCGAATCAGGGCAAGCCGGGTCGGAGCCAGCCCGCCGGACGGGCGGCGGGCTTCATCCCCTCCGCCGACGAGGCGAACCGGATGCTCGGGGGCACCCGCTTCGCGCCGACCTCCGCGGCCGACGAGCAGGACCGCGCCCGGGCGCTGCTGATCGCGATGATCACCGCCGCCAAGGCCGACGGCCATATCGACGCCGACGAGCAGGGCCGCATCTTCGGCGAGATGGATCGCCACGCGCTCGACTCCGACGACAAGGCCTTCCTGATGGATGTCCTGCGCGCGCCCGTCGACGTCGAGGCGGTGGCGCGGCTCGCCCGCAACCCGGAGCAGGCGACCGAGCTCTACGCCGCCTCCCTGATGGCGATCACCGTCGATACGCCGCAGGAGCGGGCCTATCTCGATCATCTCGCCCGCTCTTTGCGGCTCGATCCGGGCTTGGTGCGACACATCGAGGCCACGCTCGCCTCCGCGGCGTCGCAAAGGTGAAGACTTCGTTACCGATGTTAACCATTCGCTAACCATCAGGCGCGCCTGATGGGCTGGTAACGAGTCGTAAACCCGTGACCAGCCAGACCCAAACCCGCCCACCGATCCGCTTCCGTGGCCGCTCGTTCCTGGCGGTCGTGCTAGCTCCCGAGGCGCCGATCGAGGATTGGCTCGCCGACCTCGACGCCCTTGCCAAGCGCTCTCCGGCGTTCTTCGCCGGCCGCGCCGTGATCCTGGACGTGACCGCCCTGGCGCCGAGCCGGGAGGCGCTGAAGGACCTGGTGGCCGCCCTCAACGAGCGCGAGATCCCCATCATGGGGATCGAGGGTGCCGGGGGCGGCACGCTGGGACCCGGGATGCCGCCGCCGCTCAACGGCGGCCGGCCCTCCGGCGAGGTGGCGATGCCGGGCGAGGCCCCGGCCGCCGCCCCGGTCGAGCGGGTCACCGGCGCGAAGTCGCTGATGCTGGAGAGCCCGGTCCGTTCCGGCCAGGCGATCCTGTTCCCCGAGGGCGACGTGACCGTGATGGGCTCGGTCGCCTCCGGTGCCGAGATCATCGCCGGCGGCTCGATCCATATCTACGGGGCGTTGCGCGGCCGCGCCATCGCGGGAGCCGCCGGCTCGCCGGGTGCCCGCATCTTCTGCCGCAAGTTCGAGCCCGAGCTCCTCGCGATCGACGGCCTCTACCGCATCGCCGACGACATCGACCCGTCGTTGCGCGGCCGCGCCGTGCAGGTCTGGCTCGAGGGCGACGCGATGCGCACCGCGGCTCTCGACTGAGGTTAGCGCCCCGGGGGCCCTGCGGCAACGATCCGTGGACGGGGCGACGATCAAAGAAAACGCACGCAGCGGCCGCGCCGGCCGCGACTTCGCAATCGACCGATCAAGGGGGCCCAATGGCCAAAGTCATCGTGGTGACATCCGGCAAGGGAGGGGTGGGCAAGACCACCACGACGGCGGCTTTGGGGGCCGCCCTCGCCAAGACCGGCCAGAGCGTCTGCGTCGTCGACTTCGACGTGGGCCTGCGCAACCTCGACCTCATCATGGGCGCCGAGCGCCGCGTCGTCTACGACCTCATCAACGTCGTCCAGGGCGACGCCAAGCTCCCCCAGGCCCTCATCCGCGACAAGCGCCTCGACACCCTCTCGCTCCTCCCCGCCTCCCAGACCCGCGACAAGGACGCCCTCACCGACGACGGCGTCGCCCGCGTGATCGGCGAACTACGCGAGAAGTTCGACTGGGTGATCTGCGACAGCCCCGCCGGCATCGAGCGCGGCGCCACGCTCGCCATGC
>NZ_JAAKGV010000027.1 GCF_011043735.1 Methylobacterium sp. DB0501 | reverse complement strand
ATGATCAACGAGCACGAGTTCGGCAACGGGACGGCGATCTTCACGCGGGACGGCGACGCGGCGCGGGAATTCGCGCACCAGATCCAGGTCGGGATGGTGGGGATCAACGTGCCGATCCCGGTGCCGATGGCGTTCCACTCGTTCGGCGGCTGGAAGGCGTCGCTGTTTGGCGACCACCACATGCACGGGCCGGAGGGGGTGCGGTTCTACACCCGCCTCAAGACCATCACGACCCGCTGGCCCACCGGCATCCGGGCCGGAGCCGAGTTCGTGATGCCGACCATGAAGTGACGGCGACGACGGCGAAGGAGACGGCGACAGGCCGGAATCCCCTTCGCCGTCTCCCGGCCGGAAGAGGCACCGACGATGAGCGATCCCAGCCGACACGGCGCAACACCTCTCGATCCGGCCTCACGCGAGCCCCTGCGCATCGCGATCAACCTCGCCAATGCGGCGCTCGTGCAGGTCGGCGGGCACGACGGCGAACCGCACGGGATCGCCGTCGATCTCGGCCGCGCTCTCGGCGAGTGGCTCGCCCGCCCGGTCCGCCTCGTCTCCTTCCCGTCGGCCGGCGCCCTCATGGCCTCCGTCGGCGACGGGGGATGGGACGTCGCGTTCATCGCCGTCGATCCGGCCCGCACCGATCGCGTGGCCTACAGCCGCCCCTACCTCAGCATCGAGGGCGTCTTCGCCGTCCGGGAGGCGAGTCCGTTCCGGAGCGGGGACGACGTCGACCGGCCGCAGGTGCGGGTCGCCTCGGCGAGCGGGGCCGCGTATCACGGCCATCTGGTCCGGTCCCTCCGGCACGCCGCACTGGTGGCGATGCCGACGCCGGGCGATGCCCTGCACCGACTCCGCGAAGGCGAGTGCGACGTCGCGGCGGGCGTGAGGCAGGCCGTCGCGTCATTCGCGGCGCGGCACGGCGACGTCCGCGTCCTGCCGGGCCGGTTCACGACGATCGACCAGGCGATCGCCGTGCCGCTGCACGGCAACATCACGGTGAGGTCGTTGGACGAGTGTCTCGATCGGCTGACGGGATCGGGCGATCTCGATCGTCTGCTGATGAAGAACGGGCATGGTGCGGGCGGATGACCGATTCGCCGATCGCCGGATCCTCCCGGGCATGACGGCCGGAAGCGGTCGACCGCACCGGTGATGGGACGATTGCCGACCGCGGATGGGGCGATGAACGCGCCGACTTTCGTCGCGTGGACGCTCCCCGGGAGCGTGCCGGTCGCCGCCTGCCTCACCGGACCGGCGGTGGCGCGGACGGCGCCCGCGGGCGAAGCCGCCGAGGGCAAGCGCGTCTGCGGCGCCGGCAACCCGACCGGCGCGGCGGCCGGCGACGCCGAAGGTCGAGCTCCTGACCTTCCTGACGGCCTTCGGCGGACGCGCCTTCGACGCCGGGGGCCGCTCGCTGATCGACACGCGGGAGTTCCGCGGCAAGGCGGTCAGACGATCCCCGCCAGCCGCTCGATGTCCCCTGCCGATTCACCCGCGAGCCATTCCGCGATCTCGGCGACGACCGGGTTCAGCGGGCGCGACTTCGGCGCCAGCAGTGTGTGGAAACGCCCCGTGCGCAGCCGCCAGCCGGAAGCCGGCACCAGCGTCCCGGCGATGAGCGCCGTCGAGACGACGCTGACCCAGCCGAGCGCGATGCCCTCGCCGTTCAGCGCCGCCTGCAGGATGATCGCGTAGTCGGAGAATTCGTGCCAGATCCCGGGGGCCTTCCCCGGCCCCCTCCTGCCCGGATCCCCCTTGCCCGGCGGCGTCCCCCAGAGCTTCGGCGAATGCTCGCTGAGATGCAGGAAGACGTGTCCCGCCCGCCCGCTCTCCTCCCACGGCCCCCGCGCCGCGCGGTAGGCCGGGCTGCAGACCGGCAGGATGATCTCGGGTGCGAGGTCCCAGCGATGGTACTGGCCGTCGTCGGGCAGGATGCGCGTTGCCAGGTCGACATTGTCCGGGATCGCCCGGAGGATGCCGGGAATGAGGTCGAACCGCAGGTCGACCTCCGGGAAGGCGGCGTTGAACCGGCTCAAGCGCGGCAGGAGCCAGTGCGCGACGAAGGAGCTGGACAGCGACAGGGTGACGACCTGGCGCCGCGTCCGCGTCCGCGCCCGGATGCGCAGCAGCGCCTCGCCGATCCGCTCCAGGCCGTCATGCACCGCCATGTGGAGGTCGCGGCCGTCGCCGGTGAGGACGAGCCCGCTCGGCCGCCGCTCGAACAGGGGCACGCCGATCGCAGCCTCCAGCTGCGCGATGTTCCGGCTTACCGAAGGCTGGCTGATGTTGAACTCGGCCGCTGCCGCCGTGAAGCTGCCCCGGCGCGCCGCCGCCTCGAAGATCAGGAGCCCCCGCGCAGAGGGCACGAGGCGGGAGAAGCCGTCCATACGCTGAGCGTATGGGCCGGGCCACGCCTTTTCAAGCTGGTGCCCCCCGCGGCGATCCCCGAAGCTGACCGCACGATCCCGAGGGCAGCGGACCGGTCGGCAGCAGGCCGGCCAACCCGCCGCTGCGGCTCACGGCGGGCGGTGACGATGCGATCGATGGATGCGACGGACGAGCCCCGGCCTGCCACGAGCGGCGACCCGCTGCTGACGCCGTTCCGGCTCGGGCGGCTGCCGCTGCGGAACCGCATCGTGAGCACGAGCCACGCCTCGATGCTCGACGACGGCGGCATCCCGGGCGAGCGCTACCAGCGCTACCACGAGGTCAAGGCGCAGGGCGGCCTCGCGATGACGATGGTCGGCGGCTCGGCGATGGCCTCGCCGGATTCGAGCTGGGGCGGCGGCCAGCTCAACCTGTCGGGCGACGGCGTCGTCCCGCACCTGCGCGCCCTGGCGGAGCGGATCCACCGGCACGGCGCGGCCGTGATGTGCCAGGTCTCGCATCTCGGCCGCCGGGCGACGGCCTACGGCGCCCACTGGCTCCCGGTCCTGGCGCCGTCCCGCATCCGCGAGACCCGCAACCGCAACTTCCCGAAGGAGATGGACCACGCCGACATCGCCCGCATCGTCGCCGATTACGCGGCGGCGGCCCGGCGCTGCGCCGAGGCCGGCCTCGACGGCGTCGAGACGGTCACCGGCGGCCACCTGATCGGCCAGTTCCTGTCGCCCCGTACCAACACCCGGACCGACGCCTATGGCGGGTCGATCGAGAACCGCGCGCGCTTCGGCCTGATGGTGCACCGGGCCATCCGCGAGGCGGTCGGGCCCGATACCGTGGTGGGGATCCGCTTCGTCATCGACGAGGGCGTCGCCGACGGCTTGAGCTTCGGGGATGCCGTGGCGGCGGCGCGCCTGTTCGAGCGCGAGGGCGGGATCGACTACATCAACTGCATCTACGGCCGGATGGATTCGGACCTCGTCCTGACCGAGCACAACATGCCGGGGATGTTCCAGCCGGGCGCCCCGTTCCTCGACCGGGTGGCGCAGTTCCGGCGCGAGACCACGCTGCCGCTGATCCACGCCGCCGGCATCCGGGACGTCGCCACCGCCCGGCACGTCATCCGCGAGGGCATCGTCGATCTCGTCGGGATGACGCGGGCCCACATCGCCGATCCGGACATCGTCGCCAAGATCTTGCGCGGCGAGGAGGAGCGGATCCGCCCCTGCGTCGGGGCCTCGTACTGCCTCTACAAGAAGGTCAACTGCATCCACAACCCGGCGAGCGGCCGCGAGACGGTGCTGGCGCATACGGTCGAACCCGCGGAACGATCCCTCAAGGTGGTGGTCGTCGGCGGCGGTCCGGGCGGGCTCGAGGCCGCGCGGGTCTCGGCGGAGCGCGGGCACCGGGTCGTCCTGATGGAGGCGGGCGCCCGGCTCGGCGGGCAGATCCTGGTCGCGACCGCGGCGGCCGAGCGGCGCGACCTGATCGGCATCGTCGACTGGCGCGTGGCCGAGCTGGAGCGTCTCGGCGTCGAGACGCGCCTCAACGCATTCGCCGAGGCCGACGACATCCTGGCCGAAGCGCCCGACGCGGTCATCGTGGCGACGGGCGGGGTCCCGGACCTCGACTGGCTCGACGGCGCGGAATTCTGCGACAGCGTCTGGGACGTGCTGACCGGGTCCGTACCGGGCAAGGACGACGCGCTGATCTATGACGGCACCGGCCGGCAGGCGGCCCTGTCCTGCGCGTTGCGCCTCGCCGGCGAGGGCAGGACGGTGACGGTCGCGACGCCCGACGACGCGCTGGCGCTGGAGATGCCCTATTCGGACCGGACCGGCTTCCGCAAGCAGGTCGCGGAACGCGGCATCCGCTCCCTGGTCGACGCGCGCCTGACGAAGGTCCTGCGCGCCGGCAACCGGCTCGTGGCGATCCTGAGCAACGAATATACCGGGCACGAGATTCGCATCGAAGCCGCGCAGGTGATCGTCGAGCACGGCACGGTTCCGATGGACGACCTCTACGGCGCCTTGCGCGGCCGTTCGGCGAATGACGGGGTGACGCGCCTCGACACGCTGATGCGGCGCGGGGACGACCCGCCGCCGGCCGCCGGCGGCTTCGTGCTGCACCGCATCGGCGACGCGGTGTCGAGCCGGGACATTCACTCGGCGATCCACGACGCCTACCGCCTCGGCTCGGGGCTCTGACCTCCGGGACGATCCCACTTTTTCCGCGGCACCGATCCGAGAGGGCACCCCATGACCGATTCCGTCGTGACCAACTGGACCCGCTCGGACGAGGCGCGCATCGCGGACGCCGTCCGCCGCGGTGCCTCGCGCCGCGAGCTCCTGCGCGGTCTGGCCTTGTCCGGCGTCGCGCTCGGCGCCGGCGGCGCGATCCTCGGCCGGGCCGGCGCCGCCGTCGCCCAGACGCCGCGCTCGGGCGGTGCGTTGCGCGCGGCGGGCTGGTCGTCCTCCACCGCCGACACCCTCGACCCGGCGAAGGCGTCGCATTCGGCCGATTACTCGCGCTGCTGCGCCTTCTACAACCGCCTGACGGTCCTGGATGCCAGGGGCGACGTCCAGATGGAGCTCGCCGAGAGCATCGAGAGCCGGGATGCCCGGACCTGGACGGTGCGCCTGCGCAAGGACGTCACCTTCCACGACGGCAAGGGCCTGACCGCCGCCGACGTGATCTACTCGCTCCAGCGCCACGCCGATCCCCTGGTCGGCTCCAAGGTGAACGCGCTGGCCAAGCAGATGACCGGGTTCCGCGCCCCCGACGACCGCACCGTCGAGATCACGCTGGCGAACCCCAACGCCGACCTGCCGACGATCCTCGCCATGCACCATTTCATGATCGTGGCCGACGGCACCCGGAGCTTCGCCAAGGCGAACGGCACCGGCGCCTTCACCTGCGAGGTGTTCGAGCCGGGCGTGCGGTCGGTCGGGCTGAAGAACCGGAACTACTGGAAGCCGGGCGCGCCATACCTCGATTCGTTCGAGTTCATCGCGATCTCGGACAACACCGCCCGGGTGAACGCGCTGCTCGCCGGCGACATCCAGCTGGCGGGCGCCATCGATCCGCGCTCGATCCGGTTCGTCGAGAGCCGGCCGGGAGTGACCTTCACCAAGAGCAATGCGGGCAACTACACCAATCTCAGCATGCGCCTCGACATGGCGCCCGGCGACAAGGCCGGCTTCGTCGAGGGCATGAAGCACCTCCTGAATCGCGAGCTGATCCAGAAATCGGCCCTGCGGGGCCTCGCCGAGATCGGCAACGACCAGCCGGTCCCGCCCTCGAACAAGTACTTCAACCCGGAGGTGAAGCCGCGCGCCTTCGACCCCGAGAAGGCGAAGGCGCTCTTCGCCAAGGCCGGCCTGACGGGGCAGACGATCCCGGTCGTCGCCTCCGACGCGGCGCCCTCCTCGGTCGACATGGCGGTGATCCTCCAGCAGGCGGCCGCCACGATCGGGCTCACGCTCGACCTTCAGCGCATGCCCTCGGACGGCTACTGGTCGAACTACTGGCTGAAATCCCCGGTCTGCTTCGGTAACATCAACCCGCGGCCGACGCCCGACATCCTGTTCTCGCTGTTCTACGCCTCGTCGGCGCCCTGGAACGAGACCCGGTACAAATCCGAGACATTCGACCGGCTGCTCGTCGAGGCCCGCGGCCTGCTCGACGAGGGCAAGCGGAAACAGATCTACGGCGACATGCAGGCGATGATCGCCGACGAGGCCGGCAGCGGCATCCCGGTCTTCATCTCCAACGTCGACGCCCATGCGAGCAAGCTGAAGGGCCTGCAAGCCAACCCGCTCGGCGCGATGATGGGCTTCGCCTTCGCCGAGCACGTCTGGCTGGAGGCCTGATACGGCCTCCCGCCCCGAATGCATGTCGGGCGCGTCGACCATGCGGGCTACGGCGTTCACGTATCTCGCTCTGGGGCTCGTTTGATCGGATCCCCCAAGTCGACGCCCCCGATGTCATTCCGAGCTGCGCGGCGGAGCCCGGAGCGACATCGGGGCGTCACGACCGTCGAGCAAGTCAAACAGGCTCCGAGAGAGGGGCGACGCGCCTTGTGCTCGACTCCGGCAGATCGGGCGGGGATCGTCTCACCCTTCCCCGGGCGCGAACCGCCCGTAGCCGCCGTCGCAGTAGAGGAGCGGATCGGTCGTGCGCGCGCCGATCGCGCCGGCAATCCGGGCGATCAGGACCGAATGCGTGCCGTAATCGTGGCAGGCATCGGTCGCGCAGAACAAGGTCGCCTGCGCCTCCTCCAGCCAGGGCAGGCCCGCGATCGCGGCGTCGGCGTCCTGCAGCCGGCGCCAGGTGCCGTGCGCGAAGCGCATCGCCGAGGGCGATTCGGCGATCGCGGCCGCGAGGTCGCGGTGGGGAGCGGCCATGAGGCCGAGGGAGAAGGCGCCCCGCCCGTGCAGGGCCGCGTGCGCCGAGGCGGTGCGGTTGACGCAGACGAGGAGCGAGGGCGGGTCCATCGAGACCGAGCTGACCGCCGTCGCCAGCATCGCGTGACGCACAGCGCCGTGCTCGGTGGCGATCACCGCCACGGTCGAGCCGAAGCCGCGCCACACCTGACGGAAGGTCTCGGCATCGCCCGGCCGCAGCACGGGACCGGCCTCGTCTCCGCTCATCGCCCCCGCTCCCCGATCGCCGCCCCTGCCGCAACGCAAGCTCTCATAGGGCATCCGGACCGCCATCGTCATGTCACATCCTCCGACGGGCCAGGGCGTGACGGGTGGGCGGCGTGGACAGGCCGAGATTGGCCCGCAGCGTCGCACCCTCGTATTCCTCGCGGAACAGGCCGCGGCGCCGCAGCTCGGGCACGACGAGGCGGGTGAAGTCCTCGAGGCTGGAGGGCAGGGTCGGGCACATCAGGATGAAGCCGTCCGCCGCGCGGGTCTCGAACCATTCCTGCATGAAGTCGGCCACCTCCGCGGGCGTGCCGGTCAGCCCGTTGCCGGTGTGGCGCCGGGCGTAATGCGTGATCAGCTCGCGCATCGTGTGGCCCTGGCTCACGAACTCCTTCAGCTCCTCGAACATCGCCTTCGAGCCCTTGGCGGTCGCGGGCATCCGGTCCATCGGGAACGGCTTGTCGAGGTCGGCGCCGTGGAGGTCGGTCTCCAGGAATTCCTGCAGCATCAGGAGCCCGACATCGGGGTGCATCAGCTTGACCAGCGCCTCGGCCTTCGCCTCGGCCTCCTCCCGCGTTTCGCCGACATTGACGACGATGCCGGGCAGGATCTTGAGGTCGTCCGTGTCGCGGCCGTAAGCCGCCATCCGCCCCTTCACGTTGGCGTAGAAGGCGCGGTTCTTCTCGATGTTCGAGGCGAGCGAGAAGACCATCTCGGCGGTGCGGGCGGCGAGCTCCATGCCCTGCTCGGAGCCGCCGGCCTGGGCGATCACCGGCCGCCCCTGCGGCGTGCGGGCGATGTTGAGCGGGCCGCGGACCTGGAAATGCTTGCCCTTGTGGTTGAGGGCGTGGAGCTTGTCCTTGTCGTGGTAGACGCCGCTCTCCCGGTCGAGGAGCAGGGCGTCGTCCTCGAAGCTGTCCCAGAGCCCGAAGACGGTGTCGATGAATTCCTCGCCGCGCTCGTAGCGCTCGGCATGCGGCGGCAGCCCCTCGCGGTTGTAGTTGTAGCCGGTCTCGTCGTGGTCCGAGGTCACGACGTTCCAGGCGATGCGCCCGCGGGAGATGTGGTCGGCGGAGGCGAACAGCCGGGCGACGTTGTAGGGCTCGTAATAGCTCGTCGAGGCCGTCGCCACGAACCCGATCCGGTCGGTGTGCTGCGACAGGGCGGTGATGGCGGTGATCGGCTCGAAGCGGTTCATCTTGGTCGGGTTGCGGGCGAGCGCGCCCGCATCGCCGACCGCGCTCGCCGGGCTGTCGGCGAAGAACATGAAGTCGAGCTTTCCCGCCTCGGAGATCTTGGCGCAGCGGATCAGGTGGCCGAGGTCATTGGCGCCGCGCACGTCGCTGTCCGGGTGCAGCCACGCCGCCGGATGGAAGCCGAACGTGTAGACGAACGTACCGAGCTTGAGCGTGTCCGGGCGGGGCATTCGCGGGTCTCCTCGATGACGGGGGCTCGGCCTGCGGCCTCACCGGAGGACGGGGGCTCGGCCCGCGGCCTCGCCCGGGCGGCGCGGCACGGTGTCGACCGGTGCAGTATGCCCGGGGGCGGGCTTGCCGGGACCGGAGAAATTCTGACTCATGCTTTAGAAAATCTGTCGGCGCCGGTCCCCGGGAGGGCCGGCGGGGCGGCAGGCGCACGAGGCCCGAACCGTCATGTCTCCGCTGTCATGTCTCCCCTGCCCCCGCTGAAGGCGCTCCAGGCCTTCGACGCCCTCGGGCGGACCGGCAGCCTGACGCTGGCCGCCGCCGATCTCGGGGTGACGCCGGGGGCGGTCAGCCAGCAGCTGCGCAAGCTCGAGGCGTCGGTGAAGGCGCGGCTCGTCGAGCATGACGGGCGGGCGTTACGCCTGACGCCGCTCGGGGCCACGTACCACGCGCAGATCCGCCAGGGCTTCGCGGCCTTCACGCAGGCCGCCGCCACGCTACGCGACGCGACCGCGGACGTCATCGTGCTGTCCTGCCTGACGACGGTGCTCGGCAAGTGGATCGGCCGCCGGATGCACGACTGGACGGAACTCGACGCCCAGGCCCGGGTCTCGCTCGTCGGCAGCGACGCCGAGCCGGACTTGAGCCAGGGCGCGGCCGACCTTCGGATCTATTACGGCGGCCGCCTGCACCCGCCGCACCACGCCGAACTCTTCACCGATTACAGCGTGCCGGTCTGCGCGCCCTCGCTGATCGCCGGGCAGCGCCTGTCGGGGCCGGAGGACATCATGCGCTTTCCCCTGCTCCACATCGCCTGGGACCCGCGGTTCGGCGCGAATCCGGGCTGGGCGGAATGGGGCCGGCGGATCGGCACGAGGCCGCCGCCCGCCAACCTCACCTACGGGCTGTCCGGCAGCGCGATCGACGCCGCGCTCGCCGGCCAGGGCTTCGTGCTCGGGCAGCTGGCCTTCATCGGGCCGGAGCTGGAGACCGGCAAGCTCGTCATCCCCTTCGACCTGCGACTGCCCCTGCCGGAGCCCTATTACCTCGCCTGGAACCCCGATTCCCTGAGGAAGACCGGCGCGCGGGCCTTCCACCGCTGGCTCCTCGGCGAGGGCCGGGCGCAAGGCCTCGTCTCCGCCCCGCCGTCATGAGGCCGCGACGGGGTCGATCTCGATCACGACGAGATCGACCGGGCTGCCGCCCGAGATCGTCGCAGAGCCCTCGCCCAGGAGCGCGTCGCGGCGGCCGAGCGGCACCGTCCGGCCGTCCACGACGACGGTCGAAGGGCCGACCGCGACCACGACGATCCAGCCTCCGCTCGCCGCGAAGCGCGGGACGGTGCCGCGAAGCCGCTTCACCTGCGGCCGGCAGGCCGAGCGTCGGGTCATCACGTTGAGGTCGGTGATCGCCCCGGCGACGAGGCGAGCGCTCGCCGGAGCGTCGCCCGGGAAGGCGAGCGGCGCAGCCGCCGGCGTCAGGCGATGCGTGCCGTGCCCCTCGACGGCGAGATCCATCCCCTCGCCGTCGAGGACTGCGAGCGTCCGGTCGATGCCGGGAAACAGCGAGAACGGCCCGTCCGCCGCGACGCTCGCCATCGAGACGCGCCAGTCGAACCCGCCGAGCCCGGTGCCCGGGGGATGAACGGCGATCTCGGCAGTCTCGCCGCCGCCGTTCTTCCACGGCATGCGCACATGGTCCTCGGCCTTCAGGAGGCGCATGGGGCGTGATCCTTCTCGGTTGGCGCGGGCGACTGCTCGGCACAATGAAAGGTGCGGGTTTGCTCCTCTCCCGCGGGCGGAGAGAGGGGAAAGCTCAGGCCGCTCCATGCCCTGGACGGCTCCGCCGCTGCCGGACATAGCCGCCAGGGATGCATCGGCGCGAAGCCGGGTCCGGCCGCGCGTCGCCGCGCTTCCGCCTCACGCCCGAGCGCCCTTCAGCACCTCCGCCGCGGCAGCGAGCCGGCCCAGCAGGGCACCGAGAACCGGCCGCAGGCGCGCGGCCTTCGCCTCGTCGAGCGCGAAGGGCGGCGCTTCCGTCGCGAGGTGCGAGTTCTGCGCCAGCTCCATCTGGATCGCGTGGATCCCGGCCTCGGGGCGGCCGTAATGCCGCGTCGTCCAGCCGCCGCGGAAGCGGCCGTTGACGATGCTGGTATAGCGGTCGGCGGCGGCGCAGGTCTCGGCCGCCGCGCGTTCGATCGCCGGGTCGCAGGTCCGCCCGCCATCGGTGCCGATGTTGAAGTCCGGCAACGTGCCCGGAAACAGGAACGGGATCCGCGAGCGGATCGAGTGGCAGTCGTAGAGCACCGCGATCCCGTGCCGCGCCTGCACGCGGGCGATCTCGGCGGCGAGCGCCGCGTGGTAGGGCGCGTGGAACCGCGCGACCCGGTCGGCGATCCCGGCCGCGTCCGGGGCCGCGCCGTCCCGCCAGATCGGCGCGCCGTCGAAATCGGTCGCGGGAACGAGGCCGGTGGTGTTCTGGCCGGGATAGAGGCTGGCCCCCGTCGGGTCGCGGTTGGCGTCGACCACGTAACGATGGAAGGTCGCCCGCACGGTCGTGGCATCCGGCAGCAGCCCCGCGTAGAGTCGGTGGATGTGCCAGTCGGTGTCGCGAAGGCAGCGCCCCTCGTCGTTCAGCCGCTCACCGATGTCGGGCGGAACCTCCGTGCCGGTATGGGGAAAGGCCAGGATGACCGGCGAGGCTCCCTGCGCGATCTCGACCGGGCTCACCGCGCCGCCTCCAGGCCCGGCAGGAGGCCGGGGGACGGGCTCGCCTCGATCACGCCGTCGGCCACCAGGGCGGCGGCGATGCGCAGGTCGCCCGCGAGGTAGCGGTCGTCCTCCAGGGACGGGACGGCGGCGCGGATCGCGGCGAGCGCCCGTTCCAGCTCCGGGCTCGTGCGCAGCGGTCCGCGCAGCTCGACGCCCTGCGCGCCGGCCAGGGCCTCGATGCCCAGGATGCCGAACAGGTTGTCGGTCATCGCCAGCAGGCGGCGGGCGCCGTGGCAGGCCATCGAGACGTGGTCCTCCTGGTTGGCGGAGGTCGGCGTCGAATCGACCGAGGCCGGGTGGGCGCGCTGCTTGTTCTCGCTCATCAGCGCCGCCGAGGTCACCTCGGCGATCATCAGCCCGGAATTCAAGCCCGGCTTCTTCGCCAGGAAGGCCGGCAGGCCGAAGGACAGGGCCGGATCGACCAGGAGCGCGATCCGGCGCTGGGCGATCGCGCCGATCTCGCAGACCGCGAGGGCGATCTGGTCGGCCGCGAAGGCGACCGGCTCGGCGTGGAAGTTGCCGCCCGACACGACCTCGCCGTTGGACAGGACGAGGGGGTTGTCGGTGACGGCGTTGGCCTCGATCTCGAGCGTGCGACCGGCCTGGCGCAGGAGGTCGAGGCAGGCCCCCGCCACCTGCGGCTGGCAGCGGATGCAGTACGGATCCTGGACGCGCTCGTCGCCCTCGACGTGGCTCTCGCGGATCGCCGAGCCGTCGAGGAGCGCCCGCAGGGTCGCGCCGGCATCGATCTGGCCCCGATGGCCGCGAAGCTGATGGATCTCGGGGTGGAACGGCGCCGAGGACCCCATGGCGGCATCCGTGGACAGCGCGCCGGTGACGAGCGCCGTGCGCAAGGCCCGGAAGGCGCGGAACAGCCCGGCGAGCGCCAGCGCCGTCGAGACCTGCGTGCCGTTGATGAGCGCCAGCCCCTCCTTGGCGGCCAGCACCACCGGCTCCAGCCCGGCGCGCCGCAGCGCCTCGGCGCCCGGCATCCGCTCGCCCTCGAGGAACGCCTCGCCTTCCCCGATCATCACGGCGGCCAGATGGGCCAGCGGCGCGAGGTCGCCGCTCGCGCCGACCGAGCCCTGGCCCGGGATCGCCGGGACGACGCCGCGCGCGAGCATCGCCTCGATGAGGCGCACGAGTGCCGGCCGCACGCCCGAGGCGCCACGGCCGAGCGAGATCAGCTTCAGCGCCATCACGAGGCGCACCACGTCGGCCTCCAGGAGTTCGCCGAGGCCGCAGCAATGCGACAGGATCAGGTTGCGCTGGAGGGTGGCGAGGTCGCCGGGCGCGATCCGGATGGAGGCCAGTTTCCCGAAGCCGGTATTGATGCCGTAGATCGGCGCCTCGCCCTCGGCGATCGCCGCGATCCGGCTCGCGCCCCGTGCGATGGCGGCGTCGAAGCCCGCATCCAGCCGCGCCGCCGCGCCGTCGCGATAGACGCGCTCGAGATCCTGGAGCGTCACGCGGCCGGGATGGAGAATCAGAGTCATCGCAAGGTCCTCGCTTCCTGAAGCGGTGCGCGCGAGCCCCACGGCCGCTCCGATGCCGCGCGGCATCGACATCCCCCGCGCCGTCGGCCGGCGAGCGTGGCGGCACGCCTGTCTCGTTACGGCATTATGTATAGACATGTAATCCCGCTTGGCAAGCGCGGCGCGCGTCCGGCGCAGCCCCGGCCGGCCTGCCGGGATCGGTCGTTAACCGGTCGCCGCCATGCTCGGGGGATGTCCAATGCCGAGATCGCCGACCTCCGGCTAAACGCCCTGGCGGCCGCGCGCGGTCCCGCCGCCTCGTCGCTCAAGACCTATCGCCGCGACCTCGCGAGCTGTCCCGGCGGGCGCGGCCTCGCTGCCGTGACCCGCGACGACATGGTGGCGTATCGCGCCGATCTCGACCGGGACGCCCTCCCGCACTCGACGATCAGCCGGCGCCGCTCGGTCGCCCAGGGGCTCCATCGCTTCCCGGTGGCCGAGGGGAGCGGGTCCGGGAATCCGACGACCGAGCTCCAGCTGCGCCCGGCCTTCGCGATCCGCCTGCTGCAGAACGGCGCCGACCTGCGGGTGATCGGCGAGCTTCTCGGCTGCGCCGATCGCGGCACGACCGAGGTTTACACCGAGGCGGACGTCTCGCCGGCGCAGCGGATGGTCAGGCCTCCCCTGTCGGGGAACCGGTCGGAGTCGAGCCCCGGGGCGGCGTGACCGGGGATCGCGGGCGGGACCGTGACGGGCTTTCAATCGAGAAAGAGAGCATGTCACACCTCGCGACCATCGCATCGACCCTGGTCTCCGTCATCCTGCCGGTCTTCGGCCTGATCGCAATCGGGCGCCTGATCATCCGGTTCGGCGTCGTGGATAAAGCCGAGACCAAGGGGCTGACGAGCCTGATCTTCTGGATCCTGCTGCCGTCGCTGCTGTTCCTGTCGATCGTCGGCAGCCGGACCCCGCCGCGCCTCGACGTGATCGGCCTCTACTTCGCCGTGGCGCTGCCGGTCTTCGCCCTCTCGGTCCTCGGCGGGATCGCGCTGCTGCGCATGACCATCGCCCAGGGCGCCTTGTTCGGGCTCAACGCCGCGTTCGGCAACACCGTGCTGCTCGGCATCCCGATCGTGGGCGGGATCTGGGGCGGGCCGGGCCTCGCCGTCCTCCTGTCGATCATCGCGGCGCACTCGCTCCTGCTCCTGCCCGCGGCGACGGTCCTCGTCGAGCTGGACCGGGGCGAGCACCGGCGCCCCCTCCTCCATACCCTGCGGGACACGGTCGTCGGCAGCCTGAAGAACCCGATCATCTCGTCGATCGTGGCGGCCACGCTCTGGAACGGAACCGGCCTCCCGGTGCCGGAGGCGTTGCGGCGGATCCTCGACCTCCTGGCCCAGGCCGCGCCGGCGCTCGCACTGATCAGCCTCGGCGCCTCGCTGCCGGTCTTGCGCCGCGGCACCATCGGCCCGCCGGTCCTCGCCGCGGTGGCGATCAAGCTCGCGGTGATGCCGCTCTGCATGGGCCTGGTTGTCGCGATGGCCTCCGTGCCGCAGCCGGCCGGGATCATCATGATCGTCACGGCCGCGCTGCCGACGGGCGCGAACGCGTTCCTCCTCGCGCATCGCTCGGGCGCGATGATGGAGGTCTCGGCGGCCACGGTCGTGGTCGCCACGGTCGTCTCCGTCGCGACGCTCACTGCGATCATCTCGGCGGCGCTCTAGCAGGTTGCCGAAACAGGGCTTCGCTCGTCGCGTGCAGCGTGATTCACCCTCGTGCATCAGCGCAAGGTTTGTCAGTGCGTTGCCAGAATTTCCGAAGCAACTCGGTGTTTTCGTCCGCGGATCTTAAGCGCCGCATTCGGCGTGATCATCCCTTCAGAACGATCCGGACGTTGGTCCACGAGTCGCCCGCGACGATCGATGGACTCTGCAGGGTACTGCCGATCGCCCCGTCTGCGTGCCCATGTCGGCGACCGAGCCCTGGCCGCCTGACCCAAGACACTTCCGAGAAACCTAGTGCGGTTCAGACTCCGTTCCAAGGCATCTTCAAGGTCAGGAGCAAAGACTCAGGCCGGTTCAAGGTCGGCCGGCACCACCTCGTTCCGAAATCAGACATCTACATCGCACCCGAGCAGGCCGAGCGTAACGCAAGTTTACACCTTGTGCGCAGAGATAGCAGAGGTTCAGATAGCCGGATGCCTTCGCCTTAACGACATATGCCTATACAGCATGCGCGCACGGTCCTATAATATATCGCCTCACGCATATCTGCTAAGAAGAAATGCAAACATGTTGCAGCCAAAAATTTTTGTATCCCCATAATTTATTGCTATCGCTGAGGCAAAAATTTAATCTTTCATCTATAACATGATAATCTACATTGGTCATTCTCGAAAATTCTTCAACAAGGCGCGCTCTGAAGATTTTCATTCTTGATATTGTTGAGCTTCTAATTAATTCTGGATCAATATCTCCCCGTAGACGCCGGGCTTTGAACTCATGCACTCCGTCGGCCACTGCGCCAGGAGACGCCTCGACAATCAGAGAATTATAGCTATCGTAAAAATCTGATCTTCCCCCCAAGGAAATTGTACTCACTACCGGAAGTCCACAGAGCAAGTATTCAGCACTTGCATAACATGCGCCTTCGACTTCAGAAAGTGCGAGCCCACAATTCGCTTGGCATAAGATATCGGTAATTTGCTCTTCAGGAATTGATTCATATATTTTGGACGCAAAATCTGATATATCAAAACTTTTTATTTTTGCCTCATGGGCACTGGTGTCATATGAAATCGCCACAATATCCGCGACATCTTGCGCCAGATAATGACGTTTGAATAAAAAATTCTTGGCATTAATAACTGCATTATATAATATAGTGCTGTGCTTAATATAAAGCTGCCTCTCCGAGAGAAAAGAGGCATTGTTGACATGCGCTGACGCAATTTCAGGCATAATAGCACGTGCGCGATGCAGCTCAGAGGCTGAATTCATCAAAAAAATAATATTTGACAATATGAGATTTTTTGCATGTGGATATTTCTCGCATAGTTGTTCTATGAAATTTTTGCAAATTACGCACTTATCATCATCGAAATTCCAGGAAAACGATAAAGCAAAAAAAACTCTCGATATGTCAGTATTGCCTATTATACCATCCAAAGCGCCAAGACTCTCATGCAATAGGATTATTTTTAAATTATCATCGTCATGGAAAAGGCGAATAGGCGCCGGCTTATTCTGATGATCATACCCTATGAAATTCATAGCGACCTCATATGTACTGACATATTACTACATATCCTCAGCATATTCAAAGATCTTGCCAAAATAATCGCGCTCCTCCCAAAATCAACACGCGCCGCGATCTGAATTCAGATCCAGCCGCCTTATAATAATAAATCAGTTTTGCAATGGCAAGGTGTATCCTCATCTAGAGCACGCTCTATAGTATCGAGCTTGCCCCGCCCCTAAGGTTCATGCACGCTTTGCGTAGCCATTTGTGAATTGATTCACGCTAATGATGTCATGTTCAGCCCGCCCCATCGTGGATGACATGAACATTCCCGCCGCCATCCTGGCGTTCCGCATCGCGCAGTCCGTATGGCAACACGACGATCACCTTGTTGTTCCGACACAACTGGACGCAACCGGTGGTCGATGTCCCGATTGCGGTCCTAAGAGCCAGTCCATCCGTAACTGCTACCACCGCCATCCCGCCGAACTGCCGCTATTGGCATCGCGGATCACGCTGCGCATCGAGGTGCGGCGATTCTACCGCGTCAATCCGGCTTGCCGACGCTGGACCTTCGCCGAAACACCCATGAACCTCCGCGCGCCCGGCATACCCGGCGGCTTCGCGAGGCGCAGGCCAGGGTCGGTATCGCCTGCGGAGGTCGCCGAGGGTTGCCACGAACAGGGACGTGCGTGCGGGCTCCTCACCGAGCGTCTCACCTGGAACTCGCCGAAGTCGATCTGCATCTGCTCGCCTGGCTGCGTCTCGAATCGCTTCGTTGTCCGGCCCGCGGCGACCAAGCCCGCGCTCGTGAACTTCGATGTATTCGGCGCCGCCGCGAGCGGCGTGCGCGTGAACCTCTTAGCTGCCGACCCGCCTCAATAGACCGGATTTTGAACAGCCCCCCTCCCCTGCTCATCCGTTCGTCCCAGTCCCCCGGCACCTTCGTGACGGCGGGTCGCGGGTTCGCCCGCGCGCGCTCGGCCGCCGGCAACGTGCGAATACTGGTGGCCGAGGGGTCACTCCTCGACGGCTGCGCGGGCATCGGGACGGGCGAGTTCCCGGGCTATACGGTCGTTGGGGTTCATGGGCCGGACGGCCGCTACCGCCAAAGTCACCGTGGTCGAGTGATCCAGGATTAAAGCTATGCACCGCCTCGCCACTACTCTTTTGATCGCCGCCGCGCTTCCGGCAACCAGCGCTCGCGCCGAGATGCGCATGCCATTTGCAGACCCGGACGGGATCGCGCCGGGCGTCCGATCCGGCAGCACCAGCGACGGGTCGACGATGAGCGTGACAGCGGCAGGTGCAAGCATCGCGCGCACGAACGCGGATCGCGCAGGAGAGGTCATCAACGCGCTCGACTACACGACCCTGACGGCAGCGGCGAACCGGGCCGCCAGCACCGGTCGGCCGCTGCGGCTGCCCGCTGGATCGTACAGCTACCTGTCCGGCCCCTACCTAACGATCGCGGCCGATGTCATAGTCGAGCCCGGGGCGGTGCTGTCGTGCGGATCGAATAACCTCCAGTTCACCGGGACGGTCACGGCGGGGCCGTCGCGCATCTTCGCGGATGGCTGCACCCCGGGCTTCTACGCGGCGCCCAGGCAGCGCGAGGTGTCTCCCGAGTGGTGGGGCGCCATTGGGGACAGCACGGGCGCGGTCGGCAGCGGCACCGACAGCACCAGCGCGATCCTGGCCGCGATCAACAGCGGCGCCAGTACGATCAGGCTGTGCGGGTCATGCACGTACCGCACGACTGCGACCCTTTCCGTAACGCGGTCCAACTGGAATTTCCTGGGCGCCTCACGCGACAGCACGCGCTTCATCTTCGATGACCCCACGGCGACTGCGGACTGGCTCTCGGTCGGCGGGCATGCCGGCGGCATCAGGATCGCGGACATCAGCGTCGCCCGTGCCCAGGCGGCGACGGCCGGTGCGCTGATCCACCTGACCGACTCGTATTACGTCCGCATCGACAGCAACGCGATCGGCGGCGCGAACGCCTGGAACGGGATCGCGATCGACGGCGCGTCATACAATCCCAATCAGATCTATATCGAGCGCAACCAGATCAGCGACGGCAAGAATTCCGGCATTTACCTGTACGGCGGGACCCTTGCAACGCGTCCGGCCGACATCATCATTGAAAATCATAACTACATCAAAGGATGGGTCAAGGGCATCGAGCACAAGGGTTACGGCGATGGAATATTCGTAAATCAGAATATCATCTTTAAAAACGGCTGGAGTTTGTATTTTGATTATAACGGCGGAACGAAAAACATCAATAGTAGCAAAATTCGCGGGAACGATCTCGACTCGAATACCAATGGCGCTTTTTTCAACGGGTTCGACGCAAGCCATTTTCAACAAAACTGGTTCGCAACCGGCGGCCCACTGGTCTGCACGAACTGCAACGGCATCGTGGGGGACGGCAATAACTTTGCGGGGGGCACGAGCGGCTTGACGCTCAACGGGTCCTCGAACATCAATTTCACCGGCAACGTCTTCTCGGGCATGGCCTCTCCGGTGAAGATCAACGACGCCGGCTCGACGAACAGCCGTTACATCAGCATCACGGGATCGACGTTCGCCTTCGGCACCGGGTACTTCGTCACGTTCACCGGCAGTCCATCTTACGTCACGCTGGGCGTCCAATCCGACAACAATGTTTCGGGCGTGGCCACCGGAGGGGCTAGCCATCTCACAGTCTTGGGGCCGCAATCATCCAACAACCAGAACAACAATCCATATTCTTCTATTCTTTATGGGCAATCTAACTCGATTTCCAAACCAAACTCGGGCGCCGGCGGTTTCGGCAACAACGTGAACTGCTACGGATGCTTTGCAACTGGGCAATATAATAACGCAATCGGCACGATCTCCCGACTCGGCGGCTATCAGGCGGGCGATGACGGCTTGAACGGCGCCGATTGCTGGGCGTCGGGTAGTCCCGGCCCTGACAGCCTCGGCGGCTCGGGGCTGGCGATGACGTGTCAGCATGTGCTGCGGCAGGTCTCGACATCGACATCGCCTGTACGGCTAACATCGAACCAGGCCGCAGCCGGGTCCGCGAACTGCGTCAACCTGCCCAACAATGCCCACATGCAGCTCGAACTCCGGGTGTCGGGGCGCGACACCTCGTCGGCCGGCAACTGGGCCGACTGGGCCGCGACCGGGGTCAACGCCCTCGATCGCGGCGCCTCGGCAGCCGCCACGACCTACAGCGGCGCGTTCAGTACCGCGACCGCGGCCCAGGCCTCGGCCGGAGCCGGCTCGGCGGCCTCGCTTCAGGTGACCGCCGATACGTCGAACGGGTGCCTCGACGTGAGCGTCACGGCCCCGAACACCAACGCCTGGCGATGGGTGGCCTACGTGCGCAGGGTGAAAGTGCAGTAATCACGGCTGCAATGGTATTATCCGGGATATCCGCTGACGCTCCCACAACGCAGCATATTCCGCCTCTCGCCAATCATGCCCCTTGCTTGATGACGGGGGAAATTGATCGAAGGCAATCCTTCCATTCGACATTGATATAACTGGGTTGCCTAAATTATTATCCTCAATAACCAGCAGATCAAACTCCGCGTGAGGCCAGAGCCGAACCAGCATATCATATAGAGCGTGACTGTTTTTGAGCTTTTCTTCGTCTGGATATGATTGCGTGGAGTTAACGCCACCCTGGCGAACGAAGAGTATCGATCCGCTGCGCATGGCATCATGCAGTCGCTGGACGCGGCGATCGTACTTTCCTCGCACCGCGTTCAGGTGTGACTTAAAGTCCTCCGAAACTTGGCCTGTTCCGGGTTTGTGCGGAAAATCGTGATGGTATTTCAGCCAATAGCGCTTAGATACAACCGTAGAGCAATTATCTACAATAAGCATTTCATCATTATCAAACATATTTGAGAAATTTGATCTCAATACTGAGAGTGTTGGGTAATAATCGGAAATCCACCAGTCAAACGGGAAAGCTTCAGGCTGTTTAAGCTGCTTTCTTATATTCCAGGCAGGGGTACAGTTTGACCCAAGACTGATAATCCAATCGTATTCTTTATCAAGCATCGTTCCAGGCCCCGGTTTGCTGCCCAACCTACACGAGCAGTCTTGGCGCCGTCCACTCCCCCCGGCGCCGATGGACACAGGGTCAACGCTCTGGCCCTAAGAGCGCCGACGCCCAGCCCTCCGTGATTTCGTGCGCGCCATCACAGCGCACGCGCGGACGGCCTCTCCGCCACCAAAGTATACTAAAAAACGCGATGGCAGGCGCTGGGCTGACGGCTCTCGTTGAAGCAATCCGTCCTTGATTCGACGAACTAAGTTCAGTAAATTACTAGAGCGTGTTATGAACTAGTTGGGTGGCGTTTGCGTTAAGGGTGATGCCGACCGATCGCCCCGCCTATTCGTCCGACGTGTCCAATGAAGAATGGGCGCTGGTAGCCCCCTACCTCGCGCTTCTGCGGGAGAGCTCAGCGCAGCGCGAGCACGATCTGCGCGAGGTGTTCAACGGGCTGCGCTACATCGTGAAGACGGGGGCGCCGTGGCGGTTCATACCGCACGACCTGCCGCCCTGGGCCGCGGTCTACCAACAGACGCAGCGTTGGCTGTCGGCCGACAGCTTCGCGGACGTGGCCGGCGACCTGCGGGCGGTGCTGCGGATGGCGGCGGAGCGGGAGCCGGAGCCCTCGGGGGTGATCCTCGACAGCCGGACGCTGCGCTCCTCCTCGCCCGAGAGCGGCGAGCGGGCGGGCTACGACGGGGCCAAGCGCAAGCGCGGGGCGAAGGTGCATCTGGCGGTGGACACGCCCGGCCATGTCGTGGCGCTGCACGTGACGCCCGCCAGTACCGACGACCGGGCCGAGGTCGGTCGGTTGGCGGCCGAAGTTCAGGCGGAGACAGGCGACAGCGTCGAGCTGGGCTTTGTCGATCAGGGTTATTCCGGCCCCAAGCCCGCAGCTGCCGCGCGTGCCAACAGCATCGATTTGGAGGTGGTGAAGGCGCCCGAGGCCAAGCGCGGCTTCGTCCTGCTGCCGCGCCGGTGGGTGGTGGAGCGCTCGTTTGCCTGGGCCACTCGCTATCGACGGCTGGTCAAGGATTACGAGCGCTACGCCAGTACCTTGGCTGGTCTCCACATGGTCGCCTTCGTCTTCCTCATGCTCAAGCAGGCCGAAAAACTTATGACGAGTACATAACACGCTCTAGGGAAGAGGCGCACGCTGGTTTTCCCGCCTCCGTTCAGCGACACCACTCCACGAGACACGCCCCGTACTTGCCGGCACCCTTTGCGACCGCACTGATCCGGAATAGCGGCAAAGCGGTCCCGGAGATGGCCGAGACCTGCGGGCATCTCAGGCTTCGGTCATCGCGCCATCCAGGATCGCCTTCCGCCTCCTGAGTGAATCAACCGATACCGCCTATCACCGCTTCAATAGCGCTCGCTAGATCACTCTGGTATATTCAATTACATTTCGTGAAATTAACAACAGCTATCTTACGCAACGTGTGATTGGTTTATCTTGGCCTTTAGCTCCGCAGTGTTATCAAAAAAATTCAACCTATACTGGTCATACTGGCGCTAAAAAATGTCAATTTGATGCTAAAAGATGAATTACAACTACAACTTTATAGCAAATAATAGAAATTTTCTGCCGTGAGACAGGTGTTAGAGAAAACATAAATATGACTCAATGCAAAATATGCTGCGAGCTGCGCCCTACTCGATTGATTGGCCACAAACTTTAGAAACTGCCCGATGCGAGAGGTTGCAAGACGCTGGTAAATGGCACTAATGTCGCCGAGGATGCCACATTTGGCACCTATCATGGACCTTGCCGAGCTAAGATTCAACACGGCAGGCCCTATAGTTAAAACGCTGTAATATAAAGAGGAATTCACAATATGCCGAGCATAAACTGGGAAAAATATTTTACCGAAGCTGAGCTAGATTTACTAGCTAAACATTCTGCTGGGACTGCGAAATCTAAAGAAATATTTTGGAATCCAGAACTATCGTTCAAGTTCGTCAGGGCCTGTATCGACTCGGATATTTCCTTCACAGCCAGCAGTACTGATTTATTAGATTCTGTTCAAGGAAACTTTACCACAAATCATATCCCAAAGAAAATTGTGCAATTTTGGGCTCAGAAAGATATTCCCGCTGACGTCCACCTTTGTATGAACAGCTGGATAGGCACATGTAATGGGGAATATGAATTATTTAATGACGAATCGGCTAGAGATTTCATTGCTAAATTTTGCTCCAAAGAACAGCTTGAAGCATATGATTATAGTCACCATCCAGCTATGAGGAGCGATGTTTTTAGATTATTGTATTTATTTCATAATGGCGGATATTATATTGATGCTGACGACGAGAGGCGGGAATTTGATATTAATAAGATAGAAAAACAACATAAATCATTCAATCTAATCTTATCTCCTCTTGCCCATCATTTGAGCTCGAACAAAATGATCAATCCTATCAAGGCAAGCACTGATAGTGAGATAGCTCGCGAATGTAAGTTATATTATAATAATTCTCCTATATTTGCGATCAAAAACCATCCGATAATAGGAAAGGCCATTGAATATGCGGTGGAAAATATTTTTCTGTGCAAAAAATCTGGGTTATTAGCAAATATTCATTATCACACTGGTCCAAACAATCTTACTTACTCGACTTTTGAATATTGTGCAAGAAACTTCTTGTCTACTCCTTCGGAAGGTCACATTGGCATCATAAAAGATTGGGATGCGTTGGCGACAGCGAAATGCCTGAGCTATCAAGCGGATGATAGAAACTGGAGAAGCAATGCCGAAATCTATAATGTTCGCGCCACATGAATCTCATAGTAATATTTGTGAATATAATCTGTGGTTTTCCATCTTTAAAGTCAGCAGTATTTAAAATTATATAACAATAATCAATTTTATTTTACAATATTTGCTCGGTTGATTACGGTCAGCACCCTGTGTGACAGAGATCTCATCCGAGATGAGATCTCTGTCACACACAAAGCTTTTCCGGAAAAAGTTGTTTTTTCTTAATACGGCAAAATTTGCTGGTGACCTTGGCTTTCGAGTGCTGCGAGGCAGGCGTCGCGATCGTGGCGGTAGCGGGTGCGGGCTGCCCGGGTCTGCCGCCCTCGGTCGACCGAGCAACGCAGATCGCGCCAGCGGCTATAGTCGACTTGGCCGAGGTCCTCGGCGGCTCTGATCGGCGCCCGGGTGACGACGCCGGCGATCAACTGCACCGATCCCCGCAGCAGGTCGTAGATCTCCGGGACCGAGCGATGTTCGCGGTGGCACAGGGCGCCGGGCAGCGCCACGACGTCGAGGCCGAACTCGCGCTACGGTAAGGCGAGCGCGCCTTCGGCGTCTGGGCGATAGGGCTCATAGAAGCGAGGGCAGTCGGCCGCCTCGCAGCGCCGGACTGGGATTGCCCCTTGGTCCTTGCTCACTCTGCGTGGATACGGGGGAACCGTCGATGCCACGGCGGAGGGGGGATGCGGCGATCGGCTCGATCCCCGCGGATGCGGGGGAGCCCGCTCCAGATCCTCAATCAGATCCTGGATCTCGGGTCGATCCCCGCGGATGCGGGGGAGCCGAGGCGCTGTCCAAGGGGGCCAGCCCGGAGCTGGGTCGATCCCCGCGGATGCGGGGGAGCCCCCGACCGCTCGCGCGGCTACCAGACCCTCGGGGGTCGATCCCCGCGGATGCGGGGGAGCCTGCTCGGTCTTCGCGACCTTGTCCCGGCGCTTGGGTCGATCCCCGCGGATGCGGGGGAGCCCACGATGCAGGTCTTGGCATCGAGCATGTCCGTGGTCGATCCCCGCGGATGCGGGGGAGCCGATCTCATGAAACCGCTAGACGACAACGACACCGGTCGATCCCCGCGGATGCGGGGGAGCCACGGCGGAAGCGTAGCTCGACATCGCGACCGCGGGTCGATCCCCGCGGATGCGGGGGAGCCAGGGCGAGCGCCCGCGCGGAGAAGCGCTTCTCCGGTCGATCCCCGCGGATGCGGGGGAGCCCTCCGCACGCTCTACACCGGCTTCTCGACCGCGGGTCGATCCCCGCGGATGCGGGGGAGCCTCTACCAGTCAATATATTGACATCATTCACTTATCAAAGAGCCCGCCTCCTGAACGGGGGGCGGCATCCCCGCTCCGCGACCCAGTGGACGGCGAGTGAGAAGGACGCCCTCATGGGCGACCACCTCCTTGGGCGGTGAACCGAGCGTGCGAACGCCGAGGGCGCCTGCCGCGGCCGTGTCTGCCCAGGTCATCACGATGCTGCCACGGCCGAGCTGGCCGTACCAGTCCGACAGCACGGTCCAGACACGATCGCGCACGCTCGCGCTCATGCGCGGATAGGCGTAGACGCCCGGGGCAAGCTCCAGCATGGCGGATCCGAGGAAGCCCCGATAGCGATCCTCGACATCGCGGGTGACAACCACGCAGAGCGGCATAACCTTCTCCTCGTCGCGCTCACGACGGCTCGGGGTCGGTCGTCGGACCGACCTCGGCCTGAGGGTCGTCTTCCTGCTCCCGAGGTACCAGGACGGACTTGATCACGTCGATCAGACCTGGAACGACCTCGCGTCGGCGAAACAGCTCGGCGGCCCTGCGGCGCACCAGCCGGTCGATGCTCTCCGGGCGTTTGCTCGCCTCCTTGGCCGCCCCGAAGGCGATGTCGAGGACGACGTCGTGGCGCCGCACGTCGGCGATGTCGAGGACGAAGCTCTGCCCGGAATCCTCGTGGATGAAGCCGAGCTGCGGGATCGTGCCGGTGGCGGCGACCGCGATGGCGGCGGCGGCCTGCACCGTCACGGCCGCGTGGTTGAGTGCCTGGTTGGGCAGGTCCGCGCTGTCCGGGTTCGCCCTGTCGTAGCGGCGTCCGCGCCAGGGCACGCCGAAGCGACCGGCGGCCAGCTCGTAGGCCCGCTTGATGCGTCCGCCCTCCATGCCGCGCAGGACCGCGATGTCGCGGGTCCGCACGATCTCGCCGAAGCGGAGCGCATACATCCGCCGCGCCACCTCCATGCGGGTCGCCTTCACCGCCCAGAGCTCGACCTGGCGCCGGGCCAGGGCGGAGGTGTCGGGCAGGAGCGGTGGCGCCGTGTAGAGCCGCACGCCGCCCTCGCCGATGGCGCAGAGGGCGCATCCGTGACGGGCGAGGAGCCGGAGGGCGTCGTGGGTCACCGAGGAGCCCGGGCCGAGCAGCACCGCCGAGACCGACTGGTGCGGGATCTGGTAGTCGCCCGGCGCGAGGGTCGCGCCCCCTCCGGCCCGGCCCGGGTGACGAACCGCAGGCAGCCGTCCTCCACCTCCAGGCGGCCGCGGTCGAGCCAGAGGAGGCCGTGCCGGTCGCCGTGGGGGACGCGGGCCGTGTCGAGGCCGAGGCGGCCCAGCAGCATGGCGCTACCTCCCGGCCGGCCGCAGCAGCAGCATGCCGAAACCGAACGCGCCGTGCCGCCCCACCCCGCGCGCCAGCAGGACGGCGAAGGCCGCCGGATCGGCCACCGTCAGCCCCCCGTCCACCACGGTCTCGGGCCCGGCGAACCCGGGCCGGCGGCGGGACGCGGCGTCCAGCGGGACGGACCGCACGGTGCGGATGCGCCGATGCGACACCAGGCGGAAGGCGGAGAGGGCTGCCGCCGTCCCTAAGCGCTGCTCCAGCCAGGCGCGGTAGACCCGCTCGCGGTCCAGCGGATCGCTCTCCTCGGTGCGGCCCGAACGGTCGCGCCGCTCGAGCGCCGCCAGGAAGGCGTCCCGCTCCTGGCCGCCCCGGCGGTCCGCCGCCGACCGGGCCTCGGCGGCGCGCGGGCCGTAGCGTACCACCGGCCGCACCCGCAGCGCGAAGCCGTAGGCCGCGCCCTCGGCGAAGGCGCGCGGCATCGCCTTGGCCTCGAAGGGTTGCGGGAAGAGCGCCGCCAGGGCGCTCTCCGCAGAGGCGCTCCCGGCATCCTGGTCGCCGCGCCAGTCGGCCTCCCAGTCCGGCGGCGCCTCGGGACGCGCGATCGCGCGGGGATCCGCGGAACGCAGGGCGTCGGGATCCTGCGAGTAGCCGAGCAGCATTTCCGGCCCGCCGTCGCGGCCCGGCATCAGGCGCCAGGGCTGCGGGGCCGCCGCCCCGAAGCGCCGCCGCAGGGCGAGGTGCAGCGCGTAGCCGAGATCGTCGTCGAGGACGCCCTGATACGCCGCGAAGGCCCGCAACGCCGCGGACGCGACGGGGGTGCGCACGAGGTGGAGGACCGGGCCGCTCACGGCATGTCTCCGCGGGGCTGGGCCGGAAGGGACAGCCGGCCTTCGGTCACCCCGCGCGAGCCGCCATGCACGCCCACCACCCAGTCGCGCTCGTCGCAGATCTCCTGGCGCCGCTCGCGCTCGCCCGGCTCCAGATCGCCCGGTTCCAAGCCGGCCGGCCATTGGGCGCGCACCGGACGCGCCGAGCGGGGCCATCCGTCGGGCTCGCGCCGGGCACGCGAGGAATGCAGGCGGAACCGTCCCTCGCCGGCGGCGCAGGCCGCGAGGCCGCGTTCGAGGGCAGTGCGGACGTCGTCGGCCGCGACGCGTCCGGCCAGCAGCGGGCGCGAGGGCAGGCAGGGCTTGCGTCCGGCGAAGAGCGGTCGCTCCGGCCGGTCGAGGGCGTGCTCGACCTCGGCCAGGGTCGGGCTCTCCTCGGGGGGATCGAGGCGGAAGGCGACCAGCACCAGGGCGTCGGCGTCGGCGTCGCGGTAGCGGATGTGGGGCGAGTCGTAGGTCGCCGCCCCGCCGCTGCGGCCCTCGATCCGGCCGCGCGTGGTCCAGCCCCGGTCGCCGGCGCCGAGGCGGGCGGTCTGGAAGTCGCGCACCCGCCGTCCCTCCGCGGCCCGGGCGGAGCCGAGGACCAGGCGGGCCTGCAGCCGGTCGAGGCGGACGCCGTCGGCCCGGTCGTAGCCGAGGGCGTTGGCGAGGAGCCCGGTGACCGTCGAGCGGCCGGGGAAGTCGCGCACGACCCCGTAGGCGTCGATGATGTCGCCGCCGAAGGCGCAGAGCGGCGCGTCGAGGAGGAGGACGAGGTGGTCCGGCACGGTCCCTACCCCGCGATCAGCGCCCGGCGCACCATGGCGCCGGCACGGGTGGCGAGGTCGGGGAGGGTCAGCCCCTCGATGCCGGGCAGCCGCGCCGCACCGCGGGCCGCCTGCATCCGGGTCTCGTGCGGGCCGAACATCCCGTCCAGTCCCTCGATCTCCCGGACGATCGCCCGCGCGGTCTCGCCCGCCAGCGTCGCGCCCGCCTCCAGCGCCCGGCGGTCCCGGGGCGGCTGGACGGGATCGCGGAAGGCGTTGGCCAGGGTGCGGGGCTGGCGCTCGCCGGCCTCGACCAGCACGAGGTCGGCGTAGGAATAGGGCGACGTCGAGCCGCGCTTGGCCCCGGGGCTGACCGTGGCGACGAGGTGGACCAGGTTCTCGACCGCGCGTCCGGCGAGGTCGCGCGCGTCCGGATCGAGGTCGGCCCAGGCCTTGCGTACGCAACCCGTGAGGTTCGAGACCAGGAGCGGCACGTCGACCACGACGTAGCCGTAATAGAGCCCCGAGGTCAGCTCGGTGTCGAACACGCCGGCGGCTCCCGCATCCTCGCGCTCGGCGAGGTCGTCGACGACCGTGAAGTAGTCGAGTTCGGGCTGCTCGTCGTGGACCGTGAAGGCGTGGGCGACGTGGATCGCCGCGTCGGTGTTGGCGCGGACGTCCGAGGTCACCATGCGGCCGAACAGGGCGCTCTCGAGGCCGGGCGCCAGGTGGTTCTGCTCGCGCAGCTGCTTGAGGTTCGCCCGCCCGTCGCCGTCCTTGAAGAAGGCCTTCGCTGCGTCCTCCGCGGCCTTGGCGTCCTCCGCCTCCCGGGCGATGCGGGCGGCGTTCTCGGCGAGATAGGCGAGTTCGGGGCGGCCGAGCAGCAGCGCCTGGCGGGATTTCTTGTCGCCGGCCTTGCCGCCGTAGACCTGCTCGACGAACACCTTCTCGATGGCCTTAAGCACCGTCTCGCCGGCCCGCCCGCGCAGCGGGCCCGTCACCTCCTGCTCGATCGCGACCTTGGAGCGCTCGGCCTCGAGGCCGACCTCCTCGGCGAGCCGGTGCAGGCCGCGGGCATCCTCGGTCATGCGCCAGTGGCGCTTCAGGCATTGCGAGGAGATCCGCGTGCGGGTGGCGCCGCCGAAGGGCAGGCGCTTGGCCAGTCCCGCATCGTCGCGGTTGAGGAGCACGCCCGGATACGAGGCGAGGAAGTGGATCTGGATGAAGCGGGGAGTCGTCACGCTCAGGCGTCCTCGTCGGTGTCGTCGGTGTCGCGGTCGTCGCCAGCTTCCGCGGCGTAGTAGGCGCGGGCGAGCGCCAGGCGGGCCTCGTCGGCCCGGGTCTCGTCGAAGCCCTCGGCGAGGATCAGGTGCGCGAGGGGAGTGAGGTCGAGGGGCACCGCGCCGGCGGCGGCCAGGAACCGGCCGAGGCGGGCGGCCTGGGCGACGAGGGCCGGCCCCCGGGCGGTGGTGAGCCGCATCAGGCGGGTCTCCGACACGCCGGCGGCGTGGATCCGGCGCCCGGCCTCGCGCTCGCGGTGGCGCGGGCCCGCCATCTGCCCGTCCGGGTTCCGCTCGCGCACCGGTGCGTGGACCTCCCGCGCCGCCGTGCCCGACAGGGTCGCGACCAGGTGGCAGATCAAGGCCCAACGGCGCAGGCCGTCGTCGGAGGCGAAGGCGCGCCGGTTCACGCCGGCCGCGATCAGGAGCGGGATCACCGCGTCCACGCCGCGGCCGGGCGCTGCCGGATCGAGGCGCCGTAACGCCGCCCGCGTCCCGGTCGGCAAACCCGGCATCCGGCCGGAGATCGAGCGCAGCTGCGCAGAGAGCGAGGGCGCGCGCCGCCCCTCCCGCCCGCCGGCCTCCGCCATCGGCGTCACCTCAACCGGCATCCTTCACCTCCGCCATGAACGCGCCGGCCCGGCGCTCGAACAGGGACGAGGCCTGGGCCCTGGCGCGGATGCGCCGCACCTCGGTGCGCGGCGCCGCCTCGGCGGCCTCGGCGAGGACTGCGCGGGCGACGCCTGAGAGCCGCGCCCGCCAGGGCACCCGGTGCGGCCCGTCCCGCTCCGCCACCTCGTTCCAGAACGCGTCGTCGAAGAAGCCCGCCTCGACGCGGCCGTCATAGGTCGCCTGCCACGACGCGGCCTTGCGCAGACCCGCCTCGTCGTCGAGCCGCACGCCGTCGCGGCCGCCGCGCATCAGCGCCAGGAGCGCGTGACGCAGGATGCGCCCCATCTCTCCGGCCTCGTCGGCGCGCTCCTGCGCGACCTGGCCGGTGCGGTCGAGGATCTCGTCGCCGCTCTGCTCCAGAAGGGAAGCGACGAAGCCCGGCACCGGCAGGTAGCGCTCGTGGAAGCCCTCGGTCTTGCCCTGGCCACGCACGACGGCGCTGAACACGAGGACGAGGCCGGTGGTGGGCATGCCGGGGGTCGGGGTGGAAAGCACCGGCCGGACAGTGATGTCCTTGTTCAGCAGCCGGGCGATCTGCCGGTAGCCGAAGCCCGCCCCCGTCGGCGTATAGGCCTTCTCGCCGTCCTGCAGCACCGGCGCCCACGGGTCGCCGGTCCGCCCGGTGAGCGCCTTCGCCTCGATCCGGGCCGCCTTCGAGCCGGCGGTGCGGGCGACGAGGTGGCCGTCCTCCCGCATCAGCCGCACGCGCCGGCACACGTCGACGTAGAGCGGATCGAGCCCCGAGAAGCCCCGGGAGGCCTGTCCGTCCCACGGCTCGAGCCAGAGGAGGCCCGGCCCGTCGCGGGCGGCGAGCGCCGGCTGTCTCACCAGGATCTCGTCCCGCCCCCAGGCGAGGAGCTGGCCGATATCGTGCCGGAAGGCGGCACCGGGCGTCCCTTGCGGGCGCAGCCCGAGGGTCGTGCGGCTGCCGAAGCCGCCATTCATCCGGCTGACGCCGAAATTGCCCGCTCCCATGAAGCCCTCCTGGGTCTGGAGGCTGACCAGGGCGAAGAGCCAGTGGTCGTCGGCGGCCTCCCGCATCCGCTCGGCCTTGAGGTCGTGGTTCTTGGCCGTGACCAGCATGTCGAGGGCGTCGGGCGCCTCGATACGCCCTCGGTACTCCGCCGCATTCGCGGGTCTCGCCACCGGCGGCTGGAGCAGGGCCGGCTTGCCCCAATCCTCGACCACGAGCGTCCATGCCTCGCCATCCGGCCAGTCCGGGGTGAGGGCCAGGAGCAGCCCGCGCCACGCCTCCCCGGTCTCCGGCAGTGTCGCCTCCCCGGCACGATGAAGCGCCATCGCGGCGATCTGGACTAGGAAGGCGTGCCAGGCTTGGCGCTGGTGCGGGCGCAGGGCCGGGAAGGACGCGACGGCATCGCGACTCAGGGCGGCCAGGATGTCGAACAGGTCGGCCGTTCTCGTTTGGCCGGATCGATCGCAGTAGCGGATGTGCATGAGAGCCTGTTTGCCGTGCGAGGACGTCGCCGCGAGACATTTTTCCTAGTTTATTTCACCCGCGATCTTATTCTGAGATCGCGGGCGAGATAGAATTTGCCAATCAGTCAGATATGGTCCGAGAGCTTGTTTGACTGAAATCGACAGAATTGACTCCCTGGATGTCATTCCGGGACAGCGCAGCGGAGCCCGGTATCCCGAGCCGTAGGATGTTTGTAATAGAGCGGAACGTCTTTCGACTCGCTCGACCCCACCTGAGTGTCTGGATACCGGGCTCCGCTACGCGGTACCGGAATGACGTGGAGAATATCAAGACTGTCGAGACAGTCAAACAGATAATCAAGCTCTGACCGACTTGTGAGGAAAGCGCCGCGAGAAATTTTTTATCCCACCCGCCACCTCGAAATGAGGTTGTGGTAGGATAAAATTTGGCGACTATGCAAACAGGCTCTGAGAGGTCCCCGACGGCGCGGGGGAGCAACCCGCACCATGGCGGCAGCCACCATCTGGCGTGGTCGATCCTCTCCGGGAGAGGGAGCGGTTCGGGGCAGGACATCCTGCCCCGATGCGGTTACAGGCGCGAAACGGGCGCGCCAGCGGAGGATTTACTCAAGGCGGTCGAATAATCGCATGCGTTCTCGGTGACGTATGTCTCGCGCGACATCGATATGATGCGGCCGTTATCGGCGCGAAAGTGCCAACGCCATCGTCGCCCTCCGGCGACCGTGAACTTTTCGTATTTCATCGGTGTCTCTCCGACACGGATCGACTTGACGAATGGCGCGGAAGATCTACAAGTGTCGCGCGATCCGACACACGATCTTGCGGTCCCAAGTCGCAGTTCGTTCGGACCAAGGCCCGGAGATGCCACAACATCTTCGGGCCTTACCTGTTCGCAAATTATTCGTACTCTAGGTGTTTCCCGAGTGCAAGCGCCGGATGGGCACGGCGCCATCCGATGGCGGGGCGCCTGCGGCAGCACCATCTGGCGGTTCAGCCAACACAGCCTCACCCCACCCGCAGCCCGAGACGGTCGTAGCGGAAGCCGACCGTGCCGAGCGTGAACCGCACGCCCTCCGCACCAGCCTCCTCCCGGACCGAGACGGTCGCGTCGTCCGGGATCGGGCCGGCGTCCTTGAGCATCCATCCCGGGATGCGCAGCTGGGTGATCGTCGCGCCGAACGGTCCGACGAACGGCGCATCCGGGGGAATCAGCCGGTCGTCGGCGCCGAGCCGGGTGCGCACCGTCTCGTCCTTCGGGAACAGCAGCTCCGTGAACCGGGTCGCCATGTCGAGCCGGTGGTGGGCCGCCAGGGTCGCGTCGGCGATGCGGCCGCCCTCCTGGCGGGTCGCGTGGTCGAGCCAGGCACCGCCCTTCTGCACGGCGACCGCGTCGAGCGCCTCCGGATGGGTCGTCAGCTCGACGAGCCGGCGGCAGTCGCACGGGACCGCGATCCGGGCGGGCTCTTCCAGCAGGCGCCAGGTCGCCTCGATCACGGCGAGCCGGGGGTAGATGCCGCGTCCCTCCTTGGTCGGACCCAGCCCGTGCCGGGCGCGGTCGAGCAGGGGCGAGAGGTCGCGCGCCTCCGGGACCAGCACGATCGCCCGCGGCGTCGCGAAGCCGGACGGGCGGTCGTCGCGCCGGTGCCGGTGCAGGCGGCCGAAGCGCTGGAGCAGCACGTCCATCGGCGCCAGATCGGTGAGCAAGAGATCCGCGTCCAGATCCAGGCTCATCTCGAGCGTCGTCGTCCCGACGGCGACAACCGGCCGGCGCTCGCGGCCGCGGCGGTCTTCGAGCGGCTGGTCGTCGTCCACCTTGCCGAACAGGGCCTCGATCTCGACGTCGAGGAGGCGGCGGTCCTCGGCGGCGAAGCGGCCGTGATGCAGGGTCGGAACGCCGCCGACCCGGAACAGCAGGTCGCCGGCGCCCTCCGCCTCGAGCGCCTGCTGCACCGCCACCGCGTCGGCGACGGTGTTGCGCACGACCAGCACCGAGGCGCCCGCCCGCGCCGCGCGCAGGGCCCGGGCGGCGATCTCCCGCGGGTGCGCGATCAGCGGCGCGGCCTCCACGGCGATCTCCTTGCGCCGGCCGCCGGTCGTCACCGTCTCGGGCGCCGCTTCCGAGCCCGAGAGCGCCGGATAGGGCGTCGCGAGGGCCCGTGCGAGGCACGGCATCTCCTGGCCGAGAAGGGCCGTGCGCGCCGCGCTGCCGAGGGTGGCCGAGAGGAGCATCACCCGGCCGCCGGCCGCGACGTGGTTCCCGATCACGGTCTTGAGGATCTCGGTCTGGAACGCATCGGACGCATGGACCTCGTCGACCACGAGGAGCGCCCGCGACAGGGCGGCGGCGCGCAGGTGCGCGTGCTTGACCTGCAGGCCCGCCATCAGCGCCTGGTCGATGGTGCCGACCGCGATGCGGGCGGCGAGGTAGCGCTTGGGCGCCTCGGCGGCCCAGCGGGCGTCGTTGGCGTCGCCGTCCGGCCACAGCACCGTGAAGGGCGCGAGACGCTGCCCGTCCTCGTCGCCGGCGCGCAGGTAGCCCGGCACCGCCATCACCGCCCGGGGGGCGTCGGCACCGAAGACGCGGGCGAGGTGGCGGTTGATCCGTCCGTGCAGCTGCGTCGCGGCGGTGCGGGTCGGCACCGCGAAGTACAGCGCGTCGACCTCGCCGCGGGCGATCAGCGCGAGGGCGCGCCACAGGGCCGCCTCGGTCTTGCCCGAGCCGGTCTCGGCCTCGAGGGCGGCGACCGCGCCGAGCCACGCGGCGGCGGCCTTCTCCTGCGCCTCGTAGGGCGAGAAGCCGAAGGCCGCCGCGAAGGAGGCGGGCGCCGTGCGCGACAGCGGGCCGAGCCCCCGTTCGGCGACCGCCAGAGCGGCCTGCGCCGTCGCGAATTGCGACCGCGGCAGATCGGGCGGCGTCGCGAGGGGGAAATGCGCCGTGTCCGAGCCGAGCCAGTCGGCCAGGGTCGTCAGGCCGGCGAGCAGCGCCACGACGCGCGGGGCGTCGGGCAGCCGCGGTCCCTCCGCGAAGGCGAGCGGGAAGCGCTGGCGCGCGGCGGCGAGGAGCCGTGCCACCTCGGCGACCGGATCGTAGCCGTCGACCGGGCGCCACCAGCCGGCATTCTTCCGTGCCTCTCTGGCGCTGTCTCCGCTCGTCGCGCCCTGCTGGCTGAAACTCGCCAGCGGACGGCCGTGGTGCGCCATCACGGCCGTGAGGTGTTGGGCCGCCCCCCAGGCCGCGATGAGGTCGCCCAGCTCCCGCACCGCGGCGTGGTTGCGGAGCTGCACGCTATGGTGGAACAGAGCGCCAACGACCTCGGTGTGGCCGATACGTGGCATCTCGGGAAATTGGCGCCGCCAGAAGCCACTATTCGCTTTGCCGAGATCGTGGAGGAAGGCAAGTGCGCACAAACGCTCGACGTCCTGGTCGGACAAGGCGCGTCCGGCGAGGATCGCGATCCTGCTCCGATAGACGGTCTGCGTCAGCACGGTGTGCAGGACAGCAGCGACATCCTCGCCGTGATCGATCAGAGCAAGTGTCGTACCGGACTCGTCGCGCTTGGCCCAGGCGTGATCAACTCTGACTTGGTGATCTTCAGTCAACGATCCCTTCCGATCGGGTTGCCCGGACCTGGGCGGGATTCGTTCCGCATCGGCCCTGCACGAGCAACCCCGACAAAGAGCCCATCACGCTCTGTTTTGCAGCGTCGCAAGCTTCCTGGCTGCACCGCGCTGGGCCCGAAGGTACTCACCTTAGCGGGCCGGCGTCGCTGGCGTCGTCCACGAGCCGGCCTGCATCACCTCGAGCAGTTCGAACCCCGCCGCGAACATGTCCTGGTTCGCCCCGACCCGGGTCGAGTGCCCGTAGGGCAGGCGCGCCAGCGTCAGCCCGGTCGCGGTTGCGAGATCGCGGAACACGCGCGCCACCTCCCCTCCCGACATCGCGAGACGACTGATCATGTGTCCCGTCTCGCAGGTGCCTCGGACAGTACAGGGAAAGCCGGACCGCGCCGCCATCCTCGAACTCAGGGACGAACTTCGTCCGGAGGGCTGAAAAGTTCCGGCCGATGGCGCACAAGTCGAGCGTCGAACGTATCATCCTCCATGCGCCACTGTCTGTGAGGCCATCATGCGCGAGTATGTGCTCGCCCTCGTGCTCGTCGTCGGAGCGGCGACACGCGTCCTGGCCAACGAGCCACCCATCCAGGGGGGGCCCGCGGACGCGGCTTGTCGCGAGCAGGCCGGGGCGGAGGTCTTCAGCGCCCCCAACACGAACCGTCTGAGCCTCTGGGATCTCGGCTCCGAGATCTGGCACAGTTGCATGGCGGCCTACCACAGGCGTGCTCCCGCCCCGGACCGTCGAGAGCGGCGGTTCTGACGGCACGAGCTCGGGGCTGCGTCGCGGGCGAGCCCGCGCGGAACCGTGGCAGGCGAATCAACAGGTCGGCTACCGACGGCGCGTCCCGGATAGGTTGAAGGAGGGTGTCATGTCGAAAGTCCTCGTGGTCGGCGCCGGTCCGGTCGGCCTCACCCTGGCGGCGGAACTCGCCCGGTACGGGATCGGCGTGCGCCTGATCGACCGCAGCTCGCGCGCGACCGAGACATCCAAGGCTCTGGTCGTCTGGTCGCGGACCCTCGAACTCATGGACCGCATGGGCTGCACGGAGGGTTTCCTGGCCGCCGGGCTTCGCGCCCACGGCGCCTCGATCCGCAGCGAAGGGACCGTCCTGGGCCGCCCCCGCTTCGACGACGTCGCGCGCGCCTACAACTTCGCCCTGATGATCCCGCAGAAGGAAACCGAGCGGTTGCTCACCGCGCACCTGAGATCGCTCGGCGTCGTGATCGAACGTGAAGTCGAGCTGACAGGGTTCATGGAACGGGATGACCGGGTCGAGGCCCATCTCAGGCACGCTGACGGGCGCGAAGAGAGGGTGGCGACACCCTGGCTGATCGGGTGCGACGGTGCCCACAGCACGGTGCGCCACAGCCTCGGCGTCGCATTCGGCGGCTCGACGCAGGGAGACGATTGGCTCCTGGCCGATGTACGCCTGGAGGGCGCCGGGGCGCCGCCGTCCGACGAGATCGCCACATACCTGCACCGGGACGGCCCGTTCGTGATCTTTCCGATCCCGGGCGGGCGCGCCCGCGTCGTCGCAACTCGGGGCCGGGCAGATCCCGCGCACCCGCGCCCGGATCCGACACTGGCGGACGTGCAGGCCCTGGTGGACCGGCGCACCGGCGGCGGCTTTCGCGTCGCCGATCCGGTCTGGCTGACGAACTTCCGCATCAACGAGCGCAAGGTCGCGGAGTACCGGCGGGGCCGGATCTTCCTGGCGGGCGACGCCGCGCACATCCACAGCCCGGCCGGAGGCCAGGGCATGAACACCGGGATGCAGGACGCGATCAACCTCGCCTGGAAACTGGCGATGGTGGAGCGCAGTCAGGCGGCCGAGACCCTGCTCGACAGTTACAGCCCCGAGCGGACGGGGGTCGGCGACATGGTGTTGCGCAATGCCGGACGGCTCACCGACATGGCGACGCTGGCGCATCCGGCGGCACAAGTCGCGCGCAACCTCGCTCTGCGCTTCCTGCTCGGGTTCCATGCGGTGCGCGACCGCATGGCGACGACGATGAGCGAGATCGAGATCGCCTATCCCGGGAGCCCCCTCTCGCACGGGCCAGGCGCCGGCGCTCGGTGGGACCCGCAGCATGATGCCGGCTCGGCGCCGGGAAGCGGGCGCGAGCCGCGCTTTGTACTCTACGCCGCCGATGCGGCGCGCGGGACCGTTCTGGCGGGGCGGTTCCCGGCGCTGCTGGAGCCCGCACCGCGAATGCCGCCGGACGGCTCCTCCCTCGTCATCGTCCGGCCGGACGGCTATGTCGGTTTCGTGGCCGTGGGAGAGGAGTGGGACGGTGCGGAGCGTTACCTGCGCGCCCTTGCAGGCGGTCCCGGGTAAGCGGCTCGTACGTCCGGCAAGAGGTCGGAAGGTAGGTCGGAGCGACGACAGGCTGCACGTCCGAATGGGGCCGACGGCAGTCCGCGCCATGTCGCGGTGAACAGCCGAAGCCAGCATCGGAGCCGCTCAGCAGCGTTCCCATGACGGTCACTTCGCCTCCGCGGTTGCCGCTTATCCGATGTCCACGACAGGCCGCTCAGGCGGCCGCGAACAGCCTCCGGAGGTGCGCCGAAGTCCCGGCTCACGCCACGAGCGGCCGCGCCAGCCGAGATGGCCATCGGGCCGGACGAGGTAGCTCATCGCTCGGGCCCCATACGCCCCGGCGAACGCCCCCGTGCGGTCCTCCAGGAGGTCCGCCCCCGGCAGCGTGTAGCCTGCCGCGTCGCTTGCCACCACGACGATGCACAGGTGCTCCCGCAGCAGATGGGTCCGCCGCCGCATCCAGTCGGAGAGATCCTGCACTGTCCCGGGCTCGCACGCTCCATTCAGGTGGACCACCAGGGCGTCAGTCACGCGTGCCGACGCGGCTAGTCAGAGACAAGATGCGGGCTTGGTTATGAGCGGAAGTCAGAACCCGCCACGCGAGATGTCGGACAGGATGACACCGCAGCCACCTGTCGCCGCGCTTTACCGAGGTGCCGCAATTGTGCTCGCGACCATGCACGGCAGCGAGCAGGCCATCGCGCCGCCCTTTGCTGATCACCTCGGGCTCATCGTCATGCCCCCGGTCGGCCTCGATACCGATCAACTCGGACCGTTCTCGGGCGAGATCCCGGCCAGGGTACGATGGGCGACGTGGCTCGGCCCAAGGCCCGTCTCCGACCCGTGCACCTCGCAGGAATGTCACTCGCTTCCCACTGGTGGCTCCCACTCCCTTATCTATTTTATAGAACCATACGTCATAAATAATCAATTTTACCGAAATGACGCAGGCGGGTACGAGATCTCGCAGTTCCAGCAGATCCCGAGGAGATCCTCGTGCCCGTCTTCAACCTGCCGCTGCTCGCGCCCGCGGCGTTGCTCGCCTGCGCCGCATTCTGCTTCTCGCGTCCGGGGTGTCGCCCGAGGCTCGTCCTCCCGCTGGCGGAGGGAGCGGCGCTCGCGGCCCTCGCGGTCGCGACCGTCGCCCTGGTCGTGCTCGCGATGATCGGGCCGGGGGCCGGCCCGATCCTGGGACTTCTCGGCATCGGCCTCTCGGTCAGGCTGGATGCGGTGAGCGTCACCATGCTCCTGCTGGTCGCCTTCATCGGCTGGGTCGTGGTGCGCTACGCCGCGCGATACCTCGACGGCGAGGAGCGTCAGGGCGCCTTCACCGGCTGGCTCTGCCTCACGCTCGCCGCGGTGCTGCTGCTCGTCACGGCGGGCACGCTCGTACAACTGGTCGCCGCCTGGATCACCACAAGCCTGTTCCTGCACCGGCTCCTGCTCTTCTACCCCGAGCGGCCGGGCGCGCGGCGCGCGGCGCGCAAGAAGTTCATTACGGCGCGCCTCGGCGACGCGGCGCTCATCGCCGCATCGGTCCTGCTGGCCGTGGCATACGGCACGGGCGACATCGGCCGGATCCTGCTTGCGGCCCGCGCTGGAGAGTGCGGCGGGCTCGCCGTCGCGGCGGCCGGCCTGCTCGCGCTCGCCGCCCTGCTCAAGTCGGCTCAGTTCCCCACGCATGGCTGGCTGACCGAGGTGATGGAGACGCCCACACCCGTCTCGGCCCTGCTCCACGCCGGCATCGTCAACGCGGGCGGGTTCCTGCTGATCCGCTTCGCGGACGTCCTCCTCCTCGCCCCCGGCGTGCTCGCGGTCCTGGTGATGGTCGGCGGCTTCACGGCCCTGCTCGGAGGCCTCGTGATGCTCACGCAACCGTCTGTGAAGACTTCGCTCGCATGGTCGACCGTCGCCCAGATGGGCTTCATGACCTTCGAGTGCGGGCTCGCCCTGTTCCCGCTCGCGCTCCTGCACATCGTGGCGCACTCGCTCTACAAGGCCCACGCCTTCCTGGCGTCGGGCGGCGCCGTCGCGGCGGTCGCGGCGATCCGCCGGCCGGGGCCGGTGGCCATCCCGGGCGCGGGCGCCGTCGCGCGTGCCTTCCTGGCGGCCCTCCTGATCTTCGTCCTCGTCGGCCTCGGCTTCGGGCTCGTGCACAAGTCGCCCCAGGCGCTCGCGCTCGGTGCCATCCTGATCCTCGGCGTCGCCTACATGCTCGCGCAAGGCTTCGCCGACGCCGCGCCCCGGGCGCTGATGGCGCGGACCGCCGCCTACGCGGTCGCCGCCTCGGTCAGCTACTTCGCCTTGCAACTCCTCGCGATCCGCCTCACGGCGGGCGTCCTGCCGCCGACGCCCGCTCCGGGGCCGCTGGAATGGGCGCTGATCGTGCTGGCGCTCCTCAGCTTCGGCCTCGTCGCGGTCCTGCAGGCGATGTTCCCGCTCTGGGCCCACCACCCCGCCGCCGCCGGCCTGCGGGTGCACCTCGCCAACGGGCTCTACGCCAATGCCGCCCTCGACCGGCTGGTCGGCGGCTGGTCCGCCCGTCACGCCGCCTGACCCTTCCGGAGACGCCCCGATGATCGAGATCGTCCACTCCCTTCCGGCCGCGCACGAGACCGTCCGGGCCGCGGCCGACGCAGCGGGCCGGCTGATCCCGCCCCTGTGGCCGCTCGCCTCCAGCGTCGCGGTCAACCCCTTCCTCGGGCATACCGGCGAGCCGCTCTGGGCCGCAGGCGCGCGCCTGGCCCGGGCGAGCGGCGCAGCGGTGACGATGCCGCGGGACTGGTACCGCAACAGGGTCGCCTCGGGGCTCGTCACCGATGAGGATCTCCTGGACGCCCTGGCGAACGCGCCTCCGGCCTTGCGCCCGGACGGCCTCGACGCCCTCAAGGCGGCGATGCAAGCCGAGGCCCTGCCCGCCCAGGTCCTTCCGACCCTCGCCTCTCTCTGTGCCGAGGCGTCGGGGATCGACTGGCCGGGCCTGATCGCCGACCGGATCACCGCCTGGGCGGCCGCTTACTTCGACGAGGGGCAGGCCCTGTGGGCTGCGCCGCCGGGCGAGAACGCGCTCGCGCTCTGGCGCGCCTGGGCCGTGCACGACCTCACCCCGGAGATCGCCGGCCTGAGCGGCTTCGCGCGGCACGTGTCGGAGGTGCCCGACGGGACGCTGCCGGCGCTGGCGCGCGCGGTCGCGCGGCTCGGCCTCGGGCCGGACGCCCTGGAGAGCTACTTCCACCAAGTGCTGCTGTCGCTCGGCGGCTGGGCTCAAGTCGCCCGCTACCGGCTCTGGCAGGCTGAGTTGTCCGGGACCACCGACGGGACGCTGCGAGACCTCATCGCCATCCGGGTGATCTTCGACGAGGCCCTGCTCGCCCGATACGGAGGGGCGGTCGCGGAGCGCTGGGTAGCGTGCGCGGCCGCTCACGCCGCGCCCGCTCAAGCGACGCCCGACCTCGTCGTCGACGCCGTCCTGCAGGAGGCCGTGGAGCGCGCGGGCCAGCGCGCGCTCGCTGCGACGCTCGCCGCGGCCGCGCCGCAGGGCGGGACCGGCCGCCCGGTGCTGCAGGCAGCCTTCTGCATCGACGTACGGTCGGAGGTCTTCCGCCGCGCCCTCGAATCCCTCGATCCCGGCATCCGCACCCTGGGCTTCGCAGGCTTCTTCGGCCTGCCCCTGTCGCATCGGCGCTTCGCCTCCGACGTCGCGGAGCTTCGCCTGCCCGTTCTCCTCGAGCCGGGGCTGCACACCTGCGCGGGCGGCCACGAGGTCGCAGCCGCGGACCGGTCCGCCCGGGTCGCGGCGCGCGCGGGCCGGGCCTGGGGCCGCTTCCGGCAGGCCGCGGTATCCTCCTTCGCCTTCGTGGAGGCCGCGGGCCCCCTCTACCTCGGCAAGCTCGTCGGCGCCTCGCTCGGCCTCGGCGAGGCGGCGGCGCCGCACGACCCCGCCCCGCGCCTCGATCCGGCGCTCGATCCCGCCGCGCGGGTCGCGAGCGCCGCGAGCATCCTGCGCGCGATGTCGCTGACGGAGGCGTTCGCCCCCGTCGTGCTGCTCGCCGGGCACGGGGCGAACGTCGCCAACAACCCTCACGCCAGCGCGCTGCATTGCGGCGCCTGCGGCGGCTACTCGGGCGAGGTGAACGCGCGCCTGCTGGCGCAGCTCCTCAACGACCCGCCGGTGAGAGCGGGCCTCGCGGAGCAGGGCATCGCGGTGCCGCCGGACACGGTGTTCCTCGCCGCTCTCCATGACACGACGACGGACGCGGTCACGCTCTACGCGGACGACGTCCCGGACACGGCGCGCCCGCGGGACCTGGAGCGGATCCGGGGCTGGCTCGCGGCAGCCGGCGCGCTGGCCCGCGGGGAGCGGGCCCTCCGCCTGCCCGGCGCGCGGGACGGCGCCAGCATCGCGCGCCGCAGTCGCGACTGGGCCGAGACCCGCCCCGAATGGGGGCTGGCCGGTTGCAGCGCGTTCATCGCCGCGCCGCGCCAGCGCACGGCGGGCCGGGCACTCGACGGACGCGCCTTCCTGCACGAATACGACTGGCGGCAGGACGAGGGCTTCGGCGTGCTGGAACTGATCCTCACTGCACCGGTCGTCGTGGCGAGCTGGATCAGCCTGCAATATTACGGCTCGACCGTCGCACCCGCGCTGTTCGGTAGCGGCAACAAGCTCCTGCACAACGTCACGGGCGGCATCGGGGTGCTGGAGGGCAATGGCGGGCCCCTGCGGGCCGGCCTGCCCCGGCAATCGGTGCACGACGGCGAGGCCTACGCGCACGAGCCCCTGCGGCTGTCGGTCTGCCTCGAGGCGCCGCGGGAGGCGATCACGGACGTGCTGCGGCGCCACGCCGGGGTGCGCGCCCTGTTCGACAACAGCTGGCTGCACCTGTTCGCCCTGGACGAGGACGGCCGGATCGCGTGGCGCTACGCGGGCGACCTGCGGTGGGTCAGCACCGCAGCGCCGGCCGGCGTCGCCCCGGGGGTTCCGCTGAGGGCCGCCGTCTGAGGCGCGTCACGGGCCCGGTGTCGACCCGGCACCGGGTCCGGGCGGAGCGCCTCTCATTCGGCCGCCGAGCCGGTGCGCGGCGACACGCTCGCGGCGATCAGGTCGTGCAGCACCGGGTTGGGGAAGCGCCGGGTCTGGACGATGGCGTAGAAGCGTTCCGTCACGTCCGGAATGCGGCAATGCTCGACCAGCACGCCCGTGTGGAGCTCGTCCTGCACGACGATCGGGGGAACCACCGCGACGCCCTCGCTCTCGCGCGCCAGCAGGCGGAGCATGGCCATGTCGTCGACCTCGGCCTGGATGATCGGGTGAATGCCCGCGAGCGACAGCACGCGGTCGAGGGCGACGCGGATCTCGCTGTCGAGGCTGGGCAGCGTCACCGGCACGGTCCGGAGGGCATCGGGGAAGCGCAGCGGCTCCGCGGCCGAACCGGACCGGCCCACCAGGCTGACGGGCTGCTCGGCGATGAGGTGGCTGTGGAGGACCGTGCCCGCGTCCCGGCGCACCGCCGTCGTGGCCAGCACCACATCGAGGCCATGCATCTCGAGTTGCGCCAGCAATTCGCGCATCGTGCCCGAGCGCACCACCAGTTCGACGTCCGGGCGCCCGATCACGGGGCGCAGGAATTCGAGCTGGAAGTTGCGCGAGAGCGTCGTCAGGGCACCGACGCGCAGCACGTGCTGGGCGGCGCGAGGCCGTCCCTGCAGCACCTCGATCAGTTCGTTGCCGGTCTCGAAGACGGTGTCGGCGTAATCCAGCGCGATCCGTCCCGCCTCGGTGAGGGCGAGCTTCTTGCCGCGGCGCTCGAACAGGTCGTGCCCGAGCTGCTGCTCCAGCTTCTGCAACTGAACCGAGAGGGCGGATTGCGACAGGTTGAGGACGTCCGCGGCCCGCGTCAGGCTGCCCTCGTGCGCGATGCGGTGGAACAGGCGCAGGTGATGGTAGTTCAGGGCCGTCATGCGGCATATCTACGAAAGCGAACGATCTGTGGCAATCTTTGAATTTGTCTGCGAGCGCGGCCGTCCCTAACGTGATCTCGAACCTGCGGACGTCATTCAAGGAGTAGATCCGAGATGACGCCGCATCTCCTCACAACGAAGAGACCGTCGTCCCCATCGGCAGGCCGTCGCCGGAAGTCGCAAGCGGTCTGTCATCTCACGAAACCCTGCACAGACAGGCGGCCACGGCGTTCAGACTCGCGGTCGCGCGGAAAGCTGCGCGTCCGTCCCTGTCGGGGTCGGATGCGGAAAGTATCCCCGCTTGCTGCAATCGGCCGAAACCCTCTTCATCAGACTGGGATCAGACAGCCATGGTCACGACGTGCGATCTCGGCCCTTCTCCGACAGCGGGAGCGATGCGCATGGCGCCGAGCATCCTAGACCTCCTGCGGAGAGGCGATCTCCTGGACGGCGACATCGACGCGGCGGTCGATGCCTACCTCGCCGATCCGAGCGTGCGGTCGTGCGTGCTCCACGCGCTGTACCGGATCGATTTCACCGAGATCGCCGCCGCGATGCACGCTTCCGCAAGTCACTTCCCCTATGCCGGCGAGCGCGACTCCAGGCAGGCGCTGATGTGCGCCCTCCTGCTGCACCGCCCGCGCCTCGTTCACCCGCCGGTCGCGGCGGCGTGCGGCTGAACGTTCCCGTTCCGCAGATCGGGCGCCCCCCGCCCGGGGATCCGGCACAGCGATGATTCCTCACCATCCCACCTGGAGTGGGTCGACTGGTACAACCACCGTCGCCTCCTCGCGCCGATCGGCAACGTCCCTCCCGACGAGGCCGAAGCGCACTCATACCAACGTCGGCGACCAAACCTTGGCCGCCTGACACAAACCAGTCACCCTCCGAAAAAGCCGGAGCGGTTCAGCATCGCTTCGAGCGAGGCAGTCGCCATCGCAACCTCCTATCGCTCGCGGTCAAATAGGGCTGCAATCCTGCAACTGTAATGCTAGAGCGCGCTCGTCAGGTCGGTATGGCCGAAATCCCGGCCCTTGAAGAGGATGGGATCGCGGTAAGCGCGGGCACAAGCGTAGGACAGGCAGTCCGCAAGGTTGAGTTGAGCCGGGTGCCCCCGGCCCTTGCCGTATCGCTGGAACGCCTCCACGGCGATGCGGCCGATGCTGTCGCTGATCGTCACGACGGTGATCCCGGCCTCGGCCAGGAACTCATCGAAGTCAGCCTGAACATCGGCCGGATCGCGATCCAGGCGGCTTGCCAGGACCATGCAGGTTTCCAGGCGGACCATGGGTGAGGTGCATCGGCGCTTCGCCCGCTCGATGCAGTTGGCGAAAATCCCGGCCTCGGGTTCCTTGCAGAAAATCGCCACGAAGGCGGACGTGTCAATGAACATCAGCGATCCCACATCGCATCGCGATCGGCATCGGTGACGGGCTGGGGGTTGGGTCCGGCCTTCGCCAGCGCTCGATCCGCGAGGGCTTCGAGCCGCTGGGCGAGAGGGGTTGAGGCTCGCTCCCGCTCCAATTCATGCTCGAGGGCCTGGATCACGGCCTCAGTGATCCCGGTATTGCGGCGCTGGGCCAGCTCGCGGGCCAACTCGTGGGCACGGGGGTTGCGGACATTCAGGGTGGTCGTCATGGCGGCTCCTTCCCCGCAAGCGTAATGAAGCGAACGTAAAGACGTAATGCGCATTGCGTCAATCCGATCCCCAAGGCGTCGTGCACCCGGCGGGATCAGCTGCTCGTCGAGCGCGGGGGCGCCATTGTGGCGATCGTCCCTCCTCCCTTTCCAAGGAGTGTGTATCCCGCCAGGTGCCCTTGGCGGGGTCGTAGCGCGTGCGTCAGCGAGCGGCCAAAGCCCCGAACCACGCCGCGGCGCCGGCCATGATCATCAATCCCGACATGGACATGAGGCCGAGCCATGGGCCGACGTCTCCGCCGGTGATGCCCGACGGCAGGATGTAGATCGCGGTGATGGTCGCGATGCTGACGACCGGCAGCGTGACTCGGGTAGTGATGTTGAGGACGGCGCGCATGTGAGGGCTCCGAGGGGACCATTCCCCATAGCGAGAGTCGAGGCCCAGATCGAAAGTCGCAAGCGGAGGGTCTGGGACGGGAAAGTTTAGCCATCCGAGAGACGAGCCAGTTCGGTCAAGGCCGAACGCCCTCGAAGATCGGGGACATTGTCAGGCGTTGTTGGCGGCCGCCTCGTCCTCCTCGTCTCCGGGGCCGGCCTCGATGATCTCGCCGCGCAGATAGCGGTCCTGCGCCTCGGCCACCCGCCGCGCGGCTTGCGCGTGCCGGCTCGACACCGCACCGTGATCCTCCGCCCCGTGCTTGATGGCGACCAGAGCCGGATCGCCCCAGCGCTTGAACAGAACCTGGAACGCCGCCAGGCGGTCCGCGTCGAAGGCGATGCGTTGTCCCTGCATGTCCTTGTAGGGATGGGCCGGGTGCAAGGCGGCGCAGGGCACGAGGCCGGCCGGGATCGGGGTCGTCGCGGCATGGGTGCGGCCGCTCCGGAGGAGCTTCGGCAGGACGTGGGTGTGCGGCCCCTCCGGGCTGGTGCCGCCGGAGGGCGGGATCGGGGCGTAGACCTCGATGCGCCCGAAACGCGCGAGAAAGACCCTGTGCGGGCTCATGGCGACGAGGCGCGGCCCGATCGGGTTGCCGGGCGCGAACAGCGGCTGCCCGGCCCCGGCCCGCAGACAGGCGATGACCTCGGGATCGCGGCTGCGCACGCAGGCGTCGATGGCGAGGAGGTCGAGGCCGAGATCGAACAGCACCCCGTCGCGGTCGTCTAGCCGGGCCGCCTCGTGATCGGGGCCGAGCTCCGTGACGACGCCGCGCCGGTTCATGGCGCAGGTCTCCTCGGGCAGGCAGAGCGCCACCGCGTGGTTCCAGCCCGAGGCGACCGCGGTCTCGTAGGCGACCGGGCGCAGGTCGGGGTGGGACCGCAACGCGATGGCCCCGCGCGCCGTCGCCATCCCGAGGCGATCGTCGGGCAGCGCCGAGACGGGCTCGTCGGGGTCACGCATGAACTCCGCGATCGCCCCGAAGCTGCCGAGGCTCCAGGCCGTGCCCGGGTCGCGCAAGGCATCCCACAGGAGCGCCTCGATCGCGTCGCCGTCAGGAGCGGTCGTTGCCGGCTGGGTCATGGGTCGTCCTCCCGGAGGCGCCCCGAGCGATGCCAGGGCAGGATGTAGGATGTGCCGTCGGCATGGGTGCCGCGCAGGACCGAGATGCCGAAGGCGGCCTGAAGCAGCGGGTCGGTCAGGGCGAGGGCGGGCCGCGCATCGGCGACGATCCGGCCCTCGCTCAGCACCACGAGCCGGTCGCAGAAGCGGGCGGCCAGGGTCAGATCGTGCAGGACGGCGACGATTCCGGTCCCGGCGCGGCTGATCGCGCGCAGGAGGTCCATCGCGTCGAGCTGGTGGGCCGGGTCGAGGGCGGTGATCGGCTCGTCGGCGAGCAGAATCTCGGCCTCGACCGCCAGGGCGCGCGCGAGCAGCACCCGCATCCGCTCGCCCGAGGACAGGCTCGGCTCCGCTCGCTCGCGCAGGTGGGCGACATCGGCGCGCGCCATCGCCCGGGCGACCGCCGCGTGATCGGCCTCGCTCAAGGGGGCGAAGGCGCGCCGGTGCGGCAGGCGTCCGAGGGCGACGACCTCGGCGACGCGCATCGGCCAGCCGATCCCGGCGGACTGGACCAGGACGGCGAGGCGGCGCGCCCGCTCGTCCCGGGGGATCGCGGACAGAGGCCGGCCGTCGAGGAGGATCCGGCCGGTGAACGGCGGCACGAGGCCGGCGAGCGCGCGCAGGAAGGTGGTCTTGCCCGCGCCGTTCGGGCCGACGAGGCCGACGAGTTCACCGGAGCCCACCGACAGCGAAACCCCGTCGAGGATGGGACGATCCTGGAGCCGGACCTGGAGTTCTTCGGCAGCGAGCCTCATCGGCCCTGCTCCCGCCGGAACAGCAACGCGATCAGGAAGGGTGCCCCGACCAGAGCCGTGACGACGCCGAGCTTCAGCTCCGGCCGCGTCGGCAGCAGGCGCACGACGAGGTCGGCGCCGAGCACCAGGGCCGCGCCGAGGAGCCCGCTCGGCCACAGGCTGGCTCCGGGACGGGCTCCGACCAGCGGTCGTACGAGGTGGGGGACGACGAGGCCGACGAAGCCGATCGCCCCGCTCACCGCGACGCCGCTGCCCACCGCCAAAGCCGCCCCGGTGACGATGCGGATGCGGACCGAGACGAGGTCGAAGCCGAGGCTCGCGGCCGTGTCCTCGCCGAGCGCCAGGGCATCGAGGGCGCGGGCGGTCGAGAGCATCAGGATCCAGCCCAGGGCCATCAGCGGCAGGCAGAGCCGGACGTGATCCATGCTGCGGTCGGCGAGCGAGCCCATCAGCCAGAACACGATCTCCAGGGCGGCGTAGGGGTTGGGCGCGAGGTTGAGGGCGAGCGCCGTCAGCGCGCCGGCGAGGCTCGACAGGCCGATTCCGGCGAGGATCAGCCCGAGCGTGCCGGTGCCGCGGGCGGCCAGCCCGTTGATGCCGAGCGCCGCGAGGGCGGCGCCGGCGATGCCGCCGAGGGGCAGAGCGAGCGACAGGCTGCCGGCGAGCCCGCCGTAGAACACCACCACCGCCCCGAGCGCGGCGGCCGAGGAGATGCCGAGGATGCCCGGATCGGCGAGCGGATTGCGCAGGTAGCCCTGCATCACCGCTCCGGTGAGGCCGAGGCTGAAGCCGACGAGCCCGCCGAGGAGGGCCCTGGGCAAGCGCAGCTCCATCAGGACCAGGGCGGGGAGAGTGGCGCGGCCCGCCAACCAGTCGCCGAGGGCGGCCGGGAGATCGATGGCGGCGTAGCCGACCGCGATCGAGGCGACGGTCAGGGTCGCGACGAGGAGGCCCACCCCCGCGATGAGGCCACGGCTGCCGGTCTCCGGGGTCGTTCGCGTCACGAGGGGCGTCGGAGCGGTCATGGGGCCTTCATCGGGGCGCTCATGGGCGCGCGTTCCCTCGCCGCCGCCGCCAGCCGGGCGGCGACCTCGGCGACCTGCGGCCCGGGACAGGTCCAGAGGCGGTTGGGGATTGGAACCGTGCGCCCTTGCGCACGAATTCGCTCGAGGATCGGGTGATGCAGCAGGGCGTCGGCGAAGGACGGCGTGCCCGCCTCGCCCGCATCGAGCACGACGAGATCGGCGTCGGCCAGGGCAGCGGCCTCGAGCGGCACCGAGCCGGTGCGGTCCCGGCCGATCTCGGCGGCGACGTTGACGAGGCCCGCCGCCCGGATGATCGCGTCGCCGAGGCTCCCGGGCGAGACCGTGAAGGCGTTCGGGCGTAGGACCATAACGCGCAAGGAGCGAGACGCCGGCACGATCTGCGAGAGGGTGGCATCGAGCTCCGCCACCATGGCTTCCCCGCGCTCCGGATGCCCGACGGCCGCCGCGACCTGGCGGATCTGGGCCCGCACGCCGTCGAAGTCGGCAGGCACGCCCAGTTCGAGCGGCGGGAAGCCGATCCGCTTGAGGAGCCCGACCGTGGTGCGGGTGGTGAAGGCCCCGGCGATGACGAGGTCGGGCTTCAGCGCGACGATCTCCTCCGCGAGGCCCCGTGTGACCGGCACGCCGGTCGCCTCGGTGGCCACGGTCGAGCCGCGCGGATCGCCGGCGAGGGTGGTCACCGCCGCGACCTGCGCCCGGTCGGCGAGGCGCAGCACGAGCTCGTCCGCGCACAGGTTCAGCGAAACGATGCGCGACGGCCAGCCCGGCCCGGCAGGGGTCTCCCCTGCCGATGCTAGGCCGGATGCCATGTAGGCCGCCAGACCGCCCACGAGGCCGAGAAGGCTCAAGGCCCGCATTCGCGCCCGTCTCTAGAACGAGGTCACGCGCACGCCGCCATAGACGGCGAGACCCGCGCCGAGGAAGCCGGTCGGGTTCTGATAGCGCTGGTCGAACAGGTTATCGATGCGGGCAAACAGCGTCAGGTTGTCCGAGTAGGCGTAATTGGCCGAGAGGTTGACCAGGGTGAAGCCGGGGTTCTTCAGCCGCGGAACCGAGAAGTCACGGTTGCCGTCGACGAACGCGCCGATCGCCACCAGCGTGCCGGTGAGCGTGAGTTGCGGCATCGGGTTCCAGATCGCGGTGGCGCTGACCTTGTGCCGGGGCCGGCGCAGCAGCTCCTGGTGGGCGATCTCGTCCTTGGTGACGGTGTTGGTGTAGTCGACCCGTCCGCTCAGGGTGTCGGTGAGCTTGACCGAGACAAAGCTCTCCGCCCCGTAGGCCACGGCGCGGCCGACATTCACGCTGGTCGAGAAGGTCGGGAAGTAGGCGGTCTGGATCAGGTTGCGGAAATCGGTCTCGAAGTAGGTCGCGCCGACGAGCACCCTCTCGCCGAGGGGCTGCTCGAAGCCGCCGTCGAACCCGAAGCTCTCCTCGGGCCGCAAGGCCGGGTTCCCGAAGGAGCGGAAGTCCGGATAGTCCTGGTAGAGCTGGCTCAGGGTCGGCGGCTTGAAGCCGGTGCCGACGCTGCCCTTCAGGCGTGTCTCCGTGTAGGGCAGAGTGTAGCTCGGTGCGATCCGGAAGGTGGTCGCGCCGCCGAACTGGTCGTTCGCGTCGTGACGGAGATTGGCGACCAGGAAGACGCGGTCGGTGATCGCCGATTGCAGCTCGGCGAAGCCGCCGGTATTGCCGTTCGACCTGTCGATGCCGGTCGCCTGGAAGCGCTCGTCCTCGCGCTGGGCTCCGAACAGCAGCAGGTGGCCGGGGCTAAGCTGGACGTCGCCGCGATAGTCGAAGCGGGTGCGCTCGCCGAGATAGGTCGAGGGCGTCGGCGGCGCGAGCGGGTCGAGGGGACCGGCGAACAGACGGTCGAACTTGGCGTAGTTGGCCCCGAACACGTTGTGGAAGCCCGGCAGCGGCGTCCATTCGGCCTCGCCGCGCATCAGGAGCTGCTGCTGGTCGTTGAGGTTGCGATAGGGCGTCGGCCGGTAGGGAAAGCCGCCATCGGCCTGTTCGAGATAGGCGCTGTCAGAGAAGCGCAAGACGGTGTTCAGGCGGAAGGTATCGGTGAGCTGCGCGCCGAGCCGGGTCGAGACCGTCTTGAGGTCGGTGAAGGCGGTGCGCAGCGGCACCCCGGGCGGCAGGAGTTCGGACGGCGTGACCGGCAGGGCGGCCTGGCGCAGGTGCTGCACGGAGAACGAGTAGTCGAAGATGCCCGACGCGCCCGACAGCCGGCCGCCCTGGTTGAAGGTGCCGTACGACCCGCCCTCGGCAAAGGCGGTGACCTTCGGCGGCCCCTCACCGCGCCTGGTCACGAAGGAGATGACGCCGCCGATGGCGTCGGCGCCGTAGAGGCCGCTCTGCGGCCCACGCAGCACCTCGAGGCGGGAGAGGTCCTCGGTCTGAAGCTGGCTGAAGTCGAAGGAGCGGTTGGGCGTCGAGGGGTCGTTGACGTCGATGCCGTCGATCAGGACCTTGACGTGGTTGGAGTTGGTGCCGCGGATGAACACCGAGGTCTGGCCGCCCGCGCCGCCGGTCTGGACGACGGTGAGGCCCGGCACCTGCCGCAGGGCATCCGGCGCCGTGCGGACCTGCTGGGCCTGAAGCACGTCCGAGGTGAGCACGGTGACGCTCGACCCCGTGGTGGCGATCGGCGTCGGGACGCCGGTGGCCGAGACGGTGATCTCGGAGAGCGCGATCGTCCCGTCACGCGCAGGTGGGGCATCGGCGAAGGGAGCGGCGACCTGCTGCGCGAGAGCGGGCACGCAGAGGAGACCGGGGGCCGCGCAGGACAGCGCGAGCGCACGCCGAAGGGCGGGAGAGACGAGACGGAACACGGGCTTGGCCTCGGGCGACGGCAGTGGCACGTCACCGCGAACGAGGCCTCGGCGGCCGCCTCACAGGGCAGCGCCTCGACACCCGCCAGGACACCCCGCCCGGCGCGTTTCGCGTGTGACCACGACTGACGGCAGGTCTCCTGGCTCGCGGGTCACGGCCTTCTCACCGTCTTCCCGGGCGAAGCGGCCCAGTGACATGGTGGCGGAAGGCTCGCCGCTCACAGTTGCGGGGGCAGCCGCGGCATCGGGCTCGTACCCTCACCGCGTTCCCTTTTGATCCCCGAGGGGAACCGTCGCGGCTTAGCTATTCGCGCAGCCATGGGCTGTCAATTCTCCATGGGCCGTCAATTCTCTTGGCTCATCCTGCACAGCCCACTGTCGAACCGTCGGGCGGCTGCCGCTTGGAGATGCCCAGAGACGATCCTCCTGGTCCATCCTCTCAAAAATTCGAAGCAAAAGGTGACATTTTAAATGCCGCCACGACGCCTCTCCGGGAGATTCATTCCACACGGGGCAGGTTCGACGCTACGTTGACATCGACTCGAGGCCGAGGAGCCAGGGATCGATGACCTCGCCCATGCCCCTCGGCTCGGCGACCGCACTCGGGACCGTCGCGGCGTCCGCGATCCCCCTGACGCCCGCCGGTACGACCTACTCCATGGCGCAGGAAGCCGCCTTCGTCGACGAGCGGCACTATGCGGTCGGACGATGGGACGGCACCCTGTCGCCGTTCGCCTTCACCGACTCGCCGAGTCAGGGGCCGGTGGTCGCCAAGGCCGTGAACAGTCCGGCGCAGGAAGGCATCCAGGCGATCGTGCCGCTGGGGCCGGGCGTGTTCATGAGCTCCAACGACGAAGGCAGCCTTTTGATCTGGTCCTCGGCCACGGGCGACTGGAGCGATCTCGCCGTCGCGGCGGCCCTCGCCTACGATGCGCGCCTCGGCGTCGCCAACAGCGCGGCCACCGTCGTCTCGCACGGCGCGCCCGGCCTCGCCGTCGGTCATGCCGGCGGGTTCGCCAGCGTCTGGCGACAGGGTGACGAGGTCACGATGGACCCTTGCCCAGACCGTCGACGTCCGCGCCCCAAAGCCCGTCAATCCCTGGAATCTGCACAACGTCCGGGGCGTGGCGGCCGTGCCCCTCGGCGACCGGCTCCTCGTGGTCAACTGCGCCGTCGGGGCGGCGGACGCCAACCTCTGGCGTTACAGGATCGCGTCACGAGACTGGAGCGTGACGCTCACGGACAAGGCGACCTTGCGCATCGATCCGAGCCTGCCGCAGGTGTTCAACTTCGACGTCGTCCTCGCGGCCCGCGCGGGTCAACCGACGTGGTTCCTCCGCTCCACCGAGGAAGGGGCGCTCTGGATGGGGCGTGTGGAGGCGGACGGCACGCTCGTGGTCGGCGGCTACGAGCGTATGGGCTCGGCTGCCCTCGGCTCGGCGCTCTGCGCCAGCGGAGGGCGGATCGCCGCGACCGCCTACGATCTCCACGAATCCCTGCTGGCCTAAATCCGTGCCCGTCCTGATGCTCCAGGGGACCGGCTCCGACGTCGGCAAGACGGTGTTGGTGGCCGGCTTGTGCAGGGTCTTCGCGGTGCCGGCAGCGGTGGAAATCGTCTGCCCGTTTCTTGTAGACGGCGATGATGGCGGCGCGCAGATCCGCTCGCTCCTTCGCTGGCACGAAAATCCGTCGAATGCCCGGCCCGGCGCAGCGACCGCCGACCGCCGACCGCCGACCGCCGACCGCCGACCGCCGACCGCCCGGCGATGCCTGCATTGAGGATTATGTCGAGGAGTTATGAGGCCAATACTCATCGCGCAGGAGGCGCTTGATAAGCTTCCCCGTCGGGGTGCGCGGCAATTCGCTACGGAAGTCGACGCTGCGGGGCACCTTGAAGTGTGAAAGGCGCGCACGGCACCAGGCAATGATCTCCCGCGCCTTCTCCGGCGTGCCATCGATCCCTTGACGGAGCTGGACCACGGCCTTGACCTCCTCGCCCATCTCCTCGTTCGGCACCCCGAAAACGGCCACATCCTCAACCTCGGGATGCGAGAAGAGAAGATCTTCAATCTCCTGCGGGTAAATGTTCACTCCTCCAGAAATGATCATGTATGCCTTGCGGTCGGCTAGAAAGAGAAATCCTTCTTCATTAACATATCCAATATCTCCAAAGGTCGCACAGCCAGATCGGAGGTAGGCGGCGGCAGTCTTCTCCGGGTCGTTGCGATACTCGAACTGCACGCCGCTATCGAAATAGACGGCGCCGATCTCGCCGGGGGGCAGTTCTTTGCCGTCCTCATCCGCGATGACGATCGGTCCGGTCAGGGAGCGTCCGACCGTTCCGGGAAACCGCTGCCATTCGTGCGAGGAACTGAGCGTGACCCCGTTCGCTTCGGAGCTGGCGTAGTACTCCATCAAGATTGGCCCCCACCAATCGATCATCGCAGCTTTCACGTCACGCGGGCAGGGGGCCGCGGCATGGTAGACGACGCGCAGGCTGTCGTGCCGATAGCGAAGGCGCGTCGCCTCGGGAAGCTTGAGCATGCGCACGAAATGCGTCGGCACGAACTGACCGTGGGTGGCGCCCCAGGTCTCGATGAGCCGTAGCACCTCCTCGGCGTCGAATTTTTCCGTGATCAGGGCGGTGCCGCCGAGCATCGCCGCCATCATGGTGAAGCGCAGCGGCGCGGCGTGGTAGAGCGGGGCGGGGGAGATCAGCACCGTATCGGGACCCATCTGCCCGATCGTCTCGCACAGGCTCGTCATCAGCGCCGGGATCACGGTGTCGATGGGCTGGTGCGCGAAGCGGCGGACGATGCCTTTCGGCCGTCCGGTCGTGCCCGAGGAATACAGGAGGTCTGCTCCAGCCGCCTCGTCGGCGACCGGGGTTGCCGGCTGGGCATTGGCCAGGGCGTTCCAGTCGCAAGCCGGCGGGGCATCCCCGCCGGAGACGAAGACGCGGGCCTGGGGGCAAGCGGCGGTGAGCTGATCCAAGCCGGAGGCGTACGTGTCCGAGACGATCGCGACCGTCGCCTCGCAGTCGCCGACGATGTAGGCGATCTCCGCCGGGGTCAGGTGGGTATTGACTGCGGTGTAGAAGATGCCGCTGCGCTGGCAGGCCCAAGCCAGGGCGAGGAAGTCGAGTCGGTTCTCGAACAGGAGAGCGACGTTGCCGCCTTGGCCGATGCCGAGGGACCGCAGGGCGTGGGCGTTGCGGTTCGACCGGGCGTCGAGCTCGGCGTAGGTCATCACCTCACCCGAGCGCGCCATGCGGTAGGCGACCTTGTCGGGCGTGACCTTGGCGAAGTGCGATGGGTGCTTCATGCGCGGTCATCCCCCTCCCTTTGCCCCTGCGCGGCACGGCGCGTCGGCCTGTCGTCGAGGCCGAGCCCGCGTCCGATGATTTCCTTCATGATCTCCGACGATCCCGCGTAGATCCGGCTGACCCGGGCTGCGGTGTACATGCGGGCGATCTCGTATTCCTCCATGAAGCCGGCGCCGCCATGCAGTTGCACGCACGCATCGACGACGAGCCCCTCCGTCTCGGAGGCGAGCAGCTTGGCCTCGGCCGCGAGTTCGGAGGACAGCGCGCCCTCGAGGTGTTCGGTGGCGCAGGCGTCGATGAAGGCTTGCGCGGCGTCGAGCCGCGTGCGCAGGTCGGCCAGGGTGAAGCGCGCGCTCTGGAAGGTGCCGATCGGGCGGCCGAAGGCGCGGCGCTCCTTGACGTAGTCGAGCGTGATGGCGAAGGCCCGCTGCGCGTGGGCGAGAAACTGGACGGCGCCGACCAGCCGTTCCTCGGCGAGGTTGCGCATCATCAGCCTGAAGCCGCCCGCAGGAGGGCCGAGCAGGTTCTCCTTTGGCAGGCGCACGTCCGTGAAGTGCAGCTCGGCGGTGTCCTGCGACTTCAGACCGATCTTCTCCAGCCGCCGGCCGCGCGTGAAGCCCGGCCGGTCGCCCTCGACGAGGAACAGGCCGATCTCGTGCCGGCCGGCGCCGGTCCGGGCCGCAACGACGACGAGGCCGGCGAGGATGCCGTTGGAGATGTAGGTCTTCGAGCCGTTGAGAAGCCAGTGGTCGCCGTGATCCTCCGCCCGGGTGCGAAGACCCGACAGGTCCGAGCCGGCATCCGGCTCCGTCATGGCGATGGCGAGGATCGTCTCGCCGGAGACGATGCCCGGCATGAACCGGTCGCGCTGCGCCGGGGTGCCGAAGCGCTGGATGTACGGCGCGACGATCCGGTTGTGGAGCGGGATGTACAATCCGTTCTCGCGCGCCGCGAGTTCCTCGGTCAGCACCATGTCGAATCGGAAATCGTCGAGCCCGAGGCCGCCGTGCTGAGGATCGGCGAACATCGCCAGGAACCCTTGCGCGCCGGCCTTGCGCCAGACCTCGCGGGACACCATGCCCTGCTCGCGGAATGTCTTCGCATGCGGGTAGACCTCCGCCTCGGCCCAGTGGCGAACCGTGCGGCGGAACTCCTCGTGCTCATGGTGGAAGAGGCGTCGTCTGAGCATTGTCACTCCTCAGGCGGCCGCGGGAGGCGGCCGGGCAAGGCTTCAGGCTCTCGCTCTCTCAGGGCTTGCGGACGAGCGGGCACTCGCTCTCTGCCAGGGGGCGGAGCATGTCGGCGCTCTTGACCGTGGTGCGCACGGTCATCAGGTCCCACTCGCCGCGCACGTCCTTCGGCGCCTTGACCTCGACGAGCAGCATGTCGCGCTCGAGCCGCCCGTCCGGGCGCAAAGTGGAGCCCGGCGTCATGAAATCCTCGACCGGCATCGCCTTCATCCGGTCCATGGCGACCACGCCGTCATCGGCGCCCGTGGCCTCGACGGCCTTGAGGTAGTGGCGCACGGCGCTGTAGACGGCCGCCTGCGCATGCGTCGGCGGTTTGCCGTGCCTGGCGGCGAAACGCTTCGCGAAGGCTCGGCCGGGCTCGTCGTGATCCCAGTAGTAGCCGGCCAGGAAGGTCGTGCCCTGGGCAAGAGCGTTGCCGATCGCCTTGACGTTGACGAGAGTGAAGATCGGGACGGCGAGCTTCACTCCCTCGCGGATCACCCCGAACTCCGCCGCCTGCTTGATGGCGTTGGTGGTGTCGGCCCCGGCATTGAGCAGCGCCAGGACTTGCATGTCGGTGCTCCCGGCCTGGACCAGGAACGAACTGAAATCGGCCAACCCCAGGGGATGCCGGACCGTGCCCACCACCTTGCCGCCCTGCTGCTGCAGGGTCGCGGTCATGTCGCGCTGCATCGCATGGCCGAAGGCGTAGTCTGCGGTCAGCAGGAACCAGTTCCGGTGCGTGTCGTCGTAGAGTGCGTGCGCGAGGCCCCGGGCCAGGGCATAGGTATCGTAGAGCCAGAGTGCGGCCGATGGCGAGCAGGCCTTGCCGACGAGGTCGGCATTGCCGCTGCCGACATGGACCACGACCCTGCGGGCGGCGCGCGTCACCTCCTGGACCGCGAAGGACACCGCCGAGTTCGAGATATCGAAGAAGGCGTCGGCATGGTCGACGTCGATCATGCGGCGGGCGAGGCCGGCGCCGATATCGACCTTCTGCTGGTGGTCGGCCGACAGCAGCACGACCGGCGCACCGCCGGCCCGGCCGCCGGCATCGTCGATCGCCAGCTGGGCGGCGACCGCCGAGCCCTTGCCCGCGGTGTCGCTATAGGCGGAGGACTGGTCGTTGAGCACCACGACCTTGACCACCCCGTCGGAGATCTCGGCACGGCCGGTGCCCGGCGCCATCAGCGTGAGAAAACCGGCGATCGTCGATGCGATGATCCGTTTCATGTCCTGCCCCTCGAAACGTCGTCCATCCCGTTCATGTATTTTTGTGTCCGATCGTGTCGTCCTCTGCGGGACGTTGCACGGTGTGTGACGTTGGAAACCATGTCGATGTTGCCATGTCAGGCGACAAACTTCGAAAGCGACCTGATCTGATCGACAGTATTGAATCCCTTCGGGTCATACCAACGGCCCAAGATGCTGACGCATCGGTTCGATCTCGGGCAAGCCCGAGATCGACGGGGCCACGGAGCGGAACCCGGAAATCCACGCGCAGGTCGAGACGAATGAAGCGGGACGCTTCCCGCTTGATACTGAATGATCTACTGTTCCGGGCTCCGCGGCGCGGGCCCGGAATGACCCGGAGGGCGTCGTTGCCGCCGGGCCGCCCACCGAGGTCTATGCCTGCCTGGGAGCCATGGCATCGATCCGCCTCACCGCCTCACCGCCCTGCCCACACCGGCGGGCGCTTCGCCGCAAAGGCCGCCGGCCCCTCGACCGCATCCTCTGATTCCAGCATCTCCCGCATCGCCGGATAGTGCCACTGCTCCGCCAGAGCCTGTTCGAGCGAACCCTCCAAGCCCCGCAGCACGGCCTCCTTCGTCGCCCGGACCGACATCGGGCTGCACGCCAGGATCTCGGCCGCCCAGGCGCGGGCCGCCGGCAGCGGATCGCCCTCGACCACCTCGTTGACGAAGCCGAGATCGAAGCCTGCCTGCGCCGAGACCCGTCGGCCGGTCAGCATCAGGCCCATCGCCCGCTTGAGACCGATGGCACGGGGCAGGCGCTGCATCCCGCCGGCGAGCGCCGCGAGGCCGACCTTCGGCTCAGGGAGCGCGAAGGACGCCGCCGACGAGGCCACGATGATGTCGCAGGCAAGCGCCAGCTCGAAGCCGCCCCCCATGGCAACGCCGTTGACCGCGGCGATAACCGGCTTCGTCAGGTCGAGCCGCCCGGTCAGGCCGCCGAAACCCGAGCGCGGCGTGACGAGGCCGCCGCCCGCCGCCTGCTGCTTCAGGTCTTGCCCGGCGCAGAACGCCTTGCCGGCGCCGGTGACGATCGCAACCCACTGCTCGTCGTCGGCCGCGAAGGCGTCGAAGGCCGCCGCCATCTCCTCGTGCGCCGCGGCGTTCAGGGCGTTGTAGGCGGCAGGCCGGTTGATGGTCAGCACCGTCACCCGGTCCTCGCGGGTGACCGTGACGAACTCGTAGGAGCCGGCCGGCATCACAGGGCCTCCACGATGGTGACGTTGGCGATGCCGCCGCCCTCGCACATGGTCTGGAGGCCGTAGCGCAGACCGCGGGCCTTGAGCGCATGAACCAGCGTCGCCAGGAGCTTGGTGCCCGACGCCCCCAGCGGATGGCCGAGCGCGATCGCCCCGCCATTCACGTTGAGCCGGTCGGGATCGGCGTCGAGCGCCTTGAGCCAGGCGAGCGGCACCGAGGCGAAGGCCTCGTTGACCTCGTAGAGGTCGATGTCCCCGATGCGCATCCCGGCCTTGTCGAGGGCGCGCCGGGTCGCGGTGATCGGCTCCTCCAACATGATGACCGGATCGCCCGCGGTCACCGCCATGGTGACGATCCGCGCCAGCGGCGTCAGGCCGTGACGCTTCAGCGCCGCTTCGCTCACGACGAGGGCCGCCGAGGCGCCGTCGCAGACCTGGCTGGCATTCGCCGCCGAGATCACGCCACCCTCCTGGAGAAGCTTGACCGAAGCGATACCCTCCAGGGTCGCGTCGACGCGGATGCCCTCGTCGGTCCGGTGCAGGCCGTCCGGAATGGCGAGCGGCACGATCTCGCGCTCGAACGCCCCGGCCGCGGTGGCCGCCGCCGCCCGGCGGTGGCTCTCGAGCGCGAAGCGGTCGAGCGTGTCGCGCGTGAGCCCGTATTTGCGGGCCAGCGCCTCGGCGCCGGAGAACTGGCTGAACGCCTCGACGCCGTAGCGCTCGCGGATGCGGCCGCTCACCGGGCCGGTGCCGATCCCGGCCTTCTCGTGCAGTGCGATGTTGGAGAACATCGGCACTCGCGACATGCTCTCGGCGCCCGCCGCGATCACCACGTCCTGGGTGCCCGACATCACGGCCTGGGCGGCGAACTGCACCGCCTGCTGCGAGCTGCCACATTGCCGGTCGATCGTCACCGCCGGCACCGTCTCGGGCAGGGACGAGGCGAGGACGGCGTTGCGGGCGAAGGCGAAGCCCTGCTCGCCTCCTTGCGTCACGCAGCCGAGGATCACGTCCTCGATCGCCGCCGGATCGATCCCGGTCCGCGCCACCACCGCGTCGAGGACAGCGCCGCCCAGATCGGCCGGGTGCCAGCCGGCGAGCTTGCCGTTGCGCCGGCCTCCGGCGGTGCGAACCGCCTCGACGATGTAAGCCTCGGCCATATGCTCATATCCTTCCGGTGAAGTCGGGTTTGCGCCGCGCGAGGAAGGCCTGGATGCCCTCGCGGCCGTCGGGCGACCGGCCGGCCTCCGCGATGCTGCGGGCCTCGCGCTCGAGTTGCGTCTCCAGGCCGGCACCGAGGCTGTCGGCGAGGAGGCCGCGGGCGAGGCCGAGGGCGCGCGTCGCGGAGGCTGCCAGCCGGGCGGCGAGTTCCGCGCCCTCGCCCGCCAGGGCCGCGTCGTCGACGGTGCGGGTGACGAGGCCGATCCGCTCGGCCTCCTCGGCCCCGACGCGCCGGTTGGTCAGGATGATCTCCTGCGCCCGGCGCAGGCCCACGAGGCGGGGCAGCAGCCACGACATGCCGCCATCCGGGCTCAGGCCCACGCCGCCATAGGCGGCGGTGAAATGGGCGGAGCGTGCCGCCAGCACGACGTCGCCCGCGAGGGCGAGGCTCATTCCCGCCCCGGCCGCCGGCCCGTTGACCAGGACCAGCAGGGGCTTCTCCATCCGCATCAGCCGCGAGACCGCCATGTGCAGGGTGCCGGCGAGCTCGCTGAGAAAGCCCGGCAGGGCCTCGCCCGCTTCCGTTAGGGCGCCGAGGTCACCGCCGCCGCAGAACAGCCGCCCGGCGCCAGTGAGGACGACGCAGCGGATCGCCGGGTCCTGGTCGCAGCTTATCGCCGCCGCCAGGAGGCCGCGCGCGAGAGGAAGGTCGATGGTGTTGCCGGCGCCCGGCCGGTCGAGCGTGAGGGTCGCGACCGCGCCCTCGATCGCGAGGTGAACGGGGTCGCTCATGCGGCTCTCTCCAGGGCGTCGATCGCCAGGGCAACGAGGTGGGGGAAGCTCTCGGCACGCTCCCGCGCTTGCGGCGAGGCGGCGGTCCCGCGCAGCACCCGTCCCTTGATGCCGTGGAAGATTGCCGCGAGGCGAAAGATGTTGAAGGCGACGTAGAAGTCCCAATGCGGGATGCCGCTCCGGCCGGTGGCCTCGCAATACGCCGCGATGCAGCCCCCCTCGTCCGGAATGTTCAGCGCCGCGAGATCCGCTCCGTCGAGCCCGGCCACGATCCGCGGCGGTATCCGGTACATCATGGCGTGATAGGCGAAATCCGCCAGCGGATGCCCGAGCGTCGACAGCTCCCAGTCCAGCACCGCGAGCACACGCGGCTCAGCCGGATGGAAGATCATGTTGTCGCAGCGGAAATCCCCATGGACCAGGGCCGCCTCGTCCCCCGGCGGGACGAGGCGCGGCAATTCCTCGACGAGGCGGTCCATCCGGGGATCGCGGCCGGCGACCGCGTCCTCCCGGTACTGGCGCGACCAGCGCTCGATCTGGCGAGCGACGTAGTTCCCGGGCCGCCCGTAATCCGACAGGCCGAGCGCGGCGGGATCGAGGCGGTGCAGGGCCGCGAGCGTCCGGGTCATCGCCAGGAAATGGGCTGGACGGTCCTGCCGCGGCACGTCCGGGAACGTAGCGTCCCAGACGATGCGGCCTTCGACATGCTCCATGACGTAGAAGGCGCTGCCGATGACGGACGGGTCCTCGCACAGCCCATGGATGCGGGCGACGGGGAAGCCCGCCCGCCCCAAAGCCGCCTGGACCTTGACCTCGCGCTCGATGGCGTGGGCGCCCGGCACCAGCGGGCCGGGCGGCTTGCGGCGCAGGACGTAGTCGCGGAACGGTGTCCGCAGCCGGTAGGTCGGGTTCGACTGCCCGCCGCTGAACCGGGTGACGGCGAGCGGGCCCCGGAAACCCTCGACATGGTGCGCCATCCAGCCGGCGAGGGGGGCCGCCTCGACCGCGAACGCATCCCTGGCCGCTGCCGTGTCGGGGAGCGCGCTCACGCCTGGGCCTCCTTCCAGTCGCGGCGGATCTTCTTGGCGAGCGACCATTTGTGCACCTCGGTCGGCCCGTCGTAGATCCGGAAGGCCCGCACCTCGCGAAACACCTGCTCGACGATGGTGTCCTGGGTCACGCCGCTGCCGCCCATCACCTGCACGCAGCGATCGGCGATGCGCATCAGCCCCTCGCTGACCGCGACCTTGGCCATCGAGCTCTCGGCGATGCCGGGCGCTCCGCCATCCAGAACGTCGGCGCACCAGTCGATCATCAGCTCGGCCTGTTTCAGGTCGATGAGGTTCTCGGCCAGCATGAAGCCGACGCCCTCGTGCTCGATCAGCGGCTTGCCGAAGGCGTGGCGCCGGTTGGCGTAGTCGGTGGCGATCTCGTTGGCGCGCCGACAGGCGCCGAGCCAGCGCATGCAATGCGTCAGCCGCGCCGAAGCGAGGCGGACCTGCGCGTACTTGAAGCCCTCCCCGGGCCGGCCGAGCATCTGGTCGGCGGGCACCCGCAGGCCCTCGATCGTCACGACGGCGTGGCCGCCCGGCATCGAGCTGTCGAGGGTGTTGGGCACCCGCTCGATCCGGATCGCGGGATCGGGCAGGTCGACCAGGAACAGGCAGGCGCCCTCGGCCGCCTTCGCCATCACGATGCCGATCGCCGCCCCGGCCGCCCCAGTGATGAAGGCCTTGCGGCCGTCGATCACCCAATGGTTGCCGTCGGGCCGACAGGTGGTGATCATCATCGAGGGATCCGAACCGGCGCCACCCTCCGCTGCCGGCTCGGTCATGAAGAAGGCCGAGCGGCTGCGCCCCTCGACCAGGGGCTTGAGGAAGCGCTCGCGGATGTCCGGGCTGCCCACCTTGTCGAGGAGGAACATGTTGCCCTCGTCGGGCGCCGCGGTGTTGCAGGCGAGCGGTCCGAGCGGCGAGAGGCCGGTGCGGATCAGCACGGCGGCCGTCTCGCGGTGGTTGAGGAAGCGGCCGTCCGACCGGATATGCGGGGTCAGGATGCCGGCCTCCCGGGCCTTGGTCCGCAGCTCGGCGACGAGGTCGTCGGTCGGGCAATCGTGATGGTCGCGCCGGGCATCCTTCTCGTAGGGCGCCACGACGTCGCGCACGAAGCGCTCGACCCGGTCGGCGATGTCCGCGGCCTCTGACGAGAGGCCGGCGGCCTTGTCGGCGGGCGAAGGAAGGGCGCTCATTTCGCGGTCATCCGGATGGCGCCGTCGAGGCGGATCACCTCGCCGTTCAGCATCGGGTTGGTGACGATGCCCTCGACGAGCTGCGCGAACTCGTCCGGCTGCCCGAGACGGCTCGGGAACGGCACCTGCTGACCGAGGGAGACCTGGACCTCCTCGGGAAGGGTCGCGAGCAGCGGCGTCAGGAAGATGCCCGGGGCGATCGTCATCACGCGGATCCCGTAGCGGGCGAATTCGCGGGCGAGCGGCAGGGCCATGCCGACGATGGCGCTCTTCGAGGCGGCGTAGGCGGCCTGCCCGATCTGTCCGTCGAAGGCGGCGACGCTCGCGGTGTTGATGATGACGCCGCGCTCCTCACCAAGCGGCTCCGCCCGGTGAAGCCGGCCGGCGAATTGCGACAGGGTGTTGAAGCTGCCGATCAGGTTGATGTCGACGATGCGGCGGAAATCGGCGAGAGGAAGCACGTTCCCTTCGCGGCCGATGACCTTGGCCGGCGGGCCGATCCCGGCGCAGTTGACGAGGATGCGAGCCTTGCCGTGCAGGCCTTCCGCCTCGTCGAGGGCGGCGGCGATCGCCTGCTCGTCGGTCACATCGGCAGCGACGAAGTGGCCCCCGATGGCCTCGGCGTGCCGCAAGCCCAGTTCGGCGTTGCGGTCGATGATCGTCACCTTCGCACCCGCCGCGGCGAGGCGTGCGGCCGTTGCGCCTCCGAGCCCCGACGCGCCCCCCGTCACGACAGCACCGACATCCCGGATCTTCATGGAAAACTCCCCTATGGTATAATCTCGTCGTTGAGGCAACCTCGACGCATCGCCGTTCGAAATTCGAGCAGTACTGTGTGGATCATCTCCGCACGACTGACATTGAATTGAGATTTGCCGGCATGTATCTGGACGACGACGTTGCTAACGCTGTCGATCGACCTCGGCCCATCCCGATCACGCGAGGCAGCCCAAGCCGGCGGCCAGGGCGGGATGGTCGCAGGCGACCCGTTCATCGACAGGCGCATGGAATCGCATGACTCCGCCCGTCCCAGGCGAGCGCAACGGCGCTGCTTCCTACCCTTTCGAATATTATATTCTCGCTGGTATATTGCACTCGGTCCCCATCCGTGTCCACTGGGGGTGCAGGAATTTTTCGGGAACGGCGGGCGTTGGCGAACTCATCCTCTCCCTTCAAGAGCGCGACCGCACGGCTCCACGAGCGCGAGGCCAAGCGGCAGGCCGTACTCCTGGCAGCCGTGCGGATGTTCAACGAGCGCGGCTTTCACGCGACCTCGCTCGACGACGTCGCGACGAGCCTCGGGATCACGAAGCCGACGATCTATCACTACCTCGGCAACAAGGATCAGATCCTGCTCGAATGCGTGACCTTCGGCCTCGAGCAACTGCTCGAGGCGGTCGAGGAATCGCGCGCGGTGACCGGGACCGGGCTCGAGCGCCTGCGGGCGTTCCTGCGCCGCTATGCCGAGATCAACATGGGGGATTTCGGACGCTGCGTGATCCGCACCGGGGACGAGGCCTTGTCGCCGGAGAGCGCGCGCTCCTTCAGGGCCCTCAAGAAGCGGATCGACCAGGCGATGCGCGACCTGATCGCCGAGGGGATGGAGGACGGCTCGATTGCCCGGGGCGATCCGTGGATCGCCGCCTTCACCCTCGCCGGGGCCTTGAACTGGCCCGCACGCTGGTACGATCCGCAAGGGGCGCGAGGGCCGGCCGAGGTGGCGTCCGAGATGGTCGACTTCCTGACCCTGGGGCTGGCGCCGAGGGAGTGAGAGCCTGCTTGATTGCCCCTACGGCGCTCGGAGCATTTTTGATTGCATTCCATAGCATTGACACCCGCCGTCATTCCGGGGCCGCGCAGCGGCGCCCGGAATGACGGCGGGTCTGAATACGGTCGATCAGGTCAAACAGCCTCTGAGTTCCTGCATCAGCCCGCGTATTCGGACCGCAACTCGCGCTTGAGAAGCTTGCCGGCCGTGTTGCGGGGCAGATCGGTGCGGAAGATGATCCGCTTGGGCAGCTTGAACGGCGCGAGCTGACCACGGGCATGGGCGATCAGGGTCGCCTCGTCGGCGGCATGGTCGGGACGCAGCACCACCACTGCCGTCACCGCCTCGATCCATTTCGGATCGGGCAAGCCGATCACCGCCACCTCCGACACCGCCGGGTGGGTGAACAGCGCCTCCTCGACCTCGCGGCTCGCCACGATGGTGCCGCCCGTCTTGATGACGTCCTTCATCCGGTCGACGACCGTGATGTAGCCCGCCTCGTCCATCACTCCGACATCGCCCGAGTGGAACCAGTCGCGGACCGTGGCGCCGTGCCGTCCGGGCGAAGGCGTCCGAGATGGTGTTGCGGCGTGTCCTCGTGCCCGGATCCGGCTCTCTGCCGTCGATCCCCTGCATCGTGTTCCTCCTCGTGGCGTAGGCCGTCGGGCTTCTTCGTCGGGCGGCCGCTTCGCCGGCTCACCTTGGGCATCGCCCCTGCGCGACGCATGAAGCGCCGCCCGGATCCACTGCAGGCGCCGGATGCCTGCATTGTGCTCTTGCGTCCCCGCCGTCGCCTGACGCGAAGCTTGCGGCTGCGTCTAGGTATGATCTATACTGGCAAGTAAGATAACGTCAACGAGACGGAGTCCGGATCTCTGGGGCAAGCCAGAAACGGCCTCGCCGTCGGTCGCGAGATGGATCGCGCGGTCGGAAGGACGACGAGGCCCGGGTCACCGTCCAGCCGGGTTCGCAGGTGCGGCTTGCTGGGCCCGGCAGAGGCCCGCGAGCAGCTCCAAGCGGCCCTAATCAGGGACTGAGGCACCGGACGGAACTGTCCGGGCCTCCGGAGGAGGAAACGACGATGAACGGCTCTCTCACCCGACGGACGATTCTGGGAGGACTCGCTGCGCCAGCCCTGGTCGGCCTGTCAGGCCGCGGCGCGAACGCTGCCACCGGCCCGGTCACCATCGGTGCGCTCAGCGACCTGTCCTCGGCCTATGCCGACATCAGCGGCCCGGCGCTGGTGAAGTCGGTGCAGATGGCGATCGACGATTTCGGCCCCTGCCTCGGCCAGAAGGCGAAGCTCGTCTCCGCAGATTGCCAGCTCAAGCCGGACGTGTCCTCGGCCATCGCCCGGCGCTGGTACGACCAGGAGGGCGTCGACGCGATCATCGACCTGCCCTCGACCGCCATCGCGCTGGCGATCATGCAGCTCTCCGCCGAGCGCAAGAAGATCGTGCTGGCGACCAGCCCCGGCTCGTCCGACATCACCGGTAAGTTCTGCTCGCCATACACCACGCAATGGACCTATGATTCGCATGCGATGGCGAAGACCATCGGTCCGGCGATCGTCCGGGACGGCGGCGACAGCTGGTTCTTCATCGCGGCCGATTACGGCTTCGGGGCCGCGCTGGTGAACGACATGTCCCAGGTGGTGCAGGCCGCCGGCGCGAAGGTGCTGGGAACCGTCCGCGCGCCCCTCGGCACGCCGGACTTCTCCTCCTACCTGCTCCAGGCGCAGGCCTCGGGGGCGAAGGTGGTGACGCTCGCCAATGGCGGCGCCGACGCGGTCAACTGCATCAAGCAGGCGACGGAATTCGGGCTTCAAGGGGCCGGCCAGCGCGTCGCCGCGATGGTGCTGATGGACACCGACGTGCGCAGCATAGGGCTGCCGATCGCGCAAGGAACGCTCCTCGCCACCGCCTTCTACTGGGACCGGACGCCGGAATCCCGCGCCTGGTCGCAGCGCTTCCGCGCGCTGGTCGGACGGATGCCGACCATGCTGCAGGCCTCGGCCTACAGCCAGACGACCCACTACCTGAAGGCTGTGCAGGCTGCCGGCACCCGGGACGCGGACCGCGTCATGGAGACGATGCGGGCGCTGCCGGTCGACGACTTCTACGTCCGGAACGGCCGGGTGCGGAAGGACGGACTGATGCAGCACGACATGTACCTGGCCAAGGTCAAGCGGCCCTCCGAGTCGACCGGCGACTGGGACCAGTACACCCTTGTCGCGACCGTGCCGGGCAGCGAGGCGTTCCGGTCGCTGGAGGGCAGTGCCTGCAAACTCGCCTGATGCGGTTTGTACTTATGCTGTACAGTCAATGACGATGAGCCGGTTGAATACCGGCTCATCGACGAGAGCACGGCCTTGCGGCGCGGCAGAGGCGCCCGGCCACGCCGTTCGGCCTCGAAGGGCCTTGCGGACACGCATCACGGCACTCCTCGGCATCCAACATCCGATCGTCCAGGACGGCATGATGTGGATCGGCACGGCCGAGATGGCGTCGGCCGTCTCCAACGCAGGGGGGCTCGGCATCCTGACGGCCCTGACCCAGCCGACACCGGATGCCCTCCGGCACGAGATCGCTCGCCGCCGGGAGATGACCGGCAAGCCGCTCGGCGTGAACCTGACGATCCTTCCGTCAGTTTCGCCACCGCCCTGTGCGGACGACCGGCGGGCGATCATCGAGTGCGGCGTCAGGGCCGTCGAGACCCCCGGGAGCCCTACCGCCCGGAGTTCAACCTGATCGAGCAGGCCTTCGCCAGGCTCAAGACGCTGCTGCACACCGCGGCGGCGCGCAAGGTCGAAGACCTGCATGCTGCGATCCGGCCGGCTTTCGCCGCCTTCACGCTCCAGGAGTGCCGCAACGACCTCAAGGCTGCCGGGTACCAGGATGACCGCCGCGTTTCCGCCTGATCGAGCGACGCTCGAAGACCCGAGATCCCCCCGCGCCCCGTCCCGACCGTTCAGTGGAGGCTCTGCGATGGCGTTGCCGCTCGATTCCCGGCTCTCCCGTGCCGGGTGGAACTTCGTGGGTCCGAACCCAGGTGCCGCCGCAGCATGAGCGCGAGTGCAGGCGAGTGCCATGGCCGGTGCGCGACATCCACGATGGGGATCGCCGAGAGTACTTCCGGCCTCACCGCGTCCGCGGCCGACAGCAAGACCACGATGGGGCGATCGACGATCCGGGCGGCCCGGCTGGCGAAGGTGAGCCCCAGGGATCCGGACGGCTGGTTGCCGACGATCAGCAGGTCGTCGGGAGTCGAGCGGGTCTTCCGACGGCGATCATCGAAGGTCTGAAAATGACGCATTGCGGCCAGCGCCCCCATCTTCTCGTCGATGAAAGACCTACCACAGAAGGCCGCCTCAGGGTTGGGCGAGCGCTACGAGTCGCGGGATGCGGCCGAGGCCGCAGCGCGGGCGAAGAGCACGGGCTTCTATAGAGAAGACATCGAGTTGACGGCGCGGCGGGCCAAGATCCGGATCGGCATCATCCATAATCCCAGGCATGATCATGCCTGGATCATAGCGATGTCGGACAAGGCGAGTTCTCGAACGACGCTGGAACTCTGATCGACCAGTCTGTGTGAAACCGGGAGCAGGATCCGACACGTCCCCGTACCTTGGCCTCCATGGCGAGGCGTGGCATCCGGCCCCGACCCTGCGGGCAGCGCCCCGACGCTGCCCCGGGCGCCGCCGATCAGGCGAAGTGGAAGTCGCCGGCCGACAGGGTCCTCAACGTCGTGCTCTGCAGCGTCACCGTGTGGTCGAGGCCGGCCGTGATGACCACGTCCGCCCCGACCTGAGCGGCGTGCGCCCTCACCTCGGCGAAGCTCGCGAAGGTGGCATGGTCGAACTGGACCGCGTCAATGCGCGGCCTGAAGTCCGTCACGGTCGCCCGGCCGAACCCCGGCGCGAGCACGAACGTGTCGGCCCCCGCCCCGCCAGTCAGGATGTCGGTGCCAGCGCCGGCGATCAGCACGTCGTCGGCCCGGCTGCCGATCAGCCGGTCGTCGCCGTTGCCGGCGATCAGCATCGTAGCCGTGTCGAACCCGAACGGGTGCCCAGGCGAGGACGGCCCGGGTCCTGCCGGCCGGCGCGCGACCGGACCGGGCCCCGCCGCGACGGATGTCGCCGCGAGGGTGTCATCGCCGTCCGTACCCATGACGACGGCCTGGCCCGGGGCGGCGGTCGCGATGGTCAGGGACCCGGTGGTGGAGCCACCATGGCCGTCATCGGCCGTGTAGGTGAAGCTGTCGAGCGGCACGAGGCCGGGCGGTACGATCTGGGCGAGAAGACCGCGCAAACCGGCCTCGTAGGCGTAGCTGCCGTCCGGGCGCAGGGTCAGCGTGCCATAGGCACCGGCGATCGTCGCCGCCCGACCGGGGGCGAGCGCGGCCGCGCCGCGGGCGCCGCGGACCGTCGTGACCGACAAGGTATCGTGGGCATCCACGTCCCAGTCGTTGGCGAGCACGCCCCTGTCCGCACCGATCACGAGACGGCCGAGGGACCTCAACCCGGCGATGTCCCCTTGCGCCGTGGGCGCGTCGTTCTGGCCGATCAGCGTCACCGTCACGGCTTGGCTGGCCCGCCCACCGTGGTGATCGTCGATGCCGATCGTCGAAACCAGGGTGACCCGCTCGCCGGCGCCAAGGCCGTCGATCGCCTCGTCGGGCAGGCCGAAGCGCCAGTCGACCGCGCCGGCCTGCTGCTCCGCGGATCCGGTGACGAGGCTGAAGGCCGAGGTAATGGCCGCCGCCTGGGCGGCCGTCAGCTCCCGGCCCGCCCCCGCCGCATCCGCGTAGGCGAGGGTCTGTCCGGTGATCGCGGCGGTGGGCCGGTCGCCGAGATCGGCGTCCTCGAAGACGATCCGGCCAGCCGTACCATTGAGGACGCTGCTGCCGGTCCGGCCCCTCTGCTCTGTCACCACCCCGGCGATCAGCGAGCGCGCCTGATCGACCACCGGGGCGTCGTTGGTGCCGGTGACGGTGAAGGCGACCGGCTGCGTCGCGACCGCGCCGGCATCGTCTGTGACGCTCGCCGCATAAGTTGCCGTTAGGGTCTCGCCGGCGCCAAGGCCGTCGGCGAGACGATCGGCGAGGGCGAAGTCGATCGCGACGCGGCCGCTCCCCTCGGTCAAGCGCGCCGTCACGGCATCTGCGAGGGCCGCCCTCAGGCCGGCAGGGAGGTCGCCGCCCGACCACGCCACCCCGGTCAGCGCGACGCCGGCCATGTGCGCGTCGCTCAGGTCGGCATCCGTGAAGGCGAGGCTCGCCGCCGCTCTCAGGATGGCGTCCCCTTCGGTGCTGCCGGCGATTTCGGTCATCGCGTGGCCACCCGCATCGGCGGCCAGCACCGGCGCGTCGTTGCTGCCGATGATCCGGATCGTCACCGTGCCGTCGCCGGTCCCCGTCGGGGCGTGACCGTCATCCGGGGTGATTCGGTAGGACAGGTCGAGTTCTTCCCCGTCGGCGAGGAAGTCAAAGGCCTGGAGCCCGGAATCGAAGCGCCAGTCCAGCGGGCCGGTGGTGTGGGCGTCGTCGATGACGGTGCCCGGGGTCACCGAGAGGTATCCCAGGAGTTCCGCGTCGGTGAGGCCGCCCCGCGGCCCGGTCGCGATCACGCCCGAGACGGCGGCCGTCACCGGGTCGGCGAGGTCGGGATCGGTCACCGTCAGGGTGCCGGACGCCGAGAGCCCGTCATCGGCCTCGACGAGCGGGTCCGCCGGGCCGGCGCTGTCCCCGTCCCGGACGGTGACGGCCGGGGCGTCGTTGGTCCCGGTGAGGGTCACGGTCACCGGCTGCGTCGCCGTTCCGCCATGGCGGTCATCGATCGCGATGTCGTAGGTCTGGACCAGGACCTGCCCGGCGGCGAGGCCGTCGATCGCGCCGTCCTCGACCGAGAAGGTCCAGCCGATCGTCCCACCCGCGAGGGCGCCGTCGTCGAGCGTGAAGGCACCGAGATAATCGGCCCCGCGCGGGGTGGCCCGCGCCACCAGGATATCGCCCGCATCGGGATCCGCGACGGTCACGGCGCCGCTCACCACGTGCGGCGCGGCGCTGCCGTCCGCCCATTCGGTCACCGTGCCGGCCTGCAGGCCAGAGGTGACGACCGGCGCGGTGTTGCGCAGCCGCAGGGACACCGCGTCGAGTTCGACGCCGTTGAGGTCGCCGGAGGCCGCGTTGCCGGTGCTCTGGAAGACGAGCTGGTTGGCGGTGCCGCCGGAGGCGGTCGCGCCGCCCACGACCTGCACGGTGACCGTCTGCCAGGTCTGTCCGGCGGCGGGCGCCGGCTGGCCCGCGCTCGCGCCCGCCCTGATCGTGCCGGTGCCTGGATCGAAGCCCGGGGAGGTGCTGTAGACGAGCGCCCCGCCCCAGAACACGGTGACGCCGTCGTCGCTGCGCCCGGGATCGCCATCGGCGATCGAGAAGGTCAGGTCGTAGGTCTGGCCCGCCTGCACCCCCGCGACGGTCTGGGCGAGGCGGATGTTGCTGCCGGTGGTGCCGCCGACGAGGTCGACGTAGTAGTTGCCGTCGAGGGCATCGACGGGATTGTTCGCGCTGTCGAGGGCGCGCGGCCCGTGAACCTCGATCCGCTTGTATCGGCTGAGGTCGGTCCAGCCGGCGATGCTGCCCGGGCTGGCCCCGCTGTCGTTGCGGTAGCCCCAGCTGCCCGGGTTGTTGGCGCCGGTCAGGTCGTCGAAGCTGCCGTTGCGGATCAGGTTCGGGTGGGCCTCGATCGCCACCAGCGAGATCGCGTCGATCGCCGCGCCCTGGCCGCCGGTCAGCGCGGTCCCGGTCTGCGCGCCCTGGATCACGAGCTGGTTCGTGCCGTCGCCGGCCCCGCCGACCAGGTCGAGGGTGATCGTCTGCCAGACCGGCTTGGTCGGGTAGGCGCTGTTGAGGATGTTCGGCGGCGTGCCGGTCCAGACGGTCTGGCCACCCCAGGAGATGGTGAGCGGGTCGCTGGCGGTGGTCGCGGTGTTGGCGACCGAGACGCTCAGCGCGTAGGTCGTGCCGGCAGTGATCCCGGCGACGCTCTGGGCGAGCTGGGCATTGGCGCCGCCACTGTTGAGATCGACGGCGTAAGACCCCTCGGCCGGATCGATCCGGTTCTCGGACGAGGCCGCCTTGGTGCCGTGCAGCTCGATCGGGCGGCCGGCGAGGTCGGCCCAGCCCGAGACCGTCACCGTGCCGGCCGATCCGGCGATCCGGCCGGTGCCGCCGGTCCCGAGGGCGCCGGTCACGTCGTCGAAGCTGCCGTTGATCAGGAGGTTGGTGCGCCGGTCGATCGTCAGGCGCTGGGTCGCGGTCGCCGTACCGCCATGGCCGTCGCTCACCGTGAAAGTGAAGGCGTCGCTGCCGCTGAAGCCCACGGTTGGCACGTAGCGGAAGCTGCCGTCCCGCGCGACCACGACGTCGCCGTGGGCGGCGTCACGACCGAGGCCGAAGGTCAGGGGCGTGTCGCCGTCCGGGTCGGTCGCCTGCAACCGGCCGACGATGACGGTGCCGGCCACGCCCTCGGCGCTGCCGTCATTGGCGACCGGCGCGTGGTTGTCGGATGGGGCCGCGCCGGGTTCGGCGATCTTGACGAGGCGCACGTCGTCGAGCGCCGCCCCGAAGGTGGTGACGGCCGGGTTGGGTTGGCGGCCGGCGAAGCGCAGGGTGTCGGAGCCGTCGCCGGCCCCGCCCACCACCCGGACACTGATGGGTTGCCAGGCACCGCCACTCTGCGGCGGGGCGCCCTGCCAGACCAGCTCGCCGCCCCAATAGACCGCGACCGCATCGTCCTTGAGCGTGGCATCGGCATCGGCGAGTGCGAAGCTGAGCTGGTAGGTGGCGCCGGCCTCGACATGGGCGACGGCCTGGGCGATGTCGGTGTTGGTGTTGTAGCCGTTCAGATCGACCCAGACGCGGCCGTCCCGGGCGGTCACGCCGTTCGCCGTGTCCCAATGCTGCTCGATGCGGGTGCGGTTGGCCTCGCTCCAGCCGGCGAGCGTGCCGGTGGGGTTGCGGTAGCCCCAGTCGCCGGTGCCGGTATTGCCGCTGGACTGGGACAGGTCCTCGAAGCTGCCGTTGACCACGAGGTCGGTGCCGAGCTGGATCCCCGGCTTGACGTCAAGGCCGACGGTGGCCTCGGCGACGCCGCCATGGCCGTCATTGACCAGGACGCGGAAGCCGTCCGTGCCGGTGAAGCCGGCCTCCGGCCGATAGGTGTAGATACCGTTGGGGTTGAGCGTGACCGCGCCGTGGCGCGGGCCTTCGCCGAGGCCATAAGCGAGGGAATCGCCGTCCGCGTCGCTGGCCCGGATGCGGCCGGTGAACGAGAAATCCCGGCTGACGGCGATTTCTTGTGCCTCCGCCACGGGGGCGTGGTTGTCCGGCACCGGCACGCCGGGATCGGCGAGCTTGACGACGCGCACCGCGCTCAAGCCCGCGTCGAACGTCCCCTGATCCTGCCCTGTCGCATCGTGGCCCGAGAACACCAGCCGGTTCGAGCCGTCGCCGGCCCCGCCGAGGAGGATGACCCGGACCTCGCCCGCCGGGCCGTCCGGCGCGCCCGCATACACCACCTCGCCGCCCCACCGCACGGTGACGCCGGCGTGCCCCGTGCCCTCGCCGAGGGAGAAGGCGAGCCGATAGGCCGCCCCGGTCTCGATCCCGGCGAGGTCCTGCGCGAGGATGCCGCTGCCGAGAGTGTTGCCGGCCGCCATGTCGGTGCCGAGGGCCACCGTCGACGGCAGCGCCAGGGCCGGCGCCCGCGCCAGCACCGAGGCGAGGCCGGGCAGGACCGCCGCCACCGCGGCGTCGGTCCCGCTCACGGCCTTCGCGGCAAGCTCGGTGCCGCTCCACGTCGTCCCGTCGGCGAAGCGGATCGCGGCGGGGCGATGGGTGGAATCGGCCCCGCCCCGGATCACCAGCGCGTCGGTGCCGTGCGGGAGGTTGGGATTGCCGCTCGTGTCGACGGTGCTGCGGAGGATCAGGTCGCCGTCCATCGCCGTGACGGTCAGGTCGCTCGCCACGATGCTGTCGAGCCGGATCGTCGTCGTGTCGGTCACGACGGCGAGATCGATGCCGTCGCCGGGGCGGAACCGGATCTCGTCCCCCTGCCCCGTCGCCACCACCACGTCGTTGCCGGCGCCCCCGACGAGCACGTTGGTGCCGGCGTCGCCGGCCAGGAAATCGGAGCCCCCGCCGCCGAAGAGCCGGTCGTCGCCCTCGCCCCCGAACAGCAGGTCGTTGCCGCCGTCGCCGTAGACCGTGTCGTCGCCGCCCCCGGCCCGCACGATGTCGTCGCCATCCATGGCATAGACCTGGAGGTTGCCGGCCCCCGACACCACGTCCCAGCCGGGGGTGCCGTAGACGACGCTGGCGCCCTGGATCGCCCCGAGCCCGCTCCGGGCCAAGCGCGTGTTGTCCTCGAACACGCCGTCGACCCCGAGCCGGATCAGCGCCTGGAGGTCGGATTGCGCGCCCTCGATGGTCCAGGCAGCGACCTTGAGACCCGCCGCATGCGCCGCCTCGACCTTGGCGGCGGTGAGGGAGCCGATGGGCGGCGCGATGATGTCCGCGTAAGCCGCGATCCCGGCCAGCGTGTCGGCGGAGCCGGAGAGCGACGTGACGAGCCGGAGCAGCGGCAGGTCGACGCCGTAGCGCGGCATGATCGTGTCGTGCAGGAGCGTCAGGTTGGCGGAACCGAAGCTCTGGATCACCACCCGGGCGGGATCGGAGAAGTCGCGGGCGACTAGGGTCCGGACCAGCGCCTCGGCCGCCGCGGCGCTCTGGTCCTTCAGTTCGGGAATGAGGCCGATGTCGCGGCCGGTGGCGATCGAGGCGTCCCGGACGAAGTCGAGGAGCTGGCCGAGGGTCAGCAAGGCCGGATCGGCGGCGAGCGCCTGGGCGTAGGTCAGGTTGGCAAAGCCGCCCGGCGCGTCGTCGTGGCTCGCCACGAGAACGCCGTCCTTGGTCAGGAAGAGGTCCGGCTCGACGAAGTCGGCACCCCAGTTGACGCCCCAGGTGAAGTTCGCGACCGTGGCATCGGCATACGGCGCGCCGCCGCCGCGGTGGCCGTAGAGGGTGAGGCTGTCGGACATGGGCGGTTCTCCGGGGTTTCGTGTTCGCGGGGATGTCCGCCTCAGCCAAGGCCGACGGAGAGCGGCGGCGCCACCGGGCACCGGACGAATTCGACGCCGGACAGGTCGAGGATCCGGCGGATGCCGGCCGGCGGTTCGGCCTCGCAGAACAGGGCCGTCACGTCCTCGATGCGCCCGCCATGCACGTGGGCGGGGCGGGCGAACTTCGAGGAATCGACCACCAGGTAGGAGCGGCGGCAGTTGCGCAGCATCGCCTCGCGCACCCGCACCTCCTCCTCCGAGAAGTCGAGCAGCGAGCCGTCGGGATCGACCCCGGCGACGCCGAAGATCGCGACGTCGACCTTGTAGGTCGTGAAGAAGGCCGGGCTGCACACGTCGAGGTCGCCCCCGCGCACCGCGCCGCCGGCGATCGACAGGGCGAAGTCCGAATTCTGGCCGACGATCAGGGCGAGCGGCAGGTTGTTGGTGACGATCTTGAGCCGCTTGTGGCCGAGCAGCGCCTCGGCGACGCATTGCGGCGTGGTGCCGATGCCGAGGGCGACGGATTCGCCGTCCCGCACCCGGGCCGCGACGGCAGCGGCGATGCTCTGCTTGGCGTCCCGGTTCAGCACGCGGCGATCCCCGAACGAGAGGTTCTTGTCGAGCCGCACCCGCTCGACGCCGCCGTGACGCCGCCGGGCGATCCCGCTGTCGCAGAGCGCACCGAGGTCGCGCCGGATGGTCTGGGTCGCAACGGCGAAGCGCTCGGCCAGCTCCTCGACCGTGATGAAGTCGCGGCTGCGCAGCATCTCGGTGATGGCGCTCTGGCGGGCCTCGGATCCACCGCCGACGCTCATTTGAAGTTCGTTGATATTCATATTCCCCTCCAACCACGCTCGAATGACGTAACTATGACACTTAGCCGGGCTCCCTCGCCGAATGCGAGATCATTCGCGCTTCATATGAATGTCACACCGCGCTCCTAGAACGTCTCCCCATGACACAGCCAGGTTTGACACAGGCCGGTTCGCCGCGGGGCGAGGTCGGGCTGCACGGCATCGAGAAATCCTTCGGCGCCACCCGGATCCTGTCCGGCATCACGCTCACGGTCCCGGCCGGCGGCCTCACGGTGCTGCTCGGTCCGTCCGGCTGCGGCAAGTCCACCTTGCTGCGCATCATCGCGGGGCTCGACGCAGCCGATTCCGGCACTGTCCGCATCGGCGGGCGGGACGTCTCGGCCGAGCCGCCGGCCCGGCGCGGCCTCGCGATGGTGTTCCAGTCCTACGCGCTCTTCCCCCACCTGACGGTCGCCGAGAATATCCTGTTCGGCCTCACGGTCCGGAAGGTGTCGCGGGCGGACAGGAACGCGCGGCTCGCCCGCGCCGCCGGCCTGCTGGGCCTGACCCCGCTCCTCGAACGGCGCCCGTCGCAACTCTCGGGCGGCCAGCAGCAGCGGGTGGCGCTCGCCCGCGCCATCGTGGCCGAGGCCTCGGTCTGCCTGATGGACGAGCCGCTCTCCAACCTCGACGCGCAGCTGCGCATGGAGATGCGGCGCGAGATCCGCGCCCTCCAGCAGCGCCTCGGCATGACGATGATCTACGTCACCCACGACCAGGTCGAGGCCATGACGATGGCCGACCGGGTCGTGGTGATGCGCGCCGGCCATGTCGAGCAGAACGCGACGCCGGCCGAACTCTACGAGCGGCCGCAATCGGGCTTCGTCGCGCGCTTCGTCGGCACCCCGCCGATGAACGTGGTGCCGGCGTCGAGCCTCGCCGGCCAGGGCTGGGCCCTGTCCGGCGCGCCGGGCGACCCCGACGGGCTCAGCCTCGGCGTGCGGCCGGAAAGCGTGCGGCTCGATCCCGCCGGAGTCCCGGCCGAGGTGGTGGGGGTCGAGTATCTCGGCGCCGACACGCTGATCGAGACCCGGCTCGGCGGTGCCTCCTTCGTCGCGCGCGCCTCAGGATGCGCCGGAGTGGCGGCCGGCGACACGGTCCGCCTCGCCTGGTCGCCGGGCGACGCCCACTGGTTCGACCGGGCAAGCGAGACGCGCGCGGCCTGAAATCCGGTCGCGGACCGCGACGGACAAAACGGGCGGCCCCGCGCCCGAACGACGATCCGAGCTTGGAGAGCACGATGGACAGGCGACAATTCCTGGCGGGCGGCGCGGCCTTGGTGGCTGGCGCAGGCCTGGCGACGACCGGCCTCGCCCGGCCGGCCCTGGCCCAGGGCGGGCCGACCGAGGTCAGCTTCTTCTATCCGGTGGCGGTCGGCGGCCCGATCACCAAGGTGATCGACGGCTACGCCGCCGCCTTCTCCAAGGAGAACCCGGACGTCAAGGTCACCCCGGTCTATGCCGGGACCTACCAGGACACGCTGGTCAAGGTGCTGACCGCGCATAAGAGCGGTACGCCGCCGACGCTGTCCGTGCTGCTCTCCACCGATACCTTCACGCTGATCGACGAGGAGGCGATCGTCCCGGTCGACGGGTTTGTCAAGTCGGCGGAGGACAAGGCCTGGCTGAAGGACTTCTTCCCGGCCTTCTTGCTGAACGGGCAGATCGGCGGCCAGACCTGGGGCATCCCGTTCCAGCGCTCGACCATCGTGCTGTACTGGAACAAGGACCTGTTCCGCGAGGCCGGCCTCGACCCCGAGACGGCGCCCGCGACCTGGGCCGAGCACACCGCCTTCGCGGAGAAGCTCACCAAGCGCGACGGCGCCGGCAACACCACGCAATGGGGCACGCAGATCCCCTCCTCGGGCTTCCCCTACTGGATGCTCCAGGCGCTGGCGATCGAGGCTGGCGACGTGCTGGCGAGCCAGGACGGCGACCGCACCTATTTCGACAAGCCGGGCGTCGTCGAGGGCCTGCAATACTGGGTCGATCTCGCGCAGAAGCGGAAGGTCCTCGCGCCGGGCGTCGTCGAGTGGGCCACCACGCCGAAGGACTTCTTCGAGCGCAAGACCGCGATGATGTGGACCACCACTGGCAACCTGACGAACGTGCGCAACAACGCCAAGTTCGAGTTCGGGGTCGCGATGCTGCCGGCGCAGAAGCGCCGCGGCAGCCCGACCGGCGGGGGCAACTTCACCATCTCGAAGAAGGCCACGCCGGCCCAGCAGGAGGCGGCCTTCCGCTTCGCCAAGTGGATGACGCAGCCCGAGCGGGCGGCGCAGTGGAGCATCGACACCGGCTATGTCGGCGTCAGCCACGCGGCCTACGACACCAGGCTGATGAAGGACTACCTGGCTGGCTTCCCGCCGGCGGCGGTCGCCCGCGACCAGCTCGCCTACGCGGTGGCCGAGCTGTCGACGCACGAGAACCAGCGCGTGACGAAGGCGCTCAACGACAGCATCCAGGCGGCGCTCCTCGGCTCGAAGACGCCCGAGAAGGCGCTCAAGGACGCGCAGGCCGATGCCGAGCGCATCCTGAAGTCCTACCGCTGACCCCTTCGGGCCCGGATGGCCACGCGCCGTCCGGGCCCCTCCCCTTCCTCCCGGACCGATCGATGACCCGCCGCGTCTCCGCCGCCCTTCAGGGCTGGCTGCTGCTCATGCCGGCGATGCTCCTGCTCGTCGCCTTCACCCATTGGCCGGCCCTGGCGAGCCTGTTCGAGAGCGTCACCTCGACGGCGCGGCCGCGCCGGCCCTCGCACTTCGTCGGCGCCGCCAATTTCGAGCAGATGTGGGCCGACCCGGTCTTCTGGCAGTCGCTCACCAACAACCTGTGGTTCGCCGCCGCCACGATCCCGCTGTCGATCGGGCTCGCCCTCCTGATGGCGGTCTGGGTCAACGACCGCATCCCCGGGCGCACCTTCGCCCGCATGGCCTATTTCACCCCGACGATCCTGCCGATGATCGCGGCGGGCAACATCTGGCTGTTCTTCTACACGCCGCAATACGGATTGCTGGAGCAGATCACCGGCGCCCTGGGCTTTCCCTCGCACAACTGGCTCGGCTCCGCCGACACGGCGCTGGCGGCGGTGACGCTGGTGGCGGTGTGGAAGGAGGCCGGCTTCTTCATGATCTTCTATCTCGCGGCGCTCCAGGCGATCCCGCCGGTCCTGGCCGAGGCGGCCGCCCTCGAGGGCGCCTCGCGCTGGACCTATTGTCGCCGGGTACAGCTCCCGCTCCTGATGCCGACGACGCTGTTCGTCCTGATCAACGCCGTCATCAACGCCTTCCGGACCGCCGACCTGATCATCGTGATGACCCGGGGCGGGCCGGACAACGCGACCTCGCTGTTGCTCTTCCACATCTACCAGGTCGGCTTCACGTTCTGGGACACGTCCTACGCCGCCGCACTGACCCTCGTCCTGATCGCGCTCCTCGCGGTCGTGGCCCTGGTCCAGTACGGCTGGCTTGAGCGCAAGGTTCATTACCAATGAGCAGCCCGGCCGACCTCACGCTCGCGCCCCTGGCGCCGTCCGTCGCGGCTCCGCCAGCAGCCCGCAGCAAGGCGCCCGCGCGCAGCGACCCCTACGCCCCGCGCGGGATCTGGCGCCTGATCGAGGGCGCCGGCGCCGGCCTGCTCGCGCTCATCTGGATCGCGCCGCTGCTCTTCGCCGCCTGGGCCGCCTTCCACGCGCCGGACGCCACGACCCGCCTGCGCCTCGACGCCCCCCTGACCCTGGAGAACTTCTACCGGGCCTGGGACGCGGCGCCCTTCGCGCGCTACTTCCTCAACACCTTCGTGCTGGTGACGCTGATCTTCGCCTGCCAGGTCGTGCTCGGCACGCTCGGGGCCTACGCCTTCGCGCGGTTCGACTTTCCCGGACGCGGCATCGCCTTCGCGCTCGTGCTGGTGCAGCTGATGATCATGCCGGATGTGCTGGTGGTCGAGAATTACCGTACCATGACCCGGCTCAACCTCGTCGACACGATCCCCGGCATCGCGCTGCCCTACATCGCCTCGGCCTTCGGCATCTTCCTCCTCCGTCAGACCTTCAAGACCGTGCCGCGCGAGCTCGACGACGCGGCCCGGGTCGAAGGCGCCGGTGCACTCCAGATCCTGCTGCGGGTCTACGTCCCCCTCGCCCGGCCGGTCTACATCGCCTATGGCCTCGTCTCGGTCAGCTACCATTGGAACAACTTCCTCTGGCCGTTGATCGTCACGAACTCGGTCGAGGCGCGCCCCCTGACGGTCGGACTCCAAGTCTTCGCCGGCGGCGACCAGGGCGTCGACTGGGCGGTGATTTCGGCCGCCACGCTGATGAGCGCGGCGCCGCTGCTGATCGGTTTCCTGCTGTTCCAGCGGCAGTTCATGCAAAGCTTCATGCGCGCCGGCATCCGGTGAGGGGCCTGCGCCACGCCTCCGAGCCTTCCCATGCATTCGGTGCTACGCACGAACGCGACGTGCTCACGTGCTCGCGCGGCTTTACTCTGGCCGGAGTGGTGACGGCGGCCGACGTCCACGGCACGTACGCGGCGGGCTGGCTTCTCGACCGCGCCGCTGATGCGGGCTGGGCGTCAGGCGGATGGGATCTACACCGGCACGCGGATGCTTGGACGGCGTCTGCTCGCAGCCGCCGAGTTCGTTCGGCACCCCGCGGAAAGCGGATAGCAACTGCGACGCCAGGGGCGGATCTAGTCGCAGCTGGGGCCTCGGATTGGGACTAGGCTGGATCGCACCCGACGTTCACAGCACGAGCCAGAGGCCCGACACGATCGCGAAGCCGAGCACCGCGCGCCGCAGCGTCCGCGCGTCGAGCGCACCATGGGCGAAGCGGCTCAGATAGGCGCCGCCCGACAAGGGCAGCGCGAGCAGCACGGCGCCCAAGAGCTGTGCCGCCGTGATCCGGCCGACGAGGGCCAGGGTGGCGATCGACAGGGTTTGGCCGAGGAGGAAGCACAGCGCGACGGTGGTGCGAAGGACGGGGCCGGAGGCGTGCTGGAAGACGAGGGCGAGCGGGGGACCGCCGATGCCCGTCGCCGTCTCGGTCACGCCGGTCACGGCGCCCGCGGCCGTGCAGGCGCGCCAGCCGGGCAGGAAGGGCGGCGCGAGCAGGGACACCAGCGCCGCCGCGAGGGTCGAGAGCCCGACCAGCACCCGCAGGCGTTCCGGCGACAGCAGGACCAGAACCGCCAAGCCCATGCCTGTGCCGACGACGCGGCCGAGCGTCACCCAGCCTGCTCCCGCGAGGTCGATGGCGCCGCGCTCTCTCATGATGACGTAGAGGCTCAGCGGGATCATCAGCAGCAGCACGGTCGTCGGGATCAGGTCCGGGGCGAGCGCGATCGCGACCGGGGCGACGATCAGCGCGAAGCCGAAGCCGATCGCGCCCTGGACGAAGCCGCCGACCGCAACCGCGGCCGCGAGCGCGGCGAAGACGGTGGGCGTCATGGACGGCGCGGTCCTGCGCGCCCGACGCGGTGGCGGGTCGAGACCGGGTGGACCCGCTGGATCGGCGCTGCGGCGACGGCGGCCTCGGCCCGCGCCGCGACCTGCGCCATCAGCCTGCGGGCGTCCCAATCGACGGGCCAGCCGCGCCAGAGCCTGAGACGGCCGGCGACGAGCACCGCCTCGATCTGGTCGCGGTTGCCCAGCCGAATCAGTTCCCAGGGCAGGTCCCAGGATGGGCGCATCTCCGGGACCGCGAGGTCGACGACGAGAAGGTCCGCCGCGAGCCCGGGGGCGATCGTCCCCGTGACGCCCCCGAGCCCGGCCGCCCGGGCACCACCGGAGGTGCCGGCCTCGAGCCAGGTCCAGCCGCCGCCGCAGGAGGAATCGCCGGTGGCCAGCCCGAAGGCGAGGCGCTGGACGGTCTCGGCCGCGTCGAGAAGGCGGAAGCCGTCGCTGCGGGTGCCATCGGTGCCGAGTCCGACCGGGATGCCGCGGGCGATCATGTCGAGCGCCGGCGCCGCGGCGTTGCCCTTCCAGACCGTGGCGACGGGGTTGTAGGCTACGGCCGCGCCGCTGTCGGCGATGCGGGCGAGTTCCGAGGGCGTGACCAGCGTGGCATGGGCGAGCAGCGTCGCCGGCCCGAGCGCGCCGACGGAGGCCAGGTGCTCGATCGGCCGCTCGCCGCGGGCGACGAGCGACCGCTCGACGGCGACGAGATGCTCGTTGGCGTGGGTCTGGAAGATCGCACCGGCCTCGCGGCAGCGTGCCGCCACGGCGGCGAGCATGCGGTCGCTCGCGACCTCGGGGATCGAGACCGCCAGCGAGGGGTGGACCAGGCCGCCGGATGGGAAGCGGGCCAGGTGAGCGTCGGCGGCAGCGAGGATCGCGTCCGGATCGCCGGCCTTGCCGCCGCCGAGGTCGTTGCAGATGAAGCCCAGCACGCAGCGCAAGCCCGCCGCCTCGGTGGCGCGCGCGATGGCTCCGACGTCACCCGCGGCCCGGGTGCCGGCATCGACGACGGTGGTGAAGCCGCCCCGCAAGGCCTCGAGCGCCGCGAGCTTCGCCGAGGCATGAACAATCTCGTCGTCGAGGCTGCTCTCGAGCGGCACCCAGATTCGCCGAAAGATCTCCGAGGGTTCGCCGAAGGCCAGCGCCTTGCCGAAACTCTGGGTGAGGTGGTGGTGGATGTCGATCAGGCCCGGCATCACCAGTCGATTCGGCAGCGCGATCCGCGGGAGATCGGGGCGCCGCCCCGCCACCGCTGCCGCCGGCCCGAGATCGGCGATCCGTCCCGCCTCCACCACGATGGCACGATCCCGCGCCGGCCCCTCCGGCAGCAGGATCTGCTCGGGTTCGAGGACGAAACCGGGACCCGCGAAGGCGTCCGGCTGAAAGGAGCCGCCTTGCGTCATGGGGTGCGGCCCGCGGTCGGCAGCGAGGCCGGTCACGGCAGGGTCACCTTCGCGGGCGCAACGCCCTTGAGCGGGGCATCGGCCACGCTCGACCGGAACAAGGCGGCACTCGGGTCCGCATCTCTCACGATGCCCCGCTCCCGGATCCATGCGCCCTCGCGGGCCATGAGGTCGAGCAGGCCGCCGTCGAGGGCGACATCATAGTGGTAATGGCCCCATCCGGCCCGGATCGCTTCGAGGGTCAGCGTCTTGCCGGCGGTCTTGGCAACGATGTCCTGCGCCCCTGCCGGGTCGCTGCTCATGAAGGCGTCGGCGCGGGTCAGGGCCCCGAGGAGCTTGGTCGCCACGGCCGCGTCCTTGGCCAGGAACTCGCGCGAGGCCGCGACCACGAAGGTCGTCGCATAGGGGGAGACCGGCAGCTCACGGTAGCGCTCGCCGAGGATGCGCCGCGCGCCTCCGAACGCATTCGGGAAGGTCGCGATCGCGTCGACGTCGCCGCGCAGGAGCGCCGGTGGCAGGTCGGGCGGGGTCAGGTTGACGATCTGTGCCTTGACGCCGGCGCGTTTCAGGTCCTCGTCGACCATGAACTGGACGTTGGTGCCGAGGGGCAGGCCGATCGTCTTGCCCGACAGGCCGGCAAGGTCGCTCGCGCCGCTGGCAGGCGTGGTGATCAACCGGTTCGCCGCGTAGCGCGAGAGCACGGCCAGAACCGAGAAGGGCTGCTTGCGCATCGTGCCGACGACGGCAGGAAACTCCGCCATGACGTTGACGTCGAGCTGGCCGCCGATCAGCGCCTCGAAGCCCTCGCGGCCTGATTGAAACGGGATGAACTTCGGCTCGATCCCAGCCTCCTTGAAGTACCCCTTCTCCGACGCGACCAGGAATTGCGGCGCGTCCATGGCGTAGGAGCCCCAGCCGACGGTGACGACCTTCTGGGCGAAGGCGGGGGCGGCGAGGACGAGCGGGAGCCCCAGCAGGAGCACGCGCAGTGTGTGGAGCATCGGAACGTCTCTCGGCTCTGGGATCGGGAGCGGGCGGTCAGCGCGCGTGGCGCAGGCGGCGCATGATGCGGTTGCGGTTCTCGAGGTAGGTCGCGTCGACGTCGTCGACCCGGCGCGGGCGCGGGCTTTCGATGTCGAGGGTCTCGACGATGCGGCCGGGGCCGGCCGACATCACGTGGATGCGGTCGGAGAGCACCAGGGCCTCGTCGACGTCGTGCGTGACGAACAGCACGGTCGTGCGGTGCGCCTCCCAGACGCCGAGCAGGAGCTCGTGCATCGAGACGCGGGTCTGGGCGTCGAGGGCCCCGAAGGGCTCGTCCATCAGCAGCACCTTGGGCCGCGAGGCCAGGGTCCGGGCGAGCGCCACGCGCTGCTTCATGCCGCCCGAGAGCTGGCCGGGATACAGGTCGCCGCGGCCCTCGAGCCCGACCTCGGCGAGGTGGGCCAGCGCCCGACTGCGCCGCTCCGCATTGGCCAGGCCGAAGCGCTTGAGCGCGAAGCCGACGTTCTGGGCGGCGGTGAGCCAGGGAAACAGCGCATATTGCTGGAACACGACCCCGACCTCCGGGTCGGGCCCCGAGACCGCCTTGCCGTCGACGTCGATGCGGCCGGAGGAGACCGGCACGAAGCCGGCGACCGCATTCAGCAAGGTGGACTTGCCGCAGCCGGACGGGCCGATCAGCGCCGTGAACGAGCCGGGCTCCAGCACGAGGCCGGTGGGCGCGAGCGCGTCGACCTGGCGGCCGCCGCTGCTCGGAAAGCGGATCGCGACGCCGTCGACGCGGACGCGGCCGCTCGGAACGGGAGCGGGGGAGGCAGCCATCGTCAGTGCTCCCAGTGGATCACGCGGCGGGACACCGCCACGAACAGGACGTCGAGGAGCGCCCCCAGGGCGCCGAGTTCGATCAGGCCCACGAACAGGCGGTCCGTGCGGAAGAACTGGCGCGACTCCTGGATGCGGTAGCCGATGCCGCTCGACGCGCCCGACAGCTCGGCGGCGACCAGGCTGAGGAAGGCGAGCGCCGCGCCCATGCGCAGGCCCGCCACGATGTGCGGGGCGGCGGCCGGCAGCACCACCTCGAAGAACTCGCGCCGCGTGCCGGCGCCGAGCGAGCGCGAGGCGCGGATGTAGGTGCCGGCGATGCCGGCCGCGCCGTGATGGGTGTTGAGCCAGACCGCCAGGAACACCGTGTAGGCGATGACGAAGTATTTCGAGCCCTCGCCGACGCCGAACCAGACGATGGCGAGCGGCACCAGCGCGATCGCCGGGATCGGCCGCAGCAGAGTGAGGAGCGGCGTCAGCGCCGCGGAGAACAACCGCGTGCGGGCGGTGAGGAGGCCGACCATGACGCCCGCGGCCGAGCCGAGAGCGAACCCGATCGCCGCCCGGCCGAGGGAGGCGGCGAGATCGGAGCCGAGTGCCCCCTCCTCCCCCAGCTCGACGGCGGCCGCCCAGACCATCGCCGGCGAGGGAAACAGCTCGCGGTTGACGAGGCCGGAGACCGTCACCAGCGTCCAGAGGCCGGCGAAGCCGAGGATCGCGAGCCCGGCCCGCAAACCCGGACCGAGCCACGCCGGCGCCGCGAGCGCAGGCAAGGAAGAACGAGCGGCCTTGTTGGCCTCTGGCACCGACGCATCTCTTGAGCTGACAGTCATGCTCGCGCTTCCGCCATTTGGGCGACGGGCCGTTGCCACGCCGCATTGCTCACGCTAGATCGGGAATAGCCAGGTATAACATGACATGACAAGTTCAAATACAGAGCAGTGTGATGAAGCTGCTGGCAGTGTGCCCACCCGCGCACCGATGGCGCTGCACGCCGCGATCCGCGAGACCCTGATGCGGGAGATCGCTTCGGGTCTCCTCAAGCCTCACGACCGGCTTCCGTCCGAGGCCGAACTGATGCGGCGCTTCGGGGTGAGCCGCATCACCGTGCGCCAGGCGCTCGGCGCGCTCGCCGCCGACGGGATGATCTTCGCCCTTCAAGGCAAGGGCTCTTTCGTGTCCTTGCCGAAGGCCGCGCAGACTCTGTCGCGGCTGGAGGGCTTCGCCGAGGCCATGGGCGCAGCGGGCCACGAGGTCTGGAACGACGTCGTCGGCTTCGGAGAGATTCCTGCCTCCCGCGAGGTCGCGGAGCGGCTGCGGCTGAAGCGGGGCGCCGCGGTCACCGAGATCCGCCGCGTCCGCCACCTCGACCGCGCACCGATCTCCTACGAGGTGACGTACCTGCCCCCCTTGATCGGCGCACGCCTCGCGAGCGCGGATCTGGCGCGCCGGGACATCTTCACCATCCTGGAGAACGACCTGGGCCGCCGTCTCGGACGCGCCGATCTCACGGTGGAGGCGGCTCTCGCCTCGGGCGAGGTCGCCCCCCTCCTCGGCATCGCCCTCAATGCGCCGGTGCTACGCATCGAGCGCCTTACCCACGACGCAGAGGGCACGCCGATCGACTTCGAGTACCTCGTCTATCGAGGCGACACGTTCCGCTATCGGCTCACCGTGGATCGGAACGTCCGATGATCCGGGAGTCGAACAGTGGTCCTCCCTCGGTTTCGAGGGCACCTCTGATACACTCGGCTCGGGCCGGGAAGGTGTTCGATGGCAAGGACACGACGCGGGTTCACCCCCGAGTTCAAACGCGAGGCGGTGGCCCTGCTTGAGAGCAGCGGCCGGTCGCCGCCGAACTCGGCATCCAGCCCTCCATGCTGCGCCAGTAGCGAACCGTGCCGATGGAGGGCTCCCCGCCAACGCGACCCGCAGGCTTGCCGGGCTCCGCTCCTGCGAGCCCGGTCGCCTCGCCGTCCGACCAGGCGGCCGAGATCGCCCGCCGGCGCCGTGAGCTCGACCGGACGGGCATGGAGCGCGACGTGCAAAAACGCGAACGGCATCTTCGCGGAGATGCCCAAAGGACGTACGCCTACATCGAGGGATACTACAATCGACAGCGCATCGACCGCGCTTGCGCCCTTTGCGGATGGTCTCGGTGGAGACACCGTAGCGCTTAGCCAGCACGCCGGAGCGCTCGTGCGAGCGGGCGATCTCGGCGCGCACGGCTGAGGTTGTGCGGGCCTTGGGGACGGATGGCGAGCATCTGCGGGCCCTCCGGGCGGCACGGTGGCACCGCCCGCGAACTGCCATGCATAGGCTTCAATCGCCCAACGCGCCGCATCCCAACGACGTTTGGCCACCCAACACACGTTCCTGATGGTCAACCTCGCGGGGTGCGTCGCTCACCACGCCTCTACAGCGACAGGTCCAGCAGCCGCCCCTCGAACAGGCGGTCGCGCGACGAGCAGATATGGCGGTGCATCCGGTCGCGAGCGGCCTCGGCGTCGCCGTCGCGGATCGACGCGAAGATGGCGCGGTGCTCGTCGAGCACGCCTTGCAGGCCGGAATTGGGCCCGAGCAGCGCCAGGCCATGGATCTTCATGCCGACGGCGATGTGCGATTGCAGCGCCTGGAGCGAGGCGCCGTAATAGTGGTTGTTCGAAGCCTCCGCGATGGCGAGGTGGAAGGCGAAGTCGGCGTCGTCGCGGTGCTGCTGCTGGCGCGTCGCGGTCGTCATCAGGTCCAGGGCGGCACCGATGCGGTCGAGCGCCGCGGCATTGCGCCGAAGCGCGGCGTAGCGGGCGGCCTCCGGCTCGATGGTGAGGCGGAACTCGTAGCAGCGCTGGATGTCCGCGATGCTCTCCACGGGCGCGTAGCCGAGGGCCGGGGCTCGCGCCTGCTGACGCACGAAGCTGCCGGCGCCCTGGCGCGACACGATGACGTTCTCACGCCGCAGCCGATCGAGCGCCGCCCGGACCACCGGGCGCGAGACCTTATAGCGTGTGGCAAGGTCGTTCTCGCTCGGCAGCTTCTGGTTCTCGGCATAGAGGCCGCCGGCGATCTCGGCGAGCAGGCCGTGGTAGACGCCGTCGGCGAGACCCGAGGGTCGCGCGGGCCCGTCCGGCTCGGACTCGACGACATCCTGAACTGCCGATTGCATGGAATCCCCTGGACTTCCCGGGCGGCCGGATCGCCGGCCACCTCGCAACAAGTATGTCGCGATCCCGGTCCCGGGCGCAAGCTTGTAAAATGTTGTCAGGCGGCCCTACGGCGCCCCGTCTCCTCGCTTGACAACCCCAGTCCTTCTCCCGTACCGAATTACAAGTTTACAACAAATTCGGCCCTTGTACGGGCACCGAAGGGGAGGAACGGGCATGCAGAACCCCGGCGGAGTGACGGACAGGCTCATCGCCCTGGTCGGGCGGACGAACGTCATCCTGCCGGTTGACGACCAGGAGCCTTACACCGTCGATTGGCGCGGCCGCTATCGCGGCGACGCCCTGGCGGTGGTTCGGCCCGGCTCGACCCAGGAGGTCGCCGAGGTTGTCAGGTTGTTAGTCGCGGCCGGCGTGGCGATCTTGCCCCAGGGCGGCAATACGGGCCTGTGCGGCGCCGCCATCCCGTCCGGCGGCCGGCCGAGCGTCATCGTCCGCCTCGATCGGATGCGGCGCATCGCCGGCATCGCCCTCACCACCTTCACCGGCGTGATGGTCAGCATCACCAAGGGCTCGTTCGTGATCCCGCTCGCGGTGGCGGGCTGCCTCGGCCTCGTGGGGGCCGCCTCCTACCTGTTCAACGTCGGCGAGATCGCTCCGCTCAAGGCCAAGGGCGACGACGACGAGGGCGGCGCGCCCGCCCCGGCCCTGGCGACCTGACGGGCGTGAGACCGATGCCGACCCTGCGCCTCCTCGCCGACGACCTCACCGGCACCCTCGACACGGCGGCCGGCTTCACCGGGCTCGTCGGGCCGGTGGAAGCCGCGTGGGTCGGCGCCGCGCTTCCCGCGAGCGGCAGCCTCGCCCTCGATACCGGGACCCGCGAGCACGACGCGGCCGCGGCGGTCCGGATCGCCGCCAGGGCGGCCCCGATGCTCGCGGGCGCCGATCTCGCCTTCAAGAAGCTCGACAGCCTGCTGCGCGGGCCCTGGGCGGCGGAGCTCGCTGCCTGTCTCGGCGGATGGCGTCATGGGGTGGTGGCGCCCGCCTTCCCCTACCAGGGCCGCCGCACCCGGGACGGCCGGCAACTCGCCCGCAGGGGTGACGGCTGGGAGGCGGTCTCGGGCAACATCGCCGAGATCCTGCGCGCGGCCGGCGTGCCGGCCCGCCGCGCGGACGTCTCGGAGGGGCTGATCGACGGCGTCGCCGTCTACGACGCGGCGGACGACGACGACCTCGACCGGATCGCCGCGCTCGGCCGGAACGCGCCGGTCCTGTGGTGCGGCAGCGGCGGCCTCGCCGGGGCGCTGGCCCGCCACGCGCCGGCCCCCGGCGACGGGCGCCTGCGCGGCCCGATCCTCGGCCTGTTCGGCTCGGACCGGCCGGAGACCGAGAGCCAGCTCGCCGCCTGCCCGGAGCACCGGCTGGTGCTGGCCGAAGGCGAATCCGCCCTGCGGGTCGCCGACCGGCTGGCGGCCGACGGTGTCGCCCTCGTCAGCCTCGCGCTCGCCCCCGGCACCGCCCGGGACGAGGCGGCGTCCCGCATCGCCGCCGCCTTCGGGCGCCTCGCCCACACCCTGCCGCCGCCCGGGACGCTGATCGTCGCCGGGGGGGAGACCCTGAAGGCCCTGTGCCTCGCGCTCGGGGCCGAATCCCTGGTCGTCACCGGGCAGGTCGTCCCGGGCCTGCCGCGCTCGCGCATGCGCGGCGGCCTGTGGGACGGCACCGCCGTCATCTCGAAATCCGGGGCGTTCGGCTCGCCCGCCGTCTGGCGCGACCTCCTGCGCGAGAACGGCCTCATTCACGAAAGGACCTGCGCGTGACCCGCCACCTCGCCATCACCATGGGCGATCCCGCCGGGATCGGCCCCGAGATCATCGTCAAGGCCGCGCACAAGCTGCGCGACCGTCTCGCCTCCGGCGACCTGAAGCTCGTCGTCGTCGGCAGCAACCCGGCGCTGAAGCGGGCGGAAAGCGCGCTCGGCCTCGGCATCGCGATTCCCGAGGTGTCGGGCACCGGCGAGTGGCCGGCGCTGTGCTGCCTCCAGGCCGATGAAGAGGGCGCGCCGATCGAGCCGGGCAAGCTCAGTGCCGATGGCGGCCGCTTCGCCTTCAAGGCGATCGAGCGGGCGGTCGGGCTCGCGCTCGACGGCACGATCGGCGGCATCGTGACGGCGCCGCTGAACAAGGAGGCGCTGAACCTCGCCGGCTACCATTATGCCGGCCATACCGAGATGCTGGCCGACCTCATCGGCGTGCGCGGCTCGGTGATGATGCTCGCCCACGGCAACATGCGGGTGAGCCACGTCACCACCCACGTCGCGCTCCAGGACGTGCCCAAGCGCCTCACCCCCGAGCGCCTGCGCCTCGTCATCGACCTCACCCACGCGGCGCTGAAGGGCATCGGCCTCGACAAGCCCCGCATCGCCATCGCGGCGCTCAACCCCCATGCCGGCGAAGGCGGATTGTTCGGCCGCGAGGACATCGACGTCAGCGCGCCGGTGATCGCCGGGAAGGTGGCGGACGGCCTCGACATCGTCGGCCCGGTCCCGGGCGACACGGTCTTCGTCAAGCTCCGGGCCGGCCAGTACGACGCGGTCGTCGCGATGTACCACGACCAGGGGCACATCCCGGTCAAGCTGCTCGGCTTCGAGGTCGACCCCGCGACCGGCCGCTGGGTCGACCTGTCGGGCGTCAACATCACGCTCGGCCTGCCGATCATCCGCACCTCGGTCGATCACGGCACCGCCTTCGACATCGCCGGCCGCGGCATCGCCAACGAGCGCAGCCTGATCGAGGCCATCGAATACGCCGAGCGGCTCGCCGCCAACGGCGCGATCACCCAGAGGAGCGCCGCATGAACCCCTTTGCGACCCCCATCGAGATCGTCCGCCCCGACATCGCCTTCGGCTCCGGCACCGTCGCGGAGGTCGGCCGCCGCGCCCGGGCGATGGGCGCCCGCACCATCCTGGTCGTCGCCGACGCCTTCAACGCCGCCCGGGTCGCCTGCCTCGACCTGCCCGGCGAGGTGCGGGTGTTCGGCGAGGTGAAGCCGGAGCCCGACATCCCGAATCTCGACCGGGCCCTGGCGCTCGCCGAGGAGATCAACCCGGATCTCGTCGTCGGCTTCGGCGGCGGCAGTGCCATGGACCTGGCGAAGCTCGTGGCGGTGCTGCCGGGCAGCGGGCAGACCCTGCACGAGGTCGTCGGTCCCGAGAAGGTGCGCGGCCGCCGCATCGGCCTGATCCAGGTCCCGACTACCGCCGGCACCGGCAGCGAGGGCGGCACCCGGGCGCTGGTCACCGATCCGGCGACGCAGAACAAGCTCGCGGTGCAGAGCCGCCACATGCTGGCCGACGCCGCGGTGATCGACCCCGACCTCACCATGACGGTCCCGCCCGCCGTCACCGCGGCGACCGGCGTCGACGCCATGGCGCATTGCGTCGAGGCCTTCACCAGCAAGAAGGCCCACCCGCTGATCGACCTCTACGCGCTGGAGGGCATCCGCCTCGTCGGCCGCTTCTTAGCCCGCGCGGTGCGCGACGGCGCCGACCGCGAGGCCCGGGCCGGGCTGGCGCTGGCCTCGCTCTACGGCGGCTTCTGCCTCGGCCCGGTCAACACCACGGCCGGCCACGCCGTCGCCTATCCCCTCGGCACCCGCCACCACATCCCGCACGGGCTCGCCTGCGCGGTGATCTTCCCGCACACGCTCGCCTTCAACGCGCCGGCGGTGCCGGAGAAGACTCGCCAGGTCATGGCGTCCCTCGGGCTGCCCGAGGCTGACGACGAGGCCTCGGTGGTCGCGGCGACGACGCGCTGGTGCGCCGATCTCGGCATCGCCATGCGCCTCTCGACCCACGGCGTGCCGGCCGGCGACCTGCCCGCCATGGCGGCCGAGGCCCACGCCATCCGCCGGCTCCTTGACAACAACCCGCGCGAGATCAGCGAACAGCAGATCCTCGCCCTCTACCACGCCGCCGGCTGAGGAACGCCCGCCATGACCGATCCTGTCTTCCCGCGCGGCGTGTTCTGCGCCGCCCTCACGCCCCTCGACCGGGACCTGAACCCGAACTACGCCGCCTTCTCCGCCCATTGCCGCTACCTGATCGAGGAGGGCTGCACCGGCGTGGCGCTTCTCGGCACCACCGGCGAGGCGAATTCCTTCTCCGCTGACGAGCGGATGCGCCTGCTCGAAGCGGCGCTCGCCGGCGGCGTCGCCCCCTCCCGGTTGATGCCCGGCACCGGCGTCGCGGCGATCCCCGAGACCGTGGCGCTCACCCGCCACGCCCTCTCGGTCGGCGTCACCACGGTCGTGCTGCCGCCGCCCTTCTACTACAAGGGCGTCTCGGAGGACGGCCTGGTCGCCGCCTATTCGCGGATCATCGAGGGGGTCGGCGACGACCGCCTGCGGGTCGTGCTCTACCACATCCCGCAGATGTCCGGCGTGCCGATCCCGCACGGGGTCATCGCGGCCCTGCGCGAGCGCTTCCCCGGCCTCGTCACCGGCATCAAGGATTCGTCGGGCGACCTCGCCCACATGACGGCCCTCGTCGAGCGCTTTCCAGGCTTCGCTGTGCTCGCCGGCGCCGACCCGCTGATGCTGCCGCTCCTCGAGAAGGGTGGCGCCGGGGCGATCACCGCCACCACCAACCTCTGCGCCCGCGACCTGCGCTTCGTCTTCGACCACCACGCCGACTTGGGCAAGGCCGACGCGGTCGCGGCGGCGCAAAGCCGGGTGGTGGCGACCCGCGAGCGCGCCTCGCGCTTTGCCCAGATGGCCTCGCTCAAGGCGCTGACGGCGGCACGGACCGGAGACGCGAACTGGCACCGCCTGCGGCCGCCGCTCATGGCCCTGACCGAGGCCGAGCGGGCGGCTTTGCTGGGCGCGGACGAAGCACTGCCCCGGGCGTCCTGACATCGGCCGGGGAACGGCGCGCGACGACGCCGGCCCGATGCCGATTTCCGGATCAAGGTCGTCCAGTCCTCCGCGTCATTCCGGGCTCCGCTTTCTCGGCCCCGGGATGACCCTGAGAGATGTCGACGAAGAGGCTGATCGCCTGACCGATCGCCCGGCCAAGAAGAACACCATCGTTTTTCCGAAACGGAAAAAACACCACCCCGAGGACACGCCCATGCACGAATTCACCGAGGGCGAGAGCCTGACCATCGCGGTCATGGTCGGCGCCTACATCCTGTTCACCGGCTGGCTGACCTTGCGCCTGCGCAGCCGCACCAACGCCCAGTTCATGACCGCGTCGCGCTCGATGCCGGCGCTCGTCGTCGGCGTGCTGCTGATGTCGGAATTCGTCGGCGCCAAGTCGACGGTCGGCACCGCCCAGGAGGCGTTCAGTTCCGGCATCGCCGCCGCCTGGTCGGTGCTCGGCGCATCGATCGGCTTCCTGCTGTTCGGACTGCTGATCGTCCGCCGCATCTACGATTCGGGCGAGTACACGATCTCAGCCGCGATCGCGCAGAAATACGGCAAGTCGACCATGATGACCGTCTCGGTAATCATGATCTACGCCCTGCTGCTGGTGAACGTCGGCAACTACATCAGCGGCGCGGCGGCGATCTCGACGGCGTTGCGCGTCAACATTCCGACCGCGATGTGCATCATCGCGGCGGTGAGCACGTTCTACTACGTGTTCGGCGGGCTGAAGGGCGTCGCCTGGGTGACGATCCTGCACAGCGCGATCAAGGTCGCGGGCATCGGCATCATCCTGTGGGTCGCGCTCTCGGCCACCGGGGGCATCGCGCCGATGCAGGCGGCATTGCCGCCCGAATACTTCACCTGGGACGGCAAGATCGGCGCGGCGACCATCTTCGCCTGGACCTTCGGCACCGTGGGGGCGATCTTCTCGACCCAGTTCATCGTCCAGGCGATCTCCTCGACGAAGAGTGCGTCCGCGGCCCGGGCCTCGGCTCTCTACGCGGCGGCGTTCTGCCTGCCGCTCGGCCTCGTGCTGGCGCTGATCGGGCTCGCGGCGAAGACGCTCTATCCGAGCATGAATAGCCTCTACGCGCTGCCGATCTTCCTCAAGACCATGCACCCGCTGCTTGCCGGCGTCGTCACCACCTCGCTCGTGGCCTCGATCTTCGTCAGCGTCAGCACCGTGGCGCTCGCCATCGCGTCGCTGGTGGTGCGCGATTTCTACGTGCCGTACTGGAAGCCGGACCCGGCCCGGGAGCTGCGCATGACCCGCGTGTTCTCGCTCGTCATCGCCGTGGTGCCGCTGGTCTTCGTGTTCTTCATCCCGGAGATCCTGAAGCTGTCGTTCTTCACCCGGGCCCTTCGCCTGTCGATCTCGATCGTCGCGATGGTCGGCTTCTACCTGCCCTGGTTCGGCTCGAACCGCGGCGCGACGCTGGGCCTGCTCGGCGCGGCGCTCGCCACCACGGTGTGGTACGCGCTCGGCAACCCCTACGGCATCGACAACATGTACGTCGCCGCCCTCGCGCCGCTCCTCGTCATGGCGGTCGAGCGCGTCTTCCGCTGGGGCGACAGCCCCAGGCGGGGCGACAAGGAGGCCGCGAAGGTCGAGCCCGCCCGTCCCGCCACTACCGCCTGACCCCGGAGAACCCCCATGCTCGACACCATCGACAAGCCGGCGAACCGCACCGGCGAGGTCCGGCCTGTCGCCAACGACCCGCTCCGCCGCGAGGCCTTCATCCCCTCCCCGTGCGTGCAGAACCACGCCGCCAACGTCATGCCGCTGCCGAACGGCGACCTCGCCTGCGTCTGGTTCGGCGGCACGCAGGAGGGCATGGCCGACATCTCGGTCTACGGGTCGCGCCTGCCCGCCGGCAGCGACACTTGGTCGGAGACGCAAAAGCTCTCGGACGATCCCACCCGCTCGGAGCAGAACCCGATCCTGTTCAACGCGCCGGCCGGCGAGCTCTGGCTGATCTGGACCGCGCAGGTTTCGGGCAACCAGGACACCGCCTTCGTGCGCCGTCGGATCTCGCACGATCACGGCGTGACCTGGGACCCGATCGAGACCCTGTTCGCGCAGCGGGAGGGATGCGGCACCTTCGTGCGCCAGCCGCCGGTGGTGCTCGACAACGGCACCTGGCTCCTGCCGATCTTCCACTGCCCGAGCGTGCCGGGCGCCAAGTGGGTCGGCGACGACGACACCAGCGCGGTGATGATCTCGTCCGATTCCGGCCGGACCTGGCGCGAGGTGCCGGTCCCGGACAGCACCGGCGCGGTGCATATGAACGTGCTGCTGCTCCACGACGGCACGCTGCTGGCACTCTTCCGCAGCCGGTGGGCCGACGCGATCCACGAGAGCCGCTCGCTGGATGGCGGTGAGACCTGGTCGGCCCCGGTGCCGACGGAACTGCCCAACAACAACTCGTCGATCCAGGCGACCGTGCTCGCCAACGGCCACGTCGCCCTGGTCTACAACGCGATCAACGCGGAAGCCGAGACCGAGCGCCGGGCCTCGCTCTACGACGAGATCGAGGACGAGGCGCCCGCGTCGGAGGCGGCCGCGGCCCCGCTCGATCCGCACAAGCGCACGGCGTTCTGGGGCACGCCGCGGGCGCCGCTGACGCTGGCGATCTCGCCCGATGGTGGCCGCACCTGGCCGCGGCGGCGCAACCTCGAGGTTGGCGACGGCTACTGCATGACCAACAATTCCCGCGACCGCTCCAATCGCGAATTGTCCTACCCCTCCGTGACCCAGACGCCGGACGGGGCGATCCACGTCGCCTTCACCTATCACCGCCAGGCGATCAAGCACGTGCGGGTGTGCGAGGACTGGGTGGCAGCCGGTGAGTGAAGCGGCTGGCATGCGCGCCCTCGTCACGGGGGCAAGCTCCGGCATCGGCGCCGCGATCGTCGCGCGGCTCCTCGGCCAGGGCTGGCAGGTGACGGGGGTGAGCCGGGGAGCGGGCGGACCGGCGCATCCGCGCTACCGCCACCTCCCGCTCGATCTCTCCGACCTCGACGCCATCGCGCCGGCGATCGGCGCACTGCGCGTCGACGCACTCGTCCACGCCGCCGGGCTGCTGCGGGTCGGCCGCCTCGGCGAGACCGCGCCGGAGGACGGGGCGGCCGGGGATTCCGCAGCGATGTGGCGACTCCACGTCGAGGCGGCGGCCCGCCTCGCCGACCTCCTGGTCCCGCGCATGGAGGCGGGCGGCCGCGTGGTCCTGATCGGCAGCCGCACCGCGACCGGCGCAGCGGGACGGGGCGCCTACGCGGCCTCAAAGGCGGCGCTCATCGGGCTCGCCCGCTCCTGGGCCGCCGAACTGATGCCCCGCGGCATCACCGTCAACGTCGTCGCCCCGGCCGCGACCGAGACCCCGATGCTGACCGATCCCTCCCGCACCGGGGTGACGCCGAAGCTCCCGCCGCTCGGGCGCTTCATCCGGCCCGAGGAGGTCGCGGCGGCGGTCGCCTACTTCCTGTCGCCCGACGCGGGGGTGGTGACGGGACAGAACTTGGTGATCTGCGGCGGCAGCTCCTTATGATACCAACAGTCGTTGAAACCGATCGTTGGTTTCATTCTGGACGTGTCGTCAAGCTCGCGGTGAACCGTCCCGGGTTTCCCGGGAGCTCCAACTTCTCAGAGGATGGAGCCATGACGAAGCGAATAGCCCCGTTTTCCCCCGAGGTGCGCGAGCGCGCCGTGCGGATGGTGCGCGACCATGAGGGCGAGCACGGGTCGCAGTGGTCGGCAATCCAGTCGATTGCCGCCAGGACCGGCTGCCCGGGCGAGACGCTGAGGAACGGGGTGCGTCAGTCCGTGCGTGATCAAGGCGTGCGACCCGGACAGACGACGGACGAGCGCGAGCGGATCAAGGCGCTGGAACGGGAGAACCGTGAGCTGCGCCAAGCCAACGAGATCCTGCGCAAGGCGTCGGCGTATTTTGCTTTTGCCGAGCTCGACCGCCGGTCGCGGCCATGATCAGCTTCATCGACGAGCACCGGGAGGTCTACGGGGTCGAGCCGATCTGCTGGGTACTGCCGATCGCCCCGTCGACCTACTCCCTGCATGCCGCCCGGCGTGCCGATCCCGACAAGCACCCGGTTCGTGCCCGCAGCGACGCCGCGTTGATGATCGAGATCCAGCGCGTGTTCGAGGCCAATTTCCGCGTCTACGGCGTGCGCAAGATCTGGCGGCAACTGCCCCGGGAGGGGACCGTGGTCGCGCGATGCACGGTAGCGCGGCTGATGCGCAAGATGGGCTTGGCGGGGGTGGCGCGCGGCAGGACCGTGCGCACCACAATCTCCGACCCGGCCGCAGCCTGCCCGCTCGATCGGGTCAACCGTCACTTCAAGGCTCCCCGGCCGAATGAACCGCCCCGGGTTTCCCGGAGGCTCCAACTTCTGAGAGGATGGAGCCATGACGAAGCGAACAGCCCCGTTTTCCCCCGAGGTACGTGAGCGCGCCGTACGGATGGTGCGCGACCACGAGGGCGAGCACGGCTCGCAATGGGCAGCGATCCAGTCGATTGCGGCCAAGATCGGCTGCTCGGGCGAGACGCTGAGGAACTGGGTGCGCCAGTCCGAGCGTGATCAAGGTGTGCGACCCGGTCAGACGACGGACGAGCGCGAGCGGATCAAGGCGCTTGAACGTGAGAACCGTGAGCTGCGCCAGGCCAACGAGATCCTGCGCAAGGCGTCGGCGTATTTCGCCATGGCGGAGCTCGACCGCCGGTCGCGGCCATGATCAGCTTCATCGACGATCATCGGACAGTCTACGGGGTCGAGCCGATCTGCAGGGTGCTGCCGATCGCCCCGTCGACCTACTACGTGCATGCCGCCCGGCGTGCCGATCCCGAGAAGCAACCAGTTCGTGCTCGCAGCGACGCCGCGTTGATGATCGAGATCCAGCGCGTGTTCGAGGCCAACTTCCGCGTCTACGGCGTGCGCAAGATCTGGCGGCAGCTGGCCCGGGAGGGGATCGTGACCGCGCGATGCACGGTGGCGCGGCTGATGCGCCGATTGGGCTTGGCGGGGGTGGTGCGGGGCAGGAGTGTGCGCACCACGATCCCCGACCCGGCCGCAGCTTGCCCCCTCGACCGGGTCAACCGCCACTTCAAGGCTCCACGGCCGAACGCCCTGTGGGTCAGCGACTTCACGTACGTGGCGACGTGGTCGGGCTTCGTCTATGTGGCCTTCGCCATCGATGTGTTCGCCCGGCGCATCGTCGGCTGGCGGGCCTCACGCAGGGCCCATGCAAGCTTCGTTCTGGATGCTCTGGAGCAGGCCCTGCACGAGCGCCGTCCCGTCCAGGGCAGCGGGCAGGTGCACCACTCGGACCGCGGCTCGCAATACTTGGCTCTACGGTACACGGAGCGCCTTATCGGTGCAGGCATCGAGCCGTCGGTCGGCAGCGTCGGCGACTCTTACGACAACGCCTTGGCGGAGACGATCAACGGCTTGTTCAAAGCGGAGGTGATCCATCGGCGCGGGCCGTGGCGCTCCTTCGAGGCGGTCGAGTACGCCACCCTGGAGTGGGTCGACTGGTACAACCACCGTCGCCTCCTCGCGCCCATCGGCAACGTCCCTCCCGCCGAGGCCGAAGCGCGCTATCATACCCACGTCGGCGACCAAGCCATGGCCGCCTGACCCAAGACAATCAGCCTCCGAAAAACCCGGAGCGGTTCAGACCGTACTGGCCCGCCAAGCCGACCAGATGCTGGGCGGACTCGACTGGGATTGCCCCGGATCGGTGGACACCGAGAACGCTTTTGCGTGAGGTGTATTTGCCATGCTGAGAACCCGTCCCCCATACCCGGCTGAGTTCCGCCGCCAGATGGTCGAGTTGGTCCGCGCCGGACGCGATCCGACCGACCTCGCCCGAGAGTTCGAGCCGTCGGCCCAAGCCATCCGCAACTGGGTGGCCGAGGCCGATCAACAGGAAGGCCGCCGGGAGGTGAAGCCCCCTGCCGTGGAGGCTGCCCTGTCGGCGAACGAGCGCGATGAGCTGCTTCGGCTGCGGCGCGAGAACCGTCAGCTGAAGCTGGAGCGCGACATCCTCTCTCGCGCGACAGCCTGGTTTGCGCGCGAGACCGGAGTTCTGCCATCGGGATCTTCCGGTTCATGAGCGAGAACCAGGCGCACTTCCCGATCGCCGTCATGGCGCGCGTGCTGGGCGTCTCG
>NZ_JAAKGV010000026.1 GCF_011043735.1 Methylobacterium sp. DB0501 | reverse complement strand
GCCGAGCTGAAGGCCGCCCAGGCCGAGGTCGCCAAGCTCTCCACGGAGGGCTGAGCCCCCTCCCCCAGGGCCGCCACCGGCGGTCCTCGATCCCGTCGATCGGGGCGGGGCATCACCCTGGTTCGTGCCGCGCGGCGCGACCTTCAATTCCAGGTTTCCCGATCGGTCTCCAGCCTGCGGCAACCACCCGTGCGGGCGGCCGCCGAACCTGCGCGACGGACGGGCTTCGCCGCAGCTCACGCGGCGGCGAGCGGCCGTCAGGCCGCCTCCCTTTCTTTCGCCCCGTCCTCGCTTTCGGCATCGGTTTCGTCCTGCGCGTCGCGCGTATGGAAGCGGTTCGCCCCGACCAGCTTCCTCATGTCGGCGCGACGGAAATAGATCGCCCGCCCGCAACGGATCGGCTCGACGCCACCGACCAGCAGGATCTGCTCGTCGCGGCGCATCGTGATGATCTCGTCGGGCATGATCAACGCGCGCCGCTGCAGGCTGGTCGAGGCCGACAGGCTCACCCCGCCCGAGCCCTTGCCCCCGGTACGGGCCTGCTGGCTATAGGAGATGAGTTCCTGCGTGTAGTACCCGCAGCGCTCGGACAGCCATTTGGCGGTATCGACGTCGGTGATCGCGGAGAAGCTCTGCCAAGCGGTCGACTCGAACCAAGCGGACACGGCGTCCTTGTCGCCGCCCCATTGCTGTCGCAGCTGACCGAGCGATTGGTACACCATCACGAGCGTGATGCCGTATTTGCGGCCGGCGTCGCGCGCGACCTCGATCAGGCTCATGTTGCCGAGCCGCGCCGCCTCGTCGAGGAGGAAGGCGACCCGATCCTTGATCTCGCCATTGGCGTGATAGAGCGCGTTCATCAGCCCGCCGATGATGACCCGCGCCAAGCCCGCAAAATTCTGCAGCGTCTGCAGATCGATCGCGATGAACACGTCGATATCGTCGTCGACGAGGTCGAGGCTGGAGAAGTCTCCCTCCGACACGATCGCGGCGTATTCCTTGAACGACAGCCAGTTGGTCAGGTCCGCGGCCGTAGCGTAGACGCCCGAGAACGTCTGCGGCGTCATGCTCTTGAACGGCCCGAGTGCGAGCTTGGCGAACGAGCCGTCGTCCTCGGCCCGCAGGATCTTGCTCAGCCGCTCCAGGAAGTCCGGCTCGGGCTCGGAGATCAGCTCGCGCAGGGTACGCAGGGTGCGCGGCTTCTCGTCGAACGACCGGTTGAGGCAGATGTAGGCGAGGACACCGCGCAGGAGCTGCAAGGCCGAGTTGCGGAAGAAGTCCTTCGGGTCGTCTCTCTTCACCGGTCCGGTGGCGATCCAGCCGACCACGGCCGAGATGTCATTCTCGGCGGAATTCTCGCCCCGGCCGATCCAGTCGAGCACGTTGAACCCGCTCATCGTGTTCTTCGGCGTGATGCAATGAACGCGGCGAATGACATCCGCTCCGCGGAGGTTTTCCCGATACTCCGCGAGCATCGGGTGCAACTCGGTCGAGGGGTCGAGCACCACCGCGTTGCCGGGCCAGGACAGCAGCATCGGGATCACCGTGCCGGTGGTCTTGAAGCCGCCTGATCCGCTGAACACCAGGCCGTGGGTCGAGCCGATATCGCAGTTGAAGCCCATCATCGGCATCCGGCCTCCCGAGCCCCAGGTCCTGGGATCGTTCGGCTTGAACACGCGCGAGGTGCTCTTCGAGTCGAGATCGGGGCGATACCGCTCGCCCAGCACCAGGGCACCATCCTCGGGAAACAGCTCGCCGGCGAGCTTCATCGTCGCCCATTCCGCGTCGCCATAGGCCGCGGACTTCGAGCGGATCGGCCTGTTGTAGCCGCGCGTGGTCCTCTTAACCCGGACAAGCGAAACCAGCGGCGTGATGAACGCCACGAAGCCCGCGAAACACACCGCGCAGAACAATGGAATGTCGGCCTGCCGCAGGAGCCGCTGCGCGTCGGCGCCAGGGTTCTGAGCGACCAGACGGGCGTACTCGTCCCGCACCGTCCAGGCGCACAGGCCGATCAGGAACAGGGATGCGCAGGCGGCGACCACACGGCCGCTGTCGCCCGGCCGCGTCAGGCCGGCGGCGGCAAACAGGACGAGAGCGGGCAACGCCACCGCGGCGACGCGCATGGCGTGGAGCATCATCGAGTGCCCCGGCTCCACGACGTAGACCGCCCCGACGAGCGGCGCGAGGAACAGGCCGATCCCGAGATGCAGCGCGAGCCCGATTGCGACGGTGAAGGCGCCGTAGACCCACTTCATGTCTTGAACTCCTTGTCCCCTCGCCGGGCGAACTGCTCGACGATGTCGGGGTCGCGCATGCGCTCGCGACCCTCGATCAGGAGGCCGAGCAGGACGTTGCTCGGCAGTTCGGCGAGGCCGGCCTTGATCACCAGGCCGCCGAGCTGGATCTTGCGGTAGGCGTCGGCGCGACGCTCCTCATGCCGCTTGGTCACCAGCTCTCTCTGCAGCTTGCCCAGCGCCTCGATGTCCCTTTGCCTTTGGCTCCGCCACCTCCGTCTTTGGCGCACGAAATCGGCCGACGATCGCCTCCAGCTCGCGGATCAGGTCCTCGTCCGAGATCTCGATCGAGCCGATGCCGGCCTTGATCGCGAGGTTTCCGATGCGTTCGGCCTCGGCCTTGTCATGGGCCTTCAGCTTGGATTGCAGAGCCTCGATCTCCTTGAGGATCGTCTCGCGCGACTTGGATCTCGCCATGGATACCGTCTTCCCTCTCCGTTGCGGTGGCGAGGGGTAACACCGGCACGCGGAGGAGAGAACGCCGCGTCAAGGTCGTAGCGCGCCGTTCGAGGACGGGAAGCCTCGTCCGTGGTTCTGGTGTCACACCCCCCGCTGCCGATCCCCGTGTCGGGTGAAGGTTGGTCCCTCCCCCACCAAGCTCTCCCTCCCGGCGTCGGCACCTCCCGGTCCACGGCCTCTCCCTCGGGCGGCGAAGCGCAGGTCCCGCCTCCACGCGGCATGGCGGGAATGCTGCTCGCGCTGGCCGGCTCACGCCGGGCGGAAGGATCAGCCCCGAAGGGGCCTTTTTGAGCCGGAGCTACGGCGCGCAGCGCCTCCGCAAAGTCGCCTGAGTTTCACGAAGGGGCGCACTTATGGGGAAATTGGCATTTCCCTGGAGTTCGTGCTAACGGCCAAGCTCGGGGTTCGCGCGCTTGGCCATCTACCACCTCTCCGCTCAAGTGATCAGCAGCGGCGCCGGCCAGAGCGCCGTCGCCTCGGCCGCCTATCGGCGCGCTACCACCATGACCCGGGAGAGCAATGGCAAGGTCATCTCCTACGAGGGCAAGCAGAATGTCACCCACACCGAACTGAGCCTTCCGCGTGAGGTCCCGGCCTGGTTCCGCACCGCCATCGACGGGCGCAGCGAGAACGGCGCCTCGGCGTATCTGTGGAACGCGGTCGAGCGGAAAGAGGGTCTGAAGGGCACCGGCTTCGCGATGGAGATGAACATCGCGCTGCCGGTCGAGCTGACGCCGGAGCAGAACGTGGCGCTCGCCCGCGACTGGGTCGAGGCCGCGATCACGGCCAACGGCATGGTCGCCGACTGGGCCCTGCACGATGCGCCGGGCAACCCGCACATCCACGTCATGGTCCCGCTGCGCAAGCTGACCGAGGACGGCTTCTCGGCCAAGTTCGACTTCGCCCGCGATCGTGACGGCAACATCCTGTACCGGGACGACGGCAAGCCCCGCTACGAGCGGCTCGCCGGGCCGATGAAGCACCTCGTGGACTGGCGCCGCTCGTGGGGCGAGACGGCGAACCTCCACCTCGCCGCGGCCGGGCTCGACCGTCGGATCGACCACCGCTCGCACGTCGAGGCCGGCATCCGCATCGAGCCGACCGAGCACATCGGCGTCCACGCCGTGAACATGGCCGCGCTCGGCAAGGTGTCCGACCGGGTCGAGGCGGAGAAGCAGAAGCGCATCCGGAATGCCCAAGCCATCATCGACGATCCCTCGACCCTGCTGCCGATCCTGACCCGCGAGAAGAGCGTGTTCGACGAGCGCGACATCGCCAAGGCGGTGTTCCGCTACATCGACGATCCGGTCGCCTTCGACGCGGTCCGTCTCAGGCTCGGCCAATCCCCGGATCTGGTCGCGGTCGCCGAGGAGGTGTTCGACCCGGAGAGCGGCCGGGTGGTGTCGCCGGCCCGCTGGACCACGCGAGCGCTGCTGCGGTCCGAAGTGGCGATGCAGGCCGCCACCGGCCGGCTCTATGCCGATGCAGGCCACCGTGTCCCGGAGCGCGCGATGGAGCGCGCCTTCGCGGCTCGGCCGGAACTGTCCGAGGAGCAGCGCGAGGCGGTCCGCCACGTCACGACGCCGGACCGGATCGCGGCCGTGGTCGGCTTCGCCGGTGCGGGCAAATCGACCATGCTCGGGGTGGCGCGGGCCGCCTGGGTCGGCGCCGGCCACCGCGTCGTCGGCGGAGCCCTGGCCGGCAAGGCGGCGGAGGGACTGGAGCGCAGCGCCGGCATTGCGAGCCGCACGCTGGCCTCGTGGGAACTGGCCTGGAAGAACGACCGCGATCTGCTGAAGCCCGGCGACGTCTTCGTGCTCGACGAGGCCGGCATGGTCGCCTCCGAGCAGCTCTCGCGGATCGTCCAGGAGGTCGAGCGGCGAGGCGCCAAATTGGTGTTGGTGGGCGACGCCATGCAGCTTCAGCCGATCGAGGCCGGCGCCGGCTTCCGGGCGATCACCGAGACGATCGGCTATGCCGAATTGTCCGAGATCTGGCGCCAAGCCAACCCGGCGATGCGGCGGGCAAGCGTGGCCTTAGCCCGCGGCGAGGTGGCAGTGGCGCTTGGGGTCTATCGCGAGGCCGACATGGTCCGCTTCGCCCCCGACCGCGAAGCGGCGCGCGCGGCGCTGATCGCGGCCTGGAAACCGGATTACCTTGGCCGGAAGCCGGACGGGCGGGCGACCGAGACGCTGATCCTGGCCCAGACCAACGCCGACGTTCTTGCCCTCAATGCCATGGCCCGGTCGGTCTTGCAGGCCGACGGGATGCTAGCCGACGAGGCTCGGTTCGTCACAGCCCGCGGCGAGCGGATGTTCGCCCCCGGGGACCGGGTGCTGTTCCTGGAGAACGACCGCTCGCTGGGCGTGAAGAACGGCATGCTGGCCACCGTCGAAGCGGCGTCCAGCGGCCGGCTCATGGTCAGGCTCGATCGGGATGGAGCTGCCGACGGCGAGCGGCTCGAGGTGCGGGCCGAGGCCTACCGCAACCTCGATCACGGCTACGCCGCGACCGTGCACAAAGCCCAAGGCGCGACCCTCGACCGGGTGCATGTTCTGGCCACGCCCGGGATGGACCGGCACCTCGCCTACGTGGCGATGACGCGCCACCGGCATACGGTGGTGCTGCACGGCGCGCACGCCGACTTCGTTCCGGACTGGCGCCGGGCGAAGCTCGGCGTTGCCCCGGCGTCGTCCGCGCTCGACACGGTTGCCCTGGAGGGCTTGGCGCGGCGCCTGTCGCGGGACGGGTCGAAAGCCTCGACGCTGGATCATGCCGGCGAGGCCGCATTCCGCGAGTCCGCGGTGTCGTTGACCCAGCCTCCGGAGGTGATGGACGGCGAGGCGATCCGGGATCGCGCGAGCGCGATGCCGTTGCTCGATGCCGGCCGAGCGGCGGTCGGGATCGCGGCTCTGGCGAACCGGCTCGAGGCTGAAACGTCGGCCAGTGAGACTTCGGGATACGCGGCCGAGCTCGACGAGTCGGCGAACGCGCCCACCATCGACGGGTCCGTATCCCCGGCCCTGGCAGCGATCGAGGCCGCCCTGACGCGGCTGGAACGGGCCGAGACCGAGATCGCCGACCGCGTGCGGCCGGCAGATTTGCGGGCGCTCGCCTCGGCCTTCGCCGAGCGGCGCGGCCTCAATGGTCACGCCGCCCTCGCCCCAGCGCTGGTGCGGCGTGCGCGGTCGATGATCCGCAAGGCGGAAGGTCGCTGGCGCCGGCTGTACGGCCTCGCGGCACGCCTCACCATGGCCTGGAAGACCCTGGCCGCGGCCCGTCCGGCCAGCGCCGTGAATGCCGCATCGGAGGCCACCGCCACCCCGGGCACACCGGCACCGCTCAAACCGTTCCTCGCCTCCGTCCCCCTCGACGAGAAGACCATCCGGCAAGCTCTCTACGACCGCGTCGATCCGAAGACGCATCTGAAGCTGATGCTGGATGCGCTGCGGCGCCGCCTGACGACGGCGGTCGTGAACCCTGGTCCGCTCTACAAGGCGATCTTCACCGAGCTGCGCCAGCCCTGGGAGGTCTATTCCGCGCGGGTCGAGGCCCTGCTGTCCGATCCCGAACCGCATGGGGGCTTGCGCGGGCGCAAGGGCTGGTTCGTCCCGAAGGCGGACAAGGATGAGCGGGCGAAAGCCGAGGCTGCCTTCGCGCAAGCCTTGACGGCGGCCAACAATCTTAAGGGCCAGTTCGAGACTTCGGCCGAGAAGGGCCGCGCGGCGGAGATGCAGTACCGCAAGCGCCTGCTGATCGAGGTGCCGGGCGTGTCCCCGATCGCCGCCGCCGCGCTGGCCAAGGTCGGCCGCATGCCGGCGACGAAAGCGCTCGACGACGCGGTCGTGGACGCCGTCGCGACCCCCGAGCTGCGGGCGGAAGTGCTCGCCTTCGCCGAGGCCGTCGGGCGCCGGTTCGGCGCGAATGGCGCGATCGGCCATTCGCCGGCCGAGGGCCTCGGCCCGGATCAGTGGCTCACGCCCGAGGAGCGCGAGATCCTGAGCGGCGGCGGGTACGTCGCCTCCTACGTCAAGGACGGCACCCTGGACGAACTCGTCCTTCGGGCGCAGCTCCAGCAGCAGACCCTGGACCAGCGCCAGGATCTCGACAGGGGGCAGGATCTCGGCCCCTCGCTGTGATGCGGACGCCACGGTGATCGTATTGGCGCCGCAGCGACGATGGGTAAGGGTAGGAGAGAGGACACCTTGGAGTTGGGCCGTCGCAGGACGGATCGAGAGGATTGCCCGGAGCCGGATGCGGCCGGGCTCATCAGAGGGGACGACACCCATGAGCTATCGCGACCTGCCGGCGCTCGTGACCCGGCGCGAGGAGGCCGTGACCCTGCTCGAGGCCATCGCCGCGGGCGTCGAGGAGAGCGAGTTCGCGCCCTTCGTCGGCGCGATGACGACCGTCGAGGCCGAGCAGGCGCTGGCGATCATGCGTGGATCCGGCAACGAGATGAGCCTGCGCACCCAGTTGGGCGCGTTGCTCGCCGAGGCCGGGCTGGTGACCAACGACGAGGTGTTCGCCGCGCTCGACGCGCGCCGGGCGCTTGGCCGGGGAGAGGCGGCATGAGCGCGGACCCTTACGTCTACGAGGACAGCGACGTCCTGAGGAACCGGGCGCACATCCGGGATCCGGAGGCCCTGGCCGAACGCGAGCAGATCGTCTCGTTCCGGGCGCTGGTCCAGATGCAGAAGGAGCCCGTGCTCGGCCAGTTCGACCAGGCGCACTTCGCCGCCGTGCACAAGCGGCTGTTCGGCCAGATCTACCCGTGGGCGGGCGAGACCCGCACCGTCGAGCTGTGGAAGCCGGAGATCGTCCTCAACGGCCGCAGCGTCGCCTACAGCCCGCCGACCGTGATCGAGCAGCATATGCGGACCGCCCTTGCCAGCCTGAAGCGGGAGGAGCCGGGAAACCTCAAGGAGAGCCGGCCCGCGATCCGTTTCGCCCAGACCATGGCGGCGCTCTGGCAGGCTCACCCGTTCCGGGGGGGCAACACCCGCACCCTTCTGGCGTTCATGGAGCAGTACGCCCGCCACCACAAACAGCCCCTCGACCAGGCCCTCATCAACCGGGTGCCGAGCGAGACCCGCGACGCCCTGGTGCTCGCCACCCGCGGCCAGATCCGGCCCCTCTCCGAGATGGTCCGCAATGCGAGGTACTCGGAGGAGCAGCGCGCCCACCCGGTGCTCGGGCGCCTCTCGGCCGAGGCGTTCGAGGCGACACGCCTGATGGGCGCTCCGCGCATCGTCCTGCCGGAGCCGGGAACCCAGGTCCGCGGGCAGGTGGTCGCGACGAGCTACCACCACGCCCTCGTGCGCGAGGCGCGTCAGATCTCGGCGGTGCCGCTGCACGCCTTCCACGCCATGCCGCAGAACAACCAGCGCGTCGACGTGCGCGTGCTGGCCGAGGGCGAGCGCCTCGATCGCAGTGGGCCGCGCGAGGAAGCGGTGCGCAGCCAGGTCACCGGGCGCGTCCTGATCCCGGCGACCTACCTGCTGCTCGCCGGCCAGGGACCGGAGGATGCGGCGCGCAACCGGATCGAGATCCCCGGTCCGAGCGAGGCCCTGGCCGAAGCCCTGCAGACCCGTGCGCCCAGGGAGATCGCCGCCGAGCCACGGCTGGTCGCCGAGGTGCGCCGGATCGACCAGAGCCTGATCGAGCGGTTCGGCCACCAGGGCTCCGCCCTGCTGGTCGAGGGCAGTGCCGGTGAGGCCAGGACCCTGCTGCCCCCCAACCAGAACCTGGAGGAGATCCGCGCCGTGCTCAAACCGCTGTTCAAGGCGGTGGTCGCGGACGACCGGCTGCAGACGGCGCTCGCCCAGCAGCAGACGCTCGGCCGGGACGAGCCGCAGCTCGGACGCTCGGTATGACCGCTATGACCGCGCTGCATCGCAGGCCGGCCGCGACAGGGAACGCCGGCAAGATCGTCGGCGCCGGCGTGCTCGGCTTCGCCACGCTGGCCATGCTCGGCCTCGTCTGGTGGAGCCTCTCGCCGATCCTCGGGCAGGTCTATGCCGGAATCCGTCTCGCCGAGACCGCCACCCTGTGGCGGTTCACGGGATGGGGCAACTACTTCACCACCATGCCGGCCGGGCAGCCCTTCGCGTTCGTGTCGGTCTACAAATCGAGCGTCGGCTTCGGCCTGGTGGCCACCCTGTTCACGGCGCTCCTCGGCACTCTCGCCTGGCGCAAGCGCAGCCGGGAGCACATCGAGGTCATCATCACCGCGCCACGCGATGGTTTCGCACACGACGCGATCGGCCGGCAGTTCGTCCCGGCTGATCGCCTGGTCAGGCCGCCGGTCACGGAACAGGACCAGCTCAACTCGGTCCTCGCGCCGGCGGCCAATCCGTTCACGGCGCTGCGCGACCTGCGCGACGCCCGCGCGGTGGAGACGGTCGTCGATGACGTCCGCTGGCATCTGGCTGCCGCTCTCTTCCTGACGGTCGACGCGGCGGCGCCACTCAGGGACCGCAAAGCCCGTGATGCCGTCCTCAAGGCCGCCAGGACCGCGGCTGACGGCCATGCCGGAGATCCGGAAGCCGCGATGCCGGCCAGCCTCGTGTCGGTCTTCTCCAGCCACATGCTGGTCGCGCTCACCGATCAGGCCGGACGGGACATGCAGGCGCTCGATCAGGTCCACGGAGTGCTCGGCAGCAAGGAAGATCTGCGGGACGCCATCGAGGCACTGGGCGCCATGGCGCTTGCCGCGAACCGCCTGTTCTTCCCGGACTATGCCTGGCTTCGCCACATCGACCCGAACCTGCAGTCACGGATCACCAGCTACGGGGGATGAGAGAGGTGCGACGAGAGATCTGCGAATAGCTGAGTGCTTCACCAGGGACGCCGAGCGGAGTCTTCGCGATGAAGCCTCCGCTCGGCGCCGGTACTTCGTGTCAGGCATTACCGGTCATGTACGTGGTCACGACCCCGATGATGACACCCAGGATGGTGATGCCCGAGCCGACGATCAGCCCGACCAGCGACCGGCCGGCATCCTCGCGGGCATTGTCGTCCTGCGAGCTCTTGTAGAGCTTCACGCCCGAGATCCCGGCGAGACCGATGCCGACCACCGCGAACAGGATCGTGATGACGATGCCGGCGTTGTTGCCGCCGGTCGCGATGCTCGACGCGTTGAGCTGCGAGCTCTGCGCCTTCTGGCGCGCGGTCTTGAGGATATCCAGCGGTGCCGAGGGATCGCCGGTATTGCCCTGACCCAGGGCCGACATCGCGCTCAGGGTGAGCAGGGTGGCGCTCGCGAGCACCCGGTACTGGATATCCTTGTAACGCACTGGAGCCTCCATCGTCATGCAGCGGTTCTGGATCGGTCGATCGGGGGCCGAGCTTCGCTCATGAGTTCCCCCAGCACTTGATCGACGATCGTCTTGGCGATCCGGTCCTCACCGAACCGCGCCAACGCGGCCACCCGGCCCCACGTCTCGATGGCGGTGCCATCGGGAAAGCGGGCCGCCAGGATGCGCAGCGCCTCGTTGACCGCCATCCGGCGGTACAGCTCGTCCCGCACCAGGCGGTCCTCGGCCTTGGTGGTCAGGGCCCACAGCATCCGGGGGCCCAGAGAATTGTTGAGCACGATCCAGCGCTCGTTATCCCGCACCTTGAACCGGGCGAGCAGGTTGGCGCCGCGCCGGCCCTGCGGGCCGTGCACCTGGCGCTCGAGTGCGGCCTTCACCGCCCCGTCGAAGCCGAAGGTCTTGCGCGCCTGCTCGCGGATCTCGTTCGAGTCGGCGTTCAGCACCAGCACCGTCGAGGCCATGTCGGCGAGCGTGTCGAAATCGGCGAGGAGCTGGCTGACCAGGATCAGCTCCAGGCCCCACTTGCGGCCCTCGCGCGCGTCCGACATCACCTGCTTGGCGATCGTCTCGACGCCGCCGGTCAGGTGATACTCGTCCATGCACAGGCGCTTCGGGGTCTCCGCCACCGCGTGGTAGCGGGCCTCCCAGTAGCGGACGTATTCCGCCCGGAGGCTCGCGTCCGACGGGAAATCCATCTTCGGGATCTCCTCGGCAAACCCGGAGATCTTCGACAGGTAGACGTGCCGCGCGATCATGAACATCAAGGCGTTGGTGCGCTCGGCCTCCGGCGACTTGTGGCGCTGGGCGACGTCCTGCAGGTCGATCGACACCACCCGCGCCTCGCCGAGGTCGAGCTGGGTCCGACGGGCGAAGATCGGGAAGCGCTCGATCGCGGCCTCGAGCGCGCGCTGGACCGCGCGCACCAGCTCGGGCGTGAAGTCCTGCGCCATGATCGGCTCGCCCAGCACCCGGGCGAGATCCTCCAGCACCGGCATGGCGTGACGCTGCGCGCGCTGCGCGTGCGTGTAGAGACGCCTCTCCATCAGCGCGTCGACGATGCGCCACCAGCGCGTCCGCCCGCTCACCTCGATCCGGTGCTCCTTGATCACCCGGTCCAGTTCCGGATCGACGTTCGGCTGGTAGACCGACGGGGAGGACGAGAATTCGAGGTCGCTCTTGAGCTGGTAGAGCCGCGAGATCAGGCGCGGGATCAGCAGCGCGACTTCCGGGCTCGCCACGTTGAGCAGCGTCGTCAGGAAGTTCTCGATGAAGGTGCGTTCTCTTTCGAGCGGCGTGCGCCGGCCGAGACCAAGGTCGAACGGGTTGACGGCGTAGTCGGCGGTGTTGAGCAGCCGCACGTAGTACGCTTCGTGCCGCCGCTCGGGCGGCAGCGCGTTCCTCACAAGCTCGATGAAGCCCGACGAGCTGACGCCGACGTCGATGACCGCGAGGAACGGCAGCGCGGCGCCGGCGCTGAAGGCGGCGAACTCGAAATTCAGCCGGTTCATCAGCACGCTCTTGCCCGAGCCGGGCGTGGCGTAGATGAGCGTCAGCCAGAACAATTGCTCCGCCGACAGCGCCTCGTAGGCGATCGGCTTGCCGTCGGGTGTCAGCAGCAGGGTCTGGCCCTGCTTGAACACCCCCGCCGTGCGGTGGAACGGCAGCATGGCGGCGAGATCGCCGAGCGGTGCGATCGAGCCCGGCGGCACCTCGGCCTGGACCGTCATGCCGGGCACGGTCTCGCACAGGGCGCGCAGCGGGTTGTGGGGCGCGTCGGACATCACCGCCTCGCCCCAGGTCATCAGCCCGCTCATCAGGTAGGAGCGGCGCCGCTCCAGCAGCCCCGGATCCTCGCCCGGCTCGGTCCAGGTGGTGGCGATCACGCGCCCCTTGACGATGGCCTCGCCGTCCTTGTCGACGACGTCCTCCAGCTCGCGCAGAGCCCGGAACAGGTTCCTGTTCGTGGGCGAGGCGAAGGCGAGCAGGCCCGCCAGCACCTTCCTGAGCCGGAAGCCGATATCGGCATCCCGGAGCGCCTCTATGTGGAAACAGACCCGGAACGGCATGTCGGCCGTCTTCGACGCGCTCTCCAGCAGCGTCTCGAGCAGACGGTTGAACGGCAGGATGGTCGACGGGAACATGCGCATGACGGCCAGCGCGTAGCGGCGCCCGCCCATGTCGAGGGCGCGCATGTTGCTGGCGGCCTCGGCGTTCGAGGTCATGATCTGCCGGGCGACCGTCGGGGTGAAGAACTCCGAGACGTCGTCGTCGTGCCGCTCCTTGGCGCCCGGATAGCGCCGTGTGCCCGGCCCGTAGGGCGTCCAGCCGTCGGGGGTCTCGTGGTAGAGCACCGCTGCCCGGATCTGCTCCAGGTCGCGCCGCCGCCCCTGGTCGTCGGGCGAGAGGATCCGTCCCTGCAGGCGCGCCTCGCCGAGCGCCTCCAGGATCCGGCGCACGAAGGCCCCGTGCGGCCCCGCGATCGACCCGAGATGCAGGAACGGGTTCTGCGCGTCGCGGGCCGGGGGCAGCGCCTGCCAGGCCCGGCGGTTCTCGCGCTGCTCGCGGCGGACCTCGTCGGGCGTCCCCGCCGTCGGCCGGGTCCAGGCGGCGAGCAGGATCGTCTCGGCCCGCGCCCGGCCCTCCAGCACGGTCCGGCCCTCCTCGATCAGGGCCTCGACCGACAACGCCTTCTGGCGGGCGCGCCGGCCCTGCTGCGCGACGAACGGATCGAGGATCTTCGTCGTGTTGAGCGAGGACTCGTAGGAGATGGTGATCTGGTGGCCGGGCCGCTTGAGGATCTGCGCGATCCCGCCCGCGAAGCGCTCGACGACGTTGTGGAGGTAATCCTCCCCCGAGATGATCGAGCGGGTGCCGTCGACCTCGATCAGGGTGAGCTGCGAGCCGTCATGGGCGTAGACGACGGCCTCCTCGCGCTCCGGATCGAAGCCGGCGAGATCGCAGAACTTGTCGGCCGTCCTCATGGCGTCCCCCGCAGGATGAGGGCGACCTGGTAGACCGGCACGCTCAGCGCGAAGAGCCAAGCCCCGAGAACCCCCGGGATGGTCGCTCGCAGCAGCGGGGCCGGCCGGACGTGCAGCGCGCAGAAGATCTGGACGCCGGCGAAGGCCATCGCCCCGCACGCGACCACCATGCAGGCGGCGTAGTAGACGTGGACGAGCAGCATGCACGTGATGGCACCGCTCGCGCCCATGAGCAGGCTCTCGTAGAACAGGCCCGTCGTGAACAGGCACGCACCGGCCACGAGGCCGCAAAGGCACAGCGTCGCGGCCAGGTTCCTGTCGGAGGTGACCTGCAGCGCCCAGGCGGGGGCCGCCAGCGCGACGTAGCAGCCGGCGGCGAGCGTGACCGCCACGGCGCCCTGGCTCGCGAGCGGGTGCTCGGCGAGGCAGCGGACCGTGTTGGCGGTCAGGTTGTCGATGAAGACCCAGCTTCCGTCGTTCATCGCGGCGCCTATTCGGCGAAGTAGTAGGAGAGCTGCGCGATCAGGATCGTGCCGCAGGTCATCGCGCTGCCGATGATCGCCGCGACGATCCAGTTCCCCGCCGTGCCGTCGCCGGATGCATTGGCCTGGTAGACCCGCACCAGGGCGTAGCCGGCCAGAAAGGTGCCGGCGACGGCGGCCAGCACGATCAGGAGCCAGGCCAGGACCGGCATGGTGTCGATCAGCCCGCGCAGGACGTCGGCGATCCCCTTCGAGCCGGTCATGGCCGCCTCACGTAGGAGACGGGCAGGGTCTCGGGCCGGTAGCCTGGACCGTAGGCCGGGTCAGGCCCGAACCCGGTGCCGGCGCCGGCCGCGACCCGGGCGGCATCGAGCGGCACCACGACCGGCTGCAGGAAGACGATGCCGATCGGGAAATTCACTGGCGAGGACAAGGTCGGGGGCCGGCTGAACGAGCGCGCCGCCGCGGAGGTCATCGCCTGCCCGACCGGCAGGGTCGCGCCCATGCCGGCGGTGATCCAGTCGATGTTGCGGCCCGACTGCACCGCGAAGCCGTTGCCCAGCACGGTCTGGGTGTTGAGCTGGGTGAGCTGCTGGCCGACCTGGCCGACGCCCTGAAGCAGCCCGGCGACGACGAGGCCGCCGTAGCGTTCGAGCACGTGGTTGTCGACGTCCTCGGCGACGCCCGTGCGGGCCTGGTCGACCGTGATGGCGATCGCCTGCATCGGGCCCTGGCGGCCGTCCTGCAGGATCATGGTGGTGAATCGGATCGAGGCTTGCGTCTGCGAGTAGACGATCTGGCCCATCAGCCGGATGCCGTTGAGCGGACCGGGTTGCTGGCGCTCGTCGAGGTCGACGATGGTGGCGAAGATCGGCGCGCCCGGATCGTCCGAGTTGAATCCCCTGTCGAGCACCGCGTAGGCGACGTCGCCGGCGCGCGCCACGGTCGCGTGCCGCACGCCCGGCCCGAACGGCCCGGTCACCACCGGCGCCGCGGCGGCCCGCGGCTCGGGGGGCTTGGGCCGCTCGCCCTTGGCGAAGGAGCGGACCACGAACCCACCCGGGCTCGGCTTCAGGAGCGCCTTGATCTGCTCGTTGATCGCCGCGACCTGCTCGGGGTCGGCTGTGGGCTGGACCGGCACGTCCTTGTAGACGACCTGCACCACGTCGCGGTCGCGGTAGACGATCCGCTCCTGCACCACGGGCGGGACCGGCTCGACGGGCCTCAGTGCCGGTGGCGGGTTGGCGTCCGGCATCTCGCCGAGCTGCGCGCCCCGGCTCTCGGCGATCACGGTCGGGGCGACGTAGGGCTTGCCGGTGCCGGCCCGCTCGTCCGCGGCCTGCCGGTTCACCCCGGCGCGCCGGTCGGCCTCGGCCTTGCCCACCGGCTGCATCATGTTGTTGACCGGGTTCGGCGTGGTTCCCCGGATCTCGGAGGCGCCCCCGGCCCCCCGGTCGATCCCCGGCGCGTCGGACAGGATGAAGGCGGCCGAGCCGAGCGCGGCCACCAGGACGACGCCACCGAGCGCGGCCGACGTTTTCATGTCGATCATCGCCACCTCCTAGAACTCGATGCTGATGGCGGTCTCGGCGCCGTCGCCCTGCTCGGCGACGAGGCGCGAGGCCGGGCGCAGGAACTCGTAGACCCGGTAGCCGGACGCGGCGTCGGCCGAGGCGACCGGCTGCGGGCTCACCAGCGTGCCCTGGACGCGCACGTACATCCGCTCGCGGTAGAGCCAGGCCTGCGCCCCGTTGGCGACCAGCGCCTGCGCCCCGGCCGGAGGCGTGCCGGCGCCGAACAGGTGCAGCAGCGCCGTCGTGTCGGGCGGGCCAGCGCCCCGGCCCGGGCCAGCCGGCGGCCCGCCGCCCTTGCGCGCCGGGCCGGGGCTCCCCGAGGCCACCTTGACCGGCACGAGCGGCGAGGTGCCGGCCACGCGCACGGTGACCGGGATGTCCACGGTCTCGCTCGACCCGGACAGGATCATCAGGGGGATCGGGTAGGGGACATTCTCCAGCCGGATCAGGATGTTGCCCCAGGTGTCGAACCGGCAGGGCATCAGGTTGATCGAGGTCGGCCGGTCCGATCCGGCCGCCGCCGCGACCTGGCTCGTGCCCATCGCGGCGTCCGTCCCGCAGCCGACGCCGTCCTGCGCGAACAGGCGGGGATCGTAGGCGACCGAGGCGATCGGCCAGGGCGCGCCCTTGGCGTCGACGAAGGTGATCGGGCTCAAGACCCCGTAGGCCAGATGCAGGGTCTCCGGCGCCGCCCGGCCGATCTCCTGCGTCACGCTCAGCAGCCGGGGCTCGGGCCGGGGCATGCGCCCGTCGCGGCCCGGGAAGGTGCCGGCCCCTTGCGCCTCCTGCACCGCGCGGCGGATCTCCGAGATCTCGCCGGGCTTGAGGATCACGCCCTTCGTGCCGCCGAGCATGCGCTGGCGCAGCTCCTCGAGCTCGGCCGGCGTCAGTGGGCGAGGGGCAGGCGGAGGCGCCGACGTTCCCGCCGCACCCACGGGTGGTGTGCCGCCCATGGATGGAGGGCCGGCCGGCGGGACACCCGTCGGGGGCACGCCGGGCGGGCGCCGGACCGCGGCTCCGCCGGCCGACTCGGCCCCTTGCCCAGCCCCTTGCCCCGCCTCATGGGCGCGCGCGGCGGGCGCCGCCCACAGTGCCGCCGCGACCAGGCAGCCCGAGGCCCACACTCGCATCATGGCGCCACCTGACCGGTCAGTTGCTGCGTCGAGATCACCGAGTCGATCGCGATGCCGTTCGGATTGATCGGAGAGGGATCGATCCGCACGATCGTCATCGTCAGGAGACGGCGCTCGACCTTGGTCTCGACGTTGGTGCGATAGAAGATCTGCAAGGGCACTTCGACCCGCCAGTAGTATCGGCCGGATGCCTTGCCTTCCTCGGCAATGTTGGCCGGATCCGTGGTGACGGCTGAGACGGTCTGGTAGCCGAGCACGACTTTCTGGATGATCCCGCTCTCCTGCAGGGCCGCGCGGTAGCGGTCGCGTCCCTTCGGGGTGAACGACTGGCTGAGCGCGTTGTTGATGAGCGCGCGCCAGTTGGCATAGTCGTAGCTGTTCAGCTCGACGGCCGAGGAGACCGCGAATTCTTTCAACCGTGCCTGAGAAATGTTGGGCTCGGAGAGCGGGATCGCCTCGCAGACGGCCTGCGCGTCCGACGTCCAGATGAACTGCTTGATCGGGTAGCGGTAGAAGGCGTTGTAGAACAGCAGCAGGTTGACGACGAGCGAGATGCAGAGAAATACTGCGAGTAGCAGGATCCAGTACCACTGGTTCCGCAGCATCATCCGGCCGGCATCGACCTCGCGGGAGATGAGATCGGCCGACTTCATGGCTCGGACCTTCTGGGTTGCTCCAGCGGCAGGGGCAGTGGGGCGGCCACGGTCCTCACCTCGCAGCCGAACACGCCGCCGTCGGCCACGTAGGGGATCACGTCGGCCCGCGTGAGGCACAGCCAGGTCAGCCACATCATCGCCATGAGCGAGGCGAACACGGCACCCGCGAGGAACGACGCGACCCGCATGTAGCCCACGAGCCGGTCGGCCAGCGCCGAGGGCGACAGGCATCCTTGGGCCGAGGGCATGCTGAACGCCCCGATCGATGCGCGTCGGGCCATCGTCAGCTTCCGGTCAGGACGGCGCGCAGCTTGGCGTCATCGCCCGGCTCGTAGCCGACCATGATCGCCAGCCGCCCGTCCGGGCGCGGCACGAACATGGTGGGAACCCCGGGCCGGAGTTGCGGGGCGGCGGCGAAGATCGAGGCAAAGGCCTCCCGGTTCTCGGCGAGCTTGGCCGCGGTCTCCGGACCGACCGGAGCGGCGGGGGTGAGCTTCGCGTCGAAGGCGCTCTTGAGGGCCGCGACCCGGTCCGGGCTCGCGAGGATCGCTGCCGCCATGCGGTTGCCCGCCTCCGGCTCGCCCAGGACCACGACCGGCACCCAGCGCGCCGCGATCCGGCCGTGCAGGGCGGTGAACGCGGCGTGGCAGTACGGGCAGCGCGGATCGAAGAAGATCGTCGCCACCCGGCCCTCCGGCGTTCCGGCCGGGATGTCGGAGACGGCTTCGAGCTTGGCCAAGGTGTCCGTCACCTGCCGGGCGACCTTCGCGTCCTCGATCGTGGCGTAGGCCGCGGCCGCCGCAGCCGATTGCTGCGACGCAATAGATTGGGGGGCAACCTGAGGGGCGCCGGGGACCAGCCCGGGCGCCGACGGGGTGGTCGGAACGGTCGCCGCGCCTGCCGCAGGGGCCGTCAATGGAAGCGCTGCCACGGACTGATTAGGTGTACCCGCAACGATCTGAACCGAGATCGGAACCCAGTTGTGGGCTGTGGCAAGATAGGCACACGCAACGAGTGATCCGGCCCAGGCCAAGTGTTTGACTGCGTTCTCCATACTGAGTTTGCCTCGTGGAAGTCGCTGAATTCCTGCACGGGGAGCTTATTGCGAAGGTGCGCCCGACGTGTCAAGGAATGGCAAGCATATGAAGAGTCGACCGGCCTAAATCGGGAGTCGTCAGGGTGTCCGTAACACAGTCGCACGCGATGTATATTTTGCATTCAAAAACGATGCATGGGTATATGCTTCATGTCGCTGAGGCTGGTTCGCGTAAGAGCTCCTAGTCAACGCCATGCAGTGCCAACGACAGCGCGGACCACGCAGCGTGGAAACCGGCCCGCAACATTGGGTTCGGTCCGGATCGCGAAACACAACCTTGGCGATTTTACTTAGCGTTGGTTTCGTTTGTGCGGTGCAACACGCTGCTGCCGACCCGGCGCTTCCCGAGGGACAGAAGAAGAGCAGATCGAGATTTGAGTATCATGATGGAAGTGCTGAAGAAAAGCGCCTCTACCGAAGGCCGGATCTCGATATGGACCCGACAAATCTGAAACTGGAGGAGCTGAGGGAGCGTATCAACACGCTGGAAGAGAGATTGGAACGACTGGAATACCAGTCGAATGGTTCTAAAGGGGCGCGGTGATGGCTATTCCGGATCTCGGCAGTCTGCTGGCGTCGCTGGGCGAGGTGTTCCCGCTCTTCGTCAACCTGATCTTTTTGGTCATCGCCCTGCTTGGCATCTGGTATGGCACGTCCGGATTATATGTTCTCTACAATGTGGCTGCGGGAGAATATAAATTCTCCAACCGGCCCGGGACGCTCGATGCCGCCTTCGGCCGGCTCGCGCTGGCGAGCGCCATGATCGTCGCCCCCGTCCTGCTGTGGAAATTCGCCAACTCGTTCGTTCTGGGCGGCGACATCACCTACGGCATGTTCAACTACGGCGCGTCGCCGCGCGGCTCGACCTGCGAGCAGATCCGGCTCGCCGTCACCTATTGCTTCATGTGCCTCGGCGCGCTCGCGTGGCTCGTGGCCGGGACCAAGCTCTACCACGCCACGAGCGGCCAGCCCGGCGGCCCGGGCTCGGCCTTCCTCTACCTCGTCGGCGGCACGCTGGCCTTCTTCATCAACGACGTGGCGCAGCTCGTCGGCAACACGATCAGGATGGACGTGTCGCTCGCGAACGTCTGCACGATGATCGGGGGCTGACGATGCGGTCCCCTGCCCTTCCGACGCTCGCGCCGGACCGCGCGATCCGGCGCTCAACGGTTACGGCGAAACAGGCCGTCGAATTCGGCGGCGAGGTATGCGCCGAGCGGCGCCCGCGCCTCGAACATCCGGCCCTGCTCGAGCTGCCAGGCGCGGTAGCGCGACACCATCGCGGTGGCGCAGACCACGATGCACAGGAGCAGCGCCCCCCACAGCGTGAGCCAGGAATGCGCGTAGACGGCCCACGCGGCGGCCAGCACGCCGATGATCTCGGCCGCCACGAACAGGGTAAAGGCCTGCCGGCGCTCGTGGGCTGCCAGCGCGCGCAGGTCGGCGCCCTCCTGGGCGAAGGTGCGGCCGAGCTCGGCCAGCGCGTATTCCGCGCCGCAGGCGGGGTCGTCGCACCTGCGCCGGTCGAGCGCGTCGGGAACGGCGACGAGCTGGCCGCGCCGGCAATCCGGGCAGGGGGCGTGGGTGCCGCCGAGCACCGTGCCGGTCATGCTCGCGAAGCGTCGGTGCTCCGGCCCGACCCGGCGCGCGAGCCGGTTTCTCACAAACGACCTGATCCCCATGGCTCCCGCTCGTTCAGGATGTTTCTGCGTCCTGTCTTGTGGAACGACATGGACCGCCACGGCAAGGTCAAGACAAACAAAATCTTCAGAGGCATCAGTATGGACAGAAGCCGCGTCGTATCCCTTGTTCAACTGCTTGTCGTGCTGGTCGGGATGTGCGTTCTACTTCCGGCCTGCGTCAGCACGGGCGGCAGCACCTCGGGCCACGTCGATGCCAAGCTGCGCGAGCACGGGATCTAGAGCCATGCGCCTGAAGGGATGGCTCCTCTCCACCGCTCTATGCCTCGCCGGCCATCCGGCCGCGGCCCAGGTCGCCAATATGTACTGCGCCCAGAACCCGGCCGCCTGCGCTCCGGTCTCGACCGGCTACGGCGCGGGCTACGGTGGGGCCTTTGGCGGCTACGCTGCCCCGGGTTACGGTGGCTACGGCGCCGGTTATGGCGGCGGCTACGCCACTCCCGGCTATGGCGGCTACGGCACCGGCTACGGCGGCTACGGCGGGCCCGGCTACGGCGGGTATCCGCCGCCGGGCTATTACGGCCCCGGCGGCATCGCCCAGGCCAACGCCCTCGCCCAGATCGCCAACGGCCCGCGCAGCCTGCCCGGCCAGGACGGCCCGCAGCCCTTCCCGCCCAACCTCGGCGACAACCAGCCGGCGCCCGCGCCGCCGCACCCGGCCAACCCCGATTTCAGCCGCTACTCGGCCGGGGTGTTCGGCGACGCCAACCGCCCGACCAAGGTGGTCCAACGCACGGCACGTTCGACCGGCATCCAGGACGGCTACCGCGAGGAGTCGCGGCGGATCGCCGCCTACCTCGACACGCCCGAGATCAGCGCCCGGCTCGACCAGCGCTACCCGTTCGCGGCGGTGATGGTCGGACCCGACATCGTGGCCCCGGTGGTGTCCGAGCTGCGCGAGGTACGCCAGACCCCGAACCGCACCCTCCTCGTCACCACGCTCGGGAGCTTCGAGATCCTGCGCGACGCGCGGGTCACGGTGCAGCCGCCGAACTGGCGCGACTATCTCACCGTGGCGCCGCCTCCGGAGGCCAAGACGACGTGGACCCCGCCGAAGGGGGATGTGGAGCAGGCCAACTGGGACGTCGGCTACAAGGGCGGCCTGGACGTCGGCGTGGCCCAGGCCAGGGCTGCCTTCGACGACGGCCTGGCGCGGCTCGACCGGGACTTCGCCGGCATGCGCCGCTACCACGACCTCGCCGCGCAGGGCGCGGTCAGCCTGCCGATCGTCAAGACCCGCGCCACCGCCCTCAAGGTCGGCCGGGACGGCCGCTCGGCCGCGGTCGAGCAGCGCCTCCTCAAGATCGTCGTCGCCCCGAAATTCCTCCGCACCGCCTCTGCGGCCGCCGTGGCCGCGGAGTGAGCCATGCTCTGGACCGGCGCCACCCGCTACCCCGAGGAGGACATCGTCGTGCATGGCCGCGACGAGGTCTCCCGCCTCCTCGTCCATGCCGTCGCGATCGACGCCTCGGACGTCATCTTCCAGTCCGGCCGGCCGGTGCTGGCCTCCGTCCACGGCCACCTCTTCGCGCTGACCCGGGTCTGGCTGCAGCCGAGCACGCTCGCGCGCATCGCCACCGAGCTGACCGCGACCGACTCGATCATGTCTAAGCTCTACTCGGGCCAGGACTTTGATCGCGCCATCACGATCGAGGACCGGGCCGGGGCCGTTCGCGAGGTCGCGCCGGTCCGGCACCGGTTCAGGGTCAACGTCACCGCCGGCTACTACGAGGGCGACGTCGGCGTGCAGATCGTCAACCGGTACATCCCGGCCGATCCACCGACCGTCACGACGGTCGGCGTCGAGCCCGAGATCGTCGCGGAATCGACCCCGGCCCAGGGCGCCGTGATCGTGGCCGGCGAGACCGGCTCGGGCAAGACCACGACGCTCGCCGCCCTGATGCGCCGGATCCTCGAGGAGCCGACGCCGATCCACGGCAACATCCTCAGCTACGAGGCGCCGATCGAGTTCGTGTTCGAAGCCGTGGCGTCGGCGACCTGCACCGTCATGCAGCACGAGATCGGCCTGCACCTGCCCTCGTTCGCCGCCGGCGTGCGCAACTCGCTGCGGCGCAAGCCCGCGCTCATCATGGTGGGCGAGCTGCGCGACATGGACACGATCCTGGCCAGCGTCGAGGCGGCCCAGACCGGCCATCCGATCTACACCACGACGCATGCCAACGACGTCGCCCACATCCTGCGCCGGTTGACGCTGAAATTCCCGGCCGACCTCCAGGTCCAAGCCTTCCACGACGTGCTCGCGAGCACGCACCTCCTCGTCTCGCAGCTCTTGGTGCCGCGGGTCGGCGGCGGCCGGGTCTGCCTGCGCGAGTGGCAAGTCCTCACCGACCGGGTCCGGCGCGAGGTGGCCCGGGCCGGCATGGCCGAGGCCGTCGACACCCTGCGGGCGATCATCGGGCGGGGCGAGGACGGCCGCTCGATGAAGGTCACCGTCCTGGCCGCGCTGGAGCAGGGCGCGATCGACGTGAAGACCGCCCGCCGCGTCCTCGACCGCTACGGATACCGCGATGCCCGTCTCGCGGCGTAGCCTGCTCTCCGGCCTCGCGGCGCTCGCCGCCCTGCCCGCCTGCGGGCTCGACCGGGCCTACGCCGCGGCGCTCGCCGGCGCCGTCGCCCTACCCCCGCCCGTGCGGCTGTGGCTACGGCGCGAGGGCACCGGCGAAGAGGTGAGCGCGATCGTCCGGACGCCGGACGGCGACTACGCGCGCGACCTCCTCATGCTGTCCTGGCTCCTGCGCGATGTCCGCGACGCCAGCGCGGCGGTCTGGATCGACCCGCGCCTGTTCGACCTCCTCGCCGCGGTCCAAGGGGCGATGAGCGCGGTCCATGGCGCCGTCGTGCCGCTGATCGTGACCTCCGGCTACCGCACGCCCCGGCACAACGCCGGCCTCGAGGGTGCGGCCCGGGACTCGCTCCACCTCGCCGGCCGGGCGGTCGACCTCAAGGCGGCCGGCTACGCCCCGGACGCCCTGGCGGTCGCCGGCGCGCTCTGCGGCCGCGGCGGGGTCGGGATCTACGCCTCGTTCTGCCACCTCGACATCGGCCAGGCCCGCGCCTGGGCCGGCGGACGCAGGGCGCCGCCGGCCGGGCAGCCGGCGCCCGGCACGCCGATCACGAAGCCGAAGGAGCCCGCATGAGCGATCGCCATCTCCCGTGGCGGTGGTCCGCCGTGCCGCTGCGGTTCTTCGGCCTGCACGGCAGCATCGCGGCCTTCTTCCCCCTGCTGATCGTGACGGGCCTGAGCCGCTACACGTTCATCGCCCTGGCTTTGTACGCGGCGTTCCTGGCCTACTGCAATCATCGCAAGATGGGACCGATGCGGTTCCTCAAATACATCTTTGCGAAATTCATCGAAGGTGGCAAATGGCCCGCGTTCTAGACCCGACTCCGCTCCGGATCCGGATGCGAACTGGCTTGCGCCGCGTCGTCCTCGCCGGCGGGCTCGCGCTCGCCGGCGCCGCTCCGGCCGCGGCCCAGACGAGCGGGAACAACTGCCTGGTGCGCCAGGCGGCCGATGCCGCCGTGCAGCGTCAGATCGCCCTGATCGACGCGGCCAAGGTCAATCCGTCGAGCTTCTTCAACGGCCCGAACTCCTGCATCGCCGGCGATCTCCTGAAGCGCTTCGACCTGTCGAACCTGATCCCGGATCTCAGCGGCTTCCTGACGGGCGCGGCGCAGAACCTGATCTCGTCCGTGATCGACGCGGCCAAGCGGCAGGTCTGCCAGATCCTCGACGATCAGCTCCGGGACACGATCCGCAGCATCAACCAGCAGATGACGAGCTTCCAGAGCTCGATCTCGGGCGACCTGTTCCGGCAGCTCAACGGCTCGATCTCGCCGATCACGCTGCCGAGCATCACCGGGCTCGGCTCCTACAACCACGTCCAGAACTCGGCCTTCGGCTCGGCGCTCAATCTGACCCAGGCCCCGCAAACCCCCGCGCCCGTCGTCGTCCAGCCGGAGGTGGCTCCGTCGGCCTCCACGCCCGGGCTCACGAAACCCGTGCCGTCCAGCGGCGGCTTCGGGGAGATGTTCCAATGATCCGCCGTGTAGCTCTTCTCTCCGCGACCCTGTTCCTGTCAGCCGTTGGCTCTGCGCAGGCCGAGAAGCTCTCCCTGCCAGTGGGTGAATGGGGTCATTCGTCCAATCACGGCCTCGATTGCAGTCCGCCCTTCTTGAAGATCGAGCCTAACCGTGTGGTCAAACGAATCGGAGGCGGGGAGGGACGCTGCCCGGTCAAAAAAATCAAGAAGGACGGTCGATACATTAGAGTCTTCGCTACATGCGAATATGATAAATCAATTCCTGATGAATATCTGATTCAGGGCGATGAAGACGAAGACTCTTTCACTCTGATCGTGAAAGGTCCTACCAAGATCTTGTTTAACAATACCCCTCACGAGCTTTGCGCCTCGGCGGGAGGTGTGAAATGAAACGACATGGTTCGCTTCTTTCAACGATTTTGGCCGCTGTTTTGTCCAGCAGTCAAGCTGTCGCGGGAACCTGCCTTACAGCCGATATTATGAAGCCGGCTGGTCAGCGTGTGTCTTCCCCTTATGGTGTCGACAGGACCGGCCGCCCTGGTGCGTCGGCCGGCTATCACCAGGGCATGGATATCGTAAACAGTGAGGGGGCAGGAACGCCGATCTATTCTGGATCGGCGGGAAGTGTTCGATATCGCCATTTCGGTGGCGGGGGTGTCATTGCCGACGTGGTCTCTGGAGACACACGTTTCTTCTATCTACACATGAACACGACAACGCTCAAAGACGGGCAGTCCGGTCAGCTCGCGGCCGGCGATCAGGTCGGTACGATGGGGTGCAAGGGCATGGATAGCTGTGCCCCACACCTTCATCTCGGCGCGCTCCTCAAGGGTAGTACACTCTCCACCACCGGAACCAATGGTCGGGTCTGGCGCGAGGGTTCACGTAAATCGACGAGCCCATTGACCGGCGACGCGATCAAGGAAGCCCTTCCGCAGGCCTGGTACTTCGTCAACCCGGAACCTTTCCTGCCGCGCCAGATCCCGATCTCAAACAAGTACCCGGACATGGCGGGCGGACCACGCGACACGACGCTGCCGAAGACCTGTGCACCAGGGGCCAACGAGGGCGCTGCCAGCGAGACCGTGTCGCGCTCCGACACCCAGTCGCAGCAGAAAGCGATCGCCAGCGCTGCCGAGAAGGCCAGCGGATCCGAGGACCATGCGGTGAAGGTGGCCAACCAACCCAACCGCAGCCTCTACATCGAGCTCGCCCGCATGAACGCGACCGAGCTGACCGCCAACACCTTCGACTACGACGCGCAGATTGACGCCGCGCTCGCCCAGCTCGTCGCCCTCTACGCCCTCGACGCGCGTCCCGTGGAGGGCCGGCCGTGATGCGCCAGCTCTCCCCCCTCCTTCCGGCATGCGCCGTCCTCGCCACCGCGCTGACAGTCCCGGCCCAGGCGCAGGGGCTCTTCCCGCAATGGGAGATCTCCCTGCAGCGGCTGTTGTCCGGCATGAAGGTGTCCGGGGCGCAGTCGAGCGCCACCGCGCTCCAGACCACCAACGGCCACAAGGCGGCGGCCGAGGCCGCGGCCTCGACTCTGGTGAGCCAGGACAACGCCCTGCGCCTCGCCCGGGCCCAGCACCAGTACGGCTACGATACCGGCACCGGCTACGCCGCCTGCTCGATTGCGCAGGGCCTCTCGGACGAGCGGGACAGCGCGACATCGGCAGCGGCGGTCCGCCAGGCATTCCGCCAGGCCGACCAGCGCTGGCTGACCAGCGGTGGGGACGCCGCCGCGCGCATGGGCGACACGCTCGAGCAGCGTCGGACCTTCTACTGCTCGCCCTCCGAGCAGGCCACGGGCTGGTGCACCGGCGCCAAGCCAGGCGGCTACGGCGCGGGCGACTCCGACGCCGCGCCCTGGCTGTTCAACCGTGATTACGGCGCCGAGGAGGTGATGACGGCGGCCGACTACCTCGACACCGTTGCCCCGCTACCCACGGTGAAACCCACCCCCACCAACGCGGAGGAGGATGCCGCCTTCGTCCAGGCCCGGCGCCAGGGCGCGATCATGAGCGGGGCTCGCGCCAACCTCGTCGGCGTCCTCGTCGGCGGCATGGGCGGTGACAGCCGCCAGGGCAGCACGCCATGACGCGTCGCACCGCCATTGCCCTCACCGGACTCGGCGCCATCGTCGCGGCGATCGGCGGCGTCATCCCGGCCGAGGCCCAGACCTGCTTCGGGGTCGAGTACCGCGTGAACGGCGCGACCACCGCCCTGACCACGGCGATCGCGGGCGCGATCACCACCACCGAGGCCGCCCTGGTCGCACAGGAAATCGCCGAGCGGGCGCGGCTCCTGTCCGCCGTCAAGGTGTTGACGGCCCAGTCTGCTGCCGGCTCCGATCAGGTCAGCAACGGCTTCCGCGCCTCGAGCGAGGCGCTGGCTACCACCGTGGTCACGCAGGAACAGCGCCAGGCCGTGGCGCTCGCCGCCCACCGCTACGGCTCGGTCGGCTACGACCCGTGCGGGTCGAACACCAAGGCCCAGGCGCTCTATACCGCGATGACGGGCTCCCCTGCTGTCCGCCGGCAGATCGTCACGCCGGTCCGGGCCCAGCCCGGCCGCTACGCCGACCCGAAGGATTGGGTCGCCGACGTGAAATCCGGTGACGCGCCGGACGGGGCCTCGCTCTACAGCGGCGACGCCGCGGCCGCCTCGAAGTTCATCAACGCGATCGTCGGTCCGCCCGACCCGCAGCCGCGGATCGGCGCCACGACCGCCACCACCGATCTCGCCAAGCTGGAGAAGACCGGCCGGGACACCTACCGCTCGATGACGGCGGTCGTGCTCGCCGACATCGCCGCCGACTACCGGGCCGACGGCCCGGTCGCGAAGGCCCGGGCCCTCTCCACGCACTGGCAGGGCAACGACGGCGGCGCGGCGTGGGCCGCCGGCGTCGCCGGCCAGCACGACCGCGGCATCATCCAGGACGCGGTGCGGATGGAGGCGGCCAACCTCGCCCTCCTCTCCCACCAGATCAAGCGCGGCATGCGCACCGAGGCCACGGCCGCGGCGCTGCTGCTCGCCATGGTCAACGCCCGCATCACGAACAGCGTCCCCGCGCCCGGCCGCCGGCCCTCCACCCCAGCGAGCTTCCAGACGCCATGATGAAGCCGGCTCTCCTCGCCGCGTCCGTCGCCGCCCTCAGCCTTGCCGTCGCCGCGCCGGCGGTGGCGCAGAGCTGCTTCGTGGCCGATCCGATCTGGATCGCGGGCCACAACAGCGCCACCACCACCCTGACCGCCCGGGTGACCACCATGGGCACCACCGTCGCCACGCAGCGCAGCCTCACCCTGGAGATGCTGCTCTCGGCGATGAAGGTGCAGACGGCCCAGACCTCGACCAACGGCGCGCGCGAGGTCAACCTCGTCAGCAACACCCAGCAGGCCGTGGCCGCCACCCTGTCCCAGGTCGCCCAGCGCCGCGCCCTGGTGGATGCCCGCGAGCAGTATGCGATCGACACCGGCCAGGGGGTGAACGCCTGCGGCTCGATCGACCTGATGAACGCGACCAACCGGGCCATGGGCACCATCACCATGACCGGCCGGGAGACCTATCGTGGCCTCGACGTGGCGCCGGGCAAGAACACCCCCCTCCCCCAGGCGACCCGCGACCGGCTGCAGGATCCGACCAGGACGGACGCGGCGGTACTCCTCGATCCGGCCGCCAGCGACGACGACCGCAAGGCGGTGATCCAGGCCATGGCCGGCCTGCCGATGCCCAAGCCGACGGCGGCGATGCCGGGCGCCGAGGCCGACCTGATGATGCTCAAGGCGCGCCGAGTCGAGGCCCTGCGCTCGCCCGCCCTCGTCTCGCTCAGCGCCGTGCGGGCGATGTCCTCGGCCGAGGGGCACGAGGTCGGAAGTGCCGCCCCCTCCCCGCTCGCCCAGCTCGACGCGCTGATCGGCCAGTACGGCGGCGGTCCGCAATATGAGGCGTGGTCGGCCGGGCTCGCCGGCCAGTCCGAGCACGGGCTGCTCATCGAGCTCACCCGCATGCGCTCGATGGCGCTGGCGCTGCGCCAGCAGCTCATCGAGCAGCAGGCCCGTATCGCGGCCTTGTTCGGCACCATCCTGGCCGTGCAGGCCGGCGGCAACCTGTAGAGGCGCCCATGCTCCGCAGGATCTCGCCCGCCGGCCGCCTCGCCAGGATCCTGGCCGCCGCCGGCAGCCTCGCCCTCCTTGCCGCGACGGCCGCCCAGGCCCAGACCACGGGCAAGGAGATCTTCACGCCGGTCCAGAACGACCTGGCGCTGGTGAACCTGCGCAAATTGCTCGGCTGCGTGGTCGACGGCGTCTGGACCGCCGCCACCTGCACCGACGACCGGCCGCTCACCGTCGCGTTGGGGTATTTCAACGTCGGCTGCCTGATCGTCGCGACGATCCTCGCCTGCTACCTGCTCTACTCGCTCGTCGCCGACACGGCCAACGACGGCGAGGCGTTCGGGCGCGGATCGAGCGCCAGGTACACCCTGCTGCGGGTGATCACCGGCGCCATCCTCAGCCTGCCGATCAAGAGCGGCCTGTCGCTCGTGCAGATCCTGGTGGTGCAGATCGCCGTCTGGGGCTCCGGGTTCGGCGACACCCTCTGGACCCGCGTCGCCGGCACCCAGCTCACCGGCATGTACGGCACGCTCGCCCAGCCGAGCCAGCAACTCGGCGACTTCACGCTGCGCGGCAAGCTCGCCGACGCCCTCCAGGGGCGGCTCTACGGCCATGTCTGCGCCCAGGCGCTGCAGAAGTACGCCACCAACGTGTCGGGTCGCGACGATGCCGCCTCGATCCGCTCGGAGACGACGACGGACAGCGCCCTCTGGGGCCTGTCCAGCGCCCGGTCCACGACCTACCACTTCATCGACGCCAACGGCTATTTCCGCAAGTCGAACAACCTCTGCGGCGGCATCGTCCACGAATACACCAAGATCAGTCCCAACCTGACCGACTCCAACGACGCCAGCACCACCCGTATGCTCCTCGACCTGGCCGAGCAGCAGAGCCAGCGCTCGTTCCAGGCGGCGCTCAACAGCCTCGACGGCGCGGCGAGCGGCATCGCCAGCACCATCACCTCCGGCAGCCGCGACGACGTGGCGATCAAGGGCCGCATCAAGGACGCGCTCGACGCGGCCTACGACACCGCCAGCCAGAGCCTGACCCAGAGCAACAACGCTCAGCTCGACACCGCGCTGCGCAACTACCTCTCGAACACCGCCGACAACGGCTGGCTCTCGGCCGCGCTGTGGCAGCGCTCGATGAGCCTAGTCCAGGTCAAGCTCCTCGTCGCCTCGGCTGGAGCTGCCGGCTCGATCCGGGTCGTGCCCCCCGCCAACATCAACGCCTACATCCCCTACTTCGGGCACAGCGCCTACGCGCCGCTCGCCGAGGAGGCGCAGCGCAACCTCTCCTACGTCGCGAGCTTCGGCGGCTACATCGCCGCCCAGGGCTCGGGCAGCATCGCCCGCGTCACGAGCGACAACCCCGCCGCGCAGAACGACCCGCCGAACCGGTTCGCGAAAGGTCTGGCGGCGATCTACTCGGGCATTCTCTCGATCATCAGCAGACCCGAGAGCACCACGTGGAAAGACCCGGTCCTCGAGGTGCAGGAGGTTGGTCAGACCATCGCCAATTTCGGATTAGTGTCGACGGCTGCAGGAATTTCATTTGACTTGACCGACTGGACGATGGGGTTCTTCAAGGTCGGTGACGACAACGCGGTGAGGCAAGTGATCCAGGGAGCCGCAGGGTTCCTGTATTTCCTCGCCGCGATCCTGTTCGCCGCCGCCTTCATGCTGATCGGCCTCGTGCCGTTCGTGGTGATCGTCCACTTCCTGATGGCGACCTTCAACTGGTTCCTCGTCGTCGCCGAGGCGATGATCGCCGTGCCGATCTGGCTGCTCACCAAGTTCATGCCGGCCCGATCCGACTCCTTCGTCGGCAACAGCGGGCAGGGCTACATGTTCTTCCTCGGCATCCTGCTCCGGCCGCCCCTGATCGTGATCGGCCTGCTCGTCTCACTCCTGCTGATGCGGGTCGGGATCGACATCACCAACATCTTCTTCCGCGGCGCGCTCGCGATGATCGCGCCGGACGGAACCATCGCCTACGCCATGGTCGGCACCGCCGGACTGTTCGTCTACGCCGTCGTCCTGTTCTCGATCGTCATGCTGGCCGCCGGGCAGATCAGCGCCCTGCCCGAGACCGTGCTCTCCTGGATCGGGGCGCAGATCGAGCGCCGCACCGGTAACGCCACCGCGGTGGCTGCGGCCGGCATCGTCATGCCGAACTCGCCCAACCAGATCGCGGGCGGCCGCACGCATCGCACCATGGCGGGGATGATCTCGGGCTCGCGCAAGGGCGCGACCATGCTGTCGCAGATGCGCGGCAAGGATGGCGGCAAGGGGAACTGAGTGATGAACGACGCAACCCCCAAAGAGATCGCGACCCATTTCGGGATCGCGACCGCCCTCTCCTTCTCGGCGATCGCCGCCCCGTTCGTGCCGGAGACGATCCTCGCTTACGCGGGATACCGCTACCTGCGCCACTTCACCTACGGGTGGCGCACCTGGCGAGCGCCGGCACGTGTGCCGCTCCATCTCGGCCGGCGCGGCTACCGCGATGAGACCACGCGCCGGCGCGGCGACGCTTCCTGGCCGATCGGCCTTGCCGCCACCGGCCAAGTCTGGCTTCGGCGCGAGGACCTCGTCCAAGGCCTGTCCATCAACGGCGACGATCCGCGATGGCAGGAGCAGGCAATCTGCAGCCTCGCCCTCGGCGCCTGTATCAATCGCATGGGCGCCATCGTCGTTCAGAGTGTCAAGCAGCCAATGCTGACCGGGCGCCTCGCCGAGGTGGCGAGGCCCTACGGCCGGGACAACGAGATCTATTCCATCGATCTCCAGGCTGTGCCGCGACCGCCGCTGCGGATCGCGCCTTCGACCCTGGCCTCTGCCGTCACGGATCTGGGCCTCGGGCCCGACGCCGGCGCCGTGAATCAGGCGTTGATGCCGATCCTCGAGATGCTCGGCGCCCGCCACCAGATGAACCCGCTCTCGCTCTACGAGGCTTTCATCGACGAAGCCGCGCTCGGCCGTCTGGTCAACGGGGAGTACGAGATCGGCGGCGACGAGGTCAGCGCTGCACGCCTCTCCTCCTCGGATGGCGCCGCCCTCAGGGCGGCCATCAAACCGCTCAAGGAGCTCAAGGACGAGACGCGCGCGAACGGGCGCAAGGCCCTCGCTGTTCATGCCCGGGAGATCGCGGGCCTGACCAGCGTCTCTCTCTCCGAGGGCTTCGAACTGCGCTCCGCCCTGTCCACGGGCGGGCTAGTCTGTATCCGCCCGTCATCGGCTCTCACCACCGCTCTCGTGATCGCGCGCTGCGTCGAGGCTCTCGCGGAGGGCAAATCGGGACACGCCGCGACCGCCCTCATTCACGTCGTCTACCCCGAGGCGCTGTCGGGCGCGTCAGCAAGGCGCTTCCGCGCCGCCGCCATGCAGGCCGGTGCGATCAGCAGCCTCTCTCTCCCCGCGAGATCGGCGAATCACGTCTACAAGGCCACCCGGAACATCGGCGCCGTCAGCATCCAGGAAAAGCCATCGGCCCCCGCCCCTGACGGCACGCCTCTGGGCGGCAAGATCACCTCTGCGATCAAGGAGTGCTTATTCACGCTGGACATCCAGCTTCCTAAAGCGCCGACGCCACAAGCTGTGAATGCTCTCACAGATGCAGATGTGCGCCGAAAATACGCTTGAGTCACATCCAATGGGCGAATCCGGTTGACTCTTTCGAGCGTGGCAACCGAGATGCCAATTCACCGACTCCCTCACGGGAGCCATCGCAACCCCCGGAGAACCCGCCGCCGCAGTCAGACCCTGAAAAGCCATCGGCCCCCACCTCCTTGCCGGGAGATGAGGGCCGAGTGACCGTCATAGAATTTGTGAGGGCTTCAAAACCACTCCTCACAAGCCACAGAACGCCCCCGGGCGTCAAGCGAGAAAGCGCATTTCTCGTGACGGAGAGGCTTTGCCTGGACAGAGCCCGCTCTACGGAGCGGCTCTGAACGACGTGTTGCGGCCCGACCAAGGAGAGGATCGGGCGTATGACCAACACCAGTGGCCGCCTCGGCGAGGTGGTCAGGCGGATCACCGCGCCGTTCGGCGCGCGATCGCTCACGCCTGCGCAGCTTGTCGCGCAGGCCGACGCCAACCGCCGGCCTGCCGGTGTCGTGGCGGAGAAGTGGCGCGTGCTGCACGACCTCACCGCGGCGCGCAAGAGGCTCGGCCTCTCGGCCGCGACCCTCACCGTGCTCGAGGCCCTGCTGACGTTCCATCCCGAGACCGTGCTGGCTCCAGATCCGGACGACGTCGTCGATTTGGTGGTGTTTCCGTCGAATCGGACTCTGGCCACTCGGGCGCGCGGCCTTTCCGAGGCAGCGCTGCGCCGCCACCTCTCGGCGCTGGTCGAGGCGGGCCTCGTCATCCGGCGCGACAGCCCCAACGGCAAGCGCTACGTCCGCCGCGGCGAGGGCGGGCAGATTGAGCGCGCCTTCGGCTTCGACCTGACTCCCCTCGCCCTTCGCGCGGCCGAAATCGCCGGCATGGCGGCGGCCGTCCGGGCCGATGTTCTCGCCCAGCGTCTTGCCCGCGAGAAAGCGAGCCTGCTTCGCCGCGATTGCGCCAAGCTCCTCGATGCCCTCGATCGCGACGACGGCATCGAGCCCGCTTCGGAGCCGCCGGCCGACGAGCTGCGGGCGCAGTTCCTCGCACTCCTGGCAGCCTACCCGCGCCGGCCCGAGCCTGCCGACGTCACGGTACTCGCCGACGGCCTGGAGGTCCTCGCCCTGGCTGTGAGCGCCGCACTGACGGCTCGTGTAGAATCCAAAAAAACGAGCGGCAGTGCCGCTCAGAGCGAGCGGCACATACAGAGTTCAAACCCCGATGACCCTGTTATTGAAAAGGCATCCGGGGATGCGCAGAAGCCGCCCTCAGTCCCTGACTCAAACACCGTGCGTTCACCGGCTGCCGATTCCACGATCCGCTCGACGTATCCCCTCAGATCCGTGCTCGAGGCCTGCTCTCAGGTGCAGGATTTCTCGCCCTCCGGAATCCGATCCTGGCACGACCTGATCGAGACGGCCGATCGAATCCGGCCGATGCTCGGCATCAGCCCCATGGCCTGGAGCGACGCGCAGGATGCGATGGGCGCCGAGGCTGCCGCGATCACGCTGGCGGCCATCCTCGAGCGCCATGAGCGCATCAAGAGCCCAGGCGGCTACCTGCGGACCCTCACGGAGCGAAAACGCTCCGGCACCTACTCCCTCGGGCCCGTCCTGCAGGCCCTGCGCCGGGCGCGACTACAGCCAAGGGAGGAGTCGTGAAGCGAAGGCTGGGTATCCGGTCCGGCGGATCCAGAAACCCCTGAGATTGGACTGTATCCTGTGATTGTTCGTATGGCCCCACATGGTGACACATCGTTGCCGTCGTGCTGGCGGAGAACTCGGCGAACTTGCTTTAAAGACTGCGCGAGTTCGAGTGGCGGGTAGCCGCTGTGCCGGTAGCGGGAGAGATGGCGAGAGGCGATGATGTTGATGATTATATGGCTCCTGGGATGGCCGTGCATGATGATGGGTGCTTGGTTGATCTACATCATGCTGAAGAAAGTCGTCATACCGCACAACAAGTTCGTCTTTGAAAACTCGAATGAGCACGGCGTGGTTGCACTTCCGAATTGGGAGGAGGCGGTGAAGTTTCAGAAATCCGAGGCCAAGAAGGAGATTTTAGAGCTAGTCATTGGCTTTCCAGGCGCGATAATGCTGGCGATCGGGGTAATGATGATTGCATATCCAACTTGCAGTTATCTCTTTGGATAGTTATCCCGGATGGTCTGGAATCGGGCATCCATCATCCGCACACGCGGCAGCACTCGTGCGAGTCATGCCCAAATCGGCCGAAGCCGAACAACACCCCTCAGACGGGTTGGACCTTACCCATAGATGCCTTCCCCGAGATCGTTCTCACGTGGTCCCGCGGCTTTGCCGGCCTCTCCCCTACCGGGCTGCTCTAGGACTTCCGGAAAGGATGTGCCTTGCCGGTCGCGGCTCGCTCACGAGCGGAGCAATCCCGTCTCCAGGCCTCGTCGCTCCTGAGCGCGTCTTCCCGCGGCCGGATGCTGTCGGTTCGTCTACCTTCCATCCTCGCCATTGCCTTCGCTGCATTGCCGCCTCCCCGATCTCAGGATCGGTCCGATACCGTGGCACGGGTACGTGCCGTCCATCCAGGATGGACGGCACCCCCAATTTGCTCACGCAAATCGGCTCCCCCGTCGCCCGCTCCCGCGGTCGCTTCGCGCTCTTGGACCGCCGGCGGCGGAGAGTTCCTCGAACTCGACTCGCAATTCTAGAGACGGGTGCGAGGGATGAGGCAGAAGTCGAGTGACAGGGTGGGGGAATAGCGAAGCGCGCAAGTTGGCCATGGCCAACTTTGAAATTCTTTTTATAATCAATAGCTTGGATGTTGGCGCCACTTCATGTCGCTCCGGCAAGTATGAAGGTTTGGATGCCACGCCGTACCTTGGACAGCGCAGTCGCAAGGCGACGAAATCCATTAACCTTTAAGGTCTTGCACCGCGTCAAAAATTGTGTCTTCCTGAAACGGATCCTGCCCAGTTTGCAGGAAAAATCCGTTTTGAAAGGCAATAAGCGTGGCGATCGCCGAAGCCCGTCCCCGGTCAGCCTCGTCCGACGATCGCATGTCCGGGCATGCACGCCTTCTTTCATCGCAACTACAGACGCTTCGGCAGCAACTCTTCCCGCCTGAAGCGCACAAGGAACTGAGAAGGTTCACCTCGGGCGAGGCCGCCCGGCTCGTGGGCGTGTCCGACAGTTTCCTGCGACAGCTCTCGCTCGACGGGCTTGGCCCAATCCCGAACATGCTCAATGGTCGGCGCCTCTATACCCTCGGGCAGATCAACGAGATGCGTCGCTACCTCTCGGAGTCCCGCCCGAGGGAGTCCCGAACGTTCGTGCCCTGGCGGCGAGACGGTGAGCGGCTCCAAACGCTCGCATGTGTGAACTTCAAGGGCGGTTCAGCGAAGACGACTACGACACTTTATCTCGTGCAGTGGCTCGCCCTCCAGGGCTACCGCGTACTGGCTGTCGATCTCGATCCGCAAGCGTCGCTCAGTGCGATGTTCGGAATACAGCCAGAGTTTGATTTACGATCGGGTGATACCCTCTATGGGGCTATCCGGTACGATGAAAAGCGTCGGCCACTGCGAGAGATTGTTCGGAAAACCTATTTCGACGGCCTCGACTTAATTCCTGGCAACCTCGAACTCACAGAGTTCGAGCATGAGACACCGCGCGTGCTCTCGACCGTTCGTCGGAGCGACGGCGGCATGTTCTTCGAGCGTGTAGGCACTGCGCTCGCCACGATTCAGGACGATTACGACTTGGTCGTGATCGATTGCCCTCCGCAACTGGGCTATCTTACTCTGGGAGCTGTTTGCGCAGCCACGTCGCTCCTCATCACAGTCCATCCGCAGATGGTGGATATCGCGTCCATGTCGCAGTTCCTGCTGATGGCATCTGACCTGATGACAGTGGTGCGCAAAGCGGGTGGTGATCTTTCCCATGATTTCATCCGGTACGTCGTAACCCGGCACGAGCCGCACGATGGCCCGCAAAGTCAGATCGTTGCGCTTCTGCGCAATCTATTCGGTGAGGATGTGCTTGCGGCTTCCGTGTGGAAGTCCACTGCGATCGCAGATGCAGGACTGACCAAGCAAAGCCTGTACGAGCTCGATCGCAGTAGCGTAGGGCGGGGGACTTATGACCGTGCCGTTGAAAGCCTCGAGGCCGTGCATCGGGAGATCCTCGGTCTCGTCCATCAGGTTTGGGGGAGGACGGCGTGAAGCGGCGTGACGCAATCAAGAATCTGTACGCAACGAAGCCAGCAGAAGGCGGAGAGTTGGCCATGGCCAACTCACGTCCTGAGAGCGACCCTGGCTTAGACGAGAGAGTGCTTGCGGGGCCCGTGCGGACGATGGGGCTAGCGCTTGGACGCTTGGAGGAAGAGAGCCGAGCTCTCCACGACGCACTTGCGAGGGGCGCTTCGATCGTCGACCTCGAGCCAGACCTAGTCGATCCATCGTTCGTTCGTGACCGACTCGAGGGGACTGAGGCCGGCTTCGCGGAGTTCAAACGGCTCATCGAGGAGCGCGGCCAGGAAGTACCGATCCTCGTACGCCCACATCCCGATCGGCAGGGACGCTATCAGGTCGCCTACGGTCATCGGCGGTTGCGGGCTGCTGCTGAACTCGGACAACGCGTGCGCGCTGTCGTCCGCACGCTGAGCGACGTCGAACTCGTTGTGGCCCAGGGCGTCGAGAACTCAGCCCGGCAGGACCTCACCTATATCGAGAAGGCCTTGTTCGCACGCAGGCTGGAGGATCGAGGCTTCGAGCGTTCGGTCATCGTTGATGCTCTCTCGACCGATAAGGGGGAACTCTCGAAACTGATCTCGGTCGCTCGCGCAGTTCCTGAACCGATCGTGCAGGCGGTCGGACCTGCTCCCAAGGCGGGTCGCCGCCGCTGGTTAGCCCTTGCCGAACTCCTGGAGAATGCCGGAAGCGTGAAGGTCGTGGAGCGAGTTGTCAGGGAGGAAGCTTTCGCGGCGTTGGACAGCGATGCTCGGTTCCTGCGGGTGTTTGCAGCAGCAACGCCGCGGACGGAGTCTGATCCAAGATCCACGGCGTGGAGAGGGCAGGGGGGGAATGCAACGGCCCGCATCTCGCGGAGCGGTGCAACTGTCACGCTCGCTATCAACCGCGATCCCGCATTTGGGGAGTTCGTGGCCTCGCAGCTTGACGAGCTGTATGCGTCCTTCCGTGATAGAGGCGCAGGCTCCGATCCCGGACAAGCCGGTGCCGAAAATGCTTCTCAAAGCTGAGCGTTCGCCGTCGAGCGGGAAAGGGCAGTGAAAGGGCAGTGAGAGGCGGCCAAGCTCAACGTCGCGGTCCGTCTCTCCTAAGGCCGCACCGCCTCCAGCAGCCTCCGGTAAGGCCAATTTGTCGATCTGTCAGCCTGACATAAGGGGTCGAAGTTTGAAATAACACCGTTCTCTATCGCAGAACGGAAAGATCGAAGACGGAGCATGAGGGCGCGTCCCTGCGGGACCGCGCTCTACTCGCCGCCTAGGGCGCCTCCCCGAACCCACTGCGCGGTTTCGGCCCTGACGGGTTACGATCGCCTCGCGCGAGCCCGCGGATAGGGGAGGGCGGTCGAGCCTGCCGATCCCCGAAAATAGGGAGGCGCGGGTGGTGCCTCAGCGGTACAGCCCCTCTTCCTGAAGCTGGGAGAGAAGCTGGCGGGCCTGCTCCTGGGCCGAGGCGTCGCGCTTCTGCTCCTCGAACCCGTGCGCGAACATCGGCAGCAGCCGGCTCGTCGCCCGATCCATCGCCGAACCCTGCCACAGGATCAGCACCTCGCGGTCGGTCAGTTCCTTCAGGACGTACCAGAGCGTCAGCATCACGCTCAGCGCCGGCCGATCCTTCCAGTCGACGATCACGCCCCGCGCAATCCGCTCGACCCGCCGCAGCAGAGCGCCCTTCTTCCTCTCGGAAACGTCCTCCAGCGGCTCGAAGCAGGCCGCCCTCAGGTCAAAGCGCATCGCCGCGATGTCGGCCTCGGCCCGAGCGGCCAGGGCCGGGTCGGCCGGGACGAACACGCCCGGCGCCGAGGTCAGCGCGTAGAGGAGGTAGGCCGGGATCGCGAGCTCGACGCGCTGGCGATCGGTCAGATTTGGCATCACGGCATCATCTGGCTGAAGGGGCACGTCGCAGGGGGCGCCGATCCGGTGCCCTTGCTGTAGCGCTCCAAAGCGCACCGGAGCCAGGGTGGGCCTGGCCTGGATGACGGCTCCCAGGACCGGAGAGAGGCTCCGATCCGGGCCGGCGAGGAACCTTCCCTCTCGGGAGACGATCCGATGCTCATCCAGCCTATCATCACCTCCGCCACGTCCGACGCCCAGCACGAGGAGGCCGAGCGTGTCGGCCTGCCCTGCTTCGTGCGCGGGTTCGAGGGTTGGCTCGCGACCACCGAGGCGTTCCAGGATCAGGACGATATCGACGGCGCCGCGCTCGCCTCCGGCATCGCCGCGATCCGCGCCCGGGCCGAGGCCGGTTTCGACGCCGGCATCTACCTCGACCTGCAAGGCTCCCGCAGCCCCGGCGGCCTCCCGATCTGGGAGGAGGTCCTGCTGGCGGCGCTCGCGACGCATATCGGCCTCGCCGGCGACGTCGACCCGGGCGAGCTGGAGACCGCCCGCCGCATCGGCCTCGCGTGAGGGCTGCGCCATGCCGAGACGATCCAGGAAGTCCCACCACGTTCGCCAGGACGTGACGCGGCTGCCGGCCGGCAGCGACGCCCGCTGGCGGGCCGAGTACCGCCAGGCGCAGTACGAGCGTGCCCTGATCGGCATCCAGCCCGACCTGCTCGGCGGGCCGGCGATCGAGGTGTTCCGCGCCTCCCCCAAGCAGCCGGCGCCGCAGGCCTGGACGCCCGACTACGAGGTGGAGTTGTTCCACGACTTAAGCCCCGAGGAACAGGCGCGGCGCCTCGCGGCCGACCCCCGGACGCCCTTCGCCCGCACCACGCGGGCGAGCCTCACCGCCGAGGAGATCGCCGCTCTCGTCGCCAGCGCCGCCAACTGGCTGCGCGTGGGCCAGCCGGTGCGGATCACCGGGGCGCCCCTGACCCTGGACGGCAGCGCGGAGCGGCGCGTCGGCCGCACGGGCGTGATCTGGCGCCTGTGCAGCGCCGTCTTCGCCGACCACGTCTACGTCAATCTCCGCCTGATCGGCGCCGAGCGCTCGGAGAAGGTCGCGTTCGTCGAGCTGCGCGACGTCGCGCCGATCGAGCGGCCCACAGAGCCGAGGTGAGGCCGCGATCGCCGCGGCGGAGCGTATCGTGGGAGCGGTCCGCGCCATGACGGACCTGTCGTCGGGACCGGAACCGCGCGAACTGGCAGTCCGGCTTCTCGTTGGGACCGAGGGATGAGCTGCCGCAAGGAGGCACCACAACCCGACGCCGCCGAAGGATCGCCCGATGATCGACCCCATCGCACCCCTCACATCCTGGATGCCGATCGTCTGGTACGGCGGCTTCCTCCCCGGGCTGCCGGACCTCTGCCTCGGGCGTTGGCCGCCCGATATCGCCGCGGAGACACCCTGGAAGCTCTGGGCCGTCGAGACCCCGGCGGAACGCGAGGCTCTGCTCGCGGCCCTGGCCCGGCCCGTGCCGCGCCGGGCCGGTGCCTTCGACTTCTCCGCAGGCCCGGACGCCGCCGTGAGCCGGCCGGGCAGCGGCGGCGACCCGGTCCTGGCGCTCTACGAGCCACCAGCGCCTGGCTGGCCCTGGATCACCCTCGGCCGCTGGCCGCGGGAGATCGGTCGTCAGGTCGGGGCTCATCGGGACGTCTACACCTGGGACCCCGATGTGACCGAGGCCGCAGCCCACGATCGGATCGCCCAGGGGATCGGCGATGGCTTGGCGCGCGCCGACCTCTACAGCAGGCCGCCCGCCGGGACCGCATGATGGGAGAGGATGTCGGCCCGGGCGGGCTGAGGAGCGCCCGCTGCCTCGTGCGGCCCAAGGGCGGCCCTACGTCGTCGCGGAGATGGTCGAGCCGTGGGCGATGTCGGGCGAGAGCAGCTACGGCAGGCGTTCGCTCGCGATGGCGAGGGCGTGTTCCGCGTCCTTCATATCAGCCTCGGCCACCAGCACTGCCCGCTCGGCCGCGCCGTAGGCATTCATCAGATCGACGGGGAGGCCGATGCCGTCCGTCGCCTCGACGGTCGCAATTTGGCGGGCGAGGACATCGCGGCGCTCGTAAGCCTCAGCCAGAAGCCGGCGGGCTGCGTGCAGTCGTTCATGAAGCGGTGAGAAATCGTCATTGTCGCCAGTCATGGTCGTTCACCGGATCAATTCAATCCTAACACCAGCAACACTCGCAATCTCCGGCCAGCGCCGCTCGGCAGTCAGCGCTGGCACGCCTTCACGGTTTGCCAGTGCCAAGCAATAGCGGTCCCCCAATGACAGTCCGCCTTCGAGAGTGACTGAACGCAATAGGCCAGCGTCATAGGACAACATCGTGTCGACCGGGATCAACTGGATTGGCAGAGGCCGAAGCAGTGCCTCGATATCGTGGCGCTCGGCGCCGAGCTTTGCGTAGTGACTCACCACTTCGGCCAGGTTGACGGCCGTCATGACGCACTGGTCGAGCACATCTTTGACCTTGTCGGCTCCAGGCTCTTCAAGCAGAAGTGCTAGGAGTGCAGACGCATCCAAGACGAAACGTGTCATTCGCCTCGAGCCTCACGGGCCCGGTCAGCCAGGAAGTCCTCGACGGTGGCGCCAGCTTTGCCGGCGATCAGCTTGCGGCTCAGTGCCTGTGCCCGCGCCACCACCTGATCGAGCGTCCGGAGCACGATGGCGTCCCCGGTATCCTCGACGATGACTTCGCCGCCGTTGCCGAGCCCGTGCCGTTTCCGGAGATCGGCTGGCAGGCTCATCCGCCCGTCCGGCATCACTTTAGCTTTCATGGGGCATATCCATCGTTCGCCACAGAAAGTCATATACGCCATGTGAAGCCGAGATAGCCATAAAATGCGGAGACGGTGGCCATATGGATCCACGGCGCTCCTTCGCAGGCACGGTGTCGTCCTCACTGTTGCAAAGCGTACCTTTTCCCGCCGCTGAATGAGATATGCGCCATGACGGATGGCGCATACAGGCGCCACGGGCTCCTCTAGACTCAGCCTTGGCCAGGCCTGCGAGACGTCGGCCGTGATCGGAGAGGCTCCGATCGAAGGGGCGACCTCCATGATGACGACGATCGGCGGCTTCGCCATCACGGCCCTCCCGGACGGCGCCCTCGTGCAACTCTCCGACGCCGATCCGACGATGCTGCCCCGGTTCAAGCAGACCTTCCCAAGGGCCCGCTTCCGCCTCGCAACGAGATCGTGGCACGTCCCGGGCGTGCTCGCGGTCAACCGGGTGACCCGGTTCGCGGAAGCCGTCGCGCAGGAACAGCGCGAGGTGCAGGCCAGGATCGAGCGGATCCTGCGCGATGCCGAGTTCGAGGGGCACGCGATCCCCCTCGACACTCCCGGCCTCGAGGGACGCTCGTACCTCGCCGCGCTCGCCCACAACGGCCAGCAGCTCTCGACGCGCCACATCCTCGTGAGCGTGAGGGACGACCATGTGAGGGTCGGCTTTGCCTACAACGAGGAAGCGGTGGCTCTCGTCCGCACGGTCCCGGGCGCTCGCTTCCTGCCGGATCTGAAGGCGTGGTCCGTTTCCCTCGCGAACGTCCGTGCCCTGCACGGCGTGGTCGACCGGATGGAGGAATCCCTCGCGAGGGCGGCCGCGGCCGCGGCACGGGAGCGGGGCGTTGACGAGGAGGCTCGCGAGGCGGCCGCGCGGGCGCGCCGGGCCGGCCGGGTCTTGATGCTGCTCGCCCTCCGGCCGGTCTCCGGATCATTGGTGCGGATCGGCGCCGAAGCCCGCGTGATCGATGGTTTCGGCCGCACGTTTCTCCTCGACCCGAAGACCGCGAGCGTGTGGGGCCCCCACCTCCACGGGCAGGAGGGGCGGCCCTGCTGCTACGCCTACACCCGCGCGGCCTCGCCCAGGGAAGCCGCAGTCCTCAAGACGCAGGAGGCTGCCCACGAAGCCGTGAGGGCCCGCCTGCAACTCCTTGGCCGAGCCAGGCTGGCCGGGCGTGGACAGGCCGCGGCTCACCTTCACCCGTCGGCCCACCGACACCGGAGTTGAGGCTGGCGACGGCTCGACCTCGCCGCACCACCAGCTCGTGGCGTTCGCCTCGGGATCCACCTCACCCGGTGAACCGAGATGACGGAGACCGGCGCGGGGCGTAGAACGGGGATGGGGACGTCGGCGGCAAGTGCCTCGCCCGGCGGAACCTTTTCAAGCGGTCGCGCATCCAGCCGGTCGTTCACGGGCGGCAGGCCATGATCTCTGGACCACGCGTCGACCTCACCAATTGCGATCGGGAACCGATCCAGATCCCGGGAAGCATCCAGCCCCACGGCGGCCTGCTCGCCTGCGACACCGCGGCGAACGTCGTGCTCCGCCATTCCGCGAACGCGCCGGCCATGCTCGGGATGGCCGGCAACCCGAACGGCCTGCGGCTGGAGGCGGTCCTCGGGGACGAGGCCGCCCATGCCGTCCGGAACGCTCTGGCCCGCGCGAAGGAGGCGTCCCGGCCGGCGCTGACGTTCGGCCTGACGCTTCCGTCCGGACGAGCGTTCGACGTCGCCGCCCACCGCTTCAAGGGCACGGTCGTCGTCGAGTTCGAGCCGGCCGGCGACAACGTCGCCGAACCCCTCGAACTCGCGCGCACGGTCGTCGCCCACGTCCGGGACGTCGACAGGACGGACCGGCTGTTTCGCGACACCGCACGGCTCGTCCGGGCCATGCTCGGCTACGACCGGGTGATGATCTACCAGCTCGGCGCGGACGGCGCCGGCAAGGTGATCGCCGAGGCCAAGCGCGGCGACCTCGAAAGCTTCATGGGGCAGAATTTCCCCGGCTCCGACATCCCGCAGCAGGCGCGGGCCCTCTACCTGCGCAACCCGATCCGCGTCATCTCCGACGCCGACTTCAAGACCGTTCCGATCGAGCCGGTCCTCGACCTGTCGGGCGAGCCCCTCGACCTGTCTCACGCGCACCTGCGCAGCGTCTCGCCGATCCATTGCGAGTACCTGCGCAACATGGGCGTCGGCGCCTCGATGTCGATCTCGATCATCGTCGGCGGCGCTCTGTGGGGACTGATCGCCTGCCACCACTACGCGCCGCGGACCCTGACGCTGGGCCAGCGGGTCGCCGCCGAGATGTTCGGCGAGTTCTTCTCGCTGCACATCGAGACCATGCGCGCGAGGCAGACGCTGGAGGCCGCGACCCGCGCGCGCCAGTTCCTCGACGACCTGCTGAGGGACGCGAACCGGTCCGCCGACGTCGAGGAGCTGCTCCGTTCCCGCATGACCGTCTTCAAGGCGCTGATCCCCTGCGACGGCATCGGCATGTCGCTCGGGGGGCGGTGGTCCTCGGAGGGCACCACGCCACCCAAGCCCGCTCTCCCGGCCCTGCTGCGCTTCGCCGAGGGGGTGGCGGAAGGCCGGACCTGGGCCTCCAACCGGCTGTCGGCCGCGCATGCGCCCGCGCAGGACTACGCCGGCGACGTCTCCGGCGCGCTGGTCATCCCGATGTCGCAGCGCCCGCAGGACTATCTGATGCTGTTCCGCAGGGAGGTGGTCGAGACCCTCGAATGGGCCGGCGACCCGAACAAGAGCTACGAGAGCGGCCCGTTCGGCGATCGCCTGACCCCACGCAAGAGCTTCGCCGTCTGGAAGGAGACGGTCCACTGCCAGTCGCAGCCCTGGACCGAGCAGGACCGGCAGTTCGGCGAGGCCATCCGCGCCGCCGTGGTCGAGGTCGTGCTCCACAACAGCGAGCTGCTGGCCGACGAGCGGTCGAAGGCGGACGTCCGCCAGCGCATGCTCAACGAGGAGCTCAACCATCGGGTCAAGAACATCCTCGCGCTGATCGGGGCCCTCGTCGCCCACCCGACCGAGGAAGGCCAGAGCCTCGCAGGCTACGTCGCGACGCTGAAGGGCCGGATCCAGGCGCTGTCCCTGGCGCACGACTAGGTCGTGCGGGGCGACGGTGGCGGCAGTCTCGCCGCGCTCCTCGACGCGGAACTGACCCCCTACCGCACCGCCGCCGATGCCATCGAGACGGCGGGGCCTTCCCTCGTGCTCGACGCGCGGGCCTACTCCGTCATGGCCCTGGTGTTGCACGAACTGGCGACGAACGCCGCCAAGTACGGCGCGCTGTCCCGCCCGGGCGGCAAGCTCGCGGTCGCCTGGACGATCGATGCCGGCGGCACCTGCGACATCACCTGGCGCGAGAGCGGCGGTCCGGAGGTCCGTCCCCCGAGCCGCAGCGGCTTCGGGTCCGTTCTGATCGACCGCAGCATCCCCTACGATCTCGGCGGATCGAGCGCCGTCGAGTACCGGCCCGAGGGGCTGCGGGGCCACTTCAGGATCCCGGCAAGGTATCTGACGGTGTCCAAAGCCAGGGACGTCGCGCGGCCCGTACCGTCCGTTCTCCCTCCCGCTCTCGACGTCGAAGACTTGGCCGAGCTGTGCGTGATGATCCTCGAGGACCAACTCGTCATCGCGGTCGGCCTCGAACAGATCCTGGCCAACGCCCGGATCGAGCACGTCGTCACGGCAGGCTCCGAGTCGGAAGCGTTGAAGCTTCTCGCTGCCCGGACGCCGGATGTCGCGGTGCTGGACATCAACCTCGGGGTGGGAACGTCGATCGCCGTCGCGGAGGAGCTGCGGCGGCGCAACGTCCCGTTCCTGTTCGCGACCGGCTATGGCGACAGCGCCAACATCCCTGCCCAACTGAAGGACGTGCCGGTGGTCCGCAAGCCGTACGAGGCTGCCTCGATCCTGGCGAGTCTGCAGGCCCTCGTTCAGCGCTCATCCTGACCGACCGAGAGAGGAGCGCTCCGAGACGCCATCGCCGCGTGGGCCAGCCGGCCGCGCCGCCGGTCGACCGAGCCGGAACTCCTCTGGGGACCGCTGCGGCTACCACCTTGACCAGGACTCAAGGCCCGTGCGCCGCTCACCAGTCGGAACGCGGCGACACGCTCTCGGGATTTCAGGCGAAGGGCTTCCAGTTGGTCTCCTGCGTGACGTCGAGGACCGAGCCGGCCGGGGTGATCCGGAGCCGGGTCGGCGGGTCGCCGGCGAGCAGCCCGCGCTTCACGAGGCCGCGGCAGATCCCGAGGACCACGAGGTAGTCGAGCGGGCACACGCCCCAGGGGGCATGGAAATCGAACGCCTCCTCGGGATGCTGCTGGCCGTAGGCCACCAGGCGCAGCGCCGACAGGGAGAGCGGCTTGGGCTCCATGCTCCGCGGCCGTGTCGGCGGCTCGCCCCGCAGGAGGCGGGCCACCTTCCGGCCGTCGGTCGTCAGCCGCACCATGAGGGACCGGATCGCCCGGCGGCTGCGCGTGTCGATCAGGCCGGTATGCTCGTGTCGCGTGGTCAGCAGGCCGCGCTCGGCCAGCGCCGCCCATGTGGCGCCGGTCCCCTGGCTGACCATGCCGGACTGCGTCAGCTTGGCCCGCAGCAGGCGGGATCCTGGCCCATCGAGCCACTTGTGACCGACAGGCCCGTACTCGATCCAGCGCCAGCGCCGGGCCGGAGGACCGCCCGGCCCGCGATGCGTCGCCTCGCGGGCCTGATCCTCGTCGTAGGTGGCGAGCAGATAGGCCCGCTGCCGCTCGTTGAGCCCTGCGGCGATCACCACGAGGGCCGCGGCGCCCGCCATCGGTTCAGCGCAGCAGCTCGATCGTGACGCCGACGACGGCACCGTCCACCCGCGACCAAGCCCGATCGGTCGTGAACGCAGGGGCATCGAGCTGTCCCGCCACCGCCAGGCAGGCGCGATCGCCGAGCGAGAGGCCGGCCGCCCGGGTGAGCGTCCGCAGGCGCGCGGTCTCGCGCGCATGAGCCATCTCGAAGGGCAGGATCGTGAGCTGCAGCCCCTCGAAGATCGCGTCGACGGTATCCTCCGGCATCCCGAGATCGACGAGCTTGGTCATCACCTCCGCGGCGTTGACCGCGGAGATCCGCGCGCCGGGCAGGTGGGCCGCCACGCGATCGGCACCCGGCTCGTCGAATATGACGGCCAGCACCGCCGAGGCATCCAGAACCGGATCAGTCATGCCCGGCATCCGCTTCCCCGCCCTCCTCACGGGCCGCTTCAGCCCGACGCTCCGCGAGGAATTCGTCGACTACGGACGCTCGTCCTTGGGCAAATGGAGCAGCCAGGGCGCGAATGCGTCTGAGGGCTTGGTCGGCCGTCGTGATACGGATGCCATCCTCATCCTGAGTGAGGATCACACGCCCCGGTCCGGTCAGTCCTAGGCCGCGACGCATCTCGGCAGGGAGGTTCATCCTTCCATTCTCGGCCACCTGTACGGTTCGGCGAATTAGCTCTGCCATCAGCGTTAGCCCTGCCACCTATCCAGGGAGTAAGAATGCATCTCTCCCTAAGCGGCATTCTCGCATCAAGGCGCAGTTATGTCACGGTCTGAATGGAGCAGATGGGTATACCCAAAAGAGTCGTGACCTTGAGACGCAAAACGGCGTCTTATTAGGGTTGTTTTTGGGGTTTTGCGACGCTAAGCATGCAGGGTCTAGATCCATCCGGGACGCTTCATGGCTCGTATCGGCTACGCACGCGTCTCCACCACTGATCAGGACCTCACGATCCAGCTCGACGCCCTCAAGGCGGCCGGGTGCGACCCGATCCGGGCGGAGAAAGTCTCCGGCACCTCGACCACCGGCCGGACCGAGTTGTCGATCGTGCTGGATTTCATCGGCAAGGGCGACACCCTCGTCGTCACCCGCATCGATCGGCTCGCCCGCTCCATCGGCGACCTCCAGGACATCGTGCGCACCCTGAAGGCCAAAGGCGCCCGCCTGCAGGCCACCGAGCAGCCGATCGACACCGGCACGGCCACCGGCAAGGCCTTCCTCGACATGCTCGGGGTCTTCGCCGAGTTCGAGACCAACCTGCGGCGCGAACGCCAGATGGAAGGGATCGCCAAGGCCAAGGCCGCCGGCGTCTACAAGGGCCGGACCCCCTCGATCAATCCCGCCGAGGTATGTGCCCTGAAGGCCGAGGGCTTGGGGCCTGCCGAGATCGCACGGAAGCTCAGCATAGCCCGGGCCAGCGTCTATCGTGCACTCAGAACATCCCAGTCAGGGCTGACATAGATCTAATAGCTTGCCCTATGTATGGCAAGAATGCAGCTTTCGGTTCTTCTTGCGATGCGGACGGGCAATGTTGGTGTCGACGCCTTGAGCGGCGCACCATCATTGTCCGTCCGACTTGAGCCGTTTCTGCCGAGTGCTAACCCACTTATTGGGTCTTCGGATCGAACTGCTTCTCGCGAATGAAGAGGGCGGGGATCAGTCCGCAGACGAGATACGCAGCCCCCATGACCAGGAACCCGAAGCCGATCGAGAACTGGCTCGCGAGAAACCCGATGACGATCGGGGCGAGGGCCGCGCCGATCCGGCCGAGGTTGTAGGCACCGCCCACCGCCGTTCCGCGATAGCGGGCTTGGAAACTCTCGGCCATATAGGTCGCGTTGACACCGTAGGGGACACCATAGAGGAAGCCGAACACCACCAGCATCCAGAGAATGTTGTCTGGAGTGTGCCAGAGCACGATCACGGGAAGAAAGACGGCGGTCCCGAGAGCACCGAGGGCAAAAACAGCACGACGGCCGAGTTTGTCCGCCGCCACGCCGGCGACGATCTTACCCAGGATCATCGCCGTGTAGCTGCCGACGAGATAGGACGTCACTGAACTGAACTTCATGTTCATCTCTGTCTGCAGGTAGGCCGGAAGCCAATTGTTGACCCCATAATAACCGAACTGGAGCAATCCGGCCGTGGCCGCCCAGAACAGGAACATGCTTCGGGTGCGCGGGTCGCCGAAGACAGCCTTGAACGCGCTCTCGCTAGGCTGGGCCTGCGTCTCCACGGTGCCGGCCGTCTCTAGCCGTTCAGCCTTGGCCTTCACCCAACTCTCCGGCTCCGGGACAAGTTTGCGCATGAAAAGCGACAGGATGACGGGAATGATCGCGATGAAGAACAGCCACCGCCAGCCGTGGATGGGCAGGATCCAGCCAGCCAGCAAGGTTGCCACGACATAGCCGACAGACCACCCAGCCTGCAGGGTGCCGAGCACGGTCGTCCGGTACTTGGTCGGTACGTATTCCGCCATCAGCGTGTTGCAGGCTACGTAGAGTGCCCCAAGTCCGAGGGAGGACCCGAACCTTACGACGGCGAACTGCAGGTAGCTTTGCGTGAAGCCGAGCAGGGCGGTGCCGACCGAGAACAGCATGATCGTCCACGCGACGGTCCGGACCCGGCCGAAGCGATCGCACGCCCAGCCGCCATAGATGCCGCCGAGCGCCATGCCGGCGAGGGTGACGCTGCCGAGGCTGCCGGCTTCCACGCTGGTGAGCCCGAACTCGGCCTTGATGCTCGTCAAGGCGTAGGCCAGCAGCATCAGATCGGCGCCATCGATCAACAGCGCGAGAAAACAGAAGACGAAGGCGTACATCCATGTCCTGTCACGCGCGATCTCATCCTTTGCGCGTGCGCTCCCGGCAGTAGTCGTTTGCATCGATATCCTCCCCTTGCATTGATGGTTGCGTTCTGTCTGCAGCGGACATAGGTCTTCCTTCGGACGCACAGTGCGGGTCCGCTACAGCCATTCTCAAATCGAGTTCTGTGATGGGTTGGGAGGCAGCCGCAAAATCCCGACCTGCCCGCCTCCGCTTCTCTGTCGTGTGCGCCTCAGTCGAGGCGTGTCGCACGACGCAGGATCTACAGCCGAACGTGATCGTTCACGCCGTGCTCCGGCATTGTCTTAACTCGTGATCTCTCGGATCATGTTGCGGGCGATGATGATTTGCTGGATTTGTGTCGTTCCTTCATAGATCCGGAACAGCCGGACATCCCGATAGAATCGCTCGATCGAATAGTCGCTCACGTAGCCGGCGCCGCCATGGATCTGAACGCAGCGATCGGCGACACGTCCGCACATCTCAGACGCGAACATCTTCGCGCACGAGGCCTCCGTGCCGACATCGAGGCCTTCGTCGCGGCGTCGCGCCGCATCGCGGACCATGCATTTGGCGGCGTAAATCTCAGCCTTGCTGTCCGCCAGCATCGCCTGGATCAACTGGAACTCGGAGATCGGTTTCCTGAATTGTCGGCGTTCGGTGGCATAGAGCAGGGCATCGGCAAGCATCCGTTCGGCTGCAGCCACGCTCAACGCTGCGATGTGCAGCCGCCCCTTGTCGAGGACCTTCATGGCAGTCTTGAAGCCGATCCCTTCGACGCCCCCGATCAAGTTGCCGACCGGTACGGCGACGTCGTCGAAGATAACGTCGCTGGTGAGGGCGCCCTTCTGCCCCATCTTGCGATCGGCCTTGCCGACGGAGAGGCCAGGACTGTGGCGATCCACGATGAAAGCGCTGATGCCCGCGGCGCCCGCAATCGCCGGCGTCGTCCGAGCCATCACCGTGAACAGGTCGGCGACCGGCGCGTTCGTGATGAAACGCTTCGTGCCGTTCAGAACATAGACGTCGCCGTCGCGGACTGCGGTGCACCTCAGAGAGGCGGCGTCAGAGCCGGAATCGGGCTCGGTTAGGCAGAAAGAACTGAGCAAGTCCCCGTTCGCGAGCCGAGGAAGATAGACATCTTTCTGGGCATCCGTGCCGTCGATCAAGATGCCGAGCGAACCGATCCCGTTATTCGTTCCGATGTATGACCGATAGGCCGGGGAGGCGCGGCCGAGTTCGAACACGACCTCCACCTCCTCTTCCATCGTCAGACCGAGACCGCCATACATCTCCGGAATGGTCAGCCCGAAGAAGCCCAGAGATTTCATCTGCTCGATGATGTCTTCAGGAATGGCGTCGTGTTCCGCGACTTCTTCCTCGCGTGGGATCAGGACCTCCGTCACGAACTGACGGACGGAATTCGTGATCATCTCCAGTGTGTTTTGATCCCTGATCATACGCCTTTCCTCTTCGATTGTCTCTCGAGCGATGGTTTGAGAACTCCGTCACCCTATCGATGAAGGGACAGCGGAGCTGATGTTGCGAACCATTCCGACCAAGCGCGCGCCGATATCGTCTTCGAGCTTCTCGCGTGAAAGCTGAAAACTCGGGCCGCCACAGTTGAAGGCCAAGAGACCATATTGGCTATGGACCAAAGGCACCGCGACCGCATTCACATCCTTGTGCCACTCCCCGATCGACAGGCAGTAGCCGTAGTCCTCATAGTCACGCAGTGCCCGGTCCAAGCCCTTCCGCACGGTTGGCCATCCATCCGGATCGCGTCGGCGGACATGATCGAGCAGGAAATCCCGCTCGCTCTCGGGCATCGCGGCCAGACAGGCGCGACCCAGTGCGCTCTGCGGCAACGGCACGCCGCTCCCGATCTGACGGCGCATCGTCATGTTGCCCTGTCCCTGCACGACGTCGACGTAGATCATCTGCAACCGGTCGCGCGCGGCCATGGCGACGGCAGCCTTCGCGTGCTCGGCAAGTTCCATCATCAGTGGCGCCGCGACGGATCGGATCACAAGATTGGACAGCATTGAGTAGCCGAAGCCGAGGACGCCGATGTCCAGCTGATACCGTCCGGTGCGGGCGTCTTGCCGGAGATAGCCGAGCCGCAGAAGAGTGTATGTCAACCGCGAGACGGTCGGCTTCGGAAGCCCGGTCAGAGCCGCGATATCCTGATTGCCGAGTGCATTTTCCTTCGGCGTGAAGCAGCGCAGAATCTCGAGACCTCTGCCGAGGGCGGTCACGAACTGCCGATCCTCCTCCCATTTCGCCTCCATCGGACCGAGGACAGCCGGTATCGCATCGGTCGGAGCATCGAGACCTTTTTCGGGGCTCCCGGTGTGCGTGTCATTGTTCTTGCGGCGCATTAGAGCCACTCCTTGAGCCTTGTCAATCCGCGAAATCCAATTCCGCATAGCGAAATTAGCAGATTTCTTGGAATGGCGCAAGGAATGCAAAACAGCGCGAGGGTACACTTGAAGGACGGGTGGATTCCTCGCGGCAAAGCCTATTTACAACCGTGCAGACCAGTGCCTATGATCATGTGCGAAACCAAATTTCGCATAGCGAAACTGCTGGATCCGCCATGAGAGAGTCCGAGGATGCGTTCGTCACACTGGAGAGCTCAGGCGACGGCGTCGCCACCATCCGCATCGATCGACCGGAGGCCAAGAACGCTCTGAATCTGAGGATCCGGGAGCAGTTGGCCGCGTGTTTCCGCGCCGCCTCGGCCCATGCGGAAACGCGCACGATCGTCCTGACCGGGACGGACCAGTGCTTCGTCGCGGGTGCCGACATTCGAGAATTCGCCGCCGCCGGCCCGGTCGAGATGTATCTCCGGCATACCGAGCTGCTCTGGGACGCGATCGCACGCTGCCCGAAACCCGTCATCGCCGCGGTCGACGGCTATGCGTTGGGGGGCGGATGCGAGCTTGCCATGCACTGCGACATCATCGTTGCGGGCGAGTCCGCCCGATTCGGACAGCCCGAGGTGAAGCTCGGCCTCATGCCGGGTGCGGGTGGAACCCAGCGGCTCGTCCGAGCGGTCGGAAAATTCCACGCCATGCGGCTTGCCTTGACCGGATGCACGATCCGCGCGCCGGAAGCCTTGGCGATCGGTATGATCAGCGAGGTCGTGCCGGATGGCCGGACCCTGGCCAGAGCGCGTGAGTTGGCGGCAGAGATCGCCGCGCTGCCGGCCCTGGCGGTCGCACAGATCAAGGAGGTCATGCTCACCGGCGCGGACATGTCGCTCGAAGGCGGGCTCGCGCTCGAACGCAAGGCCTTTCAACTCCTCTTCGATTCCAAGGACCAGAAGGAAGGAGCCGACGCGTTCCTGGCGAAGCGCCGGCCGGTCTTCACGGGAGGTTGAGCCATGGCGCATTCCATCCATCGCATGGCGGTCGTCGGCACTGGCGTCATGGGCACCGGGATCGCGCAGATCGCCGCGCAGGCGGGGCTGAGCGTCCATCTCTTCGATGCCCGGGCAGGTGCCGCGGCCTCCTCTCGCGACAACCTGGTCTCGACGCTCGACAGGCTGGCCGACAAGGGAAAGATCGGCGCGGGCGAGGCCACGGACGCCGCCGCGCGCCTCCACGTCGCGGCGACCCTCGGCGACCTGGCGTCTTGCGACCTGATCGTCGAAGCCATCGTCGAGCGGATCGAGCCCAAGCGCGCCCTGCTGGCCGAACTAGAGGACATCGTCGGCGAGACCTGCATCCTGGCTTCGAACACCTCGTCGCTGTCCGTCACCGCCATCGCTCGATGCGCCCGACATCCCGAGCGCATCGCCGGCTTCCATTTCTTCAATCCTGTCCCGTTGATGAAGGTCGTCGAGGTCGTCGATGGCCTGGAGACGTCTCCTGCCGTCGGCGATGCGCTCGTCGCCCTTGCGGAGCGCATGGGCCACCGCGCCGTCCGGGCGAAGGACACGCCGGGTTTCGTCGTCAACCACGCCGGCCGCGCCTACGGGACCGAAGCCCTGATGATGCTCGGCGAATCCGTCGCATCCTGCGGCGACATCGACCGCGTCCTGCGCGAGGCGGCGGGTTTCCGGATGGGTCCCTTCGAGCTGTTCGACCTTACCGGGCTCGACGTGTCCCACCCGGTCATGGAATCGATCTATGCGCAGTTCTATCAGGAGCCTCGCTGCAGGCCGTCGGCCCTGACGCGGCAGATGCTGGAGGGCGGCCGGCTCGGAAGGAAGACCGGCCACGGCTTCTACCGATATCGCGATGGGAAGCCGCTCGATCCGGCACCCAACCAGCGGGTTCCGGATGTCGGCGTTCTGCCGCCGGTCTGGATCGGCGCCGAACGCGAGGCCGACCGCGATGCGCTCCGGACCCTCCTGCACGCCATCGGCGTCACGGTGGAGACGGAGGCGGTGCCTTCCAGGGGAGCGCTCTGCCTCCTCGCGCCCTATGGTCAGGATGCGACGACGGCGTGTCGACTGCACGTGACCGATCCTCGCAGGACCGTGTGCATCGACCTCCTGCCCGGTCTCGATCGGCACAGGACGCTGATGCTGACGCCCGCTACCGACGCCGGGGCCAGGGATGCCGCGCATGCCATTCTGGCGCGTGACGGCGTCGGCGTGACGGTGATCAACGACAGCGTCGGCTTCATCGTGCAGCGGACACTGGCCGCCATCGTGAACCTGGCCTGCGATATTTCGCAGCAAGGCATCGCGAGCGTCGAGGACATCGACGATGCCGTCCGGCTCGGGCTCGGCTATCCGCGCGGCCCGCTGGCCTGGGGCGACGCCTTGGGGGCGGACCGTCTCCACACGATCCTGACGCGCCTGCTCGCGACAACGGGCGATCCCCGCTACCGGCCGAGCCCGTGGCTCCGCCGCCGGGCTGCGCTCGGATTGTCCTTGCGCACCGCGGAACCGTGCGCGGCCTCAGCGGACACGCGCTGACGGGTCAAGCTCCGGAGGCTCGGATCGTTCTGTGGGCCACGGAGGCGGTGCGCGACCCCTTTGGCCGCACGCGCCACCTCCGCTCGACTTCGGGCACTGACCAAGCTCCGTCGTCGCGGACCGACGGCCGAAGCGAAGACATACATCAGAGGGAGGAACGACAGAATGGGCGCTTTGACCGGATTGAGGGTGCTCGACCTGAGCCGTGTGCTGGCCGGCCCCTGGTGCAGCCAGATCCTGGCCGACCTTGGGGCGGAGGTCATCAAGATCGAGCGTCCGCGACGGGGCGACGATACACGCGACTGGGGTCCGCCGTGGATGAAGGACGCTCGGGGAGAGCCGACCCGCGAGTCGTCCTATTATCAGTCGACGAATCGCGGAAAGTATTCCGTTGCGATCGATATCGCCTCTGTCGAAGGACAGGAGCTGCTGCGTATCCTCGCAATGAAATCTGACGTTCTCGTCGAGAATTACAAGGCCGGGTCTCTGGCGAAGTATGGCCTCGATTACGAGACGCTGTCGAAGGCCAACCCGCGTTTGGTCTATTGCTCGGTGACGGGCTTCGGGCAGACCGGCCCACGCGCGGCAGAGCCCGGCTACGACTTCATCATCCAGGGACTCGGCGGGTTGATGAGTATCACCGGCGAGCGGGACGACCTGGCCGGCGGAGGCCCGCAGAAGGTGGGCGTCGCCGTGGCCGATCTGATGACCGGGCTCTACGCGGTCGTGGCGATCGAGGCCGCTCTCCTGAGCCGGCACCTGACCGGCAGAGGCCAGCACGTCGACATGGCGCTCTTCGATGTGCAGATCGCGATGCTCTGCAACCAGAGCCAGAATTTCCTGGCTTCCGGACGGCCGCCCGGACGGTACGGCAATGCCCACGCGAACATCGTTCCCTATCAGGTGTTCCGAGCGTCCGACGCCGACTTCGTCATCGCCTGCGGCAACGATTCGCAATTCGTTTCCCTGTGCAAGGCCATTGGTCTGCCGGACCTTCCGAAGGACCCTCGCTTCGCGCGCAACTCCGACCGCGTGGTGAATCGTGTCGAGGTCGTCGGCATCCTCGCCGCGCATTTTCTCACCGGCACTGCGGAGGAATGGATCGGGCGCATCCATCCCCATGGTGTCCCGATCGGGCCGATCAACGACGTCGCCCAGGCCCTCGACGAGCCGCAGGTCAAGGCGCGCGAGATGCTGGTGGAGATCCCGCACCCCTTGAAGACGGACTTCATGACGGTGGGAAGCCCGATCAAGATGTCCGGCACCCCGGTCGAATATCCCGCGCCGCCGCCGATGCTGGGCGAGCACACCGCTTCCATCCTCCGACGCCTGGCCGGCGTGGATGACGAGCAGCTCGGGCAACTCGAGCGTCGAGGCGCCGTCGGCCTGCCACTCGAGTCTTGAGGACGCGGCAGCCCGAAACCGAGAATTCCCAGGAGGCCAAGCTCCGACGCGGGCAGGCATCCGACATCGATCCGGGAGACGAATCAGCAGCCATGACCGAAGCCTTCATCTGCGACTACATCCGCACGCCCATCGGCCGCTTCGGCGGCGCGCTCTCGTCCGTTCGGACCGACGATCTTGGCGCGATCCCGCTCAGGGCGCTGGCCGACCGCAATCCAGGTCTGGACTGGGCGAGCGTGGATGATGTGATCTTCGGGTGCGCCAATCAGGCGGGCGAGGACAACCGGAACGTCGCCCGGATGTCTCTCTTGCTCGCTGGCCTGCCGGACACCATCCCGGGCACCACGATCAACCGCCTGTGCGGTTCAGGGCTCGACGCCGTCGCCACTGCGGCCCGCGCCATCAAGTCGGGCGAGGCTGAACTCGTGGTCGCCGGCGGGGTCGAGAGCATGAGCCGCGCGCCCTTCGTGTTGCCGAAGGCGGAGGCCGCGTTCTCCCGCTCGGCCGAGGTCCACGACACCACGATCGGCTGGCGCTTCGTGAACCCGCAGATGAAGGCCCGGTATGGGGTCGATTCGATGCCGGGGACGGCGGACAACGTGGCGATCGACTATGAGATCGCCCGCGCCGACCAGGATCTCTTCGCCTTTCGCAGCCAGGAAAAGGCTGCGGCCGCGCAGGCGAATGGTCGCTTGAGCAGCGAGATCGTGGCAGTCCCTGTGCCGCGCAGGAAGGGCGAACCCGTCCAAGTGGCGACCGACGAGCATCCGCGTCTGACGAGTCTGGAGACTCTGGCGAAGCTGGCGCCCGTCAATCGGATAACCGGCGCAACGGTCACAGCGGGCAATGCCTCAGGGGTGAACGACGGTGCCGCGGCGCTGATCATCGCTTCGGAAGCGGCGGCGCGGCGGCACGGTCTCACGCCGGTCGCGCGCATCGTCGGAGGAGCGGCGGCCGGCGTGGCGCCCCGCGTTATGGGAATCGGCCCTGTTCCGGCAACCCGCAGGCTGCTCGGCCGCATCAATTGGACCGTCGAGGCGCTCGATGTGGTCGAACTGAACGAGGCCTTCGCGTCGCAGGGCCTGGCCGTGTTGCGCCAACTGGGCCTCGGCGATGACGAGCCGCGGGTCAATCCAAACGGCGGCTCCATCGCGCTGGGCCACCCTCTCGGCATGAGCGGCGCGAGGCTCGCCGGCACGGCTGCCCTCGAATTGTCCCTCTCCAGCAAGGCGCGAGCCCTGGTCTGCATGTGCGTCGGCGTCGGCCAAGGGATCGCTTTGGCTCTTGAGCGGACGTGAACCGACGATGCCTGTTGAGCATCGATTTGCGATGGACCGTGCCGGCTCTATCAGGACGAGGGACTGTCGAGCCTTCGCCAACCAAGCTGTCACAGCCCGAGAACTTGCATAGGTCGTGGATCAAAAACAGGGTCAATTCCACCCTGACCCTGCGCTAACTTTCGAATCGGATTACCCCGTTGGGGCAGATCAATCGAAATGTAGAGCCGACAGTGCTGCCCGGACTATAGATCCGGCGATAAAGCGGATCAGATCAGGAGAGGCGACGATGGCGCTGCCCGAACGCGAGAGCATGGACTTCGACGTGGTCGTCGTCGGGGCGGGGCCGGCCGGGCTCGCCACCGCGATCCGCCTCAAGCAGCGCGCGGCGGAAGCCGGCGGGGACATCTCGGTCGTCGTGGTCGAGAAGGGCTCGGAGGTCGGCGCCCACATCCTGTCCGGCGCCGTGGTCGACCCGACCGGCCTCGACGCCCTGCTGCCCGACTGGCGCCAGGACCCCGAGCGGCCGCTCAAGACCGAGGTCGCCCGCGACGCGTTCATGATGCTCACCAGGAACAGCGGCGTGACCCTGCCGAACGTGTTTTTTCCGCGTCTGATGTCCAACCACGGCAACTTTGTCGGCTCGCTGTCGAACGTCGCCAAGTACCTCGGCGCCCAGGCCGAGGCGCTCGGCGTCGAGATCTACCCGGGCTTCCCTGCCGCGGAGGTGCTGTTCGACGCGGCCGGCGCGGTCGTGGGCATCGCCACCGGCGATCTCGGGATCGCGAAGTCCGGCGCGCAGCGCGACGACTACACCCGCGGCATGGAGCTGCGCGCCAAGTACACGGTGTTCGGCGAGGGCGCCCGCGGCTCGCTGACCAAGGGGCTGATCCAGCGCTTCGCGCTCAACAAGGAAAGCGACCACTTCAAGTACGGGATCGGCGTGAAGGAGCTGTGGCAGCTCGCTCCCGACCGGTTCGAGCCGGGGCTGGTGCGCCACACGATGGGCTGGCCGCTGCCGAACAAGGCCGGCGGCGGCTCGTGGCTGTACCACTTCGACGACCACCTGGTCTCGGTCGGGTTCGTCACCCACCTGAACTACGAGAACCCGACCCTGTCGCCGTTCGAGGAGTTCCAGCGCTTCAAGACCCACCCGCTGATCCGCGACACGTTCGAGGGCGCCAAGCGCATCGGCTACGGGGCGCGGGCGATCATGGAGGGCGGCTGGCAATCGGTGCCCAAGCTCGTCTTCCCCGGCGGCTGCCTCGTGGGCGATTCCGCGGGCTTCGTGAACGTGCCGCGCATCAAGGGCTCGCACAACGCGATCCTGTCCGGCATCCAGGCGGCGGACGCGATCGCCGAGGCGCTGAAGGCCGGCCGGGCCGGGGACGAGCTCGCCGCCTACGAGGCCGGCTGGCGCGACAGCCCGATCGGGCAGGACCTCAAGGCGGTGCGCAACGTCAAGCCGCTCTGGTCGAAGTACGGCACGCTGGTGGGGGTCGGCCTCGGCGGGATCGACATGTGGGCGACGACCCTGCTCGGCGCCTCGCCGTTCGGCACGCTCGGCCACGGCAAGCCGGACCACGCCTGCCTGAAGCCGCTCTCGGAGGTGACGCCGATCGTCTACCCGAAGCCGGACGGCAAGCTGACCTTCGACCGGCTCTCCTCGGTCTACCTGTCGAACACCAACCACGAGGAGGACCAGCCGGCCCACCTCCAGGTCCGCGACCTGGAGGTGCAGAAGCGCTCCGAGCACGACGTGTTCGGCGGGCCCTCGGCGCGCTACTGCCCGGCGGGCGTCTACGAGTGGGTGGAGGACGCCTCCGCCTCGGACGGGGTGCGCTACCAGATCAACGCGCAGAACTGCGTCCACTGCAAGACGTGCGATATCAAGGACCCGAACCAGAACATCGACTGGGTACCGCCGGAAGGCCCGGGCGGGCCGAACTACCCAAATATGTAGTTGTGTAGATCTTTTATGACAATCTGTTATCGGAATAAATAAAAGTCGTTTTGGGACTATGGAGCTAGGGAGACTGTTATGAAGGTTCTAGTGCCCGTCAAGCGGGTGGTCGACTACAACGTGAAGATCCGCGTGAAGGCCGACGGATTGGGCGTGGAACTCGCCAACGTCAAGATGTCGATGAACCCCTTCGACGAGATCGCCGTCGAGGAGGCGATCCGCCTGAAGGAGAAGGGCAAGGCCACCGAGATCGTCGCGGTATCGATCGGGCCGCAGCAGGCGCAGGAGACCCTGCGCACCGCGCTCGCCATGGGCGCCGACCGCGCGATCCTCGTGAAGACCGACGTGAATTGCGAGCCGCTTGCCGTCGCCAAGATCCTCAAGGCGGTCGTCGAGAAGGAGATGCCCGAGCTCGTCATCCTCGGCAAGCAGGCGATCGACGACGACTGCAACCAGACCGGCCAGATGCTCGGTGCCCTGCTCGGCTGGCCGCAGGGCACCTTCGCCTACAAGATCGAGGCGGGCGAGGGCGGGATCGACGTGACCCGCGAGGTCGATGGCGGCCTCCAGACGGTCGCCCTCAAGCTCCCGGCGATCGTCACCACCGACCTGCGCCTCAACGAGCCGCGCTACGCCTCGCTGCCCAACATCATGAAGGCCAAGAAGAAGCCGCTCGACGAGCTGAACCCCGAGGGTCTCGGCGTCGACGTGACCCCGAAGCTCAAGGTGCTCAAGACCGCCGAGCCGCCGGGCCGTCAGGCGGGCGTCAAGGTCGGCTCGGCTGCCGAGCTCGTTCAGAAACTCAAGGTCGAGGCCGGCGTCATCTGATTCTTCTCGGACTCGGCGTCGCTCCCCCAGAGGTCGAGCGGCGCGAACCGCAACCGGAGTTCACGCGCACATGACCACGCTTCTCTTCGTCGAGCACGGCGACGGCCAGATCAAGGACGGCACGCTGAAGGCGCTCACCGCCGCCAAGGCGATCGGCGCGCCGGTCCACGCCCTGGTCCTGGGCTCCGGCACTAAGGCGGTCGCTGACGCGGTGGCCAAGCTCGACGGGGTCGAGAAGGTGCTCAACAGCGAGGAGGCGGTCTACGACCACGACCTCGCCGAGCCGGTCGCGGCCCTGATCGCGGCGGTCGCCGAGCCCTACGAGACGGTCATCGCCTCGGCCACCACCACCGGCAAGAACGTGCTGCCGCGGGTGGCCGCGCTGCTCGACGTGGCGCAGGTGTCCGATATCATCAGGGTGGTGGCGCCCGACACGTTCGAGCGGCCGATCTACGCCGGCAACGCCATCCAGACGGTGCAGGCGCCCGGCCCGAAGCGGGTGATCACCGTCCGCACGGCGGCCTTCAAGGCGGCGGAGGAGGGCGGATCGGCGGCCCTGGTCGAGGTGGTGTCGGCGGCGGCGCCGGAGGCCGGCGGCTCCACCTTCAAGGGCGAGGAGATCGCCAAGTCCGACCGGCCGGAGCTGGCCTCGGCGCGGATCATCGTGTCCGGGGGGCGCTCGCTCGGCTCGGCCGACAAGTTCCACGAGTTGATCGAGCCGCTGGCCGACGCGCTGGGTGCCGCGGTCGGCGCTTCGCGCGCGGCGGTGGACGCCGGCTACGCGCCGAACGACTGGCAGGTGGGTCAGACCGGCAAGGTGGTGGCGCCGGACCTCTACGTCGCGGTGGGAATCTCCGGCGCCATCCAGCATCTCGCCGGGATGAAGGATTCGAAGACCATCGTTGCGATCAACAAGGACGAGGACGCGCCGATCTTCCAGGTGGCCGATTACGGCGTTGTTGGTGATCTTTTCTCTATAGTTCCAGAACTGTTAGATGAGATCCGCCGCAATATTGGCCAGTAGCTGCATTTGTAAGCGTTGGACTCGCAAAGTCGCCACTAAAGCGTCGTCCTAGAAATTGGACTCGCGGGTTGCGAGGGTGCGGCTGACCTGATTGCCTTGTGCGAGGAGGTGGATCATGTGTGGCTGCTACTCTTTAGGATCTTCGCGAGCGGATCACCGGGTTTGTCGAGAACGGCGGTTCTCGCCGAGCTGCGGCCCGGCAGTTTTCGGTCAGTGCGAGTTGCGCGATCAAGCTGGCGTGGCGTCCCTCTCGGACCAGCTCCGCGGCACCGGCCCGCCAAGGGCGCCCCAAGGGCAGCGGCAAGCTGGAGCCGGTGGCGGATTTCCTGATCGCAGCGGTGGAGGCTACGCCCGACGTCACCATGCCGGAACTGGCCGAGCGGCTTCTGACCGAGCATGGTGTGACGGCGACGCCGGCCATGCTGTCGCGCATCCTCTGCCGTAAGCCCTCGGTGAGGCTTCCTTTTACCCATATCCTGTCGATGTCCGCGCGAGGGCGGCTCCGAGCGCAATGTCGGTGAGCCGTGCAAAGCCGCGCCACATGACGAGATTGCCGGGCGGCGGATCGCGTGAGCGGGCGAGGTAGCCGCCGAGGCGCGCGGGCGGATACGAGCAGGCCTATGTAACGGTAAGAACCGCCGTGCATGCCCGCCCCGGTGACGGCAGCCGGATCGTCAATCGCCTCGCGCGCGGCGACTTCGTCAATGTCGGCGCGTCTCGGGGCACCTGGTGCTACGTCGATGTCTACGGCGGCTCCGGCTGGGTGGCGGGCCGCTTCATCGGACGCGGCGCCAACCCGTACCATGGTCACGGTCCCGCCGGTCCCGGCATTCCCCCGCAGGAACCCGGAACCTATGGCCGTGGTCCGGCCGGACGGTCCTGAGCCGCGCCATTCACGGGAGCGGGTAGGGACCGAGGAACAGATCGCCGAGGGCTCGGCGCCGTAGATAGGTGAGCCGGCGCCGCCGCAGATGCTCGGGCCGGTCGTGCAGCAGGTGGCAGCGCTGGCACCACGCCGCCAGATCCCGGTCGCCGTTCAGGCTGGTGTCGTGCGCCCGATGGCAGGTCGCAAGGATCGGCAGCGTCAGCCGGGCTTCGGCCAGGGCCGCGAGCCCGGGCGGGCGCCGCAGCGGCCGACCCCGGCCGGAGCGCCAATGCCCGGCCTCGGCATCGTACCACGTCCCCTCGTCCAGGCAGACGATGACCTGCCCGTGCGGGCGTCCGCAGGCCTCGCAGCGCCCGCCGGCCCGGCCGAAGCGGATCGCGTCCGAGAGCTGCGGCCAGTCGATCGGGTAGAAGTGGCGGTGTTCGGGGTGGATCGGCACGATGCGGCCACGCTAGCAAGGCCGGCTGAACGGCGAATCCCCCTCGATCGCAGGGCTGCGGGACATCGACGCGTAGAGGCCCGGAGCCAGAGGAGGGGCGAGGCCTCGCGACGGGATGAGTGATCGGAGAGAGGCTCCGGCCCCGTCGCGAAAGCGTCTCCATGGACCGACATCGCTCCGCCGCTGGCCCAGCCGATCTCCCTTTCTCCCGACCTGCCCGCCTCCTCGTCCTCGCCTGCTCGGCGACGAAGCGCCCCGATCCCGACCGCATCCCGGCGCTCGCGCGCTACGACGGCCCGCTCTGGCGCACGCTGCGCGCCGCCGACCCGGACGGCCGAATGGCCAAGGTCGCCTTCCTCTCGGCCCATTACGGCTTTCGCGACGCGGCGACCCCGATCGCCGACTACGACGCGCGGCTGACGCAGGACCTCGCCGAGCGGATGATCGCCGGCGGCGTGACCACGCGCTGGCCACGGCCACCCTCGCCGCGGCGACCCGACACCTATGGGATGCACGCCGGCGCCGAGATTGCCGGGCTGACCCGCTACGGCGACGAACCGGTCGAGGACGTCGCGCTGGTCGGCGGCCAGCTCTACCTGACGGTGATGCACGCCCTCGTGCGCGGCTTCGTCGAGATGGGCTGCGTGCGCCGCGATGCCCGCGTCAGCGTCCTCAACGGGCCGATCGGCCTGATGCGCCGGGACCTGCGGCGCTGGCTGTGCGGAGCCGCTCGGGCGCGGGGAGGGCGGCCATGACCGCCCGGGTCGGGCACAATGGCGGACCGGCCCTGGACGAGCCGGCCGACACCCGCCCCGGCCGGTGCAAGCACTGTCGGCACTGGAACGCGCCCTCGAGGAGCAGCGCGCCTACGAGCTGTTCCACCTCGGCTTGTCGCGCCGCCGCGTCCGGCGGCCGACAGGCGCCTGCGACCGCGTCCTGATCGGCAACAGCCGGACGCCGACCTTCTCGGCCACGACGGGCGAGTTCGGCTTGCCGGAACTTCGAGGCGGCGCCTCCGCCGCCGATGCCGAAGGGCGGCGGCTTCGTCACGATCTGGGAGAACGGCCGCGTCGTCTGGCAGGGCAGGGAGGAGGACATCCCGGCCCGCTTCCTCCAGCAGGACCTCGGCCTGTGACGGCGTGGCCCCGCCACAGAGCGGGATGACGCTAATTCGTGTTATCTGTATAATCCGTGTAACTCAGAGGGGGGAGAGCATGCCCGAAAAATCCGTCACCACCGCCGAGTTCCTCCGCCACTTCGGCCGCTACCACGACGAGGCGCGCCTGGCGCCCCTGACCCTGACCAAGCACGGCCGGCCATCCCTGGTCGTGCTCTCGGCCGACACCTACCGGCAACTGACCGAACAGGCCGACCCGCGCCGGGCCTATGCCGCAGGAGAGACGCCCCCGGAGCTGGCGCACCTCATCCTGGACGAACTCGACCGCCAGTCGGCCGAGCACGGGAGCAACTAGGATGACCGGCGCTTTCCCGTCGGGCACGGTCATCGCCTATCCCTACCTGTGGCGGTGGCAGCGGGAGGAGGGCCGGTTCAACGCGCCCAAGGATCGCCCGACCTGCCTGGCCATCACCGTGCCCGATCAGGCCCAGGGGCTGACCCACCTCGTCCTGCTGGCCATCTCCGGAACCCCGCCGGGCGAGGGACAGATCGCCCTCGAGATCCCGGTGCTCGAACTGCGCCGGGCTGGCCTGTCGACGCTGAAGCGCGGCTGGGTCATGGTCAGCGAGTACAACTACGACGTCGCCGAGCGGTCCTTCCACTTCGACCCGAACCAGACGCCACGCGGCTCGTTCGGACCCGGGTTCATGAACCTGATCCGGACCGCGATCCGTCCGCTCTTCACCGCCGCCCAGGGCCGGATCGACCGGACCCTGTGACCGCATTTCGCTATGAGATCGATGTCCTGTCGATGGCGCGCCCGGCTGGCGGTGGTCGACCCCGCTCTCTCGCAGCAACCCCGATAGGCCGTCGCGGCCTTCCACGATCAACCCTCGAGGGGTCCGCTCCGCAAGCGGGCGGCCGCTCCCGGCTTCGCCTCCCGCGGTGATCGCGGCCGCTCCCGGCCTTCTGGGGCGCTGTCGAGCGGGGATCGCCCCCGCTCCGTCAGGAGCAAGACCCCGATGGCGACCGATCTCACCCTCGCGAACCGCTACGCCCACAGCCTCGCGCTCTCCCTGATGGTCCCGGTCACCGTCTTCCGCTCCGAGGCCGGCTACGCCGTCGTCACCTCGGACGAGTTCGAGGGCGATCCCGCCAGCGTCGTCACCGAGTTCGATCCCCATGAGGGGTGAACCGCGCGCGGGGGCAGTTTCGAGGCTGCCCCTCCCCCGATGCAGACCGGCCGGGCTCGATGTCGGGGATCGCTTCGCCTTTTGCGCGCGCCCCGGCCTGCCGCAGGCCGTTGCGGTTCGAAGGCAACGCTTTTCCGTCGACCGACATTCCGCCTGCTCGAGCGGCTGTCTGGTCATTGACTGACGATACGATTTTTCCAAAATTCGATACAACCTTACGCAGAGGTTGTTGAAATGAGTGTTGTCGGACGACACGCCGGTCAATCGGCTGGTCGGTTGAAACTCACGACGGCTGTCGTGGCGGCGTATGTCATGAACAATTACGTGCGTCCGCGCGAGATCGTCACGCTGATCGGCGCCGTCCATGAAGCATTGGACCAAATCGGCCGAGAGGAATTGATAACGCAGGATGATGCAGCTTCGGAGAAAGCTCAAGCGCTCTCCACGATGCCGACGCCGGAACAGATCCGTCGATCGATTACGCCGGATGCGTTGATCTCCTTCATCAACGGAAAGCGCTACAAGACCCTGAAGCGACATCTGACGGAGCGCGGCCTGACGTTTGCCGCTTATCGAGCCCTCTACGGGCTGCCGGCCGATTACCCGAAGACGGCCGCGAACTACTCGATCAGGCGCGCCGCCATTGCCCGAACCCACAAATTCGTTCCGAGGCATTCTCGGGTCACCAAGCAGGCGCCGATCGCGAACCGGGCGGCGGGGCGTGGCCGCAGGAGCTAGCGGTACGCCCACGCCGTCACCTTGGGATCGGAGAGTCGTCCGTTGCCCTCCGCGCCGTGGGTGGTGGGACGCGATCCCCCGGCCTGTGGCGCCGCCGCGAGCCAGAGGAGCCCTGTTCCGAACCGAGATCCCTACCGGCCGCGCCCGAAGGCCCTGCAAACGTCGGATCATGGGGACGGTGCTGCCCGGTGCGAGATCTCCTTGCGTTGCGTCCGGCAGCCTGGCCCGTGGAGGACGTCGCGGTGCCGTGCCGGCTGATGGTGGATCCGAGAAGGCCAAGGTTCACCTCGCGCGCTGAGCGCAGCCGCAGCCCATGGGCCTCGTGGATGGGCGGTTCTATCCGGGGCGCCCGGGACCACCGCAACGGCGGAGGCCGGGTTTCTTCCCCGCCGCCAAGGCGGCTCCTCGCGGAACAACAAACCCGTCCCTCGCCGTCCTCCGCTGCGCTGCGGCCTGCACGCAGGTGCGGCGCCGGGCAGCCTCCGGCTCGACGACCGCCATCGAGGCCGCAGGGCGCGGCCGAGAGCAACCGGACGAGGAGCACACCATGGCGACCATCGGCACCTTCACCCAGACCCAGACCGGCTTCACCGGCGACATCGCCACCCTGACGATCCAGGCGCGCAAGGTCGCGATCGTGGAGGAGAACCGCGGCGGCGAGAACGCGCCCACCCACCGCATCTACCTCGGCAAGGCCGAGATCGGGGCGGGCTGGGCCAAGGTGTCGAAGGGCGAGCGGGACTACATCTCGATCAAGCTCGACGACCCGAGCCTGCCGGCGCCCCTCTACGCCCGCCTCTTCGCGGAGGAGGATGGCAGGACCCACTCGCTGGTCTGGACCCGCTCCAGCGGTCGCCGCCAGGACTGATCGAGGCCTCCGCCGCCCCGCCCTTCGGGCGGGGCGGGACCGTGCGACACCCGGAGGGCCCAGCAGAGCGCACGGTCTCCGACAGGCCGGACGGACGCCCCAGCAGCGGACCCGGCGCCCGAGGCAGACGGCGGCCGATCACCGTCTGGAACTTCGCCCGTGCGCGCCGGTGCGGGGGATCGGCGACATTCCGCGCGAGGGGATCGAGGGGGGCTCGTCGGTCGAGGTGCCGGCCTCCTCGAACGACGTCGCCCCGCGTCCGTAATTCTCAATATTCCCCGGGCCTTTAAGAGTACTTTATCCCTATCTCGACTAGAGCGAGGGGAGCGTGATCGGTTGGGGGGACGGATCGTGACGACGGTAGCAGCAGCGACGGCGCAAAGGACGAGAGCAGCGTCGTCCGAGCACTCGGTTGGCGGCAAAGCCGCGACCAGGCCATCGTCGACCGCGACCCAGACCGGCGCGAGCCCGACGACGACCTCGTCCGCCAAGGCGGGTGCCGCGGCGGTGGTCGATCTGAGTGCCAACGCGAAGGCTCAGCTCGCCAACCTCGTCAGTGGAGCGCCGTCGACCTCGGGCGCCATCGGCATCAAGTCGTTCGACGAGGTGGTGCAGGATCGCTCCAAAGCCTTGGCCGACACCCTCGTTTCACGGCTGACGAACCTGGGCATCCCGCTCGACGAACCGATCGATCTCAAGTTGGATAGCGCCGGAAACGTCACGACCGACAGTCCCTACAAGAAAAAAATCGAGAAGATGTTCAAGGACGACCCTGAGCTCGCCAAGGAGTTCAGGGAAGTTGCCGGACTCAACGCGATGAAGGCGGCGCAAAAGGCGCTGGAGGCCTTCGACAAGGAAAAGAAGGCGGCCCGGAACGACGAGGAGCGCGACGCCGCCTATGGACGCTACACCGCACGGCTGATGAAGTCGCAGGACCTGTCGGGTACGATGACGCTCGACGACGGGAAGCTGCGGTCGTGGAGCGTCGAGTTCATGAACAGCTCGGTTGGTGAAGTCGCGGCGCCCAAGGCGAGCGCGAAGGCCGAAGCGGCCGCGACGCAGCGGGTCGTGCGCACTGTCTAAGCAGAGATTCGTGGGCTGACCAACGGATCGCGCTGGCGGCGGTGGTTCAGGTTGGCGACGGCGTCATGGATGGTGGTGTCGAGATCATCGAGCTCGGTGAAGGTTCGATGGGCCAGGTGATGCGCCTTGAGATCGCGCCAAACGCCCTCGATGTCGTTGAGTTCGGGGGCATAGCGCGGCAGCCACTCGACGATGAGCCAATGCCGACGTGCGTCGAGGGCGGCCCGGCTGGCCTTGCTGGTGTGGATCGGGCCGTTGTCGAGGACGAGGACGACGGGTTTGGTCGGCTGGCCGGGTCTGGGACCGTAGAGGCCGTCGAGCCGCTCCAGCAGGCCGATGAAGTCGGTGCTGCGCTTCGTGCGCGCCGTGGTCACGACGAGGTCGCGGCGAGCGTGGTCGAGGGCGCCCAGCACGGCGATCTTGCGGGCCGGCGCCGGCACGCGCAAGTCGGCCCCGCGCGGCGCCCAGGCCCGGGCGAGATAGGGATGGGTCAGCGCCTCGCTCTCGTCGACAAACAGCAGCACGATGTCGCCGGCCTGTGCCTGCTGCTTGCGCAAGGACAGGCGCAGGCCGACCCGTGCGACGGCCTCGGCGTCCTGGCGGCCCTTCAGCGTGTGGCGCGGCCGCCGGTAGCGGAGCCCCCTTTGGCCCGCAGCACCTTCGAGAGTTGCGCGCGCGAGATCGTGACGCCTTCCCGGCGCTCGATCTCCTCGGCGAGCCGGACCAGGGTCCAGTTGGTGCGGTCGGCCACCGGCGCGCTCAGCAGAGGCACCGCGACACGCAAAGCCGCCTCGGCCTTAACCGGAGCCGGTCCAGACGCCACACGCGTGCGCAGGGCCGCGATGCCCTCGGCCTGGAAGGCGCTGCGCCACAGCCGCACCGTGTTCTCCTGCACCCCGAAGGCTTCGGCGATCCGCGGGCTGGTCCAACCCGACAGCGTCAGCAGGATCGCCCGCGCCCGGTCCGCCTCCGGCCGGTCCGCGCCGCCAGCCAGAGCCGACAACTCAGCGCGCTGCGCCGCCGTCGCCGACAACCGCGATCGTCCCGCCATGATCCGCCCCGCCTCGCCGTCAGGCCCATCGAATCACGCCAGCCATCCGTTGAGAAGACCGCACCACTCTGCTTAGACACGCCGCAGGAGCGGGCAGCGGCGTCCGCCGTCTCACCACATACGGCGTTCAAGCACCAGTTCACGGTGACGCAGGAGAAACATGACCGACAGCCCGGAAGCTTCCGTGATCGACGTTTATCAGCGCCACGGCGCGGCATGGGCCGAGCTGCGCGGCGATACTTTGGTCGAGAATGCGTGGCTTGATCGCTTCTGCAACCTGCTGCCACCCGGAGCGGCGGTGCTCGACGTTGGCTGCGGCTCGGGCCTGCCGATCGCAGGCGAGCTGATCCGGCGCGGTTTCGACGTAACGGGGGTGGACGGCACCCCGACGATGCTCGCGCTGTTCCGGCGCAATCTGCCAGGCGCCCCGGCGCATCTCGCGGACATGCGCCAACTTGCCTTGGGCCGACGTTTCGCAGGGCTGATCGCCTGGGATAGCTTCTTTCACCTCTCGCCCGACGATCAACGCGCCATGTTCTCCCGTTTCCAAGCCCATGCCGTACCGGATAGCGCTCTGATGTTCACGAGCGGGACTGCCGAAGGTGCCGCCATTGGCGAGTTGGAGGGCGATCCTCTCTATCATGGCAGCCTTGACCCGGACGAGTATCGAACCCTGCTCGATGCCACCGGTTTCGAGGTTGTCGCTCACGTATTGGAAGATCCGGACTGTGGTCATCGCACCGTCTGGTTGGCTCGCCAGTACGGTTGATTGGGCGGCAGCTTTGTCGGACGGAGAATGAAAAGCTGCCAGTCCGGTTTCCACATCAAGCAGTTGTTCCACGCAGTTCGCTAGCCCATCTTATTCACCACGCCGAGATCAAAGTGGGCCAACCGCCTGACCGCATTGGTCTTTTCCTGAAACGGCAGCGGACAGAAATTGTCTCGGCCAAAAAACTCATAAAACGCGCCCTTTTCAACGCGTCGAGACCGATCACGTCCGCCCTCGTGAATAAGACGGGCTAACCCGTCTTATTCACTGGAGTGGTGGATTTGGGGTGGCGAGCGTAGCGTAAGGCATTGATGTGGCTTAGGGATTGGGTGCTGACGCCAACGTCCACCACCGGATCGAGCCCGCCACGCCCGCCATGTCTGATCCTACGGCCGCCGCGTTCGCGTTTCCATCCGTGCGGGGCAGAAAGCTCACAGCCGCCTTCGATGGCGGACGCCTGACCTCGGACGGCGGCGTGCTGCTCCTGGCTCAGGCCGCCCGGCGGCTCGGCATCGCCGAGAAGCTCGCCGCGGTGATCCCTGACGGCCGCGATCCGAGCCGGGTCGTGCATCCGCTGCCGGAGATCGTACTGGCGCGCATCCTGGCCATCGCCTGCGGCTACGCGGACGCCGACGACCTCGACCACCTGCGCGCCGACCCGGCCTTCAAGCTGGCCTGCGGCCGCCTGCCCGAGAGCGGGCGCGACCTGATGAGCCAGCCCACCGTCTCGCGGCTGGAGAACACCCCTGGCCTGCGCGACCTGATCCGCCTCGGGCGGGTGCTGGTCGATCTCTACTGCGCCAGCTACGCCGTGCCGCCCGCGGCCGTCACCCTGGACATCGACGACACCTGCGACGTGGTGCATGGCCAGCAGCAACTCTCGCTGTTCCACGGCCACTATGATGCGCGGTGTTTTCTGCCGATCCACGTCTACGACACCGCCACCGGCTGCCCGGTCGCGGTGATCCTGCGGCCGGGCAAGACGCCCTCGGGCTGCGAGGTGCGCGGCCATCTGCGCCGCCTGATCCGGGCGATCCGCAGGCACTGGCCCGACACCGCCATCACCCTGCGCGGCGACGGCCACTACGGGCGGCCCGAGGTGATGGACTGGTGTGAGGACCACGGCATCGCCTACATCTTCGGTCTCAGCGGCACCAAGGCGCTGGCTGCCAAGGTCGAGCCGACCGCCGACCACATCCGGGTCGTGCGGGCGATCGGCAAGAAGGATGCGGAGCGCGGCTTTGCCGAGACCACGCACGCGGCCAAGTCCTGGCGGCAGAAGCGCCGCGTGACCGCTCGTATCGAAGCCACCCGGCTCGGGCTCGACATCCGCTACATCGTCACGAATATCACGACCGGCACGCCCGAATGGCTCTACGCCGATTTGTACTGCGCCCGCGGGCAGGCCGAGAACCTGATCAAGCTGCACAAGGGCCAGCTTGCCTCCGACCGAACCTCATGCCGCTCGGCCGCCGCCAACCAGATGCGGCTCGTGCTGCACACCGCCGCCTACTGGCTGATGCTCACCGTACGCGATGCCGTCCCGAATGCGCACCGCCTCGCCAAGGCCGAGTTCGCCACGCTCCGCCTGCGGCTGCTCAAGCTCGGCGCCCGCATCCGCGAGACCGCGACCCGCGTCCGCCTCGCCTTCGCTGCCGCCTGCCCCGAGGCCGACCTGTTGCGCCACCTCATAGTCGCGCTCGCCCCGGCACCAGCCTGAACGAGGGGGCTGTGACACCCCGACCAACCCATCACCGTCCCTCCAGCGCCCGCGAGCCAAGCCTGATCCACAAGCGTCGAATCGGACGGACAACCCCGCTCGTCAGGACCCCAAAACTGACAGTCCGCTGCCGCCCGGTGAATAAGACGGGCTAGGGTCAAAACTTAATCGGATTGACTATGCGAGGGGCTGCTTGCGACCCTTCTGAGACCTTCGAAAGGTCCGCTTGCTGGCAGTCTGATTGGCCACGAATGACTGAGTGCGGCCGAAAGCTGCCTAGTCGGTTCTGGAAGGCGGCTTGTCCATCCGGACGTCAAAATCATGCATGAGTGTCCCAATTTCGCCGATCCTATAGACGGCATTGACCACCGCCTAGGGAAGTGGCGTAAAGGCCAGCATTGAAGAGTCAATATTTGTTGTATCATATCGCCAAGTCGTTTAATTTTGTTCCCAATTCAATCCAGATTTACATATTTTAAGCGGTAAGCGACATTCCGCAACTAATAATATTAATCCCCGCGCAGATTTGTTGCGAAGCGTGTGTTTCTGTAATTGCATAGGGTAGCAAACATCCGAGCTCGATCAAATAGCGGCTTGGCTGCATCGTGAAGACCGCGCTTTTGATAGATGCTCGCCAGCAAACCTAGCGTAGACACCTGCCTAAGCTTCAGATCGTTCATCGTCGCCTGCTGCAGGCATCTTCTCGCCAGACTGGCGGCATGCCGTGTTTCGCCGATCTGCAGCAGGAACGAAGCACGCACGTAGAGAACCTCGCAAAGCAACCGCGGCAAGCCCATGACCTCGGCGTAGCGCTCGAGATCGTCGAGTTCCGACTGGACGCCGTCCCTCTGAGGGCTCGTTGAGGATCGGTTGATCTCCAGCCGGACGCGGGCCAAGCGGGCGATCTGTCGGATATCCTCGTGACCGCCCTTCTCCGCGTGCGAGATCGCCTGCTCCACCGCCCGAAAGGCTTGGCCCTGGAAGTCGGGACTCCAGGCCCGGTACAGATCAGCGAGGTGCCGGGAGAAGATCGCGACCCCGCGCGAGTGCCCGGACGCGCGCAGACTCTTGATGGAGCTACGATACTTCGCCTGGGCAGTCTCGAAATCCCCGGCGATGTGGGCGCAGACGCCGATGTAGCCGTTGGCCACGGCCCCGATGACGTGATGCTCGTTCGGACGAGCGGCGACGATCTCGAGTTGACTGCGCGCCGACGACACGCGGCCGCGCTCCATGTCGACGATCGACTTGTTCAGCATCAGCCGCGACCGCAACGGTCCGTGCTCCGACCCCGGCTCGATCCGCTCCGCCGCCGCCAGAGCGCGCCCGAACAGGGCCAGCGCGTCGTTGAGCCGGCCTTCGATCAGGCTCAAGAGCCCGCACTCGTTGTAGAGCCACACGATCTCCTCGGCGAAGAACGGCGTGCCGGGATGGTCGTGCTCGAACTCGGCTCCCTCGAAGACTCGGGTCGTTTTGGGGTCCTCGTAGGACAGGCCGACGGCCTTCTTGAGCAGCCAGCGGATCTGGAGGCGGTGCTCCTCGAAATAGCCGCATCGGGGACCATTCCAGTCGCCGAAATCGTCGAAGCGCGAGACCACGCCGACCGAGTAGACCGACCGCACGACGCCGAAGGCGGCTCGCAGCATCCGTGACGGCAGCCCTTGCGCGGATTGTATCGCCACCTTTTCCGCCGCCGCCTCCGCCGCCTCCTTCCTCGCCGCCTCCACCTCTCGATCCTTCTGCGCCGTCTCCACCGCCGCAGCCGCCTTCTCTGCCGGAGCCGCCACCGCCGCCTTCTTCGCCGCCGCCGCGTTCTCCGCATCAACCGCAACAGCCTTCGCCGCCGCAGCCGCCGTCTTCGCCGCATCCTCTGCCTTCGCCGCCTCCGCCACCGTCTCCGCCACCATCCGTGCCCGATCCGCGTCGTGATAGGATGACGGGGTGGTGATCGCCTCGGAGTCCTTCGGGAACCCGGTCCAGTCAGCGATCAGCGCATCGAGGTCGCGGACCGCCTCGGCCCGCGGCTTGGGCAGGTCGTTCGGCAGGGTCCCGTAGAGCGACAGAGTGTACTGGTCGACCGCCGTGAACTCGACCGCCGGGGCGTGCAGGCGCTGATAGATCGAGCGTTGCAGCAACCTATGCAGCGTGAAGCGCCAAAGGGGTTCGGGGACGGGCGGCTTGTTCTCTTCTCCATCGGACGGCGCATCCGGCCTGACTGGCGTATCCGACCGACCCGGGACATCCTTCGAATCCGTCAGGCCCTCCTGAAGACGGAAGATCAGGCAGCGGTGGACGAGGATGTCGAGCGCCGCCTGGACCAGGACGACGCAGCAGCGCGACCGTTTGCGCTCATCCGTATGCGCTTTTTCTTTATCGGCCTCGTTGACGATGTTCCTGCACAGCTCACGGATCTTGGGCGCCGCAGCGAGGACGTCCGCGGTCAGAGGATTGCCGGTGACACCAAGGTGCCACAGGATCACCTGCTGCAGGCGCCAGCCATCGGGACTCTCCAATCTTTTTTCGAGCTCACGGGCAAGATCTTCGACGATCGTCTCAGCTTTGGTGAATTTGCCGCCCAGACAAGCTTTGTTCGCCTTCGTCATCCTCTGAGCCAGCGTGGGTACGATCTTGCAGGCGTCCGGCAACGGCATTTTGGAATCGTGACGGGTCGCGTAGAACTGGAGCACGTAGCCGATCATCAACTCGGGGCGCGCGGGCAGCGGCGCGCCGTGCATGTGGCCCAGGGCATCGCTGAACCAACGCACGATCCGATCGGCCGCGAAGGCGCCTGATCCCGGCTTCCCGGCCGCCTCGTCCGCCGCCGCGCAGGCGATGGACAGCACGAGGCGATAGCCGCCGCAGAGGCCGAACACCGTCTTGAAGTCCGCGTCGAGGGACGAGAGACGTGGGTCAGAGGGCGGCTGATCCGCAGGTTGTCTGGCAATTTCACGGGCGATCTCATTGAATGTTCGCTCACGAATGCATTCGTTCAAAATATCTTTCGGTATTCTTTGGTTAATTTTCTTTTCTTCGGCACGATCCAGAATGAGAAGCATGGTCTTTCGGACCATCAGGCAGGCGTTCTTCGCGAGATAAGGCTTACCGGCAAGTTCAGCGGCGATGGCCTTCGAGAGCTCCCGCTGGCGATCGTGATCGAGATCGGGCACCGACCGTTCCGGCGCTCCGGCAGCGTCCCTCGAGAGCCTGCCTGGGTTGGCGGCCAGGGCGAGGGCGACCCGTGGAAAGAATGTGCCGATCACCAGCGAGGCCCGCGTCTCGTGAAGCAGGTGGACGAACGCGGTCGGGCTGCCGGGCGACGTCGGTCGCCACCGGAGGTCGCCGGTCGTGGTCCAGCCGCTCTCGTCGCGGATCTCGTGCTGCTGGACGACTTTCGCGAGCTTTCGCCGTCCCTCCTCGTCTACCTTCTCCCGCACGAGATGCTCCAGCGGGATCGGGGCGACGGTACACAATGCGCCAGATGCCTGCTCATAGCGATGGCCGGGTCGGTCCTTGCGGAACATGATCGGCACGCCGCCGGTCACGCCGACCAGCATCAGGTCGATCGGCGCGTGATCCGCGCGCTTCGACAGGACCGCCTCGACGAGGCGGGAGGCCTGCCCCGTCTTGGGCTGACCGTCGCTGTTGAACAGAACCTCGACGGCGTTGATCGCGATGAGGATGCGCGCTCGCGCATGGACGTGGTGTTCGCTGTAGAGCTCGAACAACCGCGTCAGCTTGCCGAGGCGGTTCTTTTCGAGGTCGCGGCCGGCCGCGACGATCGCGCGGGTCGCCGGACTGTCTTTGAGTTCTCCGAAGACCTCTGGCGCGCTGTAGACGAGGATGTTGGCCAAGCGGTCGAAGGCCGAGGTGAATTCGGCGGAGAACCGCAGGTTCAGGGCGACCACCGCGGCGTAGGGCGGCAGATTCTTGTCCTTCGGCCACGACACTTCGATAAACCGCTCGACCTGCTCGGACGAGCGCAGATTCTCGAAGAAGTCGCCCCTCCCGGCCCCGCGCTTTGCGAGAAGGATGAAGATCCGACGCCCGGCCTTGTTATGCGTCTTGTCATGCGTGAAGACTTCGGGTCGTTGATTCGCCCAAGGGCGTTTGAGGGCGGAGTCCGGCTGATCGCGCGCGTATCGCAGCGCGCTGAGAAAGCTGCCGAACATCTGCGACGGGGCGCCGGCGAAGAAGCGGTCACCGTGATTGCCGGGGAGGCTGCCGGCGGGCGCGCCCGGATCGGGCGAGGCGAGGACGGGCAAGGCGAGCGGATGCCGCCCGCAGAAGGGGACATTCTTTCCGCGGAGCAGCAGTTCCTGGAACGGTCCGCCCGTCAGCCGCGGGATCGGCAGCGCGTGCCAATCGCGCTTCCACCGCACCCAGCCCGCCTCGATGCTGAGAAGCTTGGCGCACAGGCTCAGTCCGATCAGCGCGTCGGGCAGGCCGTCGAGGGCCGCGACGTAGGCGAGCGCGACCCGGCGCCAGGCCCTCCGGTGCTGCGCATTCCGGTCGTCCTCGGAGACTCCGAGAACGAGTTCGTATTGTGGATCCGCTTCACCTGATCGATCTTTCGGTAGGCTCTTGATCGCGAACTCGAGTTCTGGAACCAGCTTGATCGACGACGCTATGGCATTCACGTCTCTGGATTGTTCTCCAACATTTCTCTCGAACAGTCTCATGGCAGCAGACAACGCCGCCTTTAGGACTTCCATCTCAAGTGTTGGGTGTAATAATCTGGCCTCAATATGGTCCTGCGAGTCTCCATTTATATAGAAAATGTTTTCGATTATATTTATTTGTTTCAGATTGATCGAAATTTTGTTACATTTATCGCGGTCGGCTTTTTCTATAAGAACATTCCAATCATCGTCGCTGCTTGAGTGGAGTTTTTTATTCAGCTTTTTAAGTTTGTTCAACAGCCTATACGCGTCTGCCGAACCGGAAAGGCACTGGTCGAGCGCCGTGAACACATCCTTGAGGTCGCTGGTCAGGGCGAGCGTATGCGCCAGCCACCGGACGCTCTTGGTCTTCGCCGTCCCCGTCCCCGTCCCGACGTCGGCGTGCCCGAAATGGACCGTGTAGGCGCCGTACCGGCTGTAGATCGCGATGGTCTCCTCGATCTCCTGGGCGGGGCTGCCGAGCGCCGGCAGCAGCGCGATCACCTGCCGGTCGCTGCCGCTGGTCCGCTCCGAGACGAACTGGCGCAGCGGCCGCAGGATGTCGTCCTCGCCCATGCCGTTGCCGACGAACAGCAGCGGGTTCGATCCGAAGCCAATCTCCAGCGCGTCGTTGACGACCTCCCCGTCCGGCCCCCGCGGCAGGTAGAGCTCCAGGTAGTCACGCTCGGTCACGACCATGCCGTCCGTCTCGGTGGCGCGGCCGTGCAGGTGCATGAGCGTGAACGTATTCGTGGCGTCGTTGATCGCGAAGTCGATCAGGTCGGTGGCCTTCTTGGTCTTGAACACCGAATCGGTCGCCGTGGCGCCGAGCGGGCTGATGGTCTCGTTCGACGTGGGCAGCGCCGTGTCGTCCGTGTCGCGGCCGTCCGGGGTGAACCCGCGATCCCTGATCAGCCGCTCGATGTCGAGATCGAAATTGGAGGTGATGAACCGGCCGATCTTCAGCCGGTCGGCCAGGATCGCGAGCGGATCACGCTCGGGGGGAACGAAGTCGGTTCGTTCGAGGATCGATCGATCGGGAGCTGGATCGGGATTGAAGAACGATCTGGTCTCGTCGAATAGCTTCCACAACCTGTCCCCTGAAGGCAACACCTGCTCAAGCTTGTCGATTGCCGGGATGGACAGCCGCGCGACGGCCGTTACGAGGTAACGATGGAGTGGCAATCTACCGAGGCCTGTGTTGTCTTTCGTGCAACACACGGCGTCACCCAAATTCAGGGCCAGATCTCGTACTATGCCTTTTGCGATCTCATCACGTGAAATGTCGTTACCGAAATCGTCACTCAAGCGCAGAATACCATCCGAATTAAATAATTCTCCTTCCGGAGAATGTTTTTCATCTCCTCTTAATTTATGAATAGCAAAGAAATATCGCCAATCTGTCTTCTCATCCTCATTGATTTTTCCATATAGGGCTTTTATCGAGAGGGAATCGTGTAGTTTTTCCAGCCACGTATCCGATTTTTCTTTGTAAAAGTCTCGAGTTTTTGCGATTTTAGTCTTTTCCGCATCTGTGTTTTTCGCGACGCAGGAGATCTCGGCGCAGTCGCGAATCAAGTCATCAATCAGAACCTTTGCATGGCCGGCGTCATGGAACAGCAGGCGCTTCACTTTTTTTCGAAATTCCTTCTGACCGTTTTTTCTCTCGCCGGCGATGCTGAGCTGTTCGCAGAACTGGAAGGCGGCGGGATAGCGACCGCTCTGGAGGTCGCCGCCCAGGGATCGGCCCTTGATGTCGAGGTCATCCAGGGTCTTCTTCGCCCGATCCGCCCAGGCGGACTCCTCCCTGTCATGGTCTCGATGCGCGTCTTCCGCGAGCGCTTGCACCAGCGACTTCCAGCTCAACCGCCCGTAGCTCATCGACACGCCGGAGCCCACGAATGCGACCACGCGCCCGAGGTTGAGCGCGCGTGACAGGATCGCCTCGCCGTGCCGCTCGATCAGTTTCGGGTCGAGCGTCGATTGCAGATGGAAAGACGTGTAGGGCCAATCGTTCAGATACGCGAACCCATCTGTTCCATCTTTCTTGGCTTCACCCGTTGGTTCCGCGTCGGCGTCCTCGCCTGTACCTGAACTCATGATGTCTTCCTATTTGGCAACAAAAAAATAAAGCCGTGTGCCGGCGTCGGCGCCTCAAGCATGGGGCGCGTCAGATCATTATCAAGATAGTCATGATCTGGCAGGGCAGAGTGACGAGATTTGATTGTGCAGTGCAGTAAGTTGGCCTGTAGCGATCCGGGATCGATTGGGCGGAATGCCAGTCGCGGAGGGCCGGCATCGGGCGGAGCAGGGTGCGCGGCATCGGCCGCGGCGCGGGCCCGTCGGGTCCCCCGATGCGTCGCGGATCGGCCACGGGAAGCCGGTGGCCTCCGCATCGAGCTGCCAACGCGGCATGGCTGAGCTTGCTGGTGTGGATCGGGCCGTTATCGAGGACCAGCACCACCGGCTTGGACGGCTGACCGGGCTTGGGCCCGTAGAGGGCATCGAGCCGCTCCAGCAGGGCGATGAAGTCGGTGCTGCGCTTGGTCCGGGCTGTCGTCACGACGAGGGCGCGGCTGACATGATCGAGAACGCCCAGCATAGCGATCTTGCGGGCCTGTCCCGGCGCCGGCACGCGCAGGTCGGCCCCGCGCGGCGCCCAGGCGCGGGCGAGGTAGGGACGGGTGAGCGCCTCGCTCTCGTCGCCGAACAACAGCACCGTGTCGCCGGCTTGCGCCTGCTGCTTGCGCAGGATCAGCCGCAGGCCGACCCGGGCCACGTCATCCGCGTCCTGGCGCCCGTTCAGCGTGTGACGCGGGCGCCGGTAGCGCAGCCCCCTTTTCGGCGCAGCACCTTCGAGAGTTGCGAGCACGAGATCGTGACGCCTTCCTGGCGCTCGATCTCCTCGGTCAACCGGGCCAAGGTCCCGTTGGTCCGGTCGGTCACCGGCGCGCTCAGCAACGGGACCGCCACGCGCAGGGCGGCCTCGGCCTTCACCGGCACAGGCCCGGCGGATACGCGGCTGCGCAACGCCTCCGGGCCACCGCTTTGGAAGGCGCATCGCCAGAGCCGCACCGTGTTCTCCTGTACCCCGAACGCCTCCGCAATGCGCGGGTTGGTCCAGCCCGACACCGTCAGAAGGATCGCCCGGGCGCGATCCGCCTGCGGACGATCCGGGCCGCTCGCCAGAGCCGCCAGTTCCCCGCGTTGCTCGGCTGTCGCCGTCAGTCTGGATCGGCCCGCCATAGTCCGCCTCGCCTCCATCCAGGCCCAAGCGAATCACAGCGCTCATCTGTTGAGAAGATCAAACCAAGCTGCTTAGATTGCGTTTGAGGACCGTATCCGAGGAGACGGGAATGGACATCGCGGCGCTCACGGTCCTGCGATGCGGCGTCGAGCCGACGCGGTGTGGCGGCGGCCCGCCCGCTCGGACGAGCCCGACCCGCCGGCGATCCGGCCAAGGCGCCGGCCTTGCCCCGCGCACAACGCACATCCGATGAGCGGCGCGGCGCCGGACGGCGTGCGGGCAGCGACGGCCCTGGCGCCGCGGCGCGTGGTAGTGACCGGGGATCTCGTCGTCGACCATCATCTCTATGAGGGCGAGGGGGACAGACCCGGCCTCGCCGGCAGCCGCGGCGTGCGCTTCGTGGACGCCTGGGGTGGGGCTGCCGGCCTCGCCCGTCTGATCGCGGCTGCTGCCCCGCATCGGGGTGGCCCGGGAATCTCCGTCCAGCTCAAGCTTTCGGCCGGGCCGGGACCGCGCCAGATCACCCATGCCTACGCGACCTGGGCGCCTCATCCAACCGACGACCGGGAGCCCGAGCGGGAACCCCGCAAGGTTTGGCGGGCGAGGCTGCTGGGCTTCGGCGAGGGGATGGACCGGGCATCCGCGCCCTTCCCTGCCGAGGCGCCGGACCAGGCCGCGGAGGTTGATGCCGCGGAAGTCGACGCGGCAGCGGACGCTCCTCCGGCCGACGTCTTCGTGCTCGATGATGCCAATCTCGGCGCCCGCTACGATTCCGGGCTGTTCCGAGGGCTCGACGGCAGGCCGACCGTCCTACCCGGGCCACCGTCTTGGATCATCCTGAAGACGACGATGCCGGTCGCGCGGGGCGACCTGTGGAGCCGCCTCGAAGAGGAGGGCCTGGACAGGACCGTCTGCTTGGTGTCGGCCGACGACCTGCGGGCGGAGGGCGCGGCGATCAGCCGGGGCCTGTCCTGGGAGAGAACGGTGGCGGACCTGCGGCGGGCGCTCCGGACCGATCCTCAACTGAGGAAGCTCGCGTGCGCGCGCCACCTCGTCGTCGCCCTGTCGCTCGACGGCGTCCTCTGGGTGGACCGCCCGGTCGGCGCGTCGGCGAGGGCAGTCCTGATGTTCGATCCCGGCGGGATCGAGGGCCGCTGGAACGCGAGCCGCGCCGGCACGGTCCCCGGCCGGCTGACCGCCTTCGCGGCCGCGCTCGCGCTCTGGTGCGCCGAAGATGCCGGCTGGGAGGAAGCGGGCTGGAAGGGGGACTCGCAGGACGGGGATCCGGAGAAGATCCGGCGTGCCGGGTTCGAGGCAGCCCTTGCCGCCGGGCTCGCGGCGATGCGCGACTTGGCCGACCTGGGCCACGGCAGCGCCGGGGAGAAACCCGAGGGGTTCCCCGTCGAGCGGGTCGCCAAGGTCGCCGCAAGCCTTCCCGTGAAGGCGTTCGCCCGCGTCGAGGTGCCGTGGGCGGGCGCGGACGACAACTGGACGATCGTCGAGGCTGCCCAGGTGCCGCACGGCGTCGAACCGCGCGCCCCGGTCCCCGGCTTGGCTCGGCTGCTCGTGACGCACGGACCGTCCAAAATCCTCGGGGCGATCCCGTACGCGGTGTTCGGCAAGATGGTCGCTATCGATCCCCAAGAGATCGAGGCACTACGCGGGCTCCACGCCCTGATGAGCGCCTACCGTGCGGACACCAAGCGCACGCGACCGCTATGCCTCGGCGTGTTCGGACCGCCGGGGGCGGGCAAGTCGTTCGGCGTCAAGCAACTCGCCTTCGAGCTGTTCGGCGAGCGTTCGTGGCTGGAGTTCAACCTCTCGCAGTTCGAGAAGCCCTCGGACCTCATGGGCCCGTTCCATCGCGGCCGCGACCGCGCCCTCGAAGGCGTCGTCCCGGTCGTACTCTGGGACGAGTTCGACTCAGAGCACTGGAAATGGCTGCAATACCTGATCGCGCCGATGCAGGACGGCCACTTCCAGGACGGGCAACTCACCCACTCGACCGGGAGAGCCGTCTGGATCTTCGCCGGAGGCACAAGCTGGACTTTCGAACATTTCAAGCGGAACGGGAAGGTGCCCGAGACGGCCAAGACCTTCAAAGCGTGCAAGGGCCCTGACTTCGTCAGCCGCCTGGACGGCTATTTTGACGTACTAGGACCCAATCCGCGCGCGGAAGACGAAGCAGGGACGGCACGCCCGCGCGACGGAACCTTTCCGCTCAGGCGCGCGCAACTCGTGCGGAGCCTGCTCGCTGGTCCCGGGGAAGGCCGCCTGGACATCGACTCGGACCTACTCAACGCGCTCCTGCTCGTCCCCGGGTACCGGCATGGGGCTCGGTCGCTCGATAAACTCGTGGCCTCCTTGCGCAGTCCCGCGGGCGTCCCCGTCCGACGGTCGGCGCTACCGCCGCCGCGGCAGCTCGACATGTTCGTCGATGGGCCGGCCTTCACCCGCATCATCGATGCCAGTGCCTCCTTTCGAACCGACCAAGCCGTGGAGGAGCAGGCGGGCGCCATCCATGACGCCTATCGCCGTCAAGCGGGGAGCTCGATTGATCCGCATATCGACAAGTGTTTCAAGAGCCTTGGCGCAGCGGAAAGAGAGGACAACGTGGCCGCCGCCCGGCGCATCATTGATGTACTATCTCTCATCGGGATGAGTATTGCGCAGAGCGATATCGTCGGCGTCGTACAACAGCAAGATTATGAGATGATGGTAGAGCACAACATCGAGCGACTTGCAGAGGCAGAGCATGACGGGTGGATGGCACACAGGCTGGCGAATGGATGGACTAAAGGCCCAATGCGTGACTTCGCAAGGCGTACCCATCCCTGCCTCGTGGTCTACGACGAGTTGCGCGAGGACGATCGTAAGAAAGACAGAATGATGGTCCGAAATTATTGGCGCCGGATTTGCGAGGCTAATTTTCGAGTTGTTTGGCTTGCTGCTGTCGTATATCAACATTCAAATGCGAAATGATGGAAATATTTTTCATGATGCCTGATGAGAAGTTCAATAATCTGCAACATTGAAGGGTTTTTACGAATTGAATTGTGAGTATTATACGGAATTACGTATTACATAAATCTAGAATTACAGCTAATATAATAGCATATGCAAGGCATTTCCAAAATCTTTTTCCTTGATCTCCGTTCAGTCATTGCTTTTTAAAATTTCTATTGAGAACATTGATGTCGCATGTCCGTCTCTAGGCTGGTCCTGTCGTGCTCTGAACGACCTAATCGGCCGCGAAGCCGAAGGACCGCTTCCGGGCGTCGCGCCAACTACCGCTCCCCACCCTGAGCAGCCATCCCGCTTCCCGACCCATCCTCAACGCTCACGCATCGCCCTTTGAAAGCTGAAACCGGACACGCGAGGCTGGACCGGACATGCATGGGCTGGCATCATCCGAGCATGACCTTCCTTGTTCACATCGCGGTTCTCGCGACCATCGGACGAATTAACCGCCCGGCCTGATGCGTCGGGCCGGGGCTGTCCGTGTGAACATCATGACGTTTTAGCGTCTCGCAAGGTCCTTATGCATGTCTACGAACAAGACTACACTGCACCTCGTGTGCGGGAAGATCGCGGCTGGGAAATCGACTCTCGTTACCGAGTTGGGCCGCCGGTCGAGCACGGTAATTGTGCGAGAGGACCATTGGCTTTCTCGCTTATATCCCGGAGAGCAAAAAACTTTGGACGATTACGTTCGCAACTCGACACGCTTGAGAAGTGCCATCGGGGCGCATTTGGTCGATTTACTCCGCAACGGGCTTTCTGTCGTGCTCGACTTCCCCGCCAATACTCTGAATAGCCGCGCGTGAATGCGGACCCTGTTCGAGGATGCGCGCTGCGCGCACCAGCTTCACTACCTCGATGTGCCAGATCAGGTTTGCAAAGCTCGCCTCCGACGCAGAAATGAAAGCGGGGAGCACGAATTTATCGTCAGCAACGAAGAATTTGACCTATTCACCACTTACTTCATACCACCCTCATTGGACGAGGCTTTTGAAGTCGTCGTGCATCGGCCGTGATGTACCACCGTCCGCTTTCGCCGGCTGGCAGCTCGATAGCGGACGGGCAGAAACCCACCCCGAGCGACCACTCTGCTGTGCCAATCTCCGCTCCGAAGCAAATCGACAGAAATCCATCTCAAGCAGTTATTCCACGCAGTTCACTAAAGGTGTATCTCTATCGGACTGAAACCCCGGCCGCTCGCGACAGGATCGGTCAAACATCACCTCTCGGTTTCTTGGGGAGGGGCGTGCCGGAGTGAGAGGAAGCCGGAACGGCGTGACGGGAGATCAGGCCGGAGAGAGGCTCCGGCGCCCGTCGCGAAAGCCCGCCGATGGCCCGCCGCCCCTCGTCCCGGACAGCCCGCCGCCCCCGCGCCGATGCAGCTCCCGTCCCGCGCGTCGACCTGTACCGGCAGATCACCGACACGATCGTCGCCCAGCTCGAGGCCGGCTGCGTGCCCTGGGTCCAGCCCTGGAGCGCCGGGCCCGGCACCGCCGCGGTGGCCATGCCCCGCAACGCCGCCACGGCCAGAGCCTATTCCGGCATCAACGTCATGCTTCTATGGGCTGCCGGCATCGCGGCCGGCTACGCCACCCAGCGCTGGCTCACGTTTCGCCAGGCCCTCGGCCTCGGAGGCTGCGTGCGCCGGGGCGAGCGCGGCACTCCGGTCGTCTACGCCGACCGCTTCACCCCCGAGCAGGAGCGCGCGCGTGCCGCGCGGGAGGGTGAGGAGGCGCGCTCGATCGCCTTCCTGAAGCAGTACACGGTCTTCAACTGTGCGCAGTGCGACGGCCTGCCGGAGGAGCTCACCGTGCCCCCGCCGCCCCCGCGCGAGGACCTGATCGAGCCGCGCTTCCGCGCGCTGATGGAGGCCTCCGGCGTCACCATCCGCATCGGCGGCGACAGGGCCTTCTACCGCCCGGCCGACGACGTGGTCGTGCTGCCCCCGCCGGAGGCCTTCCACGAGCCGGTGAACTTCCACCGGACCGCGGCCCATGAGCTGGGCCACGCGAGTGGTCATTCCTCGCGCCTGAACCGGGAGATGAAGGGCCGGCACGGCAGCCCCTGCTACGCTCGGGAAGAACTCGTCGCGGAGATTTCCGCGGCCTTCGTCTGCGCCAGCCTCGGCATCGTGCCGACGGTGCGGCACGCCGACTACATCGGCTCCTGGCTCGAGGTCCTGCGCGAGGACGAGCGGGCGATCGTACGCGCCGCCTCGCACGCCAGCAAGGCCGCCGACTGGCTGCTCGCCCGCCTGCCCGACGGGGAGCCGTCCGCCTCGGCCGAGGACGGCGATGCCGCCTTGCCGGTGGCGGCCGTGGCGGAGGCGGCCTGATGCGCTTCCGCCCCTCGCCCCGCTCCGAACCCTACCGAGAGACCACGCGCAAGCGCGCGGCGTTCCTGCGCAAGCAGCGCCTGGAGCGCGAGGCCCTGCCGCTCTTCGCCGAGGCCATCGCGGCCCGCCAGCACGGCGTCGATGCGGAGATGGCCCGCCGCGCCGTCTGGTGGGGCGAGGCCGAGCGCGCGCGCCGCTCCCAGCGCGCCGCCGATTGGCGGCGGATGCGCGCCCGGCTGTTCACCTTCGACCCCGCGCTGCGCCGGACCATCCGCGCCCTGTGGCGGACCTGCCCCTATCCGGCCGATCCCCACAGCTTCGGCGATCTGCTGCACCAGATCGCCATCGGCCGGATCGACCCGCACCGGCCGCCGTGGATCTTCCACGCCCCGACGCAGGCGCGCACCACCCCGAACCCGGCCACCTTCGACGCCGCGTTCCGGCAGATCGGGAAGCGCGCGGTCGGCGGCGGCCCGAAGACCACGCCGGCCGACGAGCTGATCTTCTGCGGCAATCTCGGCGCGGGCATCCTGTTCCTCACCTCGCGCGTGCGGCTCGTCGAGCCGAACGAGAGCTTCTACACCTCCTCGAACCACCGGCTGCGCGACAGCCATGTCGGCCGCTCCGGACACTGGATCGACATCGAGGTGCGCGGGCCGTGCTCGGACGCGGACCTCGCTCTCATCGAGCGCCTGGCCCAGGCCGCCGACACCCGGCCGGTCGCGGTCCGGCGCATCGTCCCGTTCGGGGCTGGGACCGAGGCGAGGGCGGCGTCATGAGCGTCGCCCGCCCGGCTCCTCGTGCTCGCCTGCTCGGCAACCAGGCGATCCGATCCCGGTCTCACGGCAGACGCCCGCCGGCTTTCGTTCGAGCCCTGCTCCCGATGTCGTGTATCCTGTATTCGATCGACGCGGGTGACGCCGATGCGCTCATCATTTTGAACAGTTCCTGCCGCTTTGAGGAGAACGTCAGCAGAACATGGCCGGTATCCACCTATCGCAGGTCGAGATTGTATCGACTGGTCTCGGGTGTTGCGCGGCGGACACAGATTGTGACGGGGAGATTGTCTACGAGCGGCCTTAGTTCTTTCCTGAGACCAAGAACCACCTTGCGGCGCGCCTCTCCGACGAGAGGCGCGCCGATTGTTTTTCGGCCACGTGCCGCAGTCGCTCGCCTGTACCCGGCGGCGATCATCGGACCGAGGCCGTCAGCGCCACCGGTCGCTCGTCCCGACACCGATCTCCCGTCCGTCCAGGCGGGCCAGTTCGACCGCGACGCGCGTCCAGAAGCAGGTCCGCCGCCCGTCCGGACGCCGCGCCCGCTCCCGGGCCAGATAATAGGCATCGCCACCGTAGCGGGCGCGCATGATCCGGGCCCGCGCCCGCACGCGAGCCCAGCGGCGCGGATGACATTGCGGCCACATGGCGGTCCGAGAGGCTCAGGCGTCGAACTTCGGATGCGGCGGCATCCGGACGGTCGCGTCGTCCGGACGCCAGCCCAGGGCGGCGAGGATGGCACCGAGCAGATCCCTCGACCGGAGGAGGTCCCGGTCGATCGCCCGCCAGTCGTCCCAGGCCAGGGAGTCCAGATAGACGCCGCCCAACTCGTCGAGATCGCGCTTGCTGATCGGTCGAAACAGGTCCGCGTCGGGATCGCACGAGGCGCCCATCGGCCATCTCCCCGGAAGGCCCGTGTCTGCGGTACGCCCCCGCAAACGAGCCTCGACCATCCCAAGCCGGGGGGTGAGAAACCGCATCTAAACGGTCCCGTGACCTTTAGCACCGAGGCGCCTGGACATACGTCACAGGCCCCCGGCCGCATGGCCAGAGGATCTCGGCGCCGTCACGGCCGGCACCAAACCGTTAGATGAGAGGTTCTCACACCCCAGGGCAGCGCGTACCGCCCCATGGAGATCATAGGCGCTCGCTCTGCTTCGATCCAGCGTCTCAGCTCAGGAGAGGCAGAGGGTTCGGCGTCTCCGACGAGGGATCAGCAAGCTGAGAGAGAGGCTCTCAGCCCCTCCCGCTGGATTGAGCGCACATGACCGAGAGCCTGTCCTACACCCTGGCCCTCCACCTCGCGGTCCAGGAACCGGCCCGGGTGCTCGAGGCGGCCGCTCGCAAGATCTTCCGGCGCCGCGGCGCTTCGTCGGTCGTCGCAGCTCGGGCCCTGCTCGCCGGTGACGTGCCGAAGGCGCTCACGGTGCTGATCGAACTGCACGATCTCGCCTCGGCCGGTGCGGTGGTGCTGCAGATCCAGTCCGGATCGGGCGAGCCGATCCCGGCCATCCTCCCCCAGCCCGGCGCCTGACGCCGCCCATGCCGGCCCCCCTCGCGCCAGAGGGGGGCCCTTCGCCCGTGCAGGATCGCCGGCTCCCGGCGGATCCGCGGTGAAGGAACGAGCACCATGGGCGAGTACGTGATGACCACCGTGACCGTCGGCGGCCCTCTGCCGGGCCCGGACGCCGTCGCAGCGCTGATCGCGGCGGCGAGCGTGTATTTCGCCGAGGCCGACAGCCTCGTGCACGAGGCCCTGGCCGAGGGGACGAGCGTGACCTTCGAGGACGCGCAGGACTTCGGCCTGACGCCGAACCTCGACCGCTTCTGTCAGGCGCACGGGCTGTCCTACCAGCGCGCCTGGATCGCGCGGCCCGGCGTGTTCGAGGCGGGCGTGAAATTCTGGAAGCCGGACATGGGGAGCCCGGTGGAGGAGGCGGCCGACGACGGCGGCGAGCCGATGATCACCCTGGCGGCCCTCCGGTGCTGCGTGGACGCCGGGCAGACGCTCGCGGACGTCGTGATGCGGCTCGACGAGGCCGTGGCCACGGCCGTGCCGCCGCTGGCCCTGGTCGAGGCCGCCGGCGCCGGCCGGCCGGCCGCTGCCTGATCCGGCGTACTTCGATCCGTCAGCCCCCTTCCAGAGTCGGAGGGGGCTTCGCCTTTGAGGGCTTCGAGGTCGGACAGAGAACCCGGCCGCCCGAACCAGGGATGAATGGACCATGACCATGTGCGGCGCTGCCCTCCAGAGGAAGAGGCGGCGCTGCGCTGCGTGACGGATTTTCCAGTTCGAGAGAGGCTCTCGGCGTCCGTCGCGGAAGACATGACGATGGCCAACGCCCCCCAGAAGATCACCCTCGCCCCGGCCCGGCCGATCCCCTTCAACAAGCTCGTGTTGAGCCAGGCCAACGTCCGGCGCGTCAAGGCCGGCGCCTCGATCGAGGAACTGGCCGAGTCGATCGCCCGGCGTGGCCTGATCCAGAGCCTGCACGTGCGCCCGGTTCTCGACGCCGAGGACCGGGAGACCGGGATGTACGAGGTGCCGGCTGGCGGGCGCCGCTACCGGGCGCTGGAGCTGCTCGTGAAGCAGAAGCGCCTCAACAAGACCAGCCCGGTGCCCTGCATCGTGTCGGACCCGGCCGGCGGGATCCTGATCGACGAGATCTCGCTGGCCGAGAACGTCGAGCGCGCCCCGCTCCACCCGCTCGACCAGTTCCGTGCCTTCCAGGCCATGCGCGACAAGGGCATGAGCGAGGAGGCCACCGCCGCGGCGTTCTTCATCGACGTCAAGGTGGTCAAGCAACGCCTGCGCCTGGCCGAGGTCGCCCCCGCTCTCCTTGACGTCTACGCCGCCGACGGCATGACGCTGGAGATGCTGATGGCCTTCACCGTCACGCCGGATCACGCCCGCCAGGAGCAGGTCTGGGCGGCGGTGCAGAACTCCTGGCAGAAGGAGCCCTACCAGATCCGGCGCCTGCTGACCGAGAAGGCGGTGGCGGCCGGCGACAAGCGCGCCGCGTTCGTGGGCATCGAGGCGTATGAAGAGGCCGGCGGGATCGTCCTGCGCGACCTGTTCGAGGCCGACCGCGGCGGCTGGCTGCAGGACGTGGCGCTCCTCGACCGGCTCGTCGACGACAGGCTCAAGGCCGCGGCCGAGGCGATCGCGGGCGAGGGCTGGAAGTGGATCGAAGTGGCGATTGGCTTCCCCTACGGTCATCAGGCCGGCCTGCGCCTGGTCTACGGGGAGCCCGTCGCGTTGTCGGAGGAGGAGCGCGCGGCGATCGATGCGCTCACCGCCGAGCAGGAGCGCCTGATCGCCGAGCACGAAGCGGACGAGGAACTGCCGGAGGCGGTCGACGACCGGCTCGGCGAGATCGAGGCGGCGCTGGAGGAGCTCGGCGACCGCCCGCTGCGCTACGACCCGGCCGAGATCGCCCGCGCCGGCGCCTTCGTCAGCCTCGGCCATGACGGCCGGCTCCAGGTCCAGCGCGGCTACGTCCGGCCCGAGGACGAGGCGCCGGCCATGCCCGAGCCGCAGGACGGAAACGGCGAGGCGGGCGACGAGAGGGCGCGCGAGCCGGCGGGGCCCGGGCCCACGGCGATGCCGGCGGTGCAGCGGGCGATCATCCAGATCGGCGGAGCACCGGCCGCTCCCGAGCCGGAGGAGGAGGACGGCATCCGCCCGCTGTCCGATCGTCTGCTCTCCGAGCTGACGGCGCATCGCACCCTGGCGCTGCGCGACGCGGTGGCGAACGACCCGCAGGTCGCGCTGACGCTGCTGCTGCACAAGCTCGTGCTCGACACCTTCCACTTCCGCACCGGACAGGGCTGCCTTGAGGCCAGAGTCCGGGAAGTCCACCTCGCCATGCAGGCCGACGACCTGAAGGACAGCGCCTGCGCCCGCGCGGTCGCCGAGCGGCACGCCGCCTGGAAGGAAGAGCTGCCCGAGGACGACAATGCGGTCTGGGACTGGCTCGCGGCGCTCGACGAGGCCAGCCGCATGGCGCTGCTGGCGCACTGCGTCAGCTTCGGCGTGAACGCGCTGCACGAGAAGCCGAACCCCTACGGCGGCATGGGCGTGACCGAGCACGGGCTGCGGATGCGGCTCGCCCAGGCCGACCGGCTGGCACGGGCGACCGGCCTCGACATGGTGGCGGCGGGCTGGCGGCCAACGGTGGGCAACTATCTCGGCCGGGTGACCAAGGCGCGCATCCTGGAGGCGGTGCGCGAGGGCGCAGGCGCGGACAAGGCGCAGCTCGTCGATCATCTCAGGAAGGGCGAGATGGCCCGGGAGGCCGAGCGCCTGCTCGCCGAGACCGGCTGGCTGCCCGAGCCGCTGCGCCCCGCCGCGGACCTCGACGCTGCGGTGGAGGCGCCGGAGCAGGCCGCAGGTCCGGAGGAGGCCGAGGCGCTGCCGGCCTTCCTGTCGGGCGAGACCGGGGAAGCGGATCGCGGCGATGAGGCGGAAGCCTTCCGCATCGCGGCCGAGTGAGTGTCGGGCTCGGATGGGTGCGCGTCTCGGCCCGCACCCGTCCGGCCCCGTTCGCTTCCGCCCTCCCGCATGGCCGCGCCGCGGCCGGGGTCAACGGGCAAGCCGTTTCCGCGTCGCCCGGGGGCTCGCGTGACCCCGGCCGCTCGTTCGCGGTCGCCCGTCCGCTCCAGCGAGCGGGGACCGGGACGATGTGTCGAGTTCTGAACAAACGCCACACCGGCCTGCCGGCCCGGGCCATCTCCATCGGCCGAGGATCGAAGTGGGGGAATCCGTTCGTGATCGGCCGCGACGGCGACCGCGCGACGGTGATCGCGAGGTACGAGCGTTGGCTGGCTGACCAGCATCATCTGCTGCGGGCGCTCGACGAGCTGCGCGGGTGCGATCTCGTGTGCTGGTGCGCGCCGCTACCCTGCCACGGCGATCTCCTGATGCGCCTCGCCAACGCCAGCCGCGACGAACGCATCGCGTGGTGGCGCGACGTCAAGGCGGCCTGAACGCTGCGGTTCCTGGCGGGCGACGCCGACGGCGAGCCCGACCCGGCGCACGCGGCTCCGCTTCACCCCCGACCGTTGCTCATGTAGATTTTGCAATCTACATGTCTACATCAGGATTTCCAGCCGGAGGCCGGGATGCCGATCAACGTCAACAACCCCGAGGCCGATGCGCTGACGCGCAGGTTCGCCGAGCTTGCGGGGGTCGGGATCACCGAGGCGATCGTCATTGCCATGAGAGAGGCGATCGAGCGCCGACGCAACACCGAAACGCCGCGCGAGACGGCGGCGCGCCTTCGCGAGAAGCACGGTGTGGCGCTCGCCGAGGCTGCACGCGCGCCGCTGCCGCGCGAGGCCTTCGACGAGATGTGGGGGGAGCGCTGATGTTCGTCGATGCCTCGGCGATCGTCGCGCTCCTCTCGGACGAACCGGAGGCGGAGCGCGTGTCCGACGCCATCGCCGGCGCGGCCAAGCGGATGACCTCGCCGGTCGCCGTGCTCGAGGCGGCGCTGCCGCTGGCGCGTCAGGACAAGTTCGCGCTGCCGCTCGAGGCCGTCCAGCCGATCATCCTGGAGTTCCTCGAGGCACGTGGGATCGAGATCCGCGACCTGCCACCGGCCAAGCGCGCCACGACGCTCGCCCTGTCCGCCGCGCATCGCTACCGAGCCGGGCGCCGGGGCCTCAATCTCGGCGACTGCCTGCATTACGCCTCGGCGAAATACTACCGCGTGCCGATCCTGGCGACCGCCGACGAGTTTCGGCAGACCGACCTTGACACTGTTCCGTGACCATCAGGCCCCGTAAGCCGCTTCGGTCGCGCGCGGATCGGCGCCCTGGGCCGCAGCTTTGGCCGCGGCCCTGAGGGCATGATCCGACCGAGGCTTGGCCGTGCTGCGATCGTACTGCCCGAGCTTCGTCCGCCTGGCGAGGGCGGCGCGCTTGCGCGTGTAGAAGGCCGGGACCATCGGATAGTCCTTCGGCAGGCCCCACTTCTCCCGGTACGCCTCGGGCGTGAGGCCGCACTTCGTCAGATGGCGCTTGAGCATCCGATAGCGCTGGCCGTCCTCGAAGCTGACCAGGAAGTCGTCCCCGATCGAGTCGCGGATCTGCTGTCGCGTCGGCCGGCGGATCGCGCTCGGATCGTTCTCATGCCGGTGGAGCTGCCCGATCGCCTCCGCCACCGCGCGCAGGACCGCGACCAGGGCCTGCGGAGTCAGGGCGTTGCCGGCCAGATAGGCCTTCACGATCCTGGCCGTGAGGGTCACGACCCGATCGCCGTCGCTCGCCTGCGGCCGTTCCAACCGTCGAATCCTCCCGCCTCTTGCCGGGCCTTCCATGACTGAGATGACAGAGACCTTCGCTATGTCAATCGTCATAAGGTCTAAAACAGAACTCTCCCACGGGACCTGCGATGGCGCAGGGTCTGGCACGGCGCGTGCCAGTACATCCGTCCGCGGATAGAGAGGAAGAGGAGGCCGGCCGGCGGGCGAGCCGGCGGCAGGGCAGAGAGAACTTGCGGTCCGGCGTGAGCCCGACAGGAGGCCGCGCGTGAACATCTCCATCCTCGCCCAGCACGTCCAGGACAGCACCGCCCTCAGCCCAAGCCCGGCCCCGGCCGCGATCCTGCAGGCCGCCTCGCGCCTCGCCGATCAATTCGCGCAGGGCAGGGCGCTCGAGACGGGCGCCCTGCGCGGCGCCATGGAGGCCGCCTGCGGCGGCAGCGACGCCGACGGCCTCTGGCTGTGGAAGGACGCCTACGAGGCCGGCGAGGTCGCCCAGACCCTGTTCCTGCGCCGGTTCTGGCCGGCGATCCGGGCCAAGGCCGGGTCTCCGGCCGCGCGGCTGGCCATGCTCGGCCGGATCGCCGGCCTGCTGCCGACCCAGACCCGCCGCTCCGAGGAGAGCGAGGCGTTCCAGCAATTCTCGACCCCGCTGGAGATCGGCTACGTCGCCGCGCTCGCGGCCGGCCTGCGGCCGGGCGAGGCGCTGCTGGAGCCCTCGGCCGGCACCGGCCTGCTCGCGGTCCACGCCGAGCTCGCCGGCGCACGCCTCCACCTCAACGAACTGGCCCAGACCCGCGCGGGCCTGCTGCGGGCGCTGTACCCGGCCGGCGCCGTCACGCAGCTCGACGCGGCCCAGATCCACGACCGGCTCGACCCGGACGTGGTCCCCGACGTGGTGCTGATGAACCCGCCCTTCTCGGTCGCGGCGCATGTCGAGGGCCGCTACCGCGACGCCACCGCCGACCACCTGCGCGCGGCGCTGTCGCGCCTTGCCCCCGGAGGACGCCTGGTCGCCATCACCGGCGAGAGTTTCCGCCCCGATCGCCCGTCCAGCGCCGCCGCCTTCGCGGCGCTGGCTGAGCGGGGCGGGCGGCTGGTGTTCTCCGCCGGCCTGTCGGGCCGCGCCTATGCGAAGCACGGCACCACCGTCGACGTGCGCCTGTCGGTATTCGACCGTGCCCCGGCCGGTGAGGTGAGTGAGCCCACGGCGCCGCTCGGGCTGAGCCAGGATCCTGCCGCGCTGCTGGACGCGGTCCTGGCCGGTGTCCCGCCGCGCTTCGCGCCGGCCCCAGCTCCGGACCCCCGCCGCATCATCCCCGGCCTGTCCCGCCGTGTCGGACTCGCACCGCGCATGGTTGCCGTCCGCCCGTCCGCACCGCGATCAGCGCCCGCTGCGGCGGTGGCGGCCAAGAGCGCCGAGCCGATCGCCTACACGGTGATCGAGGCGCTGCCCGCCACGCTCGCGGCGGAGGCGGCGCTGTACGAGGACTATGCGCTGGAGACGCTGCGCATCGACGGCGGCCAGCCGCACCCGACCCCGCTCGTCCAGTCGACCGCGATGGCCTCGGTGCGCCTGCCCCGGCCGAGCCACGCCCCCCGCCTGCCGGCGTCGGTCGTCGAGACCGGCCTGCTCTCGGACTGCCAGATCGAGACGGTGATCTACGCCGGCGCCGCCCATGCTCGCCACCTGCCCGGCCACTGGACCGTCGACGAGACCGGCACCGTCCTCGCGGCCGCGGCCGCGGCCGCGGGTGCGGAGGGTGCGGTGCGCTTCCGCCAGGGCTTCTTCCTCGGCGACGGCACCGGCGCCGGCAAGGGCCGCCAGGTCGCCGGGATCATCCTCGACAACTGGCTCTCCGGCCGGCGCCGGGCGCTGTGGGTGTCGAAATCCGACGCGCTGCTGGAGGACGCCCAGCGCGACTGGCGCCATCTCGGCCGCGAGCCGCTCCAGATCGTGCCGCTCTCCCGCTTCGCCCCCGGCAAGCCGGTGACGCTCTCGGAAGGCATCCTGTTCACGACCTTCGCCACCCTGCGCGGGGCGGGCCGCAACGGTGCCGGCTCGCGCCTCGACCAGGTCTGCGATTGGCTCGGGCCGGACTTCGACGGCGTGATCGCCCTCGACGAGGCCCACCAGCTCGCCAACGCCGCCGCCGGCTCCGGGGACCGCGGCGTGGTCGAGGCCTCGCAGCAGGGCAAGGCGGGGCTGGCGCTCCAGTACCGCCTGCCCGACGCCCGGGTGCTCTACGTCAGCGCCACCGGAGCCGTCACGGTCGAGAAGCTGGCCTACGCCCACCGCCTCGGCCTGTGGGGCGGGGGCAGCTTCCCGTTCCCGACCCGTTCCGATTTCGTGACCGCCATGCAGCAGGGCGGGCTCGCGGCGATGGAGGTTCTGGCCCGCGACCTGAAGGCGCTCGGCCTCTACACCGCCCGCTCGCTGTCCTATGCCGGCGTCGAGGTCGAGATGCTCGAGCACAGGCTGACCCCCGAGCAGACGGCGATCTATGATGCCTACGCCGACGCCTTCCAGGTGATCCACACCAACCTCGATGCGGCGCTCAAGGCCTCGGGCGTCACCGGCGCGTCCGGAACGCTGAACCGGGCGGCCAAGTCCGCGGCGCGCTCGGCCTTCGAGTCGAGCAAGCAGCGCTTCTTCAACCACCTGCTCACGGCGATGAAGTGCCCCTCCCTGATCGCGGCGGTCGAGGCCGGGATCGCGGAAGGCCACGCCGCCGTCGTCCAGATCGTCTCGACCGGCGAGGCGCTGATGGAGCGGCGCCTGGCCCAGATCCCCTCGGACGAATGGGGCGACCTTCAGGTCGACGTCACGCCGCGCGAGTACGTCATGGAGTACCTCGCCAGCGCCTTCCCGACCCAGCTCTACGAGCCCTACACCGACGAGGGCGGCACGATCCTGTCCCGGCCGGTCATCGACGCCGAGGGTCGGCCCGTGCAATGCCGCGAGGCGGTCGAGCGCCGCGACGCCCTGATCGAGCACCTGTGCGCCCTCGCCCCCGTGCAATCGGCGCTCGATCAGTTGGTGCAGCACTTCGGCACCGACGCCGTCGCCGAGGTGACCGGCCGCTCGCGCCGGATCGTGCGCCGGACGGGCAAGGACGGGGTCGACCGCCTCGTGCTCCAGAACCGGCCGGGTGCGGCCAATCTCAGCGAGACCCAGGCCTTCCAGGACGACGAGAAGCGGATCCTGGTGTTCTCCGATGCCGGCGGCACCGGGCGCAGCTACCATGCCGACCGGGGCGCGAAGAACCAGCGCCTGCGCGTCCACTACCTGCTGGAGGCCGGCTGGAAGGCCGACGCCGCGGTGCAGGGGTTGGGCCGCACCAACCGCACGAACCAGGCGCAGGCCCCGCTGTTCCGGCCGGTCACCACCGACGTGAAGGGCGAGAAGCGCTTCCTCTCCACCATCGCGCGCCGCCTCGACACGCTCGGGGCGATCACGCGGGGCCAGCGCCAGACCGGCGGCCAGGGCCTGTTCCGGCCCGAGGACAACCTGGAGGGACCCTACGCCGCCACGGCCCTGCGCCAGCTCTACTGGGCGATCGTGCGGGGCGAGATCGCCGGCTGCCCGCTCAAGGAATTCGAGGCGATGACCGGGCTGGCGCTCACCAGCGAGACCGGGGGCCTGCTCGACGAGCTGCCGCCGATCGGCCGCTTCCTCAACCGCGTCCTGGCGCTGCGCATCGCCGTCCAGAACCGCCTGTTCGAGGCGTTCGAGGAGCGCCTGGCCCTGGTGATCGAGGGCGCGATCAGCGCCGGGGTCTACGATGTCGGGGTCGAGGTGCTCACCGCCGAGTCGTTCACGGTCACCGACCGCGCGGTGGCCTACACCCATCCCCGCAGCGGCGCCCGCACACATCTCCTCACCATTGCCGAGCGGCGCCGGCTCAAGCCGCTCGACCTCGATGCCGCCCTCGACCTGATCGCGGAGGGCTATCAGCCGGTGGTCAACGCCAAGTCCGGCCGCCCGGCGCTCGCCGGTCGCGCGGCGAGCGAGACCCGGGAGGACGGCTCGGTGGTGGCGCGGGTGCGCCTGGTGCGTCCGCTCCAGCGCCAGATCCTCGACCGGGACCAGTTCGACCGCTCGCAGTTCAGGGAGGCCGGCGCGGCCGCGTTCCGGGCCGCCTGGAGCGGCGAACTCGCCAGCCTGCCCGAATTCGAGGAGCGCACCCTGCACGTCGTCACCGGCCTGCTCCTGCCGATCTGGGACCGGCTGCCGGGCATCGACATGCGTGTGTTCCGCCTCGTGACCGACGCGGGCGAGCGCATCGTCGGCCGCGTCGTCGAGCCCGAGGACCTGCCCGTCACCCGCGAGCGGCTCGGCCTCGGCGCCGGCACCGCCATGGCTCCGGCCGAGGCCTTCGCCGCCCTGCTCTCCGGCCGGGCCGGCCTGGAACTCACCGGCGGCCTGCAGGTCCGGCGCGTGCGGGTGATGGGCGAGGACCGGGTCGAGCTGATCGGGGCGAGCGACAGCGCCCGGGCTGGCCTGAAGGCGCTCGGGCTGTTCGCCGAGGTGATCGCTTGGCGCACCCGCCTGTTCATCCCCGCCGGGGAGCGCGGGCCGGCGATCCTGACGGCTCTGCTCGACCGTCATCCGCTGCTGCGTTGCACAAACGCCAAAGGCCACGCTTAATACCGCGACCGGACCGGGAGGCCACCATGTCGACCCTACCCCCCGCCGCGGAGATCGCCCGCCAGCTCGCCGAGAACGTCGAGGCTTTCTGCCGCCGCTACCTCTCCAACGGACATCGCTCCGGCCGGTACTGGTGCGTCGGCGACGTCCACAACACGCAAGGCGGGTCGCTCTACGTGCGCCTGACCGGTCCGGCCAGCGGCAAGGGCGCCCGCGGGCGGTGGCAGGATGCGGCCACGGCCGAGCACGGCGACCTGCTCGACCTGATCCGGATCCAGCGCGGCGACGGCTGGAAGGATGCTCTTGCCGAGGCGCGGGCGTTCCTGCGCCTGCCCCTGCCACCCGAGCCGGAGCGGACCCGCCCGCTTCCGGAGGCGCGCGATACGACCGAGTCGGCCCGGCGCCTGCTGCGCCACGGCCGGCTGCTCGCCGGCACGCCGGCGGCGGCCTACCTGCGCTCGCGCGGGCTCGAGCACGCGCTCAGTCTGGCTGCGCTCCGCTTCCACCCGCGCTGCCTGTACCGGGCGTCCCGCAAGGCCCCGGGCCCGGACACGTGGCATCCGGCCCTGCTGGCGACCGTCACCGACCTGTCGGGCGCCGTCACCGGCGTCGGCCGGACCTGGCTCGCCCCGGACGGGCGCGGCAAGGCGGATCTCCCCAAGCCCCGGCGGTCGCTCGGGAACCTGCTCGGCCACGGCGTGCGCTTTGGCGGAACCGTGCCTCACCTGCTGGTCGCGGGCGAGGGCACCGAGTCGGTGCTGTCGGTCCACAGGCTGATGCCGGACGTGCCGCACGTCGCGGCTCTTTCGGCCGGGCACCTCGGCGCCCTGATCCTTCCGCCCGGCCTGCGCCACCTCTACATCGCCCGCGACGCCGACGAGGCCGGCGGGCGAGGGGCGGGGATCCTGCGCCGCCGCGCCGAGGCCGAGGGGATCCTGGTGACCGAACTGATCCCGCGCGAGGACGACTTCAACCGCGACCTGTGCCACCTCGGCCCGCGCGATCTCGCCCTGCATCTGGCGCCGCAGCTCGACCCGAACGATGCGGTGGCGCACCTGCGCTTCGAGGAGGCGGCGGCGGCCTGAGCGGTCATGAGCCTTGGGGGCGAGCGGCGGGCTGCCCCGGGCCGTGAGAGGACCTGCGTCCACGGCCTTCTTCAGAGGGCGACTTGTGCCGGGCCGGGGACCTTGGGCGCAATGGCCCCGGCCGACGATTTTCCGCCGCCGCCTGACGGCGGCTTTGCATCGCGAGGCAAAATCGACGGCCAGGGGCCGTCCTCCGCTTTGCTCCGGCCCGCGCGAGCCGCATCGCTTGGCGTGCGATGCGGATGCCGCGCAGGTGCGCCAGGCCCCCGGGCCCGGCCTTGGGTCGCCAGGAAGGCCGCGATGGACGCGGTCACCCCGGACCCGAAGGAGCCTTCAGATGCTCGACCACGCGATCCACGACCGCGACGAGGACCTGCCCGCCGATCCCACCCTGCTGGAGGAGCTGGCGGTCACCGGCTACCGCCCGTTCGAGGAGCATGACGATCCCCGGCCGCTCCCGGCCAAGGGCGCGATGGATCAGGCCCTGCGCGGGGCGATGTCCGGGCTCGAGCAGGCCTTTGCCGGCACCCGCCTGGAGGACGACCTCGAGGACGTGTTGTGGGCCTTCGTCAACGTCTTCCACCGCCGCGTCGAGCAGGTCGAGCGCAAGCTCGACGAGAACGAGCAGGCGCAGAGGGCGAGCCAGCGCGAGCAGGACGGCAGCGAGGTGCTCTCCGTCGAGCTCGAACGCCTGACCGCCCTCGGGCTGACGCTGTCGGAGCGCCGCAACGCCTTCGAGTACGCCCGCGACGCCGCCGCCCATCTCTTCACTCGCACCACCAAGTCGCTGTGGCGCCCGCACTCGGGCTCGCGGGTCAACCACGCCACCATGACCGCGGCAATGATCGACTCGCGCGACTACATCAGCGCCCGGCGCCGGGCGGAGACCGAGATCCACCTTCCTCAGGGCACCCGGATCGCGTTCACGGGCGGCAAGCAGTACCAGGACGTCACGGTGATCTGGGATACCCTCGACCGGGTGCGCGCCAAGCACCCCGACATGGTCCTGCTGCACGGTGGTGGCGAGGGCGCCGAGCTGATCGCGGCGAAATGGGCTGCGAACCGCAAGGTCGCCCAGGTGGTGTTCCGCCCCGACTGGAAGCGCCACAGCAAGGCGGCGCCGTTCCGCCGCAACGACGCGATCCTGGAGCAGATGCCGATCGGGGTCGTCCACTTCCCCGGCGGTGGCATCTCCGACAACCTCGCCGACAAGGCGCTGACCAAGGGCATTCCCGTGCGGCGGGGCGTGAAGGCCAGCGCTTAGGCGCCGGCTTCCTCAACGTCCCGACGCGAGGGGCCGATGTCGACCCCGTGTGGACCTTCACGAAGTCCGCTTCACGGCATTCGCAATGCCGGTCCTCTATAGATGGTGCGCTTGAAAAAGTTCGTTTTGGATGGTCCTTGTTGACACCCAAAACAGACTGCATGCCATGGTGCACTAGGGGTGCGCCCCATTCAGATCGGTGCTCCCGGCCGCTTGTGAGCCTGCCGGGCCGTCGTCGGCTCAGTCTTGGCAGTTCGACGGCGACCGTTCCGTTGGTCGAACACGGCGCCGAGGGGCCGGACCGAGAGGGTGCAGCACTTCAGGCCGTTTGCATGAACAGGGGGATGGCGGCCACGATCATCAGCACCGCCGTGAGGCCGTGTATGCCGAAAGCTCTCCAGGTCGAGCCTTTCGCGGCTAATATCAGTGACATGTCGCCGACAGGGATCAGTGCCTCGATCAGCAGGGCGAGGCCGACCACGCGCGGCGGCCCCCACGCCATCAAGGCCAGCACGACCAGTCCTGAAGAGATGTCGCGCACGCCCTTGAGGCGAAGCCACCATGCGACATTCGCCCCTTCTTCGGGAAGCGGGAGGCCGAAACTCCGCGTCGCTGCTCTTGGGTTTGCAAGGTACAGGATGCCGAGCGCGATGATCCCCAGTGCCACCAGCAGCGCCACTGCCATCGAGAACCAGTACATTTGCATCTCTCGGTTGGCCAAAGCTGGGTACGATACGATCCTCCCTGATTGATGGTCGTTCCGGGAAAGCCGACGCCACCTCATCGATGGCAGCTATCGCGAGTTGTCATCCTAGCATCGGCCGGACCGCTCATCCACCCACCGCGGACACGATCCGGGATTGGATGCCGATCGGATCGTGCACTGACCCGACGGCCGCATCAGCCACAACCTCGTCGGCAAGGCGTGGGCATTCTCGTCCGGCGGGGCGTTGAGCCCGGCGCTCAGGCGTCGGACCTCCCCTGCCCTCATTGCCTGAAACAGCTAATTCAGCTACTTCATGGAGAGCGGAGGAGGCAGCGATGGCGAGTTTCACCCTGACGGATCTCGGCAACAAATCCGGCGAGGTGGTCGAGGCGGCGTTCCGCGGCCCCGTGGACATCACCAAGCGCGGAAAGCGCAAGTTCGTTCTGCTGACGGCCGAGCAGTTCGACCGTCTCACCGGCGGCGGCACCCAGCGCGCGCACCGTGCCGAGGACCTGACGGGTCCGGAGCGCGACGAGATCCTGGCCGGGCTCGATGCCGTCGCGCAGGACGACGGGCGGGATGACTGAGCCGCAGCACGGCGAGATCATCCTCTACTCCTACCTGTGGGCGCGGGAGTACGATCGGGGCGAGGAGGCCGGGCGCAAGGCACGTCCGACCTGCGTCATGCTCATCGTCGCCGGCAAGGACGGGCGCCAGAAGCCCCTCCTGTTTCCGATCACCAGCCAGCCACCGGGCTCGTCCGCCCACGTCGTCGAGGTGCCGGAGACCGAGGCCCGCCGTGCGAAGCTCTACACCCCGGCCTGGGTCATCGTGGACGAGTTCAACACCGACGACCTCGCCGCGTCCTGGGCGCTCGAGGACGCCAAGCCGCTCGGCCGGTTCTCGCGGAAATTCATGTCCCGGATCGCAGCGGCTGCCGCTGCGGCCATCAGAGCCGGCAAGGCTCGCAGCGTACCGAGACGGTAGCAAGCGCCATCGCACCGCTCACGCTTGGATAATCGTGACCGTCGGCTTCCCCATTGCCAAGGCGTTACGCCTCTCCGGGACCAGGGTGCCAGGCGGCCTCCCACGAGGCGGCAGCGTGCCGCCTGTAGGCCTGCTGGAACGCCGCCTGGACGCGTGGATCCGCGATCAGATCCGCCACGACGCCGGCGATCCGATCGTAGTCGCTGCGGAGGATCCGGACCTCGACCGCCTTGTCGCGATAGACGACGCGCCGATCGGCGTCCTCCCCGACCTCATCCAGTGCGAAGCCGTAACGGTGGCAGGACACCCGCTCCATATCCTGCAACTGGAAGGCCGCCACCAGGTCGGCCACGTCCTCGACCCCGTTGGCGACGATCGTCGCGAAGCCGACATCGAGCGAGAGGCGGAAGTCGATCGGTTCGGACACCTCGAAGCGGAGCGTGGTGCCGGCCTCGAACACGAGCCTCATCGGGGTTCGCGCCCCGTCGGACGCCGACGGGGGGCTGAGTTCCGTGGCGACCATGGGGGGCCTCCATGCAGATCCGGAGCGCGGTGTGAAGGGCGACCTGGCATCGCGGGACGGTTGAACCCCCTGGCCCGGCCGGGAGGCACGTCGCGCTGCTCCCACAGACCCGGAAGGGCATTCGTCCCGAGGCCCTCGGCGGCCCCAGGGTTCGGATCGAGGTAAGTAGAGGCTGGAACCCCGAGCAGCGCGGCGATCCGGTCGAGGGTGCCGGTGCTGATCGTGTCGGGGCTGGCGAGGGGCCGGCGCGGCCGAAGAGACATGGCTGCCCCGGAGTTGGGCCGATTGTCCTTGGGGTAGCATACCCGTTCAGGTCGGTCAGCACGGAAGCGGTGCCGACCGGCGCCAGGACGAGGCGGCCCTCCCCATGAGGAGGTGCCCCACGTGGCCAGGGGTGAGGCTGGAACCGCCCCGCGTGGGCGCCATCGGGAGGAGGCGGCGCGCGTTGGGGGGCGTCCTCCCGAGCCATTCTGGAGCAGCGGCGAGCGTGGGAAGCGGCCACCTCGCCAAGTCCGGCAAGCACGGTGGCCGGCCGACCCGACCATGCGGAAACGTCGGTGAGCCGCGGCGCCGACGTTCGCCACAGCGTCGGACCGTCCCAACACGATGGCGACAAGGGAACAGACGCCGTCACCGCCCGCAACCGTCCGGCCAGACGATTTTCCCCTGGCGCTGCGCGCCATTCCTCGCGGGACAAAATCGCCCGTCCGGCCGGTCCTCCGCTGCGCTCCGGCCCCTTCGGGGTGCGGGCGGCGCCGTCGCCTGTTTGGGGGGTCGCATCGCGCCGGGACGGTCCCGAGCGCCAGGGACACCCCACCGATGCCGCGCCCCACCTCGAGCCTCCCCGCCCACGCCCGCTTCGCCCTCATGACCCACGTCGCGGAACTCCAGGCCGAGCTGGCCTCGGTCTCCTGCCCGCGCGAGCGGCGCACCATCGCGGCCGAGCTGAAGGCCGCCCAGGCCGAGGTCGCCAAGCTCTCCACGGAGGGCTGAGCCCCCTCCCCCAGGGCCGCCACCGGCGGTCCTCGATCCCGTCGATCGGGGCGGGGCATCACCCTGGTTCGTGCCGCGCGGCGCGACCTTCAATTCCAGGTTTCCCGATCGGTCTCCAGCCTGCGGCAACCACCCGTGCGGGCGGCCGCCGAACCTGCGCGACGGACGGGCTTCGCCGCAGCTCACGCGGCGGCGAGCGGCCGTCAGGCCGCCTCCCTTTCTTTCGCCCCGTCCTCGCTTTCGGC
>NZ_JAAKGV010000025.1 GCF_011043735.1 Methylobacterium sp. DB0501 | reverse complement strand
CGACAGATAGCGCGCCGAAGGAAGCTTGGATGACGGCGATAGATGGGTGGGCGCCATCCCGCCTGCCGTCCGGAACCACCGCGAGCCGAGCGGTGGCGAGATCCCGACCTTCATCGCTGCGTCCTCGCTCGAAAGACCTTGGGCGATGAACGCCCAGAACTCCCGCCGCGTCTCGCGTCGACCGACCCCGGGACGACCCGGTGACTGCAGCTTCTCCCGAAGGCATCGATCCGAACGTCGCCGACCTGCCATCACAACCGCCCTCCGCCAAGCCGTTGCGACGACCACTTGAATCCACCCAATACTTGGCTCGGGCATCGAGCCGTCGGTCGGCAGCGTCGGCGACTCTTACGACAACGCCTTGGCGGAGACGATCAACGGCTTGTTCAAGGCGGAGGTGATCCACCGGCGTGGCCCCTGGCGCTCCTTCGAGGCGGTCGAGTACGCCACCCTGGAGTGGGTCGACTGGTACAACCACCGTCGCCTCCTCGCGCCGATCGGCAACGTCCCTCCCGCCGAGGCCGAAGCGCGCTATCATACCCACGTCGGCGACCAAGCCATGGCCGCCTGACCCAAGACAATCAGCCTCCGAAAAACCCGGAGCGGTTCAAACGCTGTTCTGAGCCGAAAATGCTCAAATTGTTCGTGGAAACACAACAGAGAGTCCCGATGAACTCCACAGAATGCACGTCCTAGCTGTCTCGGTTCTGTGCAAGGCGCGCTACTGCCGACACGTTGAAGATTTTATGCTGTCGATATTTACGATTTGTTAACCATGTTTCTGCTTTTTTCCCCTTCGTAAGGGCCATCGCACCGCCGCCCGCAGGCGATCCGGCGTCCGGCCCCCTCCTTCTCCTGACCGCCTGGAACGGACCAGATCATCATGGCCGGCAAAACGTACCGCAGCGCTGTTCTTGCCGCTGCCATGACTGCCTTGCTGTCGAGCACGGCGTTGGCGGAGAGCCGCTACAGTTCACTGTGGAGCCTCGGTGACAGCCTGTCGGATGTCGGGCGCACCTACGGCCGGACGAAGTGGATCCCCTTCAAGAAGACCCCAAAGGGCGACCTCTACGACGACGGCCGGTTCTCGAACGGGAAGGTCTGGGTCGAGTACCTGAACAACATCAACGGCGCTGGGTCCTACAACGAGGATCGGAACCTCGCCTGGGGCGGCGCCACGGCCGGTTACACAATTAACACCCCCCTCGGAGCACTTATCCAGACAGTTAACCAGCAGAACAAAAATCTGATCGAAAAGATCAATGATCGTGGCAGCTTCTTAAGATTTTGGTCGAACGATTACGTCAACGAGGCGTCGAATTTTGGCAATAAGCCGTTATTTACCTTATGGATTGGCGGCAATAATTATCGACAGGAAGTCGAAGATTATAGCTGGACTCTCAATACGACGAAGCCGCTCGGCGACATCGACCTCGCAAAGGCGTCTCGGGCCCTGTTGGAGGACATCCCCGGGGAACTGATGAAGCTCAACGATGCCGTGCGCGGCCGGCGCGATATCGCCCAGTCGGGAGCCACCTACTACGTCAATACCGTTCCCAACATCGCGACCACGCCGAAGATCATTCAGTCCCACGCCGAGATCGCCGGGATGCTCGGCGCCGAGATCACCACGACCAACCGGCTTATCAAGGATAAACTGTACACGATGCAGGACGGCTTCGACGCCGCCCGCCGTGGCGAGCGCATCGTCGTCGTCGATGCCGCCGCGCTGCTGAAGGAGGTCCAGGCGCGTCCGGGTTCGTTCGGCTTCGTTTACGGTTCGACCAATTGCGTCAACGCGGAAACGGGTAATTACGTCGGTTCCTGCTCGGCCGGTACGGTGGGGGATTACCTGTTCTGGGATGAATTCCATCCCACGACCAAAGCCCACGCGATGATCGCCGACTACGCCTGGAAGACCGACCTCCTCGAGGCCGGCCTGCCGGCGCAGCTCGTCAATCCGTACGTCGCCAACATCGAACTGCGCGACCGCACCTTCGCAGGCCAGATCGCCGGTACCGGCAGCCTGATCAAGAGCGGCGAGTCGGTCCTGACGCTCGCCGGCCTCAACAGCTATGCAGGCGGCACACGGATCGACAACGGCACGATTCGCATCGGCAGCGATGCCAATCTCGGCGACCGCGCCGGCATGCTGACGCTCCAGGGCGGTGCGCTGCACACGACGCAGAGCATCACGATGAACCGCGACGTGGCGGTCAACGCCTCGGTCTCGAAGGGCGAGATCGGCGGCTCGGCTTTCGGCGCAACCTTCCGGACCGATGCCGGCACGGTGCTGACGCTCCGCGACAACACGCTTTCGGGCTCTGGTGACATCGCCAAGGCGGGCCTGGGCACCCTCGACATCCGCTCCGCTGTCGCCGATGCCCGCGCCCTCACGGCGGTCCAAGAGGGCATGCTCAAGATCAACAGCTCGACCCTCTACCGCTCGACCGAGGTCACGGTGGCGAAGGACGCCGTCCTGGGTGGCTCGGGCACCATTATCGGCACGGTGAAGAACCGGGGCACGCTGGCGCCGGGCAACTCCATTGGCACGCTCACCATCGACGGCAATTACGAGCAGACCGACAGCGGCCGCATCGTGATGGAGGTCGACACCAACCGGTTCGATGCGCTGCGGGTCAACGGCAACCTCACTGTCGGCGGCGAGATCGATCTCGCCTTCGATCCGACCGACAAGATCGCCAACCAGACCTTCACCTTCGCTTCGAGCGCCGGCACCACGAGCGGTCGCTTCGGGCAGGTGATCGACCTCAACCCGTTCCTGACCGAGACCATGACCTACGGTCCGGACAGCGTCTCGATGACCTTCAACCGAGACTTTGCGGCGCCGGCTCGCTCCGCCAACCAGCGGGCAGTTGCCGGCCACCTGAACCGTTCGTACTTGCTGCAGGCGCAGGGCGACCTCGACACCGTGTTCTTCGCCCTCGACCGGACCGCGACCGAGGCCGCCGGCGCCGCCGCGCTGCAATCGCTCTCGGGCGAAGCCATCGCCAACGCCACCGCGGCGGACGCGGTGCAGCGCGGGCAATTCGTGCGCTCCCTCGAGGACCGCATGGCGGACCGCCGGGCGGGCCGCGCGGACGTCCAGCCGGGGATCGGGATCGAGGGGACCTACACGGCGCTCGACCAGGCTCGCACGGGCGCGGCCCTGCGCACCGCCGCCGCCGGCCTCACCGGGTCGGCCGCCAAGCCGGGCGTGACCGAATTGTCGCTGTGGGCCCGGGCCCTCGGCGGTCCTGGCCGCATCGGCGGGCGCAACGGGTTCGATCTGACCCATGCGGGCGTCATGGTGGGTGCCGACAAGTTCCTCGACGGCGGCCTGATCGGCGCCAGCTTCGGCTATGCCGACGGGACCACCAAGGGCGTCGGGGGGCTGAACCGTAGCGGCGCCAGCGCTTACCAGGGCTCGCTCTACGGCTCGCTCGATTTCGGCCGGGCCTTCGTGGACGGCGTGGCGGCCTACACCTACGCCGATACGACGACCACCCGCGGCCTCACCTTCGGCGACCTGTCGCGGACAGCGGTCGGCCGCTACGGCAGCGACGACCTCAGCCTGGCCTTCAAGTTCGGAACGCGCCACCAGTTCGGCGCCCTCTACGCCGAGCCGAGCCTCGGCTTCGACTGGTACCGGTTGAGCCGGGACGGGTTCGCCGAGCGGAACGCCGGGTCGGCCGGTCTCTCCTCGCAAGCCACCACCCTCGACATCGTTCAGCCCTCGGTCGGCGTGCGGGTGACCGCCGACTTCGCCCATGACGGGATCCTGTTCAGCCCCGAGATCCGGGCGCGCTACTACCACAATGCCGGCGATACGCTCTCGCTCGTGAAGGCATCGCTGATCGGCGCGCCGGGCTCGGCCTTCACGACCTCGTTCGCCGGCATCGCCCGCGACACCGGTGTGGTCAGCGCCGGCCTGACCGCCCAGAAGGGCAACCTCCAGGTCTTCACCCGCTACGAGGCCGGCTTCGGCGCCAACCTGAGCGCGCACCTCTTCGCCGGCGGCCTGCGCTACACCTGGTGAACCGACGCCGAGGTAAGGTCCTGGCAAGCGCACCATCGTCCCGCATCGAGGCCGGGCCGGGGACCGATCCCTCGGCCCGGCCTCGTGCGTTCAGAGCTGACCGTGTCGGAAGGACACCGGGCGAACAGGTCGCGTCGGGGCTCATCCGCAACCCCGATGCACCAGTGTGCTCTGCAACGCTGTCGACGGGCCAAGGTCACTCCAAGATATAGAGACGAGAAGAGCCGCCGGCACGGCCCTCCTTTCCTCGCGCGGCATGGAGGGAGAGAACCTGGGTCGCGGGTGCCGTCGAGGCAGGCGCTCCAAGTGGGGGAACCGAACAAGTGGCGGAAACGACCAAGTGGCGGAACCGACAGGGCTCGAACCTGCGGCCTGCCCTCCGGGCGGAATCGCCCGTGCCGTTCTAGAGCAGCGCCCGATCACGCTGCCATCGGGCGCTGCTCTAGGTCTTTGATTTTGCCTCATTTTCTACGACAAACCTGTATCCACTTCGTCGGAAAATGCTCTAGCCACTTGGCCGGGAGAACGCGCGGACCACACCATCAGAGAGCCTCGACCCCGATCGCTAGAACTTCCTCAACGAGTCGAAGGCACATGGTCGTCGGACAATCCGGTTGCTGAGGGGCCGACCTCGTGAATATGCGTCCCGCTCTCGTCTATCGCAGCATCCTGCGCGGCCCGAAGGATTCCGCTTGTCGGCGCGACGAGTTGCTGCCGGAGCTCGTGTCGCGCTCGGCCGAGAGGCGGCCCGACCACGTCGCGATCGTCTTCGGCGAGAGCCGGCTCACCTATGCCGAGCTGGAAGCGGCGGCCGACCGGATCGCCCGGGCCCTGCGGGCGCGGGGGGCCGGCCCGGGCCGGTTCGTCGGCCTGTGGATGACCCGCTCGCTCGACCTGCACGTCGCGCTGCTCGGCATTCTCAAGAGCGGCGCCGCCTACATCCCGTTCGATGCCGAGGCGCCGCCCGAACGGGTCGGCGAGTGCCTGGACGATTGCGCGTCGGACCTCGTGGTGACCGACGCCGTCACCGCAGCGCGGCTCGACACAGCCCTGGCGCGTCGGGCGGTTCCGTTCGCCGCCCTCGCGGCCGGGGACGGCCCGGCGATCGACCTGCGCCGGGACGGCGTCACGCCGGCCCACCCGGCCTACGCGATCTACACCTCGGGCTCGACCGGCAAGCCCAAGGGCATCGTCATCAGCCACGCCAATATCTGCCACTACCTGCGCGCCGGCAACGCCGTCTACGGCATGACCGGCGACGACGTGTGCTTCCAGGGCGCCTCGGTCGCCTTCGACCTCTCCCTGGAAGAAATCTTCATCCCCTACCTCGTCGGCGCGACCCTGTGGGTCGCTTCGCCCGCCACGCTCAGCGAGGTCGATGCGCTGCCTGAGGTGATGCGGGCGGCGGGGATCACCGTCCTCGACACCGTCCCGACGCTGCTGGCGATGATGCCGGAGGACGTGCCCTCCCTGCGGATCATCATCCTCGGCGGCGAGGCCTGCCCGCCCTCGGTGCGGCAGCGCTGGTGCCGTCCGGGGCGCACCGTGTTCAACAGCTACGGGCCCACCGAGGCGACCGTGGTCGCCACTATCGACACGGTGACGCCGGACGCGCCCGTCACCATCGGCGTCCCGATCCCGAACTACAGCTGCTACGTCGTCGACGAGGGGCTGCAACTCGTCGCCCCCGGCGCGGAGGGCGAGCTCCTGATCGGCGGCCCCGGCATTGCCGAAGGTTACCTCGGCCGGCCCGACCTCACGGCCGAGAAGTTCATCGCCAACCCGTTCGACTCGGACGGGGACGACCCGGTCCTGTATCGCTCGGGCGACGCTGTCACCATCGACCCGGACGGCCGGCTCGTGTTCCACGGCCGCATCGACGATCAGGTCAAGCTGCGCGGCTTCCGCATCGAGCTCGGCGAGATCGAGGCGCGACTGTCGGGTCTCGCCGGCGTGTCCGGCGCGGCGGTGGTCCTGCGCCAGGATCACGGGATCGACCGGCTCGTCGCCTTCGTGGTGCCGGAGGCGGGCGTCGCCCTCGACCCGGCGGCCCTACGCGCCGCCCTCAAGGCGCAGCTGCCCCCTTACATGGTGCCGGCGCATCTCGAGGCGGTTCCGGCCCTGCCGCGGCTCACCTCGGGCAAGACCGACCGCAAGGCTCTGCGGGCGCGTCCCCTGGCGGCCGGGTCCGAGACCGAGAGCCAGGAGGAGCCGGGCAGCGCCACCGAGGCGGCGCTGCTGGCGGCCGCCCGGCCGCTCTTCCCGGGCCAGATTCTCGCCTTCGAGGCCGATTTCTTCAATGATCTCGGCGGCCACTCGCTGCTGGCCGCGCGCTTCCTCGCCGCGGTGCGCGAGACCCCGCATCTGGCGGGCCTGACGCTCGAGGACGTCTACGGCCTGCGCTCCTTACGGGCGATCGCCGCGCGCCTCGACGAGCGGAACGCCGCCTCGGGCAGCACGGTCGCCGCCGATCTCTCCTTCGCGCCGCCACCGCGGATGCGGCGGATCCTGTGCGGCCTCGCCCAGGCGGCGTGTCTGCCGTTCCTGCTCCTCGGCCGCCTGGGGCCGTGGCTGACGATCTTCGTCGCCTACGAGCTGATCACCACCGACGAGGTCATCAGCCCCGGCGAGGTGCTGATGCTGCTCGGCGTCTACGCTGCGGCGACCCTCGCGGTGACCGCGGCGGCGATCCTCGCCAAGCGGCTCGTGCTGTGGCGCACGGTGCCCGGGCGCTACCCGCTCTGGGGCACGTATTTCTTCCGCTGGTGGCTCGCCAAGCAATGCGTGAGCCTCACCCATCTCGACCGCATGCAGGGCACGCCGGTCGCCGCCTTCGCCCTGCGGCTCCTGGGGGCGCAGATCGGGCGCCGCAGCATCGTCAGCGGCTTCGAGGCCGGTGCGGTCGACCTCCTCACCGTCGGGGACGACGTGACGCTGGGGGCCAAGCTCGGCATCGCCAATGCTGAGGTGGTGGGCGACGAGCTGGTCATCGGCCCGGTCACGATCGGATCCTCGGCCTATATCGGCACGTCCTGCGTCATCGGTCACGACGTGACGATCGGTGACGGCGCGGAACTCACCGATCTGACGGCGATTCTGCCCGGGACCCGCGTCGAGGCCCTGGCGCAGTGGGACGGCGCCCCCGGCCGGCCGGTCGGCACGGTCGATCCCGCTGCCTGGCCGGCGCCCGCGCCGGAGCCGGCCCCGGCGGTGCAGGCTTTGCGCATCGCCTACTACACCCTTATGATCCTGGTCATGCCGGCGCTGGCTTTGCTGCCGATCTTCCCGGCCTTCTACCTGTTCGACCGCTACGACACCGTGCTCCAGGCTCTCGTCGGCATCGATTACCACTGGTACCTGCCGGTCCTGACCTGGCCGACCGCGATGCTCCTGGTGCTCGGCACTGCGCTCCTGGTGACGGCGATCCGCTGGTGCGTGCTGCCGCGGGTGAAGGACGGGACCTACTCGATCCATTCCGGGCTCTACCTGCGCAAATGGACGGTAGCGCTGGCCTGCGACGTGATGCTCGTTACGCTCAGCTCGCTGTTCTCCACCGTCTACATGCGCCGCTGGTACCGGCTGATGGGCGCCCGGATCGGCCGGGACACCGAGGTCGCGACCAACTTCTCCGGCCGCTTCGACGCGATCGAGATCGGCGACCAGTGCTTCGTCGCCGACGAGGTGGTGGTCGGCGACGAGGACATCCGCCGCGGCTGGATGACGGTCCGCAAGGTCCGCGTCGGATCGAAGGTCTTCCTCGGCAACGATTCGGTGCTGCCGCCCGGCTCCGTCGTCCCGGATGGCTGCCTGATCGGCATCAAGTCGAAGCCCCCGGCCGACGCCGCCATGGAGCCCGGCGAGATCCGGTTCGGCAGCCCGCCGATGCGCCTGCCGGTGCGCCAGCGTTTCGACGACGCCGCCACCGCCATGACCTTCAGGCCGTCGGCCGGGCGCCGGCTGCTGCGGGCCACGTTCGAGCTGTTCAGCGCCTCGATGCCCACGATGATGTTCATTACGCTGGGCACCTTCGCGGCCGAGTACGTGCTGTTCCCGGCCCTTGAGCACCAGAGCACGGGCGTGTTCCTCGCCCTCCTCGTCGCCACCGCCACCGGATGCGCGTTCATCCTCGCGGGCGTGGTGCTCGCCCTGAAATGGCTGGTGATTGGCGTGTACCGGCCCGGCAACCACGGCCTGTGGTCCTGGTGGGCCCTGCGCACCGAGGCGATGACCACGCTCTACTGGGGTACCGCGGGGGCGGTCCTGCTCGACGCCTTGCGCGGCACCCCGTTCCTGCCGGCCAGCCTGCGCCTGTTCGGGGCGAAGATCGGCACCGGCGTCTTCCTCGACAGCACCGACCTCACCGAGTTCGACTGCGTGCGGATCGGCGACCATGCGGCCGTGAACGCCACCGCCAACCTGCAGACCCATCTGTTCGAGGACCGGGTGATGAAGGTCGGGTCGATCGAACTCGGCCGGGGGGTGAGCGTCGGCGCGCTGACGACGGTCCTCTACGACACGCGGGTCGGGGATTTCGCCCGGCTCGGCCCGCTCACGATCGTGATGAAGGGCGAGGCGATTCCCGCCAACACCGAATGGGCCGGGGCCCCCGCCCGCCTGATGGTGCCCGGAGCGGCGGCGTAATGGCGCCGGATCGCCGAGGCACCCGTCCCTCCCCGCCCGCCAAGGCGGGACGCGGCCGGGCCCGCCTCCGGGTCGTGCTTCCCGTCGCCTGCCTCGCCCTCGGCCCGGCGGCGGGGCTCGCCCAGATCGTGCCGCCCGCCGCCGATCCGCCGGATACGCCCGAGAGGCCGGCCACGCGGCCGGCCACGCCCCGGGGCGCCCGGAGCGACGAGGATGCGGAGCGCCACGGTCCCCTGGCGGCCTGGGCGACGGAGACGGCGGCGCAGGGCCTGACCTTCGACATCAACGCCTACAGCTTCTTCTCCGCCAACCCGACCCTCGGCCTGCGCCCCGGCCGGCACTCGCATGCCGGCTACTTGGTGCTGAGCATGAATGCGGACCTGGAGCGGTTCACGGGTGTCGCGGGCGGTACGATCACCATCACGCAGAGCGTGTTCGGGCTGGTGCGCAACCTGCACATGGCCGACGCCATCGGCGACAGCGTGGTCGGCTACCAGCCGGCCTACAACCCGTTCCCGACGCGCCTGTCGCTGCTGACCTACCAGCAGCGCCTCCTCGACGACCGCCTGGTGGTCGAGATCGGCCGCACGCATCCGGACCGCTATTACGCCCTGCCGCCCTGCGGCACGACCGCCACCTGCTACCAGAGCCTGCTCGCCCTCAACGCCGGCTGGACGTCGAGCCTCTACGGCGTGTGGGGCGCCAATGCCGCCTACAAGCCGACGCCGTCGACCTATGTCCAGGCCGGGATCTTCAGCGTCAATCCCGACACCAACCGGCTCAGCGGCACTGAATGGGGCACCGAGCGGATCGCCGGCGCGACCGTGATGACGGAGGCCGGCTTCCAGACCGACTACGCCATCAGCCCCTATCCCGGCCGGGTCTCGCTCACCGGCTTCGTCAACACCGCCGATCACGACGACAGCATCCGGACGATCGCCGGCCTGGCGGAGGGTCTCGGCGAGGCCGGGGTGGCGTTCCGGCGATCGGGCACGTCGGGCGTGGTGCTGACGGCGAGCAAGACGGTGTGGCGCGCGGATGGCGGCGCGGATGCGCAGGCCCGCAACCCGACGGCGCTGACCGTCTATTCGAGCACGGGTCTCGCCCTCGACACGACGGTGCCGGTCCGCTTCCACAGCTTCGCGGGATTGCTGCTCTCGGGCCCCGATCGGGATCGCCCCGACGACACCTACGGATTCCGGCTCGGCTGGCAGCAGCTGAACCCGGCCTTCGCGGCGTTCCTGGGCGAGGCCAGCAGGGTCTCGGGCGGGAGCGGGCAGGCCTATCCCCGGGACAAGCTCGTGTTCGAGGCCAATGCCCGGTTCGAGCTGGGCCAGGGCATCGGGTTCGAGCCGGTGATCCAGTACGTGGTCAATGCGGACTCGTTCTACGAGCCCTACACCGCCCGCCGGGCGCGGGACGGGGTCTTCGTCGGTGCGGCGCTGGTTGTGCCGCTTGGAACCATGCTGGGCTTGACGGCGGAGTAGAGCCGGCGTCAGGCGGCACGCTCGGTCGTCATCGCGGACAGGCGGCGGTCGCTGACGGATGAGGCGATCGATCGCGTCTCGCGTGAGCCTTCATACTGGGAGCCTGTTGGATCGATCTCTACAGATTTCGAACCCACTGTGTCATTCCGGTGCCGTTTAGCGGAGCCCGCCGGAAGCCAGAACCACGAATGGGTCAGGATGAAGCGAATCTCGTTCCGCTTCATCCTCCACCACTTGAGTTTATGGCTTCCGGGCTCCGCTGCGCGGCCCCGGAATGACCAAGAGGATACGAATACCGTCGATCAGGTCAAACAGGCTCTGGGTACCATGCAGCCTTGTGATACGGTGTCAGCCGGGAGCGGTCCGAGCGACCGCATCATATCGCGGAGCTTTGCATCAGAACGTGGCGTCGAGAGTCTTCACCAGGTTGTTGTTGCGGTCGTAATAATTCGCCTTTCCGCCATCCACGTATTCCTTGCGGTGCGAAAGGGTATATTTGTCTGATTTGTTGCCTTCCTTGGCCCAGCCATCGTAAACCCAGTGTCCCGATTTTCCCTGGCGCCAAGCGCCGCCCTGCTCGAGACCACCCGTCACGGTTGCGAGATCCGCATCGGACAGGCTGTGATCGTCGGCCGACATCTGAACGGTCGTGCTCTCAGTCATGACTGACTCCCTGACCTTATCACATCCGGACGATCGCCTTGGGCAATCGCGGCGGATTCCAGCTTCGTTCGGGCGCCGCGTTGCCTCGGAGAAACCGGGTCCGAATTGAACCATCCGGAGCCCGCTTCGGTCATGTCGTCAGCGCCTGACGACAGATGTAGGGCAGCTTTATTACTTGAATGTTGCGTTGCCGACCCTGCGTGAAGCGCCGAACGCCAACACGATGACAGTGGTTAATCGTGCCTTCGACGCAATCGTAAAATTGTCAGCTTCGCGATATCGATCTTACGCGATCTGCCGGACCGCCAGGGTGGAGAACAGGCCGCCGCGCTCCAGCAACTCGCGGTAGCGGCCCTCCTCGACGACGCGACCGGCCTCGAGCACGTAGATCCGGTCGGCCTTCTGCACGGTCGAGAGCCGGTGGGCGACGACGATGCGGGTGGCGTCGAGGCGCTCCAGCCCCTCAGAGACGATCTGCTGGGTACGGTTGTCGAGCGCGCTCGTCGCCTCGTCGAACAACAGGATGCGGGGCTGCCGCACCACGGCGCGGGCGATCAGGAGGCGCTGGCGCTGCCCGCCCGAGAGGAGACCGCCATCCTCCCCCACGAAGGTCTGCATGCCCATCGGCATCGCCTGGATGTCGTGGTCGAGCCCGGCGAGGCGCGCGGCCTCCCAGGCCTCGGCCTCGGTTAGGGCCGCGCCGTTGAGGATGCTCTCCAGCAGGGTGCTTCCGGTGACGCGGCTCGATTGGAGCACGACGCCCATCTGCCGGCGCACGGCCCGCAGGTCGAGGCCAGCCAGGTCGCGGTCATCGAAGAACACCGAGCCGCCCTGCGGCCGCTCGAAGCCCAAGAGGAGCCGCATCAGGGTCGACTTGCCCGAACCGGACGGGCCGACGATGCCGACGAACTCCCCGGGCCGCGCGACGATCGACACGCCGTCGAGAATCGCCGGTCCCTCAACATGATAGCGGAACCCGACATCGGCCAGTTCGATGCCGCCGTGAAGCATGGGGGCCGGGCCGCGCCGGCCGAGGCTCTCCGGCACGGCGGCCAGGATCGGCCCGGCGCGCTCGGAGAGCGGCCGCAGGGCGAGAAGGGCCGGCAGAGCCGCTCCGAGCGCGAGCGTCGCGGCCATGAACTGCCCGTAGGCGGCGTTGAAGGCGATGAAGCCGCCGATCCCGATATCGAGGCCGCCTAAGCCGACGATGCCGATCATCAGGGCGGTCGCGGCGATGCCGAAGGCGGAGCCGAAGGCCGAGTACCCGGCCAGCAGACGGCTCTGGCGCATCTCCAGGGCCCGGCGCTCGACGAAGAGCGGCGCCCACCTGGCAAAGCCCCGCGCCTCCGCGCCCGCGACCTTGAGCTTGGCGATGCCCTGGATGAGCTGGAGCGACACCGCCTGGAGCCGCCCGTCTATGTCCAGCATGCGGCGCTTCCAGCCGACGAGGCGCAGGTTCACCGCCGTCATGACGGCGAGCTGGACGAGGGCGAGCGCCAGCGCGACCCCGGCGAGGCGCCAGTCGTAGGAGAGGATCAGCGCGAGGCTGGAGACCGAGAACGCCGCGGAGAGCACGGTCCCGATCACCGTGCCGCCGACCGCGTCGCGCATCTGGTTGATCGCATCGGCCCGGAGGGCCATGTCGCCCGCGGCGTGACCGCGGAAGAAGCCGGCGGGCAGGCGCAGCAGCCGGTCCCACACCGCCCCCTCCAGGTCGGTGTTGAGCAGCGTGGCGACGCGCAGGAGCAGGAAACCCCGGACGAGTTCGAACACGATCCCGCCGAGCCCGAGCGCCGCGATCCCGGCGACGAGCTGGACGAGTTCCGGGCGCGAGGAGGCCGGAATGACCGTCTCGAACAGGATGTTGGTGGCCACCGGCAGGGCGAGGCCGAGCAGGCTGCCGGCGAGCCCGATCGCCAGCACCGCCAGGACTCCCGGCCGGGCGAGCGGCACCGCGAAGCGCAGCAGGCCGCGTCCGTCGATGGGCGTGTCGGGCAGGCGCCGCTGGAGCACGTAGCCGTGCCCGGCCAGCCCGGCGGCCTCGCGGTGTCCGACGCCGCGGAGGCGTCCGGCCTCCCGCAGGCGGTAGCCGCCGCGCCATCCCGTGCCGGCGATCAGCGCCACCGGCGTGCCGTCGTGGCGAAAGCCGAGCACCGGTTGGCTGCCCCGGCTCCACCAGCCCGGCTTCAGCCGGATCCGGCGCGGGTGCAGCCCGGCCCAGGCCGCGAGATCGGCGATCCGCCGCTCGACCGTGGGCGGCTCGTCCGTCGCGACGTCGTCCGAGAAGTCTGGCGGCGGTTCGCCGGGCAGGGTCGCGGCGCCCGCCTCGGCGACGGCTCGGAAGGCCACCAAGAGGGAGGCCTCTCCGGGGGAGGTTTCTCCGGGGGCGCCTGCCCCGGCGGAGGCGACCAGCGGCGCGACGATGGCGGCGAGAACCGACCGGTCGCGCGCCGCCTTGCCACCGATCAAGGCAGCCTCGGCCGCCTCGCACGAGGCCTCCGCCGCGGCCAGGGCCGCCGCGAGTCGCGCCTGATGCCCGACGACTGCACCCGCGAGTTCCCCCGTGACGGCGAGGGCCGCGCTCGACCGGCCGAGAATCCGTGCGCCCTCCCCGCTCGCGACGCCACCGGCCGAGGCTGCGACCGCGGCGGGGAGATCGCCCAGACGACAGGGATCGGCGCCCGGAAAGCCGGGGTGAACGGTTCCGGCCGTCACCGAGATCCAGAGCAACCCGCGTTCGGGCCGCCCGGGGACCCCCGGATCGAGCCGGCCGGCGCCCTCGCCGAGAATGGCCGGCCGTCCCGGGACCGGTTCGGCGAGGGTGTGCAGCGTGCGCCCGATCCACGCCTCCGTGGCGGCGATCGCCTCGGGGCTGGGGGCGTCGAGCCGGCCGAGAAAGACGTCCGGCTCGAAGGTCGAGAGCCTGGCACCGGGCGCCGGGAGGGCCAGGAGGCGCACCATCCGGTCGGTGGGTGGGAGAGGCAGCGCGATCTCGCCCGCGGCTAGCGTGAGGAGGTGGCGGCGGCGTCCGGCCCGCCCGGGATGGTCGAGGTAGAGGTCGGCCGTGCCGGTCTCGACCCTCAGGCCCCGATCGACGAGCGGCACGGCCTCGTCGGCGGTGCCGGCGATCCGTTCGGGAAAATCAAGCAGCACGGATCAGCTCCGCATAGGGACCGGCCTGGCCGTCGAGCGTGCCGTGCGTGCCGCGCTCGACGATGCGGCCGCGGTCGATGACCAGGATCTCGTCGCAGTCGCGGATCGCGCTGAGCCGGTGGGTGACCAGGATCAGGGTGCAGCCGCGGCGGCGCAGGTTGTCGAGGATCCGGGCCTCGATCACGGCGTCGAGGGCGCTGGTCGCCTCGTCGAGCACGAGGATGCTGGGCTCGAGCGCCAGGGCCCGGGCGATCTCCAGGCGCTGCGCCTGCCCGCCCGACCAGTTGGCGCCGCCTTCGCTGATCGGCGCGTCGTAGCCGCCGGGACGGGCCGCGATCACGTCGTGGATCTCGGCGTCCCGAGCCGCCGCGACGATCGCGGCATCGCCGATCCGCGGGTCCCACAGGGAGAGGTTGTCGCGCACGCTCCCCTCCATCAGGACGATTGTCTGGTCGACATAGGCGATCGAGGCGCAGCGCACGCCCTCCGGAACCTCCGCGGCGGGCAGGCCGTCGAAGCGGATGGTGCCCGCCCAGGGCTCGGCGAGCCCGACGATCAGGCGCGCGATCGTCGACTTGCCGCTGCCGGAGGGACCGACCAGCGCGATGCGGGCGCCCGGGGGAACCGCCAGGGAGACGTCCTCGACGAGGGGCGGATCGAGGGGATTGTAGCCGAAGGCGACGGTCTCGATCGCGACAGCGCCCGACAGGCGCCGCAGCGGCAGCACCGCCGCTCCGCCATCGGGCATGACCTTGCGGTCGAGGGGAGAGCGCAGCACGTCGTCGACCCGCTCCATCGCGACGCGCAGCTCGCGCATCCCGGAAGCGACTCCGACGAGGCCGTTCACCTGCGACAGGAAGCTCGCCAGCACGGACTGGAACGCCGCCAGGGTGCCGACGGTGATCAGGCCGTCCATGGCGCGCGCACCTCCGACGCCGAGGATCGCCGCCACGGTGAGCGCCCCGAGGGCCGACGGGACGAGGCCCAGCAGCTGGAGCGGGACCTGCATCCGGTGCACCGCGTTCATGGTCCGCGCCTGGGCCTGGGCCCAGCGGTTCAGGAACTCGTCCTCGGAGGCGGTCGCCTTCAGTGTCTCGATCGATTGGATGCCGGTGATCGACAGGCTGCCGAGCTTCGCCTGCTCGCGCATCACCGCGCGCGCCGCATCCTCCTGACGCCGTGCGGTCCACTGGATGAACGCGACGTTGACCAGGGCGAAGCCGAGCCCGATCGCCGCCAGGACCGGGTCGTAGAGGGCCATCAGGCCGCCATAGAACAGGGTCGCGAGCCCGGTCACCAGCAGGGCCGAGACCTGGCTGCCAATCAGGTCGCAGGCCCGCTCGGTCGTCGCCAGCCGGCTCGCGACGTCGCCCGCATGGCGCTGCGCGAAGAAGCCCGGCTGGAGCCGCAGCAGGTGCCAGGTCAGGCGCAGGCCGAGCGTCACCCCGAGTTTCCATTGCAGCCGCGCCAGGATGGTGCCCTGGAGCCAGCCGAGAAGGCCGCTCAGCAGGGCCGCGAAGGCGAGGCCGAGGAGCAACGGACGGATCCAGTCGGTCAGGTGATCGAGCAGGATGTCGTCGACGAAGATCTTGGTCGCGGCCGGCACGAAAATCCTGGGGACCAGAGCCGCCGCGCCGGCGAGCACCAGGAAGGCGACGGAGCCGCGGGAGCCGGCGAGCCCGTCGCGCACCGACCGCCAGGCATTCGGGCGCAGGCCCGCGCGCTCGAAGCCGGGACCCGGCGTCATCGTCAGCATCACGCCCGTGAAGGCGCGGTCGAACTCCGCGTGCGTGACCGTGCGCGGGCCGGTCGCCGGATCGTTGAGGTGGACGACGTTGCGGCCCACCCCCTCCAGCACCACGAAGTGATTGAACTCCCAGAACAGGATCGCGGGCAGCGGCTTGCCGGCGAGCTTGGACGGCTCGGTGCGCCAGCCCTCGGCTGTGAGCCCGTAGGTGCGGGCCGCCCGCACGATGCTGCGCGCCTTGCTGCCGTCCCGGGAGACGCCGCAGGCGCGCCGCAGCTCCTCCAGGGGGACCCATCGCCCGTGGTGGGCCAGCACCATCGCGAGGCAGGCCGCCCCGCACTCGACGGCTTCCATCTGGAGGATCGTCGGCACCCGGGTGCGTGCCGTGCGGGGGAAGCGTGTGATGCTCATTCGCTGGTTCACACGCCCGCGAGCCGGCGCAGGGCCGGGACGAACAGGCTGATCGGGGGGCCGGATTTCACCGTGACCTGCCCCTCCACCAGGGTGGTCGAGGCCAGTGCGACCTCCTCGCCGCGCTGCGAGGTCCAGGCGTAGCTGCCGGCGCCGGCCGCACCGGGCTTGATCCGCACGACGAGCTGGAGCGGCGGGCCGCCGCGGGTGAACAGGCGGGCGAGGTCGGGATTGCCGAGGCGATGGGCGATGGCGCTCTCGTTCTCGGGGCTCTCGTCGACCTGGATGACGGTGCCGAGGAGCGCTCCGTATTCCTCCTTCTTGGCGGTGGAGGGCGACAGACGCACCTCCATGCCGAGCTTGACCGCCTTGCCGCTGTCGGCCGGCACGTAGAGCAGGGCGTCGAGGCGCGGACCGCCCTGCTCGATCACCATCAGCTTCTGGCCGGCTGCGACGAGGGCCTGGTCACCGGCCTCGTTGGTGGTGACGATGCCGTCGGCCCGCGCCACGATGGTGGTCGCGAGGCGCTCGCTCAGATGCGCCTGCGCGCGCTGCCCCTCGGCGTCGCGGATCTGGCGGTCCATCGCCGCGAGATCCTGGTCGGACCGATGGCGGAGGGAGAGGAGCGCGGCCTCGAGCGAGAGCAGCTCCGTGCGGGCCCGCGAGATCGATTCCCGCGCCGCGAACATCCGCTCGCGGGCCTCGATCACCCGGTCGGACTGCGTCAGGCCCTTCGCGAGCAGCTGCTCGCGATGCTCCAGCAGCACGACCAGTTCGCGCAGCCGCGCCTCGCCGAGGTCGATCGTCTCCTGCAGCGCCTCGCGCTTGCGCTGCGCCGCCGCCTTCTCCTTGTCGATCTGGTCCTCGAGCCGTTCGGCGAGGGCCGCGCGCTGGACCGCGAGCTGGTTGACCCGTCCGTCGATGTCGGCGAGCCGGGCGGCGTCCTCCGGCGCGCTGAGCCGGGCGAGGAGATCGCCCCTCTTCACGGTGTCGCCGCGCTGGCGGTAGCTCTCGATCCAGCCGGATTTGGGGGCATGGACGCTGACGAAGGCCCCGTCGGCCGGCACGAGCAGGCCCTGTCCGCTGACGGTCGTGCGATAGCTGCCGAAGACCGACCACCCGAGGCAGCCGCCGATGATGATGAGGGCCGTGCCCAGGGCAGCCCACGCGAGCGGCGAGGTGACGTGCACCATCTCGTCGAGCTGATCGGGACCTGCCACGCCGGCCAACGCTTCCTGACGGTAAAGGGGTAGCGGCATCGATCGTCCGGCGCGATTGTAAGCTTACATCATGTCTTGTCACATTCATTTACTAAAAAATAGTTAGTTGATTTTCCGTTCACCACCTCTTCAAAAAACGATGAACCAAATTATTTACTGATGATGAACATACTCGCGAAGGATTTCCGCTGCAGAGACACCCGCGATCACGACGCTTCGATGGCTCAGCCGATCCGGCGGGCTGCCGAGGAGGGCCATCGAATCGATGCCGAATCGTGGGTGCCCGACGGGATGTCGGGCGCAACGAGCCGTTCCGATTCACCGATCCGGAGGGTTTGTCTGGCTAGCCTGCCGGGGACGATCTGTCCCAGGTGCTCCAATGATCCTCGGTTTCTGGCTCGACCTGCCCGTCTGGCTGGTGTTCACGCTGCTGGCTTCCTACGTTTTCGGAATCGGCGCCGTCATCATCCTGGTGACGAACCTGTCCTGGACCCGCTCCTGGATCGGACGGATCAGCACCGGCATCGCACCGACCTATATCGGCGTCCTCGCGGTGCTGCTCGCGCTGTTGACCGGCTTCGTCGCCAACGATGCCTGGGAGCGCCAGCGCGCCGCATCCCGCGTCGTCCAGGCCGAGCGCGCCCATGCCCTGGCCGTGTTCGATCTCAGCCAGGCGGCCGCCCCGGACATGAACGACCTCCGCAAGGCGCTGACCGGATACCTGGACGCGGTGATCGATGCCGAATGGCCGAGCATGGCCGATACCGGCCGCGGCGTGCCGCAGGCCGGCGCCGCGCTGGCCCGCCTCCTCGAGGCGGCGGCCGACCCGCGGACCGGCGTGGAAGCGGGCCAAGCCACACAATCAGCACTCCTGGCCGCCGTGCTGGGACTGCGCTCGGCCCGCGGCGAGCGCCTCGCCCTGGTCGGGTCGGAGCAAGACGAGACGAAATGGCTGACCTTGATGGTGCTGGCCGCGTTGACAATGGTCTCGATCGGCCTCGTGCATTGGGAATGGCCGAGGGCGCAGGCCGTCACCCTGTTCCTCTTCGCCGCCGCCATCGTCACGACCCTGGGCGTGATCGCCCTGCACGAGAGACCTTTCGACGGCCCGCTCGCCCTGAAGCCGGACCCTCTGCTTCGGGCCCGCAGCGTGGTGATGGCGGGGACCCGCTGATCGCCCCTGTCGCACCATCCTCGCGGTCAAGGCACCGGGTTCCGGCGGGGCCGCTCCCGCCTCCGTTGGGAGGAGCGGCCCCCGCCCTCAGACCCAATCGCCCAGGATGCTGACGCATCGATTCGACCTCGGGCAGGCCCGAGATCGACGGGGCCATTGACCCATCTCGAATTTCCGATGCCGAACCAAAGGTTTGCGGAAATTCGAGAGCGGAACCAAAGGTCGTTTTCAGCGCCCGTCGGTATCAGAACCGCACCTGCATCCGGGCGGTCCCGGTTTGCGACAGGTAGCGGTCGCCGACCGTGGCCTGGTACTCGCCGGTCAGCTCGATGCCGTTGCCGAGTCCGATCTGGAATCCCAGCCCGGCCTCGCCCAGCCGGTCCGGGATCCGGGACGACGTCGCGAAGGCCCGGAGCGGACCGTCGCTCCGGAAGCTGGCGAACCCGGTGAAGTGGTTGTCCGACAACAGCATCACCCCGAGCGTCGCATAGGGGCGGATCCAGCGGCCGGCATCGAGGTCGATGCGCCCGCCGATCTCGACGTTCGGGCTGAACGCCACGAGCGTCTTGTCGAGGCTGCGGACGTCGAGGTTGAAGGCCGGCGCGCCGGTCTCCGAATAGGCCGGGCTGTGCGTATAGAGCACGTCGAGGTCGGCATAGGGTTTGACGTACCAGCCGTCGAACAAGATCTGGTAGCTGCCCCGCAGGCGGCCGCCGGCGGTCAGGACTTCGGACTTGCTGCGGGCGAGCCAGGTGTCGCCGCCGATGCCGATCGCCCGCACGTTGGACTGCCAGGAATAGCCGAGATTGGCCGACGCCGCGAGGAGCCAGGGACCGACCTGATGCTTGAGCGCGACCGACAGGTCGCCGGCATCGCCGACATTGCCGGTGACGCGGTCCGATCCGCTCTGGCCGGCACGGGTATAGGCGCCCGACAGGCCGAAGAACCAGTCCGGGCTGAACTCGGTCTGGAGGCCGCCCTGATAGCTCAGGGCGGTCTGGCGGTAGCCGCTCTCCTCGGCCGAGGAGAACAGGCTGGTGCGGGTGCCGGTGATCCGGCCCCACACGCACTCGCCCTCGCGCAGCAGCGTGCCGGTGCCGACGAAGGCCGGGCAGCTCATCGCCCGCTTCAGCCCGGCGCGGGCGTCGAGCGTGCGGTCGGTCAGCACGTACTGGTTCGCCTCCGGGGTGATCTCGTCGAGGGCGTCGGCGTAGCTCGCCGTGGTGCCGACCTTGAGGAACTGGGCGAACCGCCCTTGCGCACCGGCCGCGCTGACCGCCCAGTCGTCCTGGAGCGCCTGCGCCACCGCCCGCTGATCGCCGGTCAGCACCATGTTCCCCGGGGTGGTGAAGTTGGCCTGCGGGCTCAGGGAGAGGCTGTTGCCGGCCTGCACGATCGCCCAGCTGATCGGGATCGACCCGGGCTGGATCACCGTGCCGGGGGCCGTGGCGCTGGTCTCGCCGAGGCGCCCCGCGGTCAGGAAGGTGTATTGCCCCGGAAGCAGGCCCCCGGTCACGGTCGGCTGGACCGTGCCGCCGAGCGTGGCCGTGCCGCTGACGACGAGCAGGTCGCTGCGCAGGGCCCCGTCCCGGGCATTCGGCGCGACATCGACCAGCAGGCGGCCGCCGGCGAGCTGCTGGAAGTCGCCGGTGATCGTGGTGCGGGCGACCGTGCCGACGCCGCCGATGTCGAGGACGGCGTAATTGAGCACCTGGCCGGTCGCCCCGACATTGATGATGCCGTCCGGGCGCGAGCGGAGGAGCGCGCCGTGCCAGTCGATCGCGCCGTTCTCGATCCGGTCGCTCTTGAGCGCGCTGCCGCCCTGGAGGTCGATATCCCCCAGGATCGTGCCCCGGTTGACGAGGCGGTCGTCGGCCAGCGAGCCGACGATCGCCCGGCCCGAGGCCGCGCTGACCACCGCCCGCTCGTCGAGGGTGATCGTGTTGCCGCCGCCGCCATCAATGCGGATCGCCGCCCCGGTGCCGGTGCCGCCGGTGACGAGGCCCTTCGCCGTGACGGCGATGACCCCGCCCGACCGGGCGGGATCCAGGCTGCCGTCGCTGCGCTGGACGCCGCTCTGCGCGAAGATCGCGTAGGCATCCTTGCCCAGGGCCTCGACCGCGCCCGTGGCCGTGATGGTGATGTCGCCCCCCTTGCCCTTCGACCCGGTCCGGCCCTTCGGCGGCTCCGGCGTGGCGAAGGTCAGACCGGAGAGGTCGACGACGAGCCCGCCGCCGCCGCCCAGGCTCTGCGCGTGGATGCCGTGCGCCTGCGCGCCGGTGGTGCGGATCGCCGCGTCCTGCTCCACGGTGGCGATGATCGCACCGCCATCGCCGGTCGACCCGTCGCGCAGCAGGAACGGGACCGCGTAGCCCATCACCTGGTGGGCCCCGGCATAGCCGCCACCGCCGCCGATCGATTGCAGCATCACCGCCGTCGCGGCATCGCCGGAGGTCGTCACCCGCGCGCCCTGCTTCAGGGTCGCGGTGATCGCGCCGCCATTGCCGGAGGCGCTGCCCGCGCCGCCGAGGCCGAACGTGTATTTCGAGCCGCCGGCACTGGCGGCGCCATCCACCGTCCCGCCGCCGCCGCCGATGCTCTGCGCGAACAGGCCGAAGGCGCCGAAGCCCGTCGTGGTGATCGTGCCGCCATGGGTCACCGTCACGGTGCCGCCCGTGCCGGAGGCGCCGCCGGACCCGCCCAGCGTGATGCCGTAGGACTTCTCGGGCGTGGAACCGGCCGTCTCCGGCTCCGCGAGCTTCTCGATGCCGAGCGCCGACAGCAAGGCGGTCACCAGCCCTTCGGAGTCGGACTTCTCCCCGGCGCCCGCCTTGGTGTCCCCCTTCGCGGCGCCCTTCGCGGCGCCCTTGGCATCGCTCTTCGCCTCCGGGGTCGAGAAGGAGCCGCCGCCGCCGCCGACACTCTGGGCGACGATGCCGTGGGCACCGATCCCGGCGGTCGCGACCGTGCCGGTATTGGTGACCGTGACGGCGCCCCCGTTGCCCCCCTCGCCGCCATTGCCGCCGACGGTGAGGTTGAAGCTGCGCACCTCGTCCTTGCCGTCACCCTGGCCGTCTTTCTTGCCCTCGGCCTTGCCTTCGCCGCTGGGCTTGGCACCTCCGACTTTGGCGCCCCCGACCAAGGTCGCGGCGACACCGCGACCGCCGCCGCCGCCGACGCTCTGGGCCGAGAGGCCGTAGGACATGTCCTCCGCCGTCACGACGGTGCCGCTGTTGACGACCTCGACCGTGCCGCCGACATTGCCCGAGCCGCCCGTGCCCCCGACCGTACCGGAAAAATTGGTCTTGTTGTCGGCAGTTGCGAAGGCGAGGCCGCCCTGGCCGCCGCCGCCGCCGACGCTCTGGGCATCGACCCCGTGGGACAGGATGCCCTGCGTCAGAATGGTCCCCGCATTGGTGACCTTGACCGCGCCGCCGACGCCGCCCGTGCCGCCACCGCCGCCGATGCTGAGAGTGGCGGAGATATCGGGCAGCTTCACGCTGCCGTCCTTCTGCTCCTTCAGGTAAGCCGATACGCTCTTGCTGTAGGATTGCAGCGCCTTGCCGAAATCGGAATTCTTGATCTTGTCCGCAAGGTTCTTGTAGGTATCGCTTTCCTTGATGTCCTTGAGGAACTGATCGAGGGCCTCCTTATCGTCCTTGTTCTTTTTGTCCTTCGCCCAATCCTCGTAGGCCGCGACGCCGATCGACTGCTTGATCTGGGTCCAGATCGCGCCCACGGCGTCGGGGGTGGACTCCTTGCGGGCCGACACGTTGCCGCCGCTGCCGCCACCGCCGCCGATGCTGCGGGCCACGATACCGTGCGCGCCATCACCCGTGGTCTCGATCCGGCTGCCCGCCAGGGTCTCGACCGTGACCGCACCGCCCTTGTTGCCGGTTCCGCCGCTGCCGCCGAGGGTGAGCTTGAGGTCGAGCTTGCCCTTGGCGGCGCCCTGCACTTCGCCGCCGGTGCCGCCGCCGCCGCCGACGCTCTGCGCCAGGATCCCGGCGGCGGACGTACCGGCGGTGCGGATCGTCCCTCCGTTCGTCACCGCGACCTCGCCGCCGGCGCCGCCACGGCCGCCGCGGCCGCCGATCGTCATGCTCAAGGCAGCGTTGTCGGCGAGCGGCAGCTTATGGAGCTGGGCGTCCAGGGTCTTGTCGAAGGAAAAGCCCGCGCCGCCCAGCGTCGTGGCGTTGCCGCCATTGCCGCCGCCGCCACCGATGCTCTGGGCCAGGATGCCGGTGGCCAGCGCCCCGCCGGTCTCGATCAGGCCCTGGTTGACGACCGTCACGCTGCCGCCCTGCCCGCCGCCCTGATCCTTGATGTCGGCCGGGTTCTCGAAGAGGAGGACGCCGTTCTTGTCTAGTTGCAGGCGGCCTTGCGCGTCGAGCAGCGGCTTGAGCTGCGGGCCGCCGCCGATCGCCGAGGAGAGGGTGACGTTCTGGTGCAGGCTGAGCGCATTGCTCACCGCCGTCGCCGCGCCGCCATCGCCGCCGCCGCCGCCGGTGCTCTGCGCCTGAAGCCCGAAGGCCGAATCCCCCGAGGTCCGCACGCTGCCCCGGTTGGTGACCTCGACCTTGCCGCCATCGCCCCCCTTGCCGCCGGTGCCGCCGAGCGACGAGGCAGCGGCCAGGGCCAGCTGGCCGGGCGGGGCGATGGCGAGGGCATAGGCCGCCGCATCGCCGCCGATGCCGCCGCCGCCGCCGACGCTGAGCGCGCGGATGCCGACGGCCCGGGTGCCGTAGGTCGTGACCGAGCCGGCATGGGTCACGGTCGCCTGGCCGCCATTGCCGCCTTCGCCGCCGGACCCGCCGATCGACGTGCTGATCGCGACGCTCGGCAGCGCCTTGCCGTTCGGGAGCACCAGCGGGACCGAGATCGCCTTGGCATCGCTCAGCCCGCCGACCCCGCCGCCGCCGCCGACGCTGAGCGCGCTGAGGCCTGTCGCGGCGAGGCCGCCGGTGGTCACGGCCATGTTGTCGCGCGTCTCGACGACGGCCTCGCCGCCCCGGCCGCCCTGGCCGCCGGAGCCGCCGACCGCCTTGGAATACGAGAGCCCGAACCCCCCGGCGGTGCTCCTGGCCTCCCCGCCCACGCCGCCGCCGCCGCCGACGCTCTGCACCAGCACCGCGGTGGCGCCGGCGCCGAGCGTCTCGACCCGGCCGGCCTCGCCGATGAACTGCGCCTTCCCGCCGGCGCCGCCGCCGCCGCCGCTGCCGCCGAGGGCGACGGAGAAGAACCCGCCCGCGACGGAGGAGAGGCCGCCGGCGCCGCCGCTGCCGCCGACGCTCTGGATCAGCATGCCGTAGGCGTTCGCGCCCTCGGTGGCGATGACGCCGCCATCGTTGACGACGGAGGCGAGCCCGCCGGAGGCGCCTCGCCCGCCCGCGCCGCCATTGCCCCAGAAGAGACCGAACGAACCACCGCTCTGGCCCCCTCCGCTCGCCGTCCCGATGGCGTCGAGGGTGCCCTCGGGCAGGGCGGAGGCCGCGTTTCCGCCGCCGATGCTCTGGGCCACGATGGCGGTCGCCCCCTTGCCGGTCGTGGTCACGACGCCGCGGCTGGTGATCGTGACGTCGCCGCCCTGCCCCGCCGCACCGCCGGTGCCGCCGGTGCCGAAATTCTTGCCCCCGCCCGTGCCGCCCGGGCCCCCGACCGATTGCGCCACGATCCCGAGCGAATACGCCCCCGTCGTGCTCACGCGGCCGTAGTTGAACACCTCGGCCCAGCCGCCGTCGCCGCCCCGGGCGCCCGGATGCCCCCCGCCGCTCAGGGGATCCTGCATGCCGCCATTGCCGCCGAGGCTCTGGACCAGGATTCCGAGGGCGTGGCTGCCCGTGGTGACGATTCTACCGGCATTGTCGATGCTGGCCTTGCCGCCGGTGCCGCCCGGCGTCGCATAGTCTCCGCTGTAGAAGTCGTTCCCCTTGCGCGATCCCGCGCCGCCCGTCGATTCGACGACGATGCCGGTCGCCCGCGCACCGGTCGTCGTCACGCCGGCCTCCTGCGCCAGCCGCATCCAGGCCGTGCCGCCGGCGCCGCCCCGCCGCGAGGCGGCGTCGGCGGCGTCGTCGCGTCCGCCGAAGCCGGCATTGCCGCCGGCGGAGGTCACGCGCACGCCCTGGAACGCTGTCCCCTGCGTGGTGACCATGGACGACAGAGTCAGGCTCGCAGTTCCGGCATCGCCGCCGCCGCCCGGCGACTTCTGCCCGTCTCCGCCGACGCCGCCGCGGGAATAGACCCAGAAGCGGGGAAGCTGCGCCGACTGGTCACCGCGTCCGGAGAGGGTAGCGTTCAGGGTCGCGTTGACGTCGCCGCCGCGTCCGCCGAAGCTCCCGCTTCGCCAGTTGCTCCCGCGCTCGTAGCCGGCGCCGCCCGCACCACCCACGGACCCGATCTCGACGGTCGCGGCGGGCTTCCCGGCCGCGCCCCTCACGTCGACGTCGATCAGGTTGAGGTTCGCGCCCTTGCCGCCCGGCGTGCTGTCGTGGCCGAGCGCCCCCCAGAAATTGATCAGCCAGTCGTCGGCTCTCTCGCCGTTGCTCCCGCGGACCACCTGGGGAACCGGCCGCTCGGCCGCCTCGGCTCCCGATGCCATCCCGCCCGTCACGAGCGCGACGGCGCTGACCCCCGTCAGCAGCGCGATGGTGACGCCTCGGCATGACCCGACGGAGTGCCCCACGGATCGCGAGGAGTGTGCTGACGACATCGGAGACGATTCCTCACGCCTTGAAAGAGCCACCTGGCAGGTTCGCCGGACTCGGCCGAAGGCGCTCGGAGGCGGGTCCGCGGGCGCCCGCTCACCGGAAGGGGGGCGAAACGTCGCGGACAAGTTTCCGTCGATATGGTTAATAAGGCTTTAATTTCTTGAAACGGCGGCAGCCCTTCTGGCTAATGCCGATAACTTGCAAGTCGGATGCAATGCTTGCCTGCCGCATTTCGTCTGGAATCGCTCGCGATACAATTCATAAGATCTATTACCCTACGCTACCTGCAGTGAAGAGGTGCCGGGCTTGCGACGAATCCCGAACGGCTGACGCCGCAAGCTGATCATCGGAAATGCCATGTCGCCGAGCGAACCAGACTCGATCAGCGCACAGTCAAATCAGATCCTATCCTACGAAGTTTCATGCCATATTCCTAAATAAAATGCGACAAATCACAAGATGCAGAGCATCAAACAGTTGCGATTAAATTGGAAAGCGCTTCATCATGCGATCTTCATGACACGGAGTTAGCGTCGATCATGGGCCAGCCCGCTCACGGATGCAGGACATGGATCAGACGGAACAGGTAATCGGCGTCGAGCGATTTCCAGCCGAGACGGCGCCTGATCAGAGCGTAGGCGGTGCAGAGCACCGCAGCGCAGCCGACGAGGGCCAGCACGAAGGGTAAGACCTTTCCGGTCACCAGCCCGACGACGGCAGCGACGATAACGGTCGTCACAAAGATGATCCGGCTCGGATGCTGCGGGCCGGTTTCGAGGAAGTCCGACATTGCGGTTGTCTCTTTGAGGGTCATCAGTGGCGGTGGTGATCCGGCAGTCGAGGCGACCATCGTTCGGGTGCGACGCGCGGTTGCCGTCGTCGGATCGGGAGGCCCTGGGGGCCGCATGGGACGGGATGCCTTGCTCCTCACACGACGCCAGCATCCCTCCGACGTCACAACGAGACGCCACCACGACCGCGACAATTGTCGCGATCGACGAGGTTCGTGGGCTTTCTCCCGCCTCAGATCCTGCAGCAGCCTGAACGCGATCGGCTCGGCCATTCCGAGACCGGATATGGGCGTCGTCGAAGGGCGGACCGAGTGGAGTCGAATGCCATGTCCTCGACCCTCCCGCCTCGAGCGCCGCCCATCGTCAGCGGCGGCTGCCGCGGCCGTCCATGAAGGGATTGGCCTCGTTCCATTCGCGCGAGGCGCCGCCCGGCATCCAGGAAGGCCCGCTGCCGCCCGACGAGGCGACGCCCGGATTCGTCGTGTAGCTCGGCGGGACCCATCGTCCCGACCCGGTCATGTATCCACCGGTCAGATGATTGCCCGGCTTCGGCCCATCGCGATCCCCTCGTCTGACGGTCGCGAGATGGTCGTCGAGGAAGGATTTGCTGCCGTTATATTTTTTCGAGAGGATCTTGGATCCGGAGGTCGGGCCCAGAGCGTACTCCTCGAAGTCGGAGTAGATTTCTTTCGCCGATACTGCCGTCGCCGACACAAGCATCAGGGCTGCGGCGCACATCGCCTTCATCGGTCCGCTCCACCACAGTTCCAACCGATCGTTCCCCAGTCCAGCCCACGGACGACTGGCCTAACGGCCGTTCGGTCTTCGCGCTCACCGATACGGCAAGAGGACTAAAAATCTGCCTCCGGAGTACGCCTTGATTTTGTTATCAGAAATAATCCTTATCGAATAATTTTTCGAATGCTGCTGATTCGCTTCATCGGCACCGGCTGTCAGACTCTCGGCGTCACGCCAAAGCTGCGGCTTTCGGACCCGTGTGCTGGTTGCCGTGGCCGGAGAGGGGTGGTCGGGCGAAGCCGCCATCCTCGCCTTCCAGCGCCGATCGAGTCTCGCCCCATGCCCTTCGCGCGCGACCTGCGCGCGGCCGATCAGCAGTCCTTTAACAAAGTCATCACGCAAGCCGTGAATCGTGCGCACCACGCTCCATCCGCTCGAAGACGCCCGGTCATGTCCGATTCGCCTCCGTCCCTGCCCGGCCCTCCCCTCCCCGATCGCCTCAGGGCGAGCAGCGGGGCCAGGACCACGTCTCTCTGGCTGCTGCTCGTGGGACGCGCCGAGGTGAGCCGGCGCGCCCATCTGTTCCTCGCCGCCGGCCTCGTCTCCGCCCTGCTCGGCGTTCTCATCGTGATCGATTCCCTCGACGGAGCGATCCACATCCCGGATCGCTGGTTCGGGGTGCTGCTCCTGCTGGAAGGTGTCGCCTCGCTCGTCACCGGGCTGACCGCCCTGGGGGCCGCCCGCCGGTTGCGCCTCCTCAAGGGCGTGGTGCTGCTGGTGATGGCCGTGCTGATCGTGGCAGCCACGCGCCACAGCACCTTCCTGCTCGCGGTGATCTTCGGCGTCGCCTTCCTGGTCGACGGCGCGGTCCGGATCGTCATCGCGAGCCTGCTCAAGTTCTCTGGGTGGCGCAGCTCGGTTGCCCTCGGAGCCCTGGGCGTCGCCTTCGGCCTGTTCCACCTGCAGCCCTGGCCGACCTGGTACGCGGGCACGGTGGGCTATTGCCTGGGGATGTTCCTGATCCTCAACGGCGCCCGCTTCGCCCTGGCCGGCCGGCGGGCGAAGCGCTTGGCAAGGGAGATCCCGGTGACCGAGACCCCGGCGATGGAGCCGGAGCCCGCCTCGGCGCAACCCGACGGCCTGACGGTCTATGTCTGGACCCCGACCGGGACTGTCACGACGCCGGCCCGGCAGCGGCTGATCCAGCGCTACATCGCCGCCGTGAACGCCCGCGGGATCGTCTCCACCGGGCATGCCGCCCTCGCGCAGGGCACGGACCTCTACATCAGTCACTATCCCGCCGTGGAGCTCGACCGCTCGACGGCCAACCTGCGCTCCAGCTTGCGGGCCGGTCCGGAGAACGACGTGCCGGGGCGCTTCCTCCCCTCCTATGCCGAGGAGGCGGCCGATTGGTGCGACGCCACGGTGGCCGTCACGCTCACCGGGATCGACGCCGCCGGGCTCCGGGCGTTCTGGGACGCCTATCGCCACGATTCCACCTACAACTTCATCAGCCGCAACTGTTCCACCACGGTGGCGAGCGCGCTGGATGCGGCGGTGGAGGGCGCCTTCGCGCGGGCCGGTACTCCCTGGCGACGCTTGGCCCGGGCCCTGACGACCCCCGAATACTGGGCCGCCGCCTTGTTGCGGAACGGCGCTGCCGGGATGACGTGGACGCCGGGCCTGGTCCTGGATTACAGCCGCGCCTTGGGCGCGCTCCTCGATCCAGTCTCACCGGCGCCGGCCACCGCCTGGAAGGCGGTCGGGCGCCGCCTCGTCCGCAACCTCCTAGTCCGCCACCTTCGAGTCGGACCGATGGTCTGACTCTACTGGGTCGTGAGGCGCCGGCCCGCACCGAGTGCGGCGCCGACCGACGCATGAAGAGGGTTGGGAGGCCGCCTCCGCCCCGCCGAGAAGCCTCACGCCACGGTCGGCTCAGGGCCGTTTGGTCTCGAGATTGGCCGCGATGGCCTGCATCACCGCGAGGGTATCGGTCTCGTCCTGCTCGGCACCGTGATCGCTGAGCTTCACGATAACCGTGCCCGTCTGGTGGTTGACGTAGACGTATTGCCCGTAGACGCCGATCGCCGAGATGTCGCCGTCATCGCCGCCGGGCGCGTGCCACCATTGAGCGGAATATTGCCAGCCGTCCACCGCGCGGCGGGCCGGCGTCCCGATCCGCTCGATCCAGCGCGCGGGAATGATGCGGGTGCCGCCTGCGCGCCCCTGGTCGGTCACGAGGAGCCCCAAGCGAGCGAAGTCCCGCGCCGTGGCGTTGATGCAGCAGAACGCCTTCTCGTTCCCGCCGGGACGGTCGAGGTTCCAGGTCGCATCGGCCTCGGCCCCCATCGGCTTCCAAATCCGTTCCGAGAGCAGATCCGCCAGGGGCTTGCCCTCGATCCGTGCCAGGATCAGGCCGAGCACCTCGGTGTCGATGCTGCGGTAGCGGCCCTTGCTGCCCGGCTTGAACGCGAGATGCGCGTGATCCTTCACGAAGGCCGGGATGTCGCGGGTCAGGTACATCCCGGCCGTACCGGTGAGGGGACGGAACGGATCGTAGTTCTCCGGGACGGCGAGACCGCTCGCCATGTCGAGGAGGTCGCGCACGGTGATCTTTCCGAACACCGCCTTGGATTGCAATTCGGGCAGGAGGTCCGACACCCGATCGGTCTCGGAGAGCTTGCCCTGCGCCATCGCCGCCCCGGCCAGCAGCGACACGACGGACTTCGCCACCGACCATGACGGGAACAGCGTCGCCGGTCCGGTTCCGGGACGATACCACTCGTGGATCAGCACGTTGTCCTGCACCACGAGGAAGGCGTTGGTGTGCGTCGCCGCCAGCATCGTGGCGAGCGGCACCTCGCGCCCCTTCCACGCGACGCGATTGAGGATCGGGCGCGGCTCGAACGGCAAGGCACGGGCCTTTGCCGGCGCCGGCACGGTGCGGCTCGGGAACCATGTGCCGACCACCGACGGCTCGATGACCGCCAGGGCCGCGAGGGTGATGGGATCGGGGACGCCGATCGCGCGGGTGGCGGCCCAGGCGGAGCCCGCCACAAGCCCGACGCCGATCGCGGCGTAGGTGCGCCACCGGCGGGCGGGTCTTTTGCGGATCGGGGGTACGGGCATGGTCGGCAACGGAGACATGTGCCAGTGTTGTCGCGACCGACCCTGAAGATTGTCTTGATAGGCTGAGGATTGCCCGGCCACAGGAAGACGCTTCGTGATGCAGGACCCAAGCTCTCGGGTGGCCGGGCAAAAACTGTGGACCGCGGAGCCGCTGCCGGTCCGCCGCGTGAAAATGTTCACGGCTTCGGCGGGAAAACCGCTGCGTGAGGATGCCCCGGTCGGGCGCCACCTTTCGACAGGGAAGTCCAGGTTGTCATGAACGCTTTCCTCATCCTCGGTCTCGCGATCAGCGCCGAGGTGACGGCGACCCTCGCCCTCAAGGCCGCGGATGGTTTCACGAAACCGGTTCCGAGCGTGATCGTCGCCGTCGGTTATGGGACCGCCCTGTGGCTGATGTCGACCAGCATGGATATGCTGCCGATCGGCGTCGTCTACGCGATCTGGGCCGGCGTCGGCATGGTGGGGGCCGCGCTCGGTGGGGCTTGGCTCTACGGCGAGCCTCTCAACGCCACACTGCTCGTCGGCATCGGAATTGTCGCACTGGGTGTCACGGTTCTGGCTGTCGGACAGGGCCACCATTGAGCCGATCCGGATTTTTCGAAGGCTTGTTGCTCCGGGTCAGGCGGCCTGGCCTGCTCGCCGACGCGAGCATGATAGCGTGCATCGGACTCGGCGGGAGGGGCGTTGTCGATCGGTGCGAGCAGTATGAGGGGCGCCGGCCGACTTGCATGGGCTTGTGTCAGGCCGCTTCGCCTCGCACCCCCAGCATGCCATCGAAGGGAGCGGATGGCGCGTCGGTCCGAAAGTCGAGTTCGAGCAATCCGGCTTCCTCCAACGCCTCGATGTCGGGCAGATCGCGAGGCTCAAGCGGCTCGACCTCCTGAGCGTCGGGCCGCGCTCGCTGGAACCCGGCGCACCGCTGACGTATGTGACCACCCCGGTGTTCCTCGCCTGGTTTAGCGTCGCTTCACTGCGCGATCTGCCCGACATCGAGGCGCTGGAGGAAGCCGGATTGCTCGAACTCGACTTTCGGACCGACGCGCCATCCGATCCCTTCGACACCATGCTGGGGCTGTCCGGCGAGGCCTCCGGGACGAACAGCACGAGGTCGGCGAGACGGGCATGCACGAGGTCGCCGCGCTCGCAGCCGCCGATGCCACTGGTCAGCAGGTTCGTGCCTTCCTCCGCCACGTACCAGCGAAGGTGCGCGATCAGGGCGTGCGCGCCGCGCCTGGGAGGCGCAGGCAGTGCCGAGGAGCCGCATCGAGGCCTCGTGTCCGGCTTCCATTAGCCGCAGCCGCCCCGTCGTCGGACGCGATATGGAAGAGCGCTCAGGCGCCTCGGTGCGTTCGGATCGCCGAGAGGATCGGGTCGGCAACGGCCGCGGGCGCTGGCAGGGCGAGAGAGTGGCGGCGGGAGCGGCGATGAGCGCCGCGGCACTGGCCATCGGGCACGCCGAGACGGCAGGCTGGTGAAAAAGGCGAGCGTCGTCGAGACCTCATCGGCCGCGAGGTGGCGCGGTGGAGCGCGCTGCTCGACGAGCCGCAGCCGCGGGAGGATCGTCAGGCGCCGGCCGGCAGCGGCGATGGTGACCGGTAGGTACGGCCAGCCTATGAGAAGTGCCGAGCCACGCCGCAGGCCAGGACACGAAGCACTGGCGGCCGGCGCCGGAAGGCCCCTGAGAAGACGGTGGCGGACCGGCGGGCAGCTGAGTCGCTGCGAAGCCGCGGCATCGATCCCCGATCGGAGATCCGGCAGGACGATCTCGGGTTCTGAGATCACGCCGCCTGGACGGCTTCCGGCTTACCGCGGCAACACCTTCGCCTCCTGCAGGCGCTGAATCGCCGCAATCAGCGCCTCGACGCTGTCGACCGTCTCGGTGAAGCCGCGGCGGCGGATCTTGCCCATATCGGAGACGAGATCGAAGTCGCTGTGGAACACGAAATCGCCGAAGGACCAGCCGACGGCGCGCTCGTAGGGTGTCTCGACAAGCCCCTGCTCGGCGACGAGGCGGTCCCAGGTTGGTGCCTTGTCGGCCATGTGGCTCGCGAGGCGCAGCGGCACCGGCGGGCCGGGCGGCAAATCCAGGGCGGCGGTGAGCTTCTCCCAGACCCGGCGCCAGCGGAACGGCTCATGGACGTAGTTGAACGCCTCGCCCCGCGCCGCCTCGGCGGTAGCGGCCCACAGGCTTGCGCGTGCCAGCGCCCCGGCCTCGGTCACCTGGGCGAAGACCCCGTCATAGACGTGGGCCGGTCCGGGAAAGCGGAAGGCCGCGCCCTCCGCCCGGCACAAGGCGGCGTAGGCGCCGATCACCATGGCGATGTTCATGGCGTTGCCCGCTGCGTCCCCCACCACCACGTCCGGCCGCAGGATCGCGAAGTTCGCACCACCGCGGGCGGCGCGGGCGCGCAGCTCGTCCTCCTGCGTGAAGTAGAAGTTCGGCCCGATGTGGCGCGGGTTCTCGTCCTCGTAGAACGGCGACGGCACCGGCCCGAGATGGACGCCGTAGACCTTCGCGCCCTGGTAGAGCACCACCCGCTCGAGCGGCGCGCCGGCGGCTTCCAACCCGTCGAGGAGGTGGCAGAGCATCGCGCCGTTCACCGTGTCCTCGTCCGCCAGGTTCGGCTGCGGCGCGAGGGCGGCGTAGAACAGGTGGGTGACATCGCGGGTCTCAGCGAGGGCGGCGCGAGTCGCTGCCGCGTCGGTGAGGTCGACCGCCACCGCTCCGGGCGAGCCGTGCGGGCGACGGGACAAGGCGCGGGCCCGCCAGCCGGGCGCCGCGGCGAGCGTTTCCATCAGCGCTTTGCCGATGATGCCGTTGGCGCCGGCGACCAGGGCAGTTCGGGTATCCGACATCGTGCGCGCCTCCCTTCAGGATCGAGAGGCAACATCCTCCGCCTGGCCCAGGTCCCGTCGGCCGGCGTTGAGGGGGGATGAGGAGACGCGACCGCCCGCGCCGTGAAACGCCACCCCGGAAGCCCTCGGTCTGGTTCGAGGTTGCCCGTCGGGCGGCCGGCACCCTGCCGGGCGTCACGGAGCATGCGAGTGCCGCCGGGCCGGTCTTCCGGGTCGGCCAGCGGCGGCTCGCCTGGCTGGCGGAGCATGGGGTGTCGCTGGTCGTGCCGATCGAGGAGGACGAGCGGGACATGCTGGTTGCGGCCGAACCCCGGACTTTCTCGGTGGAGCCAGCCGCGGGCGGGCGCCCGCTTGTGCGCATCCACGTCGCCTACGCCGATCCTGGCACCGTGGCGCGCCTCCTCGCGCAGGCCGCCCTCACTCTCACCGGAGCGACACCGACACCATGAGCGAACAGCGAGACGTGACCACCCGGGATGGCACCGCCTGGACCTGCATCGAGGCGCTCGCCGACATGCCGGAGGCGGCGAAGGACAAGCTCGCCGGCGAGGGGCGCCGGGCGGTGGTCTGCACGCCGTCGGGCGGGGCGCATTCGGTGCGGCTGTCCCCGGCCGAGGATTGGCAGGCGATGCCGGAGGCCGACCTCGCCGCCGCAATCGAGGTGACACTGGCGCGGGACCAACGCTGAGTTCCGCCCGAAACAGCTGACCGCGGAGACTGATCTGCTGCACAGCATCAACCGGAAGTCGGTTCGCCACCACGACCACGACTGACCGGTTGGAACCCGCCCCTCTGCTAGGCCGTTAGCCGGCGGATCTTCATTTGGACCCGAGACCCCGCCTTCAGCCCCGCCGGCAGCCGCCGAGCGGGGCTTTTTTATTTCCGGGCTACACGCCGCCATGGGCTATCACTCAGCCACCCAAATCGACGCCGCTCGCGCGTGCCATCAGGTGCAGCCGATCGCTCCCGGGGCCGCCGTGCAGGCGGGGCGCCCCCGCCTGATCTTCGATAGCTCCCAGTCCTGGGTGCGTGGCCTTCCGTCAGCGGCGCACCGCAAGGCAAGCGGCCGTGCATGGGGGCTACCCCAGCGGAACCTGCCGCCGAGTATCCGGTTGTCCGGCGCCTCGCGGCTGCACGTTCGGGCCGTCGCGATAATCCCGACGACGAGACACGGATCATCCGATGACCCCTCAGTTCTGGCTCTGGCTCGGCTTTGCCGGCATGAGCGTGGGCGCCGCCCTCATCCTGTTCATCGGCAAACGCCGCACCCATGCCGAGGAGGCCGATACCATCATCCACGGCTTGGTGCCGATTATCGCCGCCTGCTCGTACCTGGCGATGGCCTCGGGGCAAGGGAGCATCGCGCTGCCGGCCGGGCCGGATGCCGGCACAGCGACCCGGGCGTTCTACTTCGCCCGCTACATCGACTGGTCGTTCACCACACCGCTGCTGCTGCTCGGGCTCGCGAACACCGCAATGCATAGCGGCATGCGCCGTCCGGCGATCGTCTGGGGCATGATCGGCTCCGACCTGATCATGATCGTCACCGCCTTCGTGTTCGGCCTGTCCCAGGTGGCGTGGCTGAAATGGACCTGGTTCGCGATCTCCTGCGGCGCCTTCCTGGGGGTCTATTACGGGATCTTCGTCCAGCTGCGCGAGGAGAACGCCCGCGAGCGCGACGACGTCCGCGCCTCGTTCATGCGCAACGCCCTGTTCCTGTCCGTGGTCTGGCTCGCCTACCCGATCGTGCTGCTGCTGGGCGATGACGGCCTCGGCCTGCTCGGGCCGGCGCTCGGCCTCGGCATCATCGCGGTGCTCGATCTCACCGCGAAGGTCGTCTACGGCCTGATGGCGACGGTCCAGACCGCCAAGCGCGTCGACCGCGATCTGGCGGAAGGCAAGGTGACGATTACCGCGCGGCCCCATCTCGCGGCGGCAGAGTAGGCGTGGCGCGCCGGCCCGCCCCGATCCCGGCGCCGGCCGGCGCGCGGATGGTTCACGTCCCCGATCAATGGCCGGGCCTGTCCCGGGGAGCGGCGTCCTGTCTGCTTCCCGCCGGCGCGGCTGTCCTTGCCGCTACGGCTATGTTGCCGCGGGAAGCCGGTTGGGCAGCGGTGCTTGCCCTGGTGATCGGCCTCGGCGTGCCGCACGGCGCCCTCGACGGCGAGGTGGCGAAACCCTTCCTGAAGCCGCGCTTCGGCCGGGCCTGGTTCCCGATCTTCGCCGCTCCCTATCTCGCGCTGACGGCTGCGGTCCTGATCGTCTGGCGGCTGGCGCCGGATCTCACGCTTGCGGGCTTCCTCGCCCTGTCGGTGCTGCATTTTGGCAGCGAGGATGCCGGGCCCGGCCGGCCGGCCGAGGCCTTTGTGCGCGGCGGCCTCCCGATCGCCCTGCCAGCCCTGATACGGCCAGATGAGACCGCCCGGATCTTCTCGGTGGTGACGCACACGGCGATGCCGGTCCTGCCGGAATGGTGGACTGTGCTTGCCTGGGCTTGGCTCGTCCTCGCCTCCGCCTGGCTCTGCCTGCGCCGTCCCCCGTTCGGGACCCTCGCCGAGCTCGCAGGCTTGAGCCTGGCCTTCCTGATCCTGCCGCCGCTCAGCGCCTTCGGGCTCTACTTCGTCTGCCTGCATGCGCCGCGGCACATGCGGGCGCTCGCCGACGACCCGTCCCGGGCGCCGGCGGTCGACGGCATGGGCCGGGCGGTCGTGCTCGCGCTTCCGATCTTCGGGCTGACGCTGCTGATCGGCCTTCTCCTGTGGCCGACCTACCCGCAGGCGAACAGCGTCGAGCGCCTGCTCGCCCTGACGCTCCAACTTCTCGCCGCGCTGACCGTGCCGCACTGGCTGCTGGACCGGTGGGTGGAGAGGAGGCTGCGGTCAAAGGCCGAGTGGGGGACGGGAACCGTCCGGGCGACGAGGTCAGTCGCGACCGCCTCAGCCGCTCGCCTGCTCGGCAAAATCCTCCGGCACGTCGCCAAACTGGCCGAGGATCGTCGCGCTCTCAGCTCCGCGACCGACCGCAGCAGGCGGCGTGAAAACCATTAACCGCCTTCGTGAAGTTACTTGTCAGACCCTATCGACGTTTCAGCCTGAGCTTATATTCTTATGGCATAGAAGAAACATTGAATTTGTAGGCTGCAAGCAGAACTAATCACTGCGTGCATACTGCTCATTCTACCGTTATCACCAAAGCAGTTCTATGCGTATCGCCCGCCCGCCGTTCCGGCAGATCTTACAATGCGAGCGCAGCACGATCGTCGTGCTGTTCAGTCTCCTCCTGCCGATCCTGGCCATGGGGGCGGTGGGCGTGGCCGAGTTGGCCGAAGTGATGCTCGCGAAGTCGAAGCTTCAGAGCTACGTCGACGCCGCGGCAATCCAGGGCGCCGGCGAGTTCGGCGTCGATCAGTCGACGGCCACGATGGAGCGCGCGCGTCTCTATGCTGATACCATGGCGGCGCCCTTACGCCTGCGCTGGACCATCGCCTCGACTGCCGCAGTCAACGCCGCAGCCCGCACGGTTACGGTCAGCCTGGCGGCGCACCGCGCCTCGTTCTTCGGCAGCCTTCTGCCGCCCGGGGGCTGGAGCCTCGCCGCGACGGCCACCGCCATCCGTACGGCCCGCAAGCCGCTCTGCGTCCTGGGCTCGCACGCCGACAACCAGGACAGCGTGACCGTGACCGACAGTTCCGAGATCTCGGCCAGGGATTGCGTGGTTCAGAGCAACGCCAACCTGACGGTAGCGCGGGCAGCTGCCCTCTCGGCCGGGGAAGCGCGAGCGTCCGGGAGCGCCTCGGGGGCGATCCTCCCCGCGCCGATCACGGATGCGCCCCCCATCACAGACCCCTTCGCGAACCTCGCGATCCGCGTGCCCCTGCTCTGCGGCCCGACCTTTGTCAGCATCGGAGGCGGCACCACCTATCTCAAGCCGGGCGTCCATTGCGGTGGCATCTCGCTGCTCGGCAACGCCACGATCGTTCTAGAGCCCGGCGAGCATTACTTCGTTGGGCCGAGCCTCAGCATCGGCGGGCAGACCTCGATCACCGGCAGCGACGTCGTCGTCATACTCAAGGGGCTGGAAACCGCGCAGTTCACGGCGAATTCCGTGCTCCAGCTGGAGGGCCGCAAGAGCGGGCCCTATGCCGGCTTCGTCCTGATCACGGATCGCAGCTACACCGGCAAGGTCGAGATTTCGACCAACAATGCCCGCAAGCTTCTCGGCACAATCTATTTTCCCAATGCTGACCTCACGGTCAAAGGCAACAACAAAGTCGCCGATCAGTCGGCCTGGACGGTCATCGTCGCGCGCCACATTCGGACGGAGGGGAATGCGCGACTGACCGTTAACTCGAGCTATAGCTCGTCTACCATTCCCGTGCCGGCCGGTGTCGGGCCGCCGCGGGACCAGCCTGTGCGCCTGTAACAATAGCCAACCCCTGAGGGCTGAGCGGCGCTGTCTCCCTATCGTCCTTGTCGTCAGCGTGGCGCTGTTGTGCGGGCGGGGCTTGTTGAGAAGCGCACCTGGTCGACGAAGTTCGCGATGCGCTCATCCCGATTCACGACGCGGCTGAGCGAGGTGCCGAGCGTGTCCACATGCAATGACCGCTGGGCGCACCGTCACCACCCAAACGAACCGCTCAGGCCGCTCGCACCGTATCGAGAAAGCGCGCCACCTGCGTCGCGAGGTGCTCGGACTGGCGCGACAGCTCGGAGGCCGAGACAAGAACTTGGCTCGCCGCCGCTCCGGTGTCCTCCGCCGCACTCGCCACTCCGGCAATGTTGCCCGTTACCTCGCCGGTGCCCGACGCCGCCTGGCTGACATTGCGCACGATCTCCTGGGTCGCCGCACCCTGCTCCTCCACTGCCGCGGCGATCGAGGTCGTCACACCGGAGATCTCCTCGATCCGTGCTGTGATCTGGTTGATCGCACCGGCCGCCTGGCCCGTCGTGGCCTGGATCGCCGCGATCTGGCTGGTGATTTCCTCCGTCGCCCGTGCGGTCTGGCCAGCCAATTCCTTGACTTCCGCCGCGACCACCGCGAAGCCGCGGCCGGCCGCACCGGCACGGGCTGCCTCGATGGTGGCGTTGAGTGCGAGCAGGTTGGTCTGTGCCGCGATGGAGGAGATCAGCCCGACCACGTCGCCGATGCGGGCGGTGGCCTCCGTCAGCGCCCGCACCTGATGCGCGGTCTGTCCTGCTTCCGCCACTGCAGTCTGAGCGAGCCGGGCCGAGCCGTCGACCTGGCGGCCGATCTCCTGCACCGAGGCGCCGAGTTCCTCGGCCGCCGCCGCGACGGTGCCGACATTCGAAGAGGCCTCCTCGGCAGCGGCCGCGACAGCGGTGGATTGCGCGGCGGTCTGCGTCGCAGTGGCTGTCATCATCTGGGCGGTGGCTCGCAACTCGGTCGCCGAGGCCGAGACCTGGCCGACGATGCCACCCACTGCCGCCTCGAAGCCGTCGGCCATTTCCGTCATCGCGCGTTTGCGCGCGGCCACAGCCGCTTCGTCGGCACGCTGCTTCACCTCGGCCTCCTCGGCAGCCTTGCGGGCGACCATCGCCTTGATGCCTTCGACCGCCCGGCCGACGGCGCCGATCTCGTCACCGCGCGCGGCCTCCTTGATCTCGGTATCGATCTCGCCTTGTGCCATCCGTTGCAGCACGTCCACCAGACTGGCCAGCGGACGGGTGATCGCGAACACGACGATCGTGCTGGCGAGGACGAGCGCGGCTGCCAGCCCGGCGAGCGAGAAGATGATCAGTGTGCGCGTGCTATCCGTAGCATTCGCAGCCGAGCGTTCCTTGGCGACAGCCAACTCCTTGGCTTGGGCTGTGGATCGCTCGACCATCCATTCATTCAGCTTGAGGCGAGCGGGGATACCGACATCGCGGGCGATCCGAAAGCCTCATCGCGCTGATGGCGCAGCATGAGCTCGGACACGCGATCGAGGGTCGCAAAGAAGCTATCGACGTCCCGGCGAAAGGCTTCGTTGAAGGCGCGTCGCTCCGGCGTGTCCGATAGGGCGACGAGGCGTTCGATGGCCTCGCGTGCTTCAACCATGCCCGCCTGCTGGCGTGTCTTGAACCGAGCCTGTATCTGCGGATCGCTCTCGAGTAGCATATTGCGGTCCATGACCGTGGCCTCGGTGATGCCACCGCGCACATGGACGACCGCATCCAGGCGTGCGGCCTGAACGTCGGCAATCCGCGCCGTCTGCCGCGATAAATCCTTCATGACCGCCTCGGAATAGGCGATGAGACCAGCCCCGATCGCAATCATAACCGCGAAAGGTAATTCAATCTTTAGTAGAATATTGGCGTCACGAGCAAAATTCATGGCTGTCTATCCAGGTTACTGCGCAGCGTGCTCTTCGGCATGTTCGCAGAGAAAGCCCGATAAATATTTATTATTCGTGTTAGCTCCCGATTTGGCCGGCGTGGACCTGAGTACGATGAGATTGCCGACTGCGCTGGAGCAAAAATGACAGAAGTCAATATCCTTTCGCATTAGGTAAATACAATTCAAGGTTTTATTCTAGCGCAACGTAGCACGCAGTCGCCATGGTTCACGACGCGGTTGAGCGAGGTGCCGATGGTGAGTGCAGCCGTTCAGTGAGATCGGCTGCACATTCGCGGCAAAGCCGCCGCTATGGGCCGAAAGCGGCGGTTTGAAACCCCAGAGACGATCAGCACCGCTACACGGGACCGGCTGGGCACGTTCGGCTACGATCCCGGCCATGTGCAACCTCTACAGCTCCGCCCGTTCTCAGGACGAGATCCGGCGCACCTTCGCAGTCGATCGCGACGAAGCCGGCAACCTGCCGCCGCTGCCCGGGATCTTCCCCGACCAGATGGCGCCCATCGTCCAGATCGCCGACGGCGAGCGGGTACTGACGATGATGCGCTGGGGATTCCCGCCGCCGCCGAAGGTTGGGACGCAACCGGTCACCAACGTGCGCAACGTCGCCTCGCCCTACTGGCGGCCCTGGCTCAAGCCGGCGCACCGCTGCCTGGTGCCGGTCACCTCGTTCAGCGAATACGCCGACACGAAGCCCCGTAAGACGCCGGTGTGGTTCGCTCTCGACGAGAGCCGGCCGCTGTTCGCCTTCGCGGGGATCTGGCGGCCCTGGAAGGGCGTGCGCGGGCCGAAGCGGGACGAGCCCGTCGAGGAGGAGCACAGGCTGTTCTCGTTTCTGACTACGGAGGCGAACGGCGTGGTCGGGCCGGTTCATCCCAAGGCAATGCCGGTGCTGCTCACCACCGCGGAGGAGTGGCGCACCTGGCTCGAGGCGCCGGCCGAGGAGGCTCTGCAGCTTCAGCGGCAGCTCCCGGACGAGATGATGATCGAGGTGGCGCGGGGCGGGCGGCAGGATGGAATATGACGGGCGGGCGAGCGTCAGCTACTAAATTCCCCGCCTGCTTTACCAGTTACTTGAGATTTTAATTCTCATTCTGGCGCTTCAGCTGCGAGCCAGAAGCAATCATCTATCTGCTTGGTGTAGCGGAGTGGGGCAGCATTCTTGCGGACACTCTTCGAAGCCTGGGCGACAGCTTGGGACAGCTCAGTCCCCTCAAGAACAAGCAGAGCCGTTTCACTGATAATTTCTTTTCGCAGGTCGTCGGGCAGATGGTGCGGGACTGCCTGAGTGACAGAAGCAAGTAGCGCATGGCCTTCTGCATGAGGCGACGCAGTAGAAAATACAGATCCACTTGGACGTACAGGGGCGCTCTGCTTCGTAGGGTGCTTGGGCCGCGCAGCCCTGCTGCGGGACCTCGGCCGACTGTCGCGATTATGAAATGCAGAAGCACAAATTGAAACTGTTTTTCCATTGATGGGCGAGCAGAATTTCTGGGGCTTCCCCCTCCAAAGGCGGGTCGTTTTTCCGCAGTGCTGGCATTTGGGTGCTTCTGGATAAACCGAGACAGCATTAGCATCAGAGTCATTTTCTGACGATGCGACTTCAACTGCCATACTACTTAATTTTAGTCTTTTTTCTCTCCTTATATTAGCGAGTCGCCGCTCCCTAGAACGATGCGCACAAGAGGAGCCAATTTCAGTCTTTGACCAGCTGCAAAACCTTTGTGGCTTGCCCTGCCAGATGCGTGTCGGCTTTCCACAAAACTCGCATGTCGGCAGCACTGTCGGTTCCGGCGTAGCCCGGGGCTGCGGTTCATCCATCACCGGCACCGGCTGAACCGAGTGGTCTGCTGGCTTCGGCGCCAGGATTGTCTCGAAGGTCCACAAGGCCCGCAGCCCAGCAGCATCCGCCGCGTGCGCCCTCGCCATGGCAGACTGGTAGGCTGCCTGCTGCTGCGCCACCGCGGCCCAACGCTCGGCGCGTGCTGCCTCTTCTTCAGCGGAGCGAATCAGCCAGTCGGCTTCGAATGGATTGCGAGGCTGCATGCTTTGGTACCCGCTCGGTCTTTGAAGACCGCAAGGTGCGATGCAGGCATATTTTAACAATTCACCCAGAGCCGAAGCTATCGATTCGTTTGTAGATATTTCGGATTGTCAATGGAAAATTGGGCGAACCTTGCATGATGTGATCGATGGAAGTTCGTGCCCAAATCTTATCTTATGAGCTAGGCAGACGGTGGTATGAGGCCATTCTGCAACTCATTCCGCGGCATGCTGGACGAGCGCTTGGGCTGAGACGTCACCGATTCAGCCTTGCCCTTCGTCCCGCACGCTGATGCGGACGCCATCATCGACGCGCAGCGACTGATGCCCGGTTCGGGCGTCGGCAGCTCCTGCAAGGTGACCAAATTCCTGCGCGACAGCATCACGACCAAGGTGCTGCGCCGCTGGCCGGAGGATGCGTGAGCCTCAGGCGTAGGGTTCGCACTTCGGGGCGGGCCTACTCGACCCGCTCCTCTATCACGGTGACCGAGCCCCGCGTCATCATCGTGAAGAGGCCGAGGATGAGTGCGCCAGCAATCCAGAACACGCAAAGCAATCCGACGCCGAATAATACGCCAATCTGACCGCCTGTCTTTGCAGCGCTTGACGCAGATTGCTCAATTTTCGGGATGACGTCTATAAGATAACCGACAAGCCACAGCGTCATCAGTAGATTGAAGCCGATGAAAGCGCCCTTGAAGAGCTTGCCGAAGAACCCGCGCTTTCGCGTCTCTTTGCGGATGATCCGTGCCATGTGACTTCCCCCAGTCATGCAACCGGAAGTGCCTGTGTCACACGGCTCTGGCGAGTGCGAATCGGCCACAGCAGCAGGGAGTTTTGGCGGCCCGACCAGTCAGAGCCGAGTAGAAGTAGGCCCTACTCGCCCGAGGCCGCGTGACGTCGGGGCTCTGCGGGCGTGGCGCGACCGTACTTCCGATCGAACTTCCACGACGACCAGCGGAGGTAAGCATAGCCGCCGGCCGCCGCGAGGATCGCGACGGCGACGAGATTGATGGTGGTCATGGCATCCATGGCTTCACCCCTCGCTTCGCGTTGCTCCTACCCAGGCCTGTCGCGGGTTGCTGATTGGGCGGGTCGCAGCACGCTGAAGGTGCGGGTTTCGACGACCGTCTCGATTACCGTCTGCTCGACGACCACCGCCTCGCTATGCGCAATCGCGAGAGGCTGGCGTGCCGCGTGCGGATTGTGCGCCCCCCGTGCGGAGCAGCTGCTAAAACGAGCGACGCGACCTAGTCTCTCTCTAAAGTACCTATCGTAACTCTCGTATCCCTGAAAGCCTTCCGGGTCGTATTCAGCGGCGTAAATCCTGCCAACGATAGTAGCGACCCAATCGGCAGCTTGCATATTTTGATCCAGATGGCTTTCGACCTCAAAGGGAGGACTTACCATCTTTCTGCACGGATGCTCGCCAAACATCGTCTTCTGAGCACACTCCAGCAACTCAGTTCTGGACGAAGATTGATCCATAACAAGGGCAAACCGCGCGTCAGCCCTCCATGCAGCCTTATCGAGCTTGCGAATAGCTTTACTCAACATTGTAGTCTGCAATCCAACTGGATTTAAGTTCTCGACTTCTCGAAATTTCTCTTTTCCATGATAAAATACAAAACCGCCGCGCTGGTTTATTTCATCCATAAGGCGGAAAGCCATTTGCCTGACTGAAGGATACCTGTCTATTGAGTTTTTTGTAAAAAGATTGGTGCCCTTCTTTTCCCATTTGAATATTGGTTTGCCGGCCCGCGCTGCCTCATGAGACAGATTATGGCCCTTGAGTTGCAAGAAAAAAGACGAGAAAGCGCGCACATGCTGCTCAGGCAGAGCGAAGCCCGCGTACCCGAAAACGGGGCTGGTGTTGTGCTTCGGATGGGTCCGATTGAAGTACGGCCCGGGGTGACCGAAGTCGTCTATGTACACGAACAGCATGCTCTATGCATGCCACATTCGCTAACATAAGCAAGTGTCTGAGTAGGGCGCCCACCCCCGGTTAAGCACAAAATCAAGCGCAAGGGCCAGAAACGCGGAAGCCCGTGCTAATCCAAGCACGGGCCCCGGAATGGGCGCGGCGCAGTTGCTCCGCATCCCGACGCCTAGATGGCACTCCCACCCGACGCTGTCAATAGAACCTCAGAGGGGTTGATAGGTTCCTAAGACAAGCCCTTCCGAGGGCTCATGCCTCAACCGCAGGGGCGAAAGCCGAGGCCAGTCGGGCGCCCAAAGCGACGGCCGAGCCTCAGGTTGAGGGGCGCACGTCGTCCTGCCTCAGCTTACATCACTAAGTTGCTGTAGAAACAACGACTTAGGAGGCATCAGAACCCGGGCACTTAGAGGGTTAATCGCTCGCTCACCGGGGCGATCATTCGACCCGAGCCCACAGCTAGCGCACACACGAATCCCTCGCCACCTTGCCGGGCGCGGAGGCCTACCTGTCGGCGCGGCTGCTCTCCACATAGGCGGCACCGCAGAGCTGACGGCACTCCTTCCGTGCGGCCTCCGCTCACTGATCGATCCACCGCGCCAGGTCGACCAGATGCACGCCCTTGGCCGCCTTCTGGCTTGCCTCGATGCGAACCAGCGGCAGGGCGATCTCGCCAGTGGAGATCTTCCGAACCAGCTTCTCGGGCGTCAGGTGCGAGAAGTAGTCCCGGCACACGAGGCTGATCGGGATCACGGCTGCGCCGCCGTACTGCGCCATCAGGAGAAAGGCGGTGTTCATCGTCGTTGGCTCCGGGTGACCTGCCCACGAAGGAAGGACTGTTCCAGCATCAGGGGCCAGCCTGGCCCCTTGCAGCCTTCCGAGACAGCCTGACCTGCTCTTGTGCCTCCCGGCGCTTTTGCTCCGCCTCTGCATCGATCTCGCCGAGGGTCTTTGCCCGCCCTCTCGACGCCAGCCGTTCCCGTCTTCGCCACTCCTCGCCTTCACGGGCTCGTTCGACCAAGTCGAGCTTCTCAGCCTGGTTCGTCGGCGTATGCGTGGCGCCCAGCGCCACCAGCTCGGGGAACAGGCTCGGATGGCGTAGGTGCCGCCACCGGTCGATCGCCTCTAGGCAGTACATGCCGGTGTCTGGATCGGGCCGAGGGAAGCCCCGTATGAAGAGCCGCGGCCGGACGGCGTCGAACTGCGCCGGCGTCAGATGCAGCCGGCGCGCCACCTTCTCGGCCGGGATATCGCCGGGCTCGACCCAGAAGCGGATTGAGGGGGCTCTGGGTGGTTGTGGCAAGGCTTTCACCCCATGCACGCTGCCGCGTACCCGAATGCGCAGCGCTTCGCCGCGGTCGTGCTCCTGCGCTCAGTCCGCATGCTGGGCCGCCCACTCCTCCCACGACTGCCCAGCAGCCTCAGGGGCCAGCAAGCCCGACAGCCGGTCCAGGGCCCGATCGATAGCCTTGCGGTCCCACCGCCGGGTGCCAGGCATCGCGGGCGGCACGATCTTGCGCCGAACCCACGCGTCGAAGGCCTCCACCGTCTCGCAGCCGCAGTACTCGGCCGCCTGCTCACGAGTGAGCCCGCGGGGCAGCATTCCGATGGGGAGCTTGGTCATGGCTTGCTCCAAGCCTCAGGACGGGCCGCAACCGGCCTACGCACCGGAGGCGAAGCCCGCTCCGCATGCTCCTGCCGGGCCCGTTTCCGTGTTGCGACCGTGTTGCATGGAGCAGCCTACGCCACGCCGTAACCCATTGTAAAACCTGCACCCGTGTTGCAGGCAATCGCAACACGTTTCGGCAGACTAGCGGGCATGAAAAAGCCCGCTAAGTCATTGACCAAGCGGGCTAAACGGGTGGTAGCGGAGGAGGGATTTGAACCCCCGACACAAGGATTATGATTCCTCTGCTCTGACCAACTGAGCTACTCCGCCGCGCGGTGGCCGGTTCGTGTCCGGCTCTGCGGTGGCGCGGATATAGGGGGAGGCGGCCGGGCCTGTCAAGGAAGCGTCGCAGGCCTTTTTGCGCCTCGCCGCGAAAGCGAGGCGCTAAGCCGGCTCAGAGGGCGTCGCCCAGGATCTCGGCGACCTGCGGGATGTCCTTGTCGCCGCGGCCCGAGAGGTTGACGACCATCAGATGGTCGCGCGGCAGGCTGGGGGCGAGCTCCGCGACCTTGGCGAGCGCGTGGGCGGGCTCGAGGGCCGGGATGATGCCCTCCATCAGCGAGCAGAGCCGGAACGCCTCCAGAGTCTCGCTGTCGGTCGCCGACAGATAGGTGACGCGGCCCATCTCGTGCAGCCAGGCATGCTCCGGGCCGATGCCCGGATAATCGAGGCCGGCAGAGATCGAGTGGGCGTCGGCGATCTGGCCGTCGCCGTCCATCAAGAGGTAGGTGCGGTTGCCGTGCAGCACGCCCGGCTTGCCGCCGGTGAGCGAGGCGGCATGCAGCCCGCTCGAGACGCCGTGGCCGGCCGCCTCGACGCCGTAGATCGCGACCTCGCGGTCGTCGAGGAAGGGGTGGAACAGGCCCATGGCGTTCGAGCCGCCGCCGATGCAGGCGACGAGCGAGTCGGGCAGGCGGCCCTCCTGCTCCAGCATCTGCGCCTTGGTCTCGATGCCGATGATCGACTGGAAGTCGCGCACCATCGCCGGATAGGGATGCGGGCCGGCCACCGTGCCGATGCAGTAGAAGGTATCGGCGACGTTGGTGACCCAATCGCGCAGGGCCTCGTTCATCGCGTCCTTGAGGGTGCGGGTGCCGGATTCGACCGGCACCACCTCGGCGCCGAGCATCTTCATCCGGAACACGTTCGGCTTCTGCCGCTCGACATCGACCGCGCCCATGTAGACGATGCATTTCAGGCCGAACCGGGCGCAGAGCGTCGCGGTCGCGACGCCGTGCTGGCCTGCCCCCGTCTCGGCGATGATCCGCGGCTTGCCCATGCGCCGGGCGAGCAGGATCTGCCCCAGCACGTTGTTGACCTTGTGCGAGCCGGTGTGATTCAGCTCCTCGCGCTTGAAATAGATCTTCGCGCCGCCGAGGTGCTCGGACAGCCGCTCGGCGAAGTAGAGCGGGCTCGGCCGGCCGACATAATGGGTGAGATAGCTCGTCATCTCGGCCTGGAAGGACGGGTCGGCCTTCGCCTCGGCGTAGGCCTGCTCCAGGGCGAGGATGTTCGGCATCAGGGTCTCGGCCACGAAGCGGCCGCCGAAGATGCCGAAGCGGCCGCGCTCGTCGGGGCCGGTGCGGAACGAGTTCGGATTCTGGGGAGCGGTCACGGCAGGAGCTCTTCAAGTCTGGAAGGGTTTGCGGAATCCTCGTCGGTGGGGCTTACGCCCTTCGCGCCGCAGGGGCAATTTGCGGTTCGGACGCAGCCGCCGCGGCGGTTCCGGGGGCGCCCGCGGCCGCCCTTGCGACGCCTGCGGCCGCTCTGGCGGCCGCCAGGAAGGCGGCGATGCGGTCCGGGTCCTTGCGGCCTGGGGCGCTCTCGACGCCCGACGACACGTCGACCGCCTGCGCGGCGGTGATCGCCACGGCCTCGGCGACGGTCTCCGGCGTCAGGCCGCCGGAGAGCATGAACGGGGTGTCGCGGCCGGCATCCTCGAGCAGCGACCAGTCGAAGGCGTGGCCGTTGCCGCCCGGCAGGATGGCGCCGGGGCCGGGCTTGGCGTCGTAGAGCAGCCGATCGGCGCTCGCCGCGTAGCGGAGGACCCCGGCGAGATCGTCGGCGGTGGCGATGCCGAGCGCCTTCATCACCGGGCGCCCGGTGCGCGCACGCAGGGCCGCCACCCGCTCCGGGCTCTCGCGGCCGTGCAGCTGCAGCCAGTCGGGGCTGAGGGCCGCGATCACCGCGTCGACGAGGGCGTCGTCGGGATCGACCAGGAGGGCGACGCGCTCGGCCCTCCCCCGGGCCTGAAGCGACAGGGCGGCGCCGCGGACGAGGTCGACGTGGCGCGGGCTCCTGGGAAAATGGACGAGGCCGATCTGGTCGGCACCGGCGGCGATGGCCGCCTCCAGCGTCTCCGGCGTGCTGAGGCCGCAGATCTTGACGAGACAGGAATGGGCGGGAGCGGGCGACATCCGCTCCATATAGGCCGATCCGCGTCCGCTCGCACGTGCCGCGTGGGGGCGAGAGGCCGCCCGGGCCTTCTCGCTCAGGACCGTTGCGCCAGGCTCTCCCACACTGCGGCCGCGGCGGCGAGATCCTCGATCGCGGCGCCGACCGACTTGAACACCGTGATCTCGTCGGGGCTCCGCCGCCCGGGCGCCTCGCCCCGGCACAAGGCTGCGAGATCGCCCGCGATCGCCGCGGGCGCGAGCGCGCCGGACTGGATCGCCACCGCCACGTCACCGCCCTTCCCGAGGGCGTCCGGGGTGTCGACGTAGACCGGTCCGCGCAGGAGCGCGGCGTCGTCGGCCTCGCGCATCGCCGGCGTGAAGGCGCCGACGAGGTCGAGATGGGTGCCGGGCCGCAGCCAAGCGCCCCGCACCAGCGGTGCGGTCGAGAGGGTGGCGCAGGAAACGAGGTCCGCCTCTCCCACGGCCGCCGCCAGGTCGGTGACCGGACGGGCGGGGATGCCCTCGGCCGCGAGCGATGCGGCGAGCCGTTCGGCGCCCTCGCGCCGGCGGTTCCAGATCGCGACGTCGCGGATCGGCCGCACGGCGGCATGGGCGCGGATCAGGGCCGGGGCCAGCGCGCCGGAACCCACCATCACCATCTGGGCGGCATCACCCCGGGCGAGGTGGCGGGCGGCCAGCGCCGAGGCGGCGGCGGTGCGCCACAGGGTCAGGCGGGCGCCGTCGAGGAGCGCCAGAGGCCGGCCGTCGCGGCCGTCGCAGAGCAGCACCCCGCCCTGGATCGTGTCGAGGCCCCTGGCCGGGTTGCCCGGGAACAGCGTCAGGATCTTCACCCCGACGTAATCGGCGGTCCAGGCCGGCATCAGCAGCAGCGAGGCGCCGTCCGGCGCGGTCTCGATCGCGTGGTGATGCCGGGTCGGGGCCGTCGCGCCGGCCCGGAAGGCCGTGGCCAGCGCGTCGATCATCCGGTCCGGCGTGAGGGCGGCGTCGATCTCGTCCGCGCCGATCGACCGCATGATCAGGCGCGATGGGCTGGGGCCGGCAGTGCCGTGCGGCCGATGGTCGGGGTGGTCGCGGCGACGTTCTGGCGCAGGCGCTCGGTCTCGTGACGCAGGCGGTTGAGCTCGCGGCCTTTGGCACGGCGGTCGCGGCGGTTGTCGCCCTGCCCGAGCCAGGAGCCGACGCCGCCCACGACGACGCCGAGCGCCACCGCGGCGAAGATCAGCGCGTAAAGCGGCAGCTGCAGGCTGAAGGCCGGCGTCCCGTCGGTGAAGGGATCGAAGGACAGCATCACCGGTTGGCGGTTGGCCACCGCCAGCAGCACGACCACGATCGCGATGGGCAGCAGGATCAGGCCCTTGAGGAAGCGGATCATCGGGAAACCCGGTCTTTCGTCGGTGATGCGGAGGGAATCGGGGCCGCCGGACGGTGCCCCGAGGGCAAAGTTGTAACGCGCGGGCGCGCCGGCGCCAGGGGGACCATGCGCGAGGACGATCCGGCGTCAGCCTCGACCGTCAGGTCAGCTCACGGCGACCTCGGCCCGGCTCGGCTCGTCGGCGCCGATCCCGGCGGCGTTCAGGCGCAGGCGCATCTCCTTGCCGGTCTTGAAGACCGGGATCGCCTTCTCGGCCACCGCCACGGCGGCGCCGGTGCGCGGGTTGCGGCCGCGGCGCGCCTCCCGGCGCTTGACCGAGAAGGCGCCGAAGCCGCGCAGCTCGACCCGGTCGCCCCGGGCGAGCGCATCCGCGATCGTGTCCAGGATGGCGTTGACGATGTTCTCGACGTCGCGCTGATACAGGTGCGGGTTCTGTTCGGCGATCTTGAGCACCAGCTCGGACTTGATCATGGGCGGTACGGTCTCGGGAGAGGCGGGGCTGGCCGGAAGGCGCGCGGGATCGGATCTTACGGTCGCCAGACCGCCAGCAGGCCGCCCTGCGTCAGGCTCGCCGTCTCCTCTCCGGCCTGCCGCAGCCGCGCAGCGAGGTCGTCGTAGCCGAGGAGGCCTGCGCCGGCGGCCGCGGCCGAGAACAGGCCGAAACGGGTGTCGGAGCGCGGCTTCCAGTCCCGCACCGGCAGGTTCTTGGCCACGCCCTTCTCGCGCTCGAGCCAGGCGATGGCCTGGCGCTCGCCGCCGGTCTCGTCGATCAGGCCGAGCGGCACGCTCTGGCGGCCGCTGAACACCCGCCCGTCGGCGACCGTCTTGATCTGGTCGGGGTTCATCTTGCGGCGCTCGGCCACCAGGTCCTTGAACCAGCCGTAGGTGTCGCCGACGATCGCCTGGAGGGCGGCCCGGGCCTCCGGCGGGGTCGGGTGGAAGCCGCTCGGCTCGGCCTTGAGCGGCGAGGACTTCACCTCGTCGACCTTCACGCCGACCTTGTCGAGGAGGCCGGACACCTCGGGATACTGGAACAGCACGCCGATCGAGCCGACGAGCGAGGTCTCGCGGGCGACGATGTGGTCGGCGGCGATCGCCGTGATGTAGGCACCGGACGCCGCCGTGCCGTCGACGAAGGCGACGATCGGCTTCTTTTCGGCGAGCGCGCGGAGGTTGCGGAAGAGTTCCTCCGAGCCGGTGGTGGTGCCGCCCGGCGAGTTGATCGAGACGACGACGCCCGAGACGGCGCTCGAATCGCCGACGCGCTTCATCAGCTCGCGGGTCTTCTCGCTGCCGGCGATGAAGCCGTCGATGCTGATGCGGGCGATCTGCGGCGTGACGGCGGAGAGCCCCCTGCCCCCGGCCGCCCGCCAGCCGACGGCGCCGGCAGCGACGATCAGTGCGCCGACCCCGATCGCGCGCCAGACGGACAGCTTGCGGCGCAGGGACCGCCGGTCGAGGAGAAGTTCGGCATCGATGGCCATGCGGCGCCCGTATCCTGGTCTGACCTCCGAGGCGCCCTGATCGCCGGCCGCGGCCTGCAAGTCATTGGCGCATCTCGCTCCCGGGGTGTTCTACCCCCGGCCGTCGCGCAGCGGCAAGAGCGGGATTGGGCTCATTCCCCTCCCCGATCGGGTGAGGCGGACATGGAAACGCCCGCGCGGGGGTGTCCCCGCGCGGGCGTCCGATCTCGATCAGGGTGTCCGGGCCGGCAGGCCCGGACGGATCCCTTACTTCTTGTCGGCCTGGCGGGCCTTCAGGGCCGCGCCGAGGATGTCGCCGAGCGAGGCACCCGAATCGGCGGAGCCGAACTGGGCGATCGCCTCCTTCTCCTCGGCCATCTCGAGGGCCTTGATGGAGAGCTGGACGCGGCGGGCCTTGCGGTCGAACTGCGTCACGCGGGCATCGACCTTCTCGCCGGCGGCGAAGCGCTCGGGGCGCTGGTCGTTGCGCTCGCGGGCGAGATCGGCCCGGCGGATGAAGGCCTGGAGGTCGGAATCGACGATCTTGACCTCGATCCCGGAGTCCTTGACCTCGAGCACCTCGCAGGTGACGACCTGGTTCTTGCGGATGCCGTCACCGGCATCGGCGAAGGGGTCGCCGGCGAGCTGCTTGATGCCGAGCGAGATGCGCTCCTTCTCGACGTCGACGTCGAGAACCTGGGCGCGCACCACGTCGCCCTTCTTGAACTCGTCGATGACCTGCTCGCCCGGACGGTTCCAGTCGAGGTCCGAGAGGTGGACCATGCCGTCGACGTCGCCCTCGAGGCCGATGAACAGACCGAACTCGGTCTTGTTCTTGACCTCGCCCTCGACCTCGGTGCCCGGCGGGTGCTTCTCGGAGAAGGCCTCCCAGGGGTTCTGCAGGGTCTGCTTCAGGCCGAGCGAGATGCGGCGCTTGACCGGATCGACCTCCAGGATCTGAACCTCGACCTCCTGGGAGGTGGAGACGATCTTGCCCGGATGGACGTTCTTCTTGGTCCAGCTCATCTCCGAGACGTGGATCAGGCCCTCGATCCCCGGCTCCAGCTCCACGAAGGCGCCGTAATCGGTGATGTTGGTCACGCGGCCCTTGAGCTTGGCATTGACCGGGTAGCGGGCGGCGATGCCCTCCCACGGATCGGCCAGGAGCTGCTTGATGCCGAGCGAGATGCGGTGCGTCTCGTGGTTGATCTTGATGATCTTGACCTTGACGGTCTGACCGATGTTGACCACCTCGGACGGGTGGTTGACGCGGCGCCACGCCATGTCGGTGACGTGCAGCAGGCCGTCGATGCCGCCGAGGTCGACGAACGCACCGTACTCGGTGATGTTCTTGACCACGCCGTCGATGACCTGACCCTCTTCGAGGTTGGCCACCAGCTCGGAGCGCTGCTCGGCCCGGCTCTCCTCGAGCACGGTACGACGCGACACCACGATGTTGCCGCGGCGGCGATCCATCTTGAGGATCTGGAACGGCTGCGGCGTACCCATCAGCGGGGTGACGTCGCGGACCGGACGGATGTCGACCTGCGAGCGCGGCAGGAACGCCACGGCGCCGTCGAGGTCGACGGTGTAGCCGCCCTTGACCTGGTTGAAGATCGTGCCGCTGACGCGCTCGTTGTTCTCGAACGCCTTTTCGAGCTTGACCCAGCTCTCCTCGCGGCGCGCCTTGTCGCGCGAGATGACGGCTTCGCCGAGCGCGTTCTCGATGCGGTCGACGTAGACCTCGACCTCGTCGCCGACGCCGATCGGCTGGTCACGGCCGGGGCCCGTGAACTCCTTGAGGGCGACGCGGCCCTCGGTCTTGGCGCCGATGTCGATGACGGCGACGTCCTTCTCGATCGCCACCACGCGGCCCTTGACCACGGAGCCTTCCGTGATCTCGTGCTCGCGGAACGACTCTTCCAGAAGGGCGGCGAAATCCTCGCGGCTCGACGCGGCGCCTTGCAAACCTGCGGACATCTATGCTCCTTTTCGTCCCGCCCTATCCGGGGGGACGGCGCCGGCGGCTCGTATCAACGGGCCGCTTCCGCCCGCCGGAGTCCCGAGACGGCCCCTGAGAGCCTTCGGAACCGCCGCTCCCTCGAACGGGGTGCGGGCCGGCGCATGATCGACGGGCAGAAACGTGTTTTCCGATCGCCCGGCCGGAGCGCGCTGGGCCAAGCTCGTCGCCCGGCATTGCGGCATCCCGGCATCGGATCACCGGAGGTTGGGCCGATACAGGAAAACCCGCCCCCCGGCAAGGTGTCGTTGCGGTCGCGTTGTCGTGTTCGCACGCGGCAACCTGAGGGCGATTGCCCGTCTTGCCCATACGCGCAACTCCGGGTTACCCATCCCTAGCCTGAAACCATTCTGATGTTCGGGCCAAGGTGGGCCGGCCTTTCGGGGGACGGGCCGCCCAATCAAGCAAGACGGCACGCTGCGCGCGGCGTGAGGGAGGAACGGGGCGCGGGCCGCGACGGCCGCGGCGCCCGGAATCGAGTGAAGCGAGGGGGGAGGCGCAGGCGTCGCGACCGGAATCGTGTCCGCGGGGCGCCCGCCAGACCTCCCGAAGCCGGAGGGCGACGATGATCAAGCTCAACGTGAACGGTGAGGAGCGCCGCTTCGACGGCGATCCCGAGATGCCGCTCCTGTGGTACCTGCGGGACGAGCTCGGCCTGACGGGCACCAAGTTCGGCTGCGGCGTCGCGGCCTGCGGCGCCTGCACCATCCATGTCGGCGGCACCGCGGTGCGGGCCTGCCAGACCGCCGTCTCGGCCGCCGACGGCCAGCCGATCGTGACCATCGAGGGCCTGTCGCCGGACGGCAACCACCCGGTCCAGGCGGCCTGGCGCGAGCTGAACGTGGCGCAGTGCGGCTACTGCCAGACCGGGCAGATCATGCAGGCGGCGGCCCTCCTCAAGGAGACCCCGAAGCCGACCGACGCCGACATCGACAGCACGATGAGCGGCAACCTGTGCCGCTGCGGCACCTATCCGCGCATCCGCGCCGCCATCAAGCAGGCGGCGGGGCTGACCCCGAAGGCCGGCCAGGGAGATCGCCTGTGATCCAAGATCCCTCCTCCTTCCTGTCCTCTCTCGTCACCGCGGCCCCGGCCGCGGAGCCGGATTCCGTCGTCACCAACGTGTCTCCGGCCAAGGCCCCGCCCGGCCGGCTCAGCCGCCGCGGCCTGCTCGCCGGCGCCGGCGCCCTGGTGCTCGCCCTGTCGCTGAAGCCGACGGACGCACCGGCCGCCGAGCCGGCGAAGTTCGGCGCCGACGGCATGCCGCACGGCTGGCGCGACGACCCGACCCTGTTCGTGGCGATCGCCCCCGACGGCACCGTGACGGTGACCTGCACCCGCTCGGAGATGGGCCAGGGCGTGCGCACCTCGGTGGCGCTCGTCGTCGCCGACGAGCTCGACGCCGACTGGGCCAAGGTCAAGGTCGCCCAGGCGCACGGCGACGAGGAGCGCTTCGGCAACCAGGACACCGACGGCTCGCGCAGCTTGCGGCACTTCTTCATGCCGCTGCGCCGTGCCGGTGCCGCCGCCCGCACGATGCTGGTCGAGGCCGCCGCCAAGCAGTGGAACGTGCCGGCCGGCGAGGTCTCGGCCGAGAACCACGCCCTCGTCCACGCCAAGACCGGCCGCCGGATCGGCTTCGGCGAGGTGGCGCAGGCGGCGGCCAGCATGCCGGTGCCGGACCGCGCGGGCGTCAAGCTCAAGGACCCCTCGGCCTTCCGCTACATCGGCAAGGGCCGCATCGGGCTCATCGACAATGCCGGCATCACCACCGGCAAGGCGCAGTACGGCCTCGATACCCGCGTCGAGGGCATGCTCTACGCCGTGGTCGCCCGCCCGCCGGTCTTCGGCGGCAAGGTCAAGACGTTCGACGAAGCCGCGGCCATGAAGGTGCCGGGCGTCGTCAAGGTCGTGACCATCGATCCGCCGGCCCCGCCCTACGAGTTCATGCCGACCGGCGGCGTCGCGGTCATCGCCCGCAACACCTGGGCGGCGATCAAGGGCCGCGAGGCCCTGAACCCCACCTTCGACGACGGACCGAACGCTGCGTACGATTCGGACGCCTACCGGGCCACCCTCGAACAGGCCGTGCGCAAGCCCGGCAAGGTGGTGCGCCAGGAAGGTGACGTCGACGCCGCGATGAAGAAGGCGGTCAAGCGCCTCGAGGCCGAGTACTACATCCCCCACCTCGTCCAGGCCCCGATGGAGCCGCCGGCCGCCACCGTGCGGGTCGCCAAGGACGGCAAGGTCGAGGCGTGGGGCTGCGTGCAGTCGCCCCAGGCCGCCCGCGACCGGATCGCCAAGCGCCTCAACCTCGACCCGAAGAACGTCACGGTCAACGTGACGCTGCTCGGCGGCGGCTTCGGCCGCAAGTCGAAGCCCGACTACTTCGTCGAGGCGGCGCTCTGCTCGCAGGCGGTGGACGGCGCCCCGGTCAAGATGACCTGGACCCGCGAGGACGACCTCCATCACGGTTACTATCACACCGTCTCGATGGAGCGGCTGGAGGCCGGCCTCGACGACAAGGGCATGCCGATCGCCTGGCTGCACCGCAGCGCGGCCCCGACCATCGGCTCGACCTTCGTCGCCGGCGCCAACGAGCAGATCCCGATCGAGCTCGGGATGGGCCTCGTCAACGTGCCGTTCGCCATCCCCAACATGCGGATGGAGAACCCGCCCGCCGACGCCCACGTGCGCATCGGCTGGTTCCGCTCGGTGTCGAACATCCCGCGGGCCTTCGCGGTGCAGTCGTTCCTCGCCGAGCTGGCCCACATGGCCGGCCGCGACCCGAAGGACTACCTCCTCGACGTGATCGGCCCGGCCCGGATCATCGATCCGGTCAAGATGGGCGATGCCTGGAACTACGGCGAGGATCCCTCGCGCTATCCCTACGACACGGGGCGCCTGCGCAACGTGATCGAGACGGTGGCGCAGGGGGCCGGCTGGGGCCGCAAGGTGGAAAAGGGCCGCGGCCTCGGCATCGCGGCGCATTACAGCTTCGTGACCTACACGGCGGCTGTCGCCGAGGTCGAGGTCGGGCCGAAGGGCGAGGTCACCGTCCAGCGGGTCGACATCGCGATCGACAGCGGCCAGCAGGTCAACCCGGAGCGGGTGCGCTCGCAGCTCGAAGGCGCGGTGGTGATGGGCATGGGCCTCGCGCTCACCGCCCAGATCACCTTCAAGAACGGCCGCGCCGTCCAGGACAACTACGACACCTACGAGCTGACCCGGATCAACGAGGCGCCCAAGATCATCAACGTGCACCTCGTGCAGGGCGGCGGCTGGGACAAGCCCCTCGGCGGCGTCGGCGAGCCCGGCGTGCCGCCGGTGGCGCCCGCCATCGCCAACGCGATCTTCGCGGCGACCGGCCGGCGCATCCGCCAGCTGCCGATGCGCGACAAGCTGAGCGCGTGACGGGATCCGCGGGGCCGGTCCGGGCCCCGCGGACCTTCGAGACAGGAAGGACCGCCTCCCCGCCCGGGGGCGGTCCTTTTTTCTGGCCCGCCTCGCCGGAACCCCCGCCCCCGGGCCGGTGTTCGCGACCAAGGCTCGCGACGCCAAAGCTCACGACGAAGGTTTGGCGCCTGCCACGCTCAACGATGGGAGAGAACGCCATGAAGCTCATCCTCGCCGCCGGAATGATCGCATGTCTCGCCGGCCCGGCCGTCGCCGGCGCCTGCAGCACCGAGATCTCGTCGCTCGAGCCGCGCCTGACCGAGAAGGGCCGCGAGACCATCGCGGCCTCGAGCGGCGGCAAGGAGGTGGCCTCCCGGCGGGAGGCGCAGGCCGAGGCCGCGACCGAGAAGGGCACCAGCCCCTCCGCCCTCCCGAAGGGCCCCGCCCCCGGTTCCGCCGAGACGCAGGCCACCGCCGACGTCGCCAAGGCCAGCGGCGGCGGCACCGGCGTGATGGAGGCGCGCGCCAGCCTCAACCGCGCCCGGGAGCTCGACAAGAAGGGCGACGAGGCCGGCTGCATGAAGGCGGTGTCGGACGCCAAGGAGAAGATGGACAAGTCGTGAGCGCGCCCGAGGCCCGATCCTCGTTGCGAGGTGAGGCAGCGCACATCGCGATCCGGGCTGCCGGCTCCGGCCCTGGTCTGCTGCGCTGCAGCGCCCACATCACCCCCGCATCGCCCGGCCCTTGAAGCCGGGCTCGATCCGGAGATTCATCTCAGTGCCTTCCCTGTTCGACCCGATCCAGCTCGGTGCCATCGTGGCGCCGAACCGCATCCTGATGGCGCCGCTGACCCGCGGCCGCGCCTCGCGCACCCACGTGCCGACCCCGATCATGGCCGAGTATTACCGCCAGCGCGCCGGCGCCGGCCTGATCATCAGCGAGGCCACCGGCATCTCGCAGGAAGGCACCGGCTGGCCCTTCGCCCCGGGCCTGTGGTCGGCAGAGCAGGTCGAGGCCTGGAAGCCGGTGGTCGCCGCGGTGCACGGCGCCGGCGGGCGCATCGTCGCGCAGCTCTGGCACATGGGCCGGGTGGTCCATCCCGACTTCCTCGGCGGCCAGGCCCCCGTCTCGGCCTCGGCCACCACGGCACCCGACCAGGCCCACACCTACGAGGGCAAGAAGCCCTATGCCGAGGCGCGGGCGCTGCGCGAGGACGAGATCCCGCGGCTCCTGGAGGATTACGCCAAGGCCGCCCGCAACGCGATCGAGGCCGGGTTCGACGGGGTGCAGATCCACGCCGCGAACGGCTACCTCATCGACCAGTTCCTCCGCTCGGGCAGCAACCTGCGCCAGGACCGCTACGGCGGCTCCGTCGAGAACCGCATCCGTCTCCTGTCCGAGGTCGCCCGCGCGGTGTCCGACACCGTCGGGGCCGACCGCACCGGCGTGCGCCTGTCGCCGAACGAGCCGATCCAGGGTGTCGACGATCCCGAGCCCGAGGCGCTGTTCCCGGCCGCCGCCGCCGCGCTGTCGGGGATCGGCGTCGCCTTCCTCGAGCTGCGCGAGCCGGGCCCGAACGGCACCTTCGGCAAGGCCGCCCGCCCGGCCGTGGCGCCGGCGATCAAGGCCGCGTTCCGCGGGCCCCTGGTGCTGAACTCCGACTATGACGGCCCGAAGGGACAGGCCGCCCTCGACGAGGGCCGCGCCGACGCGATCGCCTTCGGCCGGACCTTCATCGCCAACCCGGACCTGCCGGAGCGGATCGCCAAGGGCGCGGCCCTCGCCAAGGACAATTACAAGACCTGGTACAGCCAGGGCCCCGAGGGCTACATCGACTATCCCACCCTCGACGCCGCCTGACGGCCGCGGGCCGGGTCATGGTCGCGGGTGCACCGCACCATGATCCGGCTTGACGCGGCGCCCGGCGTTTGCGACGCCGCTCGGCGCCTGCCCGCCGGGCAGGCGCCGTCCCGCCGGAGACCGCGGAGCGGCATCATGGCGGCACGCGGAGACGATGCGCATGAGCAACCCGGGCAACACCACGCCGGCGAACTCCCAGGAGCCGAAGCAGCTCCTCCACCTGGTGTTCGGGGGCGAGCTGACCGACCTCGACAGCGTCACCTTCCGCGACCTCTCGAAGCTCGACGTGGTCGGCATCTTCCCCGACTATGCCAGCGCCGCCATGGCCTGGAAGGCCAAGGCGCAACAGACCGTCGACAGCGCCCAGACCCGCTACTTCATCGTGCATCTCCACCGGCTGCTGCAGCCCTGAGACGCAGTGCGCGGCCGTAACGTTGCAGTCACCGTGCGGGTGAAAGCCGGAGGCTTGCGCGGCCTTGCGCGCATGAAAGCATTGTGACGGTATCCCGGCACTGGTAAGAGCCTCGCCCGTCACACCAGAGCATCGTCGCGCGAGGGGCCCGCAATCGCGCCAAGCTCGATGCGATCCTCCCTCCCCCCGGCGCGCGGTCGCTGATCGCGCGGCAGCGCCGGGGCTCGCGGCGCGGGCCACGATGGAAGCACGATGAAATCCTCGATCAAGATCGTCGCCGGCAATGCGAGCCGCCCGCTGGCCGAGGCGATCGCGGCCTATCTCGAGAAGCCGCTGGCGGTCTGCTCGGTGCGCCGCTTCGCCGACATGGAGATCTTCGTCGAGCTCCAGGAGAACGTGCGCGGCGAGGATGTGTACATCGTCCAGTCGACGTCGTTCCCGGCCAACGATCACCTGATGGAACTGCTCATCATGATCGACGCCGCGCGGCGCTCCTCGGCGCGGCGGATCACCGCCGTGATTCCCTATTTCGGCTATGCCCGGCAGGACCGGCGCACCTCGGGCCGGACCCCGATCTCGGCCAAGCTGGTGGCCAACCTCATCACCGAGGCCGGCGCCGACCGGGTGATGACCCTCGACCTGCATGCCGGCCAGATCCAGGGCTTCTTCGACATCCCGACCGACAACCTGTTCGCCGCCCCCGTGATGGTGCGCGACATCAAGGAGCGGATGGACCCCGCCGACATGATGGTGGTGTCGCCCGACGTCGGCGGCGTGGTCCGCGCCCGCGCCCTCGCCAAGCGCATCGACGCGCCGCTCGCCATCGTCGACAAGCGCCGCGACCGGCCCGGCGAGTCGGAGGTGATGAACATCATCGGCGAGGTCGAGGGCCGCTCCTGCATCCTCGTCGACGACATCGTCGATTCCGGCGGCACCCTCGTCAACGCCGCCGAAGCCCTGCTCGCCAAGGGCGCCAAGGACGTCTCGGCCTACATCACCCACGGCGTGCTCTCGGGGGGCGCGGTGTCGCGCATCGCCTCCTCGAAGCTCAAGGAACTGGTGATCACCGACTCGATCCAGCCGACCGCCGCGGTCAAGCTCGCCCGCAACATCCGGGTCGTCACCATCGCGCCGCTCCTCGGCGAGGCGATCGGGCGCACGGCCGAGGAGTCGAGCGTCTCGAGCCTGTTCGTCTGATCGGCGACCCGTCGACCGAATTCCGCCCGCCGGTTCCCGCCGACGGGCTTTTCGCGCTTCAAGCAACGACATCTTCTTTCGACCCGGGAGCTTCGGCCTGCGAAAGCGGTTTGCGCCGGGCCGGCGACGCGCCTATATAACGGACGATTCCCTCACAGCGTGAGACAGGCCGTCCTGATATCCCGGGACGCCGGCGGGACCTCCCGGTTCCGCCACGGGCGCCCTGTCGCCGCCGAGGGGCCCGTGTTTGACTGGCCGCTTCCCGGATGGGCGGCTTCGCGCTCCCGCGGGAGCGCCCCGAGGAGGTGTGGAATGTCCCAGGGACCGTTGATGCCGAAGGCGACGGCCGTCTGGCTCGTCGAGAACACGTCGCTGTCCTTCGATCAGATCGCCGATTTCTGCAAGCTGCACCCCCTCGAGGTGAAGGGCATCGCGGACGGCGAGGTGGCGGCCGGCATCAAGGGCCTGGACCCGGTCTCGACCGGCCAGCTCACCCGCGAGGAGATCGAGCGGGCGCAAGTCAACCCGAACCACCGCATGAAGGTCGCGGTGTCGAAGGTGAAGCTGCCCGAGGTCAAGCGCACCAAGGGCCCGCGCTACACTCCCCTGTCGCGCCGCCAGGACCGGCCGAACGCCATCCTGTGGCTGCTGCGCAACCACCCGGAGCTGAAGGACGCGCAGGTGATGCGCCTCGTCGGCACCACCAAGTCGACGATCCAGCAGATCCGCGAGCGCACCCACTGGAATTCCGGCTCGCTGCAGCCGATGGACCCGGTGACCCTCGGCCTGTGCTCGCAGATCGACCTCGATTTCGAGGTCCAGCGCGCCGCCAAGGACCGCCCGCTGGTCGAGTCCGCCGAGGGCGGCGCCACCCTGATGCCGCCCGAGCTCTCGGTCCTGCCCGAGCCCGAGGACCGCGACGAGGATCGCCGCCCCGGCCGCGACGAGCGCGTGGATGCCGATTCGGTCTTCGCCCGCCTCAAGCCGATGCGCAAGGGCGAGCAGGACGAGGATGACGACGAGTATTGATACCAATGGTTGTTGAAAACGACCCTTGGTTTCGTTCTCGAATGCTTGTCAAGCCTTTGGCTTGGCATCGAAAGCTCGAGATGGGCCATCGGCCCGCCGCGTCGGCATCCTGGGCCGATGGTATAAGACCTGTGCTCTGAAAAAGAGCGCGATTAAGCCCTCCCCCCTCTGCGGGGGTGGGTGGCGAACGAAGTGAGCCGGGAGAGGGGCGGCGCGACGCTGATCGAGACGGCGCCCGCCACTACGGTTGCGACATCTTCGGAAACGGCGTCCCTTCTCCCGCCCCGCTTGGCAGGGCATCCTCCCCCGCAGACGGGGGAGGGTTCGAAGCGGGTCAGCTCTCGAACAACGATCCCTGCTGAGCACCCGCGACCGGCGCCTTTTTCGTGTCCGCCGCCGGCTCCTTGCGCTTGGCCGCCCGGCGCGGGGCCGGACGCGCCGGCTCGGGCGGCGTGTCGGGCGCGGGTGTGCCCTCGACCGTGGCCGCCACCCGCCCGTCGGCGAACTCGACCGTCAGCCGCCCGGCCACCCGCGCGCCGTCCGCCGAGCCCACCGGTCTGCCCGCGCCGTCGAGCACCAGCGCGTAGCCGCGGGCCAGCACCGACCGGTAGTTGAGGCTGGAGAACAGGGCGGTCGCCCGCGACAACCGTCCGGCGAGGCGCTCCAGCCCCCGGCCCGGCGCTCGGTCGAGCCGCCGCGAAACCCCGTTCAGCCGCTCGCCCTGCACCGCCAGCACCCGCTCCAGGGCGTGGCGCGGCCGGTGGTCGATCGCCGCCAGGCGCTCGCGGGCGCGGGCGAGGCGCAAGGTAGGCGGGTTGCGGGCGAGTCCCTGGAGCGCCCGGTTGAGGCGGCCTTGCGCGTCCCGGGCATTGGCGGCGAGCGCCGGGGCGAGGCGCGCCTCCGCCAGGTCGAGACGCTGGCGCTTCTGGGCCAGCAGCGCCTCGGGTCCCGGCAGGGCGCGAGCGAGGCCGCGCAACTCGCCCCGTCGCTGCTCGACGAGGCGCAGGAGCGCGCCGGCATGGCGGCGGCTCAACGAGTCGAGGTCGGCCAGCAACTCGTGCAGCACCGGCACCGCCATCTCGGCGGCCCCGGTCGGGGTCGGGGCGCGCCGGTCGGCGGCGTGGTCGATCAGCGTGACGTCGGTCTCGTGGCCGACGGCGGAGATCAGCGGGATCGCGCTCGCGGCGGCGGCCCGGACCACGATCTCCTCGTTGAAGCACCACAGATCCTCGATCGAGCCGCCGCCGCGGGCGACGATCAGCACGTCCGGCCGCGGGATCGCGCCGCCGGGCTCCAACGCGTTGAAGCCGCGGATCGCCGCCGCGATCTCCTCGGCCGCGCCCTCCCCCTGCACCCGCACCGGCCAGACCAGGACGGGGCGCGGGAACCGGTCGGCCAGCCGATGCAGGATGTCGCGGATCACCGCGCCGGTCGGCGAGGTGACGACGCCGACGACCGTCGGCAGGTACGGCACCGGCCGCTTGCGGCCTGAATCGAACAGCCCCTCGGCCGCGAGCAGCCGCCGACGCTCCTCCAGGAGCGCCATCCAGGCGCCGGCCCCGGCGGGTTCGAGCGAATCGACCACGATCTGGTACGCGGACTTGCCCGGGTAGGTCGTGATCCGCCCGGTGACCACGACCTCCAGGCCCTCCTTGGGCTTGTGGCGCAGCCGCAGCATCGTGCCCTTCCAGATCACGGCGTCGATCTTGGCGCCGCCGTCCTTGAGGCTGAAATAGGCGTGGCCGGAGCCGTGCGGGCCGCGATAGCCCGAGATCTCGCCCTTGAGGCGCACATGCCCGAACGCATCCTCGAGGGTGCGCTTGAGGGCGGTCGCCAGTTCGGTGACCGACCATTCGGGCACGTTGGCGATCGGGGCGGAGAAAGCGGAGGCCGACATCGCGCACGAGGCTAGCGGCTCGGCCCGGGCCGCGGAAGGGCGCCCCGCCGCTTGAGCCCGAGACTTGCGGCACCCCGTGACCCCCGCGCATCACTCCGGTTGCCGCCAGGATCGGCCTTCCCTAAACGTCGCGCGAGACTGAAGATCCTTGTCGGGACCGGCGATGCGCGACCAGCACCCCCTCACCCTCCTGCTGATCGGCTCCGGCGGGCGCGAGCACGCGCTGGCCTGGAAGCTCGCCCAGAGCCCGCTCTGCCGGCGCCTGCTGATCGCCCCCGGCAATCCGGGCACCGCCGCCCACGGCACGAACCTCGCCCTCGACGTGGCCGACCATGCGGCCGTGATCGCCGCCTGCCGGCGCGAGGGCGTCGATTTCGTGGTGGTCGGCCCCGAGGCGCCCCTGGTGGCGGGCCTCGTCGATGCCCTCGGCGCGGCCGGCATCCGGGCCTTCGGGCCGAATGCCGCGGCGGCCCAGCTCGAAGGCTCGAAGGCCTTCACCAAGGAGCTGTGCCGGGAATTCTCGATCCCGACCGCCGGATTCGCGCGCTTCCGCGAGGTCGCGCCGGCGCTCGCCTACCTGCGCGCCGGCCGGATCCCGGTCGTCGTCAAGGCCGACGGGCTCGCCGCCGGCAAGGGCGTGGTGGTGGCCGAGACGCTGGAGCAGGCGGAGGCCGCGGTGGAGACCATGCTCGGCGGCGGGATGGGCGCCGCCGGGGCCGAGGTGGTGATCGAGGAGTGCATGGTCGGCGAGGAGGCGAGCCTGTTCGCCCTCTGCGACGGCACCCGCGCCGTGCTGCTCGGCACCGCGCAGGACCACAAGCGCGTCCATGACGGCGACAGGGGGCCGAATACCGGCGGCATGGGGGCCTATTCCCCCGCCCCGGTCCTGACCCCCGCGCTGGAGTCCGAGGTGATGGAGCGGATCATCCGCCCGACCCTCGACGGGATGCGGGCGCGGGGCACGCCGTTCTCCGGCATCCTCTATGCCGGTCTGATGCTGACCGCCGATGGGCCGATGCTGATCGAGTACAACACCCGCTTCGGCGACCCCGAATGCGAGGTGCTGATGCCGCGCCTCGCCTCGGATCTGGTGCCGTTGCTCACGGCCGCTGCCGACGGCGACCTCTCGGGCATGACGCCGGATTGGCGCGACGCGGTGGCCCTGACCGTGATCATGGCCGCGCCCGGCTATCCCGGCACCGTCGCCAGGGGCTCGGAGATCCGCGGGCTGTCCGAGGCGGAAGGCGCCGGCGCCCTGGTATTCCAGGCCGGTACCAGGCGCGACGGCGAGCGGCTGGTCGCCGATGGCGGCCGGGTGCTGGCCGTCACGGCGTTGGGGCGCGACGTGCGGGAGGCGCAGGCACGCGCCTATGCCGCCCTCGACCGGATCGATTGGCCGGAGGGCTTCTGCCGCCGCGACATCGGCTGGCGCGCGGTGGCGCGGGAGACCTGAGCCGTATTCGTGCGTTACCCCGGGGTCTGACGAAAAAGTCCCTGGGGAGCGCCCGATGCCCGCCGACCTGTTTCCCGGCTTCACCTCGCACTGGATCGACCTGCCCGACGGGCGCTTCTTCGCCCGGGCCGGCGGCCGGGAGGACGCCCCGCCCCTCGTGCTGCTGCACGGCTTTCCCCAGACCCATGCCTGCTGGCACCGGATCGCCCCGGCGCTGGCCCGCACCCACCGGGTGATCTGCCTCGACCTCAAGGGCTACGGCTGGTCGGCGGCCCCCCCCGGCGATCCCGCCCACGAGGATTACTCCAAGCGCCGGATGGGCCGGGAGGTGGTGGCCGTGATGGAGCGGCTCGGCCATGTCCGCTTCGGCCTCGTCGGCCACGACCGCGGCGCCCGGGTCGGCTACCGCCTCGCCCTCGACGAGCCGGGCCGGATCGACCGCCTCGCCCTCCTCGATATCCTGCCCACGGTCTCGCAATGGCGGACGATGGACCGGGAGCCCGGCGCCTACCCGCATTGGCGCTTCCTGGCGCAACCCGCTCCGGTTCCCGAGCGGGAGATCGGCAAGGCCCCGATCCCCTATTACGAGGACCTCCTGCGGCTTTGGACCGGCGACGGCACCCTCGATGCCTTCGCCCCCGGCGCCCTCGACCTCTACCGCCAGAGCTGGAACGTGCCCGAGCGGATCCACGCGAGTTGCGAGGATTACCGCGCCGGGGCCGGCCCCGACCGTGCCGCCGACGAGGCCGACCTCGCTGCGGGGCGCCGCCTCGCCGGCCCGGTCCTGGTGCTGGTCGCCGACCGCTTCGTCGGCAGGTCCGGCCTCGACCCGGTGCGGCAGGCCTGGACCGGCACCTTCGCGCCGGCGGACTCCACCTTCGAGATCGTCCCGTCCGGCCATTTCGTCGCCGAGGAGAATCCGCAGGCGACGCTCGCCATCCTGGAGCGCTTCCTCCGGGCCTGACCGGCGGGCCCGACCCCGGGAGCCCCGCGCCGGGCGGGGGACGGCCCCCCGCCCCGGACCGTAGCCGGGCCCGGGCGCCTGCGGCACACAAACCGCGGGCGCGTGCCGCCCGGGGGAAACATCCGTGGGTCTGTTGTACGCGCTCGGCGCCTTCCTGAGCTGGGGCCTCGTCGTCCCGGTGCATTTCCGCCTGCTCGACGGGGTGCCGGCCTGGGGCATCCTCGCCCACCGCATCGTCTGGTCGAGCCTGTTCATCGCCGTGCTGCTCGCGGCCCTGCGCCTGCTGCGCCGCGGACCCCGGATCCGGCTGGAGCGCCGCCACGCCTTCCTGCTGCTCTCCGCGCTCCTCATCGCGGGCAACTGGTCGCTGTACCTGTGGGCGGTCCAGAACGGGCGGATGCTGGATGCGAGCCTCGGCTACTTCATCAACCCGCTGGTCAACGTCGCCCTCGGCGCCCTGGTGCTGCGCGAATCCCTGCGCCCGCTCCAGCTCGCCGCGGTGGCGCTCGCCGCCCTCGGCGTCGTCGCTGCGGTGGTGGCGGCCGGCAGCCTGCCGTGGGTCGCCCTCGCGCTGGCGATCAGCTTCGCGATCTACGGCCTGATCCGCAAGCTGGTGCCGATCGACCCGATCCTCGGTCTCGGCGCCGAGACGATCGCACTCCTGCCGCTGGCGCTCGTCTACCTCGCGGTCGCCCCCACCCCGCCCGGCCAGGGCACCGCGCAGTGGCTGCTGCTGATGCTCACCGGCATCACCACCGCGGTGCCGCTGATGTGGTTCGCCGCCGCCGCCTCCCGCCTCAAGCTCTCGACGATCGGCCTGCTGCAATACATCTCGCCCTCGGGCCTGCTCGCCTTGAGCGTGCTCGCCTACGGCGAATCGCTGCCGCCGTCCCGGGCGATGGTCTTCGGGCTGATCTGGGCGGGACTGGCGCTCTACGCCCTCGACGCGGCGCGTCCGCGCCCCGTGGCGGCGCGGGCTCCGAAGGATCGCCCAGCCTGACGCAAGCCACAGCGGTCAAGCTTCCCCCGTCCAACCATAATCGCGGGGCTTCCTGCCGTCAGCGACGAATCGGCGGGGGCCGCGATGATCCTGGACGACGTGAAGACGAGGGACGAGACCGGCCCGCATCCGATCTGGCTGGTGCTCGGGCCGTGGGCGGTGTTCGCCCTGGCGGTGGGGGGATTCCTGGCGCGGTGGCTGCCGTAAGCACAGGGCTCGACATGGGTTTGTCGAGCGGACACCGACCCTGAGGGATCGAGGCCGTCGCGAGCGCGGAATCGCCCGCGGCGACACGATACAAGACTGAGAGATACGGTAGCGACGGGCCCGCGGCCGTCGAAATCCAGCTCCCCTTTCCCGGACGACCGAAGCGTCAGCGCAAGGAGACCCGGGATTGAGGGGAAACGTGCCGCGACGCGGCTTTGCACGGTTCGGACGTGCAGGCGCCTCGCGATTTCCCATGCGGACCCGGATCTCCGTCCGCTTCGTTGCCGCCGTCCGGGACAGGGAGGGGCCTACGACGGAGCGGCAGCCCGGCGGCACCGGGTCTGCCGGCGTCGTGCAGAGGGGGCCGCGACTACGTCAGCATCTGCAGGTCGCCATCCACCGCCAGCGCCTGGCCCGAGATGGTCTTGCCCCGCGGGGAGGCCAGGAACAGGATCTGGTCGGCGAGCTGGCGGGCGGTGACGTAATCCTTGATCGAGGCCGCCGCGAAGGCCGCCGCCTCAATCTCGGCATAGCTGATCCCGCGCTGCTGGGCCTTCGCCTCCAGCACCCGGCGCTGGCGGTCGCCGGCGACGATGCCGGGCAGGACCGCGTTGACCCGGATGCCGTCGGCCCCGAGTTCCCGCGACAGCGACTTGGTGAAGCCGACCACCGCCCATTTCGCCGCCGCGTAGGGCGTGCGCAGCGGGAAGCCGAAGCGACCGGCCACCGAGGACAGGTTCACGATCGACGGGTTGGCGCTTCGGCGCAGCAGCGGCACCGCCAAACGCACGCAGTTGAACTGCCCGGTGATGCAGATGTCGAGGGTGCGGTCCCAGTCCTCCGGGTTGATGTCCTCGACGCGGCCGGTCGGCCCGGCGATGCCGGCATTGTTGACCAGGCAATCGAGCCCGCCGAGCGCGCCTTGCGCCTCGGCGAACAGCCGGGCGACGTCCTCGCGCGAGGCGACGTCGGCATGGGTGCCGGTGATCCCGGCCGGCAGGGCTGCCAGGGCCTCGCGGTCGACGTCGCAGACATGGACTCGCGCGCCCTCCTCCACGAAGGCCTGCGCCACTTCGAGGCCGATGCCGCCGGCCCCCGCGGTGACCAGCACCTTCAGGCCGCTCAATCCCATATCCATGTGGGTTCTCCGTTCTCCCGGGGCGCCCGTTCAGGGCGTGAGGCGCCCGGTGGTCTCGATGAAGTCCGCGCTGCCGGCGATGTCGGCGGCGAGCGCCGCACGGGCACCCTCCGGGTCGCCGGCGGCGAGCGCCGCCACCAGGCGGGCGTGGTGCACCTGCGCGCCGCCCTCGGCGAGGCGCCGGCGCGAGGAGCGCAGGTCGAGGTTGAGCACCGGGCCGATGCGCAGCCACAAGCCCTCGACGATGGCGACGAGGGCGGGCAGTCCGGCGGCCCGGTAGACCGCGAAATGCAGGTCGCGATTCGCCCGCATCGCCTGCTCCAGGTCGGGTTCGGGCGCCAGGACCTCACTGCGGAACGCCGCGTCGTGGGCGCGGATCGCCCCGAGATCGCCGGGCCCCACGGCCCGCGCCGCCTCTGCCGCCGCGAAGCCCTCGACGGCGATGCGCACCCGGGTCAGCTCGCGGAAGGTGCCGAGGGTGAGGACGGGGACGCGCACGGCGCGGTTCGGCAGCACCTCCAGCGCCTCGTCGGCGACGAGGCGCGACACCGCCTCCCGCGCCGGCATCACCGAGGTGCCGAGCCGCTCGGCGAGGGTGCGCAGCGACAGCCGCTCCCCCGGCGCCAGCTCGCCGGCGATCAAGAGGTCGCGCAACGACTCGTAGGCCTGCGCGCCCAGGGTGGCATGCGCCACGCGGCCGATCCGGGCGATGCTCCCCAACGCCGCCTCCCCACATGTCCCGCTGCTTGCCAGGGCCTGCTGATGCCTCTTCGGCATCTCGACAGGCGCGCGGTTTGGTGCGAGCCTAAGTGTGATCACAGATCACGGCAACCCCAACGACCGTGACGCGAGACCGGGCAGGACACGCACCATGAGACAAGGCTTCCCCTCCGCGCCGCACCGGCGATCGGCCGCGCCGTGACGCGCCCGGAGGATTCTTCCACGATGCCGACCGTCGCGGTTGTCGGGGCCGGGCTGATCGGCCGGTCCTGGGCCGTGGTCTTCGCCCGGGCCGGCTTCTCCGTCCGCCTCACCGATCTCCATCCCGGGGCCCTGGCCGCCGCGCCGGGCCACATCGCCGAGGCGCTGCGCCAGCTCGAGGGCCACGGCCTCGTGGCGGATGCGCCGGCGGCGCTCGCACGGATCCGCACCTGCGCCACCCTGGCGGAGGCGGTGGCCGGGGCCGACCTCGTGCAGGAGAACGGCCCCGAGACCGTGGAGGCGAAGCGCGCGCTGTTTTCCGAACTCGACGCCGTGAGCGGGCCGGAGACGATCCTCGCCTCCTCGACCTCGGCCATCGTCGCCTCGCTGTTCACGGAAAACCTCGCGGGCCGCGCCCGCTGCCTCGTCGGCCATCCGGTGAACCCGCCGCACCTGGTGCCGGTGGTGGAGCTCTGCGGCGCGCCCTGGACCGATCCGGCGGTGGTGGAGCGCGCCCGCGCCCTCTACGAGGCCGCCGGCCAGGCGCCGGTGACGGTGAACCGCGAGGTCGAGGGCTTCGTGCTCAACCGCCTGCAGGGCGCGCTCCTGTCGGAGGCGTTCCGCCTCGTCGCCGAGGGCGTGGTCAGCCCCGCCGACCTCGACCGGACCGTGGCCGAGGGCCTGGGGTTGCGCTGGTCGTTCCTGGGGCCCTTCGCCACCATCGACCTCAACGCGCCGGGCGGTGTCGCCGACTACGCCGCCCGCTACGGCGGCTTCTACGGCCGCCTCGCCGCCGATCCGGCCCCGGCCTCGGTCTGGTCGCCGGAGAGCGCCGCCCGCATCGTCGCCGCCTGGGGCGGCGGCCCCGACCCCGCCCCGCCGGCGGAGCGCAGCCGCCGCCGCGACGCGCGCCTCGCCGCGCTGATGGCGCACAAGCGCGCCCAATCCTAGAAACTCGGGAGGACACACCCATGGCCAAGCGGAAAGTCGTCATCACCTGCGCCGTCACCGGCGCGATCCACACCCCGTCGATGTCGCCGCACCTGCCGGTGACGCCGGACGAGATCGCCGAGGCCGCGATCGGCGCGGCGGAGGCCGGGGCGGCGATCGTCCACCTGCATGCCCGCGACCCGAAGACCGGCAAGCCCGACCAGTCGCCCCAGGCCTTCGAGCCGTTCCTCAAGGTGATCAAGCAGCGCTCGAACTGCGTGGTGAACCTCACCACCGGCGGTGCGCCGACCATGGGCATCGACGAGCGCCTCGGGCCCGCGGCGCATTTCAAGCCGGAAGTCGCCTCGCTCAACATGGGATCGATGAATTTCGGCCTCTACCCGATGCTGGAGCGATTCAAGACCTTCCAGCACGACTGGGAGGAGCCCTATCTCGCGGGATCGCGCGACCGGATCTTCAGGAACACCTTTGCGGACATCGAGCACATCCTGACCACCTGCGCCGAGAACGGCACCCGGTTCGAGGTCGAGTGCTACGATATCGGCCATCTCTACACGCTGGCGCACTTCGCCGATCGCGGCGTGATCAAGCCGCCCTTCTTCGTCCAGAGCGTGTTCGGCATCCTCGGCGGCATCGGCCCGCATCCGGAGGACGTCCAGCACATGAAGCGCACCGCCGACCGGCTGTTCGGCGACGATTACCGCTGGTCGGTGCTGGGTGCGGGTCGCAACCAGCTCCCCATCGCCGCCCAGGCGATCGCCCTCGGCGGCAACGTCCGGGTCGGCCTGGAGGATTCGCTGTGGATCGGCCCCGGCAAGATGGCTGAGTCGAACGCCCAGCAGGTCGCGAAGGCCCGCCAGATCATCGAGGGGCTGGGGCTGGAGATCGCCAGCCCGGACGAAGCGCGCGAGATCCTGGCGCTGAAGGGCGGGGATCGGGTGAATTTCTAGCTGGTCGATCGGGATTAGACCGTCGGGCGCCGCGCGCCCGACCCTCCCCCCTCTGCGGGGGGAGGGTCGGGCGGCGGAGGCCGGGCGGGAGAGGGGCAGCGCGACGATGCCGGATAGGCCGCCCGTCAGGACGGCCGCGATCTCTCCGGACGCGTAGCTCCCCTCTCGCGGCTCGCTCCGCTCGCCACCCTCCCCCGCACAGGGGGAGGGTTCAGGCGCGGCGGCCGATGAGCCCTCTCGACGCTACGGCACCATCGCCCCCTGCGTCTCCACATACACCGCGTAGATCGACGTGCTCGCCGCCATGAACAGACGGTTCTTCTTCGGCCCGCCGAAGCACAGGTTGGCGCAGGTCTCCGGCAGGTGGATCTTGCCGATGAGGTCGCCGGACGGCGTGTAGCAGCGTACCCCGTCCTCCTTCGGGTCGGCCCAGCCCATCGAGCACCAGACGTTGCCGTCGACGTCGGTGCGCACCCCGTCGGTGAAGCCCGGCGCGAAGCCCTCCGCGAAGACCCGGTCGCCGGTGAGGCGGTCGCCCTCGACGTTGAAGGCGCGGATGTTCGAGCGCCCGCCATGGGTCAGGCCGCTATCGACGACGTAGAGGATCTTCTCGTCGGGCGAGAAAGCGAGCCCGTTCGGCCGATCGATGCCTTCCGCCACCACCTTTGCCTGGCCGCTCGACGGATCGAGGCGGTAGACCCGGGTCGGCAGCTCGGCCTTGTCCTTGTGGCCCTCGTAGAACCCGTCGATGCCGTAGCCCGGATCGGTGAACCAGACCGCGTTGTCGGAGGCCACCACGACGTCGTTGGGGGCGTTGAGCGGCTTGCCGTCGAACTTGTCGATCAGCACCGTGATCTTGCCGTCCGGCTCGGTGCGGGTGACCCGGCGGGTGTCGTGCTCGCAGGTGAGGAGCCGGCCCTGGCGGTCGCGGGTGTTGCCGTTCGAGTAATTGGAATTGGCCCGGTAGACGCTGACATGGCCGTTCTCGAGCCAGCGCATGATCCGGTTGTTCGGGATGTCGCTCCACAACAGGTAGCCGCCGTCCCGGAAGTAGACCGGGCCTTCGGCCCAGCGGAAGCCGGTGGCGATGCGTTCGATGGCGGCGTTGCCGACCTTGTAGCGGAAGCGCTTGTCCAGCGCCTCGACCCGCGGGTCGGGATAGCGGGTGCCCGGCAGGTCGCCGAGGGGCAGCCGGTCGGCCCGCGCCGCGACCGTGGTCGCCGTGAGGGCGGCGGCGCCCGCGAGGACGTCACGTCGGTTCATCACTCGTCTCCTCCCGTCCGGTCTTCGCGCCGGACGGGGGGATTGTACGGGAGTGGGGGCCTGTGTCTCGTGGTTTTCTACGGGCCGACCGCCGCTGGGGCGATCGGGCCATTGATGTATGTGTACATACGGACTCATCATGACCGTCGCGAAGCTCTTCATGTCCGGCGGGAGCCAAACCGTCGGGCTGCCGCAGGAATTCCGCTTCGACGGCGGCGAGGTCGAGATTTTTTGCCGTGGCGACGAAGTCGTCCTGCGCAAGCGTTCGGCCAATCTCTCCGTGCTCCTCGACATCATCGGCAGCATGCCCGCCGATATGCCGGCCGATCTGCAGGATGGCCGGCCGCAGGAGCGCGAGGGCCTGTGACGCCTCGCTACCTGATCGATACCGACGCCATCATCGCGCTCCGGCGCAGGCGGCCGCGCTCGGTCGTCGCTCGATTGAATGCGCTCCGCATCGGCCAAGCCGTCATGTCGCCGGTGACGTACGGAGAGCTGTGCTTTGGCGCGGAGAAGAGCGCGGATCGAGACAATGCATTCGCAGTCCTCGTCCCGACTGGTCGCCGTCGTTCCGATCGCGATCGCCGAGCCCGAGGAAACCGGCCGCCGCTACGGTGAACTCCGGGCCGCGCTCGGACGACAACGTCAGCTGATCGGCAACGATGATGTCTGGATCGCCGCGAACGTCCTCGCGGCCAACCTCACGCTCGTGACCGGGAACGTCGGAGGGGTCAGCCGCGTGCCCGGCCTCGCGATCGAGGATCGGACGGCCGAGTGAGGGCCGTCCGATCCGTTCAATTACGCCCGATACGCCTCCCCATCCAAGCCGAACGGCCGTCCCGCCGCCAGCAGGGTCTCCCAGACCGGATCGGGCAGCGGCACGCCCTCCGCCAGGCGCTGGGCCCGGGTCCGCCGCTCTGGCTCGCCCGGGAGCAGCACCTCGCCGCCCGGCACCGGCCGCGCGCCCTTGAAGAAGTCGAGATAGGCGCGGGTCTCGCGCACCATCGCATCCTCGGAGCCGAAGGCCTCCGGCGTCATGTAGAGCGACAGCATCCCGTTGCAGAACCGCCGCGACCCCGGCCCGGCGGTGCCGGACCCGGTGAGCGCGCCGGCGAGCAGCTCGCACATCAGGGCCAGCCCCGAGCCCTTGTGCTCGCCAAAGGCCCGGATGGCGCCTGCACCCTTGAGGTTGTCGCGCTCCGGGCCGTCGAGGGGGCCGTACAGCGTCGAAGGATCGCTCGACAGGCGCCCATCGGGCTCGATCAGCACGCCCTCGGGCAGCGTCTTGCCGCCTTGGGAGGCGACCAGCACCTTGCCCTCGGCCACCGCCGAGGTGGCGAAGTCGAGGATCACCGGCTCGGCACCCTGGACGGGGAAGCCGGCCGCGAAGGGCGCGGTCGAGAACCGCCGGTCCACCGAGCCGAACGGCGCGACGAGCAGGCTCCCCGCCACGTTGACGAAATGCACCGAGACGAGGCCGGCCGCCGCCGCCTGCTCGGCCCACTCGCCGATACGGCCGAGATGGCCGGCATGCCGCAGGGCCACGATGGCGACGCCGTTCTCCCGGGCCTTGCGGATCCCGAGTTCGGTCGCGAAGGGGCCGGCGGTCTGGCCGAAGCCGTAATGGGCGTCGACCAGTGCGAAGGCCGGGCCGTCGGTCACGATCTCCGGGGTCTTGTCGGCCTCGACCTCGCCCTCCTGCAGCCAGGCGACGTAGCGCGGCACACGGATGACGCCGTGGCTGTCGTGCCCGGTCAGGTTGGCGGCGACGAGGTAGCGGCCGATCCGCTCGGCCTCGGCCTCCGAGCAGCCCGCGCGCGAGAAGATGTCCCGCACGTAGGCGGTCAGGCCGCTGGCTGAGATCTGCATGAAAATCCTCCCGGCTTCTTGGTTCGGGCCGCCGGTCGTGCGGCCGCATTCTGGCGCGGCGGAGAATGGCCGCGCCGACGCCCGCGGTCGAGGCCGTCCGGTGCAGATCTGCCTGGGCATTTTTAATCCTCGGGGAATGGACGGGGGGATGGACATGGCAGCGCTGCCGGTGTCTCATCCTGCCCAAGGCCGGGCCTCGAAGCACCGGTCATTTCCCCTGGGAGGAACATGACGATGAGGACGACGCGCCGCGTTTTCCTGAAGAGTGCGGCCACGGTCGCGGCTGCCGGCGTCGTCGCGCCGTCGATCATCCGCCCCGCGAGCGCCCAGGGCGGCACGATGCGCATCGGCATGGTTCTGCCGGTGACGGGGCCCGGCGCCGATGCCGGCCGCTTCGCCCTCAACGGCGCCAAGATCGCGCTGGAGGCCGTCAACAAGGCCGGCGGCGTGCTGGGCAAGCCGATGGAGATCGTCACCGAGGACGACCAGACCACCAATCCGGGCGCCGTTCTGGCCTTCTCGAAGCTCGCGTCGCAGCCCGACCTCGTGGCGTTCCTCGGCTCGATCCGCTCGACCCAGAACCACGCCATGGCACCGGACATCCTGAAGACCGGAAAGCCCGTGGCCTTCGGCGGCACCGATCCGGTGCTGACCCAGCTCGGGAACCCCTGGCTGTTCCGCTTCCGCCCGAACGACAGCTTCTCGGCCCGCGTCATCGCCGAGTACGGCGTGAGCACGCTGGCCAAGAAGAAGTGGGCGATCATCCACTCGACCGACGCCTTCGGCACCAGCGGCGCCAAGGCGCTGACGGACGCGTTGGGCAAGGCCGGCGCCACGGTGGCGCTCGACCAGGGCTACACCAACCAGAGCCAGGATTTCACGCCGGTGGTGCTGGCGATCCGCCAGTCCGGCGCCGACGTGATCGGCTCCTACTTCACCTTCGAGAACGACCTCGGCATCTTCGCCCGCCAGCTGCGCCAGCTCGGCGTGCAGGCGCCGTGGGTCGGCTCGGCCTCGATCGTCAACGTCACGGCGCTCAAGCTCGCCGGCCCCTCGCTCTACAACACCTACGGCGTGGCGGATTACGCTGAGGAATCGAGCGACGCGGCGCGCAACTTCGGCAAGGCCTACCGGGCGGTGATGAAGCTCGCTCCCGACAACCAGTCCTCCTGGACCTTCGATGCCGTGACGGTGCTGGCGAAGGCGATCAATGCCGCCGGCAAGACCGACCCGAAGGCGATCCGCGAGGCCCTGCTCGCCATCCGCGGCCACGAGGGCGCCGAGGGCACCTACAACTTCGACCAGAACGGCGACGGCCTGCACGGCTACAACGTGGTGCGCAACGACAAGGGCAACATCGTCTTCGACAAGCGCATCGACTTCTACAAGGGCTGACCTTCGGAAAGACCCGACCGGGACGGCCCGAGCCGTCCCGACGCCGTCTCGGCCGCCGTGCATGTCGCGGCGGCACGACCCTTTTCATCCGATCGGGGCGGGCCCGCATGGACCTCATCCTCCAGCTTCTGTTCACGGGAATCGGCATCGGCGCCGTCTACGCGCTCGTGGCGCTCGGCTTCGTGCTGATCTTCCGCGCCACCAACGTGGTGAACTTCGCGCAAGGCGAGTTCTCGATGGTCGCCGCCTTCCTGATGGTGGTCTTCGCCGTCGACCTGCAATGGCCGTACTGGCTGTCCTTCCTGCTCGCCATCGGCGGCATGGCGGCTTTGGGCGCGCTGTTCAATCTCGGCGTCTATTATCCCTTGCGCCACCGCACCTACCTGCCGGTGATCATCTCGACCATCGGCGCCTCGATCTTCCTGGCCAACACCACGCTCGCCCTCTACGGGCCGCAGCCGCAGGTGCTGCCGCCGGTCTTCGAGACGCAAGGGTTCCTGATCGGGCCGGTCTACCTCGACACCCAGTACCTGCTGATCATCGCCGTCACCGCGGTGCTGGTGGCGTTCCAGTACTGGTTCTTCGAGCACACCCTGCTCGGCAAGAAGCTCCAGGCCACCTCCCAGGACAAGGAGATGGCGGCGCTCCTCGGCATTCCCGTCGCCGGGATGATCATGCTGACCTTCGTCTACAGCGCCGTGCTGGGGGGCATCGCCGGCATCCTGGTCGCGCCGGTCCTGTTCGTGTCGATCCAGATGGGCGCCACGATCGCGCTCAAGGCCTTCGCCGCCACCATCATCGGCGGCTTCGGCGACGTGACCGGCGCGATCATCGGCGGCCTGGCGCTCGGCATCATCGAGACCTTCGGCGCCGCCTACATCTCGGTGCCCTACAAGGACGCCTTCGCCTTCATCGTCCTCGTCGCCTTCCTGGCCTTCCGCCCGCAGGGCATCTTCGGCGAACGCATCGCGGAGAAAGCATGACCGGCTCCCCTCGCCCCGTCGCGGCGGACCCGGTGTCCGTCTCCCCCGCCCGCCGCTTTCCCGTCGGCACCCTCGCCTACGCGGCCCTCGTGGCGGTCGCGGTGTTCCTCGCCGCCACGACGCCGTTCAGCGGCTACGTGCTCAACATCCTGATGCAGGCCGCGACCTACGCCATCGCGGTCATCGGGCTGACCGTCGTGCTGGGCCTGTGCGGGCAGATCAACCTCGCGCAGGCTGCCTTCTTCGGCATCGGCGCCTACGCGGTCGGCCTCGGCACCGTCGATCTCGGGATCAGCTTCTGGCTCTGCCTGCCGATCGGCCTCGTGCTCGCCCTCATCCTCGGCGCGGTCCTGGGCGCCTCGACGCTCCGCCTGGGCGGCCACTACCTCGCCATGGTGACGATCTCGTTCCAGCAGATCCTGACGCTGATCATGATCAACTGGATTCCGGTCACCCACGGGCCGGACGGCGTGCCGAACATCAAGCGCCCCGGCCTGTTCACCGACGGCCAGAGCTACCTCGCGCTCTGCGTCTTCGTGCTGGCGGCGGTGGCCTACGCGGTCTGGCGGATGCCCAAGACCCGGCTCGGCCGCGCCATGCGGGCGGTGCGCGACAACGAGCTGGCGGCGGGCGTCACCGGCATCGACATCTATCGCACCAAGGTCATGGCCTTCGCCATCGGCGCCCTGCTCGCGGGCCTCGGCGGCGGGCTGTTTGCCGGCAGCTTCACCTATATCAGCCCGGACCAGTTCTCCTTCGCCGAGTCGGTGGTGTTCCTTACCATGGCGCTCCTCGGCGGCGTCGGGTCGCCGGTCGGCGCGGTGATCGGCACCGGGCTGCTGATCCTGATCCCCGAATGGCTGCGTTTCCTGAAGGAGATCCCGGGCCTCTACCTCGCGATCTACGGCCTCGCCGTGATCCTGATCGTGGTGTTCATGCCGGAGGGCATCTGGGGCTTCCTCGGCGATCAGGTGAAGCGCCTGCGGCCGCGCAGGGCCGCCGCTCCCCGGGCGCAGGACCTGACGCTCACGCAAGCCGCGGCCTCGGCCGCGCCGGTACTCGAGGTCGAGGGGCTGTCGAAGCATTTCGGCGGCCTGAAGGCCGTCGACGAGGTCAGCTTCACGGTGACCCGCGGCGGCATCCATGCCCTGATCGGGCCGAACGGCTCCGGCAAGACCACGACCCTCAACGTGCTGTCGGGCCTCTACACCCCGACCGGCGGCCGGGTGCGGCTCAACGGGCAGGACATCACCCGCTTTCCGCCGCACCAGCGCGCGGCGGCGGGCCTCGGGCGGACGTTCCAGAACATTCGCCTCTTTCGCTCGATGAGCGCGCTCGAGAACGTGGTGATCGGCGCCGAGCGGCCGGGCAACGCGATCGTCGCCCATGACCGTGCCTCGCTGGAGGCGCGGGCGCGGGCGGCGCTCGCCTTCGTCGGGCTGGAGGCGCGGGCCGACGAGCCGATCTCGTCCTTCTCCTACGGGCACCAGCGCCTCGTCGAGATCGCCCGGGCGCTCGCCGGCAACCCGGTCCTGCTCCTCCTCGACGAGCCGGCGGCGGGCCTCAACTCGACCGAGAAGAACGCGCTCACCGTGCTCCTGCGCCGGATGGCCGCCAAGGGCCTGACCATCCTGATCATCGACCACGACATGACGCTGGTGAGCGACGTGGCGAGCCACATCACGGTGCTGAATTTCGGCCGGCGCATCGCCGACGGGGTGACGGCCACGGTGCTGCGCGAGCCGGCGGTGATCGAGGCCTATCTCGGCCAGGAGAGCACCGAGGGGTCGAATGTCGGCCTCAAGACCGACCTCGCCACCGCCTGACAGGAGAGACACACGATGGCACTCCTGGAAATCCGCGACCTGACCGTCCGCTACGGCGAGATCGAGGCCGTGCGCGGCATCTCGTTCTCGGTCGAGGCCGGCGAGGTCGTGACCCTGCTCGGCTCCAACGGCGCCGGCAAGTCGACGACGCTCAAGACCGTCTCGGGGCTCGTGAAGCCCGCCGGCGGCGAGGTTCTGTTCGAGGGGCAGTCCCTTCTGGGTCTCAACCCCGAGGAGATCGTGCGCCGCGGCGTGGCGCATGTGCCGGAGGGGCGCCGGGTCTTCCCCGGCCTCACGGTCCGCGAGAACATCATGCTCGGCGCCTCGAATCGGAAGGGCTTGTCCACGCGCCAGATCCGCGACGAGGCGGAGGGGATGTTCGAGCTCTTCCCGGACATCCGCCGCTTCGGCGACGCGCTCGGCTGGACGCTGTCGGGCGGCCAGCTCCAGATGGTGGCGCTCGCCCGCGGGCTGATGGCCAAGCCCCGCATCCTGCTCCTCGACGAGCCGTCGCTCGGCCTCGCCCCGGTGATCGTGCAGGCGGTGTTCGCGATCATCGCCGAGGTGCGCCGGCGCGGCACCACCGTGCTCCTCGTCGAGCAGAACGCCCGGATGGGCCTCTCGGTCGCCGATCGCGGCTACGTGCTGGAGACCGGCCAGCTCGTGCTCAGCGGCGCGCCGCAGGATTTGTGGGCCAACGACGACATCCGCGCCGCATATCTCGGCGGGCGGGCCAAGGCGGAGGCCTTGGCGCATTAGAGCGGCGCCCGATCACCTCGCAATACGGTGCGCGACACACAGGAGGCTGCGCGGATGCGGGAACGACGGCCACCGCGCCTGCACTGTGCAACCTGATGTGTCGTGTACCGTGACGTCGCAAGCGGTCGCTGCTCTGGAAGCCGGACGATAGCCTTACCGACCCGTCCGGCCGTATGGTTCTTTGAAATTCCTCCAAAGGTCCGACCCATGTCCGCCCCCACCCCGCTCCACCCCACCAACCCCCGCATCGTGCGCCTCAGCCACGAGGACAACGTCGTGGTGGCGGTGGATCCGATCGTGCCCGGCGCCGCCGTCGAGGGCGTGACCGCCACGGCCCGCGTGCCGCGGGGCCACAAATTCGCGGTCGTGGCGATTCCCGAGGGCGCGCCGATCCGCAAGTTCGGCCAGATCATCGGCTTTGCCAGCCGCGCCATCGCGCCGGGCGAGTGGGTGCACGAGCACAATGTGGGCTTAGGGGACGCCAAGGGCGACTTCGCCCGCGACTACCGCTTCTGCGAGGAAGCGAAGCCCGTCGCCATGGTGCCCGAGCCTGAGCGCGCCACCTTCGAAGGCTACCGGCGGGCCGACGGCAAGGTCGGCACCCGCAACTATGTCGGCGTGCTGACCTCGGTGAACTGCTCGGCCACGGTCGCCCGCTTCATCGCCGAGGAAGCGCGCCGCTCCGGTCTCCTCGACGAGTTCCCGGGCATCGACGGCGTCATCCCGCTCACCCACGGCACCGGCTGCGGCTACGACATCCAGGGCGAGGGCGCCGACATCCTCAAGCGCACGCTCTGGGGCTACGCCGCCAACCCGAACATGGGCGGCGTCATCATGGTGGGCCTCGGCTGCGAGGGCCTGCAGATCGACCGCTGGAAGCGCGCCTACGGCATCGAGGAGAGCGAGACCTTCCGCAGCTTCACCATCCAGGACAGCGGCGGCACGCGCCGCACCATCGAGGCCGGTGTCGCGGCGCTCCGCGAGATGCTGCCCGCCGTGGCGAAGGCGAAGCGCGAGACCGTGCCGGCCTCCGAGCTGATGCTGGCCCTGCAATGCGGCGGCTCGGACGGCTATTCGGGCATCACGGCGAACCCGGCGCTCGGCGCCGCGGTCGACCGGCTGGTCGCCGAGGGCGGCACCGCGATCCTGTCCGAGACGCCGGAGATCTACGGCGCCGAGCACCTGCTGACGGCGCGGGCCGCCACCCCGGAGATCGGCCACAAGCTCGTCGAGATGATCCACTGGTGGGAGGCCTACACCGCCCGCAACGGCGGCGAGATGAACAACAACCCCTCCCCCGGCAACAAGGCCGGCGGCCTCACCACCATCTTGGAGAAGTCGCTCGGCGCCACCGCCAAGGGCGGCACCACGACGCTTCAAGGCGTCTACCGCTACGCCGAGCCGGTGACGGCGAAGGGCTTCGTCTACATGGACACCCCCGGCTTCGATCCGGTGGCGGCCACCGGGCAGGTCGCGGGTGGCGCCAACGTGCTCTGCTTCACCACCGGCCGCGGCTCGGCCTATGGCTGCAAGCCGACCCCGTCGATCAAGCTCGCCACCAACAGCGAGATGTACCGGCGGATGCAGGACGACATGGACATCGATTGCGGCGACGTGCTCGACGGCGTCTCGATCGAGGAGAAGGGCCGCCAGATCTTCGAGACCATCCTGCGCGTGGCGTCGGGCGAGCGCACCAAGTCGGAGGGCTTCGGCTACGGCGACGCCGAGTTCGTGCCCTGGCAGATCGGTGCGGTGATGTAGCCGGCGCGATATGGCGGGGCGGGCGGAACCGCAGTAAGGGGCGCTCCGGGGCACAAGGACAAGAACGCCCCGGAGGACACCACGATGACACCGGATGTGAGCAGCGGGAGCGATCTCACCCGCCGCCAATGGAAGATGACGCTGCTCGCGAGCCTGGGCGGCGGGCTCGAGTACTACGACTTCATCGTCTACGGGATCTTCGCCAAGGACATCGCCGCCGCCTTCTTCCCGGCGAGCGACCCGGTCGCGGCCCTGACCCTGTCGCTGGCGGTGTTCGCGGTCGGTTACCTCGCCCGGCCTCTCGGTGGGCTGGTGCTGAGCCATTTCGGCGACCGCTACGGCCGCAAGACCGTGTTCGTCGTCACCGTCTTCACCATGTCGGCCTGCACCCTCGGCATGGGACTGGTGCCGGCTTACGCCTCCTGGGGCGTGTGGGCGACCCTGCTCCTCGTGCTGTTGCGCTTCGTGCAGGGGCTGTGCATCGGCGGCGAGCTGCCCGGCGCCATCACCTTCGTGGTCGAGACGGCATCGCGCCGTCCGGGGCTGGCCTGCGGCATCGTCTTCTGCCTCGTCAACGGCGGCGTGCTGCTCGCGGCCCTCGTCAATCTCGGCCTGCAATCGTGGCTGCCGCCCTCCGCCATGGCCGAGTACGGCTGGCGCATCGCCTTCCTGTTCGGTGGGGTCGTCGGGCTCGTCAGCTTCGTGCTGCGGCGTTCGCTCGAGGAGACGCCGGAATTCCTGCGCCTGCAGCACCGCGCCGCCCGCAGCCCGATCGGTGAGGTACTCCGCCATCACCGTCGCCAGGTGCTCCTCGGCATCGGCATCGTGGCGCTCACGGCGGGCTTCAACGGCATCCTGTTCGCCCACATGCCGGCCTACCTAATCCAGGTGCTCAAGTACCCGCCCAAGACCGTGGCGATGGCGATGAACGTCGCCCTGTTCGCGATGTCGGCCTCGCTGCTTCTCGCTTCGTTCTTCGCCGACCGCGTGCCGCCGCGGCGCCTGATGCAGGTCTCGGCCCTCGTCATCCTGCTCGGCGTGATCCCGGCCTACCAGGTGCTGGCGCGGGGCGATGCCGACCTGTTCCTGGTGCTGCCGCTCCTCACCATGGCGGTGGCCGGGGCCAACGGCAGCTTCGCCTTCCTGCTCGCCGGTCTCTTCCCGACCCGGGTGCGGTTCAGCGGCGTCGCGCTGTCGCTCAACGTCGGCTTCACGCTCCTGAGCGGCCTCGGCCCCCTCGCCGCCAATGCGCTGATCGGCGCCACCGGCTGGGCGGCGGCCCCCGGCGTCATCATCGCGGCCTCGGCGCTGATCGGGCTCGGGGTGGCGAGCCGGCTCTCCGACCGGCCGACGACCCTGGCGGAGGCGGTGCCGGTCTCGGGCTGAGGGCGATCGCCGGACCGCCGGACGGGCGGTCCGGCCCAGGCTGCGCCGGGCGAGGGTGTCCCGTCGCGAGGTTGACGGTCGCCCGCCTCGAGCGTCGCCGTATTCCGCCGATGCCTGCCCTTCGCGTCATGCCGGGGCCGCGAGAGCGGGGCCCGGACCCGAACGGCGCGGTGGGTCGGGCTGCGTCGCCGACATCGCCTCGACCGGGAGACGCCGATCGCCGGCGATCCATGCCGGTCTCGTCCCGCTCGGGGAGCGGGCGGCGACGAACGAGCCGCCGCCGGTAGACCGTCAGCGTTCCGGATGCCGCTCGCGCCAGCGCGGGCCGGGGCCGCGCATGTAATGGAGTTCGGGGCGGTAGGGATCCATGATCTCGGCGACGAGGTCCCGCCAACGCTGGGTGAGGCGTCCGACGAAAGCCATCAGCATGGAACCGTCCTCCTGCGCGCGACCGCTCCGCAATGGAGCCAGGCAGGGATCGTGCCGCCGGTTCGTTGCGAAAGTCTTGCCGGGCAGGCTGATCCGTGGCTTTGGCGAGAATGCGACGGCGGCGTGGACGGCTTACGGCAGGATCCCGACGAGCTTCAGCCCGCCCGCGGCGATCACCGCCAGCACCACGCCCCAGAGATCGAGGGGCATCGCGGCCCACCAGGCGGTGCTCTCGGCCCGCGGCAGCGGCGTACCCTGCGCCCGTGCGACGTCGTCCATGGCTGTCTCCTTCTTGGGTCCGCATCCTCCGGGTGCCCGTCTGGCGCGGGCATCCCTGCCTTACCCTACAGCACGGCGCCTCGCATCGCAGCAGAAAGGACGGAAACCGATCACGCGGTGGCGCTCAAAGATACGTCGCCGCCGGCGATCTGCTCGCCGGATGGGCACTGGCGACGGAGGATCGACAGTCGGAGGTCGACGACCGCGACCCTTGCGCCCCACGCGCTTGCCCCGCCGCCCGCCCGCGTGCTCCGCTGCCGCGAGACCCATCCCCCAGGACCGACCGATTCAGGACCGAGCCATGCCCGCTTCCGATCTCGTCATGATGCGCGCGACCGACCTCGCGCGGGCGATCCGCGACCGGGCCGTCTCGGCCCGGGAGGTGATGCAGGCCCATCTCGACCAGATCGCCCGCCACAACCCGGCGGTGACCGCGATCGTCTCGCTGCGCGACCCCGACGCCCTGCTCGCCGAGGCCGAGGCCGCCGACCGGGAACTGGCGGCGACCGGCCCGCGCGGGCCGCTCCACGGTCTGCCCCATGCGGTGAAGGACCTCTCGGCCGCCGCCGGCATCCCGAACACGCAGGGGTCTCCGCTCTTCCGCGACACCGTGCCGGAGACCGACGCGATCCACGTCGCGCGCCTCAAGCGAGCGGGCGCGATCGTGATCGGCAAGACCAACGTGCCGGAATTCGGCCTCGGCTCGCACAGCACCAACCCGGTCTTCGGCGTGACGCGCAACGCCTACGACCCGGCGAAATCCGGCGGCGGCTCGAGCGGAGGCGCCGGGGTGGCTCTGGCCCTGCGCATGGTGCCGCTCGCCGACGGCAGCGACCATGGCGGCTCCCTGCGCAACCCCGCCGCCTGGAACAACGTCCTGGGCCTGCGCCCCGCCGCCGGCCGGGTGCCGGGCAACACCGACGAGGTCTTCCTGCCCCAGCTCGGCGTCGTCGGGCCGATGGCGCGCTGCACCGCCGATCTCGGCCTCCTCCTCTCGGTCCAGGCCGGCTACGACGCGCGCACCCCGAACGCGATCCGCCAGGATCCCGCCGCCTTCGCGGCGATCCGGCCGCGGGCGCTGAAGGGCCTGCGGATCGGCTGGATCGGCGATTTCGGCGGGCACCTCGCCTTCGAGCCCGGCGTGCTCGATCTGTGCGAGGCCGGCCTCAGGGTCTTCTCCGACCACGGCGCCGCGGTCGAGCCGGTGCGGCCCGCCTTCGATCCGGAGGCGATCTGGCGCGCCTGGGTGACGTTGCGCCAGGGAATCACCGGCGCCGGCCTCGCGGCCCACTGGCGCGATCCCGGGAAGCGCGCGCAGATGAAGCCGGAAGCGGTCTGGGAGGTCGAACAGGGCATGACGCTCTCGGCCTTCGACCTGCATGCCGCCAGCGTCACCCGCACCGCTTGGTATCATTGCGTGCGCGGGCTGTTCGAGCGCTTCGACGTGCTGGCCCTGCCGGCCGCGCAGGTCTTCCCGTTCGACGCTCGCGAGACATGGCCGCGCCGCATCGACGGTCGTCCGATGGACAGCTATCACCGCTGGATGGAGGTGGTGGTGCCCGGCACGCTCTCCGGCTGCCCGGTGATCAGCCTGCCGGCCGGCCTCAACGCGGGCGGCCTGCCGATGGGCCTCCAGTTGATCGCGCCGAACCAGGACGAGGCCGGCCTGCTCGGCCTCGCCGCAGCGTACGAGGCCGTCACGGGCTTCGATCGGACGCTCCCACCGGTCCTTCGCGCCTGACGGCGCGCCCGGCGCGAATCGTCCCCACCCCTCGAATGGGATAGGCCCTTGCGCCGCTTGCCGCTGACAGAGCCTGGCGGCATACATGGCGGGCAAGAAGGTCGGCCACGCCCGAAGCGGCCGACACCCGGAGGAGACCCTGATGAAGCCCTTCCTGATGGCGGCCCTCGCCGCCGGCGTGTCCTTCGCGGGCCTTTCCCTGGCGAGCGACGCCTTCGCGCAGGACACGACCGCCGGCGACACCAAGGCCAAGGTCGACAACCTCGAGAAGCTCGGCAGCTTCAAGCAGACCGGCGTCGCCGAGCCGGCCCCGATCCCGCAGACCGGCCGCCGTGCCGATGCGATCAACCGGACCCTGCAGAAGATCAAGGTGCCGGACGGCTTCAAGATCGAGCTCTACGCCGTGGTGCCGGATGCCCGCGCCATGGCGGTCGGCCCCAATGCCGGCGTCGTCTTCGTTGGCACCCGCAAGTCCAAGATGTACACGGTCACCGATCGCGACAAGGACCGCGTCGCCGACGAGGTTAAGGTCTATGCCCCCGGCGTCGACTTCAAGATCCCGAACGGCGTCTGCTTCTCCCGCGACGGCGTGCTGACGGTGGTGGAGCAGAACCGGATCCTCGCCTTCCCGGCGGCCGAGTTCTTCTACGAGGGCACGGACGGCCCGGCGGTCGTCGTGGTCAAGCAGGGCGAGCTGATTCCCCCGGCGGAGGAGAGCTACAACCACACCGCCCGGATGTGCCGCGTCGGGCCGGACGGCAAGCTCTACGTCTCGCTCGGCCAGCCCTACAACGTGCCGCCGAAGGACAAGGCCGACCTCTACGCCAAGACCGGCATCGGCGGCATCATCCGCATGGATGCCGACGGCAAGAACCGCGAGGTCTACGCCACCGGCATCCGCAACTCGGTCGGCATGGACTTCGCGAACGACAAGACGCTGTGGTTCACCGACAACCAGGTCGACGGCATGGGCGACGACCAGCCGCCGGGCGAGCTGAACCAGATCACCAAGCCGGGCCAGAATTTCGGCTTCCCGTGGTATGGCGGCGGCGGCGTCCGCACGGTCGAGTACAAGGACGACAAGATCCCGGCCGACGTCGTGCCGCCCAAGGCCGAGCTGCCGCCCCACGCCGCCGATCTCGGCATGATCGTCTACAAGGGCAAGTCCTTCCCCGAGAAGTATCGCGGCGGCATCTTCACCGCCGAGCACGGCTCGTGGAACCGCACCACGCCGATCGGCGCCCGGGTGATGTTCGTTCCGCTCAACAAGGACGGTACCGCCGGCAAGCCCGAGCCCTTCGCCGAGGGCTGGCTGACCGAGGGCGGCGAGTATCTCGGCCGCCCGGTCGACGTCGCGACCCTGCCCGACGGCTCGCTGCTCGTCTCCGACGACACGGCCGGCGCGATCTACCGCATCTCCTACGAGAAGTAGGTTTCTTCGGTGCGGGGCGGCCTGTGGCCGCCCCCTCCCCTCCAGGAGACGCCCATGACCCGCTCCCTCGCCCTCCTGCTGCTCCTCGCCGCAACAATGCCGGCCGCCACGATGCCGGCTGCCGCCGGGGACGCCAGGGCCGGCCGGGCCAAGGCGGTCGGCTGCCAGGCCTGCCACGGCCTCGACGGCCTCTCGAAGCTGCCGGACGCGCCGAACCTCGCCGGTCAGGTCGAGCCCTACCTCATCAAGGCGCTGACCGAGTTCCGGAACGGAACGCGCAAGAACGAGGTGATGTCGGTGGCGGCGCAGGATCTGTCGGATGCCGACATTGCGAATCTGGCAGCTTATTATAGTGGGATCCAGATCGATGTGATCCCGCCGGGTTGAATCAATTTCTGCAAATGAAAATTTTTATTATTATCACCACAATTTCGAAAAATATCTAATTGGATTATCGGATTTTCTTGATAGCAACGTAGACAACTCACCGCAGCACGCTCGGGCTCGGCGCAGCCGAGATCCCGGGATCCATAATCGCAGAGGCTTCGGGAAGGGGCGAACAGCGTTCCGCTTCGTCCGGTACCTTCAGCGGTCATGGATCCCGGGTCCGCCGCGCGGCCCCGGGACGACGAGGGAGGGATTGAGGCCGGTCTTCCCAATCAGACGGGCTCATCCCTCCATCGCCGCGATCACCGCCACCGGCCCGCCCCCATCCGGTCCCTGGTGCTCCGCCCCGCCCGAGACGAACAGGTCCGTCCGCCCGATCGCCGCCGCGGCGACGCCGCCGACCAAGGCGCGGGCGTGGCGGGTGGCGTTGATGTCGCTGTCGTCGTTCATGATGTGGCGCCGGCCGCGGATCAGGCCGTTGCCCGAGGGCTCGGCCTTGGCGAGCAGGGCGACGACGCGCGCGGCGGCCTCCGGCGGGAGCTGGCCGGCGACGGGGAATCCGAGATCGGCGAGCGCCCCCTGGATCGCCGAAAAGTCGATGCCGTCGCGCATCACCCGGTGGGCGATGCGCAAGGGGCCGCTCCAGCCCGGGGCGTTGCCGAGCACGATGACCTCGTTGCGCATCAGCTCGATCCCCGCCGAGGCGCTGGCGCGGCCGGAATAGAGATCGGTGCGGGCACCGATCACCGTGTCGTCGAGGGCGGATCCGTCGATCTCGGCCAGCGCCAGCCCGATGCCGAGCGCCGAGGCGCCGCGCGAGAGGCCCATCGACGCGTAGGTGTCGTGGGTGGCGACGCGCGCCCCCCGGGCGGCGGCCTCCTGGATGCGGGCGCTGGTGAGGAGCGGGCACTTCACCTGGACGAAGTGCACGTCGGCGACGTCGGTCAGCCCGGCCGCCGCCATGGCGCGGGCGACCGCCGCCTCCGTGGCCCGCACCTGCGCCATGCGGCCGATCTCCTCGGGGAGGAAATCGTCCGTGAAGGCGGTGCCGACCGCCAGCGCCCGCCCCTCGGCCGCCGGGCCCTCGCGCCGGGCGAGGATCAGCAGGTGGGGCGACAGCCCGCCCTCGGTGCCCCCGGACATCACCAGGGCGACCCGCGCGCCGACCTCCGCCGGGGAAAGTCCGAGCCGGGCCGCGAGGGCGTTCTCCAGCGCCATCACGGCCAGCGGCCGAGTGAAGTCGTTGACGCAGCCATTGCCCTCGGTCTTGCCGAACACCGCGACGATCTCGTCCGGCGCGACCGTTCCGGACTCGATCAGGGCATCGAGCCCCAAGACATCGGCGGGGTGCCGGGTCGGCACGCGGAAGACGAGGCATTCGGGCATCGGGGTCTCTTCGACGGTTCTGGTCGCCCGGCCGGATCGCCGGCCGGGCGGAGCGCCGCTCCTAGCAAAAGCGCCGCCACCCCGGCCCGCAAGCGCCGCAGGCTTCTCCCGCACGCGCCGCAGGCTTCTCCCGCACGCGCCGCAGGCTTCTCCCGCAAGCGCCGCAGGCCTCGCCCGCAAGCGCCGCAGGCCTCGCCCGCAAGCGCCGCAGGCCCTGCGAATGAGGCGCCGGCGCCACAAGCTTGGCCATAACTGCAAGCGGCCGGGTAGCCGGGCGGGGGGCGGATGCGCTAGTCTGGGCTCCCGCGCCCGGGAGGTCCGTCGCCCGATGCCGATACCGTTGAGCCGTTTCCGGCCCGCCGTGTCCGCACGGGCCTTCCGTCCGCAAGCCGTCCGGTCCGCCCGGGCCACCGGGTCCGCAGGATGAGGGTCCTCGCCCCCGGGCCCGGCGCTCCTCCGCAGCGGGTGCTGATCTACTCGCACGACACGTTCGGGCTCGGCCACCTGCGCCGGGCACGGGCGATCGCCCACGCCCTGGTGGCGGAGGTGCCGGAGCGGCGGGTGGTGATCCTGTCCGGCTCGCCGGTGAGCCACGCCTTCCGCTTCGCCCCCGGGGTGACCTGCCGGCGCCTGCCGGGCGTGACCAAGCTCGCCAGCGGCGAGTATCGGAGCCTCGGTGCCGGCCATCACCTCGACGAGGTGGTGGCGACCCGCACCGCCCTGATCCGCCACGTCGCCGAGCGCTTCGACCCCGACCTGTTCCTGGTCGACAAGGAGCCGGCCGGCTTCCACGGCGAGGTGTTGCCGACGCTCCACCGGCTCAAGGCCCGCGGCTGCCGGCTGGTGCTCGGCCTGCGCGACGTCCTCGACGATCCGGCGCTGCTGGCGCCCGAATGGGAGCGCAAGGGCGCGCTCGCGGTGCTGCCGCTCTACGATTCGCTCTGGGTCTACGGCCTGGAAGCGATCTACGCGCCCCTCGCCGGGCTGGCGCTGCCGGCCGGCGTCGCCGAGCGCCTGACCTATACCGGCTACCTGCGGCGCGAGGCGCCCTCCGCTCCGGCCGAGGACGACGCGGCGGAGGAGCCGTTCCTTCTCGTCACGCCGGGTGGCGGGGGCGACGGGGTCGATCTCGTCGAGGCGGTGGTGCGCGCCTACGAGGCACAGACCCTGGAGCACCGGGCGCTGGTGGTGTTCGGGCCGTTCTTCCCGGCGGCCGAGCAGGCCGACCTGAGCGCCCGCATCGCCGCCCATCCGCGCCTCGCCTCCCTCGATTTCGACGCGCGGCTGGAGCGGCTGATGCGCCGCGCCGCCGGCGTGGTGGCGATGGGGGGCTACAACACCTTCTGCGAGATCCTGTCCTTCGACCGCCCGGCCCTGATCCTGCCGCGGGTGCGGCCCCGGCGCGAGCAGCTGATCCGCGCCCGGGCCGCCGCCCGGCTCGGCCTCGTCGGGGTGATCGAACCCGGGGCGGAGGACGGCGCGGATACCGACGAGACCGCCCGCATGGCCGCGGCCCTCGCCGCGCTGCCGCACCGGCCGCCGCCCTCGGCCCGGCCGATCCCCGGGCTCCTCGACGGCCTGCCGGCGATCCGGCGACTGGCCGCCCCCGATGCCGCCGCCTGCGTGGCCGCCGAGTAAGCACCCTCCCGTATGCCCCCGCTCCGCATCGCCGTCCTCGTCAAGGGCTATCCGCGCCTGTCCGAGACCTTTATCGCGCAGGAACTGCTCGGCCTCGAGGCCCGCGGCCTGAGCCTCGCGATCTGGTCGCTGCGCCGGCCGCATGACGGGGCCGTGCACCCGATGCATCGGCAGATCCGTGCGCCGATCGCCTACCTGCCCGAATACCTCCATCAGGCGCCCTGGCGGGTCTTGCGCGGGGCGCTCTCGTCCCTGCGCCGGCCGGGGCTGTGGTCCCTGCTCAAGCTCGCCCGCCGCGACCTTGCCCGCGACCTCACCCCCAATCGCGGCCGGCGCCTCGGCCAGGCCCTGGTGCTCGCCCGCGAATTGCCCGCCGACACGGACCATATCCACGTCCACTACCTGCACACCCCGGCCTCGGTGGCACGCTACGCCGCCTTGCTCACCGGGCGGAGCTGGAGCGCCTCGGCCCACGCCAAGGACATCTGGACCACGCCGGACTGGGAACTGGCCGAGAAGCTCGACGATGCGCGCCTGGCCTTCGCGGTGACCTGCACCGCCGCCGGCGCGGCGCGCCTGCGCGAGGTCTCGGAGGATCCGGGGCGGGTGTCGCTCGTCTATCACGGCCTCGACCTGTCGCGGTTTCCCCCACCCCCGGAGGCCCGCCCGGCCCGCGACGGGGCGGACCCGGCCGATCCGCTGCGGATCGTCACGGTCGGCCGGGCGGTGGCGAAGAAGGGCTTCGACGACCTCCTCGACGCCCTCGCGGCGCTGCCGCCGGACCTGCACTGGCGCCTCGCGCATGTCGGCGGCGGCGAGGAGCTGGCGGCGCTGCGGGCCAAGGCTGCGGCGCTCGGCCTGTCGCAGCGGGTGGTCTTCCTCGGCGCGAAGCCCCAGCCCGAGGTGGTGGCACTCCTGCGCGAGGCCGACCTGTTCGTGCTGCCCTCGAAGCGCGCCCCGTCCGGCGACCGCGACGGGCTACCCAACGTCATCATGGAGGCGGCCTCGCAAGGGCTCGCGGTGGTGGCCACCGACTTCGCCGGCATCCCGGAATTCCTGCGCGACCGCCGGGAGGGCTGGCTGGTGCCGCCGGGGGATTGGGCCGCGCTCTCGAACGCCCTCAACCTGCTCGCCCGCGATCCCGCCGAGCGCGCCTGTCTCGGCGCGGCGGCCCTGGCCCGCCTGCGGGCGGAGTTCGGCGCCGAGGCCGGGTTCGACACGGTGGCGCGCCTGCTGACGGAGGCGGCCCGGCCGGAGCCTGCACCGCGATGAGCCGCGTCGCCTTCTACGCTCCGCTGAAAAGCCCGGACCATCCGGTCCCCTCCGGCGAGCGCACGATGGCGCGGCTGCTCCTGCGGGCGCTCGCGGCGGCGGGCTTCGTCCCGGAGGTCGCCTGTCGCTTGCGCACCCGCGACCCCGACGGGGCGGGGCATCCGGCCCTGCGGGCGGCGTCGCGGGACGAGGCCGGGCGGCTGATCGCGACGTACCGCGCCGATCCGCCGGCGCTCTGGTTCACCTACCACGTCTACTACAAGGCGCCGGACTGGATCGGCCCGGCGGTCGCGGCCGCCCTGGGCATTCCCTACGTCGTGGCGGAGGGCTCGCGGTCGGCCCGGCGCGCCCTCGGGCCCCACGCGCTGGGTCACGCCGGCGCCGAGGCGGCGCTCGATGCCGCCGCCCTGGTCCTGGTGATGAACCGCCGCGACCGGCCGGCCCTGGAGGCGGCGCGGCCGGCGGGCCAGGTGCTCGCCGACCTGCCGCCCTTCCTCGATCCCGAGGATTGGCCTGTGGTCGAGGGCGGGCGCGCGCCCGGCCCGCTGCGCCTCCTCACCGTGGCGATGATGCGCGAGGGCGACAAGCTCGCCTCCTACCGTCTCCTGGCCGACGTGCTGACGCGTCTCGGCGACCTGTCCTGGCGCCTCGACATCGCGGGCGACGGCCCGGCGGCGGCCGAGGTCGATGGGATGCTGGCGCTGTTCGGCCCGCGGGTGCGCCGCCACGGCGCCGTTTCGTCCGCCGCACTCTCGGCGCTCTACGGCGCCGCCGACCTCCTGGTCTGGCCCGCGGTGAACGAAGCCTACGGCATGGCGCTGCTGGAAGCGCAGGCCCATGGCTGCCCGGTGGTCGCCGGCGGCTATGGCGGCGTGCCGGACGTGGTGCGGGACGGGTCGACCGGCCGGGTCACGCCGCCCGGCGACGCTGCCGCGATGGAAGCCGCGATCCGCGGCCTCGCGGCTGCGCCCGAAACCATCGCGGCGATGCGGGGCCGGGCGCTCGCCTTCGCCCGCACCGAGCGCGGCCTCGACGGCGCCACCGCGGTCCTGCGGGCGGCGCTCGGCCCCCTCCTCGCCGGGGGCCGCGGATGAGCCGGATCCTGATCGCCGTGACGCATCTCCTCGGGGCCGGGCACCTCACCCGGGCGGCGGCCCTGGCGCGCGCCTTCGCGGCGGCGGGCCATGCGGTCACCCTGGTCTCGGGCGGCATGCCGGCGGCGCTCGCGCGCCTCGACGGCATCCGCCTGGTGCAGCTGCCGCCGGTCCGCATCACCGGCACCGCCTTCACGGCGCTCCTCGATCCGGAGGGCACGCCGGTGACGGAGGCGCGCCTGGCGGCCCGCCGAGACGCCCTGCTCGCCGCCGTCGCCGGGGCCGCGCCGGATGCGGTGATCACCGAGCTCTGGCCCTTCGGCCGCCGGGTCCTGACGCCGGAATTCGAGGCCCTGGCCGGGGCGGTCCGGGCCGCCTCGCCCCGCCCGCCGCTGCTGGCCTCGATCCGCGACATCCTGGCGACACCGAGCCGCCCGGAGCGGGTCTCAGCCACCGAGGCGCGCCTTGCGGATTACGACGCGGTGCTGGTCCACGGCGATCCCGCCTTCCTGCCCCTCGACGCGTCCTGGCCGGTCGGGGCCGGGGTGGCGGCGCGCCTGCGCTATACCGGCTACGTCGACGAGGCCGGGGCGGCGCCCCCGCCGAAGGACTCCCGCGCCGGCATCGTGGTCTCGGGCGGCTCCAGCGCCGCCGGGCTGCCCTTGCAGGAGGCGGCGGTCGCGGCGGCGGCGCTGACCCCCGGCCTGTCCTGGCGCATCCTCGTCGGCCGCGCCGTACCGGAGGCCGCCTTCGCACGCCTGGCCGGGACGGCCCCCGGCAACGCCCTCGTCGAGCGGGCCCGGCCGGATTTCCGCGCGCTTCTCGCCGGCGCCGCCCTGTCGGTGAGCCAGGCCGGCTACAACACGGTGCTCGACCTCCTCCAGAGCGGCTGCCCGGCCGTGCTGGTCCCCTTCGAGGCCGGCCACGAGACCGAGCAGCGCCTGCGCGCCGACACCCTGGCCGCCCACGGCCTCGCCCGGGTGCTGCCGGAGGGCGCGCTGACGGCGGAGAGCCTGGCTGCGGCGGTCCTCGCCGCTCCGGCGCCGGGCGCCGCCCACGCCATCGCCCGCGACGGGGCGCGGCGCAGCGTGGCGATCGTCGAGGCGATGCTGGCGGGGCCCGGGAGGGATTTATTACCGCTCGAGAAGAGTCGCCTCCCCTCCCCAGGCGATCTCGGGCTTGCCCGACATCGTTGCAAGTCGCAGGGAGGGGAAGGTGCCTAACCTCCACCCGTCCCTCGACCTCGCCCCCCTCACCGACGCCCTCGCCCGCGCCGCCGAGGCGGGCCGCGCCATCGAACTCTGGTGGCGCGACGACGACGCCGCCGCCCATACCCCCGCCCTCGACCGCCTGCTCGCCCTGTCGAACCGCTCCGGCTGGCCGGTCGCCGTGGCCGCCGTGCCGGCCCGGGCCGAGCCGTCGCTGGCGGCGCGCCTCGCCGACGAGGGGGACGTCGACCTCCTGGTCCACGGGCTCGCCCACGCCAACCACGCCCCGCCGGACGCCAGGAAGGCCGAGTTCGGCCCGCATCGCGCCCTCGCCGCGCTCCGCACCGACGCGGCGGAGGCCCTGGCGCTCGCTCGCGCCCGCCTCGGCCCGCGCCTGCTGCCGGTCCTGGTGCCGCCCTGGAACCGCCTCGCCCCCGGCCTGCCGGAGAGCCTGCCGGCTCTCGGGTTTCGCGGCCTCTCGGCGGCCGCGCCGGTCGCGCCTGTATCTGGCCTGATCCAGGCCCACGCCGCGGTCGATCCGATCGCCTGGCGCGCCGGCGGCGGGCTCGCCGAGCCGGACGGGATCGTCGCCAGGGCGGCCCGGGCGGTCGCGGCGGGTGGGCCTGTCGGGCTCCTCACCCATCACCTCGTCCAGGACGAGGCGACCTGGTCGTTCTGCGCCCGCCTCCTCGACGCTCTCGGCGATCATGCGACGACAGGCCGGCCTGTGCGAATATCCCGCGCTGCCGCTTTGTTTGCGCCCGCGGCGTCGCCCATGTCACAACCGAGCCCTATCTTCCGCGGTGATCCGGGGACGCCTCCGCCCCGAGAGGACAGCACGGCATCAGGATGACGGCACCGCTCCTGTCGATCCGCGACCTGACGGTCGATTTCTCGACCGATGCCGGCTCGTTCCGCGCGGTCGACGGCCTGTCCCTCGACGTGCCGGCGGGCCGCACCGTCGCCCTCGTCGGCGAGTCGGGCTCGGGCAAGTCGGTCACCGCGCAGGCGATCCTCCAGATCCTGCCCAAGGTCGCGCGGATCACCGGCGGCCATATCCGCCTCGCGGATCCCGCCAATCCCCGCGGCGTCACCGACATCGCGGCGCTGAAGGCCGATTCCGCCCGGATGCAGTCCCTGCGCGGCGGCCGGATCGCGATGATCTTCCAGGAGCCGATGACCTCGCTGTCGCCGCTCCACACCGTGGGCGATCAGGTCACCGAGGCGCTGCGCCTCCACGCCGACGTCTCGGCCGACGCCGCGAAGGCCCGGGCGATCGAGGTGTTCGAGCGCGTCGGCTTCCCGGATCCGAAGCGGGCGCTGGTCACCTACCCGTTCGAATTGTCGGGGGGCCTGCGCCAGCGCGCGATGATCGCGATGGCGCTGATCACCAAGCCCGCCCTCCTCATCGCCGACGAGCCCACGACGGCGCTCGACGTCACCACCCAGGCCCAGATCCTGGAGCTGATGCGCGACCTCCAGGCCGAGACCGGCATGGCGATGCTGCTCATCACCCACGATCTCGGCGTGGTGGCCAACATGGCCGACGACGTGGTGGTGATGTATCGCGGCCGGGTGATGGAGGCGGGCTCGCGCGAGGACATCTTCCGCCGGCCCGGCCACCCCTACCTCAAGGCGTTGATGCGGGCGGTGCCGCGCTTCCACATGGAGCCCGGCGAGCGCCTGACCCCGATCCGCGAGGTGAGGAGCGCGGTGCTGGCCCGCAAGGCCAGCGAGCCGCACCGGCCCGATCCAGCCGGGCCGCTCCTGGCCATCGAGGGGGTGCGCAAGTCCTTCACGCTGCGCTCGGGCTGGTTCAAGGGGAAGACCCGGACCATCAACGCCGTCAACGGCGTGTCGCTCAGCCTGCATCCGGGCCGGACGCTCGGCCTCGTCGGCGAATCGGGCTGCGGCAAGACCACGCTCTCGAAGGTCGTGATGCGGGCGCTGCGGCCCGATGCCGGCACCGTGACCTTCGACGACGGCTCGGGACGCGGGCCCCGCGACGTCTTCGCCCTCAAGGACCGGGAACTGAAGGATTTCCGCCGCGCGGTGCAGTTCGTGTTCCAGGACCCGTTCTCGTCGCTCAACCCGCGGATGACGGTCTACGAGCTCTTGACCGAGCCCCTGCGCATCCACGGCGTCGGCACTGCCGACGAGCGCTACGAGCGCGCCAAGGAACTCCTCGACATGGTCGGGCTCGATCAGTCGTCCCTGCGGCGCTATCCCCATGCTTTCTCGGGCGGCCAGCGCCAGCGCCTCGGCATCGCCCGGGCGCTCGCCCTCAAGCCTCGCGTCCTGCTCTGCGACGAGCCGGTCTCGGCGCTCGACGTGTCGGTCCAGGCCCAGGTGCTCAACCTGCTGAAGGACCTGCAGGCGAGCCTCGGCGTCTCCTACCTGTTCGTGTCCCACAACCTCGCGGTGGTCGACTACATCGCCGACACGATCGCGGTGATGTGCCGGGGCTACATCGTCGAGGAGGCGCCGAAGGAGGCCCTGTTCCGCAACCCGGCCCATCCCTACACGCGGGCGCTGCTCGCCGCCGTGCCCGAGCCCGACCTCGACCACCCCCTCGACCTGAAGCTCCTGATGAGCGACCGCTTCTCCGACCCGGCGAGCTGGCCCGAACCGTTCCGTCTTGACCCCGGCGCGGCAGGCGCCATGACCGAGATCGAGCCCGGCCATCGCGTCCGGGTCTCGCGCCCGGCCATGGGCCGGGCCGCCTGACCTTCCCATGAGTTGACGATGTCCCACGGCGCCGCCCTCCGTCCCCACCCCCTCCTCGAGCGGCTGCGCCGCCGCTTCCTCGGCCGCCTGTTCGACCGGCTCGGCTACGATCTCGTCCCGGCGGTGTCGGACTGGACTCACCGGCCCCTCTCCGGCCCCGAGACCGAGGCGCTGATGGCGGCGGCGGCGGAACGCCTCGACCGCGACCTCGCCGCCTCCGGCCTGTCGCTGCCCGGTGGCGCCGCGCCCACGGTCGCGACCTTCTGGGACCTGATCGCCTCGGCCCCCGTGGCGCAGAAGCGCGGCGGCAACGGCTTCAACGGCGCGCTCCAGCTCTACGTGCTGATGCGGGCACTCAACCCGGCGGTCATCGTCGAATCGGGGGTGTTCCGCGGCCTGACGACCTGGGTGATGCGCCAGGCCTGCCCGCAGGCCGAGATCTTCTGCTTCGATCCCGACCTGTCCGGCCTGCGCTACCGCGACCCGCGCGCCCATTACCACGCCGGCGATTGGTCGGCGGCGCGGCTGCCGCCGCTCGACCCGGACCGGGCGGTGGGCTTCTTCGACGACCATATCAGCCAGGCCCGCCGGGTGCTGGAGGCCCGCGAGCGCGGCCTGACGCGGCTGGTCTTCGACGACGACGCGGCGGCCCACCGCCTCCACGCCCATGGCGGTCCCGCCTTCCCGACCATCGCGATGCTGACCGCGCCCCGCTCCGGCGAGCCGGTGCGCTGGCGCCGCAACGGCCGAGAATTCGTCTATCGGCCCGACGACCCGGAGGCGTCGGCCGCCCGCGCGGTCATCGCCGCCACCCACGCCTTCGACGACCTGCACGCCGCGACCGGCTACTCGCCCACCCGCCTCACCTGGGTGCGCCTGCACGGGAGGGACGGGACATGACCTGGCTCGGAAGCCGTTTCACACCCGCGACGGCTGTTGCACCCTCCCCGCTCTGCGGGGCGGGGTGCCCCGCGGATGCGGGGCGGGAGAGGGGCAGCGCGACGCCGATCCGGAGAGCGGTCTTCAGAACGTTCCGGTCCTATCCGGACGCGGCGGCCCCTCTCCCGTCCCAAGTCGGGCTTTCCCGACTCGGGTTCGTGGATGCGGAACTCGGGCAAGCCCGAGTTCCGTCGGGGGAGGGTTGGTGGCGCGGCGCCGTTCTGTCCATTCTGCTTCCGCTGCTCGTCTCCCCTGCCCTCGCCGAATCCCCCTCCGACCGCCTGCCCAAGCAACCCCTGGTCGTCGAGTCCACCGCCCACGGCCGCCAGATCGGCAAGCCCGGCGGCGACATCGTCACGCTGGTCGCGAAGGCGCGCGACATCCGCTACATCTCGACCTACAGCTACACCCGCCTCGTCGGCTACGACGAGAGCTTGGCGCTCAAAGCCGATATTCTCGAAAAGTTCGAGGCGGACGGCGACCGCATCTACACTTTCACCTTGCGCGAGGGCCATCGCTGGTCCGACGGCCAGCCCTTCACGGCGGAGGATATCCGCTACTGGTGGGAGGACGTCGCCCTCAACAAGGACCTGAGCCCGTCCGGCCCGCCGGAATTCATGATGGTCGACGGGCAGCCGCCCCGCTTCGAGGTGCTGGACCCGCTCCACGTCCGCTTCACCTGGGACAAGCCGAATCCCCGTTTCCTGCCAGAACTCGCCTCCCCGCGCGATCCGTTCATCTACCGGCCGGCCCATTACCTGAAGAAGTTCAATCCGCGCTACACCCCGAAGGCCGAGATCGAGCCGCTGGTGAAGCAGGCCAAGGTCAAGGGCTGGGCGGCGCTCCACAACCGGCTCGACGCGATGTTCGAGCAGACCAACCCGGACCTGCCGACGCTCCAGCCCTGGCGCGTGACGAACACCGCACCGGCGGCCCGCTTCGTCTTCGCGCGCAACCCCTATTACCATCGGGTCGACGCCAACGGGCAGCAGCTGCCCTACATCGACAAGGTCCTGATGGACGTGGCGGCGGGCGGGCTCCTCGCCGCCAAGGCCAATGCCGGCGAGGCCGACCTGCTGTTCCGCGGCCTCAACATGGAGGACATCCCGATCCTGCGCGAGGGCGAGCGCGCCAAGGGCTACCGCACCCATCTCTGGCCCACCGCCCGCGGCTCGGAACTGGCGCTCTACCCGAACCTCACGGTGACCGACCCGGTCTGGCGCAAGCTCAACCGCGACCTGCGCTACCGCCGCGCCCTGTCGCTCGCCATCGACCGGCGCACCCTCAACAACGCCCTGCTGTTCGGGCTGGGCACCGAGGGCAACGACACGGTCGTCGAGAAGAGCCCGCTCTACAAGCCGGAATACCGCACGCTCTATGCCGGCTACGATCCGGCCGAGGCCTCCCGCCTCCTCGACGAGATCGGGCTGACGCAACGCAACGGCGCCGGCATCCGCCTCCTGCCCGATGGGCGCGAGCTCGAGATCGTGGTCGAGACCGACGGCGAGAGCAGCATGCTCACCGACGGCCTCACCCTCGTCTCCGAGTTCTGGCGCGAGGTCGGCGTCAAGCTGTTCGTCAAGCCGCAGGACCGCACGGTCCTGCGCAACCGCGCCTATTCGGGGGCCGCCGTGATGGTGGCCGCCCAAGGCCTCGACCTCGCGATGCCGACGGCCGAGATGTCGCCCGACGAGCTCGCTCCGGTCCACCAGGACACCTATGCCTGGCCGAAATGGGGACAGTACGTCGAGACGCGGGGCAAGGAGGGCGAGCCCTGCGACATGCCCGAAGCGAAGGTGCTGATCGACCTCAACGCCCGCTGGATGGCCACCGCCGACAATGCCGTGCAGGCGAAGATCTGGGGCGAGATGCTGCAGAACCGCGCCGAGAACCAGTGGGTGATCGGCACCGTCTCGGGCGCGCTCCAGCCTGTCGTGGCCAAGACCCGCCTTCTCAATGTGCCGGACAAGCAGATCTACAGCTGGAAGCCGACGGCCTTGATCGGGATCTACCGCATGGACCAGTTCTTCTGGGGCCCGAACCCGAAGGAGGCGTCGCGGTGATCCGCTACCTCGCCCGCCGCGTCCTCACCATGGCGGTCACGCTGCTCATCATCTCCGCCCTGGTCTTCGTCATCATCAAGCTGCCGCCGGGTGACTTCCTCACCAACCAGATCGCGGAATTGCGCTCGCAGGGCGAGGCGGCCTCGGTCGCCAAGGCGCAATTCCTGATGCAGCAATACGGCCTCGACCGTCCGGTCTGGGAGCAGTACCTGCGGTGGATCGGGTTATGGCCCAATCCCGAAGGCGCCTTCAACGGCCTGATCCAGGGCAATTGGGGCTGGTCGTTCGAGTACGACCGCCCGGTGCGCGAGGTGGTCGGCGACGCGCTGTGGCTGACCCTGGTCGTCAACCTCGCGGTGGTGATCTTCGTCCATCTGCTGTCGATCCCGATCGCCATCTACTCGGCGACGCGCCAATACTCGATCGGCGACTACATCGCGACCTTCATCGGCTATATCGGCCTTGCCACCCCGTCCTTCCTGCTGGCGCTGGTGATGCTGTTCTACGCCAACCGCTGGTTCGGGGTGTCGATCGGCGGGCTCTACGACAGTGCCTATTCGGGTCTGCCCTGGACCTGGGAGAAGGTGCGCTCGCTGCTCGCCCACCTCGTCGTCCCGACCCTGGTGATCGGGCTGGGCGGCACCGCCGCGATGATCCGGCGGATGCGCGCCAACCTCCTCGACGAACTGGGCAAGCAATACGTCGTTACCGCCCGCGCCAAGGGCCTGCCGCCGACCCGGGCCTTGCTGAAATACCCGTTCCGGATGTCCCTGAACCCGTTCATCGCCGATATCGGCAACCTCCTGCCCCACCTCATCTCGGGCTCGGTGCTGGTGTCGCTGGTGCTCAGCCTGCCGACCGTCGGGCCGATCCTGCTCGCCGCCCTCAAGAGCCAGGACCAGTTCCTGGCCGGCTTTATCCTGATGTTCGTGGCGATGCTAACGGTGATCGGCATGCTGATCTCCGATCTGCTGCTCGCCTGGCTCGATCCGCGCATCCGTCTCGGGGGAAGTGGCCGATGAGCCTGGAGTTGCGCGACCGGCCGCACCACTTCGTCGACGCCGCGCCGTTCGATCCCGGCCGCACCGAGCCGGTCGGGGCGGAGGGCAGCGCCGTCGACCGCGCCTCGTCCTGGCGCCTCACCTGGTGGAAGTTCCGCAAGCACCGGGTCGCGGTGGCGGCGGGGCTGATTCTGATCGCCTTCTACGCGCTGATCCCGTTCGTCGAGGTGATCGCGCCCTACAATCCGGCCAAGCGCCACGGCGACTACCTGTACGCGCCGCCGCAATCGATCCACCTGTTCCACGAGGGCCGCTTCGTCGGGCCCTACACTCATCCCTACCACTTCACCTTCAACATCGAGACCTTCCACCGCGACTACACGGTCGACCGCTCGAAGGTGCAGCCCCTGCGCTTCTTCTGCCGCGGCGAAGGTTACGCCTTCTGGGGCCTCGTCGACACCGACTGGCACCTGGTCTGCCCGCCGGAGAACGGGACGATGTTCCTGCTCGGCACCGACCGGCTCGGGCGCGATCTCCTCTCGCGGATCGTCTCGGGCACGCGGATCTCGCTCACCGTCGGCCTCGTCGGCATCGCGGTCTCCTTCGCCCTCGGGTTGTTCTTCGGCGGGCTCGCCGGCTATCTCGGCGGCTGGGTCGACAACGTGATCCAGCGCGTGATCGAGATCCTGCGCTCGCTGCCCGAATTGCCGCTCTGGCTCGCGCTCTCGGCGGCCCTGCCGCCGAACTGGAGCCCGATCCTGGTCTTCTTCGGCATCACGCTGATCCTCGGCCTCCTCGACTGGCCGGGCCTCGCCCGGGCGGTGCGCTCGAAGCTCCTGGCGCTCCGGGAGGAGGATTACGTCCGCGCCGCCGAGCTGATGGGGGCCTCGAAGAGCCGGATCATCGCCCGTCACCTGATCCCGAACTTCATGAGCCACCTGATCGCCTCGGCGACCCTGTCGATCCCCTCGATGATCCTCGGCGAGACCGCCCTGTCGTTCTTAGGCCTCGGCCTGCGCCCGCCGGTGACGAGCTGGGGCGTGCTCCTGAACGAGGCGCAGAACCTCGCGGCGGTGCAACTCCATCCATGGCTGCTGGCGCCGATCCTGCCGGTCGTGATCGTGGTGCTGGCCTTCAACTTCCTCGGCGACGGCCTGCGCGACGCGGCTGATCCCTACCATTAGCGGACGCATGCGCGAGCGCCCCGCTTCCCGGCTCATCGTCCTCGACGGCGAGGGCCTGCTGCTGCTGTTCCGCTTCGTCTTCCGCTCCGGAGCCCTCGCCGGCAGCGAGCATTGGGCGATGCCGGGCGGGGCCGTCGAGCCGGGCGAGAGCTTTTTGGAGGCGGCGATCCGGGAGTTGCGGGAGGAGACCGGCCTCACCTGCCCCGCGGCCGCCCCCGAGATCGGCGAGCGTCTGTTCAGCATGCAGTTGATGGACGGCGAGTGGGTCGGCGCGCGGGAGCGCTTCTTCGCGGTGCGGGCCGGGACCGATCCCCTCTCCCGCGACGGCTGGACGCCCGACGAGGTCGAGGTCGTCGCGGAGCATCGATGGTGGTCGCGGGCCGAGCTGGCGGCGCCGTCGGCGCGGATTTATCCGGAGGACGTCGTCGCCTTCTACGACGCGGCGCTCGCTGCCCTCGAGGGTCCCGCGTGACGCCGCGGGACCGGAGTTTCGCCGGCCGCTAGAGGCTGGCCTCCTCGGCGTCGAGCGACGCGAGTTCGGTGCGCGCCTGCGAGATCAGGCGGGCATGCTGGAGCTGGAGGGCGCGGCTGTTGGCGCCCAGGCCCGCCGAGGAGCGGATCTCGGCCAGGACCCGCTCGTGTTCCTGGAGCTGGGCTTCGATGCGCCGGCGGCGCTCCGCGAGAGTGTGCAGCATTCCGGTTCCCCTTGGTTGTGGGGCGGACCCGCCGATCGTGCGGACCCACCATGAGCCAAGCCCGGCCGCCGGAACGGCCAAGCTTGTACAGCCAAGGTCATAGATGAGGCGAGACTATGGCACGGCCGCCCCATCCGGGGCGGCCGGTCCTGATCGGCGTCAGAAGCCGCGGTAATAGCCGCGCGGGCCGTGGCCCCAGCCGCGGTGGTGGCCCCAGTGCCGCCCACCCCAGTGGCGCGGGCCGCCGAAGCCGTAGCGCGGCCCGAAATGGCGACGATGGCCGTAATAGCCGTGGCGCGGTCCCCAGTGGCGGTGGCGGCCGTAATAGCCGTACTGGGCCCAGGCGGTCGGAACCGCGGACACGTCGGGTGCGGCGGCAGTCTCGGTCATGGGAGCGGCGGTGGCACCCTGCGGTATGGCGGCAACGCCCCCCAGGATCAGGCCAGCGGCCAGCATCACGGTCTTCAGCACGTCGTCGGTCCCTCGTTCGTGCGGGCATGCCGCCGGACGGAGGCATGGACGGCTGAAACGCACGGGAGCGGGAAACCGTTGCGCGCCTCGTAGGCGGCTCGCGCCGGACCGGCGCCCCAAACGCTGGTCGATGATTAACGACACGTTGCTATCGTCGATCCGTTCCCGTCCCTATGACAGACGATCGACGGAGGCGGTTCACGGATACGCACCACGCCCAAACCGTGATGGCGGAACGGAGTTCGGATCCCGAGCGGAGCGAACGGACGGTTCGTCGGCTCGATCAGATCGAGCCGGATGTAAAAGTGCCGATGTCCGGACGCTCGGGTCCGAGGCGGCGTAAGGTCGCGCGGCGCCGTCAGGCCATCTTGAGCGTCATGTCGACGACGCGAGCGTTGGTCGCGCCCTTCACGAGGGCGATGCCGTGCTCGCAATCCTCGCGGCGGACGTAGCCCTCGCCCGAATCGGCCACCACCTCGCCGTTCTCGGCCCGCAGGCGCCAGCGCCATTCGCCCTTGCCGTCGCGATAGAGTTCGAAGCGCATCGCGGTCTCCTGCGTGAAAAACCCAAGCAAGAGATGGTGTGACGCGAGAGGGCGGCAACGCCGTTCTCCGCGATATCGTGCGTGCCTGACCGGGACTCGACGTCCCCTGCGACGATTGGCAGTCTCTGCCATCGAGCGCCGGGCGAGGAGGCCGCGATGGCGGCGATGAACATCTCGCCTCCTGATCCGATGAAGGATTGGGTGGAGGCGCAGGCTCGTACGGGCCGGTACAGCAATGCCAGTGACTATGTGCGCGACCTGATTCGGCGCGATCAGGAGCGCGCGGGCAAGCTCGGTGAGTTGCAGGGCTTGATCGACGAGGGATTCCGCAGCGGCGTCAGCGGCCGTACGCCCGACGAAATTCGCCATCTCGGTCGGGCGAAGCTCGCGGCTGCGACCAAGACCCCATGATGACAAGAGGCCATGACCTACAGGAAGACCCGGCGGGCCGATGACGACATCTCCGACCTCTTCGTTTACGGTGTCCTAAATTTCGGCCAGGCTCGGGCGGAAGCCTACGACGCCGGGCCGTTCCGGCACCTTCGCTCTTCTTGCCGTCCATCCGCGGATGGCTGGTGAGAGGCGAGAACTACGTCCGCCGGTTCGTCTCCACCCTTATGGTGCGCATCTCATCGTCTATGCCGTCGAGCGGGACGATATCCTGATCGTGCGCGTGCTGCACGGCCGTCAGGACTGGGAGAGCCTTCTCTCGTGACAATCCGTCCGGTCATGATGGGCGGATCCGAAACGCGAGACGCCCGCGCTCCTGTCCGGAGCGCGGGCGTCTCAATCGTCAGCGCGGATCGGGCCGATCAGCGCGGGGCGCGGTCGAGCCAGCCGATCGCGCGGCCGTCGCGGTTGCCGCCGCCACCCGCCGGGCGCTGCTGACGGTTGCCGTCGGCGCGCTGGCCGCCCTGGGGACGGCCCTGGCCTTGGCCCTGCGGCCGGCCCGGACCCTGGCCCTGCGGGCGGGCTTGACCCTGGCCCTGCGGGCGGCCCTGGCGGCCCTCATGCCCGCCGCGTCCGTCATGGGCGCGAGGTTCGTGGGCGCGGGGCTCACGGTGCTCCTGCGGCCGACCGGCGCCGTGGCGCGGCTGGCCCTGGCGCCCGCCGGGCTGCTGGCCCGGACGGCCGCCGCCGGGACGCTGGCCGCGCGGACCCGAACCGGGCTGGCGCCGGTCGCGCTCTGCCTCGGCCACGGCTTGGGCGGCCTCCTCGCGGCTCGGGGGCACGAAGCCCTCCGGGATCGCCATCAGAGGCACCTTCTGGCGGGTCAGGCGCTCGATGTCGCGCAGATAGGCCTTCTCCTCGTCGTTGCAGAACGAGATCGCCAGCCCGTCCTTGCCGGCGCGCGCGGTGCGGCCGATGCGGTGGACATAGGCCTCCGGCACGTTCGGCAGGTCGAAATTGACCACGTGCGACACGCCGTCGACGTCGATGCCGCGGGCGGCGATGTCGGTCGCCACCAGCACCCGGCAGGTGCCGGCGCGGAAGGCGGCGAGCGCCCGCTCGCGCTGCGGTTGCGACTTGTTGCCGTGGATCGCCGCCGAGCCGATGCCGTCGCGCTCAAGGCCGCGCACGACCCGGTCGGCGCCGTGCTTGGTGCGGGTGAAGACCAGCACCCGGTCGATCGTCTCGTCGCGCAGGATCGTGGCGAGCAGCGACTGCTTCGAGCCGGTCGGCACGAAGACGACCTTCTGGTCGACCCGCTCGGCGGTGGTGGCGACCGGGGTCACCGCGACCTGGACCGGGTTCTTCAGGTACTGGTCGGCGAGGCCGGCGATGTTCTTCGGCATGGTGGCCGAGAAGAACAGGCTCTGGCGCTGGGCCGGCAGCAGCTTCACGATGCGCTTGAGGGCGTGGATGAAGCCGAGGTCGAGCATCTGGTCGGCCTCGTCGAGGACGAGGTACTCGACGCCGTCGAGGGTGAGCGAGCGGCGGTCGATCAGGTCGAGGAGGCGGCCCGGGGTGGCGACCAGCACGTCGACGCCGTTGGCCAGCGCCCGCTCCTGGCGGCCGATGGTGACGCCGCCGAACACCACCGTGGTGGTGAGCTTCAGGAACTGGCCGTAATCCTTGAAGCTGTCGGCGATCTGGCTGGCGAGCTCGCGGGTCGGCGCGAGCACCAGCACGCGGCAGCTGCGGCGCGGCGCCGGCTTGGCCGCGTCGGTGGCGAGGCGGTGGAGGATCGGCAGCGCGAAGGAGGCGGTCTTGCCGGTGCCGGTCTGGGCGATGCCGCACAGGTCCTTGCCCTGCATGGCCGGCGGGATCGCCTGCGCCTGGATCGGGGTCGGCGTGACGTAGCCGGCCTGGGCGAGCGCCTTCAGGATCGGCGCCGCGAGGCCGAAATCGGTGAACTGAGTCAAGGGAATCTTCTTGAATTTTGGCAGCGGGATCGCCGCAAGGCACGCGCCACGCACGGCCTTCATCGCGATCCGATGTCAGGAGACCGCCCGCGTGATGGAGCGATCCAAGGGACGAGCGATTAAGAGAGGGCCGGGCCTGCCGCGCAGGTGCCGCGGCGAAATCCGTCACGCAGCCCTCTCGAGCGGACCGTGATCGGCCGCTGACGCTGCAATCCGCCATATGGCGTTGTGCGGGTGCGAAGTCAATCGAGCCGCCCTGCGACGCATGCGGCCGTGCCGTGCCGCGGGCGCTTGCCTGTGCCGCGGGCGCTTGCCTGTGCCGCGGGCGCTTGCCTGTGCCGCGGGCGCTTGCCTGTGCCGCGGGCGCTTGCCTGTGCCGCGGGCGCTTGCCTGTGCCGCGGGCGCTTGCCTGTGCCGCGGGCGCTTGCCTGTGCCGCGGGCGCTTGCCTGTGCCGCGGGCGCTTGCCTGTGCCGCGGGCGCTTGCCTGTGCCGCGGGCGCTTGCCTGTGCCGCGGGCGCTTGCCTGTGCCGCGGGCGCTTGCGCGGACGGGAGGGAGGGTGATTCATGTCGGCTCGACCGCCCGCATGACGAAGAGACTCCGCGATGTCCGCCCGCCACCCCGCCCTCGCCCGCGCCGGGGCCTTCGCCGCAGCATACGGCCTGGGCCGGCCGCTGCTGCTCGCGCCGATGGCCGGGGCCTGCCCGCCGGCGCTCTCGGTCGCGGTGATGCGGGAAGGCGGGCTCGGGGCCTGCGGGGCGCTGCTCATGCCGCCGGCGGCGATCCTGGCCTGGGCCGATTCGGTGCGGGCGGCGGGCCCCTTCCAGATCAACCTGTGGATCCCCGATCCCGCCCCCGCCCGCGAGCCCGGCCACGAGGCGCGCTTGCGCGCCTTCCTCGGCCGGTTCGGCCCGGCGGTGCCGAGCGAGGCCGGCGACGCGACACCGCCCGACTTCGCCGCCCAGGTCGCGGCGCTGATCGAGGCGCGGCCCCGGATCGCGTCCTCGATCATGGGGCTCTACCCGCCGGAGATCGTCGCGCGGCTCAAAGACCGCGGCATCGCCTGGTGGGCCACCGTCACGACGGTAGTGGAGGCGCTGGCCGCCGAGGCCGCCGGGGCCGACGCGGTGGTGGCGCAGGGCGCCGAGGCCGGCGGCCATTGCGGCTGCTTCCGGGCCGACCGAGCGGAGGCCGAGGCGGTCGGGCTGATGGCGCTGCTGCCGGCGGTCGTCGATGCGGTGCGGATCCCGGTCGTCGCCACCGGCGGCATCGCCGACGCCCGCGGGGCCGCCGCCGCGCTGCTGCTCGGCGCCAGCGCCGTGCAGGTCGGCACCGGCTTCCTGCGCTGTCCCGAGGCCGGCATCCCGCTGGCTTGGGGCGACGCCCTCGGCCGCGCCCGCCCCGAGGGGACCCGCCTCACCCGCGCCTTCAGCGGCCGCGCCGGCCGCAGCCTCGCGACCGAGTACGTCGCGGCGGCGGCAAGCCCCGATGCCCCGTCCCCCGCCCCTTACCCGGTCCAGCGCGGCCTGACGCAGGGCCTGCGCGAGGCGGCGGCGAAGGACGGCGATCTCGCCCGCATGCAGGCCTGGGCCGGGCAATCGGCGGGGCTGGCGCGGGCCGTGCCGGCGGGGGATGTGGTCGGGGGGATCTGGGAAGGGGTCGAGGCTCTGCTGCGTTGAGGGGCATTTGCGTCCCGCCCTCGCCTCACCCCGGCTCCAGGCAGGATCCGAAGGCCCGGATCGCGGCTTCCACGGCACCGTCGTCGATGTGGCGATGGGTGACGAGGCGGAGCTTCCACGGCCCGAGGGGTCTGGCCAGGACCCCCCGCGCCGCCAACATTCCGAGCCATGCCGCGCTGTCGATCCTGCTTCGCGACAGATCGACCTGCACGATGTTGGTCTGCGGGATCGAGGCGCTCAGCATCTCTCCCAGCCCGTTCAGCCCGGCGCTGAGCCGGCTGGCCCGGGCGTGGTCCTCGTGGAGACGATCCCCCATCGTCGCCAGGGCTTCCAGGCCGGCGGCGGCGGCGATGCCGACCTGCCGCTGGGTGCCGCCCAGCATCCTGCGCAGGCGCCGGGCCTCGGCGACCAGCACGGCCGGCCCGGCGAGCAGGGCGCCCATCGGGGCGCTCAGGCCCTTCGACAGGCAAAGGGACACCGTGTCGACCTCCGCGGCAAGCGCGGCGGCAGGGACGCCGAGGTGAACGGCGGCGTTGAGCAGCCGGGCACCGTCGAGATGAACCGGGATCCCGGCCGCCAGGGCCATCGTCCGCACTGCCCGCATGTGATCGAGCGGCGGCACCGTGCCCCCGGCATTGTTGTGGGTCGTCTCCAGGCCGATCAGCCCGGTCCTGAGGCTCGACCCACCGGGCCACAGGGCGTCGGCGAGGCGCTGGAGATCCATCGCCCCGTCCGTGCCGGCGATGCCGAGCGGGAAGGTGCCGGTGAAGGTCGCGGCGCCGCGCTCCGCCGTGTACATGTGCGACTGCGCTTCCAGGACGACCTGCTCCTGGCGCCCGGCCTGGCACAGGGTCGCGACCAGGTTCGCCATGGTGCAGCTCGGCAGGTAGAGGGCCGCCTCCTTGCCGAGGAGCGCGGCGCCGGCCTCCTCCAGGGCCTCGGCCGTCGGGTCGTGGCCGAGACCGTCATCGCCGAGGGGAGCCGCAGCGATCCGCGCATACATGGCCGGCGTCGGCCGGGTCAGGGTGTCGCTGCGCAGATCGATCCAGGTCTCCGCCGGCCCGGCGCCCGGCCGGTCCGGATGCGGGCCGCCGGTGCGGCCCCGGTCGCCCTGCATCGTCGCCATCTCCCCCGTGCTCATTGATAGTCGGCCGGGTCGCCGGAATCGGTCGGCCGCGCGAGGGTGCGCTTCAGCACGTCGCTCATCGGCAGTTTCAGGTTGATCTGCCGCGGCGGGATCGGGCTCTCGAAGTACTTGGTGTAGAGCCGGGCGACGGTCCCATCCTTCATCAGCCCGATGACGGCGTCGTCCACGACCTTCTTGAAGGCCGGATCGTCCTTGGGCTCGAGGATGCCGTAGGGCGCGAATTCCAGTCCCTTGGTGCCGATCTTGTAGCTGTCGCCGTCCGGGGCGTTGGCGACCGTCGTGTAGGCCATGGCGTCGTCGTTGGCGGTGCCCTGGGCGCGGCCGCTCGACAGGAGCAGGAAGGCCTCGGCCGTGTCCTTGGCGGCCATCACCCGGATGTCGAGGTTGTCCCGGGCGCTGGCCTGCACGACGTAGCGCTGGGTCTGCCCGCCGGCCTGGGCCGAGATCGCCTTGCCGCGGAACGACGACAGGTCGTTGACGTCCACGTCCGTGCCCTTGCGGGCGACGAGGACGATCTGCGCCACGAAGGTGGTGGGTGCGAACGACACCAGCTTGTGCCGCTCCGGCAGGTTCGTCGCCGTGCCGCATTCGAGGTCGATCGTGCCGTTGCTGATCAGCGGGATCCGGGTGGCCGACTGGACCGGGACGTGGCGGACCTGGATCGTGGCGAGCCCGAGCGCCGCCTTGATCGTCTGAGCGACGTGCTCGCAGATCTCGAGGCTGTAGCCGATCGGCTTGCCGTCATTGTCCAGGAAGGCGAAAGGCGGCGAGGCGTCCGGGAATCCGATCTTGATCGTCCCGGTCTTCCTGATTCTGTCCAGGCGACCCCCGTCGTCGGCGTGGACGGCCGTTGCGCCCGCCGAGACGACGAGGGCACAGAACCATGCGAGCATCGGCTTGATCGTCACCCCATGTCCCCTTCTTGGCCCGATCGATCATGCGTGCGGGATGGCGTACTTGGAGAATACGCTGACCGAGACGCTGCGTCAGGAAACATGGCCGAAAGCTATGCCGGCTGCTAATTCCGATTCGACACTGGCCGATACGGATCTGATATGGCGCCGCGACGCATGAGCTTCCGTCACGTGGAGGCGTTCCGCACGGTGATGCTGGCGGGATCTATGACCGAGGCGGCGCGCCGGCTGCACACGTCGCAGCCGCAGGTCAGCCGGCTGATCGCCCAGCTTGAGGCGATCACCGGGCTGACGCTGTTCGATCGCAACGGCAGCCGGCTCTCCCCCACCGTCGAGGCGGGGCGCTTCCACCACGAGGTCGAGCGGGCCTGCGTCGGGCTGGCCAGCCTCGAAGCCGCGGCGGCCGACATCCGTCTCTTCGGGGCCGGTCGCCTGAGCGTCGCGGCCATGCCGCGCCTGGCCGGCGGGCTGCTCGCCCGCTCCGTCGTCCGGTTCAAGCGCGAGCATCCGGGGGTGATGGTCTCGCTCCATGCCGGCGACGAGGGCACGGTGTACAAGTGGATCGCCGAAGGCTTCTGCGATGCCGGGCTGACCATGCTGTACGGCACGCAGGCGAGCGTGCAGGCCGATCCGGTCTTGAGCCGGGATTGTGTGGTGGTGCTGCCCCGGGGCCATCGGCTGGCGCGCAAGTCCGTCCTCGGCCCGGCCGATCTCGCCGGCGAGCCCTTCATCGACGCGCCGGTCGGCAATCCGCTGCGGATGCAGATCGATGCGGTGTTCGAGGCGGCCGGGATCCGGCGCTCCGTCGCAGTGGAGGCCGGGCTCGGCTCGGCGGCCTGCGCCCTGGTGGCGGCGGGCCTCGGCGTCGGCCTGATGAACCCCCTGGCGGCCTACGAGGAGGCGATGGTCTCGCCTATCGAGATCCGCCGCTTCGCTCCCGCCCTGCCGGTGGTCTTCGCCCTGGTCTTTTCACCGCTGCGGTCGCAGGGCCGCCTCGTGGCGGCCTTCAGCGCTTGCGCGCGGGCGACCCTGATGGACGAGCTGGCCGTGCTCCAGCCCGACCCGGGCGGGCCGCCCTGATTCCGTTCCAACGCGGCGTCCCCGGCCTTCGATCCCATGTCCGGAGGATGACGTCCGGACATGGGATCACTAGAGCGTTTCTCCACGGAGTGGAGACCGGTTCGTCGCAGAAAATGCGGCAAAATCGAAGACCTAGAGCACCGCCCGAGTGTAACGCCACGGTACACGACTCAGGTGGCGCATCGGCGTTTTGGACAGCTCTGGGCCCACCATGTCGCGGCGTCGTGTGGGGCATAGATGAAGGCGTTGCGCAGGGCGTCGAGGCCGGTGCGGAACCAGGATTTCGGGCGCCGGCCATGGGCCTTTCGGGGGCATGGGCCTTTCGGGGGCATGGGCCTTTCGGGGGATGGAGCGCAACCCCATCGTGGCGGTCGCGGTTTTGTAGACCCAGGTCATCGCCAGCGTCAGGATGACTACCAGCAATTCGATCTTGGCCGGATCGGTCAGGTGGGTATCTTCCAGGTTGAGGCCGCGGGCCTTGGCATCGCCAAACAAGCATTCGATCCCCCAGCGTCGCCGATAGAGCTGGAGCGCACGTTTGGGTTTGGCGGTGTTGGTCATGACGATCAACCATTCGCCGCTGGCCAATCGCTTGGCTGCCAGCTTCACGG
>NZ_JAAKGV010000024.1 GCF_011043735.1 Methylobacterium sp. DB0501 | reverse complement strand
ATGATCAACGAGCACGAGTTCGGCAACGGGACGGCGATCTTCACGCGGGACGGCGACGCGGCGCGGGAATTCGCGCACCAGATCCAGGTCGGGATGGTGGGGATCAACGTGCCGATCCCGGTGCCGATGGCGTTCCACTCGTTCGGCGGCTGGAAGGCGTCGCTGTTTGGCGACCACCACATGCACGGGCCGGAGGGGGTGCGGTTCTACACCCGCCTCAAGACCATCACGACCCGCTGGCCCACCGGCATCCGGGCCGGAGCCGAGTTCGTGATGCCGACCATGAAGTGACGGCGACGTGAGCGCGCCCCTCCCGCGGGAGGGGTGCCGCGCGAAGACCCGGGACGCCCGAGCGGCAGCCCGGGTCTTTCCGTTCGCGGACGCGGCCGGCGCTGCGGACAGAAAAAAGGCCGCCCTTGCGAGGCGGCCCGAAGTCTAGGGAGGAAACGCCCAAGAAGGGCAGCACCGCCGCGACGCCATCGCCGCGGTGCGTGAAATCGTTTTCACATACCGCATCGCGGGAAGCAAGCGATGCGGCGGAGGGGCGACCATGCGTCGGCGACATGACGCGAGGTCCCCTTCGTGCCGGTCCCGTTCGTCCCGGTCCCCCGTGTCCTGGCCCCCGCCGCGCCCTGGCCCCTCCCCCCGGTCATGCCCGCCGCTTGCGCTGCCCCAGCACCGCCAGGGTCGGCTCGGCGGCGAGCAGCGTGCGGGTGTAGTCCTCGCGCGGATGATCCAGGACCTCGCGCACCGGACCGGTCTCGACCAGGCGCCCGGCCTGCATCACCCCGACCCGGTCGGCGATCTCGTCGACGACGCCGATATTGTGGGTGATGAACAGAACCGTCAGGCCGTGGCGGTCCCGGAGGGACAGGATCAGGCGCAGGATCTGGGCCTGGATCGACAGGTCGAGGGCCGAGACCGCCTCGTCGGCCACGACGAGCTTCGGGTTCGTGATCAGCGCCCGGGCGATGGCGATGCGCTGGCGCTGGCCGCCGGAGAATTCGTGCGGATAGCGCTCGGCGGCGCTGCCGGGCAGACCGACATCCTCGAGCGCCCGGGCGACCAGGGCCCGGCGCTCGCGGCCCCGCGGCGCGTCGTCGAGGAGGTGCAGCGGCTCGGCGACGATGCGCCCGACCGAGTGGCGCGGGTTGAGCGAGCCGTAGGGGTCCTGGAACACCATCTGGAAGTCGCGGCGCTTGCGCGCCAGCGCCTTGGGACCGAGCGCGAACAGGTCGTCGCCGCCGAGCCGCACCGTGCCGCTCGTCGGCCGGTCGAGGGCCATGACGATGCGGGCGAGCGTGGACTTGCCGCAGCCCGATTCGCCGACCACCGCGAAGACGCTGCCCGGCTCGACGGCGAGGCTGACGCCGTCGACCGCCCGCAAGGTCCGGGTGGCGCCGCCCTTGCCCCGCAGGGCGTAGTCGCGGGTGAGGGTCTCGATCGACAGGAGCGGGCCGGTCACCGGGTGCCTCCCGCGGCGAGGCGAGGCTGGTCGCCGAGGCCGGCCCGCGCCCGGCGCGGCAGGGCCGCGATCAGGTCGCGCGTGTATTGCGCGGTCGGGTGGCGCAGGACCGTCTCGGTCGGTCCGGCCTCGACGGCACGGCCGCGGCACATCACCAGGGTCCGGTCGGTGCTGCGGGCGATCACCCCGAGATCGTGGCTGATGAGGATCAGCGACAGGCCGAGATCGGCCACCAGCTCGTCGAGGATGTCCAGAATCTCCTTCTGCACCGTCACGTCGAGGGCCGTGGTCGGCTCGTCGGCGATGAGCAGGTCGGGCTTCAAGGCCAGCGCGATCGCGATGCCGACGCGCTGGCGCTGGCCGCCGGACATCTCGTGCGGGTAGCTGTCGATGCGCCGCGAGGGATCGGGGATCCGCACCCGGTCGAGGAGGCGCAGGGCCTCCGCCCGCGCCTCGGCACGGCCGATCCGGCGGTGCAGGCGGATGCCCTCCGCGATCTGCTGGCCCGCCGTCATGGCGGGGTTCAGCGCGGTCATCGGCTCCTGGAAGATCATGCCGATGCGCCGGCCGCGCAAGCCGCACAGCTCGTGCTCGCCCATCGCGAGGATGTTCCTGACCAGGATGTCCTTGCCCGGGATGTCCTTGCTCTCGAGCAGGATCTCGCCGGAGGTGCGGGCGCTCTTCGGCAGGAGCCCGATGGTGGCGAGCGACAGCATCGACTTGCCCGAGCCCGATTCGCCGACGATGCCGAGGCTCTCGCCGCGGCCGACCTCGACCGAGACGTCGTCGACGACGCGGACCGGGCCGTCGGGCCCTGGGAAGGCGATGGAGAGGTTGCGGATCGCGAGCATCAGGAGGCCTGCCGGCGGCGCGGATCGAGGCGGGCGGCGAGCCCGTCGCCCAGGAGGTTGAGGCCCAGCACCGCGACCGCGATGGCGAGTCCGGGAGCGAGCGCGAGGTGGGGCGCCTGGAGCAGGTAGGTCTGCGATTCGGCGAGCATCCGCCCCCAGGTCGGGGCCGGCGGCGGCAGGCCCAGCCCGAGGAAGCTCAGGCCCGCCTCGGTCAGGATCGCCATGGCGAGCTGGATCGTGACCTGGACGATGATCTGCCCGGCGATGTTGGGCAGGACGTGCTCGACCGTGATCCGCGCCGTGCCCTTGCCGGCCATGCGGGCCGCCATGATGTATTCGCGCGCCCAGATCTGCATCGCCGCGCCGCGGGTGACCCGGGCGAAGACCGGGATCATGAACACCCCGATGGCGACGATGGCGGTGAGCGCCCCGGGCCCGAGCAGGGCGCCGAGCATGATCGCCGACAGGATCGGCGGCAGGGCGAACAGGGCGTCGCAGATCCGCATCAAGACCGCGTCGAACTTCGATCCCGCCGCCGCCGCGACCCCGGCGAGCGTGCCGAGCACCGCCCCGACCGCGACCGCCGCGAAGGCGGTGGTGAGGGAGTTGAAGGCGCCGCGCATCAGCATCGAGGCGACGTCGCGCCCGAGATGGTCGGTGCCGAGGAGCCCCGAGACCAGCGGTCCCTTGAGCTTCTGCAGGATGCGCATCCGGGCCGGATCCTCGGGGGTCCAGACCAGGGACGTGAGCGCGATGCCGACGAGGCACGCCGTCAGGATGCCGCCGATGAGGAGCGCCGCGCTGCCGGGGCGCCAGCCGCGCCGGAGCCGCAGGACCGGGCCGGGAAGCTTCGCCAGGGCCGTCATGCGCGCCTCCTCAGGCGGGGATCGACGACCGTGTAGAGCAGGTCGACGCCGAGATTGACCGCGATGACGATCGTGGCGAACACCATCACGACGTTCTGGATCACGATCAGGTCGCGCTGGGCCAGCGCCTGCCAGGCGAGCCGGCCCATGCCCGGCAGGGTGAACACGTTCTCGACCAGCACCGCGCCGCCGATCAGGAACGAGATCTGCAGGCCCAGCATGGTGATGACCGGCACCAGCGCGTTCGGCACCGCGTGGCGCCACAGGGCGCGGGAGACCGAGGCGCCCTTGGCCCGGGCGGTGCGGACGAAATCCTCGTTCATCACCTCGACCACCGAGGCCCGCGTCACCCGGGTCAGCACCGCCGATTGCGGGATCGCGAGCGCGAGCGCCGGCAGCAGCAGGGCGCGCAACGCCGCCGCGGGCTCGCCCCAGCCCGGAAAGCCGCCGGCCGGCAGCCAGCCGAGGCCGAGCGCCACCACCATGATGAGCATGAGCCCGATCCAGAAGTTCGGCACCGCGATGCCGGCCTGCGCGTAGAGGGTGGCGGCGCCGTCGGCCACTCCGCCCGGACGCGCCGCCGCGGTGACGCCGAGCGGCAGCGCGATGCCGACGGCGAGGAGGACGGCGAGCCCGGTGAGCGGCAGCGTCACCGCAAGCCGCTCCAGGATCAGCCCGCCCACCGGCACGCCGTAGGTGTAGGACAGCCCCATGCTGCCGGTCATGAGCCCGCCGAGCCAGCGCAGGTAGCGAATGGCCGCCGGCGCATCGAGGCCCATCTGGGCGCGCAGGGCCGCCAGGGTCTCGGGGGTCGCCGAGGTGCCGAGCATCGCCGAGGCCGGGTCCCCCGGCACGATCTCCATCATGCAGAAGACCAGGATGGAGATCAGCAGGAAGGTGACGGCGAAGCCGGCGGCGCGGCGCAGGAGGTGCCTCAGCATGACGCGAGTCTCGAAGCCCGCTCGATGGGCTGCTTCAGTTGATCTGGCGCACACGTCGACACCTCTCCTCGTCATCCCGGGGCCGCGAAAGCGGAACCCGGGACCCATGATCGCTGACAGGTTAGAAGACATCGAAATGCGTTCCGCCTCATCCGGCACCGTCGGCGGCCATGGATCCCGGGTTCCGCGGCACGGCCCCGGGATGACGATGGAGGGTTCGAGTTCGTTCGGCCAACTCGAAGGGACGTCCTGCCGGCGGCGGGCTCCCCTACTCCGTCCACCGCACCTCGGTCAGGTCGTTCGACGGCACCGGCTCGTTCTTCCAGAACCCCGTCAGCTTGGCGCGCCACACGCTGAGCTTCGGCAGCACGAACAGGAACAGGGCCGGCACGTCCTCGGCCAGGATCTCCTGCGCCTCGCCGTAGAGCTTCAGCCGGGTCGCCTCGTCGGTGGCCGCGGCGGCCTTCGCCACCACGTCGTTGAAGGCTGGATTCTTGTAGCCGAAATAGTACGGGTCGTTGGAATAGATCGCGATGTCCATCGGCTCGGCATGGGCGATGACCGTCATGTCGAAGCTGCGGTCGCGCATCACCTCCTGGACCCACTTGGCCGGGAACTCGGTCGGCACGATGTTCATCGTCACGCCGATCTCCGAGAACATCGCCTGCAGGATTTCCGCCGTGCGGGTGGCATAGGCCATCTGCGGCGACTTGAAGCTGAAGGTCAGGCCCTTGGCGTAGCCGGCCTCCGCCAGCAGCGCCTTCGCCTTCTTGGGATCGTAGGGGTAGACCCCCGTCAGGTCCTTGTAGCCCGGATCGTTGGGCGTGTAGTGGCTGCCGATGGCTGCGCCGTAGCCCGAATAGGCGCCCTCGATCAGGAGCTTGCGGTCCACCGCCATCATCAGCGCCTGGCGCACGCGCTTGTCGCTGAAGGGCTTCGCGGCGTTGTTCATGCCGGCCACGACCTTCATCTCGGTCAGGCCCGGCTCCGCCGTGAAGGCCTTATCCTTCTGGAAGGCGGCGTAGAGCTCGGGCGCCGGCAGCAGCGGGAAGGCATCGACGTCGCCGGCCCGGAGCGCCGCGGCGGCGGCCTGGGGGTCGCCGATGAAGCGGAACGTCACCCTGTCGAGATGGACCTTGCGGGCGGTGTCCCAGTAATCGGGGCTGCGCGTCAGCTCGACCCGGTCGCCCTTGCGCCAGGAGGCGAAGCGGAACGGCCCGGTACCGACCGGATTGGTCTTGAGCCCGTCGCGCGATTTCGGCTCGACCATCACCGCCGCCGGCTGGCCGAGCCAGAACAGCAGGTTGCCGGAGGGCTTCGCCAGGGTGAGGACCAGGGTCTGCGGATCGGGCGCCTTCACGTCGGCAATGACCGCGTAGAGCGCCTTCTGCGGGTTGACCGAGCCCGGCGCACGGATCGCGTCGAGGGCGAATTTCGCGGTCTCGGCGTTGAACGCCTCGCCGTTGTGGAACTTGACGCCCGGCTGCAGCGCGAAGGTGTAGGTCAGCCCGTCGGGCGAGATCGTCCAGCTCTTGGCGAGCTGCGGCTGCACCTTGCCGTCGCGGTCGATCCGGGTCAGGCCCTGGAACACGTTCTGCCACACCACCTGGCCGATCACCGTCGGGGCGGCGCTGGTCGGGTCGAGGCCCGGGGGCTCCACCGGCATGCCGACGACGAGGTCGGTGCGCGGGGCCGCCCAGGCGCCGCCGGACAATCCCGGTAGCGCGAGCGCGGCCAGAAGGGCGCTCGCCAGGATGTGGCGGCGCGAGGAGCGCGTGAGCAGGACCATGGAACCCCTCGGATTGGCGTTGGGCCGGCCGCCTCTGTCGTGCGGCTCGGTGATGCCGCTAGGAAATCAGGATTTTTGGTGTGGCCGCAACAGCGATCTGGTGCGCACCCCGTAGCCGAAACCGCTACACCTCGGCCTCTGCGCAGAAAACCGGCATGTGGTGCTCGAGAACCGCCGCCAGCTTGGCGGCGGCGAAGGAGAGCGGCCGGTCGCGCAGGTGCGACAGGTCGAGATGGGTGCGGATGCGCAGGTCCCGGAACGGCCGCGCCACCAGCGCCCCGGCGGCCGCGTCGCGCCGCACGCTGAAGGACGGCAGCACCAGCACCGCCCGGCCGCTTCGGGCCAGCTCCAGCTGGACCTCGAGGGCGCTGGTGGTGAAGACCGGATCGAGGGCGGGGAGGCCGGCCTCCCGCATCTGCGCGTCGAGGGCCTGACGCACCCCGAACGCGGCGTCCGGCACCGCCACCGGATGGGCGAGAAGGTCGCGCGGGTCGATCTGCAGGCGGTCGGCGAGGGGATGGTCGGGTGCCATCACGGCGGCGTGGTCGACCGGCACGCGGCAGCGCAGGACCGTCTCGGCCCGCGGCGGCGTGAACAGGGTCACGGCGAGATCCGCCTCGCCGTCCGCCAGCGCCTGCATGGTCCGGCCGACGCTCGCCACCACCACCTCGAAGCGCACCTCCGGATAGGTCACGGAGAACTCGGCCAGCGCCGGCACCAGCAGGCCGGAGGCCGCCGCCCCGCTGGCATAGACGGTGACCCGCCCGGCCCGCAGGCCCTTGAGGTCGTCGATCAGGGTGCGGACGTGGTCGAGCTCGCGCAGGGTCCGGGCCGAGCGCGCAGCGAGCAGCTCGCCGGCGGCGGTGAGGCGGATCCCGGTCGGGTCGCGCTCCACCAGCGGCGCACCGAAATGGTATTCGAGGTTCTCGATCTGCCGGCTGATCGCGGTCGGCGCAATGCCGAGCTTTTCCGCCGCCCGCCGCATCGAGCCGTGCCGGGCGAGCTCGTTGAAGTAGATCAGGGCCCGCAGCTGCACGGCACGCACCATCCTGATGGTCGCGGCGAACCTCGACGAGGTGGAGGAACCGCCCCAGACCTACGCGGCGAGGCACGCCGCCGCAAGGGAAGCGGACATTCACCCCACCTCGACCACCAGCCGCGCCGCCTCGTCCCCGGCCGCCCCGAGCGGCACCGGCCGCCGCGTCGCCTTGTCCAGGAGCACGCAGACCGACTCGGCCTCGCCCGCCACCACGTCCCCGGTGAGGACCCGGTGGCGGAAGCCCAGCGAGGTGCGGCCGGCGCGGGCGAGCCAGGTCGCGGTGCGGATTCGGCCCGGATAGTGCAGCTCGGCCCGGTAATCGATGACGAAGCGGGCGATGACGAAGAAGGTGTCGGGGGAGAGCAGCGGGGTCAGGCGGCTGGCGAAGAACTGCACCCGCCCGCTCTCGCAGAAGGCGGCGAAGACCGCGTTGTTGACGTGGCCGTTGGCGTCCGTGTCGCGGTAGCGCAGCACGTCCTCGCTCCACAGCACCCGCGGATCGCTCGCCGGATCGTCGGTCATCGCCCGCTCCCTCGTCAGCCGTTGCGCGGGGCGGTGCCGCCGAGGTGGAAGACGCGGTGCGGCACCAGTTCGCCGCGCTCCACGTCGCCGACCGCCACCAGCACGCCGCCGCAGGTCGCGTAGGCCTTGCCCTCGGTCGGCGCGTCGCGGCCGCGCAGGATCACCGGCTGGCCGCGCATCAGCCGCATCGCCATGTCGCGGGAGACCGGGACGTGCGGCACGGCGTCGAGCGCCGTCTCGACCGGGCGCAGGACCGCGGCATTGGCCTCGGCCTCGGCGGCCTCGAGCGCCGCGACGGTGCAGGACTGATCCTCGGTGAAGGGGCCGACGCGGGTGCGGCGCAGGGCCGAGACGTGGCCGTAGCAGCCGAGCACCCGGCCGAGGTCGCGGGCGATGGCGCGAACATAGGTGCCCTTGCCGCACTCGGCCTCGATCACCGTGCGCTCGGGGGTGTGGGCGACGACCGCCAGCCGGTCGATCTGCACCGGGCGGGCGACGAGTTCCACCACCTCGCCGTCGCGGGCGAGGTCGTAGGCGCGCTCGCCCTGGATCTTGATCGCCGAGTAGCGCGGCGGCACCTGCTCGATCGCGCCGACGAAGCGCGGCAGCATCGCCTCGACCTGCTCCTGGGTGGGGCGGTCGTCGGACGTCGCGACCGGGCGGCCTTCGGCGTCGTCGGTGTCGGTCTCGACGCCCCAGGTCACCGCGAAGACGTAGGCCTTGCGGCCGTCCATCACGAAAGGCACGGTCTTCGTCGCCTCGCCGAGCGCGATCGGCAGGATGCCGGAGGCGAGCGGGTCGAGGGTGCCGGCGTGGCCGGCCTTCTTGGCGTTCAGCGCGCGCTTGACCGCCGCGACCGCGTGGGTCGAGGTCATGCCGACGCCCTTGTCGAGGATCACCCAGCCGCTGATCTCGCGGCGCTTGGGCCGGTCGCCCGGCGGGCGGCCGCGGCCGCGCGGCCGGTCCTGACGCGGGGCTCCGTCGCGACCCTCGCGGGCGGGGCGGGTCGCCTGCGGCGCGGGCTCTGCGGGCTGGTCCTCGTGCATCGTCATCGTCGTGTCCGTTCTCGAACGGCTGCGGCCGCGGGACGCAGGCCCGCGTTGGTCCGTGCCGACCTGTGATGGAATTCAAGTCCTCGACCCGGGCGCCGGTTCGCCGGCCCGGGTGACGTCCTACTCCTCGGCGTCCGGCTCGGACCCGAGGTCGCGCTGGACCTTGTCGCTGCGCAGGAGCGCGTCGATGCGCGCCGCCTCGTCGAAGGTCTCGTCGCGGCGGAAGCGCAGGTCGGGAGCGAATTTCAGCGCCACCCGCCGGGCGACCTCCTGGCGCAGGACCTTCTTGTTGCGTTCCAGCGCCTCGATCACCGGGCGCTCGTCCTGGCCGCCGAGCGGCATGACGTAAGCCGTGGCGAGCTTGAGGTCGGGGGACATCCGCACCTCCGGCACGGTGATCACGTGCTGGCTCAGCACCGGGTCCTGGATGTCGCCGCGGCTCAGCACCTCGGCGAGGGCGTGCCGCACGAGTTCGGCCACGCGCTGCTGGCGCTGCGACGGGCCGGTGGATTCCTGGGGTTTGCGCACCATCGTCTCTCCGGGCTCGGACCGGGCCGCGGGGCGTCTCGTCCCGCCACGGCCTCGCGGCCGTCTGGGGCCCTCACGGCTGCATCGTGAACCGACGAGCCCGGGACGCTGGCGTCCCGGGCTCGCGGTCGTCTCTATGGGCCGCCGCCATGGCGGCGAACGGCCGATGGCAGCGGGATCGCCGTCAGAGCGTGCGACGCTCCTCGTGGACGATGTAGCACTCGATGACGTCGCGGGGGCGCATGTCCTGGTAGTTCTCGAAGGCCATGCCGCATTCCTGGCCGGCCGCCACTTCCTTGGCGTCGTCCTTGAAGCGCTTGAGCTGCGAGAGCTTGCCCTCGTGCACCACCACGTTGTCGCGGATGAGGCGGACATGGGCGCCGCGCTCGACCCGGCCGTCCTCGACCCGGCAACCGGCGATCTTGCCCACCTTCGAGACGTTGAAGATCTCGAGGATGCGCGCCTCGCCCAGGCGCTCCTCGCGGAGCGTCGGCGGCAGCAGGCCCGACATCGCCGCCTTCACGTCATCCACGAGGTCGTAGATGATGTTGTAGTAGCGGATCTCGACGCCCGCCCGCTCGGCGGCCTCGCGGGCCTCCTTGTGGGCGCGGACGTTGAAGCCGACCACGACCGCACCGGAGGCCTGGGCCAGGGTGATGTCCGACTCGGTGATGCCGCCGACACCCGTGTGCAGGATGCGGGCCGCCACCTCGTCGTTGCCGAGCTTCTCGAGCGACCCGGCGATGGCCTCGACCGAGCCCTGCACGTCGCCCTTGATGACGAGCGGGAACTCCTTGCGGCCGGCGCCCTCCTTGAGGTCGCGCATCATGTCCATCAGCGTCCGGCCGGCACCGCTGCCGGTGGCCGCCGCGCGCTCGCGCTTCACGCGGGCACGGTACTCGGTGACCTCGCGGGCCCGGGCCTCGTTCTCGACCACCGCGACGCGGTCGCCCGCCTCCGGCGTGCCGTTGAAGCCCAGCACCTCGACGGGAACCGAGGGACCCGCCTCCTTGGTGTTGCGAGCGGTATCGTCGACGAGCGCCCGCACGCGGCCCCACTCGGCGCCCGCCACGATGATGTCGCCGGTATGCAGGGTGCCGCGCTCGACGAGCACCGTCGCCACCGGGCCGCGGCCGCGGTCGAGCTTGGCCTCGATCACGGTGCCTTCCGCCGAACGGTCGGGGTTGGCGCGCAGGTCCAGGATCTCGGCCTGGAGGGCGAGGCCCTCCAGCAGCTCGTCGAGGCCGTCCTTGGTCTTGGCCGAGACCTCGAATTCGAGGGTCTCGCCGCCCATCGACTCGACCTGGATGTCGTGCTGCAGCAGCTCGGTGCGGACCCGCTGCGGGTTCGCGTCCGGCTTGTCGATCTTGTTGATCGCCACGATCAGCGGCACCTCGGCCGCCTTGGCGTGGGAGATCGCCTCGATCGTCTGCGGCATGACGCCGTCGTCGGCCGCCACCACCAGCACCACGATGTCCGTTACCTTGGCGCCGCGGGCGCGCATCGAGGTGAAGGCAGCGTGGCCCGGGGTGTCGATGAAGGTGATCCGGCCGCCGGACGGCGAGGTCACCTGATAGGCGCCGATATGCTGCGTGATGCCGCCCGCCTCGCCGGAGACGACGTTGGCGTTGCGGATCGCATCGAGCAGCGAGGTCTTGCCGTGGTCGACGTGGCCCATGATGGTCACGACCGGCGGACGCGGCATCGTGTCGTCGTCGGTATCGGGCTCGTCGAACAGGCCCTCCTCGACGTCCGACTCCGCGACGCGGCGCACGGTGTGGCCGAGTTCCTCGGCGATGAGCTGCGCCGAATCCGAGTCGATCACGTCGGTGATCTTGTGGATCTGGCCCTGCTTCATCAGCATGCGGATGACGTCGACCGCCCGCTCGCTCATCCGGTTGGCGAGTTCCTGGATGGTGATCGTCTCGGGGATGACCACCTCGCGGGCCAGCTTCTCCTTCTGCTCCACCTGGCGGTGGCCGGTCAGGCGCTGGTTGCGGCGGCGGAACGAGGCGAGCGAACGGGTGCGCTCATCCTCGCCCGAGGTCGCCGTCGCGATGGTCAGGCGGCCGCGGTTGCGGTCGCCGCCCGGCGACTTCGGCGTCTTGGGCGGGGTGATGACCTTGAGCGGCATGCCGGGACGGCGGATGACCCGCTTGGTCTCGGCCTCCTCCTCCGCCGCGGCCGGGCGGCCGGTGGCGGGGCGCGCGGCACCGGCGGCGCCGGTCGCGGTCTTGGCCGCCGCGGTCGCGGTCTTGGCTGCCGCCGGCTGCTCGGGCTTGGCGGGCTCGGGCTCCGGCTTCGGCGCCGGGCGGGCCATGAAGTTCAGGTCGCGCGGCTTGCGGGCATCGGCCGTCAGCGTGCGGCGCGGCTCGGCCGGGGCGCTCGGACGGGTGATCCCGGTGCTCGGCGTCGCCGGGCGGGTGCCGGCAGGGGCGGCCGGACGCGCAGCGGCACCGGCCGGGGCACCCGGACGGGCGGCGCCGGCGGGGCGTGCACCTGCAGCGGCGGGACGGGTGCCGGCCGGAGCAGCCGGGCGGGCCGCACCTGCGGCAGCCGCCGGACGGGCGGCGGCCGGAGCCGCGGGACGCGGGGCGGCGGGCGCAGCCGCCGGCGCCGCGGGGGCGGCAGCCGGAGCGGGGGCGGCAGCGGCGGGAGCCGGGGCGGCAGTCGCGCGGGCCGCATCCTCCTGGGCGCGGCGCTCGGCCTCCTCGGCGGCGCGGCGCTTGCGCGCATCCTCCTGGCGGCGGCGCTCCTCCTCCTCGTGCTTGCGGGCCTCGGCGGCCTCGCGCTCGCGGATCTCGGCGGCCTCGCGCTCGGCGCGGCGCTGCGACTCCTCGGCGGCGCGGCGGCGCTCCTCCTCCTCGCGACGCTTGGCGTCGACGAGGGCGGCCATGCGGGCGCTCTGCTCCTGATCGCTCAGGGTGCGCAGCACGACGCCGGACCGCGCAGCGGCCGGGCGATCCTGGCGCGACCCGCCGGGGCGGCCCTGCCCCTGGGGGGCGGAGCGCGCCTGGCTCGGCGCCGCCTCCTTCGGCGCAGCCGGAGCCGGCGCGCCGCCGGGGCGACGTTTCACCGTCTCGACCACGACCGACTTCGAGCGGCCATGGGAGAAGCTCTGGCGCACCGTCCCCTGCTCGATCGGACGCTTCATCGACAGCGTCTTCGCGGGGCCGGTCTGCAACGTCTTGTCGCCCGGATTCTTCGTCTCACTCATTCAGTTCAGACCCTGGGGGTTCTCATCCGTCCCGGGACCCGGCCTCCCGGCGGCCGCCTCCCATCGTATTCCCGGGAGCGCACCCGCCAACCGGGCCGATCCCATTCGATTCACTCAACCACCGGCCTCCGGGGGACCGGTCCGCAACGATGGGTCAACCATCCTGGACAGCATCCGGGAGAGCCGCGTCGGAGCCCGAGGGTTCCGTTCCGGCCGTTCCCGGCGGCGTCGCCTCGTCGCGAAAGACGTGGAGCCGACGCCAACGCGCGAGCAAGCCGGCAGTGCCAGCTCCCGCGACGAGGGCAGCGTGTATCACATGATCCCGGCCCAAGGCCATGTCCAATTCTTCACCGGACAGGTCGTCGATCACCGGGATCCTCGATATGGCATCGCCGTAGCGCCTCCGCAATGCCTGGGCGAGCTTGCGCCGGCCATCGGCACTCGCGTCGCTGGCATGGACCAGGGCCTTGACGCCGGCGGGCGTCTCCACCGCGCTCTCCACCTTGGTGAAGCCGGTGACGACGCAGCCCGCCTTGTTGGCCAGCGAAAAACCCTGGCGCAGGTCGTCGCGCAACCCCGCCTCGATCACATCCGCGAGATCGGGTGCCGCCACGGCATCCTTCTGCTTGAAGGCGCGCTGGAACAGCCGCCTCTTCACCGCTTCCGTGACCGCCGTCCGGGTCGCCGTGACCCAGGCGCCGCGGCCGGGAAGCCGGGCGCGCAGGTCCGGCACCACCCGGCCGTCGGGAGCCAGCGCGAAGCGGATCATCCGCTCGGGGTTGCCGGCCTTGCGCGTGACCAGGCAGGTGCGCTCCGCGTTGGCGCGGCCGCGCCCGGCGCCGGCGTCGAGGACGTCCGGCGGCAGCGCATCCGCGTCCTGCGTGTCGTCCTGCATGGTCGCACTCATCACTCGACGCTCCCCTCCCCGCCTCAGGTCGGCTGGCGCTCGGCCGTCGCGGCGGCGTCCTCCTCGACCGGCACGGTCTCGGATTCCTCGCCCTCGGCATGCCCGGCCCCGGCGTCCTCACCCTCGGATTCCTCGACTTCGGAATCCTGGTCCTCGTCGCCCTCCGGCATCTCCTCGACCGGGGGCGCCTCGACCCAGCCGGCATGGACGCGGGCGGCCATGATCATCGCCTCGGCCTCGGCGCGGGAGATCTCGAACCCGTCGAGGTAGCCGGCATGGCGCACCGCCTCGGGCCCGCGGCCTTCGGTGTAGCCGACGAGGTCGTCGGTGGCGCAGCCGGCGAGGTCCTCGACGCTCTTCACGTCGTTCTCGCCCAGGGCCACCATCATCGGGGTGGTGATGCCGTCGATGTCGCGCAGCTCGTCCGCGACGCCGAGCTCGATGCGGCGGGCGTCGTTCTCGGCCTCGATGCGGTTGAGGTAATCGAGCGCGCGGGCCTGGATCTCGGCGCCGGTCTCTTCGTCGAGGCCCTGGATGTTGGCGAGTTCCGTCGGCTCGACATAGGCGATCTCCTCGACGGAGCGGAACCCTTCCGCGGCGAGGAGCTGGCCCACCGTCTCGTCGACGTCGAGGGCCTGCATGAAGGTGTTGGTGCGCTCGACGAACTCCTTCTGCCGGCGCTCCGATTCCTCGGCCTCGGTCAGGATGTCGATGTCCCAGCCGGTGAGCTGGGAGGCGAGCCGCACGTTCTGGCCGCGCCGGCCGATGGCGAGCGACAGCTGGTCGTCGGGCACCACCACCTCGATGCGGTCGGCCTCCTCGTCGAGCACCACCTTGACCACCTCGGCCGGCTGGAGCGCGTTGACGATGAAGGTCGCCTGGTCCTGCGACCACGGGATGATGTCGATCTTCTCGCCCTGCAACTCGCCGACGACCGCCTGGACGCGGCTGCCGCGCATGCCGACGCAGGCGCCGACCGGGTCGATCGAGGAATCGCGCGAGATCACCGCGATCTTGGCGCGCGAGCCCGGATCGCGGGCGACCGCCTTCACCTCGACGATGCCGTCGTAGATCTCCGGCACTTCCTGGCCGAAGAGCTTGGCCATGAATTGCGGGTGCGAGCGCGAGAGGAAGATCTGCGGCCCGCGCACCTCGTGGCGGACGTCGAACAGGTAGGCGCGGATGCGGTCGCCGGGGCGAAAGGTCTCGCGCGGGATCGACTCGTCACGGCGCACGATGCCCTCGCCGCGGCCGAGATCGACGATGACGTTGCCGTACTCGACGCGCTTGACGAGGCCGTTGACGACCTCGCCGATGCGGTCCTTGTACTCGTCGTACTGGCGCTCGCGCTCGGCCTCGCGGACCTTCTGGACGATCACCTGCTTGGCCGACTGGGCGGCGACGCGGCCGAAATCGAACGGCGGCAGGGTATCGGAGATCACGTCGCCGACCTGGGCGGCCGGGTTGTGCCGGCGCGCGGCGACGAGGTCGATCTCGCGGGCATCGTTCTCGACCTCGTCCACCACCAGGAGGTGGCGCGACAGGCGCAGCGCGCCCGTGCGGGGATCGATCTCGGCATGCACGTCGGTCTCGGCGCCGTAGCGCGAGCGGGCGGCCTTGGCGATCGCCTCTTCCATGGCGCCGATCACGATGGCGCGGTCGATCACCTTCTCGCGGGCGACCGCGTCGGCGATCTGGAGGAGTTCGAGCCTGTTGGCGCTGACGACGGCCATCGGTTCAGTCCTTCCTGGTTGGGATCTCTGACGGTGTCTTTAGTGGGTGACGGGCGGGGCGGCGCCCTCGTCCACGTCGTCCTCATCGTCGGCGTCGTCCTGCGGCGGGGCCGAGCCGCGCCGCAGCGACTCGCGCACCAGCTCGTCGGTGAGGACGAGGTGGGCCTCGCCGATGTCGCGCAGTTTCAGGTCGTAGGAGGACGGCAGGCCCTCCTTGGCGTCGGGCAGCTCGATGCGGACGGTGTCTCCTTGCGGCGCCCGGATGATGCCGCGGAAGCGCTTGCGGCCGTCGAGCGGCATCGCCAGCTCGACCTTGGCCTCGTAGCCGGCCCAACGGGCGAAGTCGCCGGCCCGGACCAGCGGCCGGTCGATGCCCGGCGAGGAGATCTCGAGGTAGTAGGCGCCGCCGATCGGGTCGTCGACGTCGAGGATCGGCGAGATCGTGCGGCTGACGGTCTCGCACTCGTCGACCGACATCGTGCCGTCCGGCCGCTCGACCATGATCTGCACGGTGCAGCCGTTCTGGCTGGAGACCTTCACCCGCACGAGTCGGAAGCCGAGGCCCTCGATGGCGGGCTCGATGATCTGCGCCACCCGGGCGGCCACACCGGTCTCGGTGATCAAGCGCTTCTCGGCCGGGTTCTGGTCTGGGGCGTCGGTCATGGGTCGTGAGAGCCGTGGAGCGGTCCCGTGAGGGAAGGCAATCTGGCGTTCGGCTCGCGCCCGGGGAGGCTTGCGGCAATAAAAAAGAGCGGGCCCCGAGGGACCCACTCCCGCACCGCAGCCTCATCAGCCACGAACAGAACTGTTACCGCGGAGATAATCCGGGACAGCACGAAATGCAAGGCGGTCGGCGACGAGTCCACCCGGCACCTCCCGCCCGGCGCCGGGCGCGACGGCTTTTTAGTCCGCGAGCGCCGGGTAGTCGGTGTAGCCGCCCGCGTCGCCGCCGTAGAACGTCGAACGGTCGTAGCGGTTGAGCGGGGCGCCCCGGCGCAGGCGCTCGGCGAGATCGGGATTGGCGATGAACAGGCGCCCGAAGGCGATGGCGTCGGCCCGGCCCTCGGCGATCGCCGCGTCGGCGGTGTCGCGCACGTAGCCGCCGGCGGAGATCACCTTGCCGCCGAAGGCCGCCTTCACCCGTGCGGCGGCGTCGGGCGCGTCGGGGTCGAGGGCGTTGACGTCGCTGCTCTGGTCGGCGCGGGGCTCGACCACGTGGAGATAGGCGAGGCCCCGTGTGCCGAGCTCGGCGGCGACGTGGTCGAACAGGGCGCCGGGATCGCTGTCGCGCATGGCGTTGAAGCTGCCCCAGGGTGAGAGCCGCACGCCGATCCGGTCGGCGCTCCAGGCCTGCGCCGCGGCATCGACCACCTCGAGCAGCAGCCGCGCCCGGTTGGCGATCGGGCCGCCGTAGCTGTCGGTGCGGGCGTTGACCCCGTCCTGCAGGAACTGGTCGAGCAGGTAGCCGTTCGCCGAGTGGATCTCGACCGCGTCGAAGCCGGCGGCCCGGGCGTTGCGCACGGCCTGCGCGAAGCCCGCGACGATGCCGGGGATCTCGGATTCCTCCAGCGCCCGCGGCGTCTCGAACGGCACCGGCCGGAAGCTCGCGTCCATGTGGCCCATGCCGGTCACCGGCCGGGCCGAGGAGGAGACCGGAACCGCGCCGCCGGGCTGCATCGAGGAATGCGAGACGCGTCCGGTGTGCCAGATCTGCGCCGCGACCAGCCCGCCGCGGGCATGGATCGCCTCGGTGACGCCGCGCCAGCCGGCGATCTGCTCCTCGCTGTAGAGGCCTGGCGCGCCCGGATAGCCGCGGGCCTGCTCGCCGATGTCGGTCGCCTCGGTGATGATGAGGCCGCCGCGGCTGGCGCGCTGGCCGTAATAGGTCGCGTTCAGCGGGACCGGCACGTCGCCGGGGCGGCGGGCGCGCAGGCGCGTCAGCGGCGCCATCACGACGCGGTGGGCGAGCGACAGGGCGCCGAGCTGGACGGGCTGAAACAGGGGCTCTTCAAGCGACACGGGTGGGTTCTCCGGGCGTGATGGGGCCGAGATGGCCGATCGCGCGCCGGCGGTGTAGTGCCGGGCCGGAGGAGCCGTCTTAACGGGAAGCGTTACAATCGACGAAGACTTGTGAGGAGACGACCCGCGATGGACACCCGCGACCTCGCGGTGCTGGCGGCGGCGGCGGGCGCCGGTAGCCTCTCGGCGGCGGCGCGCCGCCTCGGCCTGACCCCGATGGCGGCCTCGCGCCGCCTCGCCGCCCTGGAGCGGGATTGCGGCGCCCGCCCCCTGCACCGCACCACCCGCTCGGTCTCGCTCACCGCGGAGAGCGAGGCGCTGCTGCCCTACGCCCAGGCGATGCTGGAAGCCGAGGAGGCCGCCCGCGCCGCCCTCGCCCCCGGCCAGCTCTGCGCCACCGGCTTGCTGCGGGCGACGGCGCCGGCCGCCTTCGGGCGCAAGGTGGTGGTGCCGCTGATGCCGGAGCTGCTCGCCGCCCAGCCGGGCCTGCGGATCGACCTGCAGCTGTCCGACGCGGTGGTCGACATCGTCGGCGAGGGGTTCGACGTCGCCATCCGGATCGCGCCTTTGCGGGATTCCGGGCTGATCGCCCGGCGGCTCGCCCCCAACCCGCGCCTGCTCTGTGCGAGCCCGGCCTACCTCGCCGCGCGGGGCGCGCCAGCCGGCCTCGCCGACCTCGCGGCCCACGACTGCGTGCGGCTGACCGGCGTGACGCATTGGCCGTTCCGCTCGGGCAGCCAATCCCGCAACGTGCGGATCGAGGGGCGCTTCACGTCGAGCAGCATCGAGGGGGTGCACGAGGCCTGCCGGCGCGGGCTCGGCCTCGCGCTCCTGTCGTACTGGGACGTGAAGGACGAGTTGGCGGCGGGGCGCCTCGCCAGCGTCGAGCTCGGCGATGCCGAGCCGCAGGACCTGTCGATCTGGGCCCTCTATCCGACGGCGCGCTACGCGCCGCCGAAGCTGCGGGTGTTCCTGGCAGCCCTGGAGCGGGAATTGGCGTGAGGGATCACACAGACAGCCAGCGCCTGACCTGCGCCTCGACCATCCCCGAGCGCGGCCCCGCCTCGACCACCTGCCCGCGATCCATCACCGCGTAGGTGTCGCAGAGGTCGCGGGCCCATTCGAAATACTGCTCGACCAGGACGATCGCCATGTCGCCTTTGCCGCGGAGATAGTCGATCGCCCGGCCGATATCCTTGATGATCGAGGGCTGGATGCCTTCCGTGGGCTCGTCGAGGACGAGGACGCGGGGGCGCGTCACCAGGGCGCGGCCGATGGCGAGCTGCTGCTGCTGGCCGCCCGAGAGGTCGCCGCCGCGCCGCCCCAGCATGTCCTTGAGCACCGGGAACAGGTCGTAGATCTCGGCCTGCACGTAGCGGTCGCGGCGCTTCAAAGGCGCGAAGCCGGTCTCAAGGTTCTCCTTGACGGTCAGCAGCGGGAAGATCTCGCGCCCCTGCGGCACGAAGGCGATGCCCTGGCGGGCGCGGTCGTAGGGGGCGAGCCGGCTGATGTCGCGGCCGTCGAGCTTGACCGCGCCCTTCGACACCGGCTGCTGGCCGACGATGGCGCGCATCAGCGAGGTCTTGCCGACGCCGTTGCGGCCGAGCACCGCGGTGACCTTGCCGGGCTCGGCGGTCAGCGAGACGCCGCGCAGGGCCTGCGCCGCGCCGTAATGGAGATCGATGGTCTCGACGGAGAGCATGTCTAAAAAAGATCCTCAGCGGCCGAGATAGACCTCGACGACCCGCGGGTCGGCCGAGACGGAATCGATCGAGCCTTCAGCCAGGACCGCACCCTCGTGCAGGCAGGTGACGCGGCATTGCAGGGCGCGCACGAAGTGCATGTCGTGCTCGACCACGATCACCGCGTGGTCCTGGGCGATGCGGCGCAGGAGCGTCGCGGTCGCCTCGGTCTCGGCATCGGTCATGCCGGCCACCGGCTCGTCGACGAGGAGGAGCTTCGGGTCCTGCGCGAGCAGCATGCCGATCTCGAGCCACTGCTTCTGGCCGTGAGACAGATCGGCCGCCGGCCGGGCCCGGTGGGCGATGAGCCCCACCGTCTCCAGGATGGCGTCGATCTGCGCCCGCCCGACCCGGTTGCGCCAGCCGAACAGCGAGGCGGTCGCGGCGCGGGGCCCTTTCAGCGCCAGCAGGATGTTGTCGGCGACCGACTGGTTCTCGAACACCGTCGGCTTCTGGAACTTGCGGCCGATGCCGAGCTCGGCGATCGCCGCCTCGTCCATCCGGGTCAGGTCGTGTACGCCGTCATAGATCACCTGCCCGGTATCGGGCCGGGTCTTGCCGGTGATGCAATCCATCATCGTGGTCTTGCCGGCGCCATTCGGACCGATGATCGCCCGCATCTCGCCGGGCATCAGGGTCAGGGACAGGCCGCGCAGGGCCCGGTAGCCGTCGAACGTGACCTTGATGTCGTCGACGTAGAGCAGGGCCTGGGTGAGGCGCTTCTCGTGAACCGGGTCGGAGGGGGGCAGGGCGATCGCCGCGCTCATGATCCGCGGCCCTCCTCGGCCAGGGCGGGGGGGATGTCGGTGCTCACCTTGGGCCGGCGGGCGCCGAGGCGCTCGGCCAGGGTGCCGAGGATGCCCTTGGGCAGGAACAGGGTGACGACGACGAACAGGGCGCCCAGCGCGAACAGCCAGGCATCCGGCATGGCGCCGGTGAGCAGGGTCTTGGCGTAGTTGACCAGGACCGCCCCGAGGGCCGCGCCGACGAGGGTGCCGCGGCCGCCGACCGCGACCCAGATCACCGCCTCGATCGAGTTGGCGGGGGCGAATTCGGACGGGTTGATGATGCCGACCTGCGGCACGTAGAGGGCGCCGGCCACGCCCGCCATCATCGCCGAGACGGTGAAGGCCAGGACCTTGAAGTGGGCGGTGCGGTAGCCGAGGAACCGGGTGCGCGATTCGGCGTCGCGGATCGCGATCAGCACCTTGCCGAAGGCCGAGGTCGTCATGAAGCGGGCGACGAGGTAGGCGAGACCGAGCGCCAAAGCCGTCAGGACGAACAGGACGACGCGGGTGCCCTGCGCCTGGACGTTGAAGCCGAGGATGTCCTTGAAGTCGGTGAGGCCATTGTTGCCGCCGAGCCCCATGTCGTTGCGGAAGAAGGCGAGCATCAGCGCGAAGGTCATCGCCTGGGTGATGATCGACAGGTAGACGCCGGTCACCCGCGAGCGGAAGGCGAGCCAGCCGAACACGAAGGCGAGGATCCCCGGCACCAGCAGCACCATCACGGCGGCGAAGGGAAAGAGATCGAAGCCGTGCCAGTACCAGGGCAGGGACTTGTAGTTCAGGAACACCATGAAGTCGGGCAGGATCGGATTGCCGTAGACGCCGCGCGGGCCGATCTGGCGCATCAGGTACATGCCCATCGCGTAGCCGCCGAGCGCGAAGAACGCGCCGTGGCCGAGCGAGAGGATGCCGCAATAGCCCCAGACGAGATCGAGGCTCAGCGCCAGGATCGCATAGGCGAGGTACTTGCCCATCAGAGAGACGGCGTAGGTCGGCACGTGGAACGCCGAACCCGGCGCGGTGAGCAGGTTGAGGGCCGGCACCACGAGGCAGGCGAGCGCCAGGATGCCGAGGAAGATCCAGCCCGGCTTGTCGATGCGGGAGAGCAGCATGGGTCAGGCCTCCACCGCCCGGCCCTTGAGCGCGAACAGGCCGCGCGGCCGCTTCTGGATGAACAGGATGATGAACACGAGGAGCAGGATCTTTCCGAGCACCGCGCCGGCATAGGGTTCGAGGAACTTGTTGGCGACGCCCAGCGTCAGCGCAGCCACCAGCGTGCCCCACAGGTTGCCGACACCGCCGAAGACCACGACCAGGAACGAATCGATGATGTAGCCCTGGCCGAGATTGGGCGAGACGTTGTCGATCTGCGACAGCGCCACGCCCGCCACACCGGCGATGCCGGAGCCGAGGCCGAAGGTGAAGGCGTCGATCCAGGGCGTGCGGATGCCCATGGCGGCGGCCATGCGGCGGTTCTGGGTGACGGCGCGGGTCTTCAGGCCGAACGACGTCGCCTTCAGGGTCAGGTTGAGGGCGACGAAGACGGCCAGCGCGAAGACCACGATCCACAGCCGGCCCCAGGTGATCGAGAGGCCGAACAGGTCGAAGGCGCCGGACATGTAGGAGGGCGCGCCGACCTCGCGGTTGGTCGGCCCGAAGACCGAGCGCACCGCCTGCTGGAGGATCAGGCTGATGCCCCAGGTGGCGAGCAGCGTCTCCAGCGGCCGTCCGTAGAGATGGCGGATGACGGTGCGCTCGATCAGGATGCCGACGGCGCCCGCAGTGAGGAAGGCGAGCGGGATCGCGATCGGCAGCGACCAGTCGAACAGGCCGGGGGCCTTCTGGCGGATCAGCTCCTGCACCAGGTAGGTGGTGTAGGCGCCGAGCATCACCATCTCGCCGTGCGCCATGTTGATGATGCCCATCACCCCGAAGGTGATGGCGAGCCCGATGGCGGCGAGGAGCAGCACCGAGCCCAGCGAGATGCCGTACCAGGCGTTCTGGACGTTCGCCATCAGGGCCTGGCGGGTCTCGATGCCTGAGACCCCGCGGGCGGCGGCGTCGCGCACGCTTTGGGCGGGATCGTTCGCGAGGCCGCGCAGGATGGCGAGGGCCTCCGAATCGCCGCGGGCCTGGATCGTGTCGACGGCGGCGAGCCGGTCGATCTCGGAGGCGCCACCGGGCTTGGCGAGGAGGGCCGCGGCGCGGGCCTCCTGCATGCTGCGCTTCACGCCCACGTCAGACTCGCGGGCGAGCGCGGTGTCGAGGGCCGGGAGCGCGGCGGCGTCGCGGGCCTTGAACACCGCGTCGGCGGCGCTCCGGCGGGTGGCGGTGTCGGGGGCGAGCAGGTTCAGGGTGCCGAGGCTTGCGTCGATCGCGCGCCGCAGCCGGTTGTTGACCCGCACCGGCTTGAAGCCGTCGGGGCTCACGGCGGCGCCGGTGCGCAGATCGGTGAGGGCCGCGCCGTCCTTGACGGCGAGCGCCTTGTCGTCCGGGCGGTAGAACAGGCGGTTGTCGATCAGCGCCCGCAGCACCGGCCCGGCCTTCGGGTCGCCGCTGGTGGCGAGCGCGGCGATGCCGGCCTCGATGTCGGCATAGCTGTCGCTGGCCAGCCGGGCATAGGCGGCGTCGGACCCGGTCTGCGCGGCGGCGGGCAGGGCCCAGACGGCGTACCAGGCGACGAGGAGAAGGACGAGGCAGCGGCGCATACAGGGTGTGTCCGAGGCAAGGTGCCAGAATTCCCCTCTCCCGTGTGAGCTGGCGCGGCCACACACCACGTTCGAGAGCGCTCAACCTTGAATGTCGCACGCCTCCCCTCCCCACGACTTGCAGCGATACCGGGCAAGCCCGAGATCGCCCGGGGAGAGAAAAGCACGTGCATTTACAATGAGTTGAGCTTCAGAAGCGAAGTACGGGTCCACAAGCCCGTTCGGAAGAGAGGTCCCGTGTCGGGTGGGCGAGCGCCGTAGCGCCCGCCGATGGTCAAGCGCTTACGCGCCGCCGCACTTACCGGTCTTGGTGTTGTAGTTGCCGCACTTGAGCTTGACCCAGTCGGCCTCGAGGTCCTTCGAGCCTTCCAGCTGCTTCGACCACGCCTCGCCGGGGATCAGGTCCTTGGTCTTCCACACCACGTCGAACTGGCCGTTCGCCTCGATCTCGCCGATGAAGACCGGCTTGGTGATGTGGTGGTTGGGCAGCATCTTGGCGGTGCCGCCGGTGAGGTTCGCCTGCTCGATGCCGGGCAGCGCGTCGATCACCTTGTCGGGAGCGGTGGTGCCGGCCTTCTCGACCGCCTTCACCCACATGTTGAAGCCGATGTAGCTCGCTTCCATCGGGTCGTTGGTGACGGCCTTGGGGTTCTTCTTGAACTCCTGCCACTTCTTGATGAACGCCTCGTTCTCCGGCGTCTTGATCGACTCGAAGTAGTTCCACGCGGCGAGGTTGCCGACGAGCGGCTTGGTGTCGATGCCGGCCAGCTCCTCCTCGCCGACCGAGAAGGCCATCACCGGGATGTCGGTGGCCTTGATGCCCTGGTTGCCGAGTTCCTTGTAGAACGGCACGTTGGCGTCGCCGTTGACGGTCGAGACCACGGCGGTCTTCTTGCCGGCCGAGCCGAACGCCTTGATCTTCGACACCTCCGTCTGCCAGTCCGAGAAGCCGAACGGGGTGTAGTTGATCATGATGTCCTCGTCCTTCACCCCCTTGGACTTGAGGTAGGCTTCGAGGATCTTGTTGGTGGTGCGCGGGTAGACGTAATCCGTGCCCTCCAGCACCCAGCGCTTGGTGCTGCCGCCATCCTCCGACATCAGGTAGTCGACGGCCGGGATCGCCTGCTGGTTCGGCGCCGCGCCGGTATAGAACACGTTGCGCTCGCTCTCCTCGCCCTCGTACTGGACGGGGTAGAACAGGATGTTGTTGAGTTCCTTGAAGACCGGCAGCACCGACTTGCGCGACACGCTGGTCCAGCAGCCGAACACGGCGGCGACCTTGTCCTTCGCGATCAGCTCGCGCGCCTTCTCGGCGAAGAGCGGCCAGTTCGAGGCCGGGTCGACCACCACCGCCTCGAGCTTCTTGCCGAGGACGCCACCCTTCTTGTTCTGCTCGTCGATGAGCATCAGCATGACGTCTTTGAGCGTCGTCTCGGAAATCGCCATCGTGCCCGAGAGCGAGTGCAGGATGCCGACCTTGATGGTCTCCTGCGCCGAAGCGACCGTGGTCGTCAGCGTGCCGAGCGCCAACCCGCCCGCGACCGCGGCGCGCGAGAGCCAACCCTTCCACGTCATGTTCATCGTCTCCCTGGGCCGGTGCGGCCGGACGACCGTTCCGCAAGGCGCGTGCCAAGGGATTTCTCGAAAAGGTTCCCGCGGGATCGGGCTCAAATTCTAAGCATCAGCCGGATTTCGGGGCCGTCTGCCCGCTTTTCGCCAGCCTCCCTGCCCGCCGCGGCGCCATTCTGCCTAAGCCGACGCCAAGGCTACGCTTGGGCCGATCCTGTCCTAGTTGTTCGCACGGACCGCTACGGTCGAGGGTTGAGGAGAGCCGGGGTGATCGAGGACCTCTGGTACAAGAACGCGGTGATCTACTGCCTCTCGGTCGGCTCCTTCATGGATGCCAACGGCGACGGCATCGGCGATTTCGAGGGACTGGAACGGCGCCTCGATTATCTGCTCGGGCTCGGGGTGACGGCGATCTGGCTGCACCCGTTCCAGCCCTCGCCGAACCGCGACCACGGCTACGACATCGCCGACTATTACAGCGTCGATCCGCGCTACGGCACGCTCGGCGACTTCGTCGCCTTCACGCATGCCGCCAAGCAGCGGGGCATGCGGGTGCTGATCGACCTCGTGGTCAACCACACCTCCGACCAGCATCCGTGGTTCAAGGAAGCCCGCGCAAATCCCGATGCCCGCACCCGCGACTGGTACGTCTGGTCGAAGACGAAGCCGCCGCATGCCGACGAGGGCATGGTGTTCCCGGGCGTGCAGAAGAGCACCTGGACCTACGACAAGGAAGCCAAGCTCTGGTACTTCCACCGCTTATACGAATTCCAGCCCGACCTCAACACCGCCAACCCCCACGTCCAGGCCGAGATCCTGAAGATCATGGGATTCTGGATCCAGCTCGGCGTGTCGGGCTTCCGGATGGATGCGGTGCCGTTCGTGATCGCCGAGAAGGGGCCGGAGGTCTCCGGGGAACCGCGCGAGCAGTTCGAGCTCCTGCGCCTGTTCCGCGAGTTCCTGCAATGGCGCCAGGGCGACGCCATCATCCTGGCCGAGGCCAACATCCTGCCGCGCCAGGACCTCGACTATTTCGGCGACGACGCCGACCGCATGCACATGATGTTCAACTTCCAGGTCAACCAGGCCCTGTTCTACGCGCTCGCCTCGGCCGATTCGCGCCCGCTGGCGAAGGCGCTGGAGAAGACCTGGAACCGCCCGCCCTCAGGCCAATGGGCGATCTTCCTGCGCAACCACGACGAGCTGGATCTCGGCCGGCTGACCGAGAAGCAGCGCCAGACGGTGTTCCAGGCCTTCGGCCCCGAGCCCGACATGCAGCTCTACGGCCGCGGGATCCGCCGGCGCCTCGCGCCGATGCTCGGCGGCGACCGGCGCCGGATCGAGCTCGCCTACAGCCTGATGTTCACCCTGCCGGGCACGCCGGTGCTGCGCTACGGCGACGAGATCGGCATGGGTGACGACCTCTCGCTGCCCGAGCGCGACTGCGCCCGCACGCCGATGCAGTGGTCGCACGAGCCGCATGGCGGCTTCACGCTCAACGACGAGCCGGAATCGCCGCCGATTCACGAAGGCCCCTACGCCTTCACCCACGTCAACGCGGCGGCGCAGCGCTGCGCGCCGGAATCGCTCCTCAACTGGATGGAGCGCATCATCCGCATGCGCAAGGAGGTGCCGGAGATCGGCTGGGGCGACTTCACGGTCATCGAGACCGGCCATCCCGGCGTGCTGGCTTTGCGCTACGACTGGCGCAACAACTCGGTCCTGTGCCTGCACAACCTCCAGGCCGAGCCGCGCGAGGTCAGCTTCGCCACCGGCCTCGACGGCGACGGCCGCAACCTGATCGACCTCCTCACCGGCCAGCGCAGCCTCGCCGACGACGACGGCCGGCATTGCGTGCTGATGGAGGGGTACGGGTACCGGTGGTACCGGGTGGGAGGGCTGGATTACCTGCTGCGGCGGAGCGAGATCTGAGGACCCGTTTCCGTCGTCCCCTCGTCTGTCACCTCGTCGAGCCCGACACCTCCGGGTCGTTCCGGGGCCGCGCAGCGGAGCCCGGAACGACCCGGAGGGGTGCGAGACCGGATGCGGAACCGCGAAGCAGCGCTGCCCCCTCAGGCTCCCACCTCCGCCGGCACGCCCAGCCCGGCCTCCTCCGGCGAGAACTCCCCCTCCGGCCAGTCGGACCAGACGACGTCGCGGTAGATCGGCAGGCAGACGCCGATCCGCTTGTATTCCGCGATCCGGTTGCGGACCGTGCGGACCGAGACGCCGAGCATCTTGGCGGCGTGGGTGCGGTTGCCGCGGCAACGGATGAGCGTCTCGATGACGAGCTTGCGCTCGGCCTCGGCGAGGGTGGTCGCTGGCGCCATGCGGCGTTCCTCCTGGTGACGAAAGCCCCGGGTTCTGCTTGTTTTCGTGACCGGGAAAAGCTGCGCAATCATGGTTAACAAGTCGTTAACGGCAGCATCGACCGAAATCGGTATCGCCCTATGCTTGAGGTGAAGGACGCAGATCGGCCGGCAATACAATGATCCCGGCGCGATCAGCGGGAGTTGTCGGCGGGAGGAACGCCGTCCCGCGGCGGCATTCGGGACCGCAAGGGCGGTCCCGTGGAATTCCGTGCCGCCGCCGGCCCATGACGAGACGGGTCGAGCCCGGGTGTTATTCCTTGGCCCGCCCGGCGAAACCGCATGGCCGGCCGACGGCGACCGCCCTCCCGGGGTGGCGGAACGAGGACACCGCGCCGCTCATCCCGGCCTCACCTCCGCCGCGCCGGCGACAGATCTTGCTCCCGGGCACGCCCGGGAAAAGTTCGCGCGGGCGCTCACGACCCCGTCGGTACCAGCCCCGGATCGATCGCCCGCGGGCTGGCGAGCCAGTGCGGCACCGGCAGGTCGCGGGCGCGCAGGAAGCCGGGATCGAACAGCTTCGAGGCGTAGCGGGTGCCGTAATCGCACAGGATCGTCACGACGGTGTGACCCGGGCCGAGATGGCGGGCGAGCCGGATCGCCCCCGCCACGTTGATGCCCGACGAGCCGCCGAGGCACAGGCCCTCCTCCTCCAGGAGGCCGAAGACCAGCGGCAGCGCCTCGGCGTCGGGGATGCCGAAGGAGATGTCGGGCCTGAAACCCTCGAGGTTGCCGGTGATGCGCCCCTGGCCGATCCCCTCGGTGATCGAGTTGCCCGAGGCCTTGAGCTCGCCGGTGGCGTAGTACGGGTGCAGGGCCGAGCCGTCCGGGTCGGCGAGCCCGATCGTCACCCCGGGATGGCGGGCGCGAAGCGCCGCCGCTGTGCCGGCGAGCGTGCCGCCGGTGCCGGCCGCGCAGATGAAGCCGTCGACCTTCCCCCCGGTCGCCTCCCAGATCTCCGGTCCGGTGGTGGCGATGTGGGCCTCGCGGTTGGCGGTATTGTCGAACTGGTCGGCGAAGAAGGCGCCGCCGGGCTCGGTGGTGGAGAGCCGCGCGGCGAGGCGGCCTGCGACCTTCACGTAGTTGTTGGGGTTGGAGAACGGCACCGCCGGCACCTCGACGAGGTCGGCCCCGGCGAGCCTGAGCGCCAGCTTCTTCTCCGCCGACTGCGTGTCGGGGATCACGATCACGGTGCGGTAGCCCCGCGCCGCGCCGACGAGGGCGAGCCCGATGCCGGTATTGCCCGCCGTGCCCTCCACGATGGTGCCGCCCGGCCGCAAGGTGCCGGCGCGCTCGGCCGCCTCGACCATCGACAGGGCGGCCCGGTCCTTCACCGACTGGCCGGGATTCAGGAACTCGGCCTTGCCCAGGATGGTGCAGCCGGTCTCCTCGGAGGCGCGCTTGAGGCGGATCAAGGGCGTGCCGCCGATCGCGGCGAGGATGTCGGGGCGGATCATCGCGAAGCTATCCGGTCGAGGCGGGCGCGGGCCCGCAGGGTGTGCGGTGATGCCGCGAAACCGGATAGGCGGCAAGGCTCGCCTGCCTGGAATGCCTCCAGGCCGCGTTGACGCCCGCCCCCGGAAATGTCAGCCTTCCTGACTTAATCGGCGTGGTCCCGAGAGGCCGGTGAAACCGGCCCGCACCGCGCGAGGAGGAGAGGAACACGCGATGGGTTCGCCCGCGACCACCCCGTCCCTTCGGCCGGTCAGCCTCGACGACAAGTACGATCTCTCCCGCGACCAGGTCTTCGTCACCGGCACCCAGGCGGTGATCCGGATGCTCTTGATGCAGCAGGCCCGCGACCGGGCGGCGGGGCTCAACACCGCGGGCTTCGTGTCGGGGTATCGCGGCTCGCCGATCGGCGGACTCGACCAGAACCTGGTGCGGGCGAAGAAGGTCCTGGATCAAGCCGGCATCGTGTTCCAGCCCGGCCTCAACGAGGAGCTGGCCGCCACCGCGATCTGGGGGGCGCAGCAGGCCGAGATGCGGGGCGAGGGCCGCTACGACGGCGTGTTCGGCCTCTGGTACGGCAAGGGACCCGGCGTCGACCGCTCCGGCGACGTGTTCCGCCACGCCAACATGGCCGGCACCTCGCGCCACGGCGGCGTGCTGGCGCTGATGGGCGACGACCACACGGCGGAATCCTCCACCGTGGCGCACCAGTCGGAGTTCCACTTCGTCGACGTCATGTCGCCGATCCTGAACCCGGCCGGCGTGCAGGAGATTCTGGATTACGGCCTCTACGGCTACGCGATGAGCCGCTATTGCGGCACCTGGGTCGCCTTCAAGTGCGTGAAGGAGAACATCGAATCGACCGCGAGCGTCGATGCGCGCCTCGACCGGGTGAAGATTCTTCTCCCCGACGATTTCCTGATGCCGCCGGGCGGGCTCAACATCCGCACGCCGGACGGCATCCTGGAGCAGGAGGCCCGCCTCCAGGACTTCAAGCGCGACGCCATGATGGCCTTCGTGCGCGCCAACAACCTCAACCGGATCGTGCTCTCGGGCGGGCGCCAGCCGAAGATCGGCATCATCACGGTCGGCAAATCCTATCTCGACGTGCGCCAGGCGATGGACGACCTCGGCCTCGACGAGGTCAAGGCCAACGACATGGGGCTTCGCCTCTACAAGGTCGCCTGCCCGTGGCCGCTGTCGCGTCGCGAACTCGCGGAGTTCGCGGACGGCCTCGACCTCGTGATGGTGGTGGAGGAGAAGCGCTCGCTGATCGAGGTGCAGCTGCGCGAGGAGCTGTACGGGTCGCGCCATCAGCCGGTCTGCATCGGCAAGCGCGACGAAGAAGGCCGCTGGCTCTTCCCGGTGAAGGGCGCGCTCGATCCGAACGACATCGCGGTGGCGCTGGGCGAGCGGCTGCTGCGCTACCACCGCAACGACGACCTCGCCGGCCGCGTCGCGCGCCTCAAGGGCGCGCAGGAGCGCCTGGCGCAGACCGCCGACATCGCGGCGCGGATCCCGCATTTCTGCGCCGGCTGCCCGCACAATTCCTCGACCAAGGTGCCGGAGGGCATGCGGGCCTATGCGGGCATCGGCTGCCACTACATGGCGCAGTGGATGGACCGCGAGACCGACGGCTTCACCCAGATGGGCGGCGAGGGCGCGAACTGGATCGGCGAGAACGCCTTCTCGACGCGCGGCCACGTCTTCCAGAATCTCGGCGACGGCACCTACAACCATTCGGGCTCGCTGGCCTTGCGCTGGGCCGTCGATACCGGCACCACCATCACCTACAAGATCCTGTTCAACGATGCCGTCGCGATGACCGGCGGCCAGCCGCACGAGGGCGGGCTCACCGTCGACCGCATCGCCGCCCAGGTGCGGGCGGAGGGCGTCGAGCGCATCGCGCTGGTCACCGACGAGCCGCACAAATATCCCTCGACGGTGACTTGGCCGCACGGGCTGACGATCCACCACCGCGACGAGCTGGATGCGGTGCAGCGGGAACTGGCCACCGTGCCGGGCGTCTCGGTGATGATCTACGACCAGACCTGCGCCTCCGAGAAGCGCCGCCGGCGCAAGCGCAACGCCTATCCGGACCCGGACAAGCGGGTCATCATCAACGAACTCGTCTGCGAGGGCTGCGGCGATTGCTCGGTGCAGTCGAACTGCGTCGCGGTGCAGCCGGTCGAGAACGAGTTCGGCCGCAAGCGCCGCATCGACCAGTCGGGCTGCAACAAGGACTTTTCCTGCGTGAAGGGCTTTTGCCCGTCCTTCGTGACGGTGCATGGCGCCAAGCCCCGCAGCAAGCCGGTGAACCTCCCGGCGGCGGCGAGCAAGGAGGCGCCGGATGCGGGCGTCCCCGAGCCGGTCGTCCCGGAGATCGCCGGGACCTACAACCTGATCGTCACCGGCGTCGGCGGCACCGGCGTGGTGACGATCGGGGCGATCCTCGGCATGGCGGCGCATCTCGAGGGCAAGGGCCTGGGCATGATCGACATGGCCGGCCTCGCCCAGAAGGGCGGGGCGGTGTTCAGCCACGTGCGGCTGGCCAACCGGCAGGAGGACATCCACGCGATCCGGGTCGGGGCCGGCGCCGCCGACTTGGTGCTCGGCTGCGACCTCGTGGTCAGCGGCAACCGCAAGGTGCTCTCGGCGATCGCCAAGGGCCGCACCCACCTCGTCGTCAACACCGCCGAGGTGATGCCGGGCGAGTTCACCCGCCGGCCCGACTTCTCCCTGCCGGCCGAGCGGATCAAGCGGGCGATCCGCGAGGCCGCCGGCGCGGAGAGCGCCGACTTCACCGACGCGACGAGCCTCGCGGTCTCGGTGCTCGGCAATGCGCTCGCCGCCAACATGTTCATGCTCGGCTATGCCTGGCAGCGCGGGCGGGTGCCGCTGTCGCGGGCCGCGCTCCTCAAGGCGATCGAGCTCAACCGCGAGGCGGTGGCGATGAACCTCGCGGCCTTCGCCTGGGGGCGGCGGGCCGCGGCGTCGCCAGAGACGATGCGGGCCGTCGAGGTCCCGGCCCCGGAGCTGGCGCCGGATCTCGACGGCGTCATCGCCAAGCGGGTCGCCTTCCTCACCGCCTACCAGGATGCGGCGTATGCCGAGCGCTACGCGAAGGCGGTCGCGGCCCTTCGGGCGCGGGAGGCGGCCGTGGTGCCCGGCCAGTCGGCGCTCGCGGAGGCCGCCGCCCGCTCGCTGTTCCGGCTCATGGCCTACAAGGACGAGTACGAGGTCGCGCGGCTCTACACCGACGGCAGCTTCAAGGCGCAAGTCGAGCGCACCTTCGAGGGCGAGGCCCTGCGCTACGAGTTCCACCTCGCGCCGCCGCTGCTGGCCCGGCGCGACCCCGCCACAGGCCGGCCGCGCAAGATGACCTTCGGGCCGTGGGTGATGAAGGCCTTCGGGGTGCTGGCCCGGATGAAGCGCTTGCGCGGCACCGCCCTCGATCCGTTCGGCTACACCCGGGAACGGCGCGAGGAGCGGCGGCTGGTGCAGGATTTCGAGGTCCTGCTGGCCGAGATCGCCCGCGACCTGACGCCGGCCAATCACGCGACGGCGGTGGGATTGGCCGGCCTGCCCCAGCGCATCCGGGGCTACGGACCGGTGAAGGCGAAGAACCTGGAGGCGGTGACGGCCGAGGAGGCGGCGTTGCTGGCGCGGTTCCGCAGCAAGGAGGCCCTCCTCGCGACGGCGGCGGAGTAGGGGCCGTTCTCCTCTCCCCGCGGGCGGGGAGAGGAGAACCCCGCGCCATGTTCCCGCTCGTTTGCCCCTCCCCTTCTCTTCTGCCACTCCTGGCGCCGCCACCTCACCAGGAGCAACCCGGCATGAAGGACTTTCCGGCCGCCTATCAGGTCAGCAAGGGCTCGGCCCTGTCGGTCGATCGGCCGTTCTACGAGCGGATCGCCGCCGAGACCGGCGGGCGCACCCTCGTCGAGAGCTTCACCCTCCCGATCCGCACCGGCCGGGCCTGGAGCGTGCCGGCGGGCCACGTCTTCCGCGTCGTGGCGCCGGAGGGGCCGCAGGTCGGCGACCTCAACATCTGGAACCGGCACGACCCGCGCGAGCGGCTGTGGGCGGCGCGCACCCGCCAGCTCCAGGGCGCCCATGTCACCACCTTCGACCGGCTGTGGTCGACCCTGCCGTTCCTGCGCCCGCTCGTCACCATCACGGCCGACACGCTGGCGAATTACGGCACCGACGAGTATGGCGGCCGGGTCCACGACCTGCTGGGAACCCGCTGCGATCCCTACGTCAACAAGCTGCTGACCGGCCAGGACTTCCACTTCCACTGCCACTCGAACCTGGTCCGCGCGGTGATGCCGTTCGGCCTGACCGAGTTCGACGTCCACGACGTGCTCAACGTGTTCCAGGTCACCGGCCTCAACCACGACGACATGTATTTCATGCGCGACTGCCCGGCGAAGCCCGGCGACTACCTCGAGTTCTTCGCCGAGATCGACCTGCTCTGCGCCCTCTCGACCTGTCCGGGCGGCGATCTCTCGGTGCCGCTCTGGGGGCCCGACGCCCGCGACCCGATCGAGGTCTGCCGGCCGCTCGCCGTCGAGGTCTACCGGCTGGCACCGGAGCTGACGGAGGGCTGGCAGAGCCCGGACGTGGCGCCCTATCGCGGCCAGCACGGGCTCCACGCCGAAAAGGGCTGGTGGGATGGGACAGCGGCAGGGCTTCCGCCAAGCGGGGGCCGGTGAGCCCCCCGGTCGCCGGGCCCCCCGAGACCAGGGTCGAGACGCCGCAACAGGCCGTCAGGTTGTCGCGGACCTGACGCACGGAGGCGCGCGGGCGGCGAGCCAGACGACGGCGAGCGGCACGCCGCCGGTGGCCAGGGCGGCAGCGACGGGTCCGCCTCGTGATACCGACGGTCTTTGAAAACGACCGTCGGTATCACGTCACCACGCGGCCCACGGCTACGATTCGTCAAGGGTGTCGGGCGCAAGCTTGTTCACGGAACGTCCCGTGGTGGCGGCGCAGCCGTTTCCCGGCTAAGAGGCTCCGCTCTTCGCGCCGGGACGGTTTCGCGGCATGATGCGGGCGCCGCCTGCACCCACGGCAAGGATAATCGAGCGGCGATGAGCGACGTGATCCGCATCCTGGGCATCGATCCGGGCCTGCGCCGCACCGGCTGGGGCCTGATCACCGTCACGGGCACCCGCCTCGCCTTCGTGGCGAGCGGCACCGTGACGTCGAACGGCGACGACGACCTCGCCACCCGCCTGCGGACCCTGCACGAGGGCCTGACCAAGGTCGTCGTCACGATGATGCCCGACGAGGCGGCGGTGGAGGAGACCTTCGTCAACAAGGACGCCCAGGCGACCCTGAAGCTCGGCCACGCCCGCGCCGTGGCCCTGCTGGTGCCGGCCTTGGCCGGCCTGCCGGTGGCGGAATACGCCGCCAACCTGGTGAAGAAGACCGTGGTCGGCGCCGGCCACGCCGAGAAGGATCAGGTCGGCGCCATGGTGCGCTTCCTCTTGCCGAAGGCCACCGCCGACACGGCGGACGCCGCCGACGCGCTGGCGATCGCCATCACCCATGCGAGCCATCGGACGGCGCGAGCGCGGACGGCCGCCCATGCCGCCGCGGCGGGGCCGGGGGCGGCGCGGATCGCCCGGGCGGCGGCGCGGGGGTGAGGACGACGGGCCCGGTCCGCTCGGCCTCGAGAAGGGTCGTTGTCGCGCCTCGGCAGGCCCGTGGACGGTTCGCCTGCGTCAGATCACCGGTAAGGGGTAGCGCTCGACCACGACATCCGACTCCTCGTCCGTCACCTCGAGCACTTGGTTGACCAGATCGTCGCCCAGGGCGGCAATCTCGTCCAGCGCGATGTCGAACAGTTCCTCCTGCAGCGCGAGGTTCGTGCCGGGCGGGCCGTTCAAGCAGACGAGCCCGGCATGGATTGGCTGCCGCGCATGCAGACCGGGCTTGCCCGGGGCATTGGCGGGACCGCGAAAATCCTAGGAATTCTTGGTCACCAGCGTCCAGTCTTCGTCGACCGCGCGTCGAATCAAGGTCCAGTCCTGGATTCCGCCGAGACCGGGCCAATGGACGTGCAAGGATTCCGCATAGCCTCTGTCCCGGGCCATGGTCGTCAAGCGCTGGCTCAGGCATTCATCGATCAGGAACTTCATCCTGCGGTCTTGCGCGGCACGCGCTTGCGCTCGACGAGCCGAGTGCTGGCAGGCAAGGCAGTGCCGCGCGGCCGCCCGCGCTGCGGATGGGCGGTGGCGTAGATGAACGCGAGCTGGATCTGGTGTTCGGTCAGCAACGGGTAGGCGTCGCGAATGCGCGCAATCGGCTCGCCGGCCCCCGCCGAAGCAGCGATATCGTGCACCGGTACGCGGGTCCCGCGCAGCACGTCGGCGCCGCTCATCACCATCTCGTCGCGCGACACGGCAGCCTCGGCCTCGCGCAGCCGCTCGTAGCCGCACGCCGTGCGCGCGATGAACGGTGCGAGGTCGATGCTCCAATAACGCTCGCCGAGCGTCCAGTTCTGGCGCGCAAGCGCCTTGCACTGTTCGAACTCGACGTGACGCAGCCGATTCTCGAAGCGCGTGATGATGTGCTTGCGGAGGCCCGGCGTGAAGGTGTCGGCCGCCGCGTGGTAGAACGCGATCATGACGCAGCCACCGGGCGTGAGCCGGCGGCCGCCGTCGAGCACGTAGAAGCCCTTCGGCAGCACATGCTCGTCGATCGCGCGGTCGACCACCTTCACGGCGGTACCGGAGACGAAGGCCGCTTCGGGAGGGCGGAGCAAGTTGGCTCGCTCACCCATGATCGGTACAAAAACTCTTCCGCATGACAGGAAGATATACGGGCCGCCGTCTCTCGTTGCAACGGATCGGCGTCCGTGAGCGTCCACGGAGGCGCGAAATGGCGCCGCGCAGGCGAGCCGAGCAGGCTTGTCTTAAAAAACGATCGTTCGTATGAATGGGGAAAATCCAGGGAGGGCGCCGATGATCCCGAACGCCGCGCGTGAGTTCAATTTCGGCCTGGGCGAGACCGCCGAGGCGATCCGCGACAGCGTGCGCAGCTTCGCGCAGGAGAAGATCGCGCCGCGGGCCGAGGAGATCGACCGCACCAACACCTTCCCGCGCGACCTCTGGCCCGAGATGGGGGCGCTCGGTCTCCACGGCATCACGGTCGACGAGGAGTACGGGGGCCTCGGCCTCGGCTACCTCGCCCATTGCGTGGCGATGGAGGAGGTGTCGCGGGCCTCGGCCTCGGTCGGCCTGTCCTACGGCGCGCACTCGAACCTGTGCGTCAACCAGATCACCCGCAACGGCTCGGACGCGCAGAAGCGCAAGTACCTGCCGAAGCTCATCTCCGGCGAGCATGTCGGGGCGCTCGCCATGTCGGAGCCGGGCGCCGGCTCGGACGTGGTGTCGATGCGCACCCGCGCCGAGAAGAAGGGCGATCGCTACGTCCTGACCGGCTCCAAGATGTGGATCACCAACGGTCCGGTCGCCGAGACCCTGGTGGTCTACGCCAAGACCGACCCGCAGGCGGGCCCCCGCGGCATCACCGCCTTCCTGGTCGAGAAGGGCATGAAGGGCTTCTCCACCGCCCAGAAGCTCGACAAGCTCGGGATGCGCGGCTCGGATACCTGCGAGCTGGTCTTCGAGGAGTGCGAGATCCCCGAGGAGAACGTGCTCGGCCAGGTCGGCCGCGGCGTCAACGTGCTGATGTCGGGCCTCGATTACGAGCGGGCGGTGCTGGCCGCGGGGCCGCTCGGCATCATGCAGGCCTGTCTCGACGTGGTGATGCCCTACGTCCACGAGCGCAAGCAGTTCGGCCAGGCGATCGGCGAGTTCCAGCTGGTCCAGGGCAAGCTCGCCGACATGTACGTCTCGACCAACGCCGCCAAGGCCTATGTCTACGCGGTGGCGCAGGCCTGCGACCGCGGCGAGACCACCCGGGAGGACGCGGCCGGCGCGATCCTCTACGCCGCCGAGCGGGCGACGCAATGCGCGCTGGACGCGATCCAGCTGCTCGGCGGCAACGGCTACATCAACGACTACCCGACCGGGCGGCTGCTCCGCGACGCCAAGCTCTACGAGATCGGCGCCGGCACCAGCGAGATCCGCCGGATGCTGATCGGCCGCGAGCTCTTCGCCAAATCCGCGTAACGACGTCCGCCTGAGGTCAGAGCCGATGCCGGTCATCCCCACCAGTGCCGACCTCACCTCCGGGGCGGCGGAGCAGAACCGCGCCGCGTGGGAGCAGTTGCGCGCCACCCTCAAGGCCCAAAGGGCGACGGCCGCGGCGGGCGGCCCCGCCCGGGCCCGCGAGCGACACGTCGCCCGCGGCAAGCTGCTGCCGCGCGACCGGGTCCTGCGCCTGCTCGATCCGGGCTCGCCCTTCCTGGAAGTGGGGGGGCTCGCCGCTCACGGCCTGTACGGCGAGGCGATCCACGCCGCCGGGATCATCACCGGCATCGGCCGGGTGGCGGGCCGGGAGGTGATGGTGGTCTGCAACGACGCCACCATCAAGGGCGGCACCTACTACCCGCTCACGGTCAAGAAGCACCTGCGGGCGCAGGAGATCGCTCTCCAGAACCGGCTGCCCTGCCTGTACCTCGTCGATTCCGGCGGCGCGAACCTGCCGCAGCAGACCGAGGTCTTTCCCGACCGCGAGCATTTCGGCCGCATCTTCTACAATCAGGCGCAGATGTCGGCGGCCGGCATCCCGCAGATCGCCTGCGTGATGGGCTCCTGCACCGCGGGCGGCGCCTACGTGCCGGCGATGTCGGACGAGAGCGTGATCGTGCGCCGCCAGGGCACGATCTTCCTCGGCGGCCCGCCGCTCGTGAAGGCCGCGACCGGCGAGGTGGTGACGGCCGAAGACCTCGGCGGCGCCGACGTCCATGCCCGGCTGTCGGGCGTCGCCGACCACTACGCCACCGACGACGCCCACGCGCTCGCCATCCTGCGCCGCATCGTCGGCGGCCTCAACACCGTCAAGCGGCCCGATCTCGACATCGCGGCCCCCGTCGATCCGGCCTATGCGGCCGACGACCTCGACGCCCTGGTGCCGGTGGATCTGCGCAAGCAGTACGATGCCCGCGAGCTGATCGCCCGCCTCGTCGACGGGTCGGAGTTCGACGAGTTCAAGCGGCTCTACGGCACCACGCTGGTCACGGGCTTTGCCCGCCTCCACGGCATGCCGGTCGGGATCCTGGCCAATAACGGCATCCTCTACTCGGAGAGCGCGTTGAAAGGGGCACACTTCATCGAATTGTGCTGCCAGCGCCGCATCCCGCTGATCTTCCTCCAGAACATCTCCGGCTTCATGGTCGGGCGCGAGGTCGAGGCCGGCGGCATCGCCAAGAACGGCGCGAAGCTGGTGACTGCGGTGGCCACCGCCGCCGTCCCGAAGCTCACCGTGATCGTCGGCGGCTCGTACGGCGCGGGCAATTACGGCATGTGCGGCCGGGCCTACTCGCCGCGCTTCCTGTTCGCCTGGCCCAACTCGCGCATCTCGGTGATGGGCGCCGAGCAGGCGGCGAGCGTGCTCGCCACCGTCAAGCGCGACAACATCGAGGTCGGCGGCGGCGCCTGGAGCCCGGAGGACGAGGAGGCGTTCAAGGCGCCGATCCGCGCCGGGTTCGAGGAGGAGGGCTCCCCCTACTACGCCACGGCGCGGCTGTGGGACGACGGCATCATCCTGCCCGAGGAGACGCGCCGGGTGCTCGGCCTGTCGCTCTCGGCCTGCCTCAACGCGCCGGTGCCGGAGACCCGGTTCGGCCTGTTCCGGATGTGAGGACAGCCATGACCCATCGCCGCCTCGCCTCCGTCCTCATCGCCAATCGCGGCGAGATCGCCTGCCGGGTGATCCGCACCGCCAGGCGCCTCGGGATGCGCACCATCGCGGTCTACTCGGACGCCGACCGCGACGCCCTCCACGTGGCGCTGGCCGACGAGGCCCATTGCATCGGCCCGGCGCCGGCCGCCGACTCCTACCTGCGCATCGACCGCATCCTCGAGGCCGCCCGCGCGAGCGGGGCCGAGAGCATCCATCCGGGCTACGGCTTCCTGTCGGAGCGGCCGGACTTCGCCGATGCCTGCGCGCAGGCCGGCATCGTCTTCGTCGGCCCGCCCGCCTCCGCCATCCGCGCCATGGGCCTCAAGGATGCCGCGAAGGCTCTCGTCGCCGAGGCCGGCGTGCCGGTGGTGCCGGGCTATCACGGCGCCCGCCAGGACCCGGATTTCCTCGCCGCGGAAGCGGCGGCGATCGGCTATCCGGTCCTCATCAAGGCCGTGGCCGGCGGCGGCGGCAAGGGCATGCGCCGGGTCGAGGGGCCGGAGGGCTTCGCCGACGCCCTCGCCTCGGCGCAGCGGGAGGCGCAGAACGCCTTCGGCGACCCGCGGGTGCTGGTCGAGAAGTACGTGCTCTCGCCGCGTCACGTCGAGATCCAGGTCTTCTGCGATGCCCATGGCAACGCCGTCCACCTGTTCGAGCGCGACTGCTCGCTCCAGCGCCGCCACCAGAAGGTGATCGAGGAGGCGCCCGCCCCCGGCATGCCGGACGAGGTGCGCGCCGCCATGGGCCGCGCCGCCGTCGAGGCCGCCAAGGCCGTGGGCTATGTCGGCGCCGGCACGGTCGAGTTCATCGCCGACGGCCGCGAGGGCCTGAGAGTCGACGGTTTCTGGTTCATGGAGATGAACACGCGGCTCCAGGTCGAGCACCCGGTGACCGAGGCGATCACCGGCCACGACCTCGTCGAGTGGCAGTTCCGGGTGGCCTCCGGGGAGACCTTGCCGGTCGATCAGGCGGGTCTCGCAATCCACGGCCACGCCGTCGAGGCGCGGCTCTACGCCGAGGACCCGGATCACGGCTTCCTGCCCTCGACCGGCCCCCTGCGGGCGCTCCGGCTCCCCGAGGGCGAGGGCATCCGCGTCGATACCGGCGTGCGGGCGGGCGATCGGGTGACCCCGTTCTACGATCCGATGATCGCCAAGGTGATCGCCCACGGCGCCACCCGCGACGAGGCCCTGGACCGGCTGGCGGGCGCGCTCGGCCGCACCCTGGTGGCCGGGCCGAAGTCCAACGTCGCCTTCCTGAAGGCGCTGGCCGAGGCGGAGGATTTCCGCGCGGGCCGCTTCGATACCGGCTTCATCGATCGCGACCTCGGCGCCCTGACGGCACCGAGCCCGCATCGCGACGCCGCGATCCGCGCCGGCATCCGGGTGCTGGTGGCGCGGGAGAATCCGGCCCGCGCCGGCTCGCCCTGGGACGCGGCGGACGGATTCCAGCTCGGCGAGGCCCGGCACCAGGCGTTCCCCTTCGTGCTCGAGGGCGAGCCGGCCGAGGCCGGGCTGCGCTGGGGGGCGCCCGGGCTGAATGTGGAGTACGGCACGGACGGCCCCGAGCCCGCGTCCCTGACCGTGATCGACGCGCCGAACGGCGTGCTGGTGCTGGCCGAGGGCCGCCAGATCGCGCTTGCCCCGCCCGATCCCTTCGCGGTCGATCTCGACCACATCGACCAGGGCGGCACCATCAAGGCGCCGATGCATGGCCGCCTCGTCGCGGTGCTGGTCGCCCCCGGCGACAAGGTCGTCCGCGGCCAGCGCCTCGCCGTGGTCGAGGCGATGAAGATGGAGCACGCGCTCACCGCCCCCTCGGATGGCACCGTCGCCGAGGTGGCGGCGGAGGCCGGCCAGCAGGTCGCCGAGGGCGCCCGCCTGATCACCCTGACGACGGAGGACGCCGCGTGAGCACGATTCCGGCTTCGACCCATCCGCGCGGCGGGCTGTACTTCGAGGATTTCGAGGTCGGCGCGACGCTTCGCCATCGCCTCACCCGCACGGTGACGCAGATGGACAACATGTTGTTCTCCAACATGACGCTCAATCCGCAGCCGCTCCATATCGACGCGCATTTCTGCGCCACCGAGACCGAGTGGGGCAAACCCCTGATGAACTCGCTGTTCACGCTCGGGCTGATGATCGGCATCTCGGTCAACGATACGACGGTGGGCACCACGATCGGCAATCTCGGCATGACCGAGACCCGGTTCCCCGCGCCGCTCTTCGAGGGCGACACGGTGAGCGTGACGACCGAGGTCGTCGCCAAGCGCGAATCGCGCTCGCGGCCCACCGCCGGCATCGTCGAGTTCGTCCACCGCGCCTACAACCAGGACGGCACGTTGGTGGCCGAGTGCCGCCGCCAGGCGATGATGCACAAGCGCCCGGCCGCGGAGGCTTAGAGACATGCGCTCGCTGCTGTTCGTCCCCGGTGATTCAGCCCGCAAGCAGGAGAAGGGCCTGGAGGTCGGGGCCGACGCCCTGATCCTCGACCTGGAGGATTCCGTCGCGCTGCCCGAGAAGCCCAAGGCCCGCGAGGTCGCCGCCGGCTTCCTGGCGCGGATGCGGGATCGGGCGGGACGCCCGAAGCTCTATGTCCGCGTCAACGCCCTCGACACCGGGCTCACCGAGGACGACCTCGCCGCCGTGATGCCGCACGCCCCGGACGGGATCATGCTGCCGAAGGCCGAGGGGGGCGTGAGCGTCGCCCATCTCGGCGCGCGCCTCGCCGTCCACGAGGCCGAATACGGGCTGCCCGACGGCGCCACCCGCATCCTGCCGATCGCCACCGAGACGGCGCGGGCGGTCTTCGCGCTCCAGACCCTGCCGGGAGCGAGCCCGCGGCTCTCCGGCGTCACCTGGGGGGCGGAGGATCTCTCCGCCGATATCGGCGCCGAGACCAACCGGGGGGAGGACGGCGCCTGGAGCGCACCGTTTCAACTGGCCCGCAACCTGACCCTGATGGCGGCGGCCGCCTCGGAGGTCGATGCGATCGACACCATCAACGCTCACTTTCGCGATCTCGACGGGTTGGCCCGCGAGTGCCGCGCGGCCCGCCGCGACGGCTTCGTCGGCAAGATGGCGATCCACCCGGCGCAAGTTCCGGTCATCAACGAGGCCTTCACCCCGGCGCCCGCGGCCGTCGCCCAGGCGCGCAAGGTGGTCGCCGCCTTCGCCGCGGCGGCGGGGGTCGGCGTGGTCGGGATCGACGGCGAGATGTTCGACCGGCCGCACCTGCGCCGGGCGGAACGGCTGCTGGCGCGGGTGGGGTGAGGCGAAGTCGGGGGCAGCCGTCGCGGAGCATCGGCGACGGCTTCGAGTGCGTGAGCGACCAGGGCCGGATCGTCCTCGGTGAGCCCGGCGTCGAGATAGGCGGCGATCCGTTCTGGGCTGTCGAGGTCGTCCGCCGTATCGTAGGGGTGAGCAGGGCATTCGGTCATGGGCGTCGCCAACGACATTCAGGGAGACGCCGCCACGGCCTTCGCTCGGCGGATATCGCGCGGCTGACGGGAGTTATCACCGCCGCACGGGAGGATGACGATCTCCCCGCCGCGACGGACGCAATGGACTCTGTCCCCGGGGCCGACATGAATGCGCATCTCGCTCACGCCATCGCCAACCGGTGTCACGTCCCCCCGGGTTCCCGAGCGCCAGCCGATCGATTCTTTTCGCGATCTGAGCGAACGCCGTTGCATCGCACAGCCTTGAAAACCACGCCGCGAATTCGGGATGCTGCTCTGCATGTGCGCCATGACGCAGCGATCGTTGCAGCTCTTTGCTCATCGGGGCTCGGATCGACAGGCAACCATGCTGCCGGCGTCGTCATGACGAGCCATTTGCTTCGACTCTGACACACCGCGCGATCAACGCGCGGGCCAATCCCGGGAGGACACCACGCCATGCCTCACACAGCCAGCCCGCCCGCCACCGCCCCTGAAGCCACCCTCGCCCGCCTGCCGGCCGCCCTCGGCGCCGCCCTGAAGGCCCCGGCCTACGCCGCCCACCTCGCCGGCATCGACCCGGCTTCCGTCACCGACCGGGCGGCGCTCGCCCGCCTGCCGGTCCTGCGCAAGGGCGAGATGCCGGCGCGCCAGCGCGAGGCGCTGCCCTTCGGCGGCTTCGTGCCGGGGTCGGCCGGGGCATTTCCCCGCCTGTTCACCTCGCCGGGACCGATCTTCGAGCCGCAGCGGGCGGGGGAGGATCCGTGGGGCGGCGCGCCGGCGCTCGCCGCCGCGGGCTTCGAGCCGGGCGACGTGGTGCTCAACACCTTCGGCTATCACCTGACGCCGGGCGGGTTCATCTTCGACACCGCCGCACGCGCCCTCGGCTGCGCGGTGATTCCGGCCGGGCCCGGCAATACCGAGCAGCAGCTCGACCTGATCGAGGCCTACCGCCCGGCCGGCTATGTCGGCACGCCGGACTTCCTCAAGGTGCTGCTCGATGCCGGGGCCAAGGCCGGACGGGACGTGTCGTCGATCGTGAAGGCCCTGGTCTCCGGCGCGGCCTTCCCGCCCTCGCTCCAGACCGAGTTCAAGGAGCGCGGCATCGCCGCAGCACAAGCCTACGCCACCGCCGATGTCGGCTTCATCGCCTACGAGACGCCGGGCGAGCCCGGTCTCCTCGTCGGCGACGGGTTGATCCTCGAGATCGTGCGGCCGGGCACCGGCGATCCGGTGCCGGAGGGCGAGGTCGGCGAGATCGTCGTCACGGTGCCCGACCTCGACCGGCCGCTGATCCGCTACGCCCTCGGCGACCTCACGGCGGCCTCAGGCAAAGGCCGGATCCGCGGCTGGATGGGCCGGGCCGACCAGGCCGCCAAGGTGAAGGGCATGTTCGTGCGCCCCGAGCAGGTCGCCGAGATCGCCCGCCGCCACCCCGGGCTCGGCCGCCTGCGCCTGGTGGTGACCCGGGCAAACGAGGCCGACGCCATGACGCTCCGTGCGGAAGCCGGGACGACGGACGCCACCCTGGCGGAGGCCGTCGCCGAGACCCTGCGGGCGGTGACGAAGCTGCGCGGCACGGTCGACCTCGTGGCATCGGGCAGCCTGCCCAACGACGGCAAGGTCATCGCCGACGAGCGGCCGCTCGGCTGACGGCGCCAAGGCTTGCTACCATGTCCTGCGCATCTCACCGCTCGGCAACTACGACCAAACCGGCGGTATCCTGACGTTCATCATCGATTCCCAGAATCAGGCACGGCGCCCGCATCGGCGGCCGGAGCATCGTCCCCCCGTGACGGGCGCTGCTCCAGGCCGTTCCATGCGGGCGCCGTCGCCGGGCGACTCAAGGCCGCCCGGGATCATGCGGCCCGCACCTGGAGCAGGAAGCGCTCGACCTCGGCCGAGAGGCGTTCGGACTGGCGCGACAGCTCCGAGGCCGAGACCAGCACCTGGCTCGCCGCCGCCCCGGTCTCCTCCGCCGCGCCCGCCAGACCGGCGATGTTACCCGTCACCTCGCCGGTGCCGGCGGCCGCCTGCGCGACGTTGCGCACGATCTCCTGGGTCGCCGCGCCCTGCTCCTCCACCGCCGCGGCGATGCTCGTCGCGACGGTCGAGATCTCCTCGATCCGCGCCGTGATCTGGCCGATCGCGCCGGCCGCCTGGCCGGTGGAGGCCTGGATCGTGGCGATCTGGCCGGTGATCTCCTCGGTCGCCTTCGCGGTCTGGCCGGCCAGCTCCTTCACCTCCGCCGCCACGACCGCGAAGCCCCGGCCGGCGGCCCCGGCCCGGGCCGCCTCGATCGTGGCGTTGAGCGCCAGCAGGTTCGTTTGCGCGGCGATCGACGAGATCAGCCCGACCACGTCGCCGATCCGGGCGGTGGCCTCGGTCAGCGCCCGGACCTGCTGCGCGGTCCGCCCGGCCTCGGCCACGGCGGCCTGCGCGAGACGGGCCGAGCCGTCGACCTGGCGGCCGATCTCCTGGACCGAGGCGCCGAGTTCTTCCGCTGCGACCGCGACGGTCTCGACGTTGGAGGACGCCTCCTCGGCGGCGGCGGCCACGGTGGTGGACTGGGTGGCGGTCTGGGTCGCGGTGGCGGTCATCGCCTGGGCGGTACCGCGCAGCTCGCCCGAGGCGCTGGCGACGCCGGCCACCACGCCGGTGATCGAGGTCTCGAAGCCCTGGATCAGGTCGTTGAGGGCCGCGGCGCGGCGCATCCGGCACATCTCCTCGGCCTCGCTCTCGCCGCGCAGGCGCTCGCGCTCGATGGCGTTGTCGCGGAAGACCAGGACGGCGCGGGCCATCGCCCCGACCTCGTCGCGCCGTCCGGCCTCCGGCACCGCGAAATCGGTGCGCCCTTCCGAGAGGGTGGTCATCGTCTTGCGCAGGCGCTCCATCGGCCGCACCACCGAGCGGACGATCAGCAGCGAGGCGGCGGCGAGCACCAGCATGATGACGAGACCGGCGAGGGCGAGGCGCTGGACCTGCTCGACGATCATCGCCCGCAGGTCGCTGACGTATTCGCTGACGCCGATATAGACGTCCCACGGCGCGTAGTAGCGGAAGAGCCCGATCTTCGGCACGGGCGCCGCCTGCCCCTCCTGTGCCCAGACGTAGCGGAACGTCGCCATGCCGTCGCGCTTGGCGCGGGGCATGACGTCGGCGACGAAGCGGAAGCCGGTGGGATCGGCCATGCCCATCAGGTTGCGGCCGACCACCTTCGCGGAGGGGTGGGCGATCACCGTGCCGGCGGCATCGTTGACGTAGACGTAGTTGTCGCGGCCGTGCCGCATCGCCCCGATATCGGCAAGCGCCGCCTCGCGGGCCGCCGCCTGGGTCATCTCGCCCTTTTCCGCCTTCTGCCGGTAGCGGTCGACGATGTTGGCCGCCGCCTCGGTCATGACCGACAGCCGGTCGATGCGCTGCGCCATCATCGCATCGTACTGGTAGGTGAGCGCGATCCCGCCGAGGGCGATCAGACTGAGGCCCGCGAGCGCGATCAGGAGGGCGAACTTGCGGGGAAGGGTAAGCACGAACATCGAACGGCCGCTCCGGTTCCGGTCCTCGCCGGAATGCCATCCGAAATTGAGGCAGAAGCGTGAATGGACGGTATATGGAATTCGTCTCGAAAGAATTTCTGCGGGCGAGCCATTCGACATCCCGCACAAAAGACCATCACGGTCCAAGAGGCCAGACAACGTGAAGTCGTCACGACATCGCGCATGAAACAAGCCACGCCCGGGTGCGAATACTCCGACCTTTCCGCTGCGGCGGCGGACGTACGGGACCCGAAAGCATCGCAACAGGGCATCGTCGGCCGAAGACTGTCGATCGCCGGCGAGATCTGGCACGAGAGGTCCCCGCGCAGCCGGCCGCCGGGGCCTACCCGGTCCCGGCCCGCAACGCCCGGCGCCGTCGCGGCGGCACCGCGACGCTCTCCATCGCGCCCTCGCCGCGGGCCAGCGCCTGCGTCTCCCCCCGGGCGAGCGCCTGTGTCTCGCCCCGGGCGAGCGCCAGCACCATGCCGGTGAAGATCTCCTGCAACCCGTCCGTCGAAAGGCGCCCCTCCGGCTTGTACCAGGTGCAGATGCCCGACAGCATGGCGAGGATGGCGAGCGTCGCCATCCGCGTGTCGGCGAGGCGGAACTCGCCGGTCGCACAGCCGTGATCGAGGATCTCGCCGAGCTTGCGCTCGTAGTCGCGCCGCATCGCCACCACGGCGGCGAGGTTGTCCGGCTCGAGGCTGCGCAGCTCCGAGTAACAGATGAAGACCTCCTGCGGCCGCTCGACATGGTAGGCGACGTGGAACGCGGTGAACCGGGTCAGCCGCGCCTCGGCGCTTCCTTCGGGGAGAAGCGCCGCGTCGAGGGCCGCATGCAGGTCGAGCATATGCCCGCGGATGAGGTCGAACAGGAATTCCTGCTTGTTGCGGAAGTAGTTGTAGAGCGAGCCCTGCTGGATGCCGACCTCGGCCGCGAGCTGGCGCAGGCTCATGGCGGCGTAGCCGTGGGTGGCGATGAGGCCGAGCCCCGCCCGCCGGATGGCCTCCTCCGTCCGCGGTCCCGACGAGCCTGCGATACGCGCCATGTCGACCCCGATCCCACCCTCACGGGGCCTGCCGCCCCTCGACTTTCGTCGCGCCAGTGTAGCACTTGACGCTCGGAAAAAAACAGTCGAACGTATTTCCAAGGCGGATGACCCGGACGCATACCGGGCATCCACCACAGGCAGAGCGGCGCCGGTGACGAGCGCGGCCGCCATCCCAGGGAGGATCAGGCGTGGCGGAGACCCTCGCGGTTCGCCAGATCTCGTTGCGCTTCGGCGGCGTGAAGGCGCTGACGGATGTCAGCTTCGCGGTCGAGAAGGGCGAGCTCTTTTCGATCATCGGCCCCAATGGCGCCGGCAAGACCTCGATGATCAATTGCATCTCGGGCCGCTACAAGCCGTCCGAGGGCCAGATCCTGCTCGACGGCCGCGACATCACGAAGGCGACGCCGAACCAGCGTCCGAAGCTCGGCATCGGCCGCACCTTCCAGAACCTCGCGCTGTTCCACCACATGAGCGTGCTCGACAACATCCTGGTCGGGCGCCACCACCTGATGCGCAACAACTTCGTCACCGGCTCGCTCTACTGGCTGCCGGGGGTGCAAAGCGAGGAACTGGCGCATCGCCGCCGCGTCGAGGAGATCGTCGACTTCCTCGACCTCCAGGCCTACCGGAAAGCGCCCGCCGGCACCCTCTCCTACGGCTTGCGCAAGCGGGTGGAACTGGCCCGCGCCATGGCGCTGGAGCCAAAGCTGATCCTCCTCGACGAGCCGATGGCCGGCATGAACCTCGAGGAGAAGGAGGACATGGCCCGCTACATCGTCGATCTCAACGAGGAGTTCGGCATGACGGTCGTGATGATCGAGCACGACATGGGCGTGGTCATGGACATCTCGCACCGGGTGATGGTGCTCGATTTCGGCCGCCGCATCGCGCTCGGCCGCCCCGAGGCGGTGCTGGCCGATCCGCATGTGCGCAAGGCCTATCTCGGCGAGGAAGACGAGGAGCCGGCGGCTCCCGAACCGGCGAGGGCCGCGTCGTGACGACCGATTTCTCGACCATCGCGCAGGCCGCCGACACCTTCCCGAAGCTCCTGCGCCGCAACGCCGCCGAGCATCCGGACGAGGTCGCGTTGCGCGAAAAGATCTTCGGGCTGTGGCGCCCGACGACCTGGGGCCAGTACCACGCCCGCACCCGCGCCTTCGCGCTCGGCCTCTCGGAATTGGGCATCGATAACGGCGACGTGGTCGGTCTGATCGGCGACAACCGGCCCGACTGGGTGGCCGGCGAGATCGCCGCCCATGCGCTCGGCGCCCTGTCGCTCGGCCTCTACCGCGACGCGCTGGAGGACGAGGTCCAGTATCTCCTCGCCTTCGCCGAGGTGAAGGCGGTGATCGCCGAGGACGAGGAGCAGGTCGACAAGCTCCTCAATCTTGCCGACGGCGTGCCGTCGTTGCGCCATATCGTCTATTGCGATCCCCGCGGGATGCGCAAATACGACGACCCGCGGCTGATCTCGGCGGAAGCGCTCGCCGCCAGGGGCGAGGCCCGGCACGCCACCGATCCCGGCCTCTACGACCGGATGGTCGATGCGACGGAAGGAGAGGCCGTGGCGATCCTCTGCACCACGTCCGGCACCACGGCGCGGCCGAAGCTGGCGATGCTGAGCGGGGGCCGGGTGCTGCGCCACTGCGCCCGCTACCTCGCCGCCGACCCGAAGGGGCCGCAGGACGATTACGTCTCGGTGCTGCCGCTGCCCTGGATCATGGAGCAGGTCTACGCGCTCGGCCAAGCCCTCCTCTCCCGGATGAAGGTCAACTTCGTCGAGGATGCCGACACGCTGATGCACGATTTCCGGGAGATCGCCCCGACCTTCGTGCTGTTCGCCCCCCGGGTCTGGGAGGCTTTGGCCGCCGACGTGCGCGCCCGGATGATGGACGCCTCGCCCTTCAAGCGCGCCCTCTACGAGCGAGGGATGACGATGGGACTGTCCGCCCTCGACCAGGGGAAACGCTCCGGCGCGGCCGAGGCTCTGCTGTTCCGGGCCCTGCGCGACCGCCTCGGCTTCACGCGGCTGACCTCGGCGGCGACGGGTGGTGCGGCGCTGGGCCCCGACACGTTCCGGTTCTTCCGCGCCATGGGCGTGCCGTTGCGCCAGCTCTACGGCCAGACCGAGACGCTGGGCGCCTACACCCTGCACCGGGGCGGGACGGTCGATTTCGACACGGTCGGCGTGCCGTTCGACGACAGCATCGAGATCCGGGTGCTCGACCCCGACCGGAACGGCATCGGCGAGGTGCTGGCCCGCCACGCCAACATGTTCCACGGCTACTACAAGGCCGGTCCCGACACACCGAGCGACGTGCGCGACGGCTGGATGCATACGGGCGACGCCGGCTACGTCGACAAGAAGGGCGAGCTGGTCGTCATCGACCGGATCAAGGACCTCGCCGTCAACATCAACGGCGAACGCTTCTCGCCGCAATACATCGAGAACAAGCTGAAGTTCAGCCCTTACGTCGCCGAAGCCGTCATCCTCGGCGCCGGGCGCGAGTACCTGGCGGCGCTCATCTGCATCCGCTATGCGGTCGTCGCCAAATGGGCCGAGAAGAACCGCATCGCCTTTACCACCTATTCCGACCTCGCCGCGAAGCCGGCGGTGATCGAGCTGATCCGCCGTGAGGTCGTGCGGGTCAATGCCGGGCTGACGGACGTGCAGCGCGTCGCCAAGTTCGTGCTGCTCTACAAGGAACTCGACGCCGATGACGGCGAGCTGACCCGCACCCGCAAGGTCCGCCGCGGCGTCATCAACGAGAAGTACGGCGACCTGATCGACACGATCTATGCCGGCGCGCCGAGCTACCGGGTCGATACGGTGATCCGGTTCCAGGACGGCACGACGCAACGCATCCGCACCACCCTGCCGGTGATCGACCTCACGGCGGCTCCCGCCACCCTCGCCGCCGCCGAATAGGGGCCTTGAGGCCATGAACACCCATCTGCTGCTCCAGCTCGTCGTCAACGGGCTGATCGTCGGCGCCCTCTACGGCGTGGTCGCGATGAGCTTCGTCCTGATCTACAAGGCGAGCCAGGTCGTGAACTTCGCCCAGGGCGAGTTCCTGCTGATCGGTGCCTGGGTGTGCTGGTGGCTGCTCACCACCTACCAGCTGCCGTTCCTGGTCGGCATGGGAATCACCTTCGCCTTCATGCTGGTCTTCGGCATCGCGCTCCAGGTGGTGGTGCTGCGGCCGCTGATCGGCGAGCCGATCATCTCGGTCATCATGGTGACGATCGGCCTGTCGATCTTCTTCCAGGCCCTGTGCAAGTGGCTGTTCGGCGTCTTCGCCCAGCCCTTCCCGCCGATCTTCCAGACCCAGTCGGTGTCGTTCCTCGGTCTCGAGATCCAGACCGTGTATCTCATGAGCCTCGGCATCTCGGTCGCCATGATGGCGGGCTTCGCGTGGTTCTTCCGCTACTCGAAGCACGGGCTCGCCATGCGGGCCACCGCCTTCAACCAGCAGGTCGCCCAGTCGCTCGGCATCTCGGTGCGCAACGTGTTCGCGATGGCCTGGGCGATCTCGGCGGTGGTCTCGTCGGTCGCCGGCATCGTGGTCGGCATCGTCAACGGCGTGTCCTCGGCCCTGTCGCTCTACGGCATCAAGGTGTTCCCGGCCGTCATCCTCGGCGGGCTCGACTCGGTCGTCGGCGCGGTCATCGGCGGCCTCGTCATCGGGGTGCTGGAGAACGTCGCGCAATACGTCGACGGCCAGTACCTGCACTGGGGCAACCTCTACGAGATCGTTCCCTTCTACGTCCTGGTGGTGATCCTGATGATCAAGCCCTACGGCCTGTTCGGCACCCGCGACATCGAGCGCGTCTGATGGCGACCCAGAGCCTGATCCCCGCCGGCGACTACCGCACCACGTATGCCGCCGATACCACCATCTTCCCGACCGCCGGCAGCCGCTACGCGGTCTGGGCGGGGCTGGCGCTGCTCTGCCTCGCCCCCCTCGTCCTCGACCGCTACTGGCTGAGCTTGCTGATCCAGATCGGCTACTTCGCGGTGGCGGCTCTGGGCCTCAACATCCTGGTCGGCTTCACCGGCCAGATCTCGATCGGGCACGCCGCCTTCTTCGGCTTCGGCGCCTTCGCGTCGGCCTGGCTGTCGAACAATTACGGCATCCCGGTCTTCTTCGCGATCCCGCTCGCCGGCGTGATGACGACGGCGGTGGGCCTCATCTTCGGCCTACCGGCGGCCCGGCTCAAAGGCCTCTACCTCGCCATCGCGACGCTCGCCGCGCAGTACATCCTGCAGGACTTCTTCGCCCGGGCGAACTGGTTCACCGGGGGCGTCGCCGGCACGGCCGCCGAGGCCTTCTCGATCTTCGGCTTCGCCTTCGACACCGACCACCGCTACTTCTACGTCGTGCTGGCCTACCTGGTGCTGACCTTCGTGCTCGCCACCAACCTGATGCGCTCCCGCGACGGAAGGGCGCTGGTGGCCGTGCGCGACCACTACCTCTCGGCGGAGATGATGGGGATCAACCTCACCCGCTACCGCACCCTGTCCTTCGGCCTCTCGGCCTTCTTCGCCGGTATCGGCGGGGCGCTCTACGCCCATTACCTGCAATTCGTCTCGGTCGAGGGTTTTGGAATCCTGCTCTCGATCCAGTTCCTCGGCATGATCATCATCGGGGGCCTCGGCTCGATCATGGGCACGCTGATGGGCACCGCCTTCATGGTGCTGGTGCCGGAAGCCATGGGCTGGATCACCGACGCGGTGCGCGGCTCCTCCCTCGACCGGGCGCTGTCGCTCAAGGACAACCTGTCCTTCCTGCGCGAGATGGCGATCGGCCTCGTGATCGTGCTGTTCCTGATGTTCGAGCCCGACGGGCTCGCGCACCGCTGGCGCCAGATCAAGGCGTACTGGAAGCTCTACCCGTTCTCGCACTGAACCCATCGACGAGGCTGGAGGAAACCAGCCCACCCACCGGAGGAAACCAGACCCATGCTTCGCCTGTCCTTTGGCCTGTCCCTCGCCTCGGCCGCCACCCTCGCTCTGGCAGTGCCCGCCCTCGCCGCCGAGATCCCGATCGGCCACCTCGCCGACCAGAGCGGCGCCACCTCCGACGTCGGCGTGCCCTACGCGCAGGGGGTGGCCGACGCGCTCGCCTACGTGAACCGCAAGGGCGGCATCAAGGGCGAGAAGATGAATGTCGAATCGGTCGATTACGGCTACCAGGTGCCGCGCGCCGTCGCGCTCTACAAGAAGTGGACCGGTGGGCGCGACAAGGTCGCGGCGATCCAGGGCTGGGGCACCGCCGACACCGAGGCGCTGTCGGCCTTCGTCACCAAGGACGAGGTGCCGTACATCTCAGGGAGCTACGCCGCGCAGGTGAGCGACCCGACCGGCGCCAGCGGCAAGGCCAAGGCCGCGCCCTACAACTTCTTCTATGGTCCGTCCTACTCCGACGCGCTGCGCGCCATGCTGCTCTGGGCCGCCGACGACTGGAAGGCCAAGGGCAAGACCGGCAAGCCGAAATACGTCCATATGGGCGGCAACCACCCCTACCCGAACTCGCCCAAGGAAGCCGGCGAGGCGATGGCGAAGGATCTCGGCTTCGAGGTGCTGCCGGCGATCGTCTTCGCGCTGGCGCCCGGCGACTACACGGCGCAATGCCTCACCGCCAAGAATGCCGGGGCGAACTACGCCTATCTCGGCAATACCGGCGGCTCGAACATCTCGCTGCTCAAGTCCTGCAAGTCGGTCGGCACCGACATCCAGTTCATGGGCAACGTCTGGGGCATGGACGAGAACGCCGCCAAGGCGGCCGGCGAGGCGGCGAACGGCGTGGTCTTCCCGGTGCGGACGGCGGCGGTGAGCGGCAGCACCGCGCCGGGTATGGCGATGGCAGGCGAGATCTCGAAGGTCTCGGACGCCGCGGGCACCGCCTACCGGCCGGTGCATTACTACACCGGCATCTGCGCCGCCCTCTACATGACCGAGGCGCTGGCCTGGGCCAAGGACAACGGTGGGCTCGCCGGCCCCAACGTCCGCAAGGGCTTCTACCAGAAGAAGGATTGGGTGCCGGCCGGCATGGAGGGCGTCTGCGTCCCCTCGACCTGGTCGCCCACCGACCATCGCGGGATGATGGAGGTCCACATCTACCGCGCCAAGGTCTCCGGCCCGACCGACGGGGCGCTGCCCGACCTGATGAAGGCCGGCACGATCAAGCTCGAGCCGGTCAAGACCGTGACGCTGCCGCGGAAGGCCGAGTGGCAGGGGTGGTGAGGATCGTCCTCAACGGATGATCCGCACCGCCCATAACCCTCCCCCCTCTGCGGGGGAGGGTGCCCCACGAAGTGGGTCGGGAGAGGGGACGCCGCTTCCGGAGAGATCGCAGGTGTTCTGACAAGCGCCGCCTGGGATCACCGTCGCGTTGCCCCTCTCGGCGGGACTGCGTCCCGCTGCGCCTGCTCTGCAGGCCACCCTCCCCCGCAGCGGGGGGAGGGTTCGACGTCGCATCTCACCCCTGGAGCCGTCCGATGTCGCAGGTCATGACCCTGGAGCGCCCGACCCAAGACGCCGCGGCGGCCCCCCTCCTCAGCTTGCGCAACGTCGAGGTCGTCTACGACGACGTGATCCTGGTCCTGCGGGGCCTGAGCCTCGACGTGCCGGCGGGCTCGATCACGGCCCTTCTCGGGGCCAACGGCGCCGGCAAGTCGACGACGCTCAAGGCCATCTCGGGCCTCTTGCGCTCGGAGGACGGCGAGGTCACCCGCGGCGAGATCGTGTTCGACGGCGCCCGCATCGACGGCATCGAGCCGGACAAGATCGTGCGCCGCGGCATCTTCCAGGTGATGGAGGGCCGCCGCATCGTCGCCGACATGACGCCGATGGAAAATTTGCGCCTCGGCGCCTTCTCGCGCCGCGACCGCGAGATCGGCCAGGACCTCGAGCGGGTGCTGACCTATTTTCCGCGCCTCAAGGAGCGCACCGGCGCCGCGGGCTACCTCTCGGGCGGCGAGCAGCAGATGCTGGCGATCGGCCGCGCGCTGATGGCCCGCCCCCGCCTGATCCTGATGGACGAGCCCTCGATGGGCCTCTCGCCGCTCCTGGTGAAGGAGGTGTTCTCCATCATCCGCCAGATCAACCGCGATCTCGGCGTCACCATCCTGCTCGTCGAGCAGAATGCCCGCGCCGCCCTCTCGGTGGCCGATCGCGGCTACATCATGGAGCAGGGCAAGGTGGTGCTCGACGGCACCGTCGAGGAATTGCGCACCAACGAGGACGTGAAGGAATTCTACCTCGGCGGCGCCGGCGACCAGCGCAAGAGCTTCCGGAACCTGAAGAGCTTCAAGCGGCGCAAGCGGTGGATCTGAGGGGCCGCTTCCCCCGCCGCTGCTGACCACCCTCCCCGTCATTCCGGCGCCGCGAAAGCGGAGCCTCGAATGACGAGGAGGGCCGACCGCCATCGAGAGAAACCCGACAAGTTCGCCTCATAGCAAGACCGGTCAGGACGCCCCGGCTCCCCGCCGTCATCATGACGGCATGGATCGCCCCCCCGCCTCCGACCGCATCGCCGACATCCTCGCCTGGATCGAAGAGCGGCTCGACGAGCCCCTGACGCTGGCTTGCCTCGCCGACCGGGCCGGGCTGTCGCCCTACCATTTCTAGCGCCTTTTCACCGCCCGGATGGGTCTCGGGCCCATGGCGCATGTCCGCACCCGCCGCCTGGTGCGGGCGGCCCGGCGCCTCGTCGCGGAGCCGGACCTCAGGCTCGTCGACCTCGCCTTCGATTCCGGCTTCGACTCCCAGGAAGCCTTCACCCGCGCCTTCGGGCGCTGCTTCGGCGTCACGCCCGGCCGCGTCCGCAGCGGCCTCGCAGCCCTTCCCTCAAGAGGAGATCACCCGATGCCTGCCGCTGCCGAGCCGTTCCCCACCATCGCCCGCCTGCCCGGCCTCGTGACGCGCGCCGCCTTCACCGTCGCCGGCCCGACGCGGCTTTTCGACCAGACGACCACGGCCGCCATCCCGGACCTCTGGTCGAGCTTGAGCAAGGCCCTCCCGTCGGTCGACGGGCAGGCCCCGAGCTGGGCGACCTACGGCGTCGTCTGGAGCGCCGACACGCAGGAAGGTCGCTTCAACTACATGGCCGGCGTCGGCGTGCGGCCGGAGGGCACCCTGCCGGCCGGCTTCACGCGCAAGACGATCCCGGCCGCGACCTACGCGGTCTTCCGGATCACCCTGGACGGGACGGCGCTGCACCCGCAGATGAGGAGCGCCACGGCGACCATCTGGGGCGACCTCGTTCCGGCCTCGGGCCTTGCGGTGGCCGACAGTCCCGATTTCGAGCTCTATGACGGCCGGTTCGCCCCCGACCGGCCAGGGACCGTCATCGACGTGCACGTGCCCATCGTGGCGTGAGGCGCGACGTCCGACGGGCCGCGATCACCCCGTCGGATCATCGCGTTGCCGGAAACGATCGTTTTCCATTGTTTCTGTTTCCAGCCAGAAACCCGGCAGACATACTCCCCCCATCGACACGGCGCCGCGCCGGCCGCCACGATGGAGACGACGATGACCAAGCCGTATCACCGCCTCGACCTCGACCAGGCCGTCGTCCTGCTGGTCGATCACCAGGCCGGCCTGATGTCGCTGGTGCGCGACTTCGATCCGGATCGCTTCAAGAACAACGTGCTGGCGGTCGCCGACCTCGCCGCCTACTTCAAGCTGCCGACCATCCTCACCACCAGCTTCGAGGAGGGTCCGAACGGGCCGATCATGCCCGAGCTGAAGGCCAAGTTCCCGGACGCGCCCTTCATCGCCCGGCCCGGCCAGATCAATGCCTGGGACAACCCCGATTTCGTCGCCGCCGTGAGGGCGACGGGCCGCAAGCAGCTCATCATCGCGGGCGTCGTCACCGAGGTCTGCGTCGCCTTCGTGGCCCTGTCGGCCATCGCGGAAGGCTACGAGGTCTTCGCCGTCACGGATGCGTCGGGCACCTTCAACCCGGTGGTGCGCGACGGGGCGTGGAACCGGATGTCGGCGGCGGGCGTGCAGCTGGTGAACTGGTTCGCGGTCGCCTGCGAGCTGCACCGCGACTGGCGCCGGGACGTCGAGGGGCTGGCGACGCTGCTCGGCGACCACATCCCGGATTACCGCAACCTGATGACGAGCTACGCCGCGATGCAGGGCAGACACGGCGCCTGACCGCCCCGCCCGCGCCGGCTACTCCGCCGCCGCGGGCTTCCTTCGCCGCAGCAGCCGCCCGTCGATCGCCACCAGCCCCGCGCCGATCAGCGCCATGCCGAGGAGCTGGCGCGGCACCACCGGCTCGCCCAGCACCAGGGCGCCCAGCAGCAGCGCCGAGACCGGGATCAGGAAGGTGACGAGCATCAGGTTGGTCGCCCCGGCGCTCGCCAGCAGGCGGAAGAAGATCACGTAGGCGAGCGCCGTCGAGAGCGCGGCGAGGCCGAGCACCGCCGCGATCGCCGTGACGGGCGGCGCGGGCAGCGTCCAGGGCCGGTCGACCGCGAGGGCGATGGGCGCGAGCAGCAGGGTCGCGGCGGCGACCTGGCCGGCGGCGGCCGAGAGCGGCGGGATCCCCATGCGCTTGAACCGGCGGCCATAGATGCCCGCGAAGGCGTAGGAGAGCGCGGCGAGCAGCACCGCGCCCTGCGCCAGGGCCTCGCCCCCGAGCCCGGCGAGGACCGAGGGCCCGACCATCACGGCGACGCCCGACACGCCCGCCAGCACCCCGGCGAGGCGGTTGCCCGTCAGGCGCTCGTCGTCGGTGAGGACATGCGCCACCAGCACCCCGAAGAGCGGCGTGGTGGCGTTGAGGATCGCCGCGAGGCCGGAGGCGATGTGGGTCTGGCCCCAGGCGATGAGGCAGAACGGCACCGCGTTGTTGAGGAAGGCCGCGCCCAGGAAGGCGAGCCAGATCCGGGCGCCCCGCGGCACCGGGATCCCCCGCACCCGCAGCACCAGGGCGAGGATCAGGGCCGCGAGGCCGACGCGCAGGCTCACCAGGGTGAGCGGCGGCAGCGCCCGGAGGGCGACGCCGACGAAGAAGAACGAGCCGCCCCACAGGACCGAGAGGCCGAGGAGCGTTCCCCATTCGGACGGGGTCATCGGGCGGTTGGCGGGCGTCATCGGGCTCTCCGGGAAGGATGCCGCACCCTGCCCCAGGGGCAGACGGGAATCCTCCCGATCCTTGCGGTGCAATCGGCGCGTTGCGGATCAGTCGATCCAGAACGGCTTGCCCGCCTCGCGCACCGCATCGGCCCGCGACAGGCCGACATCCCTGAGGAGAGCGTCGGGGCAGCGCAGCAGGGCGCGGCGCTCGCGCCGGCGCTCGGCCCACAATTCGAGCCGCTCGAGGAGCGAGGTGGCCGTGCGCAGGCGCGGCGGGCTGAGGCGGATGGCGGGAACGAGGCGCAGGTTTCCTTGGCCAGCGACGAGGGTCGTCATGGCTCTCTCCGGGTCGGTCAGGCAGGTCGTGACAAGCGGGAGATTGCCTTTCCGGCGCCTCGCGGGCAAACCAGAACGATTCGTCCTTCGCCGCAGCAAATCTGAGTCACGCCATGGCTCTCGACCGGGATCCCCGCCGCCGCCTGCCCCCGCTCAACGCCGTGCGGGCGTTCGAGGCGGCGTCGCGCCACGCCACCTTCCACGAGGCCGGGGACGAGCTGGGCGTCAGCGCCGGCGCGGTGGCGCAGCAGGTGAAGATCCTGGAGGGCTGGTTCGGCGTCGCGCTGTTCCGCCGCCTGCCGAGCCGGGGCGTCGCCCTGACGCCGGCGGGCCAGCGCTTCGCGGCCTCGGCCGGCGAGGTGCTGGACCAGCTCGCCGAGGCCACCGCCCGGCTGCGGCGCCAGGGCCAGGACCACGTGCTGACGATCAGCACCACGCATTCCTTCGCCAGCCTGTGGCTGATCCCACGCATGGGCAGCTTTCGTGCGCAGCATCCCGATCTCGACGTGCGGGTCGTCGCCAACAACCGGCTGGTCGATTTCTCCCGCGACGACGCGGACCTGGCGATCCGGCACGGGCGCGGGCGCTATCCGGGCCTGCGCTCCGACCTGCTGATGCACGACGTCGTCTTCCCGGTCTGCAGCCCGCGCCTGCGCGACGGCGATCCGCCCTTGCGCTCCCCCCAGGACCTCGCCCGCCACACCCTGCTCCACGACGATGACCCGATCGACATCGAGTCGGTGGACTGGCCGCAATGGCTCGCCGCGGCGGGCGTCAGCGGGGTCGATGCCTCGCGCGGACCCCGCTTCACCCACACCTTCATGGTGCTGCAATGCGCCACCGCCGGCGGCGGGGTCGGCCTCGCCACGCGGGTGCTCGGGGGCGATCTCGTCTCGGGCACCGGGCTGGTGCGGCCGTTCCCGGACGAGGTGGCGAGCCCCTACAGCTTCTTCCTCGTCACCCCGACCGAGACCGACGCCCCGAAGGTGGCGCATTTCCGGGAATGGATCACCGCGCGGGCGGCGGAGTGGCACCGCTGAGCGCGGGGCTCGTGATCGCAGGGCTTGTGATTGTCGGACTTGCGATTGTCGGACTTGCCGCCTCGTCCCGGCACCAGGAGACGCCGCGCCCCTCGCCGAGCAGGATCCAAGCGCCGGACCCGGGCCGCGGGCGCGGCCCCGGGCCGAGGAGAGCGGCGACGAGCCGCGAGAACCAGGACGACATGGACACCACCACTCCGCGATGGCCGGGCGCGGCGCGCTCCGGCAGGGCGCGCATCGTGCCCGAGCCCGGCCGCCGCCTCCACGATTCGGCGTCCCTTTTTCTTGACCGTGCGTCCCTCAGGGGCGCGGGACGGCCTCACGCCGTCACCGCCGCATGGGCCGCGAGGAAATCGACGAAGCAGCGGATGCGGGACGAGAGCCGCTCGCTTCCGGCATAGAGGGCGTGGATGTCCTCGGTGTCGCCGGGGCTGAACGCCTCCAGGACCGGCACGAGGCGGCCGGCGGCGATGTCCTCCTCGACGTGGAAGCGGGCGAGCCGGGCGAGGCCGGCGCCGCCGAGCGCCATCATCCGCACCACCTCGCCGGAATTGCCGAAGAAGGTGCCGTGGACCGGCCGCTGCACCACCGCCCCGTCGATCAGGAACGGCCAGGTGTCGAGGGAGCGGCGGAAGCTGAAGTTGAGGCAGTTGTGCTCAGGCAGCGCGTCCGGATGGGCCGGCATGCCGCACCGCGCGAGATAGGCCGGGGCCGCCACCACCGCGAGGCGGCTGCGGCCCAGCCGCTTCGCCCGCAGGCTCGTGTCGCGCAAGGGCCCGATGCGGATCGCCACGTCGGCGCGGGCCTCGACGAGATCGACCACGTCGTCGGTGAGCGCGAGGTCGACCCGCATCCGCGGCTGCTCGGCGAGGAAGCGCGGCAGCACCGGCAGGATCAGCCTCATCCCGAACGGCACCGAGGCGTTGACCCTGAGCAGCCCGCTCGGCTGGGCCGCGTCGCGGCCGAACCCGTCCTCGATGGCGTCGAACTCGGCGATCAGCTCGCTCGCCCGGGCGAGGTACGTTTCGCCCTCCGGCGTCAGGGTCATCGCCCGGGTGGTGCGCCGGATCAGCCCGACACCGAGGCGCGCCTCCAGCCGCGCCACCGCCCGGCTCACCGCCGAGGGTGTCCGCCGCAACGCCTTGGCGGCGGACGCGAAGCTGCCGCGGCGCGCGACCTGCACGAAGGCCTCCATCTCGCCCAGCCGGTTGTCCATGGCGCGTCCATTGTTGCGTCCGATGCACGATCATCGTGCCGGCACGCGCGCTGGTCATCAATCGCCGGCCCCCTCATCTCGGGGCCTCCACAGATGGAGACCGGCCATGGACCTTCAGATCGGCGGCAAGACCGCCCTCGTCACCGGCGCCACCGCGGGCATCGGCCTCGCCATCGCCCGCCGCCTCGCGGCCGAGGGCGCCGAGGTGGTGCTGCCCGGGCGCAACCGGGCGAAGCTCGACGCGGCCGCGGACGCGATCGCGGCCGAGCCCGGGGCGCGGCCGCCGCGCACGGTGCTGGCCGACCCGGCGACCGCCGAGGGGGCGACGGCCCTGGTCGCGGCGGTGCCGACGGTCGACATCCTGGTCAACAACCTCGGCATCTACGAATCGAAGGCCTTCGAGGAGATCGCCGACGCCGACTGGCACCGCCTGTTCGAGGTCAACGTGGTCTCGGGCGCACGCCTCGCCCAGGCCTATTTTCCCGGCATGCTGGCGCGCAAGACCGGGCGGATCGTGTTCGTATCGAGCGAATCCGGCCTCGTGCCGCCGCCCGACATGCTGCACTACGCGGTGTCGAAGACCGCGCAACTCACCATCGCCCGGGGCCTGGCGCAACGCACCCGCGGAACCGGCGTGACGGTGAATTCCGTGCTGCCCGGCCCAACCCGCTCGGAGGGCATCGTCGATTTCCTCAGGAGCGTCGCCTCCGACCCGGACGCGCCGGCGCCCGAGCTGGAAGCGGAGTTCTTCCGGGTCCACCGCCCGCTCTCGCTGCTCGCCCGGATGATCGAGCCCGAGGAGATCGCCGGCCTGGTGGCCTATCTCGCGAGCCCGCTCGCGGCGGCGACCAACGGGGCGAGCCTCAGGGTCGAGGGCGGCATCGTGCCGACTATCGCCTGACGGCGCCGTCGCCGCGACCGGCTCCGCGTCGCGGCCGGTCGCGGCAGCCCCGGGGAACCTCCCGGCCCGGGTCCGCTTCGGCTCTTGTCTCAGCGCGATTTGTGCCGCGAATCCGGTGCGCTCTCCTGCGAAGCCTACCTAGACGAGGCAGCGCTTGTAGATGCGCCGTGCGAGCTTCCGGCCGATGGCGTCGCCGCCCCAGCCATGCGTCGTCCCCGGGCCTTCGCCGTCGAACCGCCAGTGCACGCCGAGGAAGATGCGGGACTCGATGTTCTCCCGGACGGCCTGCGCCAGCGTCAGCCTGCGGTGGTGGACGGACCGCACCGATCCGTCGGGGTCGACGTTCTTGCCGTCGAACTCCTCGGACATCACCGTGAAGGACAGTGTGCCGGTGTCGACCCTGCCCTTCAGGAAGCGCCGCAGGATCTCGAAGCAGGTCGTACCGAACGAGGCGTGACCGGAGGGATAGGCCGGGAAGTTCGGCGTCCGGGTGAACATGCCGGTCTGATTCGTGCGCGGCATGCCGAGCGGCTTCCAGAACGGATCGCTGGCCGTGACCGCCGCCAGGGCGCCGCCGTCGTAGCCCAGGCCGTCATCCTGCTGGCGGATCCCGACGACCGGGCGCCACAGGTCGTAATGGTACTTCGCCTGCCACGCGATAATGCCGGCATCCGCCATGCCCATGTTGATCAGCGCGAGCAGCCGCAGCGATTGGGGCGTCGTCAGTGTCGCTCCCGCACCGGGCAGGGCGGCGATCACCGCGCGTGCGCATTGGTTGTAGAGGCGCGGCGGCGTTCCGATGCGCCAGGCGCCGTCATACGCCCAGAACGTGCCGATGAGGTGCTGGTCGACGGTGCGCGTCGTCGAACCCGCGGCGCCGAGCTGTTTGACCTCGTCGAAATCCTGCTGGTAGCCCTGGGCCGGGTTGCCCGGATCATGGTCGGGCGGCGGATCGAGGTAGTCGCGGTGATCGTAGTGGGCGGCGGCCCCGCCCAGCATCACCGCCTCCCTGCAGAAGGCCGGCAGCTGGCCCCAGAGCGGGTTCAGGCGGCCCTGGTCGCTCGCGTAGGGATCGGGCTGGTGCCGGCCGTCGAGGAGAGTGAAATTCTTGTCGTCCGGCTGCGAGACGATCGCGGCGTCGCCCTGCCGGAGGGCTGCCAGGGCGGAGAAGACCTGCTCGCCGAATTGCTGCCCACGGCTCACGTCGCCCAAAGCCGTGCCGGATGCGAGCAACATGCCGGCGAAGTTGGCGAACCGCTCGGAGACGAACGGGGCCTGGCGTGGATACAGGTCGCGCAGGGCGCGCGAAGCGGCCCCGCCGATCGCCGCGGTCGCCCAGGCTCCGCGGGCCGGCGCGACGGCCAGGCCGTAGGGGGTGAGGCTGGGCGGCGCCGGCTCGGAGAGGGCGAACGCCTCGTACATCGCGAGATGGACCATCGCGAGCGCCCGTGACGTGCGCGTCGGCCCGCCCTGCTCCGGCATGATCATCAGCGATCCGCTCGGGCCCGGGAACGGATCGAAGTCGCGGCGCGCCACCTCGATCGCGACGTCGTTCCAGAAGAGCGCGGGGTCGATCATGGTGTACCTCCCTGTGCCCGATCGACGACCGGTTCGCCGGTCGAGGTCGCGGCATCGCTGGAACAGCACCGGTCGGCATCCGGGCCGGACGACGAGTCGATCGTCCGGGCCGGCCGTTTCGTTTGTCCGACGGAGCGCCGCCGCTGCGCGAGCCGACCATGCACGCGATCCGGCGGCGTATTTCTCAAGATATACTGTAACTTACGATGATATATGCGTATTTGATGATTATATCGTGAATTACTGATTATATCAACAAAAAATGAGCGGTACGATCATGTTACGTCGATCCATGCGGCCGAATATATCACGATTTATATGATTTACAATACCAAACCCACAGTTACGCAGGACCATATAACGGTCATGCGTTACGGTCACGCAGGAAATACAGCGAATTATCTGGCCGCAGATCAAGCATAATCCATTTGGATGATCCGCGCCCGGCCAGGCCGGGCCGATGGCGAATCGGCAACCCGATCCGCGGGATGGGGGTCTGCGACGCGCGACACCGGATGGCCGGGACGGGGCTGTTTCATACGGTCTCCGACTGATCGCTTCGCGACGCGGAAATCGGCTTCGCTCGGGCGCCGCGCGGGCCCGTGATGCGAAGTCCGGAAGGAAACCTCCGGACTTCGCATCACCGTGCCAGGATCTCGCGGTAGCGCGCGAGATCGGCCGCGGCCATGCGGGTGGCCGAGAAGCGCTCGCGCGCGGCGGCCCGGCAGGCCTCCGGATCGAGGGCGCCGACCGCGTCCGGGCTCACCGCGGCGAACGGATAGGCGACGCCCGGGAGGGTGCGCGGCCTCACGGGCCCGGCCGCGCCTCGTCGCCCTTCGGGTGGCCGAGGGACAGCCGCCGCCCGGTCTCCTCCCCGGCATCCGCCGCCCCGAGCAAGGCCATCGCGGCGCGGTAGCCGTGGAGCGTGCCGGTATCGACGTAGGCGGTGCCGGCGCGCACGCCGACCGCACGGCCGCCCGCCGCGAGCCAGGCATTGACGAGGGTGCCGATATACTCGTCGCGGCACTGGCGCTCCCGCCACAGGGCGTAGAGCTCGGCGAGGATGCGGCCGGTGAGCTTGAACGCCCCCCAGACCCAGGACGAGGCGGCGTCCGCCCGCTTCACCTGGATCTCCCGCACGGCATCGCCGTCGAGCACCACGGCGTCGAACAGCTCCGGCCGCTCGACCGGGAAGAGCAGGAACGACAGGCCGTCCGCTGGCAGCCGCGTCAGCCCGTCATCCGGGAACCACACCGTGTCGGGCAGGCCGACCAGCACCGGCTCGTCGGGGGCGATCAGCGGCAGGGCACGGAACAGCGCGTCGCACAGGCCCTCGGGGCGCGGCTGCACCACGTAGGCGATCGGCGCCGGGCCGTAGCCGGAGCCGTAATACTCGACGATGTCGGACTTGCCCGGGGCGATCACGAAACAGATCTTGTCGGCCCCGCCGCGGATCATCCGCTCGACGACGTACTCGCTCACCGCGCAGGGGCGCTCGACCCCGTCGCGCAGGCGGCTGCCGACCGGCAGCAGCTCCTTGGAGAAGGCGAGCGGCTAGATGCGGCTGCCGCGCCCGGCGGCCGGAACGATGCCCCACATACGGTCTCACGCCTCCATCGCGACAGGTGTCCGGGCGCACTCGAGAAGCGCCTCCAGCTCGGCCGCCTAACGGTCCGCGGTGTGGTCGGCGAGCGTGCGGGCACGGCCCGCCTCGGCGATGCGGCGCAAGGCGGCATCGCTCAGGTCGAGGGCGCCCATCACCGCCTCCGGCGTTTGGGCGAGCAGGATTTCGTCGCCCGGCCGGGAGAAGGCGTCAAGCCCCTCGAAGGCGTCGCTCAGCACGGCGGCCCCGCAGGCGGTGGCCTCGAACCTTCGCGCCCCCGCCGTGCCTCGCCCGCCGTCCCACATCCCGATCCCTCCGCCGATTCTTCCGCAGATCCCTCAGGCGCCGGGAGAGAACGTACCCCGGCTTGATCCGTTCAGGTTCTAACGTTGATGATTCCCATCAAGCGTGGCCGGAGCACCCGAACCTCCCGCAGGCTCGGCCGTTGAGGGAGGTCCACGACCCGCCAGAAGGCCTCCTCCGGTTGCTCCGCGTCCTCACCTACAACGTGCGCCGCTGCCTCGGGGCCGACGGCCGGCTCGCCCCGGAGCGCATCGCCGCGGTGATCGCCGCCTGCCGGCCGGACGTGGTGGCGCTGCAGGAACTCGATGTCGGGCGCGCCCGCAGCGGCGGGATCGACCAGGCGGCGGCGATCGCCGGCCATCTCGGGATGCGCTCCCACTTCCACCCGGCGATGCGGGTGAGCGAGGAGCTCTACGGCGACGCGATCCTGACCGCCCTCCCCTCCCGGCTGGTGCGGGCGGGAAGCCTGCCGGGCCGGGACGGGTGCGAGCCCCGCGGCGCGCTCTGGGCGGCGGTGACCGCCGGCGATGCCGAGGTGCAGGTGCTCACGACCCATCTCGGCCTCGGCCGCCGCGAGCGGCGGGCCCAGGCCGAGGCTCTCCTCGGGCCCGATTTCCTCGGCGATCCGGCCTGCCGCGACCCGGTGGTGCTGCTCGGCGACTTCAACGCCCTGCCGGGCTCGGGCGCCCACCGCCGCCTCGCCGCCCGGCTCCCGGACGCGCAGGGATCCCGGGCCTGGACGCGGCCGACCTTCCCGGCCCGCCTGCCGCTCCTGCGCATCGACCACGTCTTCGTCAGCCACGGCGTCGCGGTGCGGGGGGTGCGCACGCTCGGCGGCAGGCTCGCCCGCGTGGCCTCCGACCACCTGCCCCTCGTCGCCGACATCGACCTCGCGCCGGCTGCGGCCGCCCGCATCTCCGTGCCCCGGGAGGAACCCGCGTGACGCAGGCCGACACCGTTCAGGACAAGACCTCCGACGACAAGCAGAAGAAATCCGCCCGCCGCCGGTTCTGGACCATCCTCCTCACCGTTCTGAGCGTGGCACTCGGCGGCTACCTGCTCTACCGCACGCTGGCCGGCTACAGCCTGGATCAGCTCGTCCAGTCGGTGCGGGCGCTGCCGGCCGGGCGGCTTGCCGCCGCCGGGGGCTTCGCCGCCGCGAGCTACCTCTGCCTCACCGGCATCGACTGGCTGGCCCTGCGCGCCGCCGGCACGCCGCTGCCCTATCCCCGGGTCGCGCTCGCGGCCTTCATCAGCCTGGGGCTCGGCCACAGCATCGGCTTTGCCGGCCTGAGCAGCGGGGCGATCCGCTACCGCTTCTACACCCGCTGGGGCCTTCACACCGCGGACGTCGCCAAGGCGGTGCTGTTCTGCGGCGTCACCGTCGCGGTCGGCCTGATGGCCCTCGGCGCCGTCGCGGTGCTGGTCCATCCCGATCTCGCCCGGGACGTGACGGGCCTGGGATCCGGGGCCGTGCTGGCGGCGGGCCTGGCCTGCGCGGGCGGCGTCGCGGGCTATCTCGGGCTGGCCGCCTGGTGGCGCAAGCCGCTGACGTTCCGGCGCTGGTCGCTCGAGATGCCGCCGCTGCCGCTGGCGGCGGCGCAGGTCGGCCTGGGAGCGGTCAACTTCGCCCTGGTCTCGGCCTGCCTGCACCAGGTCCTGTCGGCGGTCTCCGACGTCGGCTACCTGGCGGTGGCCTCGGTCTTCGTCATCGCCAACGCGGCGGTGCTGATCACCCACGTGCCGGGCGGCGTCGGGGTGATCGAGAGCGTGGTCGTCCACCTGCTGCCGAAGACCGACGTGATCGGCCCGCTGATCGCCTTCCGGTGCCTGTACTTCCTCGGTCCCCTGGCGCTCGGCCTCCTCGCCTTCGCGGTGACCGAGGCGGTGTTCCGGTGGCGCGACGCGGGTGGGGCGGCTACGCCGTCCCGAACGGCCGCTCCGGGTCGAGCAGCTCGGAGCTGACCAGCGGATCGAGCAGACCCTCCTCCTCCGGCACCTCGCAGACCCGCAGGGATCGGGGCCCGCCCATGTGGCGCCGGATCGCCGCGATCAGGCCGCCTTCCGCGATCGCCTCGGCCATCGCGTCGGGCGCCACCCCGAGATGCTCGGCCACCAGGAGGTCGCGCAGGCCGCGGATCGCCCGGCGCTCCTCTTGGGTGCGGGCCTCGACCGCGAGGTCGCATTCGGTGTCGAGGGCGACGGAGCGGTTGTTGAGGTTCGACGAGCCGATGCGCAGGAACCAGTCGTCGATCAGGACGAGCTTGGCGTGGACCTCGATCTCGCAATCGCCGTCCGGATCCGCGCCATCGGGCCGCGGCACCACCGGATAGGCGACGAACAGGCGCCCGAAGCGGTCGGCGGCGCGCAGGCGGCGCAGCACCCGGTCCCGGGGCGTACCCATGGCGACGCGCTCGGTGAAGTTGTGCGAGCGGCGCGTCAGCACCACCACGATCTCCGGCCCCTCGTCCGCCGCCAGGTGGGCGGCGAGCGCGTCGGCAACGAAGGTGGCCGTGAGGTACTGCGCCTCGAGGTAGATCGTCCGCCGCGCGGCCGCGAGCGCCGCGGCGGTGAGCGCCGCCGCCTCCTCCACCGAGGGCTCGCCGCCCTGGAGCGGCATGGTGCGGGCGATGGCGACGGGCGCCTCGGTGAACAGCGGGGCGAGGCCCTGCGGCCAGACCGGGGCGGCGGTGGGGTGGACGGGGGCCAGCACCTCGCCGGTGGCGGCGCGCCAGCGCTCGCGGGCGAGATCCCCCAGCCGCGCGGCGGCCTCGCCGTCGACCGCCATCTGCAGGTCATGCACCGGCGGATAGAGCTCGCCGTCGGGATTGGTGCGCAAGGGATCGCCCGCCGTGTGGGCCACGGTATCCCAGCGCCCGACCGTCAGGTCGATGCCGCCGCAGAAGGCGATCCGGTCGTCGATGCAGACGAGCTTCTGGTGGTGCGCGGCGTAGAGCGGGTGGTGGGTGTCGAGACGCAGGGTCACGCGCGGGTGCGCCTCCCACTCGGCCCCGAACAGCAGCGGCAGCGCCGCGCCGGGCCCGTGCACCGTGGCGGCGCTCCAGACCAGCACCCGCACCGCGAGCCCGGGGCGCTGCGCCGCGAGGTCGCGCAGCAGCGGGCCCAAGGGCGGAGACTCCTCCGGGCTGGCATCGTGGCGCAGGCGGATGCGCCCGTCGAAATCCCAGCCGACGATCAGGATCGAGGATTGCGCCTGCCGCAGCGCGTCCTCCAGCCGGGCGAAATACTCGGCGGAATCGATCATCACCGCGACCCGCCCGGCCCGCGCCACGCACCAGCAGGTGCGCCCGGGCTCAAACAGGGTCTCGGTCTCGTCGCGCGCGGGTTCGGTGGTCATGAGGCGCCTGGATCCTCCTGTCGGCGGCCGGGGGACGGGGCCGGAACGGCGGGCGGACCCGTCCGTTCCACAGCTCGGCCGTGGTGCCGGGATTTGCAGCCCGGCCCCGGACACCTGCCTTGGCTTCCCTTACCTTCGCTTCCATGACGCCGTGAAGGCCGCTTTCCCGTCGACGAGCCGAAACCTCCGATGAGCGGTCATCCCCCTTTGCCGAGCGGGACGTCCTGCGCGCCTGCGGCCGCCAGGCCCTCGACGCCGGACAGCGCCTGGCCGTCAAGGGGCGCGTCCTGGACGCGCGGCAGGCGGAGGCCGGCTTCATCTCGGGGGAGGTCTCGCGCGATTACGGACGGGGCCGGCACAGCGTCTTCGTCAACCTGGAACCCGACGAGGTCGGCATCGCCATCGACGGGGGGCGCAGCGGCCGCGACGGCGAGACGCCGCGGCTGGCACGGACCGGGCTCAACCTCGTTTCCGCCGATACGGTGATCCTCTACGACCCGTGGTGGAACCCGGCGGTGGAGGCCCAGGCCGTCGACCGCGCCCACCGGATCGGCCAGGACGAGCCGGTCTTCGCCCACAAGATCGTCGCGGCGCGCCGCATCGCGGAGAAGATGGAGGCGCTGAAGGCGCGCAAGAGCGCGCTGGCCGACTCGCTGTTCGATCCCGACGGAGCGCCGACCGGTGCGCTGACGCCGGCGGACCTGGACGTGCCGCTGGAGGGGTGAGGCGAGAGGCGCCCTCGGCCCTGCGCCCCGCCGTCATGACGTGCTCCGCGACATCCCGGGGCTGCGAAGGCGGAGCCCGGAACGATACGGCGTATGCCGAATCCGGCGCGCCCTCGCACCAGGCCCTCACGCCGCCCGCCGCATCTCCGGCAAGCTCAGTTCCGGCAAGGCCGCCACCGCCGGCCTGGCGAACAGGTAGCCCTGGAACAGGGTGATGCCGGCCTCGCGCAAGGCGGCGAACTCGTCCGCCGTCTCGACGCCCTCCGCGATCACCGCGACGCCGAGCGCCCGGGCGATGCCGATCACGCCGGCCACGATCGCCTGCCGGGCCGGCGAGCCGGGGATGCCGCGGATCAGCTCCATGTCGAGCTTGATCAGGTCGGGCTGGAACCGCGCCAGCAGCCCGAGGCCCGCATAGCCGGCGCCGAAATCGTCCAAGGCGGTGAGGAAGCCGCGCTGGCGGTAATCGGCGACGATGCGCTGGACATGGGCGACGTCGGTCATGCGCTCGTTCTCGGTGAACTCGAACATGATCCGCTGGTGCGAGAAGCCGATCCGCCGCGCTGCCTCCAGGGTGGCGCGGATGCAGGCCGCCGGCTCGTAGACCGCGTTCGGCAGGAAGTTGATCGACAGCCGCACGTCGCCGCCGGGCGGGAACAGCCCGCCGGCGAGCTCGATCGCCTTGGTGCGGCAGGCCTGGTCGAAGCGGTAGCGGTTGTCGTCGTTGACCTGGCCGAGGATGAAGCCCGCGCCCTGCCCCTCGGTGCCGCGCACCAGCGCCTCGTAACCCCACACGCCGCCGGCCGCGAGATCGACGATCGGGTGGAACGCCATCGTGAAGGAGAAGGGCAGCGGCTCGCCGCTCCTGCACTGCCCGCACCCGCTCTGCCTGGTCATGCTGCCGCTCCGGCCCCGTCCGCCGGGACTCTCGCCGGGCCGGCTTCACGCATCGTAAAACCGGAGCGTGAATTCGCGCCCGCGGCACATTTTGCGAGTGCGCGTCACGGCCGCGGCACGGCGTTGACCCACAGCACCAGGGCCGGCCGGTCGGGGGACGGGTTGCGGTAGCGGTGCGGGCGCCGGCTGGCGAAGCGGAAGCTGTCGCCGGGTCCGAGTTCCGCCGTCATGTCCTCGACCGTGAGGACGAGGGCGCCCTCCAACACCAGCCCGGCCTCCTCGCCGTCATGGACCAGGGGCTCGTCGCCGGTGCCGGCGAGCGGCGCGAGCTGCATCTGGAACAGGCTCAAGGCGCCGTCGCCCTGCGTCAGCAGCTGCTTGGTGATGCCGGCGCGCCAGAGGGTGAGCGCCGCCCGTGCCCCGGCCCGGGTGACGATGCCGTCGGCGGGGGGCGCCTCCGGCCCGCCGAACAGGGCGCCGAGGCCGACCCCGAGGAGGTCGGCGACCCGGGTCAGAACCCGCAGCGAGGGCGAGGACAGGCCGCGCTCGACCTGGCTGAGATAGCCGATCGACAACCCGGTCAGCCCCGCCACCGCCTTCAGCGACAGCCCGCGCTCCTGCCGCAGGGTGCGCAACCGCTGCCCGACCGCCCGGTCGGCGGCCAAGTCCGTGGCCGACTCGGCGGTCAAGTCCGCGGCCGAGCCGGCGGCCGGGCCGGTGGCCAACTCGGCGGTCGATTCGGCCGCCCCCTGCTCGTTCGGTGATCCGCCTGCCGCCTGTTTCATGTGCATGAAATTCGATTGCGTGACTCAGCGAATTATGGCCTGATGTTCATGTCAATGAAATTTAAGCGGTGGGGCGGCGCGCCGTACACCACCCGCAGGGGAGCAGAGGATGATGAGGCGTCTGGTTCGGGCCGCGGGCGCGGCCCTGGTGCTGCTCGCGGGGAGCGCCCTCGCCCGCCCGGCCCTGGCGCAGGAGACGGTCCGGGTCGGCTCGACCCCGACGGGCGTCCCCTTCACCTTCCTCGACACCAAGACCAACACCATCCAGGGCGTGATGGTGGACGTGATCTCGGCCATCGGCAAGCAGGCCGGCTTCTCGGTGCAGATCGAGCCGTTCCAGTTCTCGACCCTGATCGCGGCGCTCACCGCCAAGAAGATCGACGCGATCTCGGCGGCGATGTTCATCACGCCGCCGCGCAAGGAGGTGATCGCCTTCTCAGAGCCGGTCTACACCTACGGCGAGGGGCTGGTGGTGCCGAAGGCCGACACCAAGGCCTACACGGCCTTCTCCGACCTCAAGGGCGAGACGGTGGGCGCCCAGGTCGGCACCGCCTTCGTCGACGCGCTCAAGAAGTCGGGCCAGTTCGGCGAGGTGAAGGTCTACGACACCTTCCCGGACATGCTGCGGGACGTGAATGCCGGCCGTGTCAAGGCGGTCTTCGCCGATGCGCCGATCATCGCCTACAACCTCAAGAGCGGCAACTTCCCCAACGCCCACCTCGTCGCCTCGTACAAGCCGGTGGTCGTCGGCTCGGTCGGCATCGGGGTGCGCAAGGACGACACGGCGTTGCTCGCCAAGATCAATGCGGGGCTCGCCAAGATCAAGGAAACCGGCGAGCTGGCGCGCATCCTGGAGAAGTGGGGCCTGCAGCCGTCGGTGAACCCGTCCTGATCGGGTAGAATCGTCCGATGGACGGCTTCCTGTCCGACGCCCGCGAGTTCCTGCCGATCCTGCTGCAGGGCGTGTGGCTGACGATCCTGATCACGGCGGGCTCGCTCGTGGTCTCGACCGCGCTCGGCCTCGTCTGGGCGATGATGCGGGTCTCGGGCGTGCGCGCCCTTTCGTTCTTCGCCGCGACCTTCATCAACGTGATCCGGGGCATCCCGATCATCGTGCAGCTGTTCTACATCTACTTCGTGCTGCCGGATTTCGGAGTCTCCCTCACGGCGGTGCAGGCCGGCGTGCTCGGCCTCGGCCTCGCCTACTCGGCCTACCAGGCCGAGAACTTCCGGGCGGCCATCGAGGCGATCGACAAGGGCCAGGTCGAGGCGGCGCAGACCATCGGGATGGGCTGGGGCCTCACCATGCGGCGGGTGCTGCTGCCGCAGGCCTTCCGCACCGCACTCCCGCCCTTCGGCAACGTGATGATCATGATGCTGAAGGATTCGTCCCAGGCCTCGACCATCACGGTCGCCGAGCTGGCGCTCCAGGGCAAGCTCATCGCCTCGGCGACGTTCAAGAACACGAGCGTCTTCACCCTCGTCGCCCTGATGTACCTGACCTTGAGCCTGCCCCTGATCCTGATCGTGCGCCACTTCGAGAAGCAGGCGGGCCGGCGATGATCGCGCTCGACGACGTCCGCAAGGCCTACGGCGCCCTGCCCGTCCTCAAGGGCATCACCGCCCAGGTCTCGAAGGGCGAGGTGGTCTGCATCATCGGGCCGTCGGGCTCGGGCAAGTCCACGGTCTTGCGCTGCATCAACGGGCTCGAATCCTACGATTCCGGCACGATCACGGTGAACGGCCGCAAGGTCGACCGGTCCGACCGCTCGATCCGTGCCGTGCGGGTCCAGGTCTCGATGGTGTTCCAGCGCTTCAACCTGTTCCCGCACCGCACCGCCCTCGAGAACGTCATCGAGGGGCCGATCTACGTGAAGGGCGAGACCCGTCGGGAGGCGACCGAGCGCGGCCGGGCGCTCCTCGCCCGGGTCGGGCTCGCCGGCAAGGAGGAGGCCCATCCGCCGCGGCTCTCCGGCGGCCAGCAGCAGCGGGTCGCCATCGCCCGGGCGCTCGCCATGCGGCCCGACGCGATCCTGTTCGACGAGCCGACCTCCGCCCTCGATCCCGAGCTCGTCGGCGAGGTCCTGGGCACGATGCGCGGGCTCGCCGAGGAGGGGATGACCATGGTCGTCGTCACCCACGAGATGAGCTTCGCCCGCGAGGTCGCCGACCGGGTGCTCTTCCTCGACGGCGGCGTGATCGTCGAGGAGGGCGCCGCCCGCGAGGTGCTGGGCCGACCGCAGCAGCCCCGCACCCAGGACTTCTTGCGAAGGGTGCTGAACCCGCTGTGACGAGCTTGCCGATGACCGAACCCTTCCCCCTCGGCCCCGCCCTCTGGGCCACGACCGCGGCGCCTGCTCCCGCGACCGCGCCGCTCGTCGAATCCGGCCGTGCCGACGTGGTGGTGATCGGCGGCGGGTTCTGCGGCCTGTCGACGGCGCTCCACCTCGCCGAGGCCGGGCTGAAGCCCGTCCTGCTGGAGGCGCGCGAGATCGGCTTCGGCGGCTCGGGCCGCAACGGCGGCCAGGTGATCCCGGGCCTCAAGCACGATCCCGACGAACTGGTGCAGATGTTCGGGCCGGAGCGCGGCGAGCGCCTCGCCGCCTTCGGGGCCGGCACCGCCGACGCGGTGTTCGACCTGATCGCCAGGCACCGGATGGACGTGCCGCACACCCGCACCGGCTGGATCCAGGGTGCGCACACCGCCGAGGGGCTGGCGCAGGCGGAAAGGCGGGCGGAGCAATGGGCGCGGCGCGGCGCGCCGACCCGGCTCCTCGACAAGGCCGAGGCGACCCGGCTGATCGGCAGCGAGCGCTATCTCGGCGGCTGGCTCGACGGACGCGGCGGCGCGGTGCAGCCGCTCTCCTACGCCCGCGGCCTCGCCCGGGCGGCGCTGGCGGCCGGTGCCCGCATCCACACCGATACGCCGGTGGCCGGCCTGTCGCGGCAAGGCGATGTCTGGACGGTGCGGACGGCCCCCGGCCCGAGCCTGACCACCGGGCGTGTGGTGCTCTGCACCAACGGCTATTCGGGCGACCTGTGGCCGAACCTGCGCCGGACCATCATCGCGGCGAACTCGTTCCAGGTCGCCACGACGCCGCTCTCCGACAACCTGCGCCGCAGCGTCCTGCCGGAGGGCCAGGTCTCCTCCGACACCCGCAAGCTGCTGCTCTATTTCCGCCTCGACCATACCGGCCGGCTGCTGCTCGGCGGGCGCGGGCCGTTCCGCGAGCCGAAGGGCACGAGCGACTGGGCGCATCTGGAACGGATCGTGCCGAAGCTGTTTCCGCAGCTCGCCGGCATCGGCTTCGACCACCGCTGGTGCGGCCGGGTCGCGGTCACCCGGGACTACCTGCCCCACCTGCACGCGCCCGAGCCCGGCCTGCTCATCGACATCGGCTGCCAGGGCCGCGGCGTCGGCCTCCAGACCCGCATGGGCCAGGCGATCGCCGCCTATCTCGCGCGCGGCGACGCCGATGCCCTGCCGATCGCCCCCACCCCGATCACGCCCCTGCCGCTGCACGGGCTGCACCGGCTCTACGCCTCGGCGGTCGTGGCCTGGTACCGGTTTCAGGACGGGGGATTGTGAGACGCAATCCGGACGATCACCTCCGGATTTCGCATCACGCCGCGCCCGGACTCCACCCCGTACCGGCGGCCCCGAATCACCCGCGCGACGCGCGCCGAGGCGCCGGCCCGTCCGCCGCCCGCGGCGGACGGGCCGGCGCCTCGGCCCTCGCGCTCCCGGGCAGTTCCCCGGCCGGGCACGGCCGACCGAACAGGTAGCCCTGCAGCTCGTCGCAGCCGATCGCTCGCAGGAGCCTGGCCTGGGCCTCGGTCTCGACCCCCTCCGCCAGCACGATCATGCCGAGCGCCCGGCCGAGGCCGACCGTGGCGCGGACGATCTCGCCGCTGCCGCCCTCGCCGGATTCCTGCCCGAGGCTCGCCACGAAGCTGCGGTCGATCTTGATCTTGTCGAAGGGGAAGCGGCGCAGGTAGCTCAGGGACGAGTAGCCGGTGCCGAAATCGTCCATCGCGGTGCTGACGCCGAGGGCGCGCAGGCGGTGCAGGATCTCGAGCGTGGCCTCGTCGTCCTGCAGCAGCACCGATTCGGTGATCTCGAGCTCGAGCCGTCCGGCCGGCAGGCCGCTCGCTGCCAGCGCCTGCGCTACCTCCTCGACGAGGGAATCGCCGACGAACTGCGCCGGCGAGAGGTTCACCGCCACCTTGATCCCGGCCGGCCAGGCGGCGGCGTCGCGGCAGGCCCGGACGAGGGCCCAGGCGCCGAGCCGGCGGATCTGCCCGGTCGCCTCGGCGATCGGGATGAACTCTCCGGGGCCGACGAAGCCCTCGCGCGGGTGGCGCCAGCGCAGCAGCGCCTCGTAGGCCCGCACCCCCGACCCGTCGGCGGCGACGATCGGCTGGTAGTGCAGGTCGAGCTGCCCCGCCGCGAGGGCACTGCGCAGGTCGGCGCCGAGCTGCCGGCGCCGCTGCAGGTCGGCATCCATCGCCGGATCGAAGAAGCGCCAGCCGTTCCGCCCCGCGGCCTTGGCCTGGTAGAGCGCCACGTCGGCCCGGCGCAGCAGCTCGGCGCTCGTGACGTCGGCGCTCGCGACGTCGGCCTCCTCGGTCAGCGCGAGGCCGATCGAGGTGCCGATGCCGACCTCGTGGCCCTGGACCTCGAACGGCGAGCGCAGGAGCCGGACGATGCGCTCGGCGAGGGCCGCCACCCCGGCCGGATGGGAGGGCGCGCAGCGCATGACCGCGAACTCGTCGCCGCCGAGGCGCGCGACGAGGGCGGTGGCGCCGACCGCCTCCTGCAGGCGCCGGGCGACGAGGCGCAGGAGATCGTCGCCGACCGGATGGCCGTAGGTGTCGTTGACCTCCTTGAAACCGTCGAGGTCGAGGCAGAGCACGCTCACCGCGTCGCCGTCGCCCCGTCCCGCCAGCGCGGCGTCGAGCCGCTCCTGGAGCCGGGTGCGGTTCGGCAGCCCGGTCAGGCCGTCATGGCCGGCCATGTGGGCGATGCGGGCCTCGCTGCGCCGCCGCTCGGTCACGTCCTCGTGGGTGCAGATCCAGCCGCCCCCCGGGATCGGCACGTGCACGACCGCGATGGCGCGGCCGTCGGCGAGGTCGCAGGTGACGCTCTCCGGGACACGGCCGGCGCCGATGCGGGTGCACGCCGCCGCCAGCGGCTCCGCCGGCGTCCCGTCGGCGCCCAGATGGGCGAGCAGGGCGGCGATCGTCGTGCCCCGCCGGCGCAGGGCGTCCGGCACCGCATGCATCTGCGCGTAGCGGGCATTCATCACGATCAGCCGGTCGTCGCCGTCGAACAGGCACAGGCCCTGGGTCATGTGGTCGAGGGCGATGCCGAACTGGGCGTGCTGGGCGCTGAGCTCCCGCTCGCCGCGCTCCCGCACCTCGGCCGCCGCCCGGGCGGCCTCGGCCTCGGCGAGCCGCGCCTGGGCCCGCGACTGGCGCAGGCCGAGCAGGACCAGCCCGGCGAGGCCGAGATCGAGGAGGAAAGCGGCCACGCCGATGACCCAGGCCTGCCGGCGCCAGTCGGCGAGGCTCGCCTCGGTGGTGCGGCTGACGCTGAGGATCAGGGGAAAGCGCGCCAGCGCCCGGGCGCCGGCGATGCGGTCCTGCCCGTCGATCGGGCTGGTGGTGCGCATCACGCCGCCGGTCGGGTTCGCGCGGGCGATCCGCAGGGCCGCCGCGGTCGCGAAGACCTGCCCGACGACGCCGTCGCGCTTGGGGTGGCGGACGAGGAGCGTGCCGTCGTCGCGGAAGATCGACACGACGGCGTCGGCGGACGGCGAGGTCGCCGCGTAGAGCCGCTCGAAATAGCTGAGCTCGATGGCGCCGAGCACGAGGCCGAGGAACGAGCCGTCCGGCGCGCGCACCTTGCGGGCGATGTAGATCGTCCAGGCCCCGTCGCCGCGGTTCTGCACCGGCCGGCCGATATACCGATCGAGGTTGGGATCGGCCGAGAGCACCTTGAAGTAGTCCCGGTCGGCGATGTTGACCTTCGGGATCGGCCAGTAGCGGCTGAAGTTCAGGAGATTGCCGTTCCGGTCGATCACCGTGACGGCGTTCACCTGCGGCAGGGCGCCGATCCGCGTCTTCAGGATCTCATGCAGGGCCGGCAGCCCGGCCTGCGCGGCGTAATCGGCCTCGCTGGCCACCCCGGCGCTGCGGAACGTGGCGATCACGTTGTCCTGGACCAGCTCGATGGCCTGCAGCGCCCGGTCGGCCTGGTCGGCGAGCACGGTCGAGAGCCCGACGACGCTACGCTCGGTCTCCGTGACCGTCTGGCCGTGCAGGTCGTGCACGAGCAGCCCGGCGCCGATCGCGAGCGCCGCCGCCAGAAGCCCGGCGGACAGAGCCACGATCCGGAAGGAGCGGCCGCGCGACGGATCGGACGGCTGTGAGAGGTCGGTCGTCGGGCCCACAGGTCTCGTCTGATCGATACGAATGTCGCCGGGACCAGCCCTACGCCGTCCGGCTTAAGGGCCGATGAAGAAAAGCGCGCGATCGCCACATGTCGTGCATTGATCCCCAGTCTAACGGCAAGCAACGGCGGCAGAGGAGGGCAGGCCGCCGACAGCGATCTCCGTCAAATCCGGCCCGAGGGACGGGCGTATTCCGCCAGGCGCAGATCAGTACAGTGCCATGGAGCGGCCGTAACACCTCGCGCCGGCCCACGGTGCAGCGAGTGAAACAGACCGACTTGTCTATCCAGGATCTTCCGGCGGACCGGGATCGTGACCGGATTCCGTGTCTCTGCGAAGCAGGTGGGCCGACGCTCGATGACGTTTCGGCACATGCCGCCTGCCTCACGCCTCCAGCGGCACCGGCCTGCCGAACAGGTAGCCCTGCACCTCCGTGCACCCCTCGCGCCGCACCGCCGCGAGCTGGTCCTCGGTCTCGATGCCCTCGGCGGTGATCGTCGCCCCGAGCTGCGCCCCGATGCCGACCACCGCGCGCACGATCGCGGCCGTGTCGGGATCGGCGATGTCGGCGATGAAGGAACGGTCGATCTTGATCGTGTCGAAGGGAAAGCGGCGCAGGTAGCTGAGGGACGAGTAGCCGGTGCCGAAATCGTCCAGCGCGATCCGCACCCCGAGGCGGCGGAGCGCCATGAGCAGGTCGGCGGCCGTGCCCTCGATCGGCAGGCTCTCGGTGATCTCGATCTCGAGCCGCTCCGGCGCCAGGCCGGCGTCGCGCAACGCGGCCGTGACGGCGGCGACCAGCGGCCCCTGCCTCACCTGCGCCGCCGAGACGTTGACGGCGACCCGGGCGCCGTCGGGCCAGGACACCGCGTCCCGGCAGGCACGGCGCAGGATCCAGGCGCCGAGGCGCTCGATCAGGCCCGTCTCCTCGGCGAGCGGGATGAAGGAGGCCGGCGGGACCAGGCCGCGGGTCGGGTGGCGCCAGCGCACCAGGGCCTCGCGGCACACGACACGCCGCTCCGCCGCGGTGACGATCGGCTGGTAATGCAATTCGAACTCGCCGCGATCGAGGCCGAGGCGCAGGTCGAGCTCGAGGCCGTGCCGCTCGGCGACCGCGGCCTCCATCGCCGGATCGTAGAGCCGGAAGGTGCTGCGGCCGGCGGCCTTGGCGCCGTAGAGCGCCCGGTCGGCCCGGGCCATCAGGGTGCCGGCGTCGCCGCCGTGGCAGGGGCTCAGCACGACGCCGATGCTGACGCCGACATGCATCGCCCGGCCCGCGACGGTGACCGGCGCCTGCATCGCCTCGACGAGGCGGGCGGCCGCCTGCGACGCCGCCAGGGGATCGGCCTCGGGCAGGAGCACCGCGAACTCGTCGCCGCCGAGCCGCGCGATCGTGTCCGCAGGACCGAGCACGGCCCGCATCCGCCGGGCGACCTCGCACAGCAGGGTGTCGCCGGCGGCATGGCCGAGCGTATCGTTGACCACCTTGAACCGGTCGAGGTCGAGCCACAGGATCGCGCAGGCGCCCTCGCTCAAGAGGGCGTCGAGGCGTGCGCGGAACAGGGTCCGGTTCGGCAGGTCGGTGAGCGCGTCGTGGCCCGCCATGTGGGCGATCCGCCGCTCGGCCTCGCGCCGGGCGGTGACGTCCTCGACTTGAAGCAGGGTCGATGGGAGCGGGGACGAGACCGGATCGGGCGGCAGGTCGAGGCGCACCGCCGAGACCCGGGCCCACAGCATCGATCCGTCCGGACGGCGGAACCGCATCTCGGTCAGGACCGGACCGGCCTCCGCGGCCGCGCGGGCGAGGAGGCCGGCGAGCCGGTCCGCCTCCTCGGCCGGCATCAGGGCGGCGAGGGGCTGCCCGACGGGGTCGGCCCGCGCCTCGCCCCCGAGGGCGGCGCGGAAGGCGCGGTTCGCCTCGACCAGGGTCCCGGCGGCATCGACCACCAGCATCCCGGACGGCGCGTGCTCGATGATGCCGCGGAAATGGCTGGCGCGGCGCAGGGCCTCGGCCTCGGCGGCCCGCAACGCCGCCTGCTCGCGCTTGAGCGCGGTGATGTCGAAATGGACGCCGGTGCGCACGCCGCTCTCGCGCACGTGCTCGATCACCCGGATCCAGCGGTCGCCCGGCAGCGGCACCTCGAACGGCGCCCCGGCGAAGTGCAGGGATTCCCGCAGGCGCGCCAGCAGCTGGTCGGGCGCATCCCCGTCGGCCTCCTGCCAGGCCCGGGCCACCACCGCCTCGAGGGTCAGGCCGACGGCCTCGGCCGGGGGGAGGCCGTAGAGCTGGCCGAACTGCCGGTTGGCCGACACGATGCGCCCGTCGGCATTCGCCGCCGCGATGCCGTCCGGCGCCGCGCGGGCGGCCTGCGCGGCGGCGGCGTCGCCGGCGGGTGCCGCCTCCCGGGTGATCGGCCGCCACAGCCGCAGCCGGCCGAGCGCCGGGATGGTCTGAGTCGAGACCCGCAGCCAGGTGCCGCGATGCTCGAACTCGTAGGGGCGGCTCTGGGCCTGGTGGCGCGCGATCCTGCTCGCGACGTATTCCTCGACGTAGCGGAACTCGTCGGAGGTCAGGCGGGTGCGGTAGAACCGCAGCAGGTTCTCGCGGTAATGCTCGCCGACATGGACGAAGCCGTCATGCTCGGGGAAGAGATACAGGAAGGTCTGGTTCCAGCCCAGCGTCCGGTCGTCGGCGTCGAACGCGCACAGACCGATGTCGAGGCCGTCGAGCAGGTCGGCGAGGAGATCGAGGCTCGTCTTGGGCTTCGGCATGACTCTGATTTCAGCACGATTCAAGGTTTCGGAGCGACCCGGACTTCAGCATGGCCCGGGCCTCGACCTGCGGCGGACCTGGATGGTACGGCGCGCCGATCCCGGTCCGGGCGGCCGGCGGGCCGGAACGACCGTGACGTGCTCTTCGTCCCGGGCCACCCTCGCACGGACAGATGACCGTCATCTTTACCGTCGGGTGACCCGCCCGGCTGTGGCCCGCCTGCCTGTGACCCGCCTGGCCGGTCGGATCGCGGTGCCGCTGCGGGTGCGGGCGAAACGCGGCCCTTGCCTCGCGGGCGCGGATGGGCTGTGAAGGCGGAAGTGACGACACGACGTGACGACACGAAGAGACGAACGGGGCGACCTCGCGCGGGACGACGCGGGCGCCGGGAGGAGCCGAGGATGAACCGTTTCACCACCGCCCTGTGCGGGGCCGCCATGACGCTCGCGGCGCTCGCCGGACCGGCCGCGGCGCAGATCTCCGACGACGTGGTGCGGATCGGCGTGCTCACCGACCTGTCGGGCCCCTACGCCGATAGCGGCGGGCGCGGCTCGGTGGCGGCGGCCGAGATGGCGGCGAAGGATTTCGGCGGGGCGGTCCGGGGCAAGCCGGTCGAGATCGTCTCGGCCGACCACCAGAACAAGCCCGACGTCGCATCGGGCATCGCCCGGCGCTGGTACGACGTCGACAAGGTCGACGCCGTCGTCGACCTGCCGGTGACCGCCATCGCGCTCGCCGTCCAGGCGGTCGCCAAGGAGAAGAACCGCACGGTGATGATCACCGCGGCGGCGACGTCCGACCTCACCGCCAAGACCTGCTCCCCGGTCAGCTCGCACTGGACCGACGACACCCACGCGCTCACCGCCGGCACGGCCCGGGCGGTGTTCGAGCGCGGCGGCAAGTCCTGGTACTTCATCACGGTCGACCACGCCTTCGGCCACGCCCTGCAGAAGGAGGCGACGACCGTCGTCGAGTCGCTGGACGGCAAGGTGCTGGGCACCTCGCGCCACCCGATCAACACCGCCGACTACTCGTCCTTCCTGCTCCAGGCCCAGAGCTCGGGGGCGGACGTGGTCGCCTTCGCGAGCGTGGGCGACGACTTCACCAAGGCGGTCAAGCAGGCCGACGAGTTCGGCCTGACCGGCGGACGCCAGACCCTCACGGGCTTCCTCGTCTACGTCACCGACATCAAGGGGCTCGGCCTGTCGGTGGCCCACGGCCTGACCTTCTCGGAAGCGTTCTACTGGGACCAGAACGACGCGTCCCGGGCCTTCGCCAAGCGCTTCCAGGAGCGCACCGGCGCGATGCCGACGAAGAACCAGGCGCTGATCTACGCCGCCGTCACCCACTACCTGAAGGCGGTCGACAAGGCCGGCACCGACGAGGCGGTGGCGGCGAACGCCGCCATGCGCAGCCTGCCGGTGGCGTTCTTCGACCACCCCGCGACCTTGAGGGCCGACGGGCGGCTCCTCTACGACCCCGTGCTCTACCGAGCGAAGGAGCCCGCCGCCTCCAAGGGACCGTGGGACCTCTACGAGGTGCTGCGCACGATCCCCAGGGAGGAGGCGTTCCTGCCAATGAACCCGGCCTGCGCCCCGAAGGAGCGCGGGTGACCGGGATGACCGAGTCCAGCCGGACGAGCGACCCCGCCCTCGCCGAGGGGTTCGACCTGCGGCGCCTGCCGGAGGGGTTCGTCGCGAACCCCTACCCGGTCTACGCGGCGCTCCGCGAGCATGCCCCGGTCCACCGGATGGGAGAAGGGCAGATCCTGCTCTCGTGCTACGCGGATCTGGAGCGGGTCTACAAGGACGCCGCGACCTTCAGCTCGGACAAGACGGTCGAGTTCGGGGCCAAGTTCCGGGTGCCGGAGGCGGGGCCGTCCCCCCTCTACCGCCATCACACCGCGAGCCTCGTGTTCAACGATCCCCCGCGCCACACCCGGGTCCGGCGCATCATCGCGGGCGCGCTGACGCCGCGGGCGATCGCCGCGATGGAGGCCGGCATCGTTGCGCTGGTGGACGATCTCCTCGACGCGGCGGAGACGCGCGGGCGGATCGACCTGATCGAGGATTTCGCCGCCGCGATCCCCGTCGAGGTGATCGGCAACCTGCTCGGCGTCCCGAGGACCGAGCGCGGGCCGTTGCGCGACTGGTCGCTGGCGATCCTCGGCGCCCTCGAGCCCGTCCTGTCGCCCGAGATCGAGGAGGCCGGCAACCGGGCGGTGACCGGGTTCCTGGCCTATCTCGACCGGCTCGTCGCCGACCGCCGCCAGCGGCCGGGCGATCCGGACAAGGACATCCTCACCCGCCTGATCCAGGGCGAGGTCGGGGGCGAGCGGCTGTCGTCGGAAGAGCTGCTGCAGAACTGCATCTTCATCCTCAATGCCGGGCACGAGACCACCACCAACCTGATCGGCAACGGGCTCCACCTCCTGACCGAGCATCCCGACGCGCGGGCGCGCCTCCTCGCCGAGCCGGACCTGATGCGGAAGGCCGTCGAGGAGGTCCTGCGGTTCGAGAGCTCGAACCAGCTCGGCAACCGCGTCGCCACGACCGGCTTCGCGATGGGCGGGCGGGAGTTTCCGGCGGGCACCCAGATCACGCTCTGCATCGGCGCCGCCAACCGCGATCCCGCCCAGTTCCCCGACCCCGACAGGTTCGACGTCGCCCGCGACCCCAACCGCCACCTCGCCTTCGCCAGCGGCATCCACCAATGCGTCGGCATGGCGGTGGCCCGGCTGGAGGGCCGCATCGCGCTGTCGCGCTTCCTCGCCCGCTTTCCGGATTACCGCCTCGACGGGAGGCCGGAACGCTCGCAGCGGGTCCGCTTCCGGGGTTTCCTGCGGCTGCCCGCCTGCCTGGGGTGACCGCCCGCTCGGCTCCACCGCTCCCACCCACGACCTCATCCTGAGGTCGCGGATGGGAGAAAAGGGAGTCGCGAGAATCCTCGCAGGGATCCGAGACGGTGCCGAGATCGTCCGGATGCGGCTTCCCTCAAGCGCTTGTGTGCGGGCCCGGCGTGGGCAGGTCGCCCTCCGCGCCCTAACCTTCCCGCCAGCGAGGCAACGACGGTCCGAGGACTCATCGCATGACGCTCCACCGCCGCGCCGTGCTGGCCGGCTCAGTCGCCGGATCCTTGGCCGGATCCTTGGCCGCCAGCCTCCTGCCCGGCCGGCTCCTGGCGCAAGTGGGCCCGGCGCAAGGCGACGGGCCGATCCGCCGCCCGATCCCCTCCAGCGGCGAGACGGTGCCGGCCATCGGCATCGGCACCTCGCGGCGCTACGACGTGGCGCCGGATTCGGACGCGATGGCGCCGTTGCGCGACACCGTGGCGAAGTTCGCGGCCTTGGGCGGCACCGTGATCGACACCGCGCCCGATTACGGCCGGGCCGAGGAGGTGCTGGGCCGGATCCTCGCCGAGACGACGCTGCGCGACACGGTCTTCCTGTGCAGCAAGGTGGCGGCACGGGGGCGCGAGGCGGGGCAGGCGCAGATCGAGCAGTCGTTCCGCCGCCTCGGCACCGACCGGATCGACCTGATCGCGGTCCACAACCTGATCGACCCGCAGGCGCAGCTGCCGCTCCTGCGCGAACTGAAGCAGCAGAAGCGCATCCGCTACCTCGGCGCCACCACCTGGGCCGAGACGCAGTACGGCGACCTCGAAGCCCTGATGAAGGCCGAAAAGCTCGACGCGATCCAGGTCAATTACGCCGTCGATGCGAGGCAGGCCGCCGAGCGCATCCTGCCGCTGGCGCGGGACCGCGGCATCGCCGTGATGGTCAACGTGCCGTTCGGGCGCGAGCGGCTGTTCAACCTGGTGCGCGGCCGCGCCTTGCCGCCCTGGGCCGCCGAGTTCGACTGTGCGAGCTGGCCGCAATTCTTCCTCAAGTACGTCCTGTCGCACGAGGCGGTGACCTGCCCGGTCCCCGGCACGGCGCAGGTCCGCTACGTCGAGGACAATCTCGGCGCCGCGCGCGGCCGCCTGCCGGACGCCGCCACCCGCCGCAAGATGGAGGAGTTCATCGATGGCCTGTGATCGCCGCACGATTCTGCGCGCCGGGGCGACAGCCCTGGCGCTCGCCGCCGCGCCCGCCTTCGCGGGGGGCGCCTGGGCGCAGGATGCCAAGATGCCGGTCGCGGTGATCGGCGGCGGCAATATCGGAGGGACGATCGGGGGCCTGTGGGTCAAGGCCGGCCATCCGGTGATGTTCGCCTCGCGACATCCGGAAGACCTGAAGCCGCTGGTCGAGAAGCTGGGACCGCTCGCCAAGGCCGGCACGGTCGAGCAGGCCCTCGCCTTCGGCGGCGCGGTGCTGATCGCGGTGCCGTACAAGGCCTATCCGGAGCTGGGCAAGACCTATGGCGCTTCCTTGAAGGGCAAGGTCGTGCTGGACGCCGGCAACGCCACCAAGGCCCGCGACGGCGACCTCGCGGCGGAGGCCGAGAGCGCCGGCATCGGCGCCACCTCGGCCAAGTACCTGGCCGGCGCGCGGCTGGTGCGGGCCTTCAACGCGGCGAATTACCGGCTCTTCGCCCAGAACGCCCATCGCAGCGGGCCTGCGATGGCGGTGCCGGTCGCGGGCGACGACAAGCAGGCGCTGGACGTGGCCGCGACGCTGGTGCGCGATGCCGGCTTCGAGCCGGTGGTGGTCGGCGGCCTCGATGCGGCGCGGCAGTTCCAGATGGGCGCCCCCAATTACGGTCGCGACGTCACCGCGCCCGAGGCCCGCAAGGCCTTCGGGGTCGCCGAATGACCCCTGACGCCGCGCAGGCGGCGCAGGCCGGCCTGAAGGTGCCGGCCTGGCTCCGGCGCCTCACCGACGTGCGGCCGGAGGAGGTGCCGGCGCTGGGCTGGGCCTGGCTCTACATCTTCGCGCTGCTCTCATCCTACTACGTGATGCGGCCGATCCGCGACCAGATGGGGCTGGCCGGCGGGCTCGACAACCTGCCCTGGCTGTTCACCGCCACGCTCATCGGCATGCTGGTGCTCAACGTGCCGTTCGGCTGGCTGGTGCGCACGCTGCCGCGGGCCCGCTTCATCCCGATCACCTACCGCTTCTTTGCCGCCAACATCCTGGTCTTCGCCGTGGTGCTCTACCGCAGCGGGCCGGAGGAGGCGGTGTGGATCGGCCGGGCGTTCTTCGTCTGGCTGTCGATCTTCAACCTGTTCGTGGTGTCGATCTTCTGGGCGACGATCGTCGACGTGTTCGACACCGCGCAGGGCAAGCGGCTGTTCGGCTTTATCGCGGCCGGCGCGACGCTCGGCGCCATCACCGGCTCGGCCTTCACCGCCGTGCTGGCGCGGGACGTCCCCACGCCCTTCCTGCTGCTCGCGGCGGCGGCCCTCCTCGAAGTGGCCGTCATCAGCATGCGGGGGCTCGCGCGGATCTCCGATGCCTTGTCGCGCGAGCCGGGGGCGGCGACGCAGGCGATCGGCGGCAGCCCGTTCGCCGGCATCAGCCGGGTGCTCGGCTCGCCCTACCTGCTCGGCATCTGCCTGTTCCTGCTCCTGTTCTCGATCACCTCGACCTTCCTGTACTTCGAGCAGGCGGGCATCGCGAAGCGCGCCTTCCCGGATCGCGGCTCGCAGACGGCGTTCTTCGCCTCCGTTGACCTCGCGGTGAACGTGCTGACGCTGGGCATCCAGCTCTTCCTCACCGGGCGGATTGTGAAGCGGCTCGGCGTCGGCCTCACCCTGGCGATCCTGCCGCTCGTCAGCGCGCTCGGCTTCGGGCTGCTCGCGGTCGCGCCCACCGTCGCCAGCGTGGTGGTGTTCGGCGTGCTGCGCCGGGCCGGCAACTTCGCCATCGCCCGGCCGGTACGCGAGGTGCTGTTCACCGTGCTGCCGCGGGAGGACCGCTACAAGGCCAAGGCCTTCATCGACACGGTGGTCTACCGCCTCGGCGACCAGGTCGGCGCCTGGTCCTTCACCCTCGTGGCCTGGCTCGGCCTGAGCGCCACCGCCCTCTCGGTCCTGGCGGTGCCGCTGTCCCTCGCCTGGCTCGTCGACGGACTCTGGCTCGGGCGCCGGCAAGACGCTATGGCTGAGGCCAGGGCGAAGGGGCGGGCAGAGGCACCGGCGGAGGCGGGCAATGGCTGAGACCGAGGCGGAGTTGCGCGAGGCGATCGTCGCGACCTGCCGCAGCATGGCGGATCAGGGCCTGAACCAGGGCACGTCCGGCAACGTCTCGGCGCGGTTCGGCGACGGCCTGCTCATCACCCCCTCGGGACTCCCATACGAGGAGATGACGCCCGCCGACATCGTGCCGATGACGATGGACGGCCGGGCCGACCACGCGCTCCCGCCCTCCTCCGAGTGGCGCTTCCACCGCGACATCCTGCGGGCCCGCCCCGACGTGGCGGCGATCGTCCACGCCCACCCGACCTATTGCACCGCCTTCGCGATGTGCCGGAAGGACATCCCGGCCGCCCACTACATGATCGCCGCCGCCGGCGGTCCGACGGTGCGCTGCGGCGGCTACGCCCTGTTCGGGACCGAGGAGCTGTCGCAGCGGGCGCTGGAGGCGCTCCAGGACCGGACCTGCTGCCTGCTCGCCAATCACGGCATGATCGCCACCGGGCCGACCCTCGCCAAGGCCCTGTGGCTCGCGGTCGAGCTCGAGACCCTGTGCCGGCAATACGCCGTGGCGCTCCAGGTCGGCCGGCCGTACATCCTGAGCGAGGCCGAGGTGGCGGAGGCGACGGAGCGGTTCAAGTCCTACGGGCCGCGGCCGAAGGCGGGGTGAACTACCCTTTCCCTTGAAAGTTTCATGTCCTATATCTTCCTGAGAAAGAGGACATGGCCATGCTCAAGTCCGTCACCCAGCCCGACCGGGAGCAGCGCGAGGCGCAGACCGTCAGCAAGGCGGTGGTGCGGGCGGCCGCCGCCCTCGGGCTCAGCAACCGGGCGCTCGCCGGCATCGTCGGCCTGTCCGAAGCCTCGGTCTCGCGCCTGACGCGGGGCGACTTCATGCTGGAGCGGCACGGCAAATCGTTCGAGCTCGCCGTGATGCTGATCCGCCTCTATCGCTCGCTCGACGCGGTCACCGGCGGCGATCCGGCCGTGGCGACGGCGTGGCTCCGGGCCGAGAATACGGCCCTCAACGCCGTCCCCCTGGACCTGATCCGAACCGTCGAAGGCCTGGTGAGCACCGTCCTCTACCTGGACGCCCGGCGTGCCGTCATTTGAGACCGGGTCGCTCGCGGGCACCTGCTGGCGCCTCGTCGAGGCGCAGCACCTCGTCGCGACGATGAAGCTGACGGATACGCTCGAGGAGCAGCAGCTCCTCGAAGAGCTGATCGAGGCCTCGAAGCCGCCGATGCCGGCGGCGTGCCGCCCCCTCGACTACCTCCTGTCGGCACCGTTTCGCTACCGGCCCTATCCGTACGGTTCGCGCTTCCGGCGCGCCAACCAGCCGGAGGGCGTGTACTACGCGGCGGAAGCCGTCGAGACCGCCGTGGCCGAAGTGGCGTTCTACCGCCTCCTGTTCTTCGCCGAATCGCCCGGAACGCCCTGGCCCGAGAACCCGGCCGAGTACACCGCCTTCTCGGCGCGCTACGCGGTCGACCGGGGGATCGACCTCACCGCCCCGCCCTACGCCGCGCAGGCGGACACCTGGGGCCACCGGACCGATTACGGTCCGTGCCAGGCGCTCGCCGATGCGGCGCGGGCCGACGGCGTGGCGGCGATCCGCTACGCCTCGGTGCGGGACCCGGGCCGGGGCGCCAACCTCGCGCTCCTGACCTGCAAGGCCTTCGCGGGTCGTCGCATCGTCGACCGGCAGACCTGGCGCATCCATCCCGGATCGGCGGGCATCCGCGCGATCCGGGAGTTTCCGACCCTGCGGCTCGCCTTCGCCCGCGAGGCCTTCGACGACCCGCGCCTCGCCGGGATGGCGTGGGAGCGCTGAGCGCCGCCCCTACAGCTCCATCTTCATCGCCTGCGGGTAATACCGGAACCCGCCCTGCCCGTTCTCCGCGACGTGGCCGATGCCCGGCCAGGCGAAGTGGTAGGCCAGGACCGGGATGCGGTTCTTGGCCAGCATGGTCAGCATCTTGAGCCGGGTCTGGGCCGATTGCTTCGGGTCGGTGTCGTAGGCGAACTCGGTCAGCGGCTTCTCCATCAGCAGCACCGGATGGTGCGTCAGGTCGCCGAGGTAGCAGAGGCTGTCCTTGCCCGAGGTGATCATGAACATCGTATGGCCGATGCTGTGGCCCGGCGCCGCCAGGGCCTGGATGCCGGGCAGGAATTCCTGCCCGTCCTTGACGAAGACGAGGCGGTCGCGGATCGGCAGCAGGTTCTTGCGCGCCGTGTCGAGGAAGGCGCCGAACGAGGCCGGCACCTTGGCGGGATCGGTCCAGTAGTCGAAATCGGCCTGCGAGATGTAGAACTGGGCGTTGGGGAAGTGCGGCGTGCCGTCGTCGCCGACGCAGCCGCCGCAATGGTCGACATGGGCGTGGCTCATCACCACGGCGTCGATGTCCTTCGGGTCGATGCCGGCCTGGCGCATCGTGGTGAGGAGCTTGCCGGTGGTCGGCCCGAACAGCTTGAGCGAGCCCATCCCGGTATCGAACAGCACCAGCTTGCTGCCGGTGTTGAGGATCAGGATGTTCTGCTCCAGCACCGCGTTGGAGAGCGGCAGGAAGTTGCCGGTCAGCTGCGCGTCCATCTCGGCCGGGGTGAGGCCGAGGAAGTTGGCGTGGGGGTCGCCCAGCGGCAGCGTGCCGTCGGAGACCATGGTGGCCTCGGCGTCGCCCAGGGTGAAGCGGTAGAAGTAGGGGCTCTGGCTGCGCAGCATCGGCGCCTTGGCGTTCGCCGCGCCCGGCAACCCGGCCGTGACCGCGGCCGCCGCCGCGCCGAGCATGAGGCCGCGCCGGTTCGGGGCATCCAACCGAATCGTCATCGAGGGTTCCTCCACAGGTGAGCCGCGGGCGGCCTTGTGCGCGTACGGCCGGCGGGATCCCCGTCGGCTCGGCACGGCCGGAACCTCTGCGGTGCCGTCCTTGTCCGCCGGCCCGGAAACATTGTCAAACCGGCCCTTGGGTCAGGTGCCGCCCGGACGGGCCGGGGCGGCGTGCTCGTGCCCGAATTGCGGGCTTGCTGCCCACGCCACCGGCACCCGGACCGGTCGCCGCCGGGCCGGAATTGACAGCCCGCTCGAGCGGTTTCACCACCCCTGCAGACAGGGAGGGCCTTCACGATGTCGAGCCACGATTTCGACTACGACCTGGTGGTGCGGGGCGCGACCCTCGCCGGACCGGCCGAGGTGTTCGAGGCCGATCTCGGCGTGCGCGACGGGGTGATCGCGGCTTTGGGCCGGAATCTCAGGCGCGGTCGGGACGAGATCGACGCCAAGGGCCTCGTCGTCACGCCGGGCGGCCTCGACCCGCATTGCCACATCGAGGAGCCCTCCGAGGGCGGCGGCGTGCAGGAGGAGAGCTTTTCGAGCGGCTCGGCCGCAGCGCTCGCCGGCGGCACCACCTCGTTCATCTGCTTCGTGCCGCAATGGAAGGGTCACCCGATCGCCGCCACGGCGACCGGTTACGAGGCCCGCGCCCGGGCCTCGCGCGCCGATTACAGCTTCCACCAGATCATCACCGATCCGACGCCCGACGTGCTGGAGCGCGAGGTGCCGGCCCTCGTCGCCCGCGGCATCCGCAGCCTCAAGGTCTTCCTCACCTACGATCCCCTGCGCCTCACCGACGGGCAGTTCCTCGAGGTGCTGGCGACCGCGCGGCGCCTCGGCGCCTTCGTGACCGTGCATTGCGAGAACTACGACGCCATCGGCTGGCGCATCCGCGCCCTCCTGGACGCCGGCCTCACCGATCCGCTCCAGCACGCCTGGGCCCGTCCGCCGGTGGTCGAGCGCGAGGCGACCCACCGCGCCATCGCGCTCGCCGAACTCGTCGACCAGCCGATCCAGGTCTTCCACGTCTCCTGCGACGAGGCGGCCGAGGAGATCGCCCGGGCGCGCGCCCGCGGCGTGAAGGTCTGGGGCGAGACCTGCCCGCAATACCTGACCCTCTCGACCGACGACCTGGCGAAGCCCGATTTCGAGGGCGCCAAGGTGGTGTGCTCGCCCGCGCTCCGGGCGCCCGGCGAATCCGAGCGGATCTGGTCGCGCCTCCGCGAGGGCACGCTCGACGTCGTCTCCTCCGACCATTGCGGCTTCTCCTTCGCCACCGCCAAGCGCGATCCGGGCAGCAGCGGCTACGGCCAGGGCGGGGCGAAGGCCCGGCCGGACGGGATGCCGGCCTTCAACGCGATCCCGAACGGGGTGCCGGGCATCGAGACCCGGCTGCCGGTGCTCTTCTCCGAGGGCGTCGCGGCCGGGCGCATCGACCTGCCGACCTTCGTGCGCCTGACCTCGACCAACGCCGCCCGGCTGTTCGGCCTCGCCGGGCGCAAGGGCACGCTGGCGCCCGGGGCGGACGCCGACCTCGTGCTGTGGAACCCCGATGCCGAGCGCACGCTGACCAACGCCGACCTGCACCACGCCATCGACTACACGCCCTGGGAGGGGATGCGCCTCAAGGGAGCGCCCACCATGACCATCCGGCGCGGCGAGATCGCGGTGCGCGACGGGCAGGTCCTGGCCGAGCCCGGCTCGGGTCGCTTCCTCGCCCGCGGGCCCTACGCGCTCGCCACCCCGTCGGGCCGGGTGCCGGACGGCTTCGACGCGGCGGCGCTGACGCCCTCGACGCGGGACGCCGGCTGACGGACCATGCCGGCTTCCCCGGGAGGACCAGCATGGCGACCGTGAGACTGTGGAGCGACGCGGAGGCGGAAGCCGATCCCCGCGTCAAGGCGGTGTTCGACGACATCCGGGCGGTCCGCCGCTCGGACTTCATCAACAATTTCTGGCGCGCGCTCGCCAACCAGCCGGCCGTGCTGGAGCGGACCTGGGCCGACCTCAAGCAGGTCATGGCCGCCGACGGCGCCCTCGACCCGCTGACCAAGGAGCTGATCTACATCGCGGTCTCGACCGCCAACGGCTGCAGCTACTGCATCCACTCCCATACCGCCGCGGCGCGGGCCAAGGGCATGACCGAGGCGCAGCACGGGGAGTTGCTGGCGGTGATCGGCATGGCGAACCTGACCAACGCCCTGGTGACCGGAATGCAGGTGCCGGTGGACGAGGCGTTCCAGGTGTAGCGCGCCCTGCCCCGCCTCCGCGGGCTGCGGCCTTCACGGATCATGCTCCGGCCGTCGCTCCGCGGAGGAGGGCGGCCCCTGCGTCAGCAGGGGTCGGGACAAGGGAGCCACGCGTCCGGAGGGATCGCGCGCATCGTGCAGGGCGCCACCTGGAACGGCGTCGCGCGACCCGGCGCGCGAGCGGGGCGCCGGCCCGCATCACGGTGCGCGCGGGCCGCGCACGAGCAGGCCGGGAGACTTAAAAAACCCGATCCCCGGCCCACCAGACCCTACCCCTCGAACTCGCGCGTCAGCCCGCGCCGCGTCCGGTGCCGCTCCAGCGCCAGATCGACCAGCCGCGTCAGGAGCTCCGGATACGAGACTCCGGAGGCCTCCATCATCTTCGGGTACATGCTGATCGAGGTGAAGCCCGGCAGGGTGTTGATCTCGTTGAGGTAGAAGTCGCCGCCCTGCCGGTCGAGGAAGAAGTCGACGCGGGCAAGGCCGCTGCATTCGAGCGCCTCGAAGGCCCGCAGCGCCAGTTCCCGCACCCGCTCCATCTGCTCCGGGCCGATATTGGCCGGCAGGTCGACGGTGGCGCCCTCGGGATCGAGGTACTTGGCGGCGTAGGAGTAGAAGTCGTGATGAGCCTGCGGGTTCAGCTCGCTGGCGACGCTGACGAAGGGCGGATCGCCGTCGAGCACCGCCACCTCGATCTCGCGGGCGTCGATGCCCTGCTCGACCAGCACCTTGGTGTCGTATCGGAAGGCGTCGGCGAGCGCCGCGGGCAGGTCGGCCCAGGCCTTGACCTTATGGATGCCGACGCTCGAGCCCATGTTGCACGGCTTGACGAAGACCGGCAGCGTCAGGGTCGCGGCGATCTCGTCGAGGGAGACCGCGCCGCGCTCGTAGGCCCGCCGGGTGAAGGCGCGGTAGGGGGCGATCGGGATGCCGGCGAGGCCGGCGAGACGCTTGGTGACGTCCTTGTCCATCCCGACCGCCGAGGCCATCACGCCCGAGCCGACATAGGCGGTCCCGGTCAGCTCCAGCAGGCCCTGCAGGGTTCCGTCCTCGCAGAGCGGCCCGTGCAGGACCGGGAACACCACGTCGATCTCGGTGCGCTCCCGGGCCCCGTCGAGGCCGACCACGGCGGCGCGGCCGCCGGACCCTTCGCCGTCCCCTTGCGCCAGGCGCACCTCGGGGCTCTCCGGCGGGATCGCCAGGACCTCGTCGCCGGTCTGCCCGATCCGGCGCAGGTCGTGGCGCTGCCAGCGGCCGGCCTTGTCGATGCTGACCGGGATCACCTCGAAGCGGGTGCGGTCGAGGTGGCGCACCACCGAGGCGGCGGAGCGCAGCGAGACCTCGTGCTCGCCGGATCTGCCGCCGTACAGGACGGCGACGCGGGTCTTCTCGGTCATGCGCAGATCCTCGGATTCCCTCGGCAATCACGGTCCCGCGGCATGCGGGGCCCCTGCTTATCGCCCGGGGAAGATTTCAGAAACCCTACGCGGCCGCGCCGGCGTGCTCCCGCATCAGCGCGAGGAAGTTCTCGGTGACGGCGCTCGCCGGCGCCCGGTAGAGGGCGAAGACGTCGGCGGCCGGGGCCGGCGCGGCGAGGGGGCGGTAGGCGATGTCGGGCCGCGGCAGGGCGCCGACCGATTCCGGCACCAGGGCGACGCCGAGACCCGCCGCCACGAGGTTCACCAGCGAGGCCGATTCGACCACCTGCTGCACCAGCCGCGGCGCGAAGCCGGCGGCGAGGCAGGCGTCGCGCAACGAGGTGGCGAAGCGCGAATCGCGCAGGCGCAGCGAGACGAAGGCCTCCCCGGACAGGTCGCTCAAGGCGATCTCGCGGCGGGACGCCAGGCGGTGCCCCGCCGGAAGGGCGACGCCGACCGCCTCGGGCCAGGCGCGCAAGCGGCGCAACGAGGGATCGTCCGGCGGGTGGCGCAGGAAGCCGAGATCGGTGCGGTGGGCGTGGAGCGCCGCCGGCTGCTCGCCCGGCGGCATCTCGTGCAGGCGCACCAGCACGGCGGGGTAGCGCTCGCCGAAGAGCCGGATCAGCCGCCCGAGGGGGCCTGCCAGGATCGAGCCGGTGAGCCCGAGATCGAGGGTGCCGGTGCGTCCGGCCCCGACCGCCCTCGCCTCGGCGGATGCCTCCTCGACCTGGGCCAGGATGGCGCGGGCGCGGGGCAGGAAGGCGGCGCCGGCGGGGGTGAGGGCGACGCTGCGGCTGGTGCGCCAGAGGAGCGGCGTGCCGAGCTCCGCCTCGAGGTCGCGGACCTGCTGGCTCAGCGGCGGCTGCGACACGCCGAGCCGCTCCGCCGCCGCGGTGAAGCTCAGGGATTCCGCCACCGCCACGAAGTAGCGCAGGTGCCGCAGCTCCAACGGGGACCGACTCCGAGACGGGCGTTTCCGGACCGTATCCAGACGAAAGACGACTGGATCATACGCAACGGAATATTGGACGTCCAGGCGAGGCCGCCCCAACGGTAGGCGTCCGGTCCCGGACCGGCGAGAGGGGCGCAAGGCCCCCGCCCGGGACCGGCATCCCCCGGGAAGGACCCGCCGATGCCCCGCTTCCTCCGCTCGCTGTTCGGTCAGGTCGTGGCCGCCCTGGTGCTCGGCGTGGTGGTGGGGATCGTCTGGCCGGGCTTCGCGGTGGCGTTGAAGCCGCTCGGCGACGGCTTCATCAAGCTCATCAAGATGGCGATCGCGCCGCTGGTCTTCGGCGTCGTGGTGCACGGCATCGTCGGCGCCGGCGACCTGCGCAAGGTCGGCCGCGTCGGCCTGAAGGCGCTGGTCTACTTCGAGGCGGTGACGACGGTGGCCCTCCTGCTCGGCCTCGTCCTCGCCGATCTGGTCCGCCCGGGCGAAGGCATGGGGATCGATCCCGCCGCCCTCGATGCCAAGGCGATCGCCGGCTACACGGCGAATGTCGGGCAGGTCACCAACACCACCGAGTTCCTGCTCAAGCTCATCCCGACCACGATCTTCGACGCCTTCACCCGCGGCGACATCCTGCAGGTGCTGATCATCGCGGTGCTGTTCGGCGCCGGGCTGTCGCTCATGGGCGAGAGCGGCCGGCCGCTCGCCCTGTCGATCGAGCGGATCACCGCGGTGCTGTTCCGGGTGATCGGCCTCATCGTCCGGCTGGCGCCGCTGGGCGTGCTCGGCGCGGTGGCGTTCACGGTCGGGCGCTACGGCGCCGGCTCGCTCCTGCAGCTCGGCAAGCTCGTGGCGACGTTCTATGCCGGCGTCGCGCTGTTCGTGGTCGTGGTGCTCGGCGGCATCCTGCGGCTGGCCGGCTTCAGCCTGTTCAAGCTCCTCGCCTACCTGCGCGAGGAATTGCTGGTGGTGGCCGGCACCGCCTCGTCGGACAGCGTGCTGCCGCAGGTGATGCGCAAGCTCGAAGGCCTGGGGATCCGCGATTCGACCGTCGGCCTCGTCATCCCGACCGGCTACTCGTTCAACCTCGACGCCTTCTCGCTCTACCTCACCCTGGCGACGGTGTTCATCGCCCAGGCCACCGGCACAGCCTTGTCGTTCCACGACCTCGCGCTGATCCTCGGCATCTCGCTCCTCACCTCGAAGGGCGCCCACGGCGTCCCGGGCTCGGCGATCGTGGTGCTGGCCGCCACGCTCTCGGCGGTGCCGGCGATCCCGGTGATCGGCCTCGTGCTGGTCCTCTCGGTCGACTGGTTCATCGGCATCGCCCGGGCGCTCGGCAACCTCGTGGGCAATTGCGTGGCGACCGTGGTGGTGGCCGCCTGGGAGGGCGACATCGACCGCGAGCGGGCCCGCCGGGTCCTCGACGGCGAGATCCCGGTCTCGACCGACGCCGTGCCGGCGGCGCCCGCCGAAGCTGGACAGGCGAGCGCTCCGGCCATACCCCAGAGGCCCTGATCGGACGACCGCCATGCAGCACACCGACACGACCCTCGGCGCGGGCGTGATGGCCCGCCTCGACGACCTCGCGCGCTCCAGCGCCGAGCCCGACGCGCTCACCCGCCTCTACCTCACCCCCGCCCACGCCGCCGCCGCCCGGCAGGTGACGGGCTGGATGGACGCGGCCGGCATGGCGGTCCGGCGCGACGCCGCTGCCACGGTGATCGGCCGCTACGAGGCGGCCGTGCCGGGTGCTCCGACCCTGCTCCTCGGCTCCCACATCGACACCGTGCGCAATGCCGGCCGCTACGACGGCGCTCTCGGCGTCGTGGTGGCGATCGCCGCCGTGGAGGAACTGCACAGAGCCGGCGAGCGCCTGCCCTTCGCCATCGAGGTGCTGGCCTTCGGCGACGAGGAAGGCGTGCGCTTTCCCGTCACCCTCACCGGCTCGCGGGCGCTCGCCGGCTTGGTCCGGCCCGATGCCCTGGAGGCCCGCGACGCCGACGGGGTGAGCCTCGCGCAGGCGCTCACCGCATTCGGCTGCGACCCCGCCGGGCTGGCCGGCCTCGCCCGCGATCCGGCCGCGACCTTGGGCTACCTCGAGGTCCATATCGAGCAGGGCCCGGTCCTGGAGGATGCGGGGCTTCCGGTCGGCATCGTCTCGGCCATCGCCGGGGCGAGCCGCCTCGTCGTCACGGTCGAGGGCCGGGCGGGCCATGCCGGCACGGTGCCGATGTCGTTGCGCCGCGACGCCCTGGCGGCGGCGGCCGAGATGGTGCTGGCGGTCGAGGCCGAGGCCAACGCCACCCCGGACCTCGTCGCCACGGTCGGCCAGATCGAGGTGCCGCGGGGCGCCGTCAACGTCATTCCGGCCTGCACCCGGTTCAGCCTCGACCTGCGCAGCCCGGCCGATTCCGTGCGCCACGCCGCCCTCGCGCGCCTGCGCGAGACCTGGGAGGCGATCGCCGCCCGCCGCGGCGTGACGGCGACCGCGCAAGGGAGCTACGACGAGCCCGCCGCCGCCTGCGCGCCCGGGCTGATGGACGCGCTGGCCGAGGGCATCGCGCGGCTGGGCCTCGCCCCGTTGCGCCTGCCGAGCGGGGCCGGCCATGACGGCCTCGCGCTCGCCGGCCTGTGCCCCATCGCCATGCTGTTCGTGCGCTGCGCCGGCGGGCTCAGCCACTCCCCGGCCGAATCGGTCACCGAGGCCGATGTCGACGTCGCCACGCGCCTGCTCGTCGACGTGCTGCGCCACCTGAGGCCGGGATCGCTGCGGCCGTGATGTCTGGCCCGGCCCTCGCTTCTGGGGGCAGCCCCCGATCCACCACCCACCAAGGAGAATCCCCGTGAAGGAACTGAAGATCAAGGCCGGCCCGTTCGACCTCGTCGGCCGGCTCGAGCTCGAGAAGGCGCCCCAGACCTGCGCCGCCTTCCTCAAGGCGCTGCCCTTCGTGAGCGAGGTCATCCACGTGCGCTGGAGCGGCGAGGGCGTGTGGATGCCCCTCGGCGACCTCGATTTCGGCGTCGGCTACGAGAACCACACCAGCTATCCGGCCCCGGGCCAGATGATCCTCTATCCGGGCGGCATCAGCGAGACCGAGATCCTGCTCGCCTATGGCGGCGTGCACTTCGCCAGCAAGGTCGGCCAGCTCGCCGGCAACCACTTCCTGACCATCACCACCGGCATCGAGCACGTCTACGACCTCGGCCGCATGACCTTGCTCAAGGGCGCCCAGCCGATCCGCTTCGAGGCGCCGTAACGGCCCGAACCCCGTCCCGCGGCCACACTTGCTCTGACAAGATTCCCTTGCCGCGGGACGGTCGGTTCCGTACGCCTGTCGTGCGGCCCGCCCGGAATGCCCTTGCCGGCGCCCGGACGGGGCGCGCGGGGCACGGGCGCGCGTGAGATGAACCTGAAACGGTCCTACCGCTCTCTCGTCGGCGGCGTCTGGGCGGGCGTCGTGACGACCTGCCTCGGGCTCGCCACGGTCACGGTCTGGACCGACACCCGCGACTACGAGCGCACGATCCGCGACGCCCGCAGCACCGCCGAGGCGGTGGTGCAGGCACTGGGCCAGGAGGCGAACCGCCTCGTCTCCTCGGTCGACATGCTGCTCAGCGCCGCCGCCGCGCGGGTCGACGCCCACACCTTCGGGGCGAGCCAGGCCTATACCCGCCAGCTCCTGTCCGGCCTGATGGCCCATATCCCGGCGGTGATGGCCGTGCGGGTGCTCGACGGCACCACGGCGGGCGTGCTGTTCGGCCAGGGCGGGGCCGGAGCCGAGGGCCGCTCCACCGATGCCGGGCTGATCCGGGCCGCCCTGGCGATGGGCCAGTCCGAGCTCGCGATCGGCTCGCCGACCCGGGTCGGGCCGGCCGATACCTGGTTCGTCAGCGTCGCCCGGATGGTGACGCCGCGCCCGGGCGAGACGCCGCTGGTCGCGGTGGCCGACCTCTCGCTGACCGAGCTGCAACGGCTCTACGGCCAGCTCGATCTCGGGGCCAACGGCGCCATCGGGCTCCTGCGCAGCGACGGCGTGGTCCTGGTGCGCCACCCCTACGTGCCGGACAAGGTCGGGTCGAGCGTCGCCGGCGGCTCCCTGATGCGGGCCGCGGCCGGCGCGGCCGGCGGCACCTTCGACGGCAGCGCCTCGCCGATCGACGGCGTGCCGCGCTACGGCAGCTTCCAGCGCGTCGCCGGCGCGCCGCTCCTCGTCACCACCGGCCTGTCGAAGGACGAGACGCTGGCGGCCTGGCGCGACGGCGTCCGCCAGGATGCCGCGATCGTGCTCGGGATCAGCGCCGTGCTGGTCGGCCTCGGCTTCGGGCTGACCCGGGCGCTGACGCGCCACCGCGACCTCGAGGAGGCGCGGCGCGCCGCCGGCATGCTCTCGGCCGGCGAGGCGCGCTACCGGCTGCTGGCCGAGAACACCAGCGAACTCATCGTGCTCGCCCACGACGACGGCCGGCGCAGCTACGTCTCGCCGGCGGTGCGGCGCCTGCTCGGCTACATGCCGGAGGAGGCCGCCGCGATGCGCCTGCGCGACTGCGTCCACCGCGAGGACCTCGCCCTCCTGGTGACCCAGGCCCGCCGCCTCGCGGCCGGCGAGACGCAGGTGAGCGTCGTCTGCCGCGCCCGCCACCGCAGCGGGTCCTGGGTCTGGGTCGAGGGGGCGTTCCGGCGCATCCCGGGCGCCGCCCCGGGGGAGCCGGCGATCATCGCGACCTTCCGCGACGTCGGCGAGCGCCAGCGCCACGCTCGCGCCCTCGAAGAGGCCCGGATCACCGCCGAGCGGGCGAGCCAGGCCAAGACCGACTTCCTGGCCTCGATGAGCCACGAGATCCGCACGCCGCTGAACGGCGTCATCGGCTATGCCGACCTGCTGCTCGCCGACCGCACCCTGCCGGGCCGGCACCGCCGCTACGTCGACCGGATCGCCGCCGCCGGCGGGGCGCTGCTGACCGTCGTCGACGACATCCTCGACTTCTCGCGCATCGAGGCCGGCGGCATCGCGCTGGCCGAGGTGCCCTTCGCCCCCGCGGCGCTCATCGACAACGCCGCCTCGATCGTGCGCGGCCTGTCCGAGCCCAAGGGCCTCGCCCTCGACGTCGCCCTCGATGCGACCGTGCCGGACTGGGTCCGGGGCGATCCCGACCGGCTGCGCCAGATCCTGCTCAACCTCCTCAACAACGCGGTCAAGTTCACCCCCGCCGGCCGGGTCGCGGTGCGGGTCGAGGCCGAGGGCGGGACGTTGCGCTTCTCGGTCTCCGACACCGGCATCGGCATCGCCCCCGAGCAGCACGGCCGCCTGTTCCAGCGCTTCAGCCAGGTCGACGGCTCGATCCGCCGGCAATACGGCGGCAGCGGCTTGGGCCTCGCCATCTGCAAGGGTCTGGTCGATCTGATGGGGGGCACGATCGGCGTCGAGAGCCGGCCGGGTGCGGGCTCGACCTTCTGGTTCCGGGTGCGGCTCCCGGCCTGCCCGGCCCCGGCGGCCGAGGAGGCGGCGGGCCGGCCCGAGCCGGTGCGCCCGGCCCGCCTGCTCCTCGTCGAGGACGTGCCGATCAACCAGGACCTCGCCCGGGCGGTGCTGGAGGCCGACGGCCACAGCGTCGACGTCGCCGGCGACGGCGCGGCGGCGATCGAGGCGGTGCGGGCCAAGCCCTACGACCTCGTGCTGATGGACGTGCAGATGCCCGGCATGGACGGGATCACCGCCACGCGGGCGATCCGGGCCCTGCCCGAACCGGTCGGCACGGTGCCGATCGTCGCGATGACCGCCAACGTGCTGCCGGCCCAGCTCGAGACCTTCCGGGCCGCCGGGATGGACGGCCATGTCGGCAAGCCGTTCAAGCGCGCCGAGCTCGCTGCGGCGATCGCCCGCCACCGCGCCGATGGCGGCGGCCCCGTCCCGGTCCCGGTGCTGGTCGATGCCGAGGCCTTCGCGGAGGCCCGCACGCTGATGGGCCCGGAGCGGATCGACGCCCTCCTCGGGCTCCTCGCGGCGGAGCTGGAGCAGCGCTTCCGCGCCCGCAGCGGCGACCGCGCCGGCCTCGCCCACGACGCCCACGCGATGATCTCGGCCGCCGGGCTCCTCGGCTTCACCGGCCTGTCCGATCTCTGCCGCGAGATCGAGGAAGCCTGCCGCGCCGGCGCCGACCTGCCGGACCTCCAGTGCCGGATCGAGGCGGCGCGGGCGGCGGCCCTGGCGCAGATCGAGACGTTGCGGGCGGCGTGATCGGTCCTCCGACCGTCATTCGCCTCGCATGACGGTCCTTTCACCTTCCTCGTCATCCACGGGGCTCGCCGAAGGCGAGAACCCGGGATGTCGCCGAGGGTTGGCAGTGCTGCGCGAGAACAGGATCTTGTCGACGGGGGCGCGCGGGTCCCTCACCCGACCCCGTCCCGCACTGCCAGATCCCGCCGCAAAGCCGCGGCATCGGCCACCCGCCCTCCGGCCGCCTCGATCGCCCGCCGCGCCGCCGCGACCCAGGCCCGGTTGCCCTGCCCGCTTCCCCATGGCGCGTCCTCCAGCCCGACCCGGACATGCCCGCCGCGGGAGACCGCCGCCGGCACCAGCGGCAGGATATCGACGCCGAGACCCGCCACCATCCAGGGCGCGCCGGGCGCGCATTCGGCCAGTAGGGCCAGATGCGCGTCGAGATAGCCCGGCCGCGGCGGGAAGCCCCACGCGAACTCGTCCGAGAACATGAAGCGGTAGACCGGCACCGGCGGGCGCGGCTCCAGGGCGGCGAGCGCCGCGCCGAGGCGGGTGAAGCCCGGCTCGTAGATGGCGTAGCCGGGGCGGATCCGGTGGGTGCGGGCGATGCGCAGGCCCTCGCGGATGTCGGCCATCGGGTTCTGGTAGACGAAGCCGCTCGCCTCGTCCGACGCTTCGTCGTGGCGCAGGAAGGTGGTCGAGCCGGGATCGCACACCGCCCACTCGATCAGGCCGCGCCGGGCCAGCTCCTCGGTATGGGCGTAGCGGATCGCCGCGCTGGCGGCGTAGTCGGAGCCGGCGAGCGGGATCGTCGGGTAGACGATGGCGTCGGATTTCGCCCGGATGCCCTCGATGATGCGGGCATAGGTCTCCCAGGCGTCGTTCTGGCGCCCGGTCCCGGGATCGTAGGCGTGGACGTGGACGATCGCCGCGCCTTCCGCGACCGCGGCGAGCCCGTCGGCCACCACCTCGTCGACGGTGATCGGGATGCCGGGCTGGCGCTCGCGCCCCCATGGCCCGTTCAGGGCCGCCTCGATCCAGGTCTCCGTCATGACCGCCTCCCGCTGGTTTTCGGGCATCATGCGCCGGACGCGCGCCGCTGTCTGCTGTCCGGCTCGGCTCTCGAACCGGAGAGCGGGCGGCGCCAACGGCGTGCACATGCCGCCGCGGAAATCTGCCTTGCCGCCGTCATGAAACCAGACCGGGAATGGAGTACGCAGGCAGCATTTTCTTAATTCAATGTTAATATGAAGTGATGCGCCCCGACGTCGTTGCCGGAGCGATCTCGCACATCGTTTCCTTGACGAAAGGCTTACTCATGGCCATATTTGAAAGGCTCGACCGAGATGTTTCGTCGACAAAAGGAGGAGGCGATGCGGATGCTCGATAGAATTGGAGTTTAGCTTGCAGGAGGCGGAGTGACCGCACCGACGATCGAGATAAACTCTCCGGTTTTGACAATTTCCGACAAATCTTCGTCGCCCCGCATCTGATTGATCTCAAATGCGGGGTCGCTCGCATGATTGAGGCACGCCCGGGCATCCGCCAGCGCCAATTGCCGGTCCGCGGCGTTGCTGTTGGCCAGAAGCCGTCGAGGCAGGACGTGCGACGCGTCCCGTCGTCGGTTCGATCGTACGAGGCGGGAGGGTCGGTCGACCGTGATATCCCGCGCGGCCTCGGGCCTTCGCCGCGTGGCCCGCAACTTGCCCGCGCCCCGACGCTGCCTCACCTCCCGACGGATTGCGATGGACCTCCGCTTCGACGACCTCCCGTCCCGCGACCGCTACCGCCTGCTCACCGCCCTCGTCACTCCGCGGCCGATCGCCCTGGTGACCACGCGCTCGGGCGACGGCACCGACAACGCGGCGCCGATCAGCTTCTTCCAGGTGCTGGCCGAGGAGCCGCCGATCGTGGCGCTGAGCTTCAACCTGCGCTCCGATGGCAGCCTGAAGGACACGCCCCGCGCCATTGCCGAGACCGGCGAGTTCGTCGTCAACCTCGTCGACGAGGGGCTGGTCGCGGCGATGAATATCTGCGCCGCGGAGTTTCCGCCCGGCGAGAGCGAGATCCCGGCGGCGGGGCTGACGCTGCGTCCCTGCACCGGCGTGCGGCCGGGGCGGATCGCCGAGGCGCCGGCGAGCCTCGGCTGCCGCACCCATACGGTGATCGACCTCTCGCCCGAGCGCCGGATCGTGCTCGGGCAGGTCGTGTCGCTGCAGGCGAAGGACGCGCTGTTCACCCCGGACGGGCGCCACCTGCGCGACGGCGCCTTCCTGCCGGTGGGCCGGCTCTACGGCGACCTCTATGCCCGCACCGGGGACCGCTTCGCGGTGCCCCGGGTCACGGTCGATGAGGCGAGAGAGCGTTAGAGCGTTTTTCCGACGAAGTGGAGACCGGTTCGTCGCAGAAAACGCGGCCGAATCAAAGACCTAGAGCACCGCCCGGTTGCAATGCGATCGGGCGGTGCTCTAGCCCCGGACCGCGTCCGGTACCCCGAACACCGCCAGCGTGGTCTCGCCGGCCGAGAGCCGCTTCTCCCAGCCGATCTCGGCCTGGGCCCGCTCCTCGGCCCTCGCGATCAGGCCGTCCGCCGCCTCGCGCGGGATCACCACGACGCCGTCGTCGTCGCCGAGGATCAGGTCGCCGGGGCGGACCGGCGCGCCGCCGATCGTGACCGGCGCGTTGACCGTGCCACCGTCCTTCGAGGCCGGGCCGCGGGCCGTGACGTGGCGGGTGAACACCGAAAAATCGCTCCAGCGGCCGAGGATGCCGGTGTCGCGCACCGCAGCGTCGGCGAGAAGGCCGACGATGCCCTTGCGCCGCGCGGCCGTGGAGAGCAGGTCGCCGATCATCGCGACGTCGCCGCGTCCCCCGGCATCGATCACCACCACGTCGCCGGCCTGCGCCACCGCGATGGCGTGGTGCACGGCGCCGTAATCCTTCGGGTCGCACAAAGCGGTGACGGCGCTGCCGAGGAGCGACGGCCCCCCGGCGATGCGCCGCAGCGGCCGGATCGCCGGATCGACCTGGGTGCGCCCCTCCAGGAGATCGACCACCACCGCGACCGGCACGGCGGCGAAGCGCCGGATCAGGTCGGCGGAGAGGCGGGGCGGGGTCTCGGCGATGATGCGGGTCGGCATGGCGTCTCCTCTCGGGGCCGTCTTCACTTTGCGGCCGGTCTCCGATCTCTATAGGCTGTGCCGGCAGGCGCCGACAGGCGCCGCCCAACAAGAAACCGGTGCGCCGACAGGCGTGAGGACAACATGGCTCCCCCCAGGGGGCCGAGGGAGGACCGACATGGCGGAGGGCGGGAGCGTCCCGGGCTCGCGACGGCTCGAGGGCAAGGTGGCATTGCTGTTTGGGGCCGGCTCGGCGGGGCCGGGCTGGGGCAACGGCAAGGCCGCGGCGGTGACCTTCGCGCGCCACGGCGCCCGGGTGGTCTGCGTCGACGTACGGCGCGAGGCGGCGGAAGAGACGGCCGAGATCATCCGCCGCGAGGACGGCGCCGCCACGGCCGCGGCGTGCGACGCTACCGATTCGGCCGCGGTCGCGGCCCTCGTCGCCGAGGTGATGGCCGCGCAAGGCCGCATCGACGTGCTGCACAACAATGTCGGCTACGCCCAGATGGGCGGTCCCGTGGAGCTGAGCGAGGCCGACTGGCACCGCACCCTCGACCTCAACCTCACCACCTGCTTCCTCACCTGCAAGCACGTGCTGCCGCACATGCTGGCGCAGCGCGCGGGCAGCATCGTCAACATCTCGTCGGCGGCGGCGATCCGCTACACCGGCTATCCGTACGCCGCCTACTATGCCGCCAAGGCCGCGGTGAACAACTTTACCTTAGGGCTCGCGCTGCAATACGCGAAGGACGGGATCCGCGCGAACGCGATCATGCCCGGCCTGATGAACACGCCGCTGATCCACCAGCAGATCTCCGGCCAGTACCAGGACCCGGACGACATGGTGCGCGCCCGCGACGCCGCCTGCCCGATGGGCCGGATGGGCACCGCCTGGGACGTCGCCAACGCCGCCCTGTTCCTGGCCTCCGACGAGGCCGCCTACATCACCGGCGTGGCGCTCCCCGTCGATGGCGGCCTGACCGGGAGGGTCGCGTGACGCTCCAAGCGGCCTCGTCGCAAGCGACCTCCTTGCAAGGAACCTCCTTGCAAGCGATCTCCGACCTGCTCTGGCGGCACTGGCGCGAGGGGCGCCTCCTTGCCGCCCTGCCGCCGGAACTCGCGCCGCCCGACCGCACCGCCGCCTACCGGATCCAGGCCTTGCTCGAGCCGCGCAGCGCCTCGGCCCTCTATGGCTGGAAGATCGCCGCCACGAGCCTGGCCGGCCAGCGCCATATCGGCGCCGACGGGCCGCTCGCCGGGCGGCTCCTCGCCGAGCAGGTCCTGTCCGCGGACGAGCCGGTGCCGCTCGCCCACAACCAGATGCGGGTGGCCGAGCCCGAGGTGGCGTTCCGGATGGGAGCCGACCTCCCGCCCCGCCCGGAGCCCTACACGGTCGAGGAGGTGATGGCGGCGGTGGCCGGCGCCCACCCGGCGATCGAGTTCCCGGATTCGCGGCTGGAGGCCTTCGAGCGCGCCGGCGAGGCGGCCCTGATCGCCGATAATGCTTGCGCCCACCTCTTCGTCCTCGGTCCCCCGGCGCCGGAGGGCTGGCGCGCCCTCGACCTCGCCGCCCTCCCGACCCGGATCGCCGCGGAAGGCCGCGAGCCCCATGAGGGCCGCGGCGGCAACGCCCTCGACGACCCGCGCCTCGCCCTGACCTGGCTCGCCAACGCGCTCTCGGCGCAGGGCGTGACCCTGCGAAAGGGCGAGATCGTCACCACCGGCACCACCACGGTGCCGCTGCCGATCGAGGCGGGGGACGTGGTGCGGGCGGAGCTGGGGGGATTGGGTGGGCTGACGGTGCGGGTCGGGGCGTAGAGGCCTCATCGACACCCGTCGGGGTCCTCCGACGCGAGAGAGGGGGCGGACGGGGTCTCGCCCGTCCGCCCCCTCGCATCGTTCCGCCGCCGGTCCGGGTGGACGGCCCCGTCGTCAGGCCGCCTTCACCCCCTCCAAAAACACCGCCACCTCGCGCTCCAGCTCGCCGGCATAGCGCCCGAGACGGTCGGCGGCGCCGAGCACCTCCGTCGCGGCAGCGCCCGTGCTGCCGGCCTCGCGCTGCACCGCCACGATGCCGGTCGTCACGGCCTGCGTGCCTTGCGCCGCGTGCTGGACGTTGCGGGCGATCTCCTGGGTCGCCGAGCCCTGCTGGTCGACGGCGCCGGCCACGCCCATGGCGATCTCCGACATCCGCTCGATCACTCCGGAGATGTCCCGGATCGCCTGGACGACGCCGCCGGTGGTCTCCTGGATGTGGCCGATCTGCTGGGCGATCTCGGCGGTGGCGCGGCTCGTCTGGCTCGCCAGCTCCTTGACCTCGGCGGCGACGACCGCGAAGCCGCGGCCCGCCTCGCCGGCCCGCGCCGCCTCGATGGTGGCGTTGAGCGCCAGAAGGTTGGTCTGCCCGGCGATCGACGAGATCAGGCTCACGATGTCGCCGATCTGGTCGGCGGACTTCACCAGCCGCTGCACCGTCTCGTCGGTCCGGCGCGCCTGGTCGACCGCATCGCGGGCGATGTCCGACGACTGGGCCACCTGGGCGGCGATGCCGCCGATCGAGACCGACAGCTCCTCGCTCGCCGCCGCCACCATCTGGACGTTGGCGAGCGTCTGCTCGGCGGCGCCCGCCACCTCGGTCGAGCGGCCGTTGGTGGTCTCGGCGGCCCGGGTCATGGTGCGGGCGGTCGCCTCCATGCCGGTGGCGGCCTCGGCGAGCGTCGCGGTCATCGCCACCACGTTGGCCTCGAAGGTGCGGGTCACCGCGTCGAGGCGGGCGGCCCGCTCGGCCTTGGCGGCAGCCTCGGCAGCGGCGGCCCGGTCGGCGGCGTCCTTGGCGAGCAGGGCCTCGCGGAACACCCGCACGGTCCCCGCCATGGCGCCGATCTCGTCGCGGCGCGCCTGATCCGGGACCTCGGTGGCGAGGTCGCCGCCGGCGAGCGATCGCATCGCGCCCGACAGCCGGTCGATCGGCCGGGTGATGCCGCGCCCGATCAGCAGGGCCAGAGCCGCGCCGATAGCGCAGGCGAGGCCGACGCCGCCGGCGAGCAGCCACAGGGCGCGGTCGCGCTCGGCGGCGAGCTGGGTCAGCTCGCTCGCGCCGATCCCCTGGGCGGCCGCGACCAGCTCGGACGAGCGGCGGTCGAGGTCGGCGAAGATCCTGGCTTGCGCCTCGTTGGCCTTGACGATCTCCGGGATGCTGGCCTGGAACCCGCGCACCTTCGCGGTCAGATCGCGCAGCACCGTCTGGGCGGCGGCGTCGATGTCGCCGTAGAGGATCGTCTCGGCCTGGTCGATCAGCGTGTCGGCGGCGGCCTCGACCGCCTTGGCGGCCTCCGCGTCGCGGACCAGGATCAGGCGCTGCTCCTGCATCTGCGCCTCCTTGGCGGCGGAGATCGCCTTGCCGCTGGCGATGAGCAGACCGGTCCCCGAAGCGACCTTGTCCTGCTGCTGGCGCAAGACCACCTGGGCGGCGGTCTGGGCGTTGTTCTGCGCCTGCTCGATCTGGCGCAGGCCGACGATCAGGCTGGCGAACAGCGGCGCGAGTTCCTCGCCGCGCTCCGCCCGGCCGCCCGGCCCGAACGGCTCCTCGATCTTGGCCTGATACGCGTCGAGGGCCTTCAGCGCCGGCTCGACGGTCTCGAGCGAGGTCATGGCGCCGAGGCGGCGCAGCAGCACGGCGACGGAATTCACCTTCGACTGGATCTCCAGCTTGCCGTCCTCGCCGTCGCCGGCGAGGAACGCGACCTGCAGCACCTGCATCTCGAGCGCCGAGCGGATCGCGAAGGCCACGACGACGGCGGTGTTGGTGGCGCCCTTCTGGTCGGCGAGCGCCTTGTCGAGGGCCTTGCCGGCCTCGGCGAGCTGGCGCTCCTGCGCCGTGCCGATGCCGGTCACGGTCTTCTGCAGGTCGGCGATGAGGGCGGCGTGGCGGTCCTGGAGCGCCCGCGTCGCCGCCTTCTGGGCGTTGAGGGCCTTCACTGCCGCCTCGAACCCGTCGAGCGCGCCGGCGATGCCACCTGCCGCCTCCGCCGCCTTGGGGTCGTCGCTGAGGCGGCCCGAGAAGGTGCCGGCGCTCGCCCGCACCCGCCCGATCGCCGCCCGCAGGGCGTCGTCCCGGCGCGCATCGTCGCTCTTGAGGGCGCGGTCGGTGGCCAGCGCGAGATCGCCGATCTCCCCCGCCAGCAACTGCGCCGCATTGGCCGTATCGACCCGCCGGGCGAAGCCCGTCAGGCTGTGCCACCCGATCGCCGCAACCGCGACCGTCAGCAGGAGGATCAGCCCGAATCCCCCGAATACGCGCGCCCTGATGGACATTCTCTCGTATCTCCTCACCCCGGGCAGGGTAAGGATGAGGTCTGAAGCAATTCCTACGATCTCGCTGCAGATCGTGGTTGATCGGACGGGTTCTGCTTGTCAGCGCCCGGCCCGGGGCCGGGCGCTGCAAGACCTCAGGGGATCAATCGGTCCGCGCGCAGGCGCGCGAACAGGTCGAGGAAGGCGTCGTCGGTCGGCTGGTAGTCGAGGAAGCCGAGGCGGCGGCTCTTGCTCATGTCGGTGACGACCTCGATCGGCCGGCCGAGATCGGCATCGGTGTGCCAGGGCGAGGCGAGACGGTCGAGATCCGGCTCGGCGAGGCCGTGCCGCGTCGCGATCTCGGCCCAGAGCGGGGCGTCGCCGGCCATCTGCTCCTCCAGCGGGCGCACCGTGCCGTCGAAGGGGGCGGGCTCGAGGCCGAACCAGGCTGCGAGGCGGCCCCACATCCAGCTCCAGCGGAAGACGTCGCCGTTCACCACGTTGAAGTCCTGGTTCGCCGCCTGGGGGGCCGTGGAGGCCCAGAGCAGGTGGCGGGCGAGCAGCCGCGCGTCGGTCATGTCGGTGAGCCCGTTCCACTGCATGGCGGAACCGGGGAAGCGGAACGGCCGGCCGGTCTCGCGGCAGAGTGTGGCGTAGACCGCGAGCGTGGTGCCCATGTTCATCGCGTTGCCGACCGCCTTGCCGATGACGGTGTGCGGGCGGTGCACGCTCCACGAGAAGCCGTCGCGCCCGGCCGCGGCGAAGACCTCGTCCTCCTGCGCGTAGTAGAAGTTCTCGACCGGCAGCCGGCCCTGCTCCTCGCGGAACGGGGTCTGGGGCACCGCACCCTTCCCGTAGGCCTCGAACGGGCCGAGATAGTGCTTCAGCCCCGTCACCAGGGCGACGTGGCGCACGCTGCGGGCGGGTTGCAACGCGTCGAGCAGGTTGCGCACCATCGCGCCGTTGACCCGGATCATCTCGGCCTCGGTCGGCCGGCGCATCCAGGTCGAGAGCACCACCCGGGTCGGCCGGTGCGGCGCCAGCGCGGCCTTGAGACCCTCCGCGTCCTGCAGGTCGGCGGCGACGGGCTCGACGCCGACCTGCGCCGACGGGTTGCGGGCGAGCCCCAGCACCGTCCATCCGGCCTCGTTCATCACCGCCGCCGCGGCGCTGCCGACGATGCCGCTCGCGCCGACGATCAGCACGGTTTCCGTCATGTCCCGGGTCCTTTGTTCGCACTTGGTCGGCGGGACAACGCCTGGGGAGCGGGAGGGTCCCGCCGGGCGGCCGTGCTCTGCCGTCACGGCATAGCGTCCTCGCCTAGGCCGCCGCCGCGGCGGAGCCGGACGCGCCGATCCGCGTTCCTGCATGCGGCAGCGGGACGGAGCGCCCGGGCGTGCCGGCGGAGGCGACCCGTGGGCCAGCTCATCGGCACGGAAGAGGAAACATCGTCGACGGCACCGGCCCCGGAGCCGGCCCGGCGCCTGAAGCCCGCTCTGCTGCTCGGCGCCCTCGGGGTCGTCTACGGCGATATCGGCACCAGCCCGCTCTACGCCTTCAAGGAAGCGGTGCGGGCCGCCGGCCACGGCCAGGCCGAGCCCGCGGCGGTGATCGGCGCGGTGTCGCTGATCCTGTGGGCCCTCCTCGTCGTGGTGTCGCTCAAATACGCCGTGCTGATCCTGCGGGCCGACAATCACGGCGAGGGCGGCATCGTGGCGATGCTGGCGCTGCTGGGTGCCCGCCATGCCGAGCCGCGCAGCGGGGCCGGCCTCCTCCTCGTCGTCGGGCTGATCGGCGCCGCGCTCCTCTACGGCGACGGGGCGATCACGCCGGCGATCTCGGTGCTCAGTGCCGTCGAGGGCCTGAAGGTCGAGGCACCCGGGCTCGCCCGCGCGGTGGTGCCGATCACGCTGGTGATCCTGATCGGGCTGTTCCTGATCCAGAGCAAGGGCGCGGACTTCATCGGGCGGATCTTCGGGCCGGTGATGCTGGTGTGGTTCTGCGTCCTCGCCGTGCTGGGTCTGGGCGGCATCCTGCACGCGCCGCAGATCCTCGGCGCCCTCAACCCGTTGAAGGCGGTCGACTTCCTGACCCATGCGGGCTGGGGCGTCAGCTTCGCGATGCTCGGCGCCGCCTTCCTGGCGGTGACCGGCGGCGAGGCGATGTACGCCGATCTCGGCCATTTCGGCGCCCGGCCGATCCGGCTGGCCTGGTTCGTCCTGGTGCTGCCGGCCCTCGTCATCAACTATTTCGGCCAGGGCGCGGTGCTGCTCGCCGAGCCCGACGCGATCGAGAACCCGTTCTACCACCTCGCCCCCAACTGGGCGCATTACCCGCTGATCGGGCTCGCCACGCTCGCCACCGTCATCGCCTCGCAGGCGATCATCTCGGGCGTGTTCTCGCTGACCCAGCAGGCGGTCCAGCTCGGTTTCCTGCCCTATATCCGCATCGTCCACACGGCGCGGGACGAGCGCGGCCAGATCTACGTGCCGATCGTGAACTGGCTGCTCGCCGCCGCGACCCTGAGCGCCGTCCTGATCTTCGAGACCTCGGACGCGCTCGCCGGCGCCTACGGCATCGCGGTCTCGCTCCTGATGGCGATCACGACCCTGCTCGCCGCCCTGATCGCCCGGCGCTGGGGCTACAGCCTGCTGATCGTCCTCGTGGTCAACGGACTGTTCCTGATCATCGACCTCGTGTTCCTGTCGGCCAACAGCGTGAAGGTGTTCGAGGGCGGCTGGTATCCCCTGGTGCTCACCGCGATCGTCGCCGTGACGATGCTGACCTGGCTCCAGGGCAACCGCCTGATCGAGGCCTACCGGGCCGACGCCCGCCAGGACGAGGGCGCGTTCCTGGCCGCCCTGCGGGCCGATCCGCCGATCCGGCTGCCGGGGGCGGGGGCGTTCCTCTCCTCGGCCACCAAGGGCATCCCGCTCCACATGAGCCGACTGGTGGAGCGCAGCCACGCCCTGCCGTCCCGCTGCAGCATCGTCACCGCCCTCTACGAGGAGAAGCCGGTCGTGCCGGCCACCGAGCGCGCCGAGGTGACCCGGATCGCCCCCGACCTCTACCGGGTGACGCTCCGCTACGGCTACATGGAGGACGCCTCGATTCCCGACGGGCTGGCCTGCGCGGTGGCGCATCGCGGCCTTCCGGCCGAGTTCGTCGAGGACGTCACGGTCTTCATCGGCCACGAGACGGTCATCCCGAAGCACAACCACCGCGGCATGGCGGCCTGGCGCGAGGCCCTGTTCGCCTTCATGGCGCGCAACGGCGAGCGCACCGGCGCCTTCTTCTGCGTGCCGACCCGGCAGGTGATGGAGGTGGGGACGGAGATCGAGATCTGAGGATCAGGCGGGCGTGCCGATGCGATTCTCCCGGCGGAATTCACATCCGCCGGGGCACTCCGGTGCCACTGTCGCGGCCCTGGAGCGCAGGAGCGGCCTCGGCCCGATCCCGAGCGAGCGTTCCAAAAATTTTACCCCACGCCCAACGGCCGCTGCCCCAGGCTCGCGGCCGGTCGAAGGCGACCCGGAAGCCAATCAGCTCGACCCGGAAATGCAGGCTGCGCGCGAGATCGGTGACCAGGAGTTCCGGCGTCAGCCGCGCGAATGTGAACGTCATGCCTTCATCCCATCCCCGCGCGGCCTTCGCCGGTTGACCGGATGCTGCCGATCCGTGACGGTTCACGCAACGGCGCCCGAATGAGCGCCGACGGGAAGGATGGGCGGCCGCCGGCCGTCCGGGGAGGATGACATGAGCCTGTACCACAAGCTCGCGGCGCGGGCCGAAGCCGGCAATCCGGTGCGGATCGGGGTGATCGGGGCCGGCAAGTTCGGCTCGATGTTCCTGTCGCAGGCGCCGCGCACGCCGGGCCTGCACGTCGTCGGCATCGCCGATCTCGATCCGCAGCGGGCGCGGGCCGCCCTCGACCGGGTCGGCTGGCCGGCGGAGCGCTACGGGGCGACGAGCGCCGCCGAAGCGATGCGCAACGGCACGACCTTCCTCACGGACGATGCCGAGGGCCTGATCGCCGCGGACGGGATCGAGGTGATCGTCGAGGCGACCGGCCATCCCGGCGCCGGCATCCGCCACGCGCTGGCCTGCTGCCGGCACGGGCGCCACATCGTGATGGTCAATGTCGAGGCCGATGCGCTGGCCGGCCCGCTGATCGCCCGCCGGGCGGCGGAGGCCGGCATCGTCTATTCCTTCGCCTACGGCGATCAGCCGGCGCTCATCGCCGAGATCGTCGACTGGGCCCGCACGGCCGGCTTCCGGGTGGTCTGCGCCGGCAAGGGCACCAAGTACCTGCCGGTCTACCACGCCTCGACCCCCGACACGGTCTGGGGCCATTACGGGTTTACGCCAGAGCAGGTCGCCGGCGGCGACTTCAACCCGCAGATGTTCAACTCCTTCCTCGACGGCACCAAGTCGGCGCTGGAGATGGCGGCAGTCGCCAATGCCTGCGACCTGACCCCGCCGCCCGCCGGCCTCGCCTTCCCGGCCTGCGGCGTCGATGACCTGCCGACCCTGCTGAAGCCCCGATCCGCCGGCGGCATCCTGCCGGTGGACGGCACCGTCGAGGTGGTCTCGTCCCTGGAGCGCGACGGCCGCCCGGTCTTTCGCGACCTGCGCTGGGGCGTCTACGCCACCTTCGAGGCCCCCTCCGACTACGTCCGCAGGTGCTTTTCGGAGTACGGCCTGAAGACCGACCCGAGCGGCACCTACAGCGCGATGTACAAGCCCTACCACCTGATCGGGCTCGAGCTCGGCCTGTCGGTCGCCAGCATCGCGGTGCGGGGCGAACCCACCGGCACCACCCGGGGCTTCTCCGGCGACGTGGTGGCGACCGCCAAGCGCGACCTGAAGGCCGGCGAGCGCCTCGACGGCGAGGGCGGCTACACGGTCTACGGCCGGCTGATGCCGGCCCGCGACTCGCTCGAGGCCGGCGGCCTGCCGATCGGCCTCGCCCACGGCCTCACCCTCACCCGGCCCGTCGCCGCCGGGACGCCGGTGAGCTGGGACGACGTGTCGTACTCGGCCGACGACCCGGCGATCCGGTTCCGGCGGGAGATGGAGGAGGTGTTCCGGGGAGAGGCGGGGTAGGCGCCGGCAGCGCCTCCCTCGGCGGCCGCCTGGTCACTGCCCGCCAGGACGGCCGCGGGCGAACCCTCCCCCTTCTGCGGGCTGCGGCCTTCACGGACATGCTCCGGCCCGAGCGATCCCGTTTCCGGACGAGTCCGTCCGGAGACGGCCACGGCCGCGGACCGGCCGCAGGTGGCGCCGGGAGGATGTCTCCCCGGGAATATCCGGCAATCGATCCGGGAATATGTGGCAATTCCGGAAGAGTTTCGATGAGAACTTCCTGAGAAAACGCCCCGCCACGGCCGGCAAGATCGTAGCAATAAAATCACATCCCCTTGAAAAGGCGCGGATAGACCCTGGAGCACGGCTGTCGTCGAGCCCTGCTCCGTGATTACCCTGCGTCCGTCACCGCTGCGGCCGTCGAAGCGCACCGCGCGGTCGGCGATGTCGTCGTGCGGGGTCTCGATCCGTGCGGTCGGCCCCGCCGTGCCATCGATCATTGCGACACAAGGGGAGGAATCATCCGATGCCGGTCTTCAACAATACCGTGTACGGCGCCGGGTTCGTCGCTTCGGATGACGGAGCGCCGTCGCCCGGCTTCGGCCTCGACGACGTCTCGACCTCGAACATCACGGTGACCGGCACGGTCACCAAGGTCGGCGACACCGTCCAGGCGTCCGGGATCTTCCCGGGCGAGAGCACGTCCACCACCAGGACGCTCTACGCGACCCAGTACGACTCGCCGAGCATGATCCAGTTCACGGACAGCCCGAGCAACCCGACCACGCGCTACGTCCTGTCGAATACGGCGCTGGCCGAGAGACAGCGCGTCACCTTCGACGACAACAACAAGCCGACCGATTACGCCCCGGTCTGCTTCACCACCGGCACACTGATCCGCACCGCCCGCGGCGAGGTGGCCGTCGAGGACCTGCGGGTCGGCGACCGCGCGGTCACCGCCTCCGGCGCCCTGCGGCCGATCGTCTGGATCGGGCATCGCACCCTCGCGGGCGCCGGCACCGCCCTGCCCCACGACCAGCAGCCCGTCCACGTCCGCGCCGGCGCCTTCGGGGCCGGGCTGCCGTCCCGCGACCTGCGCCTCTCCCCCGGCCACCCGGTCCTCGTCGGGGCCGATGCGGACGGCGCGGGCGGCCACCTCGTGCCGATCATGTGCCTGATCAACGGCACCAGCATCGCCCGCGAGCCGGCGGCGTCCATCACCTACTGGCACGTCGAGCTGGACAGCCACGACATCCTGCTCGCCGAGGGCCTGCCCGCCGAGAGCTACCTCGACTGGGGCGACCGGCCGTTCTTCACCGAAGGCTCCGACCACGCCCTGCACAACCCCGATTTCGTCGTGCCGGGTCTCGCCGCCCGCTGCCGGCCGGTGGCCGTGGACGGGCCGGTGGTCGAGGCCGAGCGCGCCCGCCTGTCGGGCGTGTTCGCCGCCTCGCTCGGAGAGGCCTGCGCCTGGGACGAGGCCGGGCGCTTCACCTGGATCGCCGCCTGATACGAAGTCCGGACGATTCCTTCCGGACTTCGTATCACCAGCCCGCGCGGCGCTTGAGCGAAGCGAACTTCCGCATTGCGAAGCAATCAATCGGAAGTCGTATGACACAGAGGTCGGGCCGGGCCGCGAAGGCCCGGCCCTCACGCGACGCCGCGCTCCGCGCCGCCCGTGCGGAGCCGCGCGATCTCCCAGGGCGGCGCGATCTCCTCCCGGGTCGCGCACAGGCCCGACCGGACCATGGCCCGGCCGAGACCCGGCGCCGCGGTGAGGACCGCGAACGGGATGGCGAGCAGGCTGCCGAGGGTGAGCGGCAGGCTCCAGGCCAGCAGAGCCGGCGAGATGACGGCGAGCGCCCCGCAGACGACGAGCCCGAACAGCGTGACGCCGGAGAGGGCCCTGGCGGCCTCGCCCCAGCGCAGGCCCCGCGCGTCCCGGTCTTGCGCGGACCACAGCCCGGCGCGGCCGGCGAGCATCGCGACCAGCACCGCGGTGAGCCGCACCGACGAGGCGCCGAGCAGCAGGAACGAGGCCGCGATCTCGGCCAGCATCCCGGCGAGGACGCGCAGGCCCCCGCCATGGGCCGCCCGCTCCTGCCCGTCGGCCAGCACGGCGGCGTAGCCGGCGAGCTTCGGCGCCAGCGAGAGCAGCAGCCAGACGAGGAAGAGCGCGCCGGCGCCCGGGGCCGGCCCTTGCGTCGCGGCCCGCCAGGGCAGGAGCAGGAGGGCGAGCGTCAGGGCCGGCGGGTTGAGGAACATCAGGACCGCCCAGGCGAGCTGGAACCGGCTCATCGGCAGGAGCCCCGGCAGGGCCGGCAGGCGCAAATACTGCATGTTGCCGCGGCACCAGCGGGCGTCGCGGGTGAGGTGGTCGAGGAGGGTCGGCGGGTTGTCCTCGAAGCTGCCCTCCTCGATCGGCAGCACCCGCACCTCGTAGCCGGCCCGGCGCATCAGCACCGCCTCGACCTGGTCGTGGGACAGCACCGCCCCGCCGCCGCGCAAGGGCGGCAGCCGGCAATGCGCCGCGAAGGGGGCGATGCGCACCACCGCGTTGTGGCCCCAGAACGGGCCGCATTCCGCCCCCCACCAGGCGGCGCCGAGCGTGTAGGGCAGCATGCCGTGGCGCATGCCGAACTGGAACAGCCGGGCGAAGGCGCTCGTGGCCGGCGCGCCCACCGCCAGGCTCTGCAGGATGCCGAGGCGCGGATGCGCCTGCATGATCCGCACGAGGCGCAGGATCGCCGGTCCCGTCATCAGGCTGTCGGCATCGAGGGGCAGCATCAGGTCGGCGTCGCTGCCGGCGCAGAACTCCTGCAGGTTGCCGGCCTTGTAGCCGGTATTCGCGGACCGGCGCCGGTAATGGATGCGGGCGGCCTCGTCGGCCCCGAGCCCGGCGCGCCAGGCCGCGACGCCGGCCTCCTCGGCCCGGATCGCCGCGGGGTCGTCGCTGTCGCTGAGCACGTGGTAGCGGAAGGCCTCGCCGTGGCCGGTGCAGGCCAGGCTCTCGCGCACGAGCGCGAGGCGGGCGAGCGCCCGGGCCGGATCCTCGTTGCGCAGGGTCATCACCACGGCGGTGGCGAGGTGGAGCGGGGCGTCCGCCTCTCCCGCGGCGGCGTGCGGCGCGGCCGCCATCAGCCCGGCGCGGCCGGCCCGCAGCAGCAGGAAGCCGATCGCGGCGTTCCAGAAGCCCAGGACCGTCCAGGGCAGGGTGGCGAGCCCGCAGGCGAGGAGCGCGAGGTCGATCCCGTCGAACCCGTCCTGCCCCAGGACGATTCCCAGGGCCGCCGCGAGGCCGAGGATCGTCGCGAGGGTGAGCCCGAGCACCAGGAGGCGGCGGCGACGCAGGGTGATGCAGGCTTGCAGGCCCGTCGGCGTCGTGAGAGGAGCGCGGGCGGGCCCCTCCGCGAGGGTGACGACCGAGGAGTCGGTGTGCGGCATCGTCAGGCATCCGGGAGCGGGACGGCAAAGGCCGTGCGGGCGCTCTGGTATAGCGCAGCCGGGCAAGCGGAGCTGCGGCAAGAGCGCCTGCCCCCGCCCGGTCCCGACGCGGTCCGGGTGCGGACCCTGTGGACGGCCCTGAGCCGCGGCACCGAGCGGCTGGTCTTCCACGGGCGGGTGCCCGACGCGGTGGCCGAGCGGATGCGGGCGCCGGCGCAGGAGGGCGCCTTCTCCTTCCCGGTCAAGTACGGCTATTGCGCCGTCGGCGAGACGGAGGACGGCACGCCGGTCTTCGCGCTCCAGCCGCACCAGGAGGCGTTCAATGCCCCTGCCGCGGCGCTCTGCCCGCTGCCCGAGGGCCTGCCGCCGCGTCGCGCCGTGCTCGCCGCCAACATGGAGACGGCGCTGAACGCCGTGTGGGAGTCGGGCGCCGGGCCCGGGGACCGGATCGCCGTGGTGGGCGGCGGCGTGGTCGGGCTTCTCGTCGCCCATCTCTGCGCCGGTCTGCCGGGGGCGGAGATCGGCCTGATCGACCGCGATCCCGCCCGGGCGGAGACCGCGCGGGCGCTCGGCCTTCCCTTCGCCCTGCCGGACGCGGCCATCCCCGACGCCGACATCGTGTTCCATGCCAGCGCCAGCGAGGCCGGGCTGGCCCTCGCCCTGTCGCTCGCCGGCGAGGAGGGGCAGGTCGTCGAACTGAGCTGGTACGGCGCCGAGCCGGTCGCAGCACCCCTCGGCCTCGCCTTCCACGCCAGGCGCCTGCGCCTCGTCGCGAGCCAGGTCGGGGCGGTGGCGGCCTCGCGCCGCCCGCGCTGGAGCCACCGGCGGCGCCTCGCCAAGGCCCTCGCCCTGCTGCGCGATCCCCGCCTCGACGCCCTCCTCACCGAGGAGGTCGCCTTCGCCGACCTGCCCGGCGCCCTGCCCCGGCTGCTCGCGCCCGGCGCGCCGGGCCTGTGCACCCTGATCCGCTATTGAGAGGACGTCCCATGTACGCCGTCGAGGTCCGCGACCACGTGATGATCGCCCACAGCTTCAAGGGCGAGCTGTTCGGGCCGGCGCAGGCCCTGCACGGGGCGACCTTCGTGGTCGACGTGGCCTTCTTCCGCGAGACCCTGACGCCGGACGGGGTGGTGGTCGATATCGGCCGGGCGGGCGAGGCGCTGAAGGCGATCCTGGCGCCGCTCAACTACCGCAACCTCGACGACCTGCCGGACTTCGCTGGAAAAAACACCACCACCGAGTTCCTGTGCGGGCACATCCACGCCGCGATGGCGGCGGCGACCCGGGCCGGCGATCTCGGCCCCGGCGGCGAGGGCGTGAGCCGGATCCGCGTCACCCTGCACGAATCCCACCTGGCGCGCGCCTGGTTCGAGGCGCCGCTCGCCTGATGCGCCTCGTCCTCGCCGTCCCGGGCGACCTCGCGGCCCCCACCGGGGGCTATGCCTATGCCCGCGCGCTCCTGGGACACCTGCCGGCGCAGGGGGTCGCGGTCACGCATCTCGCCCTGCCGGGCGCATTTCCGGATCCCGGCGCCGACGACCTCGCCCGCACCGCCGCCGCCCTCGCGGACGTGCCAGCGGAGTCCGCGCTCCTCGTCGACGGCCTCGCCTACGGGGCGTTGCCGCCGGAGGTGATCCGCGCCGCCGGCCGGCCGGTCTCGGCGCTCGTCCACCATCCCCTCGGCTACGAGACCGGGCTGGCGCCGGAGCGTGCGGCGGCCCTGGTCGCGGGCGAGCGCGCCGCCCTGGCGCTCGCCGACCGGATCGTCGCGACGAGCCGCTACACCGCGCGCCTGCTCGCGGCCGAGTTCGGCGTCGCGCCGGAGCGCATCGCGGTCGCCGAGCCCGGCACCGCCCCCGCCGCCCGGGTGATGCCGCGCAAGGACCCGCGCGTGCGGCTCCTCGCGGTCGGCACCGTGACGCCGCGCAAGGGCACCGACGTCCTGGTCGAGGCGCTGGCGGGCCTGACCGACCTCGACTGGTCGCTCACGGTCGCCGGCAGCCTCGACCGGGCGCCGGATTGCGCCGCCGCCCTGCGCGACCGGATCGCCTCCCTGAACCTCGCCGACCGCGTCACGCTCGCCGGAGCGGTCACGCCCGACGCCCTCGAGCGCCTCCATGCCGGGGCCGACCTCGCGGTCTCGGCCTCGCTGTTCGAGGGCTACGGCATGGCGCTCGCCGAGGCCCTGGCGCGGGGCCTGCCGCTCGTCGCCACCACCGGGGGCGCCGCCGCCGAGACGGTGCCGCCGGGGGCCGGGCTCGCGGTGCCGCCCGGCGACGCCCCGGCGCTCGCCGCCGCCCTGCGCGCCCTGATCGCCGACCCCGCCCGCCGCGCCGAGGCCGCCGACGCGTCCTGGGCCGCCGGGCAGCGCCTGCCGGACTGGCCCGACACCGCGGCCGCCGTCGCCGCCGCCCTGAGGAGCCCATAGGACGCCATGACCGGCTTCAGCCCCGACTGGCTCGCCCTGCGCGAACCCGCCGACCACGCCGCCCGCGATCCCGGCCTCGTCGCCGCCCTCGGATGCGCCATGCGGGACCGGGCGTCGGAGGATCCGGTGCGGGTGGTCGATCTCGGCTGCGGCGCCGGCTCGAACCTGCGTGCGCTCGCAGCCCATCTCGGGCCGGCGCAGGCCTGGACGCTCGTCGACCACGATCCCGCCCTGCTCGCCGCCGCGCGGGCGCGCCTCGCGGCCTGGGCCGAGCGGGTGGCGGAGGACGGCGACGGCCTGGTCCTGCATCGCGGCGGCGCCCGGATCGCCGTGCGGTTCCGCGCCCTCGACCTCGCCGCCGATCCGGCGGCGGCTTTCGACGAGCGACCGGACCTCGTCACCGCCGCGGCCCTGTTCGACCTCGCCTCGGAGGGCTGGATCGCCGCGGCGGCGGGAGCGGTCGCCGGCTGCGGCGCCGTGTTCTACACCGCCCTCACCTATGACGGGCAGGAGAGCTGGACCCCGGCCCACCCCGCCGATGCCGCGATCCACGCCGCGTTCCTGGCCCATCAGGCCGGCGACAAGGGCTTCGGCCCCGCCGCCGGGCCGGGCGCGACCGACGCCCTCTGCCGCGCCTTCCGCGCTCACGGCTACGCGGTCGAGACCGCCGCCAGCCCCTGGCGCCTCGGACCGGGCGAGGCCGCATTGCTGCGCGAGCTCGCCGAGGGGACGGCGCGGGCAGCGGCGGAGACCGGGCGGGTGGCCGCGGCCGAGGCGGAGGTCTGGGGTGCGCTGAGGCAGGCGCCCGGGACGGGGGCGGTGATCGGGCATCGCGACCTGCTGGCGGTCCCGCCCAGATTGGGGAGTGCGGCGGGACTGTCCCGGTGATGCCGGCTCGCCCGATCCGGATTCTCGGTCGGCGCGGATGCGCGTCCTGCCGTGATGGCGTGCGACCGGGCGCCGGTGCGATCCTCGCTCCGGATCGACGGCTCGGTGCCCGCACTGTTGGGAGATGCCACTCGGCCGGCCACGCCTATCGGGGATGTCATCATGCCTTGCACGACGGCTCGAAGAGGAGGAACATCGCACCGCCGGGACGAGCACCCGAGATTTGTCTCTCCTGCGTCGCCCCGCGCCTCATCACCTACAATAACGACATACGCTGTCAGACATACATTAGAGATCGAGAACCTATGAAAATCTTCATACCTTGAAAATTTTTGCACTCCGTGCAAAAATATAACGTTTTAAAGTTTACAGAAAGAGCTTAAATACCATGTCAAATTTCGCCGACGTGTATAGAAAATTTGTAAGCATAGGAGATAATTGCGAGTTCGGTTTTGCGCAGCGTGCGCACGGCGTCGAGGATGGATCGTTGCTACGCTGGGCGATCACACCGCCCGACGCCTTGGCGAAATGTATTCGCGGTATTATGCAGCAAGCTCACCGGAAAGCGTTGATGTCGGCTTGATCCACCTGGCCTTGGCGGCTTCTATCTCGACTTGTATGTGTCAGATTATGCATCGGTTGAGCGAAACGCGCGACCGCCCCCTCCTGCCAGTTGACTTATATGCCAACCAGCGCCAGATTGGTCATAGCAGGCTTGACCCCGATCGAGATCCCCCTCGACGGAAGCCCTGAGGCATGGAGATTTCTCTATGGTCCTAGTGACTTTCTGAGATCATTGGACCGGCTTAGGGAGGCGGATGAGGCCTCCTCATATG
>NZ_JAAKGV010000023.1 GCF_011043735.1 Methylobacterium sp. DB0501 | reverse complement strand
GCCAGGGCCCGAGCTTGGGTGCAGGCTGGACGCTGCGGGTGTAGCGGAAGGCGGTTGCCTCCGAGCGGATCACCTTCCTGACGACCTTGCGGGAGAGCTTCAGCTCCCGGCAGATCTGCTTGATCGGCTTATGCTGCACGAAGTACGCGCGGCGGATCTTCGCGACCGTCTCCACGACCAACATCCTCCGCGAGCCTCCCGTTCCGAGTGCGGGAGGCAGTCTGGATGAAGTATCCTGGGGGGCCCGTTTGGACGCCGATCACCCCGGAAACGGGGTCCTTATTCCACGCCTAATCACAGTCGAGGCAATAGCTTCCGTCCGAGCTGGTTCACCAGGGCCACGTTCACTCAATCCCACTTTGCATCCATCAGAATTGGATCCGGTCCAGGATTGCGGGGCCGAGCCGCAATCCGAGATCCCAAGCCTCATCCGGGAGCACGTCGCGGCCGGGCCGCCAATCGCTTCGGATCAGCATGATGATCTGCCTGCCATGAAGGATCAGCCCCGGTCAGAACCTTCTCTTCTCGCGGCATCCGAGCGCGCCGTCGATGCAAGCCGAACTGCGGTGCGCGTGGCACCTCCTCCCGCCTCCTCGACCGAGACACCGCCGCCGAGCGTGCCTGCCTGGGCAGTCAAGGGCGTGAAGGGGGCGGCGATGAGCAAGGACGAAGGCGTCCGGCCAAGCCTCACGTCCTCGCGGAACGGGCGAGGCGGACGAGGTGGTCGCGGGATCGGAGACTGAGATGAAGAGATCGCATCATATCCTTGGCAGGCAGGAGCCGCGCTGCCGAATTTTCGCAGAAAACGGGAATCGTCGAGCGAAGCATCGTAACGCCGTAGCGTCACGGCGTTCTGGCGCTGCGATGCCGAGGCGCTGGGGCGCTTCGATGGGATGGCGTCGCGATGCCATAAGGCCATGGCACCGCGACGCCGAAACGCCATGGCGCCTTGATGCCATAGCCCCCTCTTGCGGAGGGCGACGCTGATGGACACGGTCGCCATCGCCGGACAGAAGGGCGGTACCGGCAAAACTACCACCGCAGTCAATCTGGCTGTCGCCGCCCAACAGGCCGGACGACGCGTGGCCGCCCTGGACCTCGACCCGCAGGGCTCGCTCGCCGCATGGGCCGCCCGGCGCGAGGTTGACGATCCGGCCGTCGATCATCTCGGGCTCGAACGCGTCGAGCAGTTGCCGAAGATCCTCGCCGCACTCGAGCGGCGCGGTTTCGACCTCATCATCCTTGACACCGCGGGATCCCTAAGCCCCGCGGCCAATCTCGCCATGCGCTCCGCCGGCCTTGTTCTCGTCCCAGCGCGGCCAAGTCTACTCGACTTGATGGCGACCGAGCCCACGCTTCGCGCGCTCGGTCAGATCGGCCTCGCCGGACGCGTGGCGCTCCTGCTCACGCAGTGCCCCACTCAAGGGCAAGCGCGCACCGCCGCTTATGCCGCGCGCCTGCGGCGCTGGGGGCATCTCGCAGAGCCTCCACTGACGCAGCGCGTGGACTGTCAGGACGCGCTGCTGGGCGGGCAGGGCGTCACCGAGTTCGCGTCGGCTGGCAAGGCCGCCGCTGAGATCCGCGCCCTGTGGGCTTGGACCGAGCGACGCTTGGAGCAAACCCATCGATGAGCAAGCCGACCCAACGCCCTTCGAAGCGCCTCTCCCTGCTCAGCGACTTAGACGATCTTGTCGAAGCATCAACCGGCATCGAAGCTGACTCGAAAGATCGGATGCTCACCGGGGGGCATCGTGGCGTCCCGTCCTCAGGCCGTGCTCCGGCACCTACGCGGCGCACGTCGGTCTACCTGCCGGCCGCAACGTTACGGCGCCTGAAAGAGGTCGCCCTCGCACGCGATTGCAAGGTGAACGATCTCCTCGTCGAGGGCGCGGAGGCCGTCCTGCGCGAAAGTGGCCACCTGCCATCGCCGACCTCTCAAGACACGAGCTGAGCGTGCTCGCCTCTCCAGCAAGAGCATCGTGATGCCACGGCGTCACGATGCTCCAAGTCCATGACGCTTTGGCGTCGAGGCATCTCAGCATCACAGCGCACCAGTAGCGGAGCGTCGTGAGCCCTTCATCCTCCGAAGCCGGGCGAAGACCGCCCCGGCCGCCATCCCCCCGCCGCCACGCCCCTCGGCTGGCAACCTCTCAGCATGACTATCGGGAACCGACGATCATGGACGACGCACGATACACCCTCCATCCCTCCTCCGATCGGGATAGCCGTCACGACCCAGCGACCATCGCCACGCTCCTCGGCCACATCCGCCACGACCTCGTCCGCCAGCGCTTCCGCCTGTCCCTGATGGGAGCGCAGGTCCCTGAGGTCGTCAACGTGACGTCAGATCGGCCCGACGTCGCGGTCGCTGACGTCGACCGGTCGGCACAGCATCGCATGACGCCCGAATTCTCGGACGAGGCGCGCCGTCTCGCAGTTCGAGAGCATCTCAACGACCAAATGCGCCCCATCCTGCGCGCAGTCGCTCAGATTGCTGGCCTCGACTTGGCGATCTGGAAGGCGCGGATCGATGGTCCGATGCCGTTGACAGATCCCGATCTCGTGCAAGCGCTGCCCGCGGTGTTCGCGTCCGGTGCCTTCCGGGAAGCCCGCCGAGCGTGTCGCGACCTTACCTTACTGCCACCGGAGCTAAAGGTTTATGGCGAAAAGCCGTTCGACCTCGGCTTCCGCGGACGCCCGCCCGCGAAGATTCTGGCCGATCACCCGTGCTGGGATCTCCCATTCTTACCTGGAGCCCAGACCCTCGATTGCTGGACCATACACGATGCCTCCGAATTCATGTCCAGCTGGCCGCCTGATCCCGGCGACCTGAAGGAACCGATGGATGCCTGGGACGCGCTTACTGCCGACCTCTGGCTTCGCCAGCACAAGCTCTCTGACGGCCAAGAGGCGGATAGGAGAAATCCGGTCGTCGCGTACAGGGAGGGGCGTACGAAGAAGAGCCCGCTCAAGGTTCTGGCCGGACTCGACGAGGACGCCCTGCTAGTCTTAACCGACGCGGTACTCTGCGAGCGTTTGCGCCGCGATGTGATGGCCGTGCTGATGCAGGATCGTGCCGACCTGATCCACGCGGGCCTTGAGATGGTGGCGTGCGGGTACCTATGCCTGGACGACGTGCGCGCGGCGCTTGCATTCCATGACGACGCTCAGGAGGACGCCTTCGCGGAGGCTTTCGCCGAGAACGACGACTGGATGAGTGAATGGATCGTCGATTGGAGTGTTTGGCTGATCAGCAGATATGATTGGCCGCTGGTCGCTGCCTCTCGTGCCTGAGGCTTAGATTGCGGGATACCGAAGCCGGAAGGCAAGGCCGGGCCAGGCACCTGTTGCTGCGAGCGCTGCGAAGACGAGGCAAGGAGCTGTCGGATCGTCCTGATCCGACAGCGGGGCCTGGGGTACGACGCCGTAAGATATCCTGCTTTCGAACAACGGCAGAAGTTCGAGTAGTTGGGCTCAGCCGGCGCCCCTCCGCTCGGACTTAGGATCGAGGTGGTCGCCGTCACGTGGGATATCACCAAAATTGGATAGACGTCGGTTATCACTCCCAACCCTACGTCGGTTATCGCTTTGAGCCTGAAAGACGTTCACTGACAGAGCGTTGCCGCCCGAGAGCCCGGGGGCTGATCGTGCCGAGATCGATGAGACGAGAACCGAGGCGGGGTGAAGCAAAGACAGTTCGCGAACACCGGGAGTAATGCGACGACGGAGGGCGGCGAGGCATCTGTGCTCTCTTCCTCACGAACACGAAGAGATCACAACCTACGACATGCCCGCCGGCGAGAACGAGGCTGGCTGCGATCTCGAGCTGGCGAGGCTCTGGGTGCGCGCTCGCGCCGATCATACGGGCCCATACCGAGGCAGTTTCCCCCACGAACTGCAGCGATTTCATCCGAGCCAGGACGGAAAGCTGTCCGCCCGCATTTGCGACCTTTCGTGGACGCCTGGAGCGCGCCGCGGAGGTGCGGTTATCGCCCGACGAGTTCACGCTCTTCCTATCGCTGACGCTCGACCCCTTGCGAGCCTTGAGCGCTCGGATCGTCGGCGTTGCGGCCCGATCGGGGAGCCTGAAGCAAGTCGAAACACAGCAAACTTAGAAGAACATAATCAAGCGAAAGGCGACGCGCTCCCGAGCCTCTGCGGCTGCGGGAGCGGAGGGGAAAGCAGTCCAATCACAGCAGATCAGGCGAAGGCCCTTCGCCCCAAAAGCCCAAGGAGGACGGGGACGGCAGAACGCGGCGCTCGGACAGCGCTCGCTGGACGGTCGGTGAGGCGCCTTCGCCCCTTCCCCTGACGATGGACATCACAAATGACAGATACAGATCATGACGCGCCCACCGGCGCGAACGAGCCCGGCCGCCCGCACGAGTCGCCGGGCTTGCGGGTGCGCGCACGGGTCGAGCGCCCGCGCCGGCACAAGGACGGCCTTACCCTCGAACTCCAACCTGTCGATCCTGACCGTACCGGAAGGCTTCACGCCTTCCTCTCCGGCGACCTCATCCGCGAGATCCAGGACGCGACCGGCATCCTGCTCGATCCCGGTGCGATCATCGGCGAACACGAACTCAAGCTGACCTTCGTGGCCGAGCCGCTGGGCAACCTCACCGCGGGGGTCGCCGGCTTCGTGCGCGACGCCTTCCTGACGGGATGGGCCGAGCAGGACGCTGTGGTTCGGGATGGCCTGGAAGCCGACTATTTGTGGGTCCGGCAGCACGACCTGCCGGTCCCGCGCCGGCTCCGGCGGGTGTTCCTAATCGAGCCGGATGACGGCGCTCAGCACCCGCTGGTCAATGCCCTCGCCCATTGGTGGGATCAGGGCGCCATCGAGTTGATCCGACATCCGATCGCGTTCGAGCAGCCGGGCTCGGTCGCCGCGCTTCGGCATGCGTTCGATTGTGCGATCGATCAGTACGAGTGGGGTTCCCTGGACGTGGTGGTCGTGGACCCGGGCTGTGGGTTCGCGTTCCGCGAGCTGTCGGACGACGGGCTGATGCGTCAGGTCGCCGTTTTGCCGGTGCCGGTGATCACGCGCCGCGCGTCGTCGCCGACGCTGCTCGACGGCTTGGCCCACCGCTGTTTCGATCACCCGGACGAGATCCTGGCCTTCCTCGCCGGCATCCTCCGGCAGGAGCTGCGGCTGGCCGACCGGGCGCGGCTCGATGCGATCGCCGAACTGATCGAGGCGATCCCCAAGCCCACGCGCAAGGCGAAGACGCCGCACGGCAAGCCCGGGCCGCTGTTCGACTGACGCCACCCTCGACGATCCGGCCGCCGGCATGCTGGCCGCCGGACCACTGCCCCATCCCGACCTCAGCGAACGACACGATGCGACACCACAGATTCTTTCCTAAGACCCACGGGGGGCCTGTACCCCCGGCTGAACCGGGCGATGCCCGTCCTCCTCCTATCCCGCTGGACGACGCAGGGGCGACCCGGGTCGCCGACGAGATCCGCGAGCTCCGCGATCTGCTCGGCTGGCTGCGCCAACGCCTGCGAGGCGAGCACACGGTGCGGGCCAGCGTCCTGACCGTCGCACCCCTCGGGTCCGACGGACACCTGCTCCTGCTCGGCGAGGCCGATCCAAGCAGTAGCCTCGAGCCGCCCCGGCTCAAGGTTCGGCTCGCCGCTGCCGACCTCGCCGCCTGCCGGGATGCGATCGGCGACGCCCTCGATCCGGCGGCCTTGGTCAACAGGACCGTCGTGCTCCGGCTGCAAACCAGCCTGCGTCAGCGCTACGGGCGCGGTGCCGGGGTACAAGCCAGGGTCATCGCTGTGATCTCGGTCGGCGCGGTGCCGGTCGAGGGCGAGATCCAGCGGGAGAGGACGCTGCAGCGCCTGAGGCGCGAGGGGCGCCGCTTAGGCCCGGGGACCTGGGAGGTGCCCGAGGATCCGCGCCACATCGCGCTGATCGCCGCCGAGTTCGGCGATGCCCGTCGCGACGTCGAGCACGTCCTGCGCCCACTGGAGGAGAACGGCCTGATCCGGCTCCACCGGATCTACGCGATGTTCGAGGGACCGTCGGCGGAGCACTCGTTGAGCGAGGCGTTCGGCCGAGCGGGCGAGCTGCACCGCGAGCACGGCCTATCGGCGACCCTGGTCTGCCGAGGGGGCGGTCCGGTCGAGGGCTTCCAGGCCCTCAACGCCTACGCGACCGTGCGCGCGGCCACCGGGGCTCCGAACGTCATCGCAGGGCTCGGCCATGCCGGGACGCCGCTCACCGCCCTGGATGCGGTCGCGGCGCGATCTGAGCCGACCCCGACGGCCGCGGCGATACTGGTGCGCCGGCTTGTCGAGGCCACCGGCGTACGAGCCGAGCGCGCGCTCGCGGCGTTCGACGCCGCCCTCGCGGAGAATCTGGAGGCGGCTGGGCGCATCGCCCTGGCGGGGGCCTTGCAGGGCTTCGCCGCGAGCCTCGGCGATCTCGCGGAACTCGCCGATCGGCGGCTGCGACAGCTCAATCGAGGCGTTGAGCGCAGCCTGCTGACCGGCCTTGCCGCGGCAGCTGGCGTTGGGACCGGCGCGACAGCCGAGATCAAGCCATATGCCGCTCCCATCGAGGTGCTCGGCTTCGGCGATGGGGATGACGACGACCCGGCCTGGGAGCCGGGTTGGGCGCTGGTGACGGCGGCCGACACCGGCCTCGTCATCGAGCGCTATCGCGAGCTCAAGTCCCACATGCCGCTGTTCCTGCACTTCCGCGACGGGACGATCTTCGTCCGGGTCGTGCCGACCTTCGTCACATACAACTGATCTGCGACCAGGAGATTGACCATGTCCAAGACCCGCTCACCCGAGACGCCGAGCTTCCTGACCGCGGTCCGGCGCATCGAGGCGCTGACCCAGGAAATCCAAAAGGACGGATTGTCCGCCTTCGAGAAGGCCGAGGCCGCCTATGTCGAGGTGCAAGAGTTGCGCGCCGTGCTGAACGCCCGGATCGCTGACCTGCGCCGCCGGTCGGCATAGCCCGAGGATCCGGGTCACCGCCGATGTCATACCATCGGCGGTGGCGCCTGAGGAAACACATCCGCGACGCCCGTCGCGGATGCCGCCTCGGGAGAGGCATGGGTACCTATCCAAACCCCGGAAGGGCCGATTACCTCTGCCTCGGACAAAGCGTCAGCTACGGTCGGACGTGTTGCCTAAAAAAACGCCATTCCGGACATGCTCTTGTTGGAGCGGATGACAATCTTTGAGAGCCGCCGGCCGTAATGGGATTTGCTGACGCAAATGCGGACGGACTGATTGCGACCAAACGCCATCGTTCACACGTAGCCCTTCGGATCCCGATAGCGGACGTGTGCTGGACGGCTCCTCTGGCTGCTTTGCGCCCATCCCGGTCATTCACGAAGCCGCGGACGCCACTCCATAGCGGACGTTCACCGTGACGGCAGCGGCCGCCCATTCGCATAAGGGTACGCTATGAAACGAGGAGCGATCCGGTATTCCAAGGCTGTTTCCAGGCTAACAACCGGTTCCGGTCAGCCTCCGAAGGCCGCGTCCCGCTCCACCGGTCGGTGGGCATCGTCCAATCGATGTCGCAGCGTCGCGGCCAGGGTGTCGTGCGCCTCGTCTGGAATGGGGTAAACCGAGCTCGCGTTGATCTCGCAGAGCACGTAAGTGTCCTCGCCGGCGGCGCCCTTCGGCCCGAGCAGGAAGTCGGCGTCCCAGACGACCGGCAGGTCGTCCGGGACCAAGCCGAGCAGAAGCGTCATCTCAGGTATCCATTCCGCTTCCATCAGGCCGCGCAGGTGCTGGAAGCGCGCGTCGTCCGGCCCAGAATAGAGGCGCGGTGGGGCCCGTCCATGCTCGGGCGAGGCGAGCGCGGTCACGTACTGGGCACCGAACCCGGCCACCCGCGTACCGCTCACGTAGCAGCGGACCATCCCCTCCAGGTGCCGCGCCTGGAACGGCTGGTCGACGAGGGGGCCGCCCGCCGCGAAGTCGGCGGCGCGCTCGGCCAGGAACGCGTCGAGTGGCATCGTGCGCCGGCTCCGGTCGCGCGCCTCCTGCACCAGCACGTCGGGACCCGCGGCGCGCTCTACCTTCCAGACGCCGATGCCGCCGTTGCCGCGGCTGCACTTCAGCACCCGCGGCCCCTCGGCGACGCGCGCGGGGAACTCCGCCGCGAGCGCGGCATGGCTGGCGTAGAGGTGCGTATCCGTGCCCCAACCCAACTCCCGCGTCCGGACCAGCACCTCCTTCGTGCCTATCCGGTCGATTACGTCGGGATGACAGCTGACGAGGATCCCGGCGGCCGCCACCTCCCGCAGCACCGCGTCGAGAGCTCTGCGGTCCTCGCCGGTGTCCTCAGTCACTGGGTTCACCCAGACCAACACGGCGTCCACCGCCATAAGCTGGGCCCGGACGTCATCGGCGAGCTCCTCCACCCATACGGCGGGCTCGCCGGCGAGCCCGTGCCGCTCAAGGACGGCGAACACCGCCGCGAACCGGCTGGTTTCCGGACGCGCTTCGGCTCGCGCCCGGGCGTCGCCCCGCCAGACGACGGCGACCTTGAAGGGATGCTGGCCTGGACCCGTCATCTTTGGCACCGGGAGCATTGCTGGCGCGGATCGTGAGGGAGGCGGGCGCGCTCCGGTTCACCGCCCACAGGGCCAGCACTGCCGGAAGGCGAGGCTGGCCCCCGCCAGCATGTCGGTCTGGAGCAGGGCCTCGTTGGCGTGCGCCCAGGCCATATACGCCTCGGTCAGGGCCTCGATGGTGTAGTCGACGGCGCAGATCCCGGCCTTGTCGCCGCCATCGCCGAAGGCCGCCAGCGTATCGGCGACACCCATGAGGTAGGCGCTGCACCAGCCCGACGCCTTGCCCCGCTCGGCGAGGCAGACGCGGTACAGGTCCCCCGACCGCCTCTCGCGGATGTCGACCGAAGCGGCCGGCGGCACCGCCGGGGCACCGACGCCCTGGCCGCCCGCATTCAGGGCGCAGGACGTGCCCTCGCAGCCGGCGGCGTTCGCCGGCGGAACCGTCGCCGGAAGTGAGACGGTGACCGAAGCCGCCGCCAGGACCGCGAGGCACCGCCCCCTGAGGTTCACCGACATCGTCATCATGGCGATGCTCCTGGCATCAGCCCTTCGCGACCTTCACCTGGTCGAGCGCGTCGCGCAGGCCCTTGGCGAGCTTGCCCGCGTCGTCGTTCGCCCAGAAGTGCATGAAGAACAGCCGCGGCTCGTCGTCGAGCATGTGGTTGTGAAGCGCCGTGACCTCAATGCCGCTCGCCCGCAACGCCTTGATCACCGGGTTCACCTCGTCGGCGGTGAGCACGAAGTCGCCCGTGATGGCCGCCTTGCCGCCGCCGGTCGGCTGGAAGTTGATGGCGATCGCCGAGCCCATGGCCTCGGGCACGACCATGCCGTGGTCCTTCGGGGTCTCCGAGCGCGGCACGCTCACGGCGTAGACGCCGCCGTTGACCTTGCCTTTGCGCCCGATGGCGGCGTCGATGGCCGCCGTGTCGAGGTCGAGCGACTGATCCGGCGCGGTCGCCTTCGCCGGCACCGGTCCCTCGCCGGCCGAGGCCGGTTCGGTCTTCCCGGACGGCGGGGAGCCGCCGGCGGTCTCGCCGCCGAAGGGCGTGCGGCTCGCGCCCAGCGCCCCCGCCAGGATCGTGGCGAGCTTCCCGGGCTCGCCCTGCCCGGAGACGTGCATGTAGAGGGTGCTCGGTGAGGCCCGCAGCAGGTGGTTGTGGATGGCGGTGATCTCGACGCCGTTCTCGACGAGGCGCTTCATCACCGGGTTCACTTCGTCCTCGGTTAGGACGAGGTCGCCCATCACCATGACCTCGTTCCCGCCCCCGTGCCGCACGAAGGCGAGCCAGGAGCCAAGGGCGAGGGATGGCTTCAGCTGCACGCCGTCGAGGGTGACCTTCAGGTCGGTCCGGGGCAGGCCGACGCGGTAGACCCCGCCCGGCATGGCGGTCCCGGGCTTGCCCAGCCCGGTGGCGATGGCGTCCTGCCAGGGCTCCGCGGCCGACGCGCCGGTCGCGAGGGTGCCCAGGACGGCGATGGATGCAAGCAAGCGACGCATGGTCGTCTCCTCGATTGTGGTTGCGGTTCGAAGTCCTCAGGACCGGCGTGCCGGTGCCTGCAGCACACCCTCGTCCGGCAGGGTGCCGTCGCCACGCCGGAGCTCGACGCGGTTGCCGGCCATCCAGACCTGGACGCAGGGAACGGCCTCCAGGCAGAGCTCGTCCTTGTCGATCCGCCACCGCGCGGTGTGAGCCCGCCCGAGGGACACGACGTGCAAGCGGCCGCCCGGCTCGAAGCGGTAGGCCCAGTGCACCTCGTCGGTGACCTCCTTGCCGACAAGGCGCGCCCGGATCTCGGACGCGGTCAGGCGCCGGAACGCCTCGCCCGCGGGTGCCGGACCCGCCGCCAGGACGAGAAGGATGACCGCCGCGGTGCGGCGCCCGGTGCCCATCACACCAAACCTCCCAAGTGCAGGGCGACGCCGGCAGCGGCGCAGGCCGCGAGCGTCTGGACCATGCCGACCTTGCACCGGAACACCGCCAGCACCGCCGCGGCCGCCAACGCGAGGGCCCAGGGGTTGAGGCTTGACGGGACCGGCACGTCGAACCGGACAGGGCCGGCCGCGAACGGTCGCGTCTCGGCGAAGACGGTGTGCAGGGCGAACCAGACCGCGAGGTTCAGGATCACGCCGACGACCGCGGCGGTGATAGCCGAGAGCGCGCCGGCCAAGGCCCGGTTGCCGCGCAGCCGCTCAACGTAAGGGGCGCCCACGAAGATCCAGAGGAAGCACGGCGCGAAGGTCACCCAGGTGGTCAGCAGCCCGCCGAGCGTCCCCGCCAGGAGCGGCGGCAGACTTCCCGGCGCCCGGTAGGCGGCGAGGAAGCCCACGAACTGGGTGACCATGATCAGCGGGCCGGGCGTGGTCTCGGCCATGCCGAGGCCGTCGAGCATCTCGCCGGGCTTCAGCCAGCCGTAATGCTCCACCGCCTGCTGGGCCACGTAGGCGAGCACCGCGTAGGCCCCGCCGAACGTCACCATCGCCATCTTCGAGAAGAACACCGCCACTTGGCTGAAGACGTCGTCCGGGCCGGCGGCGAGCAGGATGGCAGCGACCGGTACTAGCCAGATAGCGCCCCAGGTCAGCAGTATCCGCAGCGTTTGCCCGGCGGCGGCCCGCTCCTGCGGAAGCTCGTGATCGTCGAGTAGGAAGGGGCCCTCGACGACCTTGCCACCACCCCCGTGCCCTCCGGCCTTGAACTGCGGCAGGCCGGCTCGGCCGCCGAGGTAGCCGATGACGCCCGCGCAGAGCACGATCAGCGGGAAGGGCACGTCGAAGAAGAAGATGGCCACGAACGCCGCAGCCGCGAGGCCGACCATGACCGGTCCCTTGAGTGCCCGCTTGCCGATCCGGATCACGGCCTGGAGCACGATGGCCAGCACCGCCGCCTTCAGGCCGAAGAATAGGCCGGCGACGAAACCGACGTTGCCGTAGAGCGCGTAGACCCAGCTCAGCGCCATGATCGCGAGCACGCCCGGTAGGACGAATAGCCCGCCGGCGACGAGCCCGCCGCGGGTGCCGTGCATGAGCCAGCCGACGTAGGTGGCGAGTTGCTGCGCCTCGGGGCCAGGCAGCAGCGTGCAAAAGTTCAGGGCGTGCAGGAAGCGGTTCTCGGAGATCCAGCGCCGCTCCTCGACGAGGATGCGATGCATGACCGCGATCTGCCCGGCCGGCCCGCCGAACGAGAGCGCGGCGATGCGCGCCCAGATCGGCACGGCCTCGGCCAGGGTCACGGGCAGCGGCGCTCCCGGGGCAGCTGCGCTATGCTCCGGCGCAGTCTGGATGCCTGCGGTCGCGGCCATGGTCAGGCCTTCCCCTTAGTGCGGTCGCCCACCCAGTCGTGACGCTCCTCCGTTGCGTCCCGGCACCAGCGATAGAAGGCGTCGTAGAGGAGCATGCCGGCGTCGAGCTGCTCCATGTCATTGGCATAGATGCGCGACAGGCCGAGCGATGCCGCGAGCAGCCCGGCCGCCTCCGGCGCCAGGTCTGGCCGGCCCGTGTCGGCCCCGCGCACGAGCGTCGCGAGGTGCAGGAGCGGCGGCGTGGCGAGGCCGAGCTCCTCGACCATGACGTCGAAGGTGCAGAGCTCGCCCCGGTGGCTCCAGAAGGTGCCCGGGTCGTCGATGTCGAAGGGTGCGGCCTCGAACCGTTCCGCAACGCCGACGACCTCACCCGGCGGCACGAACAGGAAGACCGCGTCGGGGTCGACGAAGCGGCGGATCAGCCAGGGACAGGCGATACGGTCGACTTTGGGTCGGGCGCGCGTGACCCAGACGGTTCGGCCCTGCTCGTCGCGGTTGCGGACCTTGTCGGCCGGGACCATCGGCAGTTCGGCGGCCGCCCAGTCTGCGATACCACCCTGCAGAGCCTCGGCGTTCACGCCGGCGCTGCGCAGCCAGGCAGCGACGCCGTGGCTGTGCCGGCGCCCGTCCTCGCAGACCACGACGACCGACCTGCCGCGCAGCGCCGGCGCCCACTCGGCGACCCGGCTAGCCTCCCGGACGAGGGAACCGGGCACGTACCGCTGGTCGGCGAGGAATTCCTTGTAGGTGCGCACGTCGACGACGGCCGGGCAGCCGGGAGTTCCGATCAGGCGCGCGAGTTTGTCGACGGTAATGGTGTTGGGCACAGGCATGACGCGTCCTTGCAGCAAGTGCAGATGGGACGCGATTCTTCAGCCGAAGCCTCGTCGGGGGATCGCTCCCCGATGAGTCAATACATCCCGCCAGCGCCCACCCTGTCAAGCGTCCCCGAGGTCGGAGTGGGCCGGCTCCCGTGTGGCCGAGACTTGCTCGACCCGCCGGGGCAGCTCGCGCGCGAGGGCGGTCCGCCGGTAGGGTGTCATTTTCTTCCACGCGCGGATCTCGGGGATTGTGCGGCCGCAGCCGAGGCACCAGCCGGTGCGCCCGTCCCACTGGCAAACCCCGATGCAGGGATCGTCCTTCTTCATGGTACGGCTCCGCACACACCACGGCATCGACGCCGCTGGACACACATAGGGTACCCCCCTATGTGTCGCCATAACGAGGAAGCCTGTGATGGCCCACACGATCAAGGAAAGGACCAAGCTCCTGGCGCGTGTGCGCCGGATCAAGGGACAGGCGGAAGCCGTCGAGCGGGCCCTGGAGGCCGAGCTCGGCTGCGCCGACGTCCTGATGCTGGTCGCCTCGATGCGGGGTGCCATCAACGGGCTGACCGCCGAATTGATGGAAGACCACATCCGCCACCACGTCGTGAACCCGGACGCCGAGCCGGACACAGAGCGCGCCCGGGGGGCCGCCGAGCTGATCGAGGTGGTGCGGACCTACCTCAAGTGACGAGACCTCATGACCTCCTTGCCTGACCTGCTCCAGCAGGGCACCGCGCATGCCTGGCTGTTCGTGCCGAGCGCGATCCTGCTCGGCGCCCTGCACGGGCTTGAGCCCGGCCACTCCAAGACGATGATGGCCGCCTTCATCATCGCGGTCCGAGGCACGGTCACGCAGGCGGTGCTGCTTGGGCTGGCGGCGACGCTCTCGCACACCGCCGTAGTTTGGGTCATTGCCCTCGGCGGGCAGTATCTCGGCCAGGAATGGGGCGGCCAAGCGAGCGAGCCGTACTTCCAGCTCGCCTCCGCGGTGCTCATCGTCGGCATCGCGCTTTGGATGGCGTGGCGCACGTGGCGCGAGCAGCACCACGACCATCATCACCATCACGACGAGACGAAGCACGTCACGACCAGGGCCGGTCTCCTGACGCTGGAAGTGTTCGAGGACGGGGTGCCGCCGCGCTGGCGGGTGCGTGCGGAGCGGGGTGAGCTACCGGCTCCCGGGAGCATGACCGTCGAGACGCTTCGCCCGGACGGCGGTCGGCAGGCGTTCGCCTTCGCGCACCGCGGCGAATTCCTGGAGAGCCTGGAGGAGATCCCGGAGCCGCACGCCTTCACGGCACGTCTGCGCCTCAACGGGCCGGCCGGAGCCGAGATCCACGAGGTCGCGTTCGAGGAGCACGACCATGACCACGGGCACATGAACCTGGGCGACGAGGACGACGCCCACGCCCGGGCCCATGCCGAGGACATCCGCCGCCGCTTCGCGGGCCGGCATGTGACGACCGGCCAGATCGTGCTGTTCGGCTTGACCGGAGGGCTGATCCCGTGCCCGGCAGCCATCACGGTCCTGCTCCTGTGCATCCAGCTCAAGCAGTTCAGCCTGGGCTTCGCGCTCGTCGTCTGCTTCAGCATCGGCCTGGCGCTGACCATGGTCTCGGCCGGCGTCGTCGCGGCGCTGAGCGTCAAGCATGTCGCCTCCCGCTGGTCCGGGTTCGACGCCTTCGCCCGGCAGGCCCCTTACGCCTCGGCCGCCCTGATCGTCCTGGTCGGCCTCTACACCGGCTGGCTAGGCTGGCAAGGCATCAGCCACGCACACCAGGACCACGCGGCCGCATGGACTGTCGACATTCAAGGCTGACCGACCGGCCATGAGCCGAAACAGGTTCAGTCGTCGGCGATGGCACGCGACCTGGGATCGACCAGGAGGCGGACCTAACGGCCATCACGCTCGCACGGGCTTTCCTCAACGCACTGCCTCGCACAGCGCAGGTTGCCGCACCTCCGTGACACGCACTCCCGTCGCCGCCCGGCCGAAGCGGACGTAGAGCGCCGGCAAGACCAGCAGGGTGAGCAGGGTCGCGCTGACGAGGCCGCCGATGACCACCGTCGCCAGCGGCCGTTGCACCTCGGCGCCCGTCCCCGTCGCCAGGGCCATCGGCACGAAGCCGAGGGCGGCGACCAGCGCCGTCATCACCACGGGACGCAGCCTGGTCAGCGCCCCGTCCCGGACCGCCTCGGGGATGGCCATGCCCCCCGCAACCAGCGTCCGGATATGGTTGAGCAGCACCAGGCCGTTCAGCACCGCCACGCCCGACAGCGCGATGAACCCCACCGCCGCCGATACCGAGAACGGCATGTCGCGGACCCACAGGGCGGCCACGCCGCCGGTCAGGGCCATCGGCACGGCGCTGAACACGATGGACGCGTCGCGCGCGGAGCCGAGCGCCCCGAGCAGAAGGATGAAGATCAGCGCGAAGGCCGCCGGCACGACCACCATCAGGCGTTGCCGGGCGGCGGTCAGGTTCTCGAACTGACCGCCCCAGCGCACCTCGTAGCCGGCTGGCAGCCTCACCTCCGCGGCAATTCGCTCCTGCGCCTCCGCCACGAGCGAGCCGATGTCGCGACCGCGCACGTTCGCGGTCACCACCACGCGCCGCCGCCCGTTCTCGCGGCTGACCTGGTTCGGCCCCTCCGTGAAGGTGAAGGTCGCTAGTTGGCGGAGCGGCACGCTCATGCCCATCGCTCCCGGCGCGGTCGGCACGCCGGTACCCGACCGGGCCGGAGCCGCCTGCGCGGGCGGCAGCGGGACGGGGAGGTTCTTCAGGGCCTCGACGTCTCCTCGGACGTCGTCGGCGAGGCGAACCACGATGGCGAAGCGCCGGTCGCCCTCGAACACCAGCCCGGCATCCTTGCCGCCGACGGCCGTGCCGATGACGTCCTGCACGTCGGCCATGCTCAGGCCGCGCCGGGCGATCTCGCGCCGGTCGATCTTGATCTCAAGGAACGGCAGCCCGACCGCCTCCTCGACCTTCACGTCGGCGGCGCCCTCCAGGCTGCGCAGGATGCCGGCGATCTTACGGGCCCCCTCGACCATCGGACCGAACTCCTCGCCGAACACCTTCACGGCGAGGTCGTCGCGCACGCCGGCGATGAGCTCGTTGAAGCGCATCTGGATGGGCTGGGAAAAGCCGAGCAGCGTGCCGGGGATCAGCTTCGCCTCCGCCTCCATCCGTCCGATAAGCGCCTCTTTGCTCTCGTGCGGGTCGGGCCAGGCGCTCTGCGGCTTGAGGATGAGGTAGGCGTCGCAGGCGTTCGGCGGCATCGGGTCGGCGGCGATGTCGGGCGTGCCGCAGCGCGAGTAGACGAAGGCCACCTCCGGGAACTTGCTCATCGTCTCCTCGACGCCGAGCTGCATCGCCTGCGACTGCGTGATCGACGTCGATGGGATGCGGCGCGCCTCCATGACGATGTTCTTCTCGTCGAGCGTCGGCGTGAACTCCTGCCCTAGCCGCGTCGCCAGCGCTCCGGCGATCCCGAGAACGACCAGCGCACCGACGATGAAGGTTATCGGTGACCGGATGGCACCGCACAGTACCGGCCGGTAGGCCGCCTTCAGGACGCGGACCAAGGCGTTGTCGCCCTCGCTGACCCGCCCGGTGACGAAGGTCGCGATCATCGCCGGGACGAAGGTGAGCGACAGCACAAACGCCGCCACGAGCGCGATCAGGACCGTCAGCGCCATTGGCGTGAAGGTCTTGCCCTCCACGCCGGTGAAGGTCAGCAGGGGCACGTAGACCAGGATGATGATGGCCTGCCCGTAGACGCTCGGCTTGATCATCTCCTCGGCCGAGACCCGCACCGTCTCCAGCCTCTCGTCCAGGCCGAGCCGGCGTCCAAGCTCGTGTTGTCGCTCGGCGAGGTGCCGCAGGCTGTTCTCCGCGATAATGACCGCACCGTCGACGATGAGGCCGAAGTCGAGGGCGCCCAGGCTCATCAGGTTGGCGCTGATCCTCCCCGCCAGCATGCCGGTGGCCGTGAGCATCATCGTCACGGGGATGACCAGGGCGGTGATGACGGCTGCCCGTATGTTCCCCAGCGTGAGGAACAGCACCGCGATGACCAGCAGCGCGCCCTCGGCGAGGTTCCTGCCCACCGTCCGGATGGTCGCGTCGACGAGGTCGGTGCGGCTGAGGAGCGTCCGGGCCTGGATGCCGGGCGGCAGGAGCTTGTTGATCTCCCGGATCTTGGCGTCTGCGGCGGCCGAGACCGTGCGGCTGTTCTCGCCGATCAGCATCAGGGCCGTGCCCAGCACCACCTCGTGCCCGTTCTCGCTGGCCGAACCGGTCCGGAGCTCCTGTCCGATTCCGACCTCCGCGACGTCCTTCACTAGGATGGGCACCCCGGCCCGGGTCGCCACCACGATGTCCCGGATCTGGTCGACGTTCTCGATGAGGCCGCCGGCCCGGACGACGTAGCCCTCGCCGTTGCGTTCGACGTAGTTAGCCCCGCGCGTGGCGTTGTTCGCCTCGATGGCGCGGGTGACGTCAGCGAAGGACAGGCCGTAGCCCACGAGCTTCATCGGGTCCGGCCGGACCTGGTACTCCTTCACGAAGCCGCCGATGGCGTCGGCCCCGGCCACGCCCGGCACACTCTTCATCTGCGGCCGGATGATCCAATCCTGCACGGTCCGCAGGTAGACCGTGCGCTCGAAGTCGGACCTCAGCCGCTCGCCCTCGGGCGTCAGGTAGCTCCCGTCCGTCTGCCAGCCAGAACGGCCGTCCCTCACGGGCACGCCCTCGCCTGGGGGCAGATACTCCACCGACCACCAGTAGATCTCGCCGAGGCCGGTCGAGATCGGCCCGAGCTTCACCTCGACCCCGGGCGGAAGGGTGCCGCGCACCTCGGTCAGGCGCTCGTTGACCTGGGTCCTCGCGAAGTACACGTCGACCTTGTCGCTGAACACGGCCGTCAACTGGGCGAAGCCGTTGCGCGAGAAGGAGCGCATGCTTTCCAGCCCCGGCGTGCCGGCCAGCGCGCGTTCCAGCAGCACCGTGACCTGCTTCTCGATCTCGACCGGCGTCAGCGCCGGGGCGATGGCGTTGATCTGCACCTGGTTGTTGGTGACGTCGGGCACAGCGTCGATGGGCAAGCGCGCGAGCGACCACGCCCCGAAGGCGGTGGCGATGAGGGTCACCAGGATGACGGCGTAGCGGTTGGCGACGGAGAAGCCGAGGATGGAACGGATCATGGTTCAGTCCTCCGCCGCGGCCTTGCCGAGCTCGGACTTGAGCGTGAACGAGTTCGCTACGACCACCGCCTGGCCGGGATCGAGCCCCTCCGTCACCTCCACGTCGTCGTCGTCCGACCGCCCGAGCTTGACCGGGCGCGCCTCGAAGCCTTCGGCCACGCGCACGAAGACGTTGGGCTTGCCCTCCAGGGTCTGGATCGCCGAGGCCGGGACGAGGACGCGCACCGGCTTCTCGGAGATGACGATCTCCGCGGCGACGAACGAGCCCGGCCGCCACGTCTCGTCAGGGTTGGCCAGTTCCGCGACGACCCTGGCCGCGCGGGTGGCTTGGTCGAGGACGGGCACGATGAAGACGATCCGGCCCTTCGCGGCCTCCCCGGTCGCCTCGGCCCGGACGGTCACGGCCTGGCCCTCGCGCACGAGCGGCATGTCGCCGGGACTGACCGCGAGGTCGATCCAGACCTTCGACAGGTCGACGACCGAGTAGAGCTCGGTCTCCAGGTTGTCCCGTCCGACCGCGGCCCCGGGGTCGACGCGGCGCTCGACGATCTTGCCCGCGATGGGCGAGCGGATCTCCTGACGCTCGAACTGAGCCTCCGGCTGCTTCGGCAGGGCGTCGATCTCGGCTTGGCTGAGGCCCAGGAAGGTCAGCTTGCGCCGGGCGGCGTCCTCCTTGACCTTGAGGTCCTGGTAGCTGGCCTGCGAGCGCAGGTACTGCTGCTCGGACGAGATGCGCTTGTCCCAAAGCTCCTTGTCGCGCTCGTAGAGCGTCTTCTGCAGGGCGGCCGAGACCCGCGCCGCCAGGTACTCGCCCTTGGTCTCGGCGATCTCGCGGCTGTCGAGCAGCGCCACGACCTCGCCCTTCGCGACCGTGTCGCCGAGCCCCTTGCGCAGTTCGACGACCGTCCCGGTGGTCTTGACCGCGATGCGGGCGGTCAGGTTGGCGCTCGGGATGACGGTGCCCGGCACGTGCAGGTGGCGCGAGAGGCTGCCTCCGCCGACCGTGCCCGTCCGAATCCCCGCCTTGGCGATCTGGTCGTCCGTCAGCGCGACGAGGCCGGGCCTCTCCGGCTCGCCCTTGGCCGCCGGAAGAGGCTCTGGCTTGGCGGGAGCGTTCCCGCCCTTGGTGGGGGACAGCATCGCGCGGACGGCCTCGGGAGCCCCGGGCCACCAGGTCGCGATCAGGAAGCCGCCGGCGACGGCCAGCAGCACGGGTATGAGGCGTTTGAGCATGTCGATGCCATGGCGGCGTGCCGCGCACCTGCGCGGAGCCGTGGTTCGAGGAAAGGGCGAGGTGAGCGGCCTCAGGCCCTCGGTGGCTCGAACGGCCCCTCGGCAGCGCCGCCGAAGCGGCAGGCATCGTCCGCGCAGGTGAATGGTCGCGCCACCGAGGCCCGGCCGGCCGCGGGAGCCTCGGCCGCGGTCGGCATGACACCCTGCGCGTGCGATTGCGTGTGGTGGATCAACTCGTCGGCATCCTGGTGGTCGGTCGCATGATCCTGCACCGCCGTCGACGGCATGGCGTGCGCGACGGGACCCGTCGCCTCGTGCCGGCCATGGGCGAGCAGCGGCAGCACCGTCACCGCCGACAGCAGCAACGCCACGGCCATCGTCATGAGACGCCGCCCGAATGACACCCGATCCAATCTCCCCGTCGAGCCGTGGTCCGACCGACGCGTCAAATACCCTTCCCTTATCCTATCCAGGAGGATAGCATGTCAACATGGAACACGTGCACGCCTCCCACCCGGACATCGTCAAGCGCCTCAAGCGCGCACACGGCCACCTCGCCGGTGTCATCGCGATGATCGACGAGGGCCGGCCCTGCCTCGACCTCGCCCAGCAACTCCAAGCGGTCGAGAGCGCCATCGCCAACGCGAAGCGCACCCTGATCGAGGACCACATGGAGCACTGCATCGGCGACGGCGTCGCCGACGGCGGCAAAACGGCCAGGGCCGCGCTCGCCGAGTTCAAGGCGCTGGCGAAGTACCTGTGAGGGGTGCCCGATGCTGAGCGTCCTCGCAAACCGGACCTACCGCCACCTGTTCGCCGCGCAGGTCGTCGCCCTGATCGGCACCGGCCTGCTGACGGTCGCCCTCGGGCTCCTGGCCTATCGCCTCGCCAAGGCCGAGGCCGGTGCGGTGCTCGGCACGGCGCTGGCCATCAAGATGGTCGCCTACGTGCTGGTCGCGCCGGTGGCGAACGCCTTCACCGGGCAGTTGCCGCGCCGCGCCTTCCTGGTGACGACCGACCTTGTGAGGGCCGCCGTCGCCCTGATCCTGCCCTTCGTCGACCAGATCTGGCAGGTCTACGTCCTCGTCTTCGTGCTCCAGTCCTGCTCGGCCGCCTTCACCCCGACCTTCCAGGCAACCATTCCCGACATCCTGCCGGAGGAGCGCGACTACACCCGGGCGCTCTCCCTCTCGCGGCTGGCCTACGACCTGGAGAACCTGCTCAGCCCGGCGCTCGCCGCCATCCTTCTGACGGTGATCAACTTCCACTGGCTGTTCGGCGGCACGGTCGTCGGTTTCCTATGCTCGGCGGCGCTCGTCGTGTCTGTCGGCCTACCGAGCCCGAAGCCGACCGAGCGCCGCGGGATCTACGAACGGACCACCCGCGGCCTCCGCATCTACCTCGCGACGCCGCGCCTGCGGGGCCTCCTCGCCCTGAACCTCGCGGTGTCGGCGGCCGGCTCTATGGTCATCGTCAACACGGTCGTGATCGTGCAGGCCATCCTGCACCGGCCCCAGAACGACGTCGCGGTCGCGCTCGGCCTGTTCGGCGGTGGCTCGATGGTCGCGGCTCTTCTGCTGCCGCGGGTGCTCGACCGGCTGCCGGACCGGACCGTGATGCTGCCGGCGGCGGCCCTCCTCGGCGTCGTGCTGCTCGCCTTCGCCGCAACGACCTGGGGCGGCGTGATCGGCTGGCCGATGCTGCTCGCCACATGGCTGGTTCTCGGGATCGGTTACTCGGCCGCTCAGACCCCGACCGGGCGGCTCCTCCGGCGCTCGGCCACGACCGAGGACCGGCCCGCGGTGTTCGCGGCTCAGTTCGCCCTGTCGCACGTCGCCTGGCTCGTCACCTATCCGCTGGCGGGCTGGCTTGGAGCCGAGGCCGGCATGCCGGTCACGCTCGCGGTGCTGGGCGTGCTCACCCTAGCGGCCATCGCGGCGGCGGCCGTGCTGTGGCCCGCCTCGGACCCGGACGTCGTCGAGCATGCACACGCCGACCTCGGGCCAGACCATCCGCACCTGGACGGCGCCGCGGCACGGCGGCACGCCCACGCCTTCGTCATCGACGACCTGCACCAGCGCTGGCCGGCGCACCGCCCTGGATAAGGATGGCGAGGCGCCTGACCGCCCTGCTCCCGTTCGCATTTGGGTGGGGGCCGTCCGCTTATCCGACGAAGCGGCTCGGAAGCGGACCAGCCGGTCACGGCCATTTCCAGTCAATTGCCGAGCGTCTGCTTTTGTCGGACCTGCTCCCTAAACCGGAACAGCTGCAATCCACCCGATTTAGCCGTCCGATTATCGTTTGGAAGGTCCGCTGCGAAGCCGCGTATCTGACATGACAATAGCCCACCAAGGAATTCGCAAAATTTTCACATAAACGAGCCGGCCTAGTTTCTGTAGAAGCCGTGTGGAAGGTCGCTGCATAGCCAAAACAGCGTGCCGATTTCATTTTCAGGCAGTCAGTTGCCGTCGAGTATCAGATACCCGATGTGGTTCGCCGGTGCGCGCGGCCTCGGTCATTTTCTCGATGTTAATTGGTAAGATGAGACGATCAATAACGTCTTTAAGTTTGATCAAGGCCTGACCTTTGTAATAACGCTCCATTTCAGACCGTCTGGTCTTGCTCTCGTGGCCAATCACCTCCTCCACAAAGTTCGGCTGAGCACCTGCGTTTATGATGAGCGTGGTCGCCGAATGTCGAAATGAGTGGAACGTGACGTCAGCACGTACACCGTGGTACGATTTAAAGCGCTGAAACCACTTCCCGAAGGCGCTGCCGTATGGCGAGTTCTCTCCATCATTGAGAGTATCCGTCTTCTCGGCGCCAGCCTCACCCTCAGGGAGGAGCAATTCATTCTCTTCTCGTCCCTCCACCAATGCCTCAATCAACCCGAGACTCAGCAGATTCTGATGGAGAGGGACCCATCGGGCGCTTCCTCCGGCTTTCAGGTCAAGAGTCGGATCCTTGAGATTGAAATGCCAGATTCCTGTCTCCTTGTGTCGTACGACGTGTCGTACCCGGAGTTGGAATATTTCACCGCGTCGCATGCCGCTGTGGCAGCCGATGAGGATGCCCCAGTAGCGTTCGTCACGTAGGACGTGCGGACCCGGCTTCTTCCAGCTTCGGCGACTGCGAATTCCGAAAAACAAATCTGCATTCAGCACGGCCGCGAGTTCGTCACTGTTCCACGCCGGCCGCTCGTCCCGAGCGCTGTGATGCCGACCTCGGACGCGGCTCATGTTGATGTGCAGACCGTCGAAGATCGACGGCGTACCCTTGGGAACGACTTCGTTGACCTGAGCCCATGGCCAGATGCCCGACAAGGCCGCAAGGTGCCGGTTGAAGGTCTGAGGCTTCAGGCGATCGATGTCCGCCTTACCGTTGCAATGCTCGATCAGGCCGCGGATGCCGCTTCGGCGCTGAATGTCACGCCACTCAACGCACTTGTCGTATTTCCCAGGAAGGCTGAGCAGAGCACGCCTGAACTCTGCGGCATCGGCGGGTCCATAGGCCTCGAGCGGCTTGTCGCCACATATCTCGACGAAAAGACGCCCTGTCGACTGGGCTTGGCGAGCAATAGCCTCTTTCCATTCGTTGTGTCTGACGCGATCGTCGCTATAGGCGGTCCAAATCTCGCTGAACAATCTCTCAGATTGATGCGCCATCTTTTTCGTTGGCGCATCGGACCGAGTGGGCGGGTTAGGAACAATCGGACGATGGGCGACCGCGTGCAGGGGGTGATGAGGCCTGACGACGTCGCGCAGATAGGCCAGTTTCTGCTCAGCGATCGTGATTTCGGCGTCGAGTAGCGCGCGGCAGAGCGCGTATTCCTGAGTGGGGGTGTCGAGGTCGATCTCGTTGCGTAAGGCGAGTTCCTGTGCCGCGCTGCGAACGGATGTGAATTTGTTGAGTGACCGGTCGCGCTTTAGGCCGTCCAGTCGGCACTGATAGAGGAACTCCCATTCGGCCGGATCATTGAGGGTCCCCCTCGGACAGTCTCCGACGAAATCGCTGCCATCGGCTATTCCGTCTTCAAGCATCGCGCTGTCGACACCAGGAAGGTCGTCGATCTTGGGGTAGTGCCCGATAGCCGTTATGAGGCCTTCGTGCTTCAGAGATTCGGAGTCTAAGTACTGCTCCGCGAGCCGGGCGATATCGGCGCGCGTGAGCGATCGGTTGAAACGGACGAGGGTGAACAAGGTCTCTGTCCCATCCCACAAGCGTTGCGCCATCCGTCGGGCCTCGCCCGGCGTGGCTTGGCCGAGCGAGCGCAGGATCTCGCGCTGACCGAACCTCTGACGCAGGTCATGGGGGATGATACGGCGAAAAAAGACCGTTTGTCGGCGACGGCGGAGGTGGGTGCGGGGCAAGGCAGGAATCCCTGCCGTCCAGACAAGTGGACCTCCCGAGTGGACCTGGACGGAGCGGTCGGCCCGGGCGGGTCCGAAAACAGCCGGAGAATCAACGGTCGGCTGAGAATCTTGAGACTTTGGCTGGGGCGCCAGGATTCGAACCTGGGAATGGCGGTACCAAAAACCGCTGCCTTACCGCTTGGCGACGCCCCAACGCGCGGCTGGCGCTTCCATAGCCGGGTGGGGCGGTGCTGGCAACCGGTGGCTTGCGGTTCGGTGCACGGGCAGCGGTTGGAGGGGCTTTCGGGCTCGTGTATGCCGGGCCTGCGAACGGCACGAAGAGCCGCAACCATCAACGACAGGGGGAGGAGAGGCGAAATGAGCACGCAGAAGGTCGCGCTGGTGACCGGGGCCGGCTCGGGGGTGGGGCGCGCGGTGGCGCTCGGGCTCGCGGGGGCCGGCTACGACGTGGTGCTGTCGGGGCGCCGCCCCGAGCCGCTGCAGGCGGTGGCGGGGGAGATCGAGGCCAAGGGACGGCGGGCGCTGGCGCAGCCGACCGATATCGGCGACGAGGCCTCGGTGGCCGAACTCTTTCGCCGCGTCGAGGAGACGTTCGGCCGCCTCGACGTGCTGTTCAACAATGCCGGCATCGGCGCGCCACCGGTGGAGCTCGACGAACTGCCCGTCGCGACCTGGAAGGCGGTGGTCGACACCAACCTCACCGGCGCCTTCCTGTGCACCCAGGGGGCGTTCCGGCTGATGAAGAAGCAGCAGCCGCGCGGCGGGCGCATCATCAACAACGGCTCGATCTCGGCCCACGTGCCGCGGCCGTTCTCGGCGCCCTACACCGCCACCAAGCATGCCATCACGGGCCTGACCCGCTCGACCTCCCTCGACGGGCGTGCCCACGACATCGCCTGCGGTCAGGTCGACATCGGCAACGCCGCCACCGACATGACCGTGCGCATGCAAGCGGGCGTGCCCCAGCCCGACGGCTCGACCCGCCCCGAGCCGACCATGGACGCCAAGCACGTGGCCGACGCGGTCGTCTACATGGCGAGCCTGCCGCTCGACGCCAACGTGCAGTTCATGACCGTGATGGCGACCAAGATGCCGTTCATCGGCCGCGGCTGAGGGAGCTCCCTCTGGCCCTCCGGCGCTGGCTTGGGTAGAGACGGCGCGGGCGCCGACGCGGTGCCCGCGCCTCCCCATATGGGGATTGTTCTCCCTCATCGACGGACGGGCCCCGACGGACCCGCGACAGAAACCCGGGTCCGGGCTAGACACCTCCCATGCTGATGCAGACAGACGCCCCGCGCGCCCCCGCCGATCCGGTCGCCCGGCGCCGCACCTTCGCGATCATTTCGCACCCGGATGCCGGCAAGACCACGCTGACCGAGAAGCTCCTGCTGTTCGGCGGCGCGATCCAGCTCGCCGGCGAGGTCAAGGCCAAGCGCAACCGCGTCTCGACCCGCTCGGACTGGATGGGCATCGAGAAGGAGCGCGGCATCTCGGTCGTCACCTCGGTGATGACCTTCGAGTACGGCGACTGCGTCTTCAACCTGCTCGATACGCCGGGCCACGAGGACTTCTCGGAGGACACCTACCGGACGCTGACCGCGGTCGATTCCGCCGTGATGGTGATCGACGCCGCCAAGGGCATCGAGGCGCGCACCCGCAAGCTGTTCGAGGTCTGCCGCCTGCGCGACATCCCGATCGTCACCTTCGTCAACAAGCTCGACCGCGAATCCCGCGACCCGTTCGACCTCCTCGACGAGATCGAGAAGACGCTCGCCCTCGACGTCGCGCCCGTCACCTGGCCGATCGGGCGCGGCCGGAGCTTCGCCGGCACCTACGACCTCCTGCGCCGACGGGTGCGCCGCCTCGACGCGGCCGACGATGCCGGCACGGTGCCGGTCTCAGGGACCGACGATCCGCTCTTCGACACCCTGCTGCCGGAGGCCGGCGACGCGGCCACCTGGCGCGAGGAGGCGGATCTGGCCGAGGGCGGCTGCAAGCCGTTCGACCTCGAGGCCTTTCGCGAGGGCCACCTGACCCCGGTCTTCTTCGGCTCGGCGCTGCGCAATTTCGGGGTGCGCGACCTGATCGACGGGCTGGCCGAGGTGGCGCCGCCGCCGCGGGGCCAGGATGCCGACACCCGCGCGGTCTCGCCGACCGAGCCGAAGATGACCGGCTTCGTGTTCAAGATCCAGGCGAACATGGACCCGAACCACCGGGACCGCATCGCCTTCATGCGGGTCTGCTCGGGCAAGCTCAGCCGCGGCATGAAAGCGAAGCTCGTGCGCACCGGCAAGCCGATCTCGCTCTCGGCGCCGCAATTCTTCTTCGCCCAGGACCGCGCCATCGCCGACGAAGCCTATGCGGGCGACGTGGTCGGCATTCCCAACCATGGGACCCTGCGCATCGGCGACACGCTGACCGAGGGCGAGGAACTGGTCTTCCGCGGCGTACCGAGCTTCGCCCCCGAGCTCCTGCGCCGGATCAAGCTCACCGACGCGATGAAGGCCAAGAAGCTGCGCGAGGCCCTGCAGCAGATGGCGGAGGAGGGGGTGGTGCAGCTCTTCCTGCCGCAGGACGGCTCGAGCGCGATCGTCGGCGTGGTCGGGGCGCTGCAGCTCGACGTGCTGAAGGAGCGCCTCCAGGCCGAGTACGGCCTGCCGATCGACTACGAGCCGACCCGTTTCACCATCTGCCGCTGGATCGAATCGGAGGACCAGGCCGAGCTCGACAAGTTCGTCGGTTCGCACGGCTCGTCGATGGCGAGCGATCTCGACGGGGCGCCGGTCTTCATGGCGACCACCGGATTTTCGCTGCGCTACGAGGAGGAGCGGGCGCCCGCGATCCGCTTCACCGACGTCAAGGACTATCAGAAGCGGCGGGCGTAAGACCTGCGGCGACGATCCCGGGTCCGGCGCCGTGGCGGCGCCGGGCGCTAGAACTTACCGAGCAGCGGGAAATCGACGTTGAGCGCCGAGACCGGGCCGACCGGCGTCTCGCGCTTGCGCGGCCGACCGTTGAGCACCTGCTTCAGCTTGGTCTTCAACAGCGAGAGGTCGAAAGGCTTGAGGATGAAGGCGTCGGCGCCGGCGAGGTGCGCGACGTTGATGTCCTCGAAGCTGAACGAGGTCTCGGTCAGGATGAACGGCGTGTTCATCAGCGCGTCGTCGGCCCGGATCTCGCGCAGGAGCTGGATGCCGTCCATCGGCTCCATGTCGAGGTCGGAGATCACCAGGCCGTAGCGCTTGGCGCGCAACTGCTCGAGCGCCTGCGCCCCGTCGGTCACGCCCTCGACCTCCGGGAAACCGAGGCGATTCATCAGCTCGGTCACCAAGCGGACGAGTTTGACCTGGTCGTCGACGATCAGGATCGGAGGTGCTTCGCTCATCGGAACCAGCCAGGGGTTTCAAGTTTCATGACGGATCACCGGGGACTCCCGGCTGGTTCTAGGGTGGCGTCCGCTCGCGTTGCGATGGACGCCACCCTAGATCTTTGATGGTGCCGCATTTCCCGCGACGAACCAGTATCCACTTCGTCGGAAAATGCCCTACACGAACAGGTGGTCGATGCCTTGCTTGGCCATCGTGTCGGCCTGGAGCGCCTGGGCGAGGGCGTAGATCGTGCTGGCCTTCGGGGTGCCGCGCTGGAGCATCGGCCCCAGATTGGCCTTCTGGAACAGCGGGTCGTTGGTCGGCGTGCGCAGGACCGCGGCGAACGAGGTCACGAATTCGCGCTTCGCGATCTCCCGCCACTCGACGATGTGCACGTCGCGGTGCCGGCTGTCCCCGGAGATCCGCTGGAACGTCTCCTGCACCGACATCCTTTCCCCCTCGAGGACCTGGATGAAATAGCCCTGATCGACGATCAGCAGGCTGGTGATCACCGAGAACTCGTTCTTCTTCTGCGCGTGCCGGGCGATGTCGTTGATCTGCTGCATGCGGACCACCGGCTCGGCGGAGAGCTGCGCCCGCGAGAAGTAGATCAGGTGGATGAGGCTGCTTCGCTTGCTCGTGCGCATATCCTGGGGGTCCAGCGCCGGTCCAGGAGTGCAGCTAACGGCAAGAGGTTCAACACCACGTAAACGTCATCCCGCTCCGCAGGGCAGATTTTGCCGCGCGATTCCCGCCGCAACCCGGCGGGATTTGCCGCTCCGGTTGGCCGGCCACCAGCAAAATCAAGGACTTGGCCCTGGCACGCGGTTTGCGGACCTCAATCCCGAATGATCCGGTTCGAGATGGAGTCCCAGGGAAGATGGACGTTTTCAGCGCGCTGCAGACCTCGGTCTCGGGTCTCAAGGCCCAGGCCTTCAGCCTCGAGAACATCTCGGGCAACATCGCGAACTCGCAGACCGTCGGCTACAAGCGGATCGACACCGACTTCGTCGACATGCTGGCCGAGCAGCCGGCCAAGCAGCAGCCGGCCGGCGGAGTCGCGGCCTTCTCGCAGCTGACCAACAGCCTGCAGGGCAACGTCGCGGCGACCGGTATCGCCACGAACATGGCACTCAGCGGCAACGGCTTCTTCACGGTACAGACCAAGGGGGGCGACAGCGGCGGCGCTCCGGTCTTCTCGGGCACCAACCTCTATACCCGTCGCGGCGACTTCTCGGTCGACCGGGACGGCTACCTCGTCAACGGTGCGGGCGCCTACCTCACCGGGCAGAGCCTCGACCCGGTCTCCGGCCAGACGACCGGATCCGGGCCGATCAAGGTCTCCGCCGCAACACTGCCGGCGAAGCCCACGACCAGCATCTCCTACGCGGCGAACCTGCCGAGCAGCCCGATCACCGCCTCGGGGACGACGCTCCTCGGTACGCTTCCCGGGGGCGATGCCCGGGTACTCTCCGGCACCGCGACGCCTCCCCCGGCGGTGGCGGCCGCCGATTCGACCGCCTTCGGCAATGCCAGCGTCGCCGGCGGCGAGCTCACGGCCTATTCGGGCACCGGTACGCCGGTGAGCGTGCAGCTGCGCTGGGCCAAGGTGGCGAACGCGGATGCCGCCGCCGACACCAAGGACACCTGGAACCTGTTCTACGCCAACCAGACCGCCACCGGGACCTCGGCGGCGACCTGGCAGAATGTCGGCACTGCCTTCACCTTCAACGGCAGCGGCCAGCTCACCGCGCCGACCGGCACCAGCCTCAGCCTCCCGAATGTGACGGTGAACGGGACCGATCTCGGGGCGATCGCCCTGAACATCGGTCCCGGCGGCCTGACCCAGTACGGCTCGTCCGGCGGCCAGGTCACCACCACCACGCTGCAGCAGAACGGCTTCGCCGCCGGCAGCCTCAACTCGCTCGCCGTGACGAATGACGGCAAGCTCACCGGTACCTATTCCAACGGCAACAGCGTCGCCCTGGCCCAGGTCGGCGTGGCGCGGTTCAACGCGCCCGACGCGCTCAAGGCGGTCTCGGGCGGCAACTACGCCCAGACGGCGGAATCCGGCGAGCCGCTCGCCGGCCTCTCCGGCGGCACGATCATCGGCGGCAACATCGAGCAGTCGAACACCGATACGGCCGGCGAGTTCTCGAAGCTCATCGTCACCCAGCAGGCCTACTCGGCCAATACGCGGGTGATGTCGACCGCCCAGCAGATGATGTCCGACCTCATCAACGTGATCCGCTAGCGGATCGCGCCGTCCGGGACCGGTCCGCCGACAGACGGCGGACCGGTCCCGGCCCATCCCGAGACGCCTGAGCGCGACGCGGCCCTTGGACGGGCGCGGCAGCACGGCCCTCACCCGCCTCACCCGGATCCGCCCGATGTCCCTCAACGCCCTCAACACCGCGACCGCCGGCCTGCAGGTGACGCAGGCGGCGATCGGCCTCGTCTCGCAGAACGTCGCCAATGCGGGCAGCGCCGGCTACGTCAAGCGCGTCCTCACCCCGGTGGCGCAGCTCGGCAATTCGGGAGTCGCGACCGGCACGATCACCCGGACCCTCGACGCGGTCTCGCTCAAGCAATTGCGGCTCGAGACGGCGGGCGCGTCCTATACCGGGCTCACCGCCAAGGTGCAGGGCCAGCTCGATGCGCTCTACGGCAATCCGGGCAGCGCGTCCGCCCTCGACGGGGTGATGAACGGCTTCACCCAGGCGCTGCAGGGGCTGACGAGCGACCCGACCTCCGCCGCCTCGCGGGCGAGCGCGGTGAGCGCGGCCCGGACCGTCGCCACGACGATCTCCGGCATCGCGAACGGCGTGCAGACCCTGCGCACCGGCCTCGAAGCGCAGCTCGGCAGCGACGTGACCTCGGCCAGCACGCTCCTGTCGCAGATCGCCGCGCTCAACACCAAGGTCGTCGGCGCCACCGGCAATTCGAGCGGCGATACCCGCGTGGCCGAGCTCCTCGACCAGCGCGACCAGGCGATCAACACGCTGTCGCACTATCTCGACGTCCAGGTGAGCGAGCAGCATGACGGCTCGGTCACCCTGCTCACCGCCTCGGGCGCGACGCTGGTCGACCACGGCGCGGCGGCGAGCCTCGCCTTCGACGGCCGCGGCGCCCTGAACGCTGCGGTGCAGTACACGACCGACCCGGACACCCGCGGCGTCGGCACGGTGACGGCGACGACGCCGGCCGGCGCCAGGATCGACCTGATCGCCACCGGGGCGATCCGCTCGGGCTCGATCGCCGCCGCGGTGAGCTTGCGCGACGACACCCTGGTCCAGGCGCAGCGCCAGCTCGACGACCTCGCGTCCGGCCTGTCGCGGGCGATCAGCGACCGCCCGGCGACCGGCACCGCGGCCTCGGCGAACGGGCTCGCCGGGTTCGACATCGACCTCACCGGGCTCCAGGCCGGCAACGCTGTGACGCTCGGCGTGCGCAACGCCGCGGGCGCCGGGCGCAACCTGATCCTGATGCCGACGAACGGGGCGGCGCCGAACCCGATCGACCCTGCGCTCACCGACGACCCGACCGCCCTCGTGGTGCCGATCGACATCTCGGGCGGGCCCTCGACCTTCGCGGGCAAGATCGGCGCGGCGCTCGGCGCCGGCTTCACCGTCTCGGCGACGCCGAACGGGGCGGCGGGCGCGGTGCGGCTCCTGACCGATCCCGCGACCCTGGCGCTCACCGGCGCCTCCGCCTCGGTCACCGTGCCGACGGGCGCCGCCGACACCCAGACCGGCAGCGGCCCGCTCGCGCTGTTCGTCGATGGCGGGAACGGCAACGCCGTGTTCACCGGCTCGTTCGAGGGCGGCTCGCACCTGACGGGCTTCTCCCAGCGCCTCGCCGTCAACCCGGCGGTGATCGCCGACACGACGGCCCTGGTGACCTACGCCGCCGGGACCGAATCCGGCGACACCGCCCGGCCGCGCTTCCTCACCGACGCGCTCACCGGCCGCACCCTGACCTTCTCGGCGGGCAGCGGCATCGGCGGCGTCAGCGCGCCCCGCTCCGCCACGGTGATCGGCTTTGCCCAGTCGGTGATCGACGCGCGCGGCGCGGCGAGCGCCGAGGCGCAGCAGCTCGACGAGGGCCAGAGCATCGCCCTGTCCTCGGCCCAGAGCCGGTTCGGCCAGGAATCCGGCGTCAGCGTGGACGAGGAGATGTCCAAGCTGATCCAGCTCCAGACCGCCTACAGCGCCAATGCCCGGGTGCTGACCGCCGCCCGCGACATGCTCGACACCCTCCTGAGGCTTTGAGAGGACCGCCCGCGATGACCATCGCCCCCTGGGCGGCCGGGACGGCCGCGTTCGCGGCAGGAACCGCCGCCGCCGACCTGAACACCCGCCGCCTCGTCGACATGAAGGCGACGCTCGGCACGCTCTCGAACCAGATCGCCAGCGGCCGCACCGCCGACACCTATGGCGGCCTCGGCGCCGGGCGCACTCAGAGCCTCGCCGCGCACGCCCAGATCAGCGCGCTGGACGGCTGGATCGCGGCGGCCGGCACCGGCACGACCCGGGTGACGCTGGCCTCGGCCAGCGTGCAGCAGGTCGCGACCCTGTCCTCCTCGGCCTGGGGCAGCCTCGTCAGCGCCCGCACCGGCACCGGCACCCTCGCCCGCTCCACCCTGCAGCAGGGCGCGGTGGGCCAGCTCGGCGGTGCGATCGATGCCCTCAACCAGAGCACCGGCGGCCAGTACATCCTGGGCGGCCGGGTGACCGACCGGGCGCCGGTGGAGACCATCGACCGCATCCTCGACGGCGATCCCGCCTCCGGCCTCGACGGGGTGCGCAGCGTGATCGCCGAGCGCCAGGCCGCCGATCTCGGCATCGCGACGCCGCGGACCGGACGGCTCGACCTCGCGGCCTCGGGTGCGGGCGTCAGCCTGTCGGAGAGCGCGTCGCCCGGCGTGCGGGCGAATTTCGGCTTCACGATCGCCAACGCCGTCAGCTCGAACCCGGCCGGCCTCGCGGTCGCGTTCCAGGCCGGCACGCCGCCCGCCGCCACCCCGTCCTTTGCCAGCCCGCCGAAGGACGGCGACATCGTACGGGTGACGGTGCAGAATTCCGACGGCAGCCAGGGCTTCGTCGACCTCACCGCCCGGAATGCGGGGACCGGCGGGACCGGCACCTTCGCGATCGGCGCCGACGCGGCGGCGAGCGCGCAGAACCTCACCGCCGCGCTCGCGGGCAAGACCGTGCTCGGCGTCCAGAGCGCGAGCCCGCCCGGCGCGACGGCGACGCTCGCCGGCGGCAATCCGGCGTCCATGGCCGTGACGGTCGGGGCGGGGCTCGCCGCCGGCGACAGCCTTCAGGTCACGGTGGGCCTGCGCGACGGCACCAGCAAGACCCTGAGCCTGAAGGCCGCCGCGGACGGAAAGACCGCCGGCACCTTCGCGATCGGCGCGAGCCCGGCCGAGACCGCCGCCAACCTGAGAAACGCCCTCGCGACGGCGCTCGACACCACCGCCTCCACCGACCTCGCGGCGAGCTCCGCCGTGAGAGCGGCAAGCGACTTTTTCGCGGGCTCGTCGTCGCCGGGGCTGAGCCCACGCCGGGTCGCCAGTGATGCGAGCGGCAACGCCACCGGCTACGTCGCCGACCCGGGCGGCCGCACCCTGATCTGGTACCGGGGCGACGACACCTCCGCCGACCCGCGCCAGACCGCGACCGTGCCGGTCTCCCGCGATCAGTCGGTGGCGATCGGCGTCCAGGCCAACGAGACGCCGTTCCGGGCGGTGCTGAGCGGCCTCGCGGTCCTCGCCGCGACGCCGTTCGACGCCACGGATACCGACAGCACCCGCTTCGACGCCTATTCGAGCCGGATCCAGACCCTGCTGAAGCCCGCCGACGGCCAGCCCTCGGTGCAGGGCGTCGCCGCCGAGCTCAGCCTCGCCTCGGCCCAGATCGCCACGCAGAAGAGCCAGAACACCGCCACCAAGGCGATGCTCCAGAAGACGGTCGACGGCGTCGAAACGGTCTCGACCGAGGAGGCGGCGGCCAAGCTGCTGACCCTTCAGAACCAGTTGCAGGCGAGCTACCAGACGACCTCGATGCTCTCGAAGCTGTCGCTGACGAACTACATGTGATCGCGGCGCGCACCGGCGCGCTCACTCTCCGCCGCCCCGCACCCGCGCCAGCACCAGATCCGTGAAGATCCGCGCATGCGGCATCTCCGGGGCCGGATGGCGCACCAGGGTCATCGGGGCGACCGGGGCCGGGCCGCCGATCTCGCGGTAGCGCACGCCCTCGGTGGCGAGCCGCGCCATCGAGCGCGGCACGATGGCGAGCGCGATGCCGGTGGCGACGAGGTTGACCACCGAGGCGAGCTGCGGCGCGTTCTGGGCGATGTGGGGCGAGAACCCGGCCGCCGCGCAGGCCGCCATGATGCCGTCGTAGAGCGCCCGCCCGTTGCGGCGCGGATAGACGATGAAACCCTCGTCCGAGAGGGCGGCGAGGCCCACCGGCCCCGCCTCGGCGGCCAGGCGGTGGGTGGCCGGCAGCGCCACCACCATCGGCTCGTCGAACAGGTGGCGGGCCCACAGGTCGTCGACCTCGCCCTCGTCCGGGCGCATGAAGGCGACGTCGACCCGGCCGGCCCGGAAGGCGGCGAGAAGGCTCGCGGTCGTCTCTTCGAGAAGCTCGACCTGCACGTCCGGATAGGCGCTGCGGTAGTCGCGGATCGCCCCGGTCACCAGGGGGTGGAACGAGGCCGAGGAGGTGAAGCCGATGCGGATCTGGCCGACATCGCCGGTCGCGATGCGCCGGGCCCGGCTCTTGGCTGCATCGACCGCGGCGAGCACGGCGCGGGCATCGTCCGCGAAGGCGCGGCCCGGCTCGGTCAGCGCCACCCCGCGCGACAGGCGCTGGAGCAGGGCGGTGCCGACCTCGGTCTCCAGGCTCTTGATCTGGTGGCTGAGCGCCGGCTGCGCGATGTTCAGCCGCTCCGCCGCCCGCGTGATGCTGAGATCGTCGGCCACCGCGACGAAGTAACGAAGATGGCGAAGCTCCATCGCGCCGGTTCCCCCTGATCCCCGGCCTTCGCCGCAACCGCCGGATCCATGTCCGTCAGCCCTACGATAGCCGAGGTTCGGGGGGAGCGCATGGCTGCGATGGGGGAGGGCTTATCCGCGCGGCACGGTGTCCCGCACCGAGGGGCGATCCGCCTGCGCGTCGCGGAAGGCCGCGACCGTCGGGCAGAGGCTTCGCCAGTCGTGGTCGGGGAAGCGGAACACCAGGTAGTCCAATGCCGTGACCGCGGCGATGGCCGGCAGGCCGAAGGGCTCCTGAACGAAGGGCTCGCCGACGACGGGCTTCCGGACTTGTGCGAACGCCGCGTCGAGGCGGCGCAGGCCCTCCCGCATGGTGCGGAACCGCTTGGTGCCGACGAGGCCGGTATCGAAGCCGGGCGCCGACTTGCGGCCGATGATGACCGCAACCGCGGCGTCGAACACCCCGATCGCGATCCCGGCGGCCGAGAGCGCGGCGGGCCCGCCCGCCAGCACCGCCGGCGTCGACCCGGTCGCGTCGAGGTGGCTGAGGATCAGCAGCGCTTCCGTCAGCCGCACGCCGTCGTCGGTGACCAGCGTCGGCACGCGGCCGGCCGGGTTGGCGTCGAGGAAGGCCGGGTCGTCGGCCCAGGCATCGACGAAGGCGGTGTCGACGCTCTCGTTCAGGCCCTTCTCGATCAGGGCCATGCGGACGATGCGCACGAAGGGCGAGGTCGGGTTGGCGAAGAGCTTCATCAGGCGGGCTCCGGTTCAGCCGGCGGTGGTCAGGGGGCAGCCGCTCTTGTCGGCGGGGGTGAACAGCGTGGCGCCCGGGATCGTTTCGATGACGCGGTAGAGATCGGCCTTGCCCTTCGACTCCTTCGGGCTCCTCACCTCGACCAGCATCATGTCCATCACCACCCGGCCGTTCGCCTGGATGCGAGGGTTGCCGTAGAAGCCGTCGTCGATGGGCAGGTCCTTCATCGCCTTGTTGACGGCGCCGGCCTCGTCGGTGCCGGCCTTCTCGACGGCCCGCAGGTAGTGGCGCACCGAGGAATAGGCGGCGGCATGGCCCATGGTCGGGACGACGTTGCCGTTGCGGGCCATCAGGCGCCGGGCCCAGGCGCGGCTGGCGTCGTTGGCGTCCCAGTAGAAGTTCACCGCCATGCGGATGCCCTGCGCGGCATCGAGGCCGAGCGCCACGGTGTTGTTGGTGAAGACCAGCATCGCCACCACCTTCGAGGTGATGCCGAATTCCCGCGCCTGCTTGATGGTGTTGACGAGGTCCGGCCCGGCATTGGCGAGCCCGATCACGTCGGCGCCCGAGGACTGGGCCTGGATCAGCTGCGACGAGATGTCGGTGGCCCCCAACGGATGGCGGATCTCGCCGACCACCGTGCCGCCGGCGGCCTTCACGGCCTTGCCGGCATCCGCCGCCAGCCCGTGGCCGAACACGTAGTCGGCGGTGATGAAATACCACGTCTTGCCGCCGCCCTGCACCACGGCGCCCGCCACCGCGTTGGCGAGCTCGCCGGTCGAGGGCACCCATTGCGTGCCGTAGGGCGAGCAGCCGGGGCCGGAGAACTGCGAGGCGTAGCCGCCGGTCACCATCGTGGTGATCTTGCGCTCCCTGGCGTAGGCCTGCACGCCCAGGCCCACCGAGCTGGCGCCGCCGAGCACGAAGGCGGTGACGCCGCGCTGGTCGACGAGCTGGCGCGCCAGTCCCGAGCCGATATCGGGCTTGTTCTGATGGTCGACGCCGATCACCTCGATCGGCCGGCCCAGCACCTTGCCGCCGAAATCCTCCGCCGCCATCGTGGCGGCCAGCACCATGTTCGGCCCGCCATTGCCGGAATACATCCCCGACAGGTCCTCGATCACGCCGATGCGCAAGGGCGTCTCGGCGGCGAAGGCGGAAGCGGTCAGCGTCGTGGCGAGCAGGCCGGCGACGGCGGCGCGTCGCGTCCAGGCGGTGCGGGACATGGGCGTTTCCTCGGAATCGGCACCGGCCTTTCCCGCGCCCGTTCTCGGGCGTCGTGGCGATGCGTGACGGGTGCGATGGTATTGCGGAACCCACCAATCGCCGTCCAATAGTTTGCGCGGGGCTCCGTCATCGTTTCCCGGTATGGCAGCCGGGCGCTTCCGGCTGCGGCGCCCCGCCATCGTCGCCGGCTATGGCTCGCGCCCGATCTTTGTATTGGACGGTGCGCCTGTCACCGGGCGACACCGCCGGCACGATCGCGAGGGCCCGACGAGACAGGCGCCCCGCTCCCCGAGGAGATGCCCGCATGATCACCAGCTTCTACATGCCGACCCGGATCGTCGCGGGCGCCGGCGCCCTCGCCACCATCGGCACGCTCGCCCGCGACCTCAAGATGACCCGGGTGCTGGTGGTGTCCGATCCGGTGATCTCGGCGCAGGGGTTCCACGCCGACGCGCTGGCGGTCCTCGCCGACGCCGGGATCGCGGTCTCGCGCTTCGACGAGTGCGGGATCGACGCCCGCTGCTCGCACATCGACGACCAGGGCGACCGGGTGCGCCGCGACGGGCTCGACGGCGTGGTGTGCATCGGCGGCGGCTCGGTGATGTGCACCGGCAAGGGCATCGCCATCGTGGCGACGAACCACAAGCCGATGGTGGACTGCACCGGCGTCGGCCGGTTCGACCGCAAGGCGCTGCCGATGATCATGGTGCCGACCACCGCCGGGTCCGGCTCGGAGGTCTCGCAATGGACCATCGTCAAGGACGAGGTGCGCCACCTCAAGCTCCTGGGCGGCGGGCCCTTGAGCTTCCCCGACGCGGCGATCCTCGATCCCGTCACCCTGCGCTCGCTGCCGATGCACGTCGCGGCCCTGCCGGCGGTCGACGCGCTGACCCACGGCGTCGAGGCCTATCTGAGCGGCATCGCCTCGCCGCTCACCGACGCGGTGGCCCTCGCCGCCGTGCGCCTCCAGGCCGCGTCCTTACGCGCCTCGATCAATTCCGACGACGACCGTGCGCGGGAGGACAACCTCGTCGCCTCCTGCATGGCCAACATCGCCTGCGGCAATGCCCGCCTCGGCCACGGCCATGCCCTGTCGCTGCCGCTCGAAGGCCATCTCGACCTGCCCCACCCCTACGGCGTCGGGGTGCTGCTGCCGCACGTCGTCGCGTTCAACCTCGCGGTGCTGCCCGCCAAGGTGAAGCCGCTGGCCGACGCGCTGGAGGTCGAGACGGCCGGGCTGTCGCGCCAGGAGACGATCGCGGCGTGCGCCGACGCCGTCCGGGCGCTCTACGCCGATATCGGCTTTCCCGCCCGCTTCACCCCCGAGCAATTGCCCCGCGAGCGCGTGCGCGAGATGGCGCTCCGGGCCGTGCCCGGCCTCTATGCCGGCATCGCCGCCAAGGACTTCGACCCAGCCACCGCCAACGACCGCACGATCATCGCGAGCCCCGCGGCGCGCAGGATGACGGTCAGGCAGGCGGAGGAGATCTTCGAGCGGTGCCTGGGGTGAGGCGTCCGCCGAGGCGCATTCTGTAAAGGAGCGCGCGGGATCCCTCCTTTTCCCCCACGGGGAGAGGGGAACGCCCGCGCTGCATCTGGCGACGTTCCTGCTGCGTCCCGCGCGAGATCGCGCGAAACCCCGTCCCCCACGCCCTGGCGCTCCCGCCCCCGCCATGCTTCTCTCGACACCCGAAGAGGAGGGCCGGCCTTGCGCACGACATCGATGATCCTGGCGGCTGCCGCCCTGCTCGCTGCTCTGCCGGCCCACGCCCTCGACGTCCGCGACCTTCCCATCGCCAGGGCGCCCGAGACCTGCCCGCACGAGGGGCCGGGCTTCGTCCGCTTCACGCCCGGCGGGCCCTGCACGCGGATCAGCGGCCGGGTGCGGGCCGAGGCCGGCACGCCGGTCCCCGCCCGGCCCGGGGCTTCGCTCGACGGGGCGGCGCGGGGCGTGGTCAGCGGCTCCGGCCGGGTCGCGATCGATACCCGGACGCAGACCGAGTACGGACCGGCCCGGGCCTATATCCGGCTCGGCACCGGGCACTGAGCTACAGGCTGCGCGACAGCACCAGCGGCGCGCTGCGGCGCTGGCCGTAGGGGGAGGGGGCCGGGCGGCCGCCGTAGCCGGTGCCGTAGCCTTTGGGCTCGGCGCTGCGGGTGATCTCCGCCGAGAGGCTGCGCAGCAGCCCTTCCGAGACCGACCGGGCGGTCGCCAGCACCGCCTGGTTGGCGGCGACCGCTTCCGAGAAGCGGCCATGGGCCTCGCGGAGCGCCGCGATCCCCTCGGGGGCGAAGCGGGCGAGCGCCACGGCATTCGCCTTCACCGCCTGCAGGCCCTGCAGGTAGGCGCCGGCGAGCGCGGTCTTCTGCGGTGCCTCGGCCAGGCCCTCGGCGAGACGCCCGACCCGGATGTGGTCGCTCTCGCGCCCGAGCAGGGCCTCGAGGTCGCGCATGGTGGTCAGGGTCTCGGCGACCAGGCGCTCGGCGGCGTCGGCATCCGCGACCGGGGCGGGGCGGACGACCTCAGCCATTGGCGCCTCCCTGGAGCCGCAGCATCTCGCGCATCACCTGATCGCCGATGCCGACGCCGCCGCTCTGCACGATCGACTGGGCGTATTCCTTGTTGAGCATCGAGCGGTAGACGCCGCCGCCGGTACCGTTCTCGCCGAGCGGCCCGTCGGTGCCTTCCGAGCGGTTGAGCACGTCGAGGCTCTGCTCCAGGAACATCGATTCGAAGTCCTTGGCGGTCTTCTGCATCTTGGCCTTGTCGGCGCTCGCCGGGCCGGACGAGACTGCCCCGGCGAGGGCCTGGCCGACCGCCAGGCCGGCGGAGGCCGCGAGGGAAGCGAGGGGAAGCATCGGCGTGGACCTCGTAACGGGGGAAGGGCAGGGAAGAGGGGGGCGAGCCGGGCTCACATCACCTCGATGTCGGCCTGGAGCGCACCGGCGGTCTTGATCGCCTGGAGGATCGAGATCAGGTCGCGCGGGCCGATGCCGAGCGCGTTGAGCCCGTCGACCAGCTCGCGCAGGGTCACGCCCTCCTTGACCAGGGCGAGCTTGTTCTTCTCGCCGGCATCGACCTTGAGGGCGGTGCGCGGCACCACCACGGTCTCGCCGTTGGAGAGCGGCGCCGGCTGGCTCACCTGCGGCTGCTCGGTGATGGTGACGGTGAGGTTGCCCTGCGCCACCGCCACGGTGGAGACCCGCACGTCGCGGCCCATCACGATGATGCCGGAGCGCTCGTCGATCACCACCCGGGCGGTCTGGTCGGGCTCGACCTTCAGCTGCTCGATCTCGGTGAGCAGCCGGATCATGTTGCCCTGGTAGCGCGGCGGCACCTGCAGCGTGACGGTGGAGGGATCGGTCGGCTCGGCGGTGTCGGCGCCCATGAAGTCGTTGATCGCCGCGGCGATCCGCTTCGAGGTGGTGAAGTCCGGGTTGCGCAGGGACAGGCGCAGGCACTTCTGCTCGTTGAGCTTGAAGGCGATCTCGCGCTCGATCACCGCGCCGTTGGCGATGCGGCCGTTGGTCGGCACGCCGCGGGTGATCTTGGCCGCGTCGCCCTCGGCCTGGAAGCCCGCGATGGCGAGCGAGCCCTGCGCCACCGCGTAGGCCTCGCCGTCGGCGCCGAGCAGCGGCGTCACGAGCAGCGTGCCGCCCTGGAGCGACTTGGCGTCGCCCAGCGACGACACCGTGACGTCGATCCGGGTCCCTTGCGCGGCGAAGGGGGGCAAGTTCGCCGTCACCATCACGGCGGCGAGGTTGGCGGTACGCATGGTGGCGCCGCGGGTGTTGACCCCGAGGCGCTCCAGCATCGCCTGCACCGACTGCTTGGTGAAGGGCGCGTTGTTCAGCGTGTCGCCGGTGCCGTTGAGCCCGACCACGATGCCGTAGCCGATGAGCTGGTTGGTCCGCATCCCCTCGACGCTGGCGAGATCCTTCACCCGCGACAGGGCGAGGGCCGGGGAGGCGGAGAGGAAGGCCAGAAAGGCCGAGCAGCAGGCGAGGACGAGGAGGCGAAGGCGCATGACGGGGTCCCGAAACTCAAGGGACCGGTGTGCCAGGACCGTGCCAGCCCGTCCGACCGGCGTAAGTCTCTGGTAAGGTTACCGCTTCGTTTCAGGGCCGGGGATGGGCGGGGCGAACCGGGCCCGGTCGTTTTCGCCCCGCGGCAAGTTCTGCCGCCTCGTTTACGACGCATTCACCATACTCGGGCGAGGTTGTCAGGGCGAACAGCGAACCCTGTGACCCGGACCCGATCCCATGCGCGTCGACACCCGCCTCGCGGCCACCCCCCTGTCGGGGGCCGGACCGCGCTCCCTGCCGGCAGGCGGCGTGTTCACCCTGGGGACCGAGGCGGCGCGCGGGCCGGTGAGCGCCGGCAGCGCGATGCCGCTCGCGAATCTGAGCGCGATCCTCACCCTCCAGAGCCAGGACGAGATCTCCGCCGATCGCCGCCGCCGGGCGACCAAGCGCGGCCACGACCTCCTCGACGCCCTCGACCGCCTCAAGGCCGCACTCCTCGGCGGCCGCGTTGCCGCGAGCGAACTGAAGGCCATCGCCGGCCGCCTCGCCGAGCGCAACGGCAGCACCGGCGACCCGCGCCTCGACGATCTCCTCGGCCATATCGAGCTGCGGGCGCAGGTGGAGCTGGCAAAGCTCGGGATGGCGGGGGCCGCGCACGGGGCCCATTCCTGAGCGCCCGTTCGACGTGCCGTGGCCGATTACTTGCCATGACCGATTACTTGCTATGGGCGATTGCTTGCCATGGCCGAGTGGCACCCTCCCGGTCGATCCGGGGCCGCGCGGCGGAGCCCGGGATCCAGACGTTCGGCTCGTGAAGAACGAGGCGGAACGCAGTTCGCCTCCCTCTCGAAACACCCGCGTGCCTGGATCCCGGGCTCTCGCCTCCGGCGAGCCCCGGGACGACCCTGCGACGCCTATTGCGTCAGCGGGCAGCCGCTCGCCTTGGCCGACAGGAACGCCTTGTCGCCCGGAATCGTGGCGAGCAGCTTGTAATAGTCCCACGGCGCCTTCGACTCGGCCGGCGACTTGACCTGGAACAGGTACATGTCGTGGACCATGCGGCCGTTGGCCTGCACCTTGCCGCCGCGGCCGAAGAAGTCGTCGACCGGGAGTTCGCGCATCTTGGCCGCCACCGCGTCGGTGTCGTCGGTGCCGGCGGCCTTCACGGCCTTGAGGTATTGCAGCACCGACGAGTAGGTGCCGGCCTGGATCATGTTCGGCATCTTGCCGGTGCGGGCCATGTAGCGCTTGGCGAAAGCCCGGGCCTGGTCGTCGAGGTCCCAGTAATAGCCTTCGGTCAGCACGATGCCCTGCGCCGCCTTGAGGCCGAGGCCGTGCACTTCCGCCAGCGTGAACAGCAGGGCCGCGAGGCGCTGGCCGCCCTGGACGATGCCGAATTCCGCCGCCTGCTTGATCGCGTTCGCGGTGTCGAGCCCGGCATTGGCCAGCCCGATGATCTTGGCGCCCGAGCCTTGCGCCTGGAGCAGGAACGAGGAGAAGTCCTGGGCGCTCAGGGGGTGGCGCACCGCGCCCACGACCTTGCCGCCCTTCTGGGTGACATATTGCGTCACGTCGGCCTGGAGCGCCGAGCCGAAGGCGTAGTCGGCGGTGAGGAAGAACCAGGTGTCGCCGCCGGTCTCGACCAGCGAGCCGCCGGTGCCGACCGCGAGCGCGTGGGTGTCGTAGGCCCAGTGGAAGCCGTACGGCGTGCACTGCTTGCCGGTGAGGTCCGAGGTCGCGGCCCCGTCGACGATGGTGATCTTGCGCTTCTCCTTCGACAGGCCCTGCACGGCGAGCGCCACCGAGGAGGTGGTCAGCTCCATGATCGCGTCGACCTTGTCGGTGTCGTACCATTGCCGGGCGATGTTCGAGGCGATGTCCGGCTTGTTCTGGTGGTCGGCGTCGACGATCTGCACCGGCGCGTCGAGGACCTTGCCCCCGAAATCCTCGACCGCCATCTTCGCCGCCTCGACCGAGCCGCGGCCGCCGAAATCGGCGTAGACGCCGGACTGGTCGTTGAGGATGCCGATCTTCACCACGCCGTCGGACGCGCCCTTCTGGGCGGTCTGGGCTTGGGCTGCCACCGCGAGGCAGAGGCCGGCGGCAAGCGCGGTGGTGCGGGCGAGCGCCCGGCTCAAACGTGTCATGGTGTTCCTCCCCGGCCGACGTTGCGGCCGCATCCCGAATGCCCGGCCAGATGCCTGGACCGAACGGCAGCACGGCAGCTAGGGCGGTGCCGGGGCGGGAATCAAGCGGCGGCGGCGCGCCCTGCCCCCCGTCTTTCGCCGCACGGCCAAGTTTGGGCTGGCGCGCCCGCTGCCTTTTGGGTGCACGGCTCCCTATATGGGCCTATAAGGCGCCCGCGGCGCGCGCCACTACCGCTACGATCGATCGCAGGTTCACGATGCTGGGTTCCCTTGCCAAGAAGATCTTCGGGTCGTCCAACGACCGCCGGGTGAAGGGATACCGACCCCGCGTCCAGGCCATCAACGCCCTCGAGCCCGAACTGGCGGCCCTGTCCGACGACGCGCTCCGCGCCCGCACCGACATGCTCAAGGCCGAGCTCGCCGCCGGCAAGACCCTCGACGACATCCTGGTCCCGGCCTTCGCCACGGTACGCGAGGCGGCCAAGCGCGTGCTCGGCCAGCGCCACTTCGACGTGCAGATGATCGGCGGCATGGTGCTGCACGAGAGCGGCATCGCCGAGATGAAGACCGGCGAGGGCAAGACCCTGGTGGCGACGCTCGCCACCTACCTCAACGCCCTGTCGGGCAAGGGCGTCCACGTCGTCACGGTCAACGACTACCTCGCCCGCCGCGACGCGGAGTGGATGGGCCGGGTCTACCGCTTCCTCGGCCTGACCACCGGCATCATCGTCCACGGCCTCGACGACGTCGAGCGCAAGGCGGCCTATGCCTGCGATATCACCTACGGCACCAACAACGAGTACGGCTTCGACTACCTGCGCGACAACATGAAGTACGAGCTGGGCCAGATGGTCCAGCGCGGCCACAACTTCGCGATCGTCGACGAGGTCGACTCGATCCTGATCGACGAGGCGCGCACGCCGCTCATCATCTCCGGCCCGATCGACGACCGCTCCGACCTCTACGTCTCCATCGACGCGGTGATGCCGCGCCTGGTGCGCGAGGATTACGATCTCGACGAGAAGCAGCGCACCGTCTCGCTGACCGAGGCCGGCAACGAGCACATCGAGGAGGTGCTGCGCGAGGCCGGCATCCTCAAGGAGGGCGACCTCTACGACGCCCACAACGTGACGCTGGTCCACCACGTCAACCAGGCGCTCCGGGCCCATACCCTGTTCACCCGCGACAAGGACTACATCGTCCGCAACGACGAGGTGGTGATCATCGACGAGTTCACCGGCCGCATGATGCCCGGCCGGCGCTACTCGGAAGGCCTGCACCAGGCGCTCGAGGCCAAGGAGCGAGTCGAGATCCAGCCCGAGAACCAGACGCTGGCCTCGATTACCTTCCAGAACTACTTCCGCCTCTACAAGAAGCTCGCCGGCATGACCGGCACCGCCTCGACCGAGGCCGACGAGTTCCAGGAGATCTACAACCTCGAAGTGGTCGAGATCCCGACCAACAAGGAGGTCGAGCGCGTCGACGAGGACGACGAGGTCTACCGCACCGTCGACGAGAAATACGCCGCGATCATCAAGGAGATCGATCGGGCGCATTCGCGCCTGCAGCCGGTGCTGGTCGGCACCGGGTCGATCGAGCGCTCGGAGCACCTCGCCGGCCTCCTCGTCAAGCACGGCTACAAGCCGCTCGACTACAGCGACCCGTCGGCGCTGGAGGACGTCTACGCGGCGGCGCGCGAGGGCCGGGTGACCAAGCGCTTCGCGGTGCTGAACGCCCGCTTCCACGAGCAGGAGGCCTACATCGTCGCCGAGGCGGGCGTGCCGGGCGCGATCACCATCGCCACCAACATGGCCGGCCGCGGTACCGACATCAAGCTCGGCGGCAACCTCGACATGCGCATCGAGCAGGAGCTCGCCAACGTCCCCGAGGGGCCGGAGCGCGACGCCCGCATCGCGACGCTGAAGGCCGAGATCGAGCAGAACCGCGCGCGTGTGCTGGCCTCGGGCGAGCCCGCCGATCCGGCGGCCGGACGCAAGCATGCGCTGCCCGGCGGCCTCTACATCGTCGGCACCGAGCGCAACGAGAGCCGGCGCATCGACAACCAGCTGCGCGGCCGCTCCGGCCGCCAGGGCGATCCCGGCCGCTCGAAGTTCTACCTCTCGCTTCAGGACGACCTGATGCGGATCTTCGGCTCCGACCGCATGGACGGCATGCTCCAGCGCCTCGGGCTCGAGGAGGGCGAGGCGATCATCCATCCCTGGATCAACAAGGCGATCGCCAAGGCGCAGCAGAAGGTCGAAGCGCGCAACTTCGACATGCGCAAGAACGTGCTCAAGTACGACAACGTTATGAACGACCAGCGCAAGGTCGTGTTCGAGCAGCGCCGCGAGTTCATGGCGCAGGACAGCGTGCGCGAGACCGTCGACGAGATGCGCCAGGGCGTGATCGACGACGTGGTGGCGCGCCACGTGCCGGAGGATGCCTATCCGGAGCAGTGGGACATCGCCGGGCTTCGCGAGAGCGTGACCCGCGACCTCAACCTCGACGTGCCGGTCGAGGAGTGGGCGAAGGAAGAGGGCATCGCCGACGAGGAGATCCGCGAGCGCCTGCGCAAGGCCGCCGACGAGGCCTATGCCGAGCGCACCGCGCGCAACACCCCCGAGGTGATGGCCTATGTCGAGAAGCAGGTGCTGCTCCAGAGCCTCGACCATCTCTGGCGCGAGCACCTCGTCACCCTCGACCACCTGCGCCAGGTGATCGGCTGGCGCGGCATCGCCCAGCGCGATCCGCTCAACGAGTACAAGTCGGAGGCGTTCGACCTGTTCAACAGCCTCGTGGGTTCCCTGCGTGAGCAGGTGACCGGCCAGCTGATGCGGGTCGAGATCATGTACCAGGAGCCGGAGCCCCAGGGCCTGCCGCCGATGTTCGCCCAGCACCTCGACCCCGTCACCGGCGAGAACGAGTTCGCCTATGCGGAGGGGGCGGCCGGGGGAGGGGGCGGCGCCTACGAGTTCGCCGGCCAGGCGCTCGACCCCGACGCCCCCGTGCTGGAGCGCAACCCCGACGACGCCGCCACCTGGGGCCGCGTCGGCCGCAATGAGCCCTGCCCCTGCGGCTCGGGCAAGAAGTACAAGCACTGCCACGGGCGGTTCGCGGCGGACGATGCGACGTCCGCTTGAGGCGTTCGAATAAGGATACGGCGCGCCTCCCCTCTCTCACACCTTGCAGCGATACCGGGCAAGCCCGGCATCGCCTGGAGAAGGGATCCCGCGCTGATCGGTCGTCGAAACGAACCCGGCGAGGACCGGGATCAGTCTGCCACCCCGCGCCGAACGAGAAAGGGGAGGCCGTTTGGCCTCCCCTTTCTCGTTCCCGTAAAATAAGGCTGCCGGCCTCGGCAGAACGGTCGGCTCCCCCTCACGCCGTCCGGCGCAGCGGGTAGGCCGGCATCGCGACCGCGGCGGCGGCCCGATCCTGGGCCACGATGACCTCCGGCACGCCGGCCGCCTCGGCGGTGTCGAACAGGCCGACGAGGCGCGGGTCGTCGGCTTCGGCGTTCGAGGCGATCACCACCGCGTCCATCCAGGCCGAGAGCGCGCTCACCAGCGGCCGGGTCCCGGCATCGAAGCCGTCGCCAAGGCAGGTGATGACCCAGTCATAGGCCTCGCCGAGAGCGTCGAAGGTGAGCCCGAGGGCATCGCCCCCGGCGATCAGCGTCGCCGGCGCGCCGTGGCCGCGGTCGATCAGGTTCAGGCGCGGGCCGGCATCGGCCTGGATCACCGTGGTGAAGTCGGCATTGCCGGCGACGAGGTCGGTCAGGCCCGGACGCGATCCCTGAGGGCCGTCGAGGCGCACCATCAGGGCGCGGCCGTGAAGGGCGGCGGCGCGGCCGAGGCTGCGGGCGAGGCCGTCGAGATCCGTCGCATCGCCGGTGCCGATCAGCAGGACCCGCCGGCCGCCCCCCGCGGTCTCGACCGCGTCGAGCCGCGCCACCAGCACGTCGAGATCGTAGCGGGACGCCGCCGGTGCCGCCGCGACCGGATTCGCCACGATCGCTTCGGCGACGGCCGGCTCATGAAGCACAGGCTCGGCCTCGGCGGCGGGCGGCGCGGGGGGCGCCACCGCCGGCTCGGCCGCGCTCGCGGCGGAGGCGGCGACCGGCAGGGGAGCCGAGGCCGCGGGCGCCGCCACGAAGGGCGAGGTCGCCGCCGGCTCGCTGTCCGGCCGACGCAGGGGCGGGCGGCCCCGGCCGCGGCCGGGCGGGTCGCCGGCGAGCAGCGCCTTCGCCACCACGGCGCCGATGGCGAACAGGAAGGCGATGACGGTCGCGAAGAGGACGATCGGCAGCTTCTTGGGGAAGGACGGCAGGTCGGGCACCACCGCCCGCGACACCACGCGGGCATCGGCCGGCGCGGCGCTCGCCGCATCCCGGGCCGCCGCCTCGCGGAAGCGGCCGAGATAGGATTCGAGCTGCTCGCGCTGCGCCTTCGCCTCGCGCTCGAGCGCCCGCAGCTCGACCTCGTCGCCGTTGGCCTTCGCGACGACGCCGCGCTGCCCGTCCACCGCCGCCTGCAGGCTCTCGACCCGGCTGCCGGCGATGCGGGCATCGTTCTCCAGCGTCCGCACCGCGCGGTCGGCGGCGGCGCGGATCTGCGTTTCCAGGCCCTCGAGCTGGGCACGCAGCTCCTTCATGCGGGGATGCTGCGGCAGAAGCGTGCGCGCCTCCAGGGCGAGCTGGGCCCTGAGCCCGATGCGCTGCTCGACGAGGCGGCGGATCAGCTCGTTGTTGGCGACGTCCGGGATCTCGAAGCCGCGGCCGTCCCGCAGCATCTCGCGGATCAGCTTGGCCTTGGCGCCGGCATCGGCCTGGGCGGCGCGGGCCTGGGTCAGCTGGGTCGACAGCTCGGCGAGCTGCTGGGCGGCGAGCGGCTGGTTGGCGGTGCCGCCGCTGCCGATCAGCCCGTTGCGGGCGCGGAAGGCCTCGACCTTCGCCTCCGCTTCCGAGACCCGGCTGCGCAGGCTCTCGATGTTCGAGCCGAGCCAGGTCGAGGCGTAGCGCGCGGTGTCGACCTTCACGGCGGCGAGCGACGACAGGTAGAGATCCGAGATCAGGTTGGCGGCCTTCGCCGCCAGCTCCGGGTCCTTCGAGCGGAACTCGACCGTCAGGATGCGCGACTTGCCGGCCGGGTAGACCAGGAGCCGCTCGTAGTACTTCTCCAGCACCCGGTCGACGGGCTCGCGGTCGAGGGGGTTCTGGGCCAGCCCGAGCATCACCAGCACCTGCTGGAGCCCGCCGACGCCCTGGACCATGGGATCGAATTCGGGGTTGCCGACGAGGCCGAGCTGCTTGATCGCCTCGCGGGCGAGGTCGCGCGACATCACCACCTGGACTTGGCTCGCCACCGCCTGCTCGTCGATCGGCAGGGGCAACTCGCCGCGGTCCTGCTGCAGCCGCGTGAGCGCGCTGTCGCGACTCTCCAGGAGCAGCTTGGCCTCGGCGGTATAGCGCGGCGTGACCACCTGCACGAAGGCCACCGAGAGCCCGAAGGCGGCCAGTGTCGGCAGCAGGATGACGGCCCAGCGCCGCCGCAGCAGCCGGCCGACATCGCCGAGGCTCAGGCCGTCCTCGGACATCCGCTCCCGACCCGAATCGGGTCGGACGGTGCGGGCGCCCTTGCGGCCCTTGCCGGCGATGCGGTCGGGCAGGCGGGCATGCGACCGCTCGGCGAAGGGGAAGACGCGGGGCATGGGGGACCGTCGGTCGGGACGCGGGAGAGAGCGGGCCCGGACGAGGCCCTGCCGCGAGAACATCCGATTAAGGTTGCGGGCGAGTTAAGGGTCCGCCGCGACTGACGCGCCGCGTCAGGACGGGCGACGACGGGTGAGAAATCCTTAACCATGACGGTCTAGAGCTGGGGACAACCAGGGGACGACACCCCGCCGCGACACTCTGGACTGGCCGGAAGCGATGAACCGACGCGCCCTCCTCACAGGCATGGCGACGACCGTGGCGACGACGTTCGCCCTCGGAGGCTGCCTGCGGCCGGAATACCGCACCGCGCTTCTCGACGAGACTGCCAGCACCGGCTCGATCGGCGGCGCCTACTCGCTCGCCGCCGGCGACAAGCTGCGGGTGATCGTGTTCGGGCAGGACAACCTGTCGAACATTTACGCGGTGGACGGCGCCGGGCGCATCGCCATGCCGCTGATCGGCCCGGTCAAGGTCGCCGGCGGCTCAACCGCGCAGGCCGCCCGCGCCATCGAGGCGCGCCTGCGCGAGGGCTACGTCCGCGAGCCCCACGTCACGGTCGAGGTCGAGGTCTACCGGCCGTTCTTCATCCTCGGCGAGGTCACCACCTCGGGCCAGTACCCCTTCGTGAGCGGCATGACGGTCGAGACGGCGGTGGCCATCGCGGCCGGCTTCGGCCCCCGCGCCGCCCGCGACTACGCCGTGCTCACCCGCGAGGGTCCGACCGGCCTCGTCTCCGGCATCGTGCCGATGACCTATCCGGTCCGGCCCGGCGACACGATCGTCGTCAAGGAGCGCTGGTTCTGACGCCGGTCCTCGACTTGCGCTGACCGGCGGTTAACCACGCGATCAGCGCGTCCGGCCCGGACTGGACTTCGATCCCGGCCCTTAACCTCCCGGCCACGGGCTCGAGGCGAGATGGTGGCGGCCGCACGACGCGGCGCCGTCATCCGCCTTGAGGATCAAGCCCGTGGCCGCCTCCCAGCTCCGCCTCGCCGCAGACCCCGCGCCGCCGGACGACGCCCCTGCGTCCCGGCCGGCGGACGCCCCGCGCGAGCGGATCCTGCACGTGTTCCGCGCGCCCGTCGGCGGCCTGTTCCGCCACGTCCTCGACGTCGCGCGCCTGCAGGCGGCGGCCGGCCACGCGGTCGGGCTGTTCTGCGACGCGAGCACCGGCGGCGCCCGGGCGGAGGCGACCCTCGCCGAGCTGGCGCCGCACCTGTCCCTCGGCATCACCCGGCTGCCGATGCGCCGCAACCCGCATCCGAGCGACCTCGCGGCCCTGTCCGCCCTGTCCGCCCTGGTGAGCCGCACCGGCCCGACCGTGCTGCACGGGCACGGCTCGAAGGGCGGCCTGTTCGCCCGGCTTGCGCCCACGGGCAAGCGCGCCCGTCCGGTGCGGGCCTACACGCCGCATGGCGGCAGCTTCAACTACCGGCCCGGGACGCCGCTGCACCGCCTCTACATGCGGGCGGAGGGCCTGCTGACCCACCGTACCGACGTCTTCCTGTTCGAGAGCGAGTACATCGCCGGGCGCTATCGCGCCTATGTCGGGCCGACCGACCGGCTGACGCGGGTGGTCCACAACGGCATCGGTGCCGAGGAATTCGCCCCGATCATGCCGGCCGCCGACCCGCTCGACCTCGTCTATATCGGCGAGTTGCGCGAGGCGAAGGGCGTGCCGGTGCTGTTCGAGGCGCTGGCGCGCCTGCGCCGGGAGCACGGGCGGCGCCTGACCCTGCTGGTGGTCGGATCGGGCCCGGACGAGGCCGCCCTGCGCGAGCGCGTGGCCGCCCTCGGCCTGGCGCAGGACGTGCAGTTCGAGCCGCCCCAGCCGATCCGGGCCGCGTTGAGCCGCGCCACCGTGATGGTGGTCCCCTCCCTCGCCGAGTCGCTGCCCTACGTGATCCTCGAGGCGGCGGCGGGCGCCCAGCCCCTGGTCTCGACCGATGTCGGCGGCATCCCGGAGATCTTCGGCCCCGCCGCTCCCGCCCTGGTGCCGCCGCGCGACGCCGCGGTGCTCGCCGCCGCGATCCTGCGCAAGGTCGACCAGGATCCTGCCGAGCGCCGCGGCGAGGCGGCGGCGCTCAGCGCCTTCGTCCGCTGCCGCTTCTCCATGACCAAGATGGCCGAGGACGGGCTCGCCGGCTACGCCGCCGCGCGGGACAAGCGCGATCGGGCCCGAGGCTGAGCCGCGTCGGGCGCCCCGGGCGCCCGGATGCGGTCGATTTTCGACAATCCTGTCGGGGTCGCCTTAAGCCTTCCCTCAAGGCTCCCGGGCAGGCTCGCGACCCCACCCTCGACCGACGCGGTGCCCCCCCGCGAACCGAGACCGGAAGCCGTGCCCATGAGTGCGTTCGACGTCCGCGACATCCTGAAGACCGTGGCGGCCGACCCGCGGGGTCGCGAGGCCGTGCCCCCCGCCGAGACGGTGGCGCCGGTGCGGCCGGACCCCGGCGTCTCGCCGGTGGTGTTCACCGGCTGCGTCCGGGCGGTCGAGTTCACCCTCGTGGCGCTCGCCGGCCTGTGCGCGCAGCGCTGGCTGCTCGCCGGGGTGGTGCCGCTGCATCTCGGCTACATCGCGGCGATCCTCGGTCTGGCCGCCCTCACCGTGCTGGTGCTGCAGGCGCTCGGCGCCTACGGCATCCGGGCGTTCCGGGCCTTCTTCAGCGTCGGCGCCCGGGTCGTGCTCGGCTGGTCGCTGGTGATGCTGCTGGCCGCGACGGCCCTGTTCCTCGCCAAGCTCGGTGACAACTACTCGCGGCTGTGGCTGGTCAGCGTCTATGGCGGCGGCCTCGCCCTGCTGATGGTCGAGCGACTGGTCCTGTCGCTGGTGGTGAGCGCGCAGATGCGGCGCGGCCGCTTCGACCGGCGCGTCGCCGTCGTCGGCGGGGGCGAGCCGGCCGAGGCGCTGATCCGGGCGATCGAGGCGCAGAGCGATTCCGGCCTCAAGGTCGTGGGCCTGTTCGACGACCGCAACGACGGCCGCTCGGCCGACGTGGTCGCCGGCTACCCGAAGCTCGGCACCGTCAGCGACCTCGTCACCTTCGCCCGGCGCACCAAGGTCGACCTGATCGTGTTCACCCTGCCGATCTCGGCGGAGGCGCGCATCCTGCAGATGCTGGCCAAGCTCTGGGTGCTGCCGGTCGACATCCGCCTCTCGGCCCACGCCTCGAAGCTGCGCCTGCGTCCGCGCAGCTACTCCTATCTCGGCTCGGTGCCGGTGCTCGACGTGTTCGACCGGCCGATCGCCGACTGGGACGTGGTGGTGAAGGGCGTGTTCGACCGCGTCGTCGGCGCCGTGCTGCTGGTGCTGCTCTCGCCGGTGATGCTGGCCGTCGGCCTCGCCGTGAAGCTCACCTCGCCGGGCCCGGTCTTCTTCCGCCAGAAGCGCCACGGCTTCAACAACGAGGTGATCGACGTCTACAAGTTCCGGTCGATGTATACCGACCAATGCGACTACACCGCCGCCAAGGTGGTCACGAAGGGCGACCCGCGGGTGACCCCGGTCGGCCGCTTCATCCGCAAGAGTTCGCTCGACGAGCTGCCCCAGCTCATCAACGTGGTGAAGGGCGACCTCTCCCTCGTGGGGCCGCGCCCGCACGCCCTGCAGGCCAAGGCCGCCAACACTCTCTACGATCAGGTCGTCGACGGCTATTTCGCCCGCCACAAGGTGAAGCCCGGCATCACCGGCTGGGCCCAGATCAACGGCTGGCGCGGCGAGACCGACACCAACGAGAAGATCCAGCGCCGCGTCGAGCACGACCTGTACTACATCGAGAACTGGTCGGTGTTCTTCGACCTGCAGATCCTGGCGATGACCCCGCTGGCCCTGTTCAAGACCGAGAACGCGTATTGAGCGGCGGGATCGGGGGAGGGGCCGCCTTTCCGCCTTCGAGGCCCCGGTCGGCCTTCTGAATCCACGCGGGATCGGCCGGGGTCAGCCGATATGGGGTCAGCCGATATACGGCCACGCGCGTAAGGGGCAGGTGCTCCCGGGAGAGGGGGCGGCATTCGCGACGTCGCTCGCCCGGTCGATCGGCACGATGTGGGCCGGCCGGGCCGGCGACAGGTGGCTCCCGCCGACCAGGATGATCCCCGCGCACACAATGCGAATGACGCTCGGCATCCTCGTTCCTCCACTTCGGCCGCATCGAGCCGTCGTTGGAGGGGCGTTTAGGCCGTAGCGATTGCAGCGTGATTGCGTGCCGTGTTGCGAGCGGGGCCGTCGCTCGATGCTGTCCCCACGGCCTCGCCGTGAAAGGCCGCCCGGCTGTTCTCGACGGGACCGACCCCCGCAACCGCCTCCCGGGTCGCGCTGCGAGCGAGAACCCGGGATGACGGGAGGTCTGCGGGCCAGCCCCACAGCCTACGAGACGAGGCGATCCGCCCCTCGTACGATCTCCGCGTCACTCCGCGGTCGCGTCCACCGTCAGGCGGTCGAAGATCTTGCCCGGGCTGGGGGCGGTGCTGAAATCCATCAGGCCGAGCCCGCCGGGATCCTTGGCGGCGGCGCTGACCGAGAGGCGGCCGGGCTTGACGACGAAGCGCGACACCGCCTGACCCAAAGCCTTGGCGGAGGGCGAGCCGCCGAGCACGGCCGGAATTCCCAGCATCGCGGCGGTGCCGTATTCGCGCTGCAACTCCTCGGGCTTCAGGCTCTGGGCCTTGGCCTGCTGGTCGACGAAGCGCTGGAACAGCCCGCCATTGTCCAAGGTGAGGCCTAAGGACTTGGCGCTGGCGCCGAGCAGCGCCAGGGACGAGACCATCGGCTCGGGGTCGAACACCTCCTTGCCGATCCCGCCGATCGTCCCGGTGATCCGGGCGGTGCCCATGTCCTTGCCGGAGAGCGTCACGTCGCGGAAGGTCACCTCCCGGGCCGCCTCGTCCCAGCGGGCATCGACCACGCCGGAGAGGTCGAGAGTGGTGTAGCCGAGGCCCGCGAGGTCGGACAGGACGGGCGCCGTGGTGCCGGGCGGCACCGCGCAGGTGAAGCCGTCGACGGCGAGGCGCGAGGCGGTCGGCACGCCATCGCGCGGCTCGCTCATCGTGAGCGTGCCGCTGCGCACGGCGAAGCGCAGCGGGCCCGAGGCTTGGAGCGGGTCTTGGAGCGGGTCCGGACCCGGGCCTTGCGCCGGCAGGTCGACATCGAGGCTCTGCACCGCGATCGTGCCGAGGGACGGGGCGTAGCGGCGCATTTCGGCCGGGTCGAGCGGCCCGGCGGCGGCGCGGCGCAGGCCCTCCAGCACCGGCTTGAGCGACAGGCCGGACAGGGACAGCTCCTTGAGGGCGACGCGGCCGGCCGGGGACGCGACCACCAGGCCTTCGGCCTTCATCTGGCCTTCCGCCTTACCCTGGCCGTCGGGCGCGTAGGTCACGCGGGCGAGGCTCGCCTGGACCGGGGTCGGCTTCGGCCCGCCGCCGGGCGCCGCCAGGGTGATGCCGCTGATCTCGAGCCCGCCGAGGCTGATCCCGTCGAGGAGGTCGGCGGCGAGGCCCGCCATCCGCGCCCGCTCCGGCCCCTCGGCTCTGGCCCCCCCCTTGGCGCCAGGCCCGGCTCCCTGCGCCAGAGCCCGCACCGTCTCGCCCCACGGGATCGTGGTCGGCCGGCCCGACAGGTCGCGGGCATCGATGCGGGCGATGCGGAGGGCCGCTCCGTCGGGGCCGGTCAGCGCGATGTCCTCGGCGGTGATGCCGCCATAGAGCCGGATCGGCGCCGCATCCGGGCCGCCGGCCTCGGTGAACAGGCGGGCGAGACCGGGCAGGTCGATCTCGCGGGCGCTCAGGCGGCCATAGGCGCCGGCGGCGTCCGGACCCGGCCCCTCGACCGTCAGGGTGGCGCCGCCGGCCTCCAGTGTGCCGATCCGGCCCGCCGTCACGTCCCGGGCGACCACGTCGTGATAGACCGCGACCTGGATGCGGTCGCCGGCCGGCTGCTCGACGCGCAGGACCGGGATCACGATCTCGCGGGCGGAGAGCGTGTCCAGGCGGGTCCGCCACGGGGCGGGGCCGGCCGGATCGAGGATTGCCCGCGCCTCGTCCCGGGACAGGCCGGTGCCGCGCAATTCGAGCTTCGGCGCCTTCAGGGTCACCGGACCCAGCGGCACCACCACGTCGTCGAGGGCGACCGTCGCGTCTTGGGCGGGAGACCCTTGCGCAAGAGGTCCCTGGCTCAGAGGTCTTTGGCTCAGAGATCCTTGGGCCAGCGCCGGTCCGGCGAGGAGCGGCACGGCCGCCGGCAGGCCGGCGGCGACCGTCGCGCAGGCGAAGACACCGAGCGCGGCCCGGGCCACGCCCGTTGGGAGTGAGCGGGTCATGGCGGAACGTCCCGGGATAGAGAGAGGCAGAAAAAAGTGCCTAGGCAGACTTGCGTTGGCGGGCCACCGCTTCGTCCGCTCAGACTCTCGTGCTGTCGCAGATTTTTGTCGCAAAACCGGCAGCCACTTTTGCGACATCCGCCTAGAGGGAGAACGAGGTGCCGCAGCCGCAGGAGGCGGTGGCCTGCGGGTTCTCGATCTTGAACGACTGGCCGATGAGGTCGTTGACGAAGTCGATCGTCGCGCCTTCCATGTACGGCAGCGAGGTCGGGTCGACCAGCACCGTGGCGCCGTCCTGCTCCACCGCCAGGTCGTCCGCGGCGCGGTCCTGCGCGATGTCGAAGGCGTACTGGAACCCGGAGCAGCCGCCGCCATTCACGCTGATGCGCAGCATCGAGCCGGGCGGCTCGGAGCCCATGATCTCGGTGATGCGGCGGGCGGCGCGGGACGTCAGGGTGATCGGGGTCATCGACGGCTTCTCGGGTGGGGGTCCGGCGTGCGATGGCAACATAAGAATTGAGGCCGTGCACCGCAACAGCGGCGCACGAATGGCAGGGACGCCCTGCGCCGCACCCGCGGCGCAGGCATGCAGGCGGGGGGCCGGAACGTGAGACGGACAGGCGAGCGCTGGCGGGCCCCCTACGGCAGCGACCCGTTCGCGTCGCGCGGGCGGCTGATCCCCGAGGCGGCCTCGCCGACCCGCACCGATTTCCAGCGCGACCGCGACCGGATCGTGCATTCCGCCGCCTTCCGGCGGCTCAAGCACAAGACGCAGGTCTTCGTCCACCACGAGGGCGACCATTATCGCACCCGCCTGACCCACACCCTGGAGGTGAGCCAGATCGCCCGCGCGCTCGCCCGGGCGCTCGGCCTCGACGAGGACCTGGCCGAGGCCCTGGCCCTGGCCCACGACCTCGGCCATACCTGCTTCGGCCATACCGGCGAGGACGCGCTGCATGCCTGCATGGCCCGGCATGGCGGCTTCGACCACAACGCCCAGGCCCTGCGCCTGGTGACCCGGCTGGAGCGCCGCTACGCCACCTTCGACGGGCTCAACCTGACCTGGGAGACCCTCGAAGGCCTCGTCAAGCATAACGGCCCGCTCCTGACGCAGGGTGGTGCGCCGACGCCGCATTACGCGACGAGCGGCATCCCGGTGGCGATCACCGAGTACAACGCGGTCAACGACCTCGAACTCGCGACCTTCGCCGGACCCGAGGCCCAGGTCGCGGCGCTCGCCGACGACATTGCCTACGACGCCCACGACCTCGACGACGGGTTGCGCGCCGATCTTTTCTCCCTCGACGATCTGACGGAGGTGCCGTTCCTCGCCGGCCTCCTCGACGAGATCCGCCGCACCTATCCGGGGCTCGAGCGCTCGCGGGTGGTGCACGAGCTCGCCCGCCGGGTCATCACCCGCTTCGTCGAGGACGTGATCGCCGAGGCCGAGCGGCGCCTCGCCGCCCTGCAGCCGGCCGACGCCGCGGCGATCCGCCATGCCTCGGCCCCGGTCATCGCCTTCTCGGAGCCGATCGCGACGGCCGACCGGGACATCAAGACCTTCCTGTTCGCCCGGATGTACCGCCATCCCGGCGTGATGGCCGTGCGCCGCCGCGCCGCCGCGATCGTCGAGGACCTGTTCGCCGCCTTCCGCCAGGACCCGACCCGGATGCCCGAAGAGTGGAGCGCCGGCCTCACCGGCCCCGACGATCCCCGCACCCCGCGCCGCGTCGCCGACTTCATCGCCGGCATGACCGACAATTACGCGGTGAGCCAGCACCGCCGGCTGTTCGCGCAGACGCCGGACCTGCACTGGGTGATCTGGCCGGGCGGGGAGGGGTGAGGGCCGTGTCGCCGCTTCGTCGACGGCCACGACGGGCCTGATACCCACCCTGTCGTCCTGGGTTTCGCTGCGCGGCCCCAGGATGACGCGGCGTGTGATTGACCGAGGCGGTGATAAGATCTTCCTCGACGGCGGCCTCGATCACGATCCCGTCGAGATCACCTTCTGCAGGCACACGGCCGTCGTGTCGCGATAGCCCAAGTGATCGTAGAACCCGAGCACCCCTTCGTTCTCCCGCCGCACCAGCAGCTGAACCTTCCACACGCCCCGCGCGGCAAGCCAGGCCTCCCCCGCCTCGACCATCCTGCGCCCGAGCCCGCCGCCCTGATGCGCCGGGTCCACCGCCACGTAGTAGAGCCAGCCGCGATGCCCGTCCTCGCCGGCCATGGCGCTCGCGACGACGCGGCCCTCGAGCTCCGCCACCAGCACGGTCCCGTGCGGTCCGCGTCGGGCGAAGGCGATGTCGGTGGCCGGGTCGTTCCAGGGCCGCGCCACCCCGGCGGCATGCCACAGGGCGATCACCGCCGGCACGTCGGCATCCTCGATTTCGCGAATCGTCGGCGTCATGGTGGGCTCTCGTGTCCTGGCTCTGATGCCTTGGCTCTGATGTCCTGGCTCTCGCGTCCTGGCCGGCCGGCTTGCCAGGGCCGTCCGGCGGGGCGATTCAGGCCGCTATACCAATCGAAGGAGCCACCGGAATGCCCCGATTGATCGACCTCTCGATCGCGATCGAGAACGACGTTCCGGCGGATCCGCCGTTCCAGCGCCCGACCGTCACCTACATGGACCACGCCGCCTCGGCCCCGATGGTGGCCGGACTGTTCCCGGGCCTGAAGCCCGAGGAGCTGCCGGACGGCCAGGGCTGGGCGGTCGAGAGCGTGCAGCTCACCACCCATAACGGCACCCATCTCGACGCGCCCTGGCACTACCACCCGACCATGGATGGCGGTGCCCGGGCGATCACCATCGACGAGGTGCCCCTCGACTGGTGCTACCGTCCGGGCGTGAAGCTCGATTTCCGCCACCTGCCGGATGGTCACGTGGTGATGCCGGACGAGATCGACCGGGAGCTCGCCCGGATCGGCCACGTGCTCCAGCCCCTCGACATCGTGCTGGTCAACACCCGGGCCGGCTCCCGCTACGGGCAGGCCGACTACGTCGATACCGGCTGCGGCATGGGCCGGGCCGCGACCCTGCACCTGACGGGCCAGGGCGTGAAGATCGTCGGCACCGATGCCTGGAGCTGGGACGCGCCGTTCTCCCACACCGCCCGGCGCTACGCCGAGACCCGCGATGCCAGCCTGATCTGGGAGGGCCACAAGGCCGGCGCCGAGGCCGGCTATTGCCAGATCGAGAAGCTCGCCAATCTCGAGGCCCTGCCGGCGACCGGCTTCACGGTCGCGTGCTTCCCGGTGAAGATTAAGGCCGCCTCGGCGGGCTGGACCCGGGCGGTGGCGATCCTGCCCGACTGACCCTCGTCACCCGGCGGCGAGGCGCTTGCGCTGCACCTTGCCGTTCGGCGTGCGCGGCAGCGCCTCCACGAACACGATCTCCCGCGGGCACTTGTAGGCGGCCAGCCGCTCGCCGCACCAGGCGATGAGCGCGTCCCGCGCCGGCTCCGCGCCGGCCTTCGGCACCACGAAGGCGGCGATGACGCGCACGTCGTCGCGGACCGGCAGCTCGGTCACCGCCACCTCCTGCACGTCGGGATGGGCGATCAGCGCGCTCTCGACCTCGTTCGGCGAGACCCGGTAGCCGAAGGCGTTCATGATGTCGTCGTTGCGGCCTTCGAACCAGACGTAGCCGTCGGCATCGAGGGCGGCGAGGTCGCCGCCGACGAACCAGTCGCCGCGCATCACCGCAGCCTCCTCCTCGGGCCGGTTCCAGTAGCCGAGCATCAGGGCCGGGTCCGAGCGGTGGATGGCGAGAAGCCCGACCTCGCCCGCCGGCAGCGGCTCCGGCTCGCCCTCGACGGGCAGGATCGCGACCCGCCGTCCCGGCTGCGGCTTGCCGGGCGAGCCGGGCTTGATGGCGACGCGCGGGCTCGTCGAGATGTAGGTCGAGATCTCGCTCATCCCGAGCGCCTCGTAGAGCGGCGTCCCGGTGGCCACCCGCCACTCGGCCAGCAGCTGAGGCGACAGGGCCTCGCCCGCCGTGATGCCGTGGCGCAGGGACGAGAGGTCATGAGCCGGGAGATCGGCGTATTTGAGGATCTGCCGGTAGAGGCTCGGCACCGCGGCGAACAGGGTGGCACGGTAGCGGGCGATCAGCGCCGGCCACAGGGCCGGATCCCGCCGACCATTATACAGCACCGTGGTGGCGCCCCGGGCCCAGGGATCCTGGATGCCGACGCCGAGGGTGTAGGTCCAGTTCATGGTGCCGGCATGCAGCACCACGTCGTCCTCGCGCAGGCCGAGCCAGTCATCGTGCATCGGCCGCCGGCCCCAGATGGTGCGGTGGGCGTGCAGCACTCCCTTCGGCCGGCTGGTGGTGCCGGAGGTGTAGACCAGCGTCGCCGGGTCGTCGGCGGCGGTGTCGGCATATGCCTCGATCGGCGGTCCGGCCCGCAGGCGGGCGACGTCGTCGCGGCGCAGCACGATCCGGCCGCGGCAGGCCTCCGGATCGAGGGGACATTCGTCGGCCGCCGCGATCACCGCAGCGTCGGAATCCTGCATCAGGAACGCCGCCTCGGCCGTCGTGAGCTGCGGCGAGGAGGGCTGGGCCACGAGTCCGGCGGCGAGCGCCGCGAAGTAGGTGACGACGTAATCCGCATCGTTGCCCATGCGGATCATCACCCGGGCCCCCGCCGGGAGGCCGAGATCGCGCAATCCCGCCGCGACGCCGCGCACCGCCCGGTCGACCTCGGCGAAGGTCATGACGTCGGTCCGGCCGTGATCGCCGACCATGATCAGCGCCGGCTTGTCGCCGCGCTCCCGGGCATTGGCCTCCAGGCAGTAGCGGGCGCCGTTGAAGCGGGGCGGCGGCTGGCGGTCGTCGAGCAAGGCGCAGGCTCCGAGGAAGGGGAGGGAGCCTGTGCTAGCGCGGGGGTGGGGGCGTGGCCAGGGGTGCCCTCTCGCTTCCCGGGCGATCCTGGAAGTGTCCCGGTCGCCGGGGAAGGGGGGAGAGTGCTGGAGGCGATTTATGCCAGCGCTGGCTGTCGTCGATTCGTATCCTGAGGGCCTGTTCGACCTGGTCGACAGTATTTACACCCTCCTCGTCGTTCCGGAGCTGCGTAGCGGAGCCCAGAAGCCAGAATCGCGGATGCTTTGGAACAAAGCGGCTCTCCTGCCGCTCCATCTTCTACCAATTGAATATCTGAATTTCGGGCTTCGCTGCGCGGCCCCGAAATGACACGGTGAATTGAATATATTTAAAGATCAATCACACAGGCTCTCAGGCTCTGCATCGCCGCAAGGAAGAGCGGCCGCGCGTCGGGCCTGTGGGGTGACCTTTTCGCGTTGCCGCCCCGCATCGGCGGCACGGCGATCGAGGCCGCCAAGCTGGCCTCCGCGGTGATCGTGCTGTTCGCCATCCCGGCTGTGGTCGGCCCGATGCGCGGCCCGCGTCCCGCGCGTCCAATGTAGTCCTTTTCCCCCAAGCAGCAGGATCGGTCCAATGAGCGGCGCTGCCGACAAGATCAAGGGCCTCGCCAACGAGACGGTCGGCAACGTCAAGCAAGGCATCGGCAGCGCGACCGGTCCGCAAAGCTGCAAGCCGGGGGCGAGGCACAGAAGGCCACCGGCGACGTCGAGGACGGCATCGAGATTGCTCCGACATGGTGAAGAGCAGGCTTCAAACCTCACCCTGGGACGGTATCGGGCAGACCGCCCCGCGCGGTGAGGCTGTGTCGTGGAATAACTCTCCGGGCCCCATCTCCACGTGCTCGCTGGGCGACGCCACTGAGAGACGGTGCAGGATCGTGAAATTATTGGCCTGCATGTCAGAATAAAGACAATCCGGATCTTGGGAAAACATGCCCGGACAATGTCTCCCGAGCTGTCGGTCCAGTTGGCGCCGGCTGCTCGACCCTGCACGGATTTTGCTGACCGGAGCGCGGTTCTCCCGTATGGCATGAGCTGACGAAGCTCATGATCCATGCCTCCTGCTCCACTTCCCGTTCTCGTCACTGACCCCAGGCGGCTGGCTGCGTTGGCCAGCTACGCGATTCTCGACACACCGGCTGAGGCGGGGTTTGATGGCATCGTGCAGCTGGCCTGTCGGCTCTGTCGCGTCCCGGTCGCGCTGGTCAGCCTGGTTGCCGGCGACCGGCAGTGGTTCAAGGCTCGTCAGGGCTTCCCGCCGTGCCAGACCGACCTCAACAGCTCGGTCTGCGCCTACGCCGTGGACCATCCCGGCCAGCTGCTCATCATCCCGGACCTAGCCGCCGACCCCCGCACCAGCGCCAACCCCCTGGTCACCGGCGAACCCTTCATCCGCTTCTATGCCGGCGCGCCGCTGGTTTCGCCGGAAGGCCACGTGCTCGGCTCGCTCTGCGTGATCGATCACGCCCCCCGGCCCGACGGACTCACGCCGCAGCAGCAGGACGACCTGCGCGCGCTCGCCCACCAGGTGGTCAGCCAGCTCGAGCTGCGCCGGGCCATCGTGTTCCGCGACGCGGTGCGCGCCGATGAAGGCCGGGCCTATCGGGCGCGCGACGCCTTGCGGGACACCCAGGCCGCGCTGACCGGTGCGAACACCGACCTGTCTGTCGCCCTTCGTGCCGTGGTACTCGGAGCGATGCAGGCCATCCCGGCGGCCGAAGGGGGAACGGTCGAGGTGTTGGTCGGCGACCATCTCGAATACCAAGCCGTTGCCGGCACCCTGGCGGCTCATGCCGGCCTGCGCATGCCGCTGGCCGGCAGCTGCGCGGGTTACTGCGCGCAGACCAGCAAGCCGTACCGGATGACCGATGCGGCCACCGATCCGTACGTGAAGCGTGATCTCATCGCCCATCTGCAGCTCAGCTCGGCCATCTTCGCGCCGATCCTGCACGATGGCGCCGTGCTCGGCGTGCTCAAGCTGCAATCCGCACGGCCGGATGTGTTCAGCAGCGACGACCTCACGCTGCTCAACCTGTTTGCCGGCGCGACCACTGCCAGCCTGGCTGCCGCCGAAACCCGCTCGGTGCTGCGCGCCAAGGACGATTATTGGCGGGGTCTGTTCAATCGCCTGAGCGAGGGCTTCACCATCGGCGAGGTCATCCGCGACGCCGAGGGTCGGATCGCCGACTGGCGCTACGTCGAAGTCAACCCGGCCTGGGGGGCGCTGGTGGGCGTCGATGCGGCGACGGTTGCCGGACGGACCATCCGCGAGGTGTTTCCCGGCATCGAGGATGCGTGGGTGACGGATTTCGCCAGCGTCGTCGAAACCGGCCAAGCCAGTTCGTTCACCCGGCAGATCGGCGTCCTGCGGCGCTGGTACGAGGGCCGCGCATTCCCGCTGGGCGGCGACCGCTTCGGGGTGATCGTCCTCGAAGTGACCGACCGGATCGAAGCCGAGGCACGTCGCAACGCTCTGCTGCAACTCGGCGACGGCCTTCGCGACGTCACCAGCGTCGGCGCGATGACCAGGGTCGCGGCCGAGATCGTCGGCCGGACCCTGAATGCGACCCGGGCGGGGTTCGGGCGCATCATCGGCGACGCCGAGCACGTCGACGTCGAGCCCGACTGGACCGCACCGGGGCAGGTCAGCATCGCCGGACGCCACCGCCTCGCCCGCTACGGCAATATCGGTGCCGGCCTCGCTCTCGGGGAGGCACTCGTCATCGACGATGTGACCACCGATCCGCGCACCGGGGCCGATCCCCACCCGCTGCTGGCAATCGGCGTCGCAGCGCTGGTCAACATGCCGGTGCGCGAGCGCGATCGCGCCGTCGCGGTGCTCATCGTCCACGATGTCCGGCCGCGCGTCTGGACGGTGGAGGAGCTCGAATTCCTGCGCAACGTCGCCGACCGGCTCGAGGCCGGGGTGGCCCGCGTCCGCGCCGAGGAGCTTCAGGCGGTCCTCAACCACGAGCTCGCTCACCGGCTCAAGAACACCCTCGCGATCGTCCAGTCCATCGCCACCCAGACCCTTCGCGGCGTGACCGAGCGCGATCTAGTCGATGTCTTCGAGCGCCGGGTGCTGGCGTTGTCGCGCGCCCACGACGTCTTGATGCAGAAGAGCTGGTCGGCCGCCAAGCTGCGCGCAGTGATGGAGAGCGTGTTGAGCATGCAGGTCGATCTGGGCCGGTTCGCTCTCGACGGTGCTGACATGGACATCAATCCACAGGCCGCGCTGTCGCTCTCGCTGCTGCTGCACGAGCTGGCGACCAACGCGCTCAAGTACGGTGCGCTGTCGGCCGAGGCCGGCACGGTGCGGATGGCCTGGCGTACGGAAGCCGACGGCATGCCGACCCTGGTGCTCGACTGGACCGAGAGCGGCGGCCCGGCGGTGACCCCGCCGCGCGGCAGGGGCGGATTCGGATCCAGGCTCATCCGCATGGGCCTGCTCGGAACCCGCAGCGCCGCCCTCGATTACCAGCCGTCGGGTCTCAGAGCCGAGTTCCGCGCCCCACTCGCCGACGTCCAGGTTCAGGTCCACTAATCCGATGGGTCAGGTTCAGCCCCCCGTGCTGCCGTGCGTGCTCGTCGTCGAGGATGATCCGATTCTCATGATGGCGCTGGTCGAATTCGTCGAGAATGCCGGTGGCGAAGCGGTCGAGGTCACCAGCATTCCCGAGGCGATCCAGATCCTGGAAACCCGCACGGACATCCGCACGGTTTTCACCGACCTCGACATGCGCGGCTCGACTGCCGGGATGGAGCTGGCTCTGCTGATCCGCGACCGTTGGCCGCCGATCGAGCTCCTGATGATCTCATCGCATCCGTGGGACGAAGCCCAGATCCCGGCGCGTGGGATCGTGCTCGGCAAACCGTTCGACCGTCGCAGGATCGAAGCGGCTCTCAGGCGCTTCACGTCCTGATGGACGGGGCCGTCGCTCGATCGCCATCGAGGGCGACGCGCGCGTGGCTCGAGCCACGACGCCGGCGATATCCGGGCGTCGAACGCCCACGTCGGCGCGGTCCCATGCGCCGTCGTGGATGTCGCGGCAGCGATCCTGCCGTCAATCGGCGTGCCGATGCCGCTTCGCCGCCCGCACCGGCGCAAGAGCATCTTACGCCGGCTCAACCAGCCACGTGGTCGTCAAGGTGAGAGTCGCCGCGAAGAGGTTGTGTCCCGCCGAGTCGCGCATCAGCACCGACACCTCCCGGCTCTGACCGGTGCCCATATGGACCCGCGCGATGTCCGGGAGAACCCTGATCGCAGCATCGCGGGCCGCACGAGCGTTCGGAAATTCGCTGCCCACATCATCGACGATCAAGTGGCCGTCTTGGATGTCGAAGTAAAAACATGCCATTGCGCGATCCACAACGTGTGCCGGGAGCGCGCATGTCTCACAAGCGCCGACGGGCGTGAATCGGTGCCGACGATCCTGCGTTGGTAGGCTGACAAGGGGCGAGGCGCAACACCATTGCTCGGGATCCATCGATCCGCCTCACGCTCGGGGCCTTTCGTTCAGGCTCGAACGGGCAGGGCGGTCGCGACGCGCTCTACGCCGGCCGTCCCGGCTGCGACCTCGAGCCCTTGCAGGTCCGCATGGGCTCTGGGCCGACATTCGCCAGGGCGCTACGCTCACGCCGGCTCTCGGCGCCGTGGGTGAGCGGCGCGGTCGAGCAGGCCTTCAGCTTCCTGCCGTTCGCCCGGATATCCCTGCCGGCGACGCGGGCCCGGCCCTGACGAGTGGTCGAGGCCGAACCGATCCCGATGGGAGGGCGGCTTGCGACAACCTCGGGGCGGCATGCCATTTCTTCACGCATGCAGCGGAGCGTGTTCGCTGAGGCACGGACCTTGAGAGCGACGTCATGCCCGTCGGCACGCAGGCGGGCAGACTCCGCTCGAACGCCCTTCGCCGCGTCGATGGCCTCCTGGACTCGCTGGAGAAGCGCGGAAGTGTGGTTGTCGGCGTACATATTGCTCAGCTTCGACGACCGGCAGCTTTAGGGTCTGGGACATTCTCGCGGCTCACAATTCCATCGAACGCGCCGCAAATTTCTCGAGTATTTTCGGATTCGAGTTGCTATCCGCTCATCGCGAGCCATATACGTATAAGTGTCGTGGCGATGGGCCGGGACTACACCGGAGGGCGCCATGCCCACCGATCTTCCTTCTCGCCGACAGTATTCCCAAGCTTACGGTTTATCGACCCTGCGTGTCGCCATCAACGGCCTGCGGCTGCGCCTGCTCGGCTGGCGCATCGAGCAGGCCCTCGAGGAACGCGACCACATCAAGTTCCTGCGGTATCTGAATGCCTGGGCCGAGCTGCATCGTCGCGCTTCCGAAGGATCAGGTCCTGGAGCATTCCCAAGCGCGACTGAAACAAGCGCGACCGAAGGCAGAAACCTGTTCTGCGATCGCGCCCGTGACATCGTGTCGAAGATTGCGCGCGAGGAGCGACGTCTTGCCAGGATCGTCGGCCGGTTGAAACTGGCACGCCTGCGAGGAAGCCGGCGCGATTACGAGCGGTCCTATGCTGTCGGCCAAAAATCCTATGATCGCACGCTGCGACTTTGGCAGCATATTTCGCTGTCGTTTCAGTCCAGGAGATAGTCGTGTCCTACGCTGCAGAGATTATTGAACAAATCGAGCAGGATCATAGACGGATCGGTCGCCTGCTCCAAGCCATCGACAACGGCCGCTGGTGGAGTGCCGACGAGCCTGGACGAGCCAACCTCGAGACGATCAGAGGCGCGGCACTCCAGATCAGTGAATCGACGATGCTGATCGAGCGTCTGGTCGGCGGCATCGGCACACGCTTCCCGCGCCACCAGAACGCCTTGGCATCGTCGCCGGCAGCCATGGCCACTCCCGACCCTTGATCCTCGTTCGCTCCGAGGAACGAGAGGTTCGTGGCTCCGGTGCCGTGCTCATCGCGGTGTCCGAGCAACGGCTTCCTTCGCCGGTTCCGTCGGATGCTGTCCAAGATGGCACCTGAGGGCGCCGGCAAGTCGTAGGCGGGCGGCGAAGAGCCGCGACGGACGCGTTCAAGACGAGCCGGCAACGCGACAGCGCAGAATGGAAGGTTGGCTGGATGAAGGACCGCCCGATCGAGCTGGACGAACGGCGCGGCATGGCCGCTCAGAAGGCGACGAAGGTGCGCCGCAGGCGAGCTGCCGTGAAAGCGCAACATGCCGGGCTCGTCGCGCGTCAGCACGACCTGGAGGCGCACCTCTTCGCGGCCGAAGCGGCGACGTGGCCGGAGGCCGCCGACAAGGCGCGGTACCTGCTCGAGAGGTTCGCCGCGACGCTCTCCTGCGACGATCCTCGCTTGCAGAACATGGTCGCCGCCGTGCTGTCCGACTTCGCGCGTCTGTCGAAGCCGACCAGGCCCGAGGCGCGAGACTCGCAAACTCCCAACGTCTGATCGGAGAAATCCAGATGGGCAGCGATCGAACTCGGGGAAATCGTGAAGCCAAGAAGCCGAAGAAGGAGACGCCGAAAGTCATCGCTGCCGCACCGAGCACGAAGGGCCAAGTCGTGGCGAGCGGCAAGCCCGGCGTGAAACGGTAGCCCGCTCGGGTTCGAGCGATGTGCGGAGCGCCTCGCCGTCCCGGTACGCCTGGAGCCAGCAGGCGGCCGGGGCCCGATAGCAGGCGTGCGAGCCGGTTCGTGCATGGCCGCTGCGCTGCCATCGGGGCTGCGACGCCGGCTCCGTCGGGCGGCGTTCCGGCCGAAGGTCGCCGCAGGCTCGCAAATCTGCAGGGTCACGAAGCGCCCTATCGGCGGGCGGGGACGTCCCGCCCCTGGATCGTGCGCTGCGGGCTCGGGACTTGAATGCGTCCGAGCGAGCCGGGGTCATCGGCGCCGATCCATCCTGCGACGCAAGGGGCGTCTCGGTCGGGTCTCCGTGCCTGCCTCGCCCGGCCGTGTGCATGATGACGGACCGCGATCCGGCATTCAGCGTCGTTGCGGTTTCGACCTGCCGTTGGTGCTCGGCTCGCCTCCGGTCGGGTCGAACGGAACGATGGGGCCGCCGCAGCCCGTGCAGATCGAGTTCCCAAGCTTGTTCATGCGCGCGTCGCGCTTCCGGTCGGCATCCCTTCTTTGTCTCGCATTCTCCTCGATTTTCGCGGGATCCAATTTGGCCTTGGACGCGGCCCCATCGACGGATCGCTCGGCGGATGGCTCCAAACCAGTCCTGGCGCCTGCCGGGCGCGCTTCGACGCCCGACCAGACGCCGGAGAGAAAAGTCGTGCAGATCAGCGTGGTCAGAAGCAGCACTGCATTCTTTTGGCGGTTCATTGGGTGACCTTCTAAAAAGCCACCGTATCATATTTCCAGACCGTAGGGTGCCGGCCGGGCGAACTCGCCAAGCCGAAATGTCCGGGATGAACGCTCGTCTCTTGTCGCTAGGAGCGACCGGCTGCGGCCCTGTCGAGGGCCGGTGGCCGCTTCGGACGCCGCGCTCCGGCGCGGCGAACGGGAGAACTCCCGGTTCGTGCTGTAACGGATGCCCATTCGTGTCATGAATCGTTCGAGTGAGGCCACGTGAACCGGAAACGCGACACGACCCGCGTTCAGGGGGAGCGCGACCCTGCCGTCCCCCCGGAGAAGTGCAATGCGCATCCACGTCGGCTGTGAAATGATCTACGACTTCGTGCAGGACACGCCGGTCGTCACGATGCTCAACGTCCACGCGTCGCGTTTCTCCGATCTCGAGAGACCGGATAACGTGTTGACGGTGCCGGCCGTGCCCCTGGAGGGATACCGGGATACGTTCGGGAACTGGTGCAACCGGCTCGTCGCGCCGGCCGGGCGTTTCACGCTACGGACCGACACGGTCGTCCGCGACCATGGCAACTGGGACATGACCGACACCGGCGCACGACAGGAGGAGGTGCGCAGCCTGCCCGTGGAGACGTTGCTCTACCTGCTCGGAAGCCGGTACTGCGAGACCGATCGCCTGTCGCAGACTGCCTGGGACCTGTTCGGAGCCATGGAGCCGGGATGGGCGCGGGTTCAGGCGATCTGCGACTACGTGCACGATCGCATCACCTTCGGCTACGAGCATTCCCGGCCCACGCGCACGGCGCTGGAGGCCTTCGAGGAGCGTCGTGGCGTCTGCCGCGATTACGCCCACCTGGCGATCTCGTTCTGCCGCTGCCTCAACATTCCGGCCCGCTATTGCACCGGTTACGTCAGCGACATCGGTCTGCCGCTGCCGCATGCTCCGGGAGATTTCGCGGCGTGGATGGAAGTCTTCCTGGGCGGCCGCTGGCACACCTTTGATCCGCGCAACAACAGTCCGCGCATCGGCAGGATCCTGATCGCCTACGGACGCGACGCTGCCGATGTGCCCCTGACGCTCACCTTCGGGCCGAACACCCTCGTGGGCTTCCGGGTGACGACCGAGGAGGCGATGCCGCTCACGGCGTGAGATGATCCAGTCCTGCCCGTCGGCTCGCGCGGGCACGCGGGCCGTCCCCGGTCATGGGGCAGCCTGCAGGGCTGCGCTGCGTTTCGGAGCCGGATCAATCCACGGTCGCGGCGAGTTGACCTCGTGCCGCATCTGCCGCGGTGCGGAGCGAAACATGGTCAACCTTTTCCTGTCCTCGATGATGCTCGCGATCGAAGCCCAGAAGGTCGTCGAACTGCGAATGATCCGGCTGGCCTGGGGAGGTCGCGAGGGGTGGGCCGAGGCTCAGTCCATGGTGACGGAGAAGGTCTCGGCGGCCGGCGAGGCGATGGTGACGCTCTCGTTCGGCGGGTCGCCCGAGACGGTGATCGCTCGCTACCGCGAGCATGTGGCGGCGAACACCAAGCGGCTCGCGGCGCCATGACCGCTTCAGGGACGACCGCTTCAGGGGTGACCGCGTCGGGCGTCGCGGTGAACGCGCAGTGCCTGATCGAGACCGAGCACCGACTGGCTCTGGCCGATCGCGCGTGGAGGGCCGAGGTGCGGCGCCTCCACGGGCCCGACGGTGTCCTGCTGCATGGCTACGGCCCTCTCGGCATGGGCGAGCCGGGGACGCGGCAGCGCACGGCGTACGAGGTCCGCCGTGTCGCCATCGCGGCCTGGCGACAGGTGAGAACCCGCGGGATGACCGCGGCGTGATTGCCATACGGTCGCGGGGCTTCCCCCTCCCACCGGCGTCCGTCGCCGCGCGAAGAGTTGGGCACGGTCGCTCGCAGACCGGTCGGGCAGCCAGGCCGTCAGGGGGGCGGCCGCCGGATGGTCGTGCGCGTGAATTCCGGGGCTGATGGGCGGCAACCGATCGGCCTGTCCGAGCCGCCGGATGGCGCAGGGCGGCATTGCTGCCCGGCGGAAATTCGTGGGAACCTCACCCGGCGGAGGTCGCGTTCTCCGATATTCCCGACATGCCGTCCGCTAGCGCCAATACGGGTCGGGGGGGACCGCTACCGTACCGGGCGACGGGGCCTACCCCACCACAAGGAGCCTGGACTTTCCCCGATGACCGACACCGCAATGAGCCGGACGACCGGCAAGGAGCCCCGGATCTCGACCGGCGTGCCCGGTCTCGACGACGTTCTCTGCGGCGGCCTCACCCCGAGCCGGCTCTATCTGCTCGAGGGCACCCCGGGCACCGGCAAGACCACCATCGCGCTCCAGTTCCTTCGCGAGGGGGCGGCCCGTGGTGAACGGACGCTCTACGTCACCTTGTCCGAGACCGCGGACGAACTCCGCGCCGCCGCCGCGACGCATGGATGGTCGCTCGACGGCATCGACGTCTACGAACTCGTCGACGAGATGGGCCTCGATCCCGACAGCGAGCAATCGATCCTGCATCCCTCCGAGCTCGAGCTGGGCGAGACCGTCAAGGACGTCATCGCCCGCGTCGGCGATACGAAGCCCGACCGGGTGGTGTTCGACAGCCTCTCGGAATTGCGCCTGCTCGCCCAGAACCCGCTGCGCTACCGGCGTCAGATCCTGGCGCTCAAGCGTTTCTTCGCCAGGCGCGCCTGCACCGTGCTGATGCTCGACGACAAGACCTCGGAGACGGGGGACGTCCAGCTCCACAGCATCGCGCACGGCGTGATCTCCCTGGATCAGATGGCGCGCGAGTACGGATCCGAGCGCCGACGGCTGCGCATCGTGAAGATGCGCGGCATCAAGTTCAGCGGCGGCCACCACGACTTCGCCCTGGAGACCGGCGGCATCCGGGTCTTCCCGCGCCTGATCGCCTCCGAGCACCATGCGGCCTTCGAGCCGGTGGCCAAGTCCACCGGCTCGGCCGAGCTCGACCTGCTGCTCGGCGGCGGCCTCGTGCCCGGGACCAACATGCTCCTGCTCGGGCCCTCCGGCGTCGGCAAGACCACGACCGCAATCCGCTGCATGGAGGCGGCGCTGGAGCGAGGCGAGAGCGCGACCTACTACCTGTTCGACGAAGGCCTCGCGACCCTGCTGACCCGGGCGGCCACGCTCGGCATGGACCTGAGACCGCACGTTGAATCCGGGCGGCTGACCATCAAGCAGATCGACCCCGCCGAAGTCTCGCCGGGCGAGTTCGCCGCCATGGCGAGGGAGGCGGTGGAGGAGCGTGGCTCGACGGTCGTCGTCATCGACAGCCTCAACGCCTACCTGCACGCGATGCCGGGCGAGGAGTTCCTGATCCTGCAGATGCACGAGTTGCTGAGCTACCTGAACCAGCAGGGCGTCACCACCCTGCTGGTCCTCGGCCAGCACGGCGTCGTCGGCGAGGTCCGCACGGATATCGACCTGAGCTATCTCAGCGACGGCATCCTGCTGTTCCGGTTCTTCGAGGCCCAGGGCATGGTCCGCACCGCCCTCTCGGTGGTGAAGAGCCGAGTCAACGCACACGAACGCACCATCCGCGAACTGAAGCTGTCCGAGGGCGGCGTGCAGGTCGGCCAGGCGCTCGACGACTTCGAGGGCGTGCTCACGGGCCTGCCGGCCTACCGGGGGAGGGTGGCCATGCTGACCGGCCAGGCACCGGCTGGTGGCAGGGCATGAGCCTCCCGGCGCACGAGGAGCGCATCCTGATCCTGGCGCCGCGGGGGCGCGATGCTGCGGTGTCCGGGCAGGTGCTCGCCGGGGCCGGCACGCCCGCGCAAGCCTGTCCCGACCTGGCGGGTTGGCTCGACGGCCTCCGGGCCGGCGCCGGTGCCGCCCTCGTCACCGAGGAGGCGCTGGAAGGCGACCTCGCCGACCTGTTCGCGTGGCTCGACGCACAGCCGGCCTGGTCGGATTTCCCCTTCATCGTGCTGGCGACCCGCCAGGCCGGCCGCCGCTCCGAGCGCGCATCGCACCGGCTCGCGCGGCTCGGCAACGTCGTCCTGCTGGAGCGCCCCGTGAACGCCGAGACGCTCGTCAGCGCCGCGGCCTCCGCCCTGCGGGCGCGCCGCCGCCAGTACCAGGCCCGCGGACACCTCCTCGAGCGCGAGCGGGCTCAAGAGCAGCTCCGGCTCGCCAACGAGGATCTCGAGCGGCGCGTGGTCGAGCGCACGCGGGAGGTCGAAACCGCGCACGAGACCCTCGCTTTCGCCCTCGACGCCGCCGGCATGGCATCCTGGGACATCGATTACCGCACCGGTGCGTCGCGGCGCTCGCCCCGCTTCGACGCCGTCTTCGGGTACGGGGAGGCGGGCCCGGGCTGGGATCGGGACAGCCTGATCGCGCACGTCGTCGAGGAGGACCGCGACATCGCCGAGCGCGCCTTCGCGACGACCTGCGAGACCGGCTCGCTCGACCTCGAATGCCGCATCCGGCGCACCGACGGGCAGGTGCGCTGGATCGCGCTCAGGGGCCGGATCCGGTACGAGGGGGATGCCGCCATGCGGATCGCCGGCATCCTGATGGACCGCACCGACCAGCGCTTCACCGAGGAGGCCCTGCGCCAGGCCCAGAAGATGGAGGCGATCGGGCAGCTCACCGGCGGCGTGGCGCACGATTTCAACAACCTGCTCACCGTCATCGTCGGCGGGCTCGACATGATGCTGCGCCGGCCCGAGCAGGTCGAGCGCGTGAAACGCCTGGCCGAGGCGGCCATGGGTGCAGCGAGGCGCGGCGAGCAACTGACCCAGCAGCTCCTCGCCTTCTCCCGTCGCCAGATGCTGCGGCCGCAGACGCTCAACCCGAACCGGCTGCTCCTGGACTTCAGGCCCCTCGCCGAGCGGGCGGCCGGCGGCGCCGTCGAGCTGGCCTTCGACCTCGATCCCGCCATCGACCCGATCCGCATCGACCCGGCCCAGTTCGAGGCGGCGGTGCTCAACCTCGTCGTGAACGCGCGCGACGCGATGGAGGGGCGGGACGGCCACGCCCGCATCGCGGTGACGACCCGGAACGTCCATCTCGGCACCGCCGCCGTCGCCGACAAGGGAGTGCCGCCCGGTCCCTACGTGATGGTGTCGGTCACCGATACCGGCAGCGGCATCCCGTCCGACAAGCTCCCGCGCGTGTTCGAGCCCTTCTTCACGACGAAGGAAGTCGGCAAGGGAACGGGACTGGGCTTGAGCCAGGTCTACGGCTTCACGCGCAGCGCCAACGGCTTCGCGCGCATCGACTCCGAGGTCGGGCGGGGCACGACGGTCAGCCTGTGCGTCCCGCGCTCGGCCGACCCGGCCGGCGAGGAGCCCGGGACCGGGCCGGTCGGAGCCATTCCGTTGCGCCGGGCCGGCGCGGGTGAGACGGTGCTGCTCGTGGAGGACGACGAGCCGGTGCTCGCCATGGCTGTCGAGAGCCTGGAGGAGCTGCGCTACCGGGTGGTCGTCGCCCACAACGCCGCGGAGGCGCTGGAGCATCTCAGGGGGGTGGAGCGCATCGACATCCTGTTCTCGGACGTGGTGATGCCGGGCGGCATGAACGGCTCGCAGCTCGCCGTCGAGGCGCAGCGGCTCCGACCCGGCATCAAGGTGCTGCTCACCTCGGGCTACGTCGCGAATCTCGACGAGGGACAGGTGATCGGGCGCGGCGAGCTGCCGGTGCTGAACAAGCCCTACCGCCGCGACGAACTCGCCCGCTCGCTCCGGCTGGTGCTCGGCGGCGAAGGACGCTGAAGGCGTCGCCGGCGACGGTCCGACGTCGGCCTCGGAAGACGGCGTCCGGGCCGTGGCCTCACGCGGCCGCCGCGCCGCTCGCGTCCTGCATGGAGGCGAGCGGCGCCTCCAGGCGGCAGGTGAGGCCCGTCGGGGCGTAGGTCAGCCTGACCTCGCCGCCGACCTCTGCCGCGAAGCTACGCTCGATCAGGCGTGAGCCGAAGCCGCGGCGGACCGGCTGGGCCAGGATCGGCGGGCCCCCCTGCTCGGACCAGGCAAGGCAGAAGCATGGGGCGTCACCCTCATGGACCACATGCCAGCGCAGATCGACGCTGCCCGTCTCGTTCGAGAGGCTGCCGTACTTGGCCGCGTTGGTCGCGAGCTCGTGGAGCGCCAATGCCAGCGCCAGGGCCGGCTTGGCGGCCAGGCGCACCTCCGGGCCGCCGGACCGGATGCGCGACGCTGCGGCACCACGGTGCACGGCCAGGGCACCGTCGACGACCTGCGCGATGGGTGCGTCGGTCCAGCTCGCTTGCGTCAGGATGTCGTGCGCCCGCCCGAGCGAGATCAGGCGCGCGACGAACGCCTCGCGGGCCGCCTCCATGTCGACGGCATTGCGGAACGTCTGGACGGCGATGGCCTGGACCATGGCCAGCGTGTTCTTGACCCGGTGCTGCAGCTCGCCCGTGAGCAGACGCTGATGCTCCTCGGCCCGCTTGCGCTCGCTGATGTCGAACATGGCGCCGATCATCCGCGTCGCCCGTCCCTGTGCGTCGCGGATGATCGAGCCGCGGTCGAGGATGTCGGCGTAGGAGCCGTCCGCCCGCTGGAAGCGGTACTCGTCGCTCCAGGCGGTCTCCGCCCCGTCGATGACGGCATGGATCGACACGTCGATGCGGGCGCGGTCGTCGGGATGGATGTGGTCGATCCACCAGTCGCCGGTCGTCTCGACCGCTTCCGGCGCGTAGCCGTAGGCTGCCGTCAGCGCCTCGTTCCAGAGCACGTGGTTGGTGGCGAGGTTCCAGTCCCAGATCGCGTCGTTGGTGGCGCGGGCGGCGAGACGGTAGCGTTCCTCGGTCTCGCGCAGGGCCTGCTCGGCGCGCCGGCTCTCGGTGACCTCGCGGGCGAAGCCGATGAGGCGGACCGGCCGGCCGTCCTCGAACAGCGTCCGGCCCTTGGCCGACACCCAGCGCTCGACCCCGTCCTCCGGCGCCACCGTGCGGTACGTGATGTCGTAGATGCCGGCACCCGCCGGGTCGATGGCGTCGGCGACCGCCTGGTCCGCGCGTTCGCGGTCGTCCGGATGCAGGCGGGCGAGATAGACATCCAGGTTCACGGGAGCGTCCGGGCCGAGGCCGAAGAAGGCGCGGGTGCGCGCATCCCATTTCAACTCGTCCGAGACGAGGTCGTAATCGAAAACGCCGGTGCCGGCGGCCTCGACCGCGAGGCGCAGCTGCTCCTGTGCGCCCCGCAGCGCCACCTCGGCCTGACGTCGGTCGTGGATGTCGCTGTTGCTGCCGAGCCAGCCGACGACGGTGCCGCCGGCGTCCCGGAGCGGCTCGGCCCGGATCAGGAACCAGCGGTAGGCCCCATCGTGGCGCCGCAGCCGGGCCTCGGTGTCGTAGACGGTCTCCTGCCGGCGCGCCGTCTCCCAGGCCAGCACGAGGGCCGGGAGGTCGTCCGGATGGATCGGCGCGTCCCATCCCATCGGCAGCGCCTGCGCGGGCGTCTGACCGGTATAGGCGTACCACCGGTCATTCAGGTAGCTGAGGCTCCCGTCGGGATTGCCGAACCAGATGATGGCCGGGGCAAGCTCGGTGAGCATCGCGAAGCGTTCCTCGGCGACCTTGCGCTCGTGGATGTCGAGCGAGGTGCCGATCCAGCTGCGCAGGGTCCCGTCACGGTCGCGCACCGGATGGGCGCGCGACAGGAACCAGCGGTACTGGCCGTCGGTCCGGCGCAGCGGGAACTCGACCTCGTAGGGCTGCCCCGTCGATGCGGCCGCGAGCCACGTCCGGCGCGTGGCTTCGCGATGATCGGGATGGATCACGCCCATCCAGCTCGCTTCGCCGGTTTCTCCGGCGGGCAGGCCGGTATAATCGTACCAATAGGCGTTGCAGTAGGTGACCTCGCCCGCCGCGCTGCCGAACCAGACCACCTGAGGGCTCACCTCGACGAGGGAGCGGTAGCGCAGCTCGCTCGCCTCCAGCGCCGCACCGGCGGCCCGCTCGACCGTGCGGTCGCGCAGGATCTTGAGGAACCCCAGGATCTCGATGTCCCCAGGGCCTCCGTCCTCCGCCCGCAACGGCATCATCTCGCCGGACGCCCAGAAGCGGGCGCCGTCCCGGCGCAGGTGCCAGCGCTCGTCCGAGACGCGGCCGTGCGCCACGGCCAGCGCCATCTCGGTCCGGGGCCTGCCGGCGGCGCGATCCTCGGGCGTGAAGACGGCGTCGATCGGGCGGCCCAGCATCTCCGCCTCCGACCAGCCCAGGATGCGCACGGCGCCCGCGTTCCAGCGCGTGACGCGTCCGGACGGATCGGTGGCGACGATGGCGTAGTCCGTGGCGCTGTCGAGGATGCGCTCGTGCAGGAGGCGTTGCTCGGCCTGCTCGCGCAAGGCGCGGCGCAGCTCCATCTGCGCCATGGCCTGGCGGGCGAGCCGCAGCAATCCCCGGCGCTGCCGCTCCGTGATCTCGTGCGGTTTGGTATCGAGGACGCAGACGGTGCCGATGGGGTGTCCCTCGGCGGTCTTCAGGAGCGCACCGGCGTAGAAGCGCAGGCCGGGCTCGCCGTGGACGAGCGGGTTGCCGTCGAACCGCGGGTCGCGGGTGGCGTCTGGGATGGAGAGGAAGTCCTCCTCCAGCAGCGCTTGCCGGCAGAACGAGCTTTCGAGCGGCGTCTCGCGCACGCCGAGGCCGACCTCGGCCTTGAAGAACTGGCGACCGTCGCCGATCAGATTCACCACCGCGATGGGAACGTCGTACAGCTCGGCCGCGGCCTCCGCGATCTCGTCGAAATCCTGCTCGCGCGGGGTATCGAGCATATGGAATGTGGCGAGGGCGCGAAGGCGAGCGGCCTCGCTGTCGCTGGTGCAGGCGCGGTCCATGGAAAGGTAGGCGTGGAGGGCGGATCTGGTTCCACCCGATGCGGAGTCCCATGGCCGGAACCAGGCCGATCCCGATCCTCGGTCGCGCTCCGTCCGGCTCCCTGAGGGCCTCACCCTCGCGCCGTCCTGAAGCTCATTGCCGCACGATGGGAAACCGCCCGCCGGTGAACCTCGTTAGGGGTGTGTATGCCCGATAGTGTCGTGGGACGTACGGCCGCGCGTCCATGCGAGAGGTGATGGGTCCATCATGCCCGCCAGGTTCCGTCCCCGCTTGATCCGGACCGTCGTCGCGGGTGGCGAGGGCACGCTCATGCACATGGCGGCCGGCGTTTCCGGACACGCGGGCTGCATCGCGGGTGGTTGACGCGTTTTCCTTCCTCCCGGCCGGAGGGCTGACCGGCGCGGAGATCCGCGCCCGCGACTGGTCGGCGACGCCGCTCGGGCCGCCGCAGGCCTGGCCGCCCGCTCTACGTCATGCGCTGTCGCTGATGCTCGCCTGCCCGACGGCGATGTTCCTCGCCTGGGGGCCGGACCTGCACTGCTTCTACAACGACGCCTACAGGCCGATGCTCGGCTATCGCCTGGAGACCGCCCTGGGAAGACCCTTCCGAGAGGTCTGGGCGAGCATCTGGGACGAGATCGGCCCGCTCGTGGACGCCACGCTGGCCGGCGAGAGCCAGACGCTCACCGACGTCATGCTCGACCTCTCGCGCGAGGGCGTGCCCGAGCGCGGCTGGTGGACCTTCACCTACTCGCCCGTGCTGGACGACGACGGCCGGATCAACGGCCTGTTCTGCGTCACCAGCGAGACGACCGACCGGGTTCTCGGCGAAGCCGCCTTGCGCGAGAGCGAGGACCATTTCCGGCACACGGTCGAGCTCAACCCGCAGGTGCCCTGGACCTGCGACCCGGACGGCAACGTCACGTCCTACTCGAATCGGTGGCTGGAACTCACCGGGCAGGCCGCCGGCGAGCCGGACGGCTCCGGCTGGGCGAAGGCGCTGCACCCGGACGACCTGCCGGCGACCATGACGGCCTTCGCGGCCTCCCTGTCCTCGGGCGATCCGGTGGATGTCGACTATCGCATCGTCATCGCCCGCACGTCTGAGTACCGCTGGATGCGGGCGCGGGCCTGGCCCCGGCGCAACGAGAGCGGCGGGATCGTGCGATGGTACGGGGTCGTGGAGGACGTCCACGATCGCAAGCTCGCCGAGGACGCGCTGCGAGAGGCGAACGAGACGCTGGAGCGTCGCGCCGAGGCGGCCCTGGCCCAGCGCAAGCTCTGGGCCGACGTGTTCGAGACGACCGGCGCCCTCGTCGCCGCCCTCGACCGGGACTACCGGTTCCTCGCCGTGAACCGGGCCTATGCCGACGCGTTCGCCGCGATCTACGGCGTCCGGCCGCGGATCGGCGACAACCTTCTCGACCTGCTGCAGGGCCGCCCCGAGCACCTCGCCGCGGCGCGTGCCGCCTGGAGCCGCGCCCTCTCCGGCGAAGAGTTCACGCGGGTCGAGGAGTTCGGCGACCCGGGCCGCCGGCGGACGCTCTACGAATCGCGGTTTACGACGCTCAAAGACGCGACCGGACGACGGATCGGCGCCTTCCAGTACGCCCACGACGTCACCGAGAGGCTGCACAGCCAGGAGCGGCTCGCCCGTGCGGAAGAGGCTCTGCGCCACGCCCAGAAGATGGAGGCGGTCGGACAGCTGACGGGCGGCGTCGCCCACGACTTCAACAACCTGCTCACCATTATCCGTTCCTCGGTCGAGTTCCTGCGTCGGCCGAATCTGCCCGAGGAGCGCCGCACCCGCTATCTCGAAGCCGTGGCGGATACGGTCGACCGCGCCGCCAAGCTGACGAGCCAGCTCCTCGCCTTCGCCCGGCGCCAGCCTCTGCAGCCCGAGGTGTTCGACGCCGGCGCACGCATCGGCGACATCGCCCAGATGCTGAACGCGGTGACGGGTGCCCGCATCCGGATCGCCACCGAGGTCCCGGACGCTCCATGTCACGTGCGGGTCGATCCGAGCCAGTTCGAGACCGCCCTGGTCAACTTGGCGGTGAACGCCCGCGACGCCATGGGCGGCGAGGGCACGCTCTCGCTCCGGCTGTCCCGCCGGGAGGCGCTGCCCTCGATCCGTGGTCATGCCGGCGCGGGCGGCGCCTTCGTGGCCGTCTCGGTCGTCGATGAGGGCGCCGGCATCCCGCCCGAGCTGCTGACGCGGATCTTCGAGCCCTTCTTCACCACCAAGGAGGTCGGGAAGGGGACGGGGTTGGGCTTGAGCCAGGTCATCGGCTTCGCCAAGCAATCCGGCGGTGATGTCGACGTGGCCAGTGAAGTCGACCGCGGCACGACCTTCACGCTCTATCTGCCTCACGTCGATCCGCCCCGTCAGGTCGAGAAGACCCGCGACACGATCGCCGAGGAAAACCTTGGTGAGCGGACGTTGCGCGTGCTGGTTGTGGAAGACAATCTTGTTGTCGGCCGCTTCTGCACCCAGCTCCTGGAGGATCTCGGCCATACAACCGTGTGGGCGCATCATGCCGAGGCCGCTCTCGCCGAGATGGAACGCGCACCGTTCCGATTCGACGCGGTCTTCTCGGACGTGGTGATGCCCGGGATGGGTGGCGTGGAACTCGCGCGAAAGCTGCGATCGCAACATCCGACCCTGCCGGTGATCCTGACGACCGGCTACAGCGACGTGCTCGCTCGCGACGACGCGCACGGCTTCGATCTGGTGCGCAAGCCGTATTCGGCAGAACAGGTCGCGCAGGCGTTGCGCGCCGCCTTGAATAGACAGCGACGACAAGCGGTGACGGATCTGTAATATCGAGACAGGTCGAGCCAGGATCGACCATGCGCCTTGCCGCCCTGGCCTGTTTCAATGCAGCGCCGGCGTGATTCGACGGGCAGACCTGCCGAAGAATAACCTTTCGGCTTGCCACGGCATATGCCGGCGTTCTGGACAGGCGTTGTGGAGAGCGCTGACCAGGAAGCGACCGAGGAAAGTTCCGTCATACCAACGGCCCAGGATGCTTGACGCATCGGCGTCGCTGTCGAGGGGGCGGCCCATTGCGCGCCGTGCGTCGCGTGGGTCCGCCGCGCACTGGCGGAACGTGGTGGCCTTCGCCGTCTCGAAGCGGGCTGCATCATCGCGAGCGCGCCGAACTTCAATCGGGCCCAGGCCCTCGGCCAGCGGCTCGCGGGCGCCTGCTATGGCTTCGGCGAGCGTGAAAGTTGAGGCGAATGCGCTGTTCCGACAATGCTTGAGGATGCAGCGGCGAATGGCCACGAACAGGGTCGTGGCGGAGACGGAGGGATTCGAACCCTCGAAGCCCCTTTCGGGGCTTGCTCATTTAGCAAACGAGTGCCTTCAGCCGCTCGGCCACGTCTCCGGTGGCCAACGCTCTACGGATTCGGCGTGGCGCGGTCAACCGGTTTCGTCGAAGCGCGGCGGCGATCCGCGCCGCTTGACCCTCGGGCCCCGCAGGTTGTCAGATGGCGGAAGGCAGCGGGGAGAGTCCGGCGTGGCGAAAGAGATCTTCGTGTCCTACGGCGTCGACGTCGACGCGGTGGCGGGCTGGCTCGGGTCCTATGGCGGCGAGGACAGCCCCTGCGACATCTCCCGCGGCGTGTTCGCCGGCAAGGTCGGGGCGCCGCGGCTCCTGCGGATGTTCGCCCGCTGGGGCATCCAGACGACCTGGTTCATCCCCGGCCACTCGATCGAAACCTTTCCCCAGGAGATGAAGGCCGTGGCGGCGGCCGGCCACGAGATCGGGATGCACGGCTACAGCCACGAGAACCCGATCGCGATGACGCCCGAGCAGGAGGAGGCGATCTTCGACAAGTGCGTCGGGCTGATCGCCGACCTCGCCGGCCAGCCGCCCCGGGGCTACGTCGCGCCCTGGTGGGAGTTCGGGCCAAAGACCAACGAGCTCCTGCAGAAGAAGGGCATCCGCTACGACCATTCGCTGATGCACAACGACCACCACCCCTACTACGTGCGGGTGGACGAATCCTGGACCAAGATCGACTACGCGCAGCACCCCTCGACCTGGATGCGGCCGTTCGAGCACGGCACCGAGACCCGGCTGATCGAGATCCCGGCCTCCTGGACCCTCGACGACCTGCCGCCGATGATGTTCGTCAAGGCGGCGCCGAACAGCCACGGCTTCGTCAACCCGCGCGACATCGAGCAGATGTGGCGCGATCAGTTCGACTGGGTCTACGACAATTACGACTACGCCGTCTTTCCGATCACCATCCACCCCGACGTCTCGGGCAAGCCGCACGTGCTGCAGATGCACGAGCGCCTGTTCCAGCACTTCAAGGCCCATGACGGCGTGCGCTTCGTGACGATGGAGACGATCGCCGAGGACTTCGCGAAGCGCTTCCCGTTCGAGGGCACGGCGCGGCCGGAATCCTGAGCGCCCCGATGTGCAGCCTGTGCGGCGCCTTCGGGGCGCCCGATCACTGGAGCGACGGCCTCGCCCGCACGGTCCCGCCCGAGGCCGAGCGGCGGGCCCGGGCGACCGCCGCCAACCGGGTGCTCGGCCTCTACGGGTTGCGCCTCGCCGCCTGGGGCGGCCGCTACACGCTGTCGGGCCGCACCGGGCGGAGCGCGGTGATCGACCATCTCGGCGCCTTGTGGCCGGCGGCGGAGCGCCTGTCCGGGCGGTCGTGCGATCCCCTCGATCCCGCGACCATCGCCGCCCTGGAGGCGCGGTGACCCCCGTCACCCTGCTCACCGGCTTTCTCGGCGCTGGCAAGACCGCTCTGCTTTCGCGCCTGCTGCGCTGGCCGGACCTGCGCGACACGGCGGTGCTCATCAACGAGTTCGGCGAGGTCGGGCTCGACCACCTGCTGGTCGAGCCGTTGCAGGGCGAGGTGGCCTTGCTGCGCGGCGGCTGCGTCTGTTGCAGCATCCGCGGCGACCTGAAGGCGGCCCTCATCGACCTGCACGACCGCCGCCGCCGCGGCCTGGTGCCGGATTTCCGCCGGGTGGTGATCGAGACCACCGGCCTCGCCGATCCCGGACCGGCGGTGGCCACCCTGGTGGCCGATCCGGTCCTGCGCCACGCCTTCGCGGTGGGCGCCATCGTCACGGTCGTCGATGCGGTGAACGGCGCCCGCACCCTCGACACTCACGAGGAGGCCGTGCGGCAGGCCGCCTGCGCCGACCGGCTGGTCCTGTCGAAGACCGACCTGGCGACGCCCGAGGCAGCCGCTTCCTTGCGGGCGCGGCTCGCCGCCCTCAACCCGATGGCGCCGGTCACCGATCTTGCCCTCGACGACGCGCCGGAGGCCGCCCTCCTCACCGACGACCCGACGGGGGCCGCGAGCGCCCGGCGCTGGCTATGCACCGAGATCCCGGCGCCGCACGGAACGGTCGGGGCGGTGCTGATCGAGAGCGGGCCGGTGGACTGGACCCGGTTCGGCCTCTGGCTCGGCATGCTGCTCAACCGGCACGGCACCCGGATCCTGCGCCTCAAGGGCCTGGTGGCGGTCGAGGGCGCCGAGACGCCGGTGGTGATCCAGGGCGTGCAGCACCTCGTCCATCCGCCGCGGCACCTGCCCGCCTGGCCGGAGGGCGAGGCCCGCACCCGCCTGGTGCTGATCGGCCACGGCCTCGACGGCGACGTCCTGCGCCGCTCCTATGGCGCCTTCACGGGCGCCCCGGACGTCCCGGGTCCATCCGCTCCTCCAGCGCGGGCGGCAGCCGATCGTTAACCCTGTGGGTCCTACATCTCCCCTCTGTCCGGCAGACGGGAGGGTGAGGCGTGAACGCACTGGTGCCGAAGGAACTCGCCGCGAAGCTGAGCGCCCTGCCGCGCCGCCCCTGCGCGCTGGGCGAGGCCGGGCACGAGCCGCACAAGCCCGTCTTCGCCGAGATCCTCGATCGGTCCGGCCACGGCACCGGGCACTTCGTCCGCCTGCCGCAGAGCATGGTGGAGATGATCACCCGCGAGGCGAAGGCGCCCGAGCCGGTCCCCGAGCCCGAGCCCGAGGCGGCCGCCGAGCCGGCGGCAAAGCCCCGCCGCAAGCCTGCGGCCATTTCCCCGGCTAAGTCCTCGGCCAAGCGCGCGCCCCGCGAGGCGGACTAAGCTCTGGGCCGGCCCGGTTCGCCCCGTGAGCTTCCCTCACGAAGGGGGGCCTGGCTACGATCCGCGCATGACGACGGCCCGCACGGCGCCGGCTTCCGCCGGCCCCATCATCCTGTTCGACGCCGAGTGCGTGCTGTGCTCGGCCCTTGCGCGCTTCGTGCTGGAACGGGATCGCGCCGCACGGTTCCGCCTCGCCGCGATGCAGGGCGAGGTCGGCCGCGCCCTCTGTCGTCGGCACGGCATGGATCCGGGCGATCCTGCGACCCTGCTCGTGCTCGAGGGGGACCGGATGCGCCGGGACAGCGACGCGGTCCTCCACATCTGGGAGACGCTCGGATGTCCCTGGAGCCTGGCCCGAATCGCCCGGATCGTGCCGGCCGCCTTGCGCGATCCCGTCTACCGGTTCGTCGCGCGCAACCGCTACCGCCTGTTCGGCCGGCGCGAGACCTGCTGGGTCGCCCCCGATCGTTTCTCGGATCGCATCCTGTAAGACCGACGGTCGTTGGAAACGACCGCTGGCTCCACTCCCGATCCTCGACCAAGTCCGGAGGCAGGAAGTCCGGTCCGGCTCGACCGTGTACCGTCAGCGCCCGCCGCGCCCTCCATCCGCGCCGAGGCTCCAGCGCTCCAGCAGCGCCTCGGCCACGAAGGCCAGCACCGTGGCCGACGTTCGCACCAGGCGGCTCATGGTCAGGATGCCGTGGGTCTGGTCGGAGAGGTGCAGCGCGGTGACCGGCACGCCCTCGCGCTCCAGGCGGTGGGCGTAGAGGCGCCCCTCTTCGCAGAGCGGATCGTGGCCGCAGGTCAGCACCAGGGCCGGCGCCGTGCCGGCGAGGCTCGCGGCGCGCGCCGGGGAGGCGCGCCAGTCGGTCCGGTCGCCGGCCTCGGGGGCGTAGTGGTCGACGAAGTAGCGCATCGTGCCGGCGGTGAGCGGCTGGCCCGCGGTGATGCGCTCGAAGCCCTCGCTGGTCAGCCCGAGATCGAGGGAGGGGTAGAGCAGCACCTGCATCGCCGTCTGCGGCACGGTGCCGTCGCGGCCCATCAGGGCCAGCACCGCCGCGAGGTTGCCGCCCGCGCTGTCGCCGCCGACCGCGAGGCGCGCCGGATCGACGCTCAAGCCCTCCGCCCGCTCGGCCACGAAGGCGAGCGCCGCAGCCGCGTCCTCGACGGCCGCCGGGAAGGGATGCTCGGGGGCCAGCCGATAATCGACCGAGATCACGCAGGCTTTCGTCAGGTTGGCCAGCCGCCGGCAGACCCAGTCGTGCGAGTCGACGTTGCCGAGCACCCAGCCGCCGCCATGCAGGTAGAGGAGGCAGGGCAGGGCCGCCTCCGGCGCCGTGCCCTCGCCGCGATAGAGCCTGAGCGGCACCGGCCCGGCGGGGGAGGGCGCCGCGAGGTCGCGGATCTGCGCCACCGGATCCGGCGGCGGCTGCAGGGCCCGGCGCCCGGCCATGTAGCTGCGCCGCGCCGCCTCGGGCGGCAGCGATTCGAGGGGCTGCGCATCGGCGGCGCGCAGCATCGCCAGCAGGGCCTGGACGTCGGGATGGAGGGCGGGCATCGGCAGCTCGAACGAGGTCTCGGGGCCGAGAGCCTTAGCAGGTCTCCGCCGGAACGGTTCTCAGGCCTTGGAACTCGAATCCCGGGGCCGCATACGAGTTCGACTGATTGCTTCGCAATGCGGAAATCGGCTTCGCTCAGGCGCCGCGCGGGCTGGTGATACGAGACCCGGAAGATTACTTCCGGATTTCGTATCACGCCTCGGCGGTCGGCCAGGCGAAGAAGCCGCGCCCCTCCGATTCGAGGTGGCGGTTCAGCACCATGCGGTGGACCTCGTCGGCGCCGTCGACCAGCCGCGCCTGGCGGGCGTAGCGGTAGATCCATTCCAGCACCGTGTCCTTGGAATAGCCGCGGGCGCCGTTGATCTGGATGCCGATATCGGCCGCCCGGTGAAGGGTGTTGGCGACGTGGACCTTCGCCATCGACACTTCCTTGCGGGCGAAGCGGCCCTGGTCGAGCTCCCAGGCGGCGCGCATCACCAGGAGCCGGCCGATCTCGATGTCCATCGCGAGGCCGCCGAGCATCAGCTGCACGCTCTCGCGGTCGGCGAGCCGCACGCCGAAGCCCTCGCGCTTGGCCGCATAGTCCTGGGCGATCTCGACGCAACGGCCGGCGAGCCCGAGCCAGCGCATGCAATGGGTCAGGCGCGCCGGGCCGAGGCGGACCTGCGTCACCTTCAGGCCCTTGCCCTCGCCGCCGAGCACGTCCTCGGGCTTGATGGTCAGCCCGTCGAAGGCGAGCTCGCAATGGCCGCCATGCTCCTCCGGCCCCATGATCGGGATGCGCCGGACGATCTCCCAGCCCGGCTGGTCGCGGTGGAACAGGAAGGCGGTGAGCCCGTGGCGCGGATCGTCCGAGGTGCGGGCGATCAGGATGAAGTGGGCCGCGTCCTCGGCACCGGTGATGTACCACTTGCGGCCGGTGATCCGCCACGAGCCGTCCGGCTGGCGCTCGGCCTTCGTGCGGATCATCGACGGGTCGGAGCCGCCGCCGGGATGCGGCTCGGTCATGGCGAAGGCCGAGCGCACGGCGCCCGAGACGATGGGCTCCAGCCAGCGCGCCTTCTGCTCCGGCGTGCCGAGCGCTTCCAGCACCATCATGTTGCCGTCGTCGGGGGCGGCGGAGTTGAACACGACCGGCCCGAAGATCGAGCGGTTCATCTCGGGATAGCAGGCCGCCATGCCGACCCTGCCGAGGCCCTGGCCGCCGGTCTCGGGCTTGAGCTGGAGGCACCACAGCCCGGCGGCCTTCGCCTTGGCGCGCAACGCCGCCAGGGCCTCGGGGCCGATATTCTCGTGCTCGTCCCAGGTGCTGCGATCGGCCTCGACGGGCAGGATCTCGCTCTCGACGAAGGCCGCGATGCGGGCGCGGTACTCCTCGATGCGCGGGGAGAGCGTGAAGTCCATCGGCGATTCCTCCGGTGCGGAACTATATTTCCATACGCTTGCGCCGCCCGGAGGCCCGCGGTCAAGCGCGGACCGGCGTCCTGTCCGCCGCCGGTTCGCTTGCTCAGGTCATTTGCCCTTCGGCGGCCCGGTCGGGACCAGGAGGGCGATGCGGTAGGTGCCGCCCTCGCGACCGACCAGGAATACGCTGGCGGGGGGCGCGTCGCCCTCGACCGGCGGCTCGTCGAACACCACCCGCAACCGCTCGGTCACCGGCATGTTGGCCCTGAGGGTGCCGCGCGAGGTCGCCTCCGCCAGGCCGTCCCCCGGCATCGGCTCGAGGCTCGCCTGCCGGATCGGCCGGCCGAAGCCGGAGCGGATCTGGTAGAGCGTGAGGCGCTTCCGCTGCGCCCGGGTGCCGGTCCAGTTCACCAGCCGCTCGAAGGCGGGCAGGTCGTGGTCGTTCAGGGCCTTCGTCACGTAGGCGACGAGGGCGTCGGGCTGCGAGGGGAGGGGGCGCTCGGCCCCCTCCTGCGATGTCGTCGGCTGCGGCGCCTGCGCGCCGGCCGGTCCGGGCAGGGCCGCCGCCGCGAGGGCGGCGGCGAACCCGAGGCACGTCCCGAGCGCCGTCAGGCCCGGCCTCATTTGGCCGCCGCCTCCTCGCCCATGACCCGGAACACCCAGATCACCCCGCCCTGCGGCAGGACGCTGACCCGGCGCTCCTCCGGGATCAGGGCGTTGATGCCGGTCAGCATGCGCTCGGCATCGACGCCCCAGCCCGCCTGGACCGCGACGTACTGGATCCCGTCGATCATGTAGCTCGACGGCACGCCGGTGACGCCGGAATTGAGCCGGGTCTCCCACAGCACCTTGCCGGTGGTGCCGTCGAGCGCCCGGAACTTCCGGTCGCTGGTGCCGCCGGCGAAGATCAGCCCGCTGCCGGTGGTGAGCAGCGGCCCCCAGTTCGCCGAATCCTGGAAGTCGTGCTGCCACACGCGCTTGCCGGTCTTCGGATCCCAGGCCTGGATCGCCCCGATGGCGAACGGCTTCGACGTGTCGACGCCGTCGCGCAGGCGCAGCGAGTTCAGCACCTCGTCGATCGGGATGCCGATATAGAGCTCACCCGGCTTGCGCGTGCCGGCCTGGGCGCCGGCCAACTCCGAGCACAGGTTGTCGTTCGAGGGGATGTAGAACAGCCCGGTCTTCGGGTTGTAGGCCTCCGGCGGCCAGTCCTTGCCGCCCCACAGGCCGGGGCAGAACGCGGCGCGACGGTTGATGCCCGGAATCTTGGACTGGTCGTAAGCGGGCCGCCCGGTCTTCGGGTCGAGGGACGAGAAGACGTTCTGATAGACGAACGGCTTGCCGTCGACGAAGCTCAACGGCCCGTCCTTGCTGCGCTCCAGGGTCCAGAGGTAGCCGTTGCGGCCGGCATGGATGGCGGCGGGGATCTTCTTGCCGTCGCGCTCGATGTCGATGAGCACGGGCGCCGAGACCTCGTCCCAGTCCCAGGCGTCGTTCCAGTGATACTGGTGATGGCCCTTGATCTTGCCGGTATCGAGGTCGAGGGCGACCACCGACGAGGTGTAGAGGTTGTCGCCCGGGCGCGCGTCCGGCGTCCACGGGCCGCCGTTGCCGGTGCCGAAATAGGCGAGGTTCGCCGCCGGGTCGTAGCTGCCCTGGATCCAGACCGAGCCGCCGCCGGTCTTCCAGGCGTCGCCCTTCCAGGTATCGGCCGCCGGGTCGCCGGGGCCGGCCACGGTGTAGGTCTTCCAGGCTTCCTTGCCGGTCTCGGCATCCAGCGCCGTGATGAAGCCGCGCACGCCGTACTCGCCGCCGGAGACGCCGACCACGACCTTGCCCTTCGCCACCAGCGGCGAGAGCGTCATGTAGTAGCCGTCCTTCCAGGGGGCGACGCACTGCTCCCACTTCACCTTGCCGGTCGTGGCGCCCAGCGCGACGACGCAGGAATCGGTGGTGGTCATGTAGACGTTGTCGCCGTAGAGGCCGACGCCGCGATTGGTCGGGTGCAGCTGCGACAGCTCCGGCGGCAGCTCCTTCTGGTAGCGCCACAGGATCTCGCCGGTGCGGGCGTTGATCGCCATCACCTGCGCCTGCGGGGTGGTGACGAACATCACGCCGTTATTGACGATCGGCGGGGCCTGGTGGCCCTCGCTCACGCCGGTCGACAGGCTCCAGGCCGGGACGAGCTTGGTGACGTTCTTCGCGGTGATCTGGTCGAGGGGGGAATAGCCCCAGCTCTGGTAGTTGCCCCGGTATTGCAGCCAGTTCTCGGGCTCGGGATTGGCGAGCCGCTGGTCGGTGACCGGCTTGTAATCGACCTTTCCGTCGGCGGCCTTTCCGTCGGCGGCCTTTCCGTCGGCTTGGCCGGCCTGGACCGGTGCGGCCGCGAGCGCCAGGGCCATCGCACAGGGCGCGACCGCGGCGAGCCAGCCCCTGGCTCGAACGAGACGTGACATGCTGCTCTCCTCGAAGGCGGTGGGCCGGCGCGAGCCGGCCCGGCATTTCCTCAGACCCTGGTGTCGTTGTCCGGCCCCGCGTCGTTGCTGCGCGGGTCTCGGGGTCGGAACGGCGGCGCAGCAGCGCTGCCGTTCTTTTCGGCGCGGCAGGGCGGCAGCGCTGCGGTCGTGCTCGAAGGCGTGACGGCGCGGGTCGTGCCGCCATCCCCTCGGGTCCCGTTCAGGCGGGGCCCGGTCCCGGCTTGCCGACGAAGCCGCCGGCGACCATCAGCGCGCCGCCCTCGCCCTTGGCGAGGGGCAGCACCGGCAGGCGCTTGCGCGCCGGCCCTTTCGCCACCCGGCCGCCCTGGGCGGGCAGGAATTCGGAATGGTGGCAGAAGCAGCTCAGGCGCCCGGTCTCGTGGCTCCAGCCCGAGATGGTGCAGCCCTGGTGGGTGCAGATGGCCGAGAGCGCGATCACACCGTCGACCGCGTGGGCGCGCTGGTCCTCGGCGACCTGATCGGGCGGGACCCGCACCAGGAGGATCTTGGCGAAGCGCGACCCCTCGCGCTTGACCCCTTGGGGATCGACCGCCACCGCCTCGACGAGGTCGCCGCCGACCGGCAGCTCGTCCAGGGTGACCGGTCGCCCCGCCTTCGCCCCGTCGCCGAGCACCAGTCTGTCGCCCTTCTGCGGCAGCATATCCTCGGGCCCCGCCCAGGCGGCGCCCCCCGCCGCGCAGCACACCACGGCCCCCAACACCACGCTGCGCCGGTCGAGCCCGTGCTCGGCCCTCGGCGCGCGCCGTTCTGCGCGATCCATCGTTCCTCCCGGTGGAAACGTTCTTAGTTCTTATGATTTTCTCTATGAGTAGCCGAGACGCCCGCGCCGTCAACCCGCTTCGTGCAGCAGAGAGGGCAGCTCACGGCCTCCTGATGTCGCGTCTGCTTGGTGCGATGCAAAATTGATCGTGCGATGCAGCAAGATGTTGCCAAAACAGCCTACGGAGACAGGGCGGCCCGCAACGTCGCGGCGAGGGCATCCGGCGTGATCGCGTTCGGCAGCCGGGCGAGCAGGTTGCCCGCCGGGCCGACCAGGAACAGGTCGGTCGGATGATCGACGACGCCGTCATGGCGCCGGATCGTGGCACCAAACGTGGCCGCGAGGCCGTCGATGGCCGCGACCGGGCCGGTGACCGCCACGATGGCCGGGTGGAAGGTGTCGAGATAGCGGGCGAGCACCCCCGGGCCGTCATGCTCCGGGTCGGCGGCGACCAGCACCGGCACCAGCCGGGCGAGCAGGACGGGCGGGAGCTCGTCGAGGGCCTGAGTGATCGTCATCAGCGCCGTCGGGCAGAGGTCCGGGCAGCGCGTGTAGCCGAAATAGACCAGGCGCAGCCGACCGGCGAAGCGAGCCTCGTCGAGCGGGGCGCCGCTCTGGTCGACGAGGCCGCGCGCCGCCGGCCAGATGTGCGGGGACCAAGACGGCTGCGGGGACCGGACCGGGGATCTCGGCGGTGCGCGGTCCGCCGCGGAGGACATCGCCGCCGCGCCGCCGGACAGGAGGGCCGCCATCGCCAGTCCCCGGCCCAGGCGCCGCAACCGAGACGAGACCGCACCCATACTTCAACCTCACGCCGCAGCGCGATCTAAGCGTGTCGGTCCTCCAACGCCAACAGAAAGCGGAAGGAATCCCCACAACTCGCACGCTTTTGACGGGCGTCGGCGCACCGCACCGTCCCCTATTGGCTGATCGCAGGCCCGGCGAGAATCCCTTAACTGTTTCTGGCGTGTTTCGGCGCATGCCGACCACTTCGAAGCATCGCCGCAGCCTTCTGTTAAGGGCGGGCGGTTCGTCTATCGGGCATCGCGAACAGGGCGCGGTGACCGGCCGCTGTCAATCCGGGGGATAATCTTGGCTATCATCAAGCAGCTCATCACCTCGTCCGGTCCGCTCCTCGCCTACATGGGAGCCATGCCCCTCGCCCGGATGGTGCCGTTCCTGCGGCGCCCTGGGCGGCCCCGCTTCGACGGGCCGGTCCAGACGACCGTCGACTTCCCGGCCGTGCAACCCCCGGCGGAGCGCTACTCGGTGCTGCACTCGGAGATCCTGTCGGGTGATCCGGTCCAGACCGTTACCTATGTTTACACGAGCCCCGACAACCTGTTCGCCGCCGGCATCTGGACCTGCGAGATCGGCAAGTTCCACATCGATTTCGGCCGGGCCGAATTCATCCAGATCCTGAAGGGCGTGGTGATCGTCACCGACGCCGAAGGCTCCTCGAAGACCTACCGCGCCGGCGACGCCTTCGTGACCCCGAAGGGCTTTTCGGGCACCTGGGACGTGATCGAGCCGATCAAGAAGCACTTCACCTGGTACGGCTCGGGGGAGTGAGCGGGAAGCGGTTCCGCTTTCACGCCCCGGCGGAGACCGCCGGCCTGATGCGTCGGCATCCTGGGCCGGTGGTCTCGATGATGTCGCGTCGATCGAACCGATGTCGCGGACATATTACAGATCGAAGTTCGTCGGCATCATCACCACGTCGCGAATAGTCATGCCGCGCGGGCGCGTGAGCATGAACATCACCACCTCGGCCACCTCCGCCGGCTCGAGCAGGCTGCCGGAGGCGCGGGCCTCCTCCAGCTTCTCGGCCGGCCAGTCGGCGAGGAGCGCGGTGACGACCGGACCCGGCGAGATCGCCCCGACCCGGATGCCGTGCTTGAACACCTGCCGCCGGGTCGTCTGGACGAAGCAGTTGATCGCCCATTTCGACGAGGCGTAGACCGGCTCCCACGGCGTCGGGTAGTGGGCGGCGAGCGAGCTCGTCACGATGATGTCGCCGGAGCGCTGCGCGATCATGTGCGGCAGCACGTCGTGCACGTTCTTCATCACGACGTTGACGTTGAGGTTCAGCATCCGGTCGATCGCGGCGCTGTCCGCATCGACGAGGTCGCCGCCGACGTAAGTGCCGGCATTGGCGTGCAGGATGTCGAGGCGGCCGGCCGCGCCGAGGATGCGCGGCAGCAGCCCGGCGCAGGCGGCCGGGTCGAGGAGATCGAGGGCGAGCGGGATCGCGGCCTCGCCGAGCCGCGCGCGCAAGGTTGCGAGGGCTTGCTCGTCCCGGTCGACCAGGACCACCCGGGCCCCTGCCGCGAGCATCGCCTCGGTGCTGGCGAGGCCGATGCCGGAGGCCGCGCCGGTGACCGCCGCGACCTTGCCCTCGAGTTGTCCCGCCAAGGCCGTGCCTCCATGAGAAGATTTTCCCGACGAAGTGAGCGTCGGGGCGTCGCAGACAATGCGGCAAAATCAACGATCGGGCGGTGCTCTAGCGCAGCGCCAGCGTCGGCACCGCCGGCTCGCCGTCGCGCGGCAGGGTCGACTGCCAGACCCCGCCGCTGCTGCCCTTCTGGAAGCCGTCGTCGTAGAGCCGGCGCATATAGCCGGTGTCGAAGCCCTGCGAGGCCGGCACCTCGGGGATGCGCCGGTCGATATAGGTCAGGTTGAAGCCCATCCCGTTGCGTCGGGCGAAGGCCTGGGTGCTGGCCAGGGTCGCCCGGGCGCGGGAGCGCCCGACGGTCGAGAGCGAGCGCACCGCGATCGGCAGGGTGCCGTTCGGCACCACGTCGAAGCTCGGCTCGATGCGGCCGTTGATGATGACGTAGATGTTGGGCTTGCCGCGGCTCGCGGCGATGCGCCCGTCCTGGGTCAGGAACGCCTCGGGCAGGGTGAAGACCGGGGTCACCACCGAGCCGTCGACATGCATCTCCTGGAAGGCGTGGTTGCCGGCCTGGGCGTCGATCAGCATCGGTGGGAAGACCGCCGGCACGCTAGCCGAGGCGGTGAGCACGTCGCGGAACAGGTCGCGGGCGTTGGGCTGCCCGCTCGCCGCGATGGCGCCCATGTCCCAGATCACGGCGCGCTGCGAATCGAGGTTGGTGGTGACGACGAGGAGCCGCCGGCCTTTGCGGTGCTCCTCGGCCACCGCCGCCAGCAGGTCGGGCGTGACGTAGCGCCCGACGAGGTCGCGCAGCCGCGCGTCGCCGAACAGGCCGTCGCCGATCAGCACGTTCAGGGGGTTGGGCGAGCGCACCAGCGTCGCCGCCTCGCCGCTGGTGTAGATCTCGCGCAGGTACCCGTCATAGGCGGGCCCCAGGAAGGCGAAGGGCGCGATCAGCGCGCCGGTCGAGACGCCCGAGACCATGGTGAAGTTCGGCCGCCGGCCGGTCTCGCTCCAGCCGTTGAGCACGCCGGCGCCGTAGGTCCCGTCGCCGCCGCCGCCCGAGAGGGCGAGGTAGCTGAACGGCTCGCGCGAGGCCTTCACCTGGTCGGCGACTGCGGCGAAGCTGCGGGCCGAGCCGTCGGCCCAGAAGCGTACGTCGGGGGCCTGGCCCGGCACGGTGGCGGCGGCCGCCTCGGCCGCCGTGTAGGGCGTGCGCGGCAGCGACGCGCAGGCCGCGGCTTGCGCCCCGATGAGGGCCACCGCCAGCCCGCTCGCCCACTTGCCGCGCATCCAGTTCGATCGATGGGACACGATCATCACACCACGAGTTTCGCCGAATCGCGAGTTTCGCCAGGCCGCCTCGCCGGGGAGTATCCGACGAAGACGACGAAACGGCAACGCTTATGGCAAAGCTTGAGACGCCGGACGGTTCCCGCCCGGCAAGGGCCTACTCGGCCGCCTTCGGCCCGCCGCTGCGGCGGCCGAAATCCGGCTCGGCGGTCTCCTGGCCCATGGCGACGATGCCGCGGCGGATCGCCCGGGTGCGGGTGAACAGGGCGTGCAGCGCCTCGCCGTCGTCCCAGCGGATGGCGCGGGCGAGCGCCGCCAGGTCCTCGTTGAAGCGGCCCAGCATCTCCAGCACCGCGTCCTTGTTGGTGAGGAAGATGTCGCGCCACATCGTCGGGTCGGAGGCGGCGATGCGGGTGAAATCGCGAAAGCCGCCGGCCGAGAACTTGATCACCTCGGACTGGGTCACCGTCTCGAGGTCGGCGGCGGTGCCGACGATGTTGTAGGCGATGAGGTGCGGCACGTGGCTGGTGATCGCCAGCACCAGGTCGTGATGGGCCGGCGTCATGGTCTCGACGACCGAGCCGAGGCCCTCCCAGAATCCCCGCACCCGCGCCACCGCGGCGGGGTCGGTGCCCTCCGGCGGGGTCAGGATGCACCAGCGGCCGTGGAACAGGGTGGCGAAGCCCGCATCCGGCCCCGAATGCTCGGTGCCGGCGACCGGGTGGGCGGGCACGAAGCTGACGCTCGCCGGCAGATGCGGGCTCGCCGCCGCCACCACCGCCGCCTTGACCGAGCCGACATCGGACAGGATCGCGCCGGGCGCCAGGCCCCCGGCGATCTCCGCCGCCACCGCCCCGATGGCGCCGACCGGCACGCACAGGATCACGAGGTCGGCGCCCTGCACGCCCGCCGCGAGGTCGGTCGTGGCCTCGTCGGCGAGCGCCAGCGCCCGCACCCGCTCGATCACGGCCGGATCGCGGTCGATGGCGACGATGCTGTCGGCGAGCCCGGCGGCCCGGGCGCCGCGGGCGAGCGACGAGCCGATCAGGCCGAGGCCGACCAGCGCCAGGCGCCGGAACGCCTCAGCCACGCGCGGCGCCCTTCCGAGAAGCCGGACCTTGCATGAATTCGGTCAGGGCCGCCACCGCCGCCTCGTTGGCCTCGGCGGTGCCGATCGTCATGCGCAGCGCGTTCGGCAGGCCGTAGGCGCCGACCCGGCGCAGGATCAGCCCGCGGGCGGTGAGGTAGGCGTCGGCCTCCGCCGCCGTGCGGCCGGCTTCCTCGGGGAAGTGGATCAGCACGAAGTTGCCGACGCTCGGCGTCACGGTGAGCCCGAGGCCTTCGAGCGCCGTCGTCACCTTCGGCAGCCACGCGTCGTTATGGGTCACGGCCTTGGCGATGTGGGCGTCGTCCGCCATCGCGGCGGCGCCGGCGGCGATCGCCGCGGCGCCCAGGTTGAACGGCCCCCGGATGCGGTTGACCGCGTCGGCGATCGCCGCCGGGGCCACCATCCAGCCGATGCGGAGTGCGGCGAGCCCGTACACCTTCGAGAAGGTGCGGGTCATCACGACGTTCTCGGCTTCGGCCACCAACTCCAGGCCGGCGGCGTAGTCGTTGCGCCGGACGTACTCGGCATAGGCCGCGTCGAGGACCAGCAGCGTGGTCTTCGGCAGGCCGGCATGGAGGCGGCGCACCTCGTCGAAGGGCAGGTAGGTGCCGGTCGGGTTGTTGGGGTTGGCGAGGTAGACGATCCGGGTCTTGTCCGTCACCGACGCCAGCAGGGCGTCGACGTCGGTGGTGCAGTCGCGCTCCGGCGCCACCACGGGCGTGCCGCCCGCCGCCAGAATCGCGATGCGGTAGACCAGGAAGCCGTACTGGGAATAGAGCCCCTCGTCGCCCGGGCCCATATAGGCGTAGGTCAGGAGCGACAGCAGCTCGTCCGACCCGGCGCCGCAGACGATGCGCGCGGGGTCGAGCCCGTATTTCTGCGCGATCGCCTGGCGCAGCTGGGTGGCCGCGCCGTCGGGATAGAGTTCGAGATGCGCCGCCGTCTCCTGCATCGCCGCGATCGCCGCGGGGCTCGGGCCGAGCGGCGTCTCGTTGGAGGAGAGCTTGTGCAGCGTCACGCCGGCCGGCGCCGCGCTCTTGCCCGGGACATAGGCCTCGATCTCGAGGACACCGGGGCGCGGGACGGGGCGGAGGGCGGCGGCGGACATGGGCGAACCTGGGATCGGGAGAACCTGACGCCGTCTAGAGCAAGTCGCGGGGTTTGGGAAACGGCGTCGATCGCGCGGGTGCCCTGCATCCCGCAGCACCGCGATTCGCCGGTTCACCGTGGCGGGCGCCCGGTAGCGCCGGCGGGCGCGGGGCGATACATCGGAACTTCCAAGGCCGCCCGTCCCGGCGCGGCCGCGACCCGACGGATTCATGCGCCGCCAGCCCCGGATCTCCGCCCCGATCGTCATCCCATGCGCCGCCTGATCGTCGAGGAACCCGTCACCCGGGCGGCGCCCTGGGCCCTGCGCCTCGCCTGGTTCGCCCTCGCGGTGGTCGGGATCGCCCTCCTGCTGGTGCGCGACCCGCGGGCGGAGACCGACGCGGCGCTGGCCGTCCTCGGCTCCGGGGTCGGGGTCGCGGTACTGGCGGTGCTGCTCGCCCTGGCGGCCTTCGTGCGGATCTGGCGCGAGGGCGCCCGCGGCCTCGGCGTCGCGGTCGGCGGCCTGCTGCTCGCCGTCCTGGTGCTGGCCTACCCGGCCTACATGACGGTGCGCGGCCTCATGCTGCCGCCGCTCACCGACGTCTCGACCGACGTCGAGACCCCGCCGGCCTTCTCGCGCTCCCGCGCCGCCTGGGAGGCCCGCGGCTGGCGGATGCCGCGCGAGTCCGGTCCCGCTGCCCGGTCCCTGCAGCGCGAGGCCTACCCGCAGATCGCGCCGCTCACCCTCGATCTCGGCCCCGACGAGGCCTTCGCCCTCGCCATGAAGGCGGCGCAGAACCGCAAGTGGCAGGTTGTGGAATCCTACAGGCCCGGCGGCCGGGCCGGGAACGGCCGCATCGAGGCGGTGGTGCGCTCGCGCCTGCTCGGCCTGCCCTACGACGTCACGGTGCGGCTGCACCCGCGGGCCGACGGCACCCGGATCGACGTGCGCTCCGCCACCCGCTTCGGCGACCGCGATTTCGGGCAGAATGCGGATCACATCCGCGCCTATCTCGACGAGATCGGCAACCTGGCGCTGGCGGTGAAGTAGAGCCGATATCAAGAGCCTGTTTGATTCGACCCCACAGGGATGACAACCTGGATGTCATTCCGAGGCCGCGCAGCGGAGCCCGGGACGACGCGAAGGGTGTCGTCAGAGCCGAAAGCCAAACGTGCCGTCAGGCCGCCCGGTATTCCGCATCGAGCGCCGGCAGTCCGTCCGTGACCACCCGCCCGCGCTCCACCAGATCCTCCAGGTGCGCGAAGACCGAGAGCGCCGCGGCGGGACGCAGCATCGGGTCGAGGCCGGAATAGAGCGCGGCGACGAGGCCCGGGATGGTGCGCTCGCCGGTGCGCAGCCGCTCCAGGATGCCGGCCTCGCGGGCGCGGCGATGGCTCAGGAGGCCGCGCACGAAGCGCTGCGGCTCGCGCACCGGGCCGCCATGGCCGGGCCAGTACACAGCCTCGGACCGGCCGCGCAGGCGGTCCAGGGAGGCCATGTAGGGACCCATCGCCCCGTCCGGCGGGGCCACGATGCTGGTCGACCAGGCCATGACGTGGTCGCCCGAGAACAGGGCGTTCTCCTCCGCGAAGGCGAAGGCGAGATGGTTCATGGTGTGGCCGGGGGTGGCCAGCGCCGTCAGGGTCCAGCCCGGGCCGGCGACGCTCTCGCCGTCGGCCAGTTCCCGGTCCGGCCGGTGGTCGGCATCGCCCGCCGCGTCGAGCCGGCCCTGCTCGGCCCCGCGCACCGCGCGGGCGGGCCGGTGCGGGCCGCAGCCGACGATCCTTGCGCCGGTCGCGGCGCTCAGCGGCCGGGCGCCGGGCGAGTGGTCGCGGTGGGTGTGGGTGACGAGGACCGCCTCGATGCTCTCGCCGTCGAGGGCGGCGAGGAGCGCCGCCCGGTGCTCCGGATGGTCCGGCCCGGGATCGATCACCGCGACGCGGCCGTGCCCGACGATGTAGGTGCAGGTGCCGCTCTGGGTGAAGGGCCCGGCATTCGGGCAGACCAGCCGCCGGACCAGGGGCGAGACCGCCTCGACCCGGCCGCTCGCCGGGGCCTCGCGCAGGAAGACCGGCGCCGCCTCAGATTCGCTCAACCGACCGGCCTCCCGACGGGATGAAAAGACCCGTCCGGGTTAACGGCCGGGCTCCGCCCTGTCGAGGCCCGGCTCACGCCCTTTCCGGTCGATCGCTTCGCGATGCGGAAAGCGGCTCCGCTCGAGCGTGTGGAGCAAGGCTCCGCCGTCGCGGGCTGGCGAGGCACTCTCCGGAAGAGCTCTTCCGGAGGGAATCTCACCCCGCCATGAAGGCCCAGGCCAGCAACCCTGCGAAGAACAGCCCCGAACTCACGAAGACGGCCACGACTTCGCGATAGGGCAGCAGACGATTCTCGAGCGCGGGCGACATGGCGGGCGACAGTATGTGAGGGGGATCCGGGCGAGGGCCGGGAACGCGGTCAGTTTCGTCACGCCGGCCTGTGAATCGCAAGCGCCGCGAGCGCGCAAGGTAGTGGAAGGCCGCCCCTGTCTCCGGTCCGCAACAGACCGGTGCAGGAGGTCGATCAAGGAGGCCGGTCGATCAAGGAGGCCGGTCGATTGAGGCACCGCTCGGGGCCGGATCAACGGAACGGGGAGGGCGACACCGTCCGGACCGGCAGGAAGCCCGCCTCGCTGGCGACCTCGACGAAGCCTCCGGCATGCGCGGCGTAGCGCAGGCGGCCGGATTCTCGGCTCTGTGCTGCCAGGGACCGGCGGAACTCGGTCCGGGCGCGCTCCAGGCGCGTCACGTCGAGGGTGCGGTCGAGCTCGCGCCTCGCATCCGAGGACAGCACCGTCGCGCGGCGGAAATCGACGAAGCGGGCCGCGCCGGCGCGGTCGCGGCCGGTGAAGACCTGCCCGCCGGACCCGTCCGCCACCGCGTCGCCGGGCTGCAGGGTCGCGTCGTGCAGCAGCAGGCGGGAGTATCCGCCCTTGCCCGGGTTGCACGAGCAGCCCGGGGCCACCTTCGTCCGGTAGGCGAAAGCCGCCGCGAGGCTGCGATAGGGCCGGCCCTCGGGGCCGACCGCCCGGTCGAGCTCCTGGCCCGCCCGCACCGTGTAGAGGGCGGTCTCCGCCCCCGGGCAGGCGGCGGCGCAGGCCTGCGCATGAGCGCGCGGGGCGCCGCGCCCGTCGATGTTGCCCAGGGGGAACAGGTAACCGTCGCAGGTGCGCACGCAGACCGTGCGGCCGTGGCGGCCGGCCAAGGCGGCGGGCTCGCGGACCGCCCGGTCGGCCGCGGGGCTCGCCGGGGCGGCGTGCGGGCGCGGGGCCGGGTCGCGCCAGCGCGGCCGCTCGATCGCGGCCGTCGCCGGCCGGCTGGTCCAGCGCACCCGCCGCTCGCGCAACCCGGGCTCCGGCCGCGGCGGCCGCGCCGGCAGGCCGAGGCTGCGCGGCAGATCGCCGAGCACGAAATCGAGCACCCCGGCGTCGTCCGCCGCCTGCACCAGGGTGGTGCCGGCGCCCACGCTCCCGACGCCGAGCAGTGCCCCCAGCGCCAGCGTGCGGACGAGAGCGCGCGTCCGGGCGCGTCCGGGCGGGATCGCGGTCGAGGGGAAGTTCACGAGGTGCCTCACCAAAGGTCAAGGCCAGTTAACGGTTCGCCGCGGACTCGTGCAACTGCGGAAAAGCGCGGAGATAACAGATTCATGACTCGTCACCGGCCGGGGGGCGATCCGGCGTCCGCGCACCCTGCATGTCGCCCCCGCACCATCCGCACGGCGGGTCGGAGCCCTTTTTGCCGGCCCGCGCGTTGAGGCGGAACAGGGCGGCCGCGTCCGGACGGGCCGCCGGCAAGGAGATCGCGATGGATTCCGACCGAATCATCGGCGCCGGCAAGGAGCTCGGCGGCAAGGTGCAGCAGCGGCTGGGCGAGTGGACGGGCGAGACCGGCACCCAGGCGCAGGGCCTCGCCGACCAGGCGGCGGGGGTGGCCCGCAACGTCTACGGCCAGGCCAAGGACGCGGTGCGCGACCTCGCCGATGCCGCGCCGGATTACGCCGACACGGCCCGCGAGACCGGTCGCCAATATTACGAGCGCGGCAACCGCGCCGTCGCCCGCCAGGTCGGCGACCAGCACCTCGCCGCCCTGCTGGTCGCGGGCGGGATCGGCTACCTGTTCGGCTGGCTGATCCACGGCCGGCACTGAGCGCAGCGCGGAGCGCCCGCGGGTCAGCCCGCGGGCGTCGAGCCGGGCGTGATGCCGGGCGGAGGCGCGCCGTCGTCGGCGGCCATCGTCCGGGGGACGAGGCCGTTCCATCGGCCGAACCCGTGTCCCCTGCGTCACTCCGGGCGCCGCGCCGCGGCCCCGGATCGGTCGGGCGGGTATCAATGCCGGCGGAACGGGCCGCTCAGACGCCCTCGCCCATGGCCGACTGCATCATGCGGTCGCCGGTGAGGTCGTCGTCGCCGTAGCCGAGAAGCTCTGCCAGGCGGTTGCGGGCGCGGTTGACGCGGCTCTTGATCGTGCCGATCGCCACCCCGCAGATGCCCGCCACCTCCTCGTAGGACAGGCCCTCGGCGCCGACGAGGATCAGCGCCTCGCGCTGGTCCGGCGGCAGCTTGGCGAGGCCGGCGCGCAGGTCCTGCACGTCGAGGCGGTGGCCCTGGTCGGGGGCGGTGAAGAGGCGCGCGGCGTAGGAGCCGTCCTCGTCCTGGACCTCGCGCATCCGCTTGCGCTGCTCGGAATAGAAGGCGTTGCGCAGGATGGTGAACAGCCAGGCGTTCAGGTTGGTGCCGGGCTGGAAGCGGTGCTGGTTCTGCCAGGCGCGCAGGATCGTGTCCTGCACGAGGTCGTCGGCCCGGGCGGCGTTGTTGGTGAGCGAGAGCGCGAAGGCGCGCAAGGAGGAGAGGGCGGCCAGCATGCCCTCGCGGAATTCCGGCTCGACCGCGCGCCCTTGCGCCGCGAGCGCCGCCTCGAGCTTCTCGATCAGTGCGAGGAAGATCTCCGGGGTCGCCGCGGTCTCGAGGGGGGCGTAGGCCGCGCGCAGCTGGCGGCCGAGATGAACCTGGACGGTCGGGGGCAGGCCGGGCTTGGTGTCGGTGCTGAGGATGGGATTGTCGGTGGACGCCATGCGACTCTCACGTTCTGAAGCGGGGGAGGGCGGCGGCCGCCGGGACGCTATCTGCGGGGCCGCGCGAGTGGGTACTCCGCCGGAGCTTCTTCAGGAGGGAAACTGGGGCGCGCCGCGGATCTGTCGACGCGCGCTTCGCCGCGGGCGGCTCAGCAGCGCCGCATCCGGTCCTGCATGGCACCCTCGACCGTCCCCGTCTCGCGCTGCATCGTCACCGCTCCCGTCGCTTCGCAGGCCGCGCGAACGCGGCCGCGCCCGGACCGGCGGCCCGGGTCGCGGGGGCAACGGTTTCGTACTGCCGAGGTTCCGGGCGATATCGAGGAACGTCGATGGCGTGGACCGTGCCCGGACCCTACCAGGTCCGGGCGCCCGGCTGGCTGCGATACTCGGCGGCGCGGATGCGGGTCATGATGCGGTCGAGCTCGGCCAGCAGGGCGGCCTCCTCGGCCTGGGCGGCGCCGGCGCCCGGCTCGTCGAGGTAGAGGCGTTCCTGCCCGGCGCGGGCGAGGCGCTGCTCCAGGGACGCCCGCTCGGCGTGGAGCGCCATCAGCTCCCGACGTTCCGGATCGTCCTCGGAGCGGGCCGCGTCCGGATGCCCGTCGGTCGTCGTGTCGAGGTTGTGCACGGGCCTGTGTCCTGTCGCCGTCATCCCGGGTAAGCTGTCCGGGGCTGTCCCCATCGATTCTCGTCCCCTCAACGCGCGAGGAGGCCGAACCGTCGCATCCGGACGGTCCCTGTCATCCCAGTGTCATGGGATCGTCATAGGGCCGGCGTCGCACGAGGCTTATCCCTCGCGCCGCCGCGGGGGGCCCGGCAACGATCGGGACACGATCCGGCGCAGTCCGGGGAGACCGGTCACGTCCCCACCGGCAGTCGACGCGCAAGGCGCGGGGTACCGAACCCGGTCCCCGCACCGTGCCGGACCGATCCGAACACGGAGATACTCAGTGAAGCCCTTCTCCTACGCGCTCGCCATCGGGCTCGCGACCGCCCAGATCGCCACCTCTGCGCTGGCCCTCGACATCACCGGCGCCGGCGCCACCTTCCCGTTCCCGGTCTACTCGAAGTGGGCCGAGGCCTACCGCAAGGAGACCGGCAACGGCCTCAACTACCAGTCGATCGGCTCGGGCGGCGGCATCAAGCAGATCCAGGCCAAGACGGTCGATTTCGGCGCCACCGACGCGCCGCTGAAGGGCGAGACCCTGACCAAGGACGGCCTGGTCCAGTTCCCGACCGTGATGGGCGGCGTCGTCCCGGTGGTGAACATCGCCGGCGTCAAGTCCGGCGAGGTCAAGCTGACCGGCGAGGTGCTGGCCGAGATCTACCAGGGCAAGATCAAGAAGTGGTCGGACCCGAAGATCGCCAAGCTCAATGAGGGCGTGAAGCTCCCCGACGCGCCGATCACCCCGGTCTACCGGTCGGACGCCTCCGGCACCACCAACATCTTCACCACCTACCTGTCGGACGTGTCGCCGGCCTGGAAGTCCGAGTTCGGCGCCTCGACCACGGTCAGCTGGCCGGCCGGCCAGGGCGGCAAGGGCAACGAGGGCGTCACGGCCGTCGTCAAGCAGGTCCCGAACGCCATCGGCTACGTCGAGTACGCCTACGCCAAGCAGAACAACCTGCCGGTCGCGCTGATCCAGAACAAGGACGGCCAGTACCCGATGCCGGGCGACGAGTCGTTCCAGGCCGCCGCCGCCAATGCCGACTGGAAGGCCGCCCCGGGCTTCGGCATCTCGCTGACCAACCAGCCCGGGCCGAAGGCCTGGCCGATCACCGCCGCGACCTTCATCCTGGTCCACAAGAACCCGGCCGATGCGGCCCGCACCGCCGAGGTGCTGAAGTTCTTCCGCTGGGCCTACAAGAACGGCGACAAGATGGCCACCGACCTCGACTACGTGCCGCTGCCCGACAAGGTCGTGACCCAGGTCGAGGACGAGTGGAAGACCGTGACGAAGGACGGCAAGCCCGTCCTCAGCAACTGAGACCCCGGCATCGAGCCTGAAACCCGGGAGGGCCGGACCGGTCCCGCCCTCCCACCTTCGCCGGCCCGATCCTGCGCCCGCGCGGCGCTTGCGCGACGCCGAGATCCCGCCGCCGGCCGGCCGCCGGATCGCGTCCGACTCGCCTCGATCCGCCGAGCGCGCTAAGGCCGCTCACTCCAAGGGAAACCCGGATGGTCGCGTTGTCTGAGAACGTTGCTTTGGCGGCGAGAGTCGCCGTCGCCCGCCGCAGCCCCAGCCCCGTGGGCGACCGGATCTTCCGCGTCGCCGCCCTCGCCTCGGCGCTGCTGGTGCTCGCGGTGCTCGCCGGCATCCTGGCCTCGATCGCCTATGGCGGCTGGCCCGCCTTCCGGGAATTCGGCCCCGGCTTCCTGACCTCGAGCGCCTGGAACGTCGGCCGCGAGCAGTACGGCGCGCTCGTCGCCATCATCGGCACCCTGGTCTCGGCGCTGCTCGCCCTCGTCATCGGCGTGCCGATCTCGCTCGGCATCGCGATCTACCTGACCCAGCTCTGCCCCGGCTGGGCCCGCCGCCCGGTCGCCATGACGATCGAGCTGCTCGCCGCCGTGCCGAGCATCATCTACGGCATGTGGGGCCTGTTCGTGTTCGCGCCGCTCTTCGCGCGCTTCGTGCAGATCCCAGTCTCGAACCTGGTCGAGGGGATGCCGATCGTCGGCACCCTGTTCTACGCCCAGGTGCCGTCCGGCGTCGGCGTGCTCACCGCCGGCATCATCCTGGCGATCATGATCGTGCCCTTCGTCGCCTCGATCACCCGCGACATGCTCGACCAGATCCCGACGGTGCTGCGCGAGAGCGCCTACGGCATCGGCTGCACCACCTGGGAGGTCGTGCGCCACGTCCTGATCCCGCAGGCCTCGGTCTCGATCATCGGGGCGATCATGCTGGGCCTCGGCCGGGCGCTCGGCGAGACGATGGCGGTCACCTTCGTGATCGGCAACGCCAACCGCCTCTCGCCCTCGATCTTCGATCCGGGCTCGACCATCGCCTCGCGCATCGCCAACGAGTTCAACGAGGCCGACGGCATGCAGCTCCACGCCCTGATGGCGCTCGGCTGCATCCTGTTCGTCGTCACCTTCATCGTGCTCATCATCGCCCGGCTGCTGGTGCGCCGCGCGAAGGTGGCCTGACCCCCGTAGCCCGCAGGACGCTTCCCGATGAACGCCTCCCCCGCCGCGGTCGCAGGCTCCACCCCGACCGCCCCCGCACGGTCTCCGTCCTCCCCGCCCGCTTGGGGCCGGGTCCGCGCGGGCCGCCGTTCCGCCGACAAGCTCCTGATCGTCGCCTGCACGGGGGCCACCGTGCTCGGCGCGGTGGTGCTCGGCTCGATCCTGCTCATGTTGATCATCCAGGGCGTGCAGGGCTTCTCGCCGGCCCTGTTCACCCAGGTCACGCCCGGCCCCGGCTCCGTGGGCGGCGGCATCGCCAACGCGATCCTCGGCAGCCTGGTGATGACGGCCCTCGGCATCGTGGTGGCCACCCCGGTCGGCGTGCTCGCCGGCACCTACCTCGCCGAGTACGGCCGCACCTCGCACCTCGCCAACCTGATCCGCTTCCTCAACGACATCCTGCTCTCGGCACCCTCGATCCTGATCGGCCTGTTCGTCTACACCCTGATGGTGCGGCCGATGGGCGGCTATTCGGGCTGGGCCGGCGGCGTCGCGCTCGCCATCATCGCCACCCCGGTGATCGTGCGCACCACCGAGGACATGCTGCGCCTGGTGCCCGGCACCCTGCGCGAGGCCGGCGCGGCCCTCGGCGCGCCGCTGTCGATCGTCATCCGCAGCGTGACCTGGCGGGCGGCACAATCCGGCATCGTCACCGGCGTGCTCCTGGCGCTGGCCCGCATCGCCGGCGAGACCGCGCCTTTGCTCTTCACCGCGCTCAACAACAATTCCTGGTTCAGCCCCGACCTGATGGGCGGCGTCGCGAACCTGCCGGTGATGATCTACCAGTTCGCGCTCTCGCCCTACGACAACTGGCGCCAGCTGGCCTGGGCCGGCGCGCTCCTCATCACCGTCACCATCCTGGGCCTGTCGATCGTGGCCCGCCTCGTCCTGAGCGGCCCGAAGGGGCGCTGACCGCAACCGAGCCCGGAGAACACCGATGAGCGCCACCGCCACCGCCGTGCCGGTCGTGGGCCAGAGCACGGCCGACGAGGCCGCCGCGATCCGCCTCGCCGTCAAGGATCTCAACTTCTACTACGGCGACTTCAAGGGCCTGAAGAACATCAACCTCAACTTCCTCGACCGCCAGGTCACGGCGCTGATCGGGCCGTCGGGCTGCGGCAAGTCGACGTTGTTGCGCACCTTCAACCGGATCTACAGCCTCTATCCGGAGCAGCGCGCGGAAGGCGAGATCCTGCTCGACGGCCGCAACATCCTGGACCCCTCGATCGACCTCAACGAGCTGCGCGCCCGGGTCGGCATGGTGTTCCAGAAGCCGACCCCGTTCCCGATGTCGATCTACGACAACATCGCCTTCGGCATCCGGCTCTACGAGCGCCTCGGCAAGGCCGACCTCGACATCCGCGTCGAGGAGGCCCTGCGCAAGGCCGCCCTGTGGGACGAGGTGAAGGACAAGCTCAAGCAATCCGGCATGGGCCTGTCGGGCGGCCAGCAGCAGCGCCTCTGCATCGCCCGCACGGTGGCGCAGCGCCCGGAGGTGATCCTGTTCGACGAGCCGACCTCGGCCCTCGACCCGATCTCGACCGGCCGCATCGAGGAGCTGATCGAGCAGCTGCGGACCGAGTTCACCATCGCCATCGTCACCCACAACATGCAGCAGGCGGCCCGCATCTCGCAGTTCACCGCCTTCATGTATCTCGGCGAGCTGGTCGAGTTCGGGCCGACCAACCGGCTGTTCATGAACCCGTCGAAGCGCCAGACCCAGGACTACATCACCGGCCGCTTCGGCTGAAGCCTGACGCGACCATCTGCCGGCCCGGCCTGCCGGGCCGGCGAACGCCTACGCTCCACCTCCGCGCGAGGAGCCAGATCCCATGTCGAGCCACATCGTCACGTCCTACGACCAGGAGTTGCAGAACCTGCGGCGCAGCATCTCCGAGATGGGCGGCATCGCCGAGAAGATGGTGGCCGATTCCGGCCAGGCGCTGCTGCGCCGCGATGCCGGCCTCGCCCAGGCGGTGATCGCCGTCGACCAGCGCCTCGACGGATTGCAGCGCGAGATCGAGGAGAAGGCGATCCTGCTGATCGCCCGCCGCCAGCCGATGGCGATCGACCTGCGCGAGACGATCTCGGCGATCCGCGTCTCGGGCGACCTCGAGCGCATCGGCGACCTCGCCAAGAACGTCGCCAAGCGCGTCGTCGCGATCAGCGATCAGGTCCAGCTGCAGAAGATCGTCGTCGGCGTGGAGCATATGAACGAGCTGGTCCAGGAGCAGCTCAAGGACGTGCTCGACGCCTACGCCACGCAGGACACCGTCGCGGCCCTCGACGTCTGGGCCCGGGACGGCGCCATCGACGCGCTCTACACCTCGCTGTTCCGCGAGCTCCTGACCTACATGATGGAGGATCCGCGCAACATCACGTTCTGCACGCACCTCCTGTTCTGCGCCAAGAACGTCGAGCGCATCGGCGACCACACCACCAACATCGCCGAGACGATCCACTACCTCGCCACCGGCGAGACCCTGCCGACCGAGCGTCCGAAGAACGACCGGTCGAGCTTCGCCACCCTCGACACCCCGCCCGAGGCCTGAGGGCCGATGCCCGTCCGGGCTCGGGCCCGGCGGGCTCTCACCTCCGCGGCCCCCGCCTGAAGTGCCCCCGATGAGTACCCGCATCCTGATCGTCGAGGACGAGGAAGCCCTCACCCTCCTCCTGCGCTACAACCTCGAGGCCGAGGGCTTCGAGGTCGACGCCGTCGCCCGGGGCGACGAGGCGGACATCCGCCTGCGCGAGCAGGTGCCCGACCTCGTCCTCCTCGACTGGATGATGCCCGGCCTGTCCGGCATCGAATTGTGCCGGCGCATCCGCGCCCGCCGCGAGACCGAGCGGCTGCCGGTCATCATGCTCACGGCGCGGGGCGAGGAGGGCGACCGGGTGCGGGGCCTCGCCACCGGCGCCGACGACTACATCGTCAAGCCGTTCTCGGTGCCGGAGCTGCTGGCGCGGGTGCGGGCGCTCCTGCGCCGCTCCAAGCCCGCCCACGTCGCAGACCTTCTGGTCGCCGGCGACATCGAGCTCGACCGGGTCAGCCATCGCGTCCGCCGCGACGGCCGCGAGCTGCATCTCGGCCCGACCGAGTTCAAGCTGCTCGAATTCCTGATGCAGAGCCCCGGGCGGGTCTTCTCCCGCGAGCAGCTCCTCGACGGCGTCTGGGGCCACGACGTCTACATCGACGAGCGCACCGTCGACGTGCATATCGGCCGCCTGCGCAAGGCGATCAACCGCGGCCGCGACAGCGACCCGATCCGCACCGTGCGCGGTTCGGGCTATTCCTTCGACGAGATGTTCGCGCCGGACGCGTGAGGCGGCGGAACTCGGCCCTCAGACCCGACCCCTCCATCGGCATTCCGAAGTCTCGGCTGCGCCGAGCCTCAAGACGAGGGAGAGGGCCGGCGGCGTCGCCGCGAGGCGACCGGCCCGCCATGCGAAATCCGACTGATGGCTCGGCGATCGCCGCGCAATCGCGTTCGCGATGCGGTTTTCGGCTTCGCTCGGACGCCCGGGCTCCGCGCAGATGCGACCGCCGCTACCGGACAGGAATCGTTAGGATTTGAGCGATATCGTCCATCCATCGAAAGCGGCTCGACGCCGCTTTCGGGGCGTGACGCTATCGGAACCCGACGACCTTCCGGTCGCGCTTGCGCTCGGCCGCGGGCTGGTAGGCGATGCGGCTGTGGTGGGTGCAATAGGGCAGGCCGGTGATCGCGCGGTCACCGCAGAAACGGAAATCCGGCGTCGACGGGTCGCCCATCGGCCAGCGGCACATGAAGTCCCGCAGCTCCATGATGGTGACGCGGGCGCTCTCCGGCAGGGCGATCGTGTCGGCGGTCGGGCCGGTCTGAGACGGGACCAGGGCCAGGGCCGGCGGCGCGGGCGCCAGCATGGACGGGCTCTCGGCGAGAGAGGCGCCCGGCGCATCGACCTCGCTCCGGGCACGGCGACCGGCAGGCGGCGCGGCGCCATTGGCCTTCAGGACCCGGCCGGCCAGGCCGAGGCGGTGGACCTTGCCGATGACCGCGTTGCGGGACACGCCGCCCATCTCGGCGGCGATCTGGCTGGCGCTCCGGCCGTCGCTCCACAGCCGCTTGAGAAGCTCGACACGCTCCTTTGTCCAGCCCGGGCCCGCATCCGTCATCGCCGCCTCCACTCCCCCGACATCACCCCTGGAAACGGCATACGGACGCGAGCGGTCCGCCGTTCGACCGCGCGTTCAGTCCGTCCGATCCTGCTGGTGATCGCCGCCACGCCTTGGGCCGTGGCGACGGGGTGAACCTACAGGACGGCCTAACACCCGCGCAAGAGTCAGGCTCCCGCCGAGTCGGTTTTTCCCCGCGGTGGAACGGTCGTCGAAGCCCGCCTTGGTTGTATCGACGATTGGTTCCACGGGCCGCCCGGCGATGCGAAAAATCGGAAAATATTCATATTTTTTAGCGTCTTGCCCTCAGGGCCCGGAGCCGTCGCCGCTCCGCGACGCCCGCCGTCCCCCACCTGAGGCCGCGCCCGGAGGTGGAGCAACTGCGGGTTGATCGTGCGGTGTTTGGACAAGCGTGGCCTTATCGCCACGGCCCGGTCGATCCCGGCGCCGGTGGCACGTTGCCGGGCGCCGGGGCGGGACCTATCTTGAGGCAGCCAACAGGGCCGACGCGACCACGGACGGCCGCCCCGGGAGACTTCATGCGACCCTTCCTCGCGTGCGTCCTGCTCGCGTTCTCGCCGCCCGCCCTGGCGGCCGAGGCCGTGCACCTCGCGCCCCATCGCGCCGTCTACGACTTGTCGCTGTCCGGCAGCTCCGGCACCCGCGCGGTCGAAGGCGCCCGCGGCCGGATCGTGTTCGATTTCTCCGGCGATTCCTGCAAGGGCTTCGCGCTGCAGTACCGGCAGGTGACGGTGCTGGAGAGCTCGGAGAGCGGCAGCCGCACCTCCGACCTGCGCAACACCACCTTCGAGAGCGGCGACGGGCGCAGCTTCCGCTTCCGCACCCAGTCCGACCTCAACGGCAAGGCCGCCGCGCCGGTCGACGGCAATGCCGAGCGTGGCGACAAGGGCGTCGACATCACCCTCAAGCAGCCCAAGCGCGGCGAGATGGCGGTGGCCGGGGAGGTGCTGTTTCCCGCCGCCCATATGCGGCGGCTGATCGAGGCGGCGCGGGCCGGGCAATCCACCGTCGCCGTCAAGGTGTTCGACGGCTCGGATGACGGCCGCAAGGTCTACGACACCCTGGCGGTGATCGGCCCGCAGCGCGCCGTCGCCACCCAGGCGGACAAGCCCGGGACCGACAAGCCGGACGCGCCCAAGCCCGCCGCCGTGCCGGCCGACGCGCCCTTGCGCCAGGGGCCGATGGCGACGATGCCCCACTGGCCGGTGACGCTGAGCTACTTCTCGCCGGGGGAGGGGGAGCGGACCCCGGTCTACGTCCTGGCCTTCGACCTCTACGAGAACGGCGTCAGCGGGGCGCTGCGCCTCGATTACGGCGAGTTCTCGCTCAAGGGCGAGCTGTCGCGCATCGACCTCACGCCCGAGAGCAAGGATTGCAAGTAGGCCGGGCAGGGGAGGGCGGCGGTCAGCGCGGGTCGCGTTTCGGCGGGCCTTTCCCCGCCGCTCCCGCCCCTGCCGCATCCTGGCTCGCTCGTCCCTCGCCCCGCGGCGCGAAGCCGAGCCCGCGCTGCACGGCGGCGGCGCCGAAGCGCTCGCGCAGGGACTCGATCGCCGCCGCCCGGCTGGCCTCGCGGACCGCCGAGACGTCGGCGAGGTCGCCCCGGTCGGCATGGGCCGCGTCGCACAGATCGCCGGCCCCGATCCCGATCAGCCGGTAGGCGGTGCCGTCGCAGGCCTCGCGCAGCAGCGCCTCGGCAGGGCGGAACAGCCGCTCAGCGACCTGCGTCGGGGCGAGGCCCGAGCGCGTGCGGGTGCGCAGGCGGAAATCCCGGTCCTTCAGCTTCAGCGTGACGCTTCCGGCGGCGAGCTCCCCCCGCTTCAGGCGCCGCGCCACCTTCTCGCAGAGCTGCCACAGCACCGGCCGCAGGGCCTCGAAGGCGCGCAGGTCCTCCGCGAAGGTGGTCTCGCCCGAGATGCTCTTCGTCTCGCGGGTCGGCTGCACCCGGCGCAGGTCCTCGCCGCGGGCGAGCGCGCGCAGGCGGGCGGCGTCACGCCCGAGGCCGGCCTGCAGCCGCTCCGGCGCCACCCGGCCGAGATCGCCGATCCGGTGGATGCCGAGGGAAGCGAGGCGCTCGGCCGCGGCCTGGCCGATGCCGGGCAGGATCCGCACCGGCCGCGGCGCCAGGAAGGCCTCGGCCTCGTTCCGGCCGATGATCGAGAAGCCGCGCGGCTTCTCGAGATCGGAGGCGATCTTGGCCAGGAACTTGTTGGGGGCGAGTCCGACCGAGACGGTGATGCCGACCTCCGCCTCGACCCGCCGGGCGAAGTGCGCCAGCGTCACGGCGGGCGAAGCCCCGTGCAGCCGCTCGGTGCCCGAGAGGTCGAGGAAGGCCTCGTCGATCGAGACCGGCTCGACGAGCGGCGTCAGGTCCTGCATCATCGCCCGCACCTGCCGGCCGACCCGGGCGTATTTCTCCATGTCGGGCCGCAGCACCACCGCGTCCGGGCACGCCTCGAGCGCGCGGTACATCGGCATCGCCGAGTGCACGCCGCGGATCCGCGCGATGTAGCAGGCGGTCGCCACCACCCCGCGCCTGCCCCCGCCGATGATCAGCGGCCGGTCGCGCAAGGACGGGTCGTCGCGCTTCTCGACGGCGGCGTAGAACGCGTCGCAATCGACGTGGGCGATGGCGAGCGCGTCGCGCTCCGGATGGACGAGCAGGCGCGGCGAACCGCAGGCCCGGCAACGCGGGGCACCGGCCCCGCCGCGCGACTCCGGCCCGGTGCAGGACTCGGGCCCGATGAGAGACTCGGGCCCGGCCGGCGAGGTCGCGCCGCAATCGCGGCAGAACCCGGCCTGCGTCGCGCTCACGCGCCGAACTCGTCCGGCTCGGGCGGTCCGAGGCGGCGCCAGGCCTGGGTGATCCGCTCCGGCGGCACGTCGAGGTCGCGCGCGCAGGCCACGAGCAGTTCCTCGTCCGCCACCACGTGGTCGAGGAGGCCGGCGATCAGCTCCGGGCCGTTCGCCGCCTGCCGCAGCGCATCCGGCGACAGGCCGGCGCTGTCCATGAACCGGAGCAATCGGCCCGGATCGCCGGTGACGTAGGCGAAGACGCGGGCCCCTAGGGCCTCCGCGGCGGATTCACTCAGCACTCCACCACGGGGATCGGACCCCCTGGCAAAACCGTCGGATTTGCGTTTCATCAACATGTGCCGCTTAACAGTGTTGCGGTTCCGGTTTGCTGCCGGGGTGTGACGCGGGCCGCTGGAGCGCCGGAGACAGTGAGCCATGACGAAGACGGTGCTCATCGTCGAGGACAACGAGCTGAACATGAAGCTTTTCAACGACCTGTTGGAAGCTCATGGCTACTCGACCCTCAAGACGGCCAACGGGATCGAGGCGATCGAGCTGGCGCGCCGGCATCGGCCGGACCTGATCCTGATGGACATTCAGCTCCCCGAGGTCTCGGGCCTCGAGGTCACTAAATGGCTCAAGGAGGACGACGAGCTCAAGAGCATCCCGGTGATCGCCATCACGGCCTTCGCCATGAAGGGTGACGAGGAGCGCATCCGCGAGGGAGGCTGCGAGGCCTACCTGTCGAAGCCCATCTCGGTCGCGAAGTTCCTCGCGACGGTCCGGACCTATGTCGGCGACGAGCGCAAAAGTTGATCGAGAGCGGATTCTGAAAGCGCTGATCCAGAGCTGAGAGGCCTGACTTTCCCATGTCGGCACGCGTCCTCATCGTCGACGACCTGTTTCCGAATATCAAGCTGCTCGAGACGAAGCTGACCATCGAGTATTTCGATGTCGTCTCGGCGATGAACGGGCCCGACGCACTCGCGGTGTGCGAGAAGGGCCTGTGCGACATCGTGCTGCTCGACGTGATGATGCCCGGCATGGACGGATTCGAGGTCTGCCGCCGAATCAAGTCGACGCCGACGACCGCCCACCTGCCGGTGGTGATGGTGACCGCTCTCGACCAGCCGGGCGACCGCCTGCGCGGTCTCGATGCGGGCGCCGACGATTTCCTCACCAAGCCGATCGACGACACCGCCCTGATGGCCCGGGTGCGCAGCCTGGTGCGCCTGAAGGCGGTGACCGACGAGCTGCGCAGCCGCGCCATGGCGTCCCGGGTCGGCGATCCCCTGGCGGCGGCCACCGCCGAGACCGGGCACAATGCCAACGTGCTCCTCGTCGAGGACCGCCGCGCCTCGGCCGAGCGGATGGCCGCGGCGCTCGGACAGTATCACTGCGTGGAGACCGTGGCCTCCCCGCAGGAGGCCCTGGAGCGGGTCAAGGCCGGCGATTTCGACGTGGTTCTGGTGAGCCTCGACCTGCAGGACCATGACGGCCTGCGCCTGTGCAGCCAGCTCCGCTCCCTCGACCGCACCCGCACCGTGCCGGTGGTGATGCTGGCCGATGCCGGCGACCGCACCCGGATCATGCGCGGCCTCGATCTCGGCGTGCACGATTACCTGGTCCGTCCGATCGACCGCAACGAGCTGGTCGCGCGGGTGCGCACGCAGGTGAAGCGCAAGCGGTTCTCGCATTCGTTGCGCGAATCGGTCCAGGCCTCGATGGACCTCGCCGTCACCGACGGGCTCACCGGCCTGCACAACCGGCGCTACCTGGACAGCTACCTCGCCGGGCTCTTCTCCGAGCCGTCCCTACGGGACCGCACGGTCGCGCTGCTGATCCTCGACATCGACCGCTTCAAGTCGATCAACGACCGCTTCGGCCACGATGCCGGCGACGAGGTGCTGAAGGAATTCGCCACCCGCATCCGCGCCCAAACCCGCGGCATCGACGTGGTGGCGCGCTACGGCGGCGAGGAGATCGTCGTGGTGGTGCCCGATACCGGGCTCGACGCCGCCCGCCAGGTCGCCGAGCGCATCCGCGAGCGGATCGAGGCGGCGAGCTTCCAGGTCCAGCGCGGGACCTGCGCCATCGACGTGACGGTCTCGATCGGCGTCGCCGCCCGCCAGCCCGGCGACGAGGCCGCCCTGATCCTCAAGCGCGCCGACCTCGCGCTCTACCGGGCCAAGCAGGACGGCCGGAACCGGGTGGTCGCCGCGGCGGCGTGAGGGGGCGACCCCGTCCCGATCGCTCGCCCCTCCGATCCCCTCCCGGTCCTCCCGGGCTCCGCTTTCGCGGCTCCGGGATCGGCGCGCAGAGCCGGCGCCCGCCGCCGCCTGCTATCGCCGTCCCGGACCCTCCAGCACCTCCCGCAGCACCGCCGGCATCAGCTCCGGCAGATCCTCCGAGATCAGCCCCGGCCCGTGCCGGCCCCCGGCCGCGGCGTGGAGCCAGACCGCGGCGGCCGCGGCCTCGAACGGCTCCATCCCCTGCGCGAGCAGCCCGCCGGCGAAGCCGCACAGCACGTCGCCGCTGCCGGCGGTGCCGAGCCAGGGCGTGCCGTTGGGATTGATGGCGGCGCGGCCGTCGGGGGCGGCGATCACCGTGTCGGCGCCCTTCAGCACCACGACCGCGTCCAGGAAGGCGGCGGCGGCCCGGGCCCGCGCCAGCTTCGAGCCCTCCGCCGGCACCGCCGCCACGCCCCGGAACAGGCGGGCGAACTCGCCCTCGTGCGGGGTCGCGACGGCCCGCGCCCCGCCGCCCGCGATCATCTCGGCGAGCTCGTCGGCCTTCCCCGAAAAACTCGTCAGCGCGTCGGCGTCGAGGACGAGGGCGCGGCCGGCCTCCGTGGCGACCCGCACCAGGTCGCGGGTCGGGCCGCCGGTGCCGAGGCCGGGACCGGCGACGATCGCGTTCAGGCGCTCGTCGGTGAGCGTGTCGTCGAGGTCGTCGGCGCCGTCGCAAGGGTGCAGCATGATCGCCGTGAGGTGGGCGGCGTTCTCCGGCAGCGCCGAGGTCGGCGACAGGACCGTGACGAGGCCGGCGCCGATGCGAAGCGCCCCGCGGGCGGCGAGGCGCGCCGCGCCGGTGCGGTGGGCCGGTCCCGACAGCACGACCGCGTGGCCGCGCGTGTATTTGTGGCTGTCCGGCGCGAGCTGCGGGAAGGCGGCGCCCCACAGGTCCGGCCCGTTGACGTGGGCCTGCGCGCCGATGCCCGCCACCTCCGCATCCGGGATGCCGATATCCGCCAGCGTGACCGGCCCGCACAGGCGCCGGCCGGGCAGCAGCAGATGGCCGGGCTTGCGCCGCACGAAGGTCACGGTCTCGGTCGCGGTGACGACGGCGCCGCGCGGCGCCCCGGTATCGCCGTCGAGGCCCGACGGCACGTCGACCGCGAGCACCGGCACCCCGGCCCCGTTGACCCGCGCGACGAGGTCGGCCGCCGCGCCCTCGATCGGGCGGGCGAGGCCGGCCCCGAACAGGGCATCGATCACCAGGGTGACGCCCGCCGGATCGGCGCCGGCCGCCTCCGTCACCGGGCCGGTCCATTCCTCCGCGGCCGCGGCGGCGTCGCCCTTGAGCGCGTCGCGTGCGCCGAGCAAGGCCACCTCGACGGTGAGGCCCGCTCCGGCCAGCAGCCGCGCGGCGACGAAGCCGTCGCCGCCGTTGTTGCCCGGCCCGCACAGGACCAGGACCGGCCCGTCGCCGGCGAGCGCCCGGGCGCGCTCCGCCACCGCGGCGCCGGCGCGGTGCATCAGCGTCAGGCCGGGCGTGCCGGCGCGGATCGCTGCGGCATCGGCCCGCCGCATCTCGTCGGTGGTGAGAAGCTCGGTCCCGGCCATCGCGTCATACTCCGAGAAGCGCCCGGGGGCCGGCGGCTTCGCCGCGGCACCGGGCTTGAGAACGGCGAGTTGCGCAACAAACGCGCAGCAATTGCTTATCGATTAGGCATTCCCGGTCCGCTCGCGGGAAATCCCCCGTGGCGGTCGGCGCGGCGCGATGCTAGGAATGCCGCCGGAACCGTTGCAGACCAGGCCCGCCCGGCATGAAGAAGATCGAAGCGATCATCAAGCCCTTCAAGCTCGACGAGGTGAAGGAGGCCCTGCAGGAGGTCGGCCTCCAGGGCATCACGGTGATCGAGGCCAAGGGCTTCGGCCGCCAGAAGGGCCACACGGAGCTCTATCGGGGCGCCGAGTACGTGGTCGACTTCCTGCCCAAGGTGAAGCTCGAGATCGTGCTGCCCGACACGCTGGTGGACGGCGCCGTCGAGGCGATCCGCAAGTCGGCCCAGACCGGCCGCATCGGCGACGGCAAGATCTTCGTCTCCTCGATCGAGGAAGCGATCCGCATCCGTACCGGCGAGACCGGCCAGGACGCGATCTGACCGAGGCGCGATCCGACGCTCCGCCTTCTCTGCAGCGACGAAAACCGCGGCCTGACCCCCAGGACCGCGGCTTCATGGCGGCTAGGACGCCGTTCTAGGAAGGGATCAAACGAGAATGTCTAAGACCGCGACGGACGTCCTCAAGGAAATCAAGGAAAACGACGTCAAGTACGTCGATTTCCGCTTCACCGATCCGCGGGGCAAGTGGCAGCACGTCACGTTCGACGTGTCCCTGGTCGACGAGGACATCTTCGCCGAGGGCACGATGTTCGACGGCTCGTCGATTGCCGGCTGGAAGGCGATCAACGAATCCGACATGCTGCTGATGCCGGACCCGGCGACCGCGTGCATGGATCCGTTCTTCTCGGCCTCGACGATGTCGATCGTCTGCGACGTGCTCGAGCCCTCGACCGGCGAGCCCTACAGCCGCGACCCGCGCGGCATCGCCAAGAAGGCCGAGGCCTTCGTGAAGGCCAGCGGCATCGGCGACACCATCTTCGTCGGCCCCGAGGCCGAGTTCTTCGTCTTCGACGACGTCCGCTTCTCCGCCGACCCGTACCACACCGGCTTCAAGCTGGACTCCGTCGAGCTGCCGATCAACGGCCAGACCGAGTACGAGGGCGGCAACCTCGGCCACCGCGTCCAGATCAAGGGTGGCTACTTCCCGGTTCCGCCGCAGGATTCGGCCCAGGACATGCGCGGCGAGATGCTGGCCGCCATGCAGTCGATGGGCGTCAAGGTCGAGAAGCACCATCACGAGGTCGCCTCGGCCCAGCACGAGCTGGGCATGAAGTTCGACACGCTGACCCTGATGGCCGACCAGATGCAGATCTACAAGTACTGCATCCACAACGTCGCCCAGAGCTACGGCAAGACCGCGACCTTCATGCCGAAGCCGGTCTACGGCGACAACGGGTCGGGCATGCACGTCCACCAGTCGATCTGGAAGGACGGCAAGCCGGTCTTCGCCGGCAACAAGTACGCCGACCTGTCCCAGGAATGCCTGTGGTACATCGGCGGCGTCATCAAGCACGCCAAGGCGCTCAACGCCTTCACCAACCCATCGACCAACTCCTACAAGCGCCTGGTCCCGGGCTACGAGGCGCCGGTGCTGCTGGCCTACTCGGCCCGCAACCGCTCGGCCTCGTGCCGGATTCCGTGGACGACCTCGCCGAAGGCCAAGCGCGTCGAGGTCCGCTTCCCCGACCCGATGGCGAACCCCTACCTCGCCTTCGCGGCCCTGCTGATGGCCGGCCTCGACGGCATCGTGAACAAGATCGATCCCGGTCCGGCCATGGACAAGGACCTCTACGACCTGCCTCCGGCGGAGCTCAAGGAGATCCCGACCGTGTGCGGCTCGCTCCGTGAGGCGCTCAACAGCCTCGACGCCGACCGCGAGTTCCTCAAGGCCGGCGGCGTGTTCAACGACGACTTCATCGACTCGTTCATCGAGCTGAAGATGACCGAGGTGATGCGGTACGAGATGACCCCGCACCCGATCGAGTTCGTAAACTACTACTCGCTCTGATCCGGCATCGGTTCAGTCAGGACGGGGGTGGGGCCGGAGCGATCCGGCCCCTTCTCTTTTGGCGCTGGGCGCGCGGCGGGCTCCGGCCGTTCCGAAAGCCGCAGGGCCGTCCCGGGGCCGCGCGGCGGAGCCCGGGATCCGGAACCGCCGACGCCGCGAGAAGACGCGGAACGCCCGCCGCCTGGTCCCTCCACCGCCGGGATCGTCCCGGGTTCCCGCCTGCGGCGAGCCCCGGGATGATTCTGAGGGGTATCAGCGTCGGCGTGCGACGCGCCGTGCCGAGAGGCCGCCGCTCACGCCGGCGCCTTGAGGGGAATACTCTGCAGGAAGTTGAACACGTTGTCCGGGTCGTACTGGCGCTTGACGGCACAGAGCCGGTCGACATTGCTGCCGTAATAGGCCTTGAGCCAGTTCGGCAGGTCGCGGCTCGGGAAGTTGACGTAGGATTGCGGCTTCACGAATTTCTGCATCGCCGCGAAGTACTCGGTGAGCCAGGCCTGCTGCCGGGTGACCGTCTCGGGCGTGTCGAGTGGGCTCCACGACGCTTCCATCTCCACGATGAAGTCGCAGTCGCGGTGGACGTAGGCCGTCGCGTCGGCGCGTACGTCCTTCACCTTGCCGCCGGCCGCGAACAGGATGCCCATGTTGTCCTGCCGCAGCGAGCCGCCGGGCCACTTCGCCATGTGCCTGATCATCGTCTCGATCGCGTCGCCGCCGAGTGCGCCGGCGACGTAGCTCGAGCGGATGTCGTAGGGGCCGGCCGGATCGTCGGTGACGAGGTAATCGCGGGCGCTCCAGTAGTTCATGCCGTTGATCTCGGCGACGATCGGCTTCGAGCGCGACAGGGGCCGGTCGAGGAGCGCCCGAAGCTGGTCGGGGGGGCCGAAGAACTGGCCGAGGGTCTGCACCTGCAACTGGTCGCGCTGGGTCGAGCGGGCGGTTTTCGGCGCGAGCTTGCTGCGGGTCGAGATCAGGTGCGGATTCCGGAGCTGGATGTCCTGGAGGTCCAGCATCAGCTCGATCTGGTGCCGGGCCGGCCAGACGATGTTGAAGACCGTCACGTCGTAGACCGGGTGCGCCTCGAAGGTGAACGAGGTGTGCACCGCGAAATTGCCGCCGCCGCCGCCGCGGGCGGCCCAGAACAGCGCCTCGTCGTCGCCGGTCGCCGCAATGCCGCGGTGGAGCCTGCCATCCGCCGTCACGGCATCGGTGGCCCGCAGGGCGTCGCAGGTCAGGCCGTTGCGCGTCGCCGAGAAGCCCCAGCCGCCGCCGAGCGTCAGCCCGCTGATGCCGACCGTCGGGCAGCGTCCGGACGGGACCGCGAGGCCGGTCGCCCGGAAGGCGTCGGCCATGTCCTGGTTGCTGGCGCCCGCCCCGATCGTCACGAGGCCGGTCTTCGGGTCGACCATGATGTCGGCCATCGGCTTCACGTCGATCAGCAGGCCGCGCGTGGTCGAGAAGCCGGCATAGTTGTGCCCGCCGCAGCGCACCGCGAAGGCCTGTCGCTCCTGGCGCGCCCAGTTGATGCAGAGGCGTACCGCCTCGTCGCTGGCGCACATCGCGACCGCCAGCGGCAGCACGTCGGCCCAGCGGCCGTTATTCGGCCAAGCGGCGACCAGGAAATCGTAGTTGCCCGGGAGAATCAGCCGGCTGCCCAGGGCGCGCAGGTCGCGTGCGAGGGCTTCGAGCCCCCGCAGCTGCGGTCCCGGCATCGGTGGTCCGTCCAGGGCCGCCGCGCCGGGGATCCGGCTTCCGAGGGCGGCCCCCGCGATCACGGCGCCCGACTGGAACAGCCGGCGCCGGCTGACGGCGGTAGAGATTTGTTTCCTAGAAGTCTTGATCGTCGAAAATTCGGTCATGATGTGTGCATCGTCCGGGCCGATTCGGCGCGAACCAATCAGTCTGCGTCACTCCTGCTACGTCAACGGCACGTTGATGGAAAATCTGTTCCAGGAATTTGGGGTTGACACCGATCCGGTCGTGAGATCGCGTCCTCTGACGATTCGGCATTCCGGTTCGCCCCTCGGAGGGGACGCAGGAAGCCTGAAAACGGCGCCGTCTCGGTACATTCCGATACCGCTGCGCCTCGGTTCTGGCCGATTGCGCTTCCGGATCCGGGGCTGAATTTCAATCTCCTGCCGGCGGTCGATCCCGGGACGACGTCCGGAAGCTGCGAGACGGGCGTCGTCCGGCCTGGATGGTCTGCGGTTTGCCCGGGCTGTACGACCGGACCTCGTGGCGGCCGGGGAGCCCGCCCTCCTCCCACCGCAACGTTGCCCTGCGGCCGCACTCATCCCATATTTCGGGCTTGCGGCCGCGGCCTGCCCGCCGGGGAGCCGTCGCGTCCCGCCGCCTGGATCGACCTGTTGGCCAAACGAATTCACCCCCAGGGACTCCATCCCAAGGCCCCGAAGCCGGCCTCCGCCGTCCTGCCCAGCCGCGAGGCGGTACTCGCCTTCATCGACGAGTCGCCGGAGAAGGTCGGCAAGCGCGAGATCGCCCAGGCTTTCGGCATCAAGGGCTCGGACAAGATCGAGCTGAAGCGCCTGCTCAAGGACCTCCAGGAAGAGGGCGTGATCGAGAAGGACCGGTCCGGCCTGCGCAAGGCCGGCCGCCTGCCGCCGGTGGTCGTCGCCGACATCGACAGCCGCCGCGACCGCGACGGCGAGCTGGTGGCGCGCCCGGCGCAATGGGATCCGGACGCGGGTCCTGTGCCCGTCATCACCGTGCTGATGCCGCGCGGGCGCCGCACCAACGGCCCGGCCCCCGGCACCGGTGATCGGGCGCTCCTCAAGATCGAGCCCGACGGCGACACGCCCAACCGCTATCTCGGGCGGGTCATCAAGGTCATCGGCCGCAACCGGGCCGAGACGCTCGGCGTCTACCGCGCCCTGCCGACGGGGGGCGGGCGCATCGTGCCCGTCGACAAGAAGGCGCAGGGCCGCGAGATCGCGGTGCCGGCCGGAGGGGAGGGGGAGGCCCTCGACGGCGACCTCGTCACCGTGACCCTCGGGCGCGAGGACCGGTTCGGGCTGACGCAGGGGCGGGTCAAGGAGCGCCTGGGCAGCCTCTCCTCGGAGAAGGCGGTCAGCCTGATCGCGATCCACGCCCACGACATCCCGCACGTCTTCCCGCGCGAGGTGCTGGCGGAGGCCGAAGCCGCCCGCGAGGTCGGGCTGGAGGGCCGCGACGACTGGCGCGAGCTGCCCCTCGTCACCATCGACCCGCCGGACGCCAAGGACCACGACGACGCCGTGATGGCCCTGCCCGATCCCGATCCGGCCAATCCGGGCGGCTTCGTGGTCACGGTGGCGATCGCCGACGTCGCGGCCTATGTCCGGCCCGGCACGCCCCTCGACCGCGAGGCGCTGCTGCGCGGCAACTCGGTCTACTTCCCCGACCGGGTGGTGCCGATGCTGCCGGAGCGGATCTCGAACGATCTCTGCTCCCTCCGCCCCGGCCAGGACCGGCCGGCTCTGGCCGTGCGGATGATCGTGACGGCGGAGGGCCGCAAGCTCCGCCACAGCTTCCATCGCGTCATGATGCGCTCCCGCGCGAAGCTCGCCTATGCCCAGGCGCAAGCCGCCATCGACGGCCGGCCCGACGAGATCACCGGGCCGCTCCTCGACGGCGTGCTGCGCCCGCTCTGGGCCGCCTACGACGCCCTCGCGGCGGCCCGCGACGCCCGCGGACCGCTGGCGCTGGATCTGCCGGAGCGCAAGGTGATCCTCAACCCCGAGGGCGGGGTCGACCGGGTGATCGTGCCGGAGCGCCTGGCCGCGCACCGGCTGATCGAGGAGTTCATGATCCAGGCCAACGTCGCGGCGGCCGAGATCCTGGAATCCGCCGGCCAGCCGCTGATCTACCGCGTCCACGACGAGCCCTCCCTCGAGAAGATGCGGGCGCTCGGCGAGGTGATGGCCTCGATCGGCCTCAAGCTGCCGAAGGAGGCGAACCTCCGGCCCGCCCTGTTCAACCGCATCCTCGGCATGGTGGAGGGCAGCGAGCACCAGCTGTTCCTCAACGAAGTGGTGCTCCGCTCGCAGGCCCAGGCCGTCTACGCCGCCGAGAATGCGGGCCATTTCGGTCTGTCGCTGCGCCGCTACGCCCACTTCACCTCGCCGATCCGGCGCTACGCCGACCTGATCGTGCACCGCGCCCTGATCCGGGCCCTGCGGCTCGGCTCCGACGGGCTGCCGGCGGGCATGGAGACCGGCGACCTCGCCGAGATCGGCCAGCAGATCTCGGCCGCCGAGCGCCGGGCCATGGCGGCGGAGCGCGAGACCATCGACCGCCTGATCGCCCACCACCTCGCCGACCGGGTCGGCGCCACCTTCTCGGGCCAGGTCTCGGGCGTGACTCGCTCGGGGCTCTTCATCAAGCTCGACGAGACCGGGGCGGACGGCTTCATCCCCATCTCGACGCTCGGCGCCGATTACTTCCGTCACGAGGAGGGCCGCCACGCCCTCGTCGGCGAGCGCACCCGCGAGACCTTCCGCCTCGGCGACAAGGTCGAGGTGCGGCTGATGGAGGCCGCGCCGGTGGCCGGCGCCCTGCGGTTCGAGATCGCCGGCGGCGGGCGCTCCGCCTCGCCGGGGCCCGCCCGGGGTGGGCCGCACAAAGGACCGCGCAAAGGCCGCCCGGCCCCGCCGAGCCGCGACAGCCTGACCAAGCGCCGCGGGAGGCGGGCATGATCGAGATTCACGCCGGACCGGCCGAGACGCTGCCCGACAAGAGGCCGCCCGAACCACCCGTCATGCGGGCGGGTACCGATCCGCACTGGATGCTGGCGATGGCGCGCGGCTTCCGCAACCGCTGCCCGCATTGCGGCGAAGGCCGGGTGTTCGGCCGGTTCCTCAAGGTGCGGGCGTCCTGTGAGGCCTGCGGGCTGGAGCTGCACCACCACCGCGCCGACGACCTGCCGCCCTATCTGGTGATCTTCGTCGTCGGCCATCTCGTGGGCCTGGGCGTCCTCGAGACCGAGATGCGCCTCGACGTGCCGTTCTGGTTCCAGATGACGTTCTGGCCGGCGCTCGCCCTCGTCGCCTCGCTGCTCCTGCTCCAGCCGACCAAGGGGGCGGTGGTCGGCCTGCAATACGCGCTTGGCATGCATGGCTTTTCCGCGATACGCCGCGCCGGGGCCCGGGCCGCGAACGGCGTGGGCCTGCACGAGACGGAGATGCGGGATGGCGGCAGGACCGACGGACGGAACGACGGCTCCGGCCGCCCCTGAACGGAAGGCGAGGCCGCTGCGGATCCGCAACGCCGCGACGCTGATCATCCTCGACCGCACCGGCGACGCGCCGAAGGTGCTGATGGGCCGGCGCCACGCCGGCCACAAGTTCATGCCGGGCTTGTTCGTCTTCCCCGGCGGCCGGATCGAGCTGGGCGACCGCTCGATGCCCGTGGCCGGCACCCTCAACGACCGGGCGGAAGCGGCTCTGGCCGAGCGGGTCCACCCGCCGCTGTTCCATCTCGGCCGGGTGCTGGCCCTCGCGGCGATCCGCGAGACCTACGAGGAGACCGGGCTGATGATCGGTACGACCGATTACGGCCCGCCCGAGACGGCGCCGCCCGGCGCCTGGTCGGCCTTTCGCGAGGCCGGGGTGATGCCGGACCTCGAACTCCTGGAATTCGTCGCCCGGGCGATCACCCCGCCCTCGCGTCCGAAGCGCTTCGATACCCGCTTCTTCGCCGTCGACCGCGAGGCGGTGGTGGCCGAGACGCCCGGCATCGTCGGCCCCGATTCGGAGCTGACCGAGCTCGCCTGGGTCAACCTCGCGGAGGCCCGCAAGCTGGAGCTGCCGCGCATCACCGCCATCGTGCTCGACGAGCTGGAGGCCCGGCTCGCGGCCGGGTTCAGCCCGATGCTGCCGGTGCCGTTCTTCCGGGACGTGGACGGCGAGCATACGAGGGAAGAGCTGTAGGGCCGAAATAGGCCGTCCCGGGGTGGCCTTCTCCGACCGGCCGGCCCATATGGGCCCCCCCGACGGCCAGCCCCCATCATGACCACCCTCACCACCGAGCCGGAGTTCGGGCCCGCGCGCCTCGCCGCCATCGCCGCCGCCATCACCTGCGTGGCGGTGGTCGGGATCGGGCTCAGCCTGTCGATTCCGCTCCTCTCCCTTGAGATGGAGCGGATGGGCCTGTCCAACACCTGGATCGGGGTCAACACGGCGATCGCCGGGGTGGCGAGCATCGTCGTGCTGCCCTTCGTGCCGCGGGTGGCGGCACGCCTGGGGGTCATGCCGCTGCTTCTCGGCGCCATCGCGGTCGGGGCGCTGGCGCTCCTCGGGTTCCGGGCGATCCACGACTTCGCCTGGTGGTTCCCGCTGCGCTTCGTGTTCTCGGCCGCCCTCGGGGTGCTGTTCGTCCTCTCCGAGTTCTGGATCAACCAGGCGGCGCCCCCGGCCCGGCGCGGGCTGGTGATGGGGGTCTACGCCACGGTGCTGGCCCTCGGCTTCGCCATCGGCCCGGGGCTCCTGCGCCTGCTCGGCACCACGGGCTGGCCGCCCTACCTCGCGGGGGCCGCCCTGTTCTGCGCCGGGGCCCTGCCCCTCGTCATGGCCCGCGGGCTGTCGCCGGAGATCCCGCACAAGGGCGGGCGCGGCTTCCTCGGCTACCTGAGGGTCGCGCCCTCGGCGACGCTCGCGGCCCTGGTCTACGGCGCGGTCGAGACCGGGGGCTTCGCGATCCTGCCGATCTACGGCCTGCGCCTCGGCCTCACGGCGGAGCAGGCGGCGGGCCTCGTCAGCCTGGCGGCGCTCGGCAACGTGCTGTTCCAGATCCCGGTCGGTTTCCTCGCCGACAAGGTCGACAAGCGCCGGGTGCTGCTCGCCGCCGCCTTCCTGGGCGCGATCGGCGCGGCCGCCCTGCCGCTCGGGGCGGAGGATGGGCGGCTGCTCGCCCTCATCCTGTTCCTGTGGGGCGGCATCGCCGGCACGCTCTACACGGTGGGCCTCGCCCATCTCGGCGCCCGGTTCGACGGGGCGGCGCTCGCCGGCGCCAATGCCGCCTTCCTGGTGCTCTACAACATCGGCCTGGTGCTGGGACCGCCGCTCGTCGGCGGCGGCATGGACCTGGCCTCGCCGCACGGCTTCGCCTGGTCGCTGACGCTCCTGTTCGTGGCCTACCTGGCGGTGGTGGGCGGGCGGATGATCCGGGCCGCGCCGTGACGCCGGCCGCGCGGCCGACGGTCGCCCGGGCTTGACGCCCGGAGGGTGATGGGGCAGGAAGGCGCCGCGTTCTGGCCGGGCCTGCCCGGCCGTTTTGCGTTTCGGTCTTCCGGGCGCAACACCCCATAGCCAACAGAGGTCGCGCCATGGCCAAGGCCGTCACCGTCAAGATCAAGCTGCTCTCGACCGCCGATACCGGCTTCTTCTACGTTACCAAGAAGAACTCCCGTACCAAGACCGACAAGCTGTCGTTCCGCAAGTACGACCCCGTCGCGCGCAAGCACGTCGAGTTCAAGGAGACCAAGATCAAGTAATCCTTGATCTTGTTGAGTGCCGCCGCCTCGCGCGGCATGAAAAAGGCCGCCCGCGAGGGCGGCCTTTTTCCGTTGAGGGCGTTACGTCAGCCGAACAGGTACATCGCGCCCGGCAGGGCGACGAAGCCGGCGGCGCAGCCATAGGCGAGCCACAGGCCCGGCCGGCGGGCGGCGAGGCGGCGCAGGCGCTTGGCGGTCGGCCCGGCCTTGACGGTGCGCCCGTTCACGCAGGAGCACAGCAGGTGGTGGGCCTCGCCGGTGCTCATGTCGAAGAACGCGCGGGCCTCCCCGAACGTGTCGCCGGTCAGCCCGCTCGCCCGCAGCACCGGATCGGCATAGGCGAAGGAGAGCGGCGAGTTGTCGGTCCGGATCCCCGCCCGCAACTTGCGGGGCACGAACTCGATCTCCTCAAGGGTCATGAAGGTGCGGCCGGGATCGCGTTCGAGGATCTCGGCGAAGCGCTCGAGCCGGGCCCGGCGGCCTTCCAGGAGAGGCGGAATGGCTCCGGCGTCGGCAATGTCGACATGGGCAATGTCGCGGAGGTGGCGAAGCGGCTGATGTTCCATGCTGGGCATCCTCGTCGATGCGCTGCAGACCGTTGCACGCTGCTGCTGCGCCAGCATGCGACAAGCACCCCGCCGATGCATTCGCCCAGGTTAACACGTTTTCTTGAGCGCTAGACCGGCGTATCAGAAACAAATCCCGTAAAACCGCGAGCATCAAGGGCTTAATGCTCGCGTCTAAGCTTGGCGGATCGGCGTCGGCGGCTGTCCTGCGACTGCCGGACGCAGATCCCGGGTCGTCCGTCAGCTCACCTCGAACCAGCCCCACAGGCCGGTATCGAACCGCTCGAGCGCGGTGGCGCTGACGAGCCAGCGGCCCGGATTGTCGGCCAGGAAGGCGATGCGGGCGGTGCGGCCTTCGAGCAGCTGGAACGTGTCGAGCCAGTAGGGCTCCCAGCCGTCGTCGAGGGGGTGCAGCAGCCGGAAGACGTGGCCGTGCAGGTGCAGCGATTGCGGGAAGGCGGTGGTGTTGGTGAGCGCCAGCACCACCGCGGTGTTGCGCTTGACCGTGAACAGCGGCGGAGTCTCCGCCCGGCCGGCGGCGCCGTTGAGCGTCCAGATCCGGGTCGGGTCGCCGGTGAAGGTCGGGGCGGCCTCGGGTTTCGCCTTGTCGAGCACCGCACCGCCCGCGATGGCGATGTCGCGCCGGAAGGCGTTCTGGAGCTTGATCTCCGGCGGCAGCAGCTTGTTCTCACCGATCGGCGCCACCGGCGGCCGGGCCGCGACGGGCTCGCCCTTCTGGACGATGCGGGCGAGCGGCATCCCCTGGCCGATCAGCGCGACCACGGCGCCGGCCGGCTCGGCGGCGGCCGGCACGTCGAGCAGGATGTCGTAGCGGGTGCCGGGCGGGAAGGGGAGGGTGGCCCGCAGGGGCTCGAACGTGTCCGTCGGCTGGCCGTCCACAGCCGCCACCCAGGCCTTGAGCCCGTCGAAGCGGATCCGGGTCGCCCGCGCGTTGCAGGCGTTGGCGAGCCGCAGGCGCAGGCGCGTGCCCGGCGCCGCCTCGATCGTCTCGGGCGCCGGCTTGCCGTTGACCGTCAGCGCGTTGCCGAGCCGGCCCGAGCTCGCCGCGAAGGCGACCTGACCGAACGGCGCCAGGGTCCCGTCCTGCTCCAGGCGCCAATCCTGGAGGAGCAGCGGCACGTCGCGGTCGACGACCGGGGGCGTCCTCTCCTCGACGACCAGCATGCCGGCGAGCCCGCGGCCGGACGGCTCGCTCGCCCCGCCGACGACCAGGGGACGGATCAGCGAGGTGCCGGCATCCGGCGGGGTGAACTCGTAGACGAAGCTCTCGCCCGGGGCGACCGGCGGCTGCGTCACCCCGCCGACCCCGTCCATGGCGTTGCGGTTGCGCACCCCGTGCCAGTGCAGCGACAGCGGCCGCTCGGTCCTGTTCTCGAGCGTGAGCCTGACCGCCTCGCCGAGCTTCACCCGCAGCACCGGCGGCGCGGCGGTTCCGTCGAAAGCCCAGACCGGGGTCTCGGGCGCCGGCTCCGGCTTGATCCGCGCCCGCGCCGGCGCCGCCGTCAGGGATTTGGCCGGGGATTTGGCCGAGGATCTGGCATCGGGGGATTTGGGCTCCACGGCCCCCGGCCCCGGCTGGGGGCCGCCGCCCTGCGCCCGGAGGAGGGAGGGGGCGAGGGACATCGCGGCGCCGGCGAGCAGCGCGCGGCGCGAGGGCGGCAAGGACGACGGCATGGCACCTCGCTTCAGAGCGGAGTTGTCGGAGGCCGGGCGCCGGTCGGGCTTGCCCGGCGTCGGAGGCCGCCTTGTAGCCGGGGCCGGAGCCGGGGGCGAGGCGGCCCCCAAAATTCTTGCTGCGTGACCGATCCACCATGCTATAGAGCCGCGCCCGGGTGCGTCAGGCCTCGGGCGCGAGCGTCGCGGGCGTGGCGGAATTGGTAGACGCGCTGGATTTAGGTTCCAGTGACGAGAGTCGTGGGGGTTCGAGCCCCTCCGCCCGCACCACCTCCGCCAGGCGACACGACGGATTGGGTTCAAGCAGCAGTGCCGGCCCCTTGTCCTGACGGTCCCGTCGCACGGCGTCGTTCACAGCGCCGTCCGGGCCCGCAGCCAGGCCGGATTCGAAGGTGCAAGGCGGAATGACGACGATGCAGGTGACCGAGACCAAGTCCGAGGGGCTGAAGCGCGAATACCAGGTGGTCCTGCCCGCTTCCGAGCTGGAAACCCGGCTCGCGACCGAGCTCGACGGGATCAAGGGCAAGGTGCAGCTCAAGGGCTTCCGCCCGGGCAAGGTGCCGGTGGCCCACCTGCGCAAGGTCTACGGCCGCTCCGTGATGGCCGACGTCGTCCAGAACGCCGTCAACGAGGCCAACCAGAAGATCGTCGAGGACAACAAGCTCAAGCTCGCCCTCGAGCCTCAGGTCCAGATGCCCGAGGACAAGGACGAGATCGAGAAGGCGCTCGACGCCAAGGCCGACCTCGCCTTCAAGATCGCCCTCGAGGTGATGCCGACCTTCGACCTCGTCGACCTGTCGGACGTGAGCCTGACCAAGCAGGTTGTCACTCCCTCCGACGAGGAGATCAACGAGACGATCGAGCGGATGGCCTCGGCCAACCGCCCGTTCGAGGACCGGCCCGAGGGCCAGTACGCCGAATCGGGCGACCGGCTCACCATCAACTTCACCGGCCGCATCGACGGTACCCCGTTCGAGGGCGGCACCGGCGAGGACATCAACCTCGATCTCGGCTCGAACACCTTCATCCCGGGCTTCGAGGATCAGCTGCTCGGTGCCAGGGTCGGCGACGAGCGCCTGGTCAAGGTGACGTTCCCGGAGACCTACGGCGCCGAGCACCTCGCCGGCAAGGAGGCCGAGTTCGACGTCACCGTGAAGGCCATCAAGGTCCCGGGTGAGCTCAAGATCGACGACGAGCTCGCCAAGACCTTCGGCATGGACTCGCTCGACGCCCTCAAGGACGCCGTGCGCACCACCATGGGCCGCGAGTACGAGGCGGCCTCGCGCCAGAAGCTGAAGAAGGGGCTCCTCGACGCCCTCGACAGCCGCTACTCCTTCGAGCTGCCCCCGAGCCTCGTCCTCCAGGAATTCGCCGCCGTGTGGGCGCAGGTCGAGCAGGACCTGAAGAACCGCGGCAAGACCTTCGAGGACGAGGACACCACGGAGGAGAAGGCCCGCGAGGAGTACCGCCGGATCGCCGAGCGCCGCGTGCGCCTCGGCCTGGTGCTTGCGCAGGCCGGCGAGAGCGCCGATATCAAGGTCTCGGACGACGAGGTGAATCAGGCCCTGATCGCCCGCGTCCGGCAGTTCCCGGGCCAGGAGCAGCAGGTCTGGGATTTCTACCGCAAGACCCCGCAGGCGCTGGCCGAGCTGCGCGCCCCGCTGTTCGAGGAGAAGGTGGTTGACCACGTCCTCGGTCAGGTCAAACTGGTCGAGGAGCCCGTCTCCAAGGAGGCGCTGTTCGCCGACGAGGACGACGCCGAGGAGTCCAAGGCCGACAAGGCCAAGGACGACGCGGCCGAGGCCGCTCCCGCGGGTGAGTCCAACCCGGCCTGATCCTCGTCCGGCCCCGAACGGGTGGCGGGGACGGGGCCTGCGAGGTCGTACGTTTCCGCCGCTACCCCGGCCGCCCCGAGGCGGCCGGGTTCCGTTCAGAGGGCCAGTGAGATGAGAGATCCGGTCGAGTATTACAACAGCGCGCTCGTGCCCATGGTGGTCGAGCAGTCGAGCCGCGGCGAGCGCGCCTTCGACATCTACTCGCGCCTCCTGCGCGAGCGCATCATCTTCCTGACCGGCCCGGTCGAGGACTACTCCGCGTCGCTGATCGTGGCGCAGCTGCTGTTCCTCGAGGCGGAGAACCCGAAGAAGGAAATCTCCTTCTACATCAACTCGCCGGGCGGCGTGGTCACCTCCGGCCTGTCGATCTACGACACGATGCAGTTCATCCGTTGCCCGGTCGCCACGCTCTGCGTCGGCCAGGCCGCCTCGATGGGTTCGCTCCTGCTCGCCGCCGGCGAGGCCGGCCACCGCTTTGCCCTGCCCAACGCCCGGATCATGGTGCACCAGCCCTCCGGCGGCTTCCAGGGCCAGGCCACCGACATCCTGATCCATGCCCGCGAGATCGAGGCCCTGAAGCGGCGCCTCAACGAGATCTACGTGAAGCATACCGGTCGCGAGTACGAGGCGATCGAGCAGGGCCTGGAGCGCGACAACTTCATGACCGCCGATGCGGCCAAGGAGTGGGGCCTGATCGACGAGGTGCTCCAGAAGCGCGCCGAGGCTCCGGCCCAGGCCTGACGAATTGCGGCGGCAGGCCGCCCCGTCCCGGGGATCCCCCTCGGAACCGGGCGGCCTGCCCCAAAAGGACAGGGGCCGCTCTCGAAGTCAGGCCCGGCGATGCGGCCATTTGGCGAGAGTCTGTCGCATCGGTGGGATTGATCCCGCGGTGGCTGCGTGTTTGCATCGCGATTCTGCACCGGGCGCCCGGCGGCGCGGGGGCGGTGACTGTTTCTTTAGCCGGGCGCCACTATCTAAAAGCGATGCGGTCGCGTCCCCGGGGCGGGACCGGTCGGGGACTTGGAGACCCATATGAGCAAGGCTGGCGGCAACGACTCGAAGAGCACGCTGTACTGCTCGTTCTGCGGCAAGAGCCAGCACGAGGTTCGCAAGCTGATCGCGGGCCCGACCGTCTTCATCTGCGATGAGTGCGTCGAGCTGTGCATGGACATCATTCGCGAGGAATCGAAGTCCTCGTTGGTGAAGTCGCGGGACGGCGTACCGACCCCGAAGGAAATTCGGCGGGTCCTCGATGATTACGTCATCGGGCAGGACTTTGCCAAGAAGGTCCTGTCGGTGGCCGTGCACAACCATTACAAGCGCCTGGCGCACGCGACCAAGCATAACGACGTCGAGCTGGCGAAGTCCAACATCCTGCTGATCGGCCCGACCGGGTCGGGCAAGACCCTGTTGGCCCAGACCCTGGCCCGCATCCTCGACGTGCCGTTCACGATGGCCGATGCGACGACGCTGACCGAGGCCGGCTACGTCGGCGAGGACGTCGAGAACATCATCCTCAAGCTGCTCCAGGCCTCCGACTACAACGTCGAGCGGGCGCAGCGCGGCATCGTCTACATCGACGAGATCGATAAGATCTCTCGCAAGTCCGACAACCCGTCGATCACCCGCGACGTGTCGGGCGAGGGTGTGCAGCAGGCCCTCCTGAAGATCATGGAGGGTACGGTCGCCAGCGTGCCGCCGCAGGGCGGTCGCAAGCACCCGCAGCAGGAGTTCCTCCAGGTCGATACGACCAACATCCTGTTCATCTGCGGCGGCGCCTTCGCGGGGCTGGAGCGAATCATCTCGGCCCGCGGCAAGGGCACCTCGATCGGCTTCGGCGCCACCGTCCAGGCGCCGGACGACCGCCGCACCGGCGAGATCTTCCGCAACGTCGAGCCCGAGGACCTGCTGAAGTTCGGCCTCATCCCCGAATTCGTCGGCCGTCTCCCGGTTCTGGCGACGCTCGAGGACCTCGACGAGACCGCGCTGAAGCGGATCCTGCAGGAGCCGAAGAACGCGCTCGTCAAGCAGTACCAGCGCCTGTTCGAGATGGAGAACGTCGACCTGACGTTCCAGGAGGAGGCCTTGAGCCTCGTCGCCCGCAAGGCGATCGAGCGCAAGACCGGCGCCCGCGGCCTGCGCTCGATCCTGGAGAGCATCCTGCTCGAGACGATGTACGACCTGCCCGGCCTCGATTCGGTCGAGCAGGTGGTGATCGGGCCGGAGGTCGTCGACGGCAAGTCGCGGCCCCTCTACATCCATGGCGACCGTGGCAAGGACGCGCCGGCGAGCGCCAGCGCCTGACGACGTGACCAGGGAGGCCGCCGTGACGAACGGCGGCCTCTCTTGCGAGAGCTGCCCGGATCGCGGCTTCCGGGAGCCCCTCCGCCTCAAGTGGCACGGTGCTTGAAAGCGGCATTCCGAGGGGCCACCTGAAAGTCGACGCGACGGCCGCATGCTCACCGAAACGAGGTGCGGTGCCGCGAACCGGCCGCTCTCCTCGTTTCCGACCCCCGCGGCCCGGTCGGCCCCCACCGTTCCTCCTGCTTGTCCCCGTGAGGGGAGGGACCTGGGCGTCACCACACAAGGAAGTCAGTCAATGACCCAGCCGAAATCGCGCCAGCCCGTCGTCCCCGGCTCGACCGGGACCTATGCGGTCCTGCCGCTGCGCGACATCGTGGTCTTCCCGCACATGATCGTGCCGCTCTTCGTCGGCCGCGAGAAGTCGATCCGCGCGCTGGAGGAGGCGGTCCGCACCGATCGGCACATCCTGCTCGCGACCCAGGTCAACGCCACCGACGACGACCCGGCCACCGACGCGATCTACACCATCGGCACGCTCGCCAGCGTCCTCCAGCTGCTCAAGCTCCCCGACGGCACCGTGAAGGTGTTGGTGGAAGGTGGCGGCCGCGCCAAGATCCAGGATTTCGTCCGCTCGGACGAGTACTACGCCGCCGATGCTGAGGTGCTGCCGAACGATCTCGGCGACAAGATCGAGGCCGAGGCGCTCGCCCGCTCGGTGATCTCGGAGTTCGAGAACTACGTCAAGCTCAACAAGAAGATCTCGCCCGAGGTAGTCTCGGCGGTGATCCAGATCGACGAGCCCTCGAAGCTTGCCGACACCGTCGCCTCGCACCTCGCCGTCAAGATCTCCGACAAGCAGGCGATCCTCGAGATCCCGACCGTCGCCCAGCGGCTGGAGCGTGTGCTCTCGCTGATGGAGAGCGAGATCTCGGTGCTTCAGGTCGAGAAGCGCATCCGCACCCGCGTCAAGCGGCAGATGGAGAAGACGCAGCGCGAGTACTACCTGAATGAGCAGATGAAGGCCATTCAGAAGGAACTCGGCGACGAGGACGGCCGCGACGAGCTGGCCGAGCTCGAGGACAAGATCGAGAAGACCAAGCTGTCCAAGGAGGCGCGGGACAAGGCGCTGGCCGAGCTGAAGAAGCTGCGCCAGATGTCACCGATGTCGGCCGAGGCGACGGTCGTGCGCAACTACCTCGACTGGATGCTCGGCATCCCGTGGGGCAAGCGCTCGAAGATCAAGAAGGACCTGCCCGGCGCGCAGGCGATGCTCGATTCCGATCATTTCGGCCTCGACAAGGTCAAGGAACGGATCGTCGAGTATCTGGCGGTGCAGCAGCGCGCCAACAAGCTGACCGGCCCGATCCTGTGCCTCGTCGGCCCTCCCGGCGTCGGCAAGACCTCGCTCGGCAAGTCGATCGCCAAGGCGACGGGCCGCGAATTCGTCCGCATGTCGCTCGGCGGCGTGCGCGACGAAGCTGAGATCCGCGGCCACCGGCGGACCTATATCGGCTCGATGCCCGGCAAGATCGTGCAGTCGATGCGCAAGGCCAAGACCTCGAACCCGCTCATCCTGCTCGACGAGATCGACAAGATGGGCATGGATTTCCGCGGCGACCCGTCCGCGGCGCTCCTCGAGGTGCTGGATCCCGAGCAGAATGCGACCTTCAACGACCATTACCTCGAGGTCGATTACGACCTGTCGCACGTGATGTTCGTGACCACGGCCAACACCCTCAACATCCCTCCGGCCCTCCTGGACCGGATGGAGGTGATCCGCATCGCCGGCTACACCGAGGAGGAAAAGGTCGAGATCGCGCGCAAGCACCTGATGCCGGGCGCGTTGAGGAAGCACGGCCTTGATACCAAAGAGTGGTCGATCACCGATGACGGCCTGATGCTCCTGATCCGCCGCTATACCCGCGAGGCTGGCGTGCGGAATCTGGAGCGCGAGATCTCGAACCTGATCCGCAAGGCGGTGAAGGAGATCCTGATGTCGGGGGTGAAGAGCGTGACGGTCTCGGCCGACAATCTCGACACCTTCCTCGGCCCGGCGAAGTTCCGCTACGGCGAGGTCGAAACCGACGATCAGGTCGGCGTCGTCACCGGCCTGGCCTGGACCGAGGTCGGCGGCGAGTTGCTCACGATCGAAGGCGTCATGATGCCCGGTAAGGGCAAGATGACGGTGACGGGCAACCTGCGCGACGTGATGAAGGAATCGATCTCGGCGGCGGCATCCTATGTCCGTTCGCGGGCCGTCGATTTCGGCGTCGAGCCGCCGCTGTTCGAGCGCCGGGACATCCACGTCCACGTGCCGGAGGGGGCGACCCCGAAGGACGGGCCGTCGGCCGGCATCGCCATGGCGACGGCGATCGTCTCGGTCATCACCGGCATCCCGGTGCGCCGCGACATCGCCATGACCGGCGAGGTCACCTTGCGCGGGCGGGTGCTGCCGATCGGCGGTCTCAAGGAGAAGCTGCTGGCCGCCCTGCGCGGCGGTATCAAGATCGTGCTGATCCCGGAGGAGAATGCCAAGGACCTCGTGGAGATTCCCGACAGCGTGAAGAACGGCCTCGAGATCTTCCCCGTCTCGCGCATGGACCAGGTCCTCGAGCGGGCGCTGATCCGCATGCCGGTGGCGATCGACTGGGACGAGCCGTTGCCGAAGGCGACTCCGGCGCGTTCCGAGGACGACGCTTCGGGTGTCGTGGCGCACTAAGCGGCACCGTGCTGAACCAGTGATGTGAGAAGGCCCCCGGACCGGAAGGTCCGGGGGCCTTTTTCGCTTCGGAGGGGCGGCCGCACGCCGAGCGGTCGCCCGCCGTGATCAGGCGCTGCGGCGGCGGCCCAGGCCGCTGTTCTTCGCGAGCTCGGAACGCTGGGCTGCGTAGTTCGACGCGACCATCGGGTAGTCGTGTGGCAGGCCCCACTTGCGGCGATACTCCTCGGGGGTGAGCCCGCGGGTCGACAGGTGGCGCTTCAGCGATTTGTACTGCTTCCCGTCCTCGAGACTGATCAGGTAGTCCGGGGTCACCGTCTTCTTGATCGGCATCAGCGGCATCGGTTTCTCGGCTTCGACCGGCTCCGCGCCGCCGAGCCGGCTCAGCGATTGGTGCACCGCATTGATCAGCGTCGGCAGCTCGGCGAGCGGCACGGAGTTGTTGGACACGTAGGCCGACACGATGTCGGCCGCGCGTTCAATCAGGTTGGTTTCTTGATCTTGGTCCAGCATTCAATCGGCTCCGATGGCAGAGTGGCTGCCCCATGCGGCTTCGAACGACGCGGGTCAATATTTCTTTTTGAGAATGCGACAGAATTACGCTCAGGAAACAAAATTGTGCACGACTGGTGTCGTGGTTCTGCGAGTGCCGAGGGTGCACGTCTGCCCATGCGTCTATGTAATACATGGAATGCGTGTTCGTTCGATCCAGCCGCTGCGGAGGTCGGCACATGCAGCGCGCTGCGATCCGCCAAGCGCGCGAGGGGAGGGGAGGGACAGAGCCCTGTCGCGAGAGTTTCACAAACGAGTTGACGGGCCGGGAAACGGGGCCTATACGACCACCCATCGGCGCCGGCCGCGACAGCGGACCGGGCGCTGAGCCATCTTCGAGACAGTCCGGGCCGGCGAGCCTGACCTTGGTCAGGCGCTGGTCCCGTCGTCGCCGATGATACCCCGGTTTTCAGCCGGGTCGCTCTTTGACAAGTTCATACGAGAAAGAGAAGCGTGGACGGCGTCGTCCCTGCGGATCCTGCCTCCGGGTGGGATCGTGAGTAGGATGATGCTGGTCTTAACGTTTCGGTGCTCACACGATTGGTGGAAACGCCGATCGGTCGTGAGCCTCCGTTTATGTTGTGATCAGCTTTGATCAGCTCTTCAACTTGAGAGTTTGATCCTGGCTCAGAGCGAACGCTGGCGGCAGGCTTAACACATGCAAGTCGAGCGGGCATCCTTGTGGTGTCAGCGGCAGACGGGTGAGTAACGCGTGGGAACGTGCCCTTCGGTTCGGAATAACTCAGGGAAACTTGAGCTAATACCGGATACGTGCGAGAGCAGAAAGGTTTATCTGCCGAAGGATCGGCCCGCGTCTGA